>NZ_JBALTN010000051.1:0-505 GCF_036964565.1 Parasphingorhabdus sp. | reverse complement strand
GTCACAGCCGTTTTCATCGCCCGGAAAACTCTTTCCTACACCGGGCTCGATCGCTTATGATATCCGGCCTTCTGCCACCAGCGCGGGACCGGCTCTTTGACATTGGGGAAGATATGCAGCCTGGCCGGAGGCGAGCGGATTTGCGTAACGGTGGAACGGCAGACTGAAAGGTCACACTCCGGGTCCGGTCAATGTCCAACAAACGCCGGAAATCTGACGGTTCTGGCCAAAAGTCACGGAAATAAAAAGCCGCAGTATTTGTAAAGTTAATGCTGCGCGCAATAAACGGGCGCCAGCAACGGGCCGAAGGCAAGAATTTGTGGGAAACCCGCTTTCGCTTCGCGGCGGCGCGCGGCTCTCAATCGGGCCGCTTGTCTGCCGGATATCCATGGTCTCCGGAAAACTGGTCGGGACGAGAGGATTCCCGACTAAGGAATTTCATCTGTTGCCAAAAACTCAAAACCGCAGAGTTCCTAGGGTTTTTATTCTGTTGATATGTTTGAAT
>NZ_JBALTN010000050.1:0-509 GCF_036964565.1 Parasphingorhabdus sp. | reverse complement strand
AAGGCGCGCGCATATTCGGTAACGCGCCGATCCAGCTCGGCATAGCTGACCATGCCGTCGGCATCATCAATCGCGATATTGTCGGGTGTCTTTTCAGCCCAATGGGCGATGGCAGATCCCATGCAGCGCCGTGTTTCCGTCATATACCCGCTCCTATTGATTTTGAGACCCTGTTAATCGGGCGATTAAGTCATGGCAAGAGGAACGGCGATTAAGCCCCTCCTCTTTAGAGGAGGGGTTGGGGTGGTGCGCCAGCATTGCTCGCGCCAGCGAAGGGCGGAGGAGCGGGGTGCAATGGTGGGAAAACCCAAGGAAGGCTCTTCGCCGAGAGAAACCACCCCAACCCCTCCTTTGAAAAGGAGGGGCTTAATCGTGCTTTCTGTAAACCAGCGAAATATTATTGGCGGGCATTTCGGTCAGACTTTCGCGGACGAACCCGTTCTGCGTCGCCAGCGCGTCCATATCGGCGACGTCGCGCAGGCCCCAACGGAGATCGCGGCTTTTCAGGC
>NZ_JBALTN010000049.1:0-529 GCF_036964565.1 Parasphingorhabdus sp. | reverse complement strand
CTGCCAAAATCACTCCCGCCGAGGTTATCTGCGAATCCAATGCATGGATAGGTCTCACCTTGTAGATTCCAAAACCCAATGTCCTAACAATACGCCAACCACCGGTCAGTGTTCCGATCGTGATCGCGGTTGCGCTTGCCATAATGACCCACAAAGGCACGTAAAATTGTGCGTTTACTCCTCCGAGGACGAGGATCATTGCAATCATGCCCATGCCTTTTTGCGCATCATTTGTTCCATGAGAAAAGGCAAGTACGCCCGTGGTTAACCACTGAAAGGCACGCAGATATTTATTGGCTGAAGGTCTTGCGGCACGCAGGATAAATGCCATGAGACGTTGCAATAAACCGCCAAGGAAAAATCCCAAAACTGGGGAAAGAAGCAATGCTCCCAGTATCTTGGCAACCCCGGTAAGATGAAAGCCGTCAACTGTCTCAAAACCCCAGACCACATGATCAGGACCTGCGGCCACAGTCACTACCCCAACCAAGCCGCCAACAAGAGCTTGAGAAGACGATACTGGAAGTCC
>NZ_JBALTN010000048.1:274-540 GCF_036964565.1 Parasphingorhabdus sp. | reverse complement strand
GGCTGACCCGTCGAAAAGTTCCCTTGCAGCAGCTTGCCCCCGCGCTAACGCGCCCTGCCAAAGCTTCATATACCCTATGGGGGTATATAGTAGCCCCAGGCGGTGGAGTCAAATCGGAGGGGCAAACGGCCGGCAGACGGCCTTCGACAGGCTTGGTGCCCACGGTTGCTGCCATAAAATCCTCCCCGCCTGCGACCACGCGCAGCGGGGTGGAGGGGGCACGCGTCGGGGTGCAGCGCCCGGGCCAGAGCCCCCTCCGTCAGCCC
>NZ_JBALTN010000048.1:0-264 GCF_036964565.1 Parasphingorhabdus sp. | reverse complement strand
GACGAGAGAAACCGGCTGGCCCCTCCTCTCCCGTGAGGAAAAAGGATGCGTCGACTTGGCAGCTTGCTGTCTGGTCGCCCCTCGTCATCCTGAACTTGTTTCAGGATTCCGCGAGATTATGGAGCGCCGATGGAGGTCCTGAAACAAGTTCAGGATGACGAAGATAGGGTGACGAACAAATCCCTCCCGCTTGCGGGGACGCCGGGGTGGTCCGGATCGGGACGCAGCGGATCAGCGCTTCACCTTCTCGAACAGGTCGATCAG
>NZ_JBALTN010000047.1:0-552 GCF_036964565.1 Parasphingorhabdus sp. | reverse complement strand
GCGAGGAATGGAAGGCGTACATGTACGCCGCCATGTCGGGGAGGGAGTTGAAGGAAAGATCGCTGCTGCTTTTCAGGAATTCCTCGCCGCCGATCGAACTCATCGCAGCAGACCGGGCGATGCTCTTGGATGCCATGCCCCCGAACAATCCGGCAAAAGGAATGTTGTTCAGAAGCTGGTTGGCTGCGATTTGACCGGCGGCTTCGCCAATCTGCCCGCTGGCCTGGACCTTCATTGCCTTGGTCACCCATTCGGCCGTTACGCCGTCCGTGGTGAAGGGTGACATGAATTTGCCGCCATTGCCTTCTATCGGCGTTGGCGCATTGGCCTGAAGTTCCTTGTACGCCAATTCCCGTGCGACAGGATCCGTGACGGTCGCAACATTCTGCATGGCAGGCATGGTTGCACAACCAGCGAGCAGCAGTGCAGGAATAGCCGCTGCGATAAAGTTCAATTTTGTCATAAGTTACCCCTAAATTGCGCATTGTTCCGCGCGTCCGTTACGTAATGTGATAGCCCCAATTGCAGACCCCCAATGCGGCACCCTTTGGC
>NZ_JBALTN010000046.1:0-557 GCF_036964565.1 Parasphingorhabdus sp. | reverse complement strand
GTCAGGATCGCGACCTGGACTTCCGGAGAGCCGGTATCGCCCGTGGCCTGTGCGTTGTCCTTGATAATTTCTTGTTTGCGTTCTGCAGATACAGTCATTCAGTTCACTCCGCGACATCGGGAAAGTTGAAACCCCTGACGACTTTCGCCGTCCCGCCGGAAACCTCCATCAGCGCCACCGGCACATTATTGTGCTTGGCAAGATAGAGCCCGTCGGATTGGGGCAGCCCGGTGAGGACGCGGCCCTGACGGACCGCTTCTGCCGTGTCGGGCCCGAGGGTAAGAGCCGGGATGTCGTCCAGCCCTGCCTCCAGCGGCAGAATTACGTCTTCAAGTCGCGCGCCCTTACCGATTTCGTTCAATCTGTCCAGTGAAATCGCCTGCGTTTCATCAAAGGGACCGGCCTTGATGCGGCGCAAATAGGTCACATGGCCAACCGTGCCAAGTGCATGGGCGAGGTCGCGCGCCAGGGAACGAATATAGGTCCCCTTGCTCACATGCGCCACCAGTGTCACGGCATCGGCCATCTCGAGTGGGCTGGTGGGGTTGTAGGGATCC
>NZ_JBALTN010000045.1:0-559 GCF_036964565.1 Parasphingorhabdus sp. | reverse complement strand
CCGAGCAGGCCGATGAACGGTGCGGTTGCGCCGACCGAAGCGAGGAACGGCAGACCGCCGGCCAGCCTTGCATTCACATAGGCTTCCGAACGCGCCAGCGAACCGTGCAGCCACTCATGGGCTTCGAGGCTGTCGGTCATCTTGCCATGCTGCTCGTCGGCCTGAACCGTGTCGTCAACCAGCTGACGCCAGGCGCTGTTCTTTTCCAGCTTGGTGGCGCCTTCCTTGAGGCTGCTGGTCTTCCAGAAGGAGCCCTGCACATCCTTGAACTGACGCATGATCTTGTTCTGCTCGAAGAGCTTGGTGAACAGGATGTAGAACGAGCCGACCGACATGATGACGAGCACGGTGAAGATCGACCAGGCGATAACGCCGCCCTGTTCCATGGCTTCCATGAAGCCGAACTGGTTCTGCGGTGCCGCTTCGCCCGCGACGGCAAGAATTTGAGTAATCATAGCGAATGGTCCTTTTCGATAAAGGTCAAATTAGATTGGTACGCCGGTCAGTCCGGCAAAACGTAACGGATCGCCTGCGTCGTCGTCGACGAGATCGGATTGCC
>NZ_JBALTN010000044.1:0-569 GCF_036964565.1 Parasphingorhabdus sp. | reverse complement strand
CGGGTCTCCGTTTCTAGAACGCAGACGGCTTGTTATCTGAATTGAGAGAACCGGGGGCCGCGTGCCTCCGGTTTTTTCTTGTCGGGCCCATTGCACTGGCGGTTTGATCGCTGCGCCGCGCACCCTGTGCGGGGCCTCAGTCTTCCAGATCCGTGATCGGCCTTGGCTCCAGCCAACTGGCCACCCAGGTTGGCAACAGCGTGGCGGCTGCCTGGATCCCGAAGCCAAGATTGAACCAGTCATACCAGCCCTGCGGGTGCCAGAGCCCCGGGGTGCCGGCGGCGGCCATATAGAAGCAGCCGAACATCGCCGTTCCGGCGAACAGCATCCCGGAGATGGCATGGGCGCGCACCTTGACCGTCAGCTCCCGCTCGTCGAGCGGCTCCCGTGCGCTCGGCGTGAAGCGCGGGCCGGCCAGCCGCACGAAATGCGCGGCCAGAAACGCGCCGTAGAACAGCAACCAAGCAATCCAGAAGTCGGGCGTCAGCACGCTCGGCGATCGCGCCAGCATCGCATAGCCGGCGACAAGGGCGACGAAGACGAGCAGCGGCGTCCAGCGAAGCGTCCGC
>NZ_JBALTN010000043.1:0-578 GCF_036964565.1 Parasphingorhabdus sp. | reverse complement strand
GTTTTTTAGGCTGCTTGGGGATTGCAGTCGAGGTTGTCGCTTGTTTGCTCATCGATTTCAGATTCATATCTCGGCATCACTCTTTTTGGAAGGGGGATGTGAATCTAGATGACTGAACGCAAAACGCCTGTTCACGGCCCCATGCGGGATAGAGATGATGCTGCGGTACCCTGACATCCAGAAGATTTTCTGCGAGACAATGGTGTGTGACAATGCAGGTTTGAAAACCCATAAGTCATTGAATTTATTGGAATGGTGAGCCCTGCTGGGTTCGAACCAGCGACCTACTGATTAAAAGTTTTTAGGGTCTACTTTTCTGTTCTATCCCTTTCAACGATATAGAGCAATAAAGATCCTATAACATATTGAAAAATAAGTAGGTGCTGTATTATGGCGCAAAGGCGGCGATTGACAGATTCTGACTTTCGTGGTTGAGTTTACCGTTCTAAAAGTGAATTCGATATGTCTCACGCAACATTGACTGATCGTACTATTGTCGGCCTTAACTCTGAAAAAGGCCGTCAGAAAATTGTGCGAGATGCCGAATTGCCGGGCTTCTTTGTCATGGTTGGTTCCCG
>NZ_JBALTN010000042.1:0-585 GCF_036964565.1 Parasphingorhabdus sp. | reverse complement strand
GATTCATCAAGACATCAAACCAATTATTTCACATATGGTCCGTGAGGACCGTGTGTCTTAGACGCTAGATCAAGGTAGAAAGGGCGTACGGTGGATGCCTTGGCACTAGGAGCCGATGAAGGACGCGACGAACAGCGAAATGCCCTGGGGAGTGGTAAGTACACTTTGATCCAGGGGTATCCGAATGGGGGAACCCACCGCCGGGAGACTGGCGGGACACCCGTGTGAATACATAGCACGGCGTGAGGCAAACCCGGGGAACTGAAACATCTAAGTACCCGGAGGAAGAGAAAGAAAATTCGATTCCCTGAGTAGCGGCGAGCGAAACGGGAACAGCCCAAACCAGGAAGCATGCTTCCTGGGGTTGTAGGACACTCTATACGGAGTTACAAAGGGATAGGATAGGTGAACGACCTGGAAAGGTCGGCCAGAGAAGGTGACGGCCCTGTAGCCGAAATCGTATCCCCTCCAGAGTGGATCCTGAGTACGGCGGGACACGTGAAACCCCGTCGGAATCCGGGAGGACCATCTCCCAAGGCTAAATACTTCCTAGTGACCGATAGTGAACCAGTACCGTGAGGGAAA
>NZ_JBALTN010000041.1:0-621 GCF_036964565.1 Parasphingorhabdus sp. | reverse complement strand
TCAAACTCCGTGATAGCTGGTTCTCCCCGAAATGCATTTAGGTGCAGCGTCACGTGTTTCTCGCCGGAGGTAGAGCTACTGGATGGTCTAGGGGGCCCACAAGCTTACCGAAATCAGCCAAACTCCGAATGCCGGTGAGTGAGAGCGCGGCAGTGAGACTGCGGGCGATAAGGTTCGTAGTCGAGAGGGAAACAGCCCAGATCGCCAGCTAAGGTCCCTAAGCGTGTACTAAGTGGAAAAGGATGTGGGGTCGCGAAGACAACCAGGAGGTTGGCTTAGAAGCAGCCACCCTTGAAAGAGTGCGTAATAGCTCACTGGTCAAGTGATCCTGCGCCGACAATGTAGCGGGGCTCAAGTACACCACCGAAGCTGCGGCACTCACACAATAGCCCGCTGTTCTCTTGCGAGGGTTCAGCCAGGTGTGTGGGTGGGTAGGGGAGCGTCGTGCAGCCATGGAAGCATCGGAGTGATCCAGGTGTGGAGGCTGCGCGAGTGAGAATGCAGGCATGAGTAGCGAAAGACGAGTGAGAAACTCGTCCGCCGAATGACCAAGGGTTCCTGGGCCAGGTTAATCCGCCCAGGGTGAGTCGGGACCTAAGACGAGGCCGACAGGCGTAGCCG
>NZ_JBALTN010000040.1:0-619 GCF_036964565.1 Parasphingorhabdus sp. | reverse complement strand
ATACTAAGGCGATCGAGATAACTATGGTTAAGGAACTCGGCAAAATGCCCCCGTAACTTCGGGAGAAGGGGGGCCCTGTTTGGTGACGATTCACTGGCTGAGCTGGGTGGGGCCGCAGAGACCAGTGAGAAGCGACTGTTTACTAAAAACACAGGTCCGTGCGAAGTCGTAAGACGATGTATACGGACTGACGCCTGCCCGGTGCTGGAAGGTTAAGAGGACCGGTTAGCCAGTAATGGCGAAGCTGAGAATTTAAGCCCCAGTAAACGGCGGTGGTAACTATACCATCCTAAGGTAGCGAAATTCCTTGTCGGGTAAGTTCCGACCTGCACGAATGGCGTAACGACTTCTCAGCTGTCTCAACCATAGACTCGGCGAAATTGCATTACGAGTAAAGATGCTCGTTACGCGCGGCAGGACGAAAAGACCCCGGGACCTTCACTACAGCTTGGTATTGGTGTTCGGTTCGGTTTGTGTAGGATAGGTGGGAGACTGTGAAACGGTGACGCCAGTTATCGTGGAGTCGTTGTTGAAATACCACTCTGATCGAATTGGATACCTCAACCTCGGACCATGATCTGGTTCAGGGACAGTGCCTGGTGGGTAGTTTAACTGGGGC
>NZ_JBALTN010000039.1:0-652 GCF_036964565.1 Parasphingorhabdus sp. | reverse complement strand
GTCATAGCCCGGATATTACCCCCGATCTCCCGAACGAGGAAAGTATCATACTCGCTGGACACACACATTGTGGCCAAATCGTTTTACCTTGGTTTGGCGCCTTTGCCTACATGTCGAAATATGGTGATCGCTATGGTTGTGGGAAAATAACGGAAGGTAGAAAGACGATATTTGTGAGCGCGGGATTGGGTACGAGTTTATTGCCACTTCGTTTGGGAGCGATTCCCGATATGTGGCTGATAACGATTGGTCCAAACCTCAAACGGTAAAACTCTCCCCACAAGCCCCCGTGGCATTCGGATTGTCAAACACAAAACCCGCGGTGACATCATCGACCGAATAGGCGAGGCCGGAGCAGCCGCGGCGCGAGGACAGATTTCCGCGCCCTTTTTCGCACGGCGAAAATTGCCCCCTAGTTCATCCGCTCCAAAACCAGTTCGGACGACGTCGCGCCCTCACCGCTCATGTAGACTTCCCCGCGCCTGACATGTTCAGGGTCGGACAAGTCAAAAGACAGTTGATGCTGATGATTGTCTGTCGGGTTTACCAAATTGGTCGCATCCCAGAAATCAAATCTGATCTTTGACGCTCCATCGGGAGTGGTCATCCGCATCCGGGGTTGATTGCCTTGCGGGCAATAATGGGTTGCGAC
>NZ_JBALTN010000038.1:0-669 GCF_036964565.1 Parasphingorhabdus sp. | reverse complement strand
ATTGTATTTGATGTGCGCTAACAGCGAGTTGCGCAGAAGCCAAAACCGCACCTCCGTTGATGGCTAATAGTGAAGCAAAAAGCCATCTAGTAATTTGGCCATGTTGGTCAGCGGCCTCTCTGCGAAGATCGTTAGCCGGAACACCGTGCGATATCGCATCACTTATCGGAATCTCGTAAGTTTTGTCTGAGTCCATCTAGTTGTCTAATCACGGAACTAAATTGATGACAACTGGAATAACACTCGAACTACCACGTGATTGTGCCCAGAAAACAGATGGGAAACGTACCCAAAGGTCCAAAAGTGTGCCAACAACCGCGCGGATTTCTGGGATATTATTGGTAGCGGAGGAGGGACTCGAACCCCCGACACATGGATTATGATTCCAGCGGTTTTCGCAGTTTTCCGCTACTTTATTGTAAACCAGGCGTTCAACGCTCTGAATGATATCAAATAGATAGCTATGCACTGTAAACTTTTTCATCCCGACAACCGGTCGACCAGAGACACAATCACGCGCGCTTCATCGACGTATCGGGCGCGCACCTCGTACACCCCTTGGCGGTCCAACTACAATGTACTGGCGGCGGCCTGCATCTTCTCGATTGAGGTCGATCACAGCAGACACTGGATCATACGCAGGTTCTTCTCGATAGCGCCGACCTGCGC
>NZ_JBALTN010000037.1:274-672 GCF_036964565.1 Parasphingorhabdus sp. | reverse complement strand
GTAATACAGAGGGTGCAAGCGTTAATCGGAATTACTGGGCGTAAAGCGAGCGTAGGTGGCTTGATAAGTCAGATGTGAAATCCCCGGGCTTAACCTGGGAACTGCATCTGAAACTGTTAGGCTAGAGTAGGTGAGAGGGAAGTAGAATTTCAGGTGTAGCGGTGAAATGCGTAGAGATCTGAAGGAATACCGATGGCGAAGGCAGCTTCCTGGCATCATACTGACACTGAGGCTCGAAAGCGTGGGTAGCAAACAGGATTAGATACCCTGGTAGTCCACGCCGTAAACGATGTCTACTAGTCGTTGGGTCCCTTGAGGACTTAGTGACGCAGCTAACGCAATAAGTAGACCGCCTGGGGAGTACGGCCGCAAGGTTAAAACTCAAATGAATTGACGGG
>NZ_JBALTN010000037.1:0-264 GCF_036964565.1 Parasphingorhabdus sp. | reverse complement strand
CAAGCGGTGGAGCATGTGGTTTAATTCGATGCAACGCGAAGAACCTTACCTGGTCTTGACATATCTAGAATCCTGCAGAGATGCGGGAGTGCCTTCGGGAATTAGAATACAGGTGCTGCATGGCTGTCGTCAGCTCGTGTCGTGAGATGTTGGGTTAAGTCCCGCAACGAGCGCAACCCTTGTCCTTAGTTACCAGCGGGTTAAGCCGGGAACTCTAAGGATACTGCCAGTGACAAACTGGAGGAAGGCGGGGACGACGTCAAG
>NZ_JBALTN010000036.1:0-696 GCF_036964565.1 Parasphingorhabdus sp. | reverse complement strand
GGCAGCATTGGCGTTCTTTGGAGGCGGCTCGACATATTTGCTCTATGATAATTTTATTTACTATACATTCCCAATAGCGATCTTCTCAATTTCCATTTTGATGGTTTTTGAGCGCAGGAAGTTTAACGCTGTACTCAACTAGTGGGTCAGGGCGAACGAACGCAAACGACCAGATTAATTGGTGCTGATTAGTTCTCAGCTCGTCAACCGCAATTCTGTTACCGCTTGTAAATTGTCCGGCTGATCTGACCTGATACCGCGGGTGTCATAGACTATTTTATCCGCGCGGTCATCGAGCCTGCCGTGACCCCCAACGTTCATCCATTTGCGATTAGACCCTTAATATTGTTGTTGCGCACATGCGCGGAGGAAGCAAGGGGCTGCGTAGCGTACGTACAACTCGCGCGTTTGCTCCGTTGCATCAGCTGCTCTTTTTTTGGATGCACATTCGCCAGCCCAACCGGATCCGCGGCGCCAAATACGTTAAAGATGCGTGACCGGCAGATTTAGCAGTTCGTAATCGTTCGGGCCTTATGGACACATCCATGATAGAACCGATTCGACCTTGGTTCATTTATGAAGGCCGCCTGAGTGCGGGCTCTGCAGGGCGTATCTCGCTGGAGATGGCTTTTGCCATGCTGGTGTCCGACCGCCTTGATATAGAAGCCTACGAGTTGCCTGACATATTTAGCTCTA
>NZ_JBALTN010000035.1:0-730 GCF_036964565.1 Parasphingorhabdus sp. | reverse complement strand
CACGCGTGCCCGCAGCACCCATTGGATGACGGGGCGGTAAAGCGCGATCAGGATACGGTTCACGGGGTTGCGGTGTTCGGGAACGATCCGCCCGCGCACCAAGATCACCATCAGCGCGGGCACAAGCGTGACTGACAGAAGCGCCGCCGCCGCCATGGCAAAGGTCTTGGTGGCGGCAAGCGGACCGAACAATCGCCCCTTCTGCCCTTCCAGCGCGAAGATCGGCAGGAAGGACACGGTGATGATCAACAGGCTGAAAAACAGCGCCGGGCCAACCTCGGAGGCGGCCTCGATCAGCACCTCCAGCCGTGGCTTGCCGGGTTCCGCCCGTTCGAGGTGTTTGTGCGCGTTCTCGACCATCACGATGGCGGCGTCGATCATGGCGCCGATGGAGATGGCGATGCCGCCCAAGCTCATGATGTTTGCCCCCATGCCAAGCGCCCGCATGGCGATGAAGGCCATCAAGAGGCCCACCGGCAGCATGATGATCGCCACCAGAGACGACCGGACATGCAGCAGGAACAGGAAGGTGACAGCAGCCACCACCAGCATTTCCTTGATCAGCGTGGTGCGCAGCGTCTCAATCGCCGACAGGATCAGGTCGGACCGGTCATAGACGGTGACGATCTCCACCCCCTCCGGCAGGCTTTGCGCGATCGTGTCGATCTCGGCCCTGGCGTTGTCGATCACGTCAAGCGCATTGGCCCCTACGCGTTGCAGCACGATGCCG
>NZ_JBALTN010000034.1:0-740 GCF_036964565.1 Parasphingorhabdus sp. | reverse complement strand
TGGAGAATAAAGCTTTTGAGGCCGGATGCCGTAACCCGCACGCCAAACCCGCGCAGTTCGCCATCCCATTTGAATGCTTGGCCTTTCCCGGGAGTTGCGAGAGCGTCAACGCTACGCTTGGTCAGCTTGGACATGTGTGTCAATCCTGTCGCAAATTTTGCTTACATTAGCACGGCAATATCGAAATGTAAGCAATATGTAAGCACTCGGGATCAAAAAAGAGGTTGCTTTCAGATATGGTAGCGTAGGAAACTTCTTCCAATACAAAAATATATCTATATATTACAGCATATTAGAGAAGAATAGCGGATCGTAGCGAAGTTGGATCTGGATATTGCCAAGGTTGGGGTCGAGAGTTCGAATCTCTTCGCCCGCTCCAGTTTTTTCTCATATTTCAATATGTGATAGGGAATTCTAGCTTCTTTTTCGTGGTTACTGGCTTCGAAAATTGGGGTCTGGCACGCAACTGGTAATCAACAATCGGCGGTAAATGCCGGCAAGTGTAGAAATGCATTCGCCGAAGGGGCAGAAGCCAGGCTCAAATCGCGTTAGTCCCGCTCCATGACCCAAGCATTCCGGCAAAAGCACCTGCTGCAGGTTCAAGGGCGAAGAAGCGGCCATTCCTTCATCGCTTGATGACCGGTAGCAGCCCATGCGGGTTTGAGCGGTCTGCCCATGACCCGCCGTTCTCGGGGAACCGATACTCGATCAGCTCGTTTTCCTGCTGGCCTGCCAGTGGC
>NZ_JBALTN010000033.1:0-839 GCF_036964565.1 Parasphingorhabdus sp. | reverse complement strand
TCAAACCGCTCAAGAAGGTTGACGCGACCGATGACGATGTCGATGAGGTCGAAGGTTCCGACGACGAATTGCTTGTTCCGACAACGGAATTCTCTATCGTGGATCCGGACCAAGAGTTGGCGGAGGCGTTGCATGTGGATCTCGGTTGGCTGGCCCGGTGCACCGACCTGCTGCGTGATCGCCCGCAACTGATCTTCTACGGGCCGCCCGGTACCGGGAAGACGTACATCGCGAAGGATGTTGGCTCGGCATCTCGCCGGCCCGGACTTCCGTCACCATCGCGGGTGTTACACCCTGTCTACAGTTACGAGGATTTCTTCGAAGGCTTCCGGCCGACCCCGCGCAGCGATGGTCAGGTCGGCTTCGAACTCAAGCCGGGCCCGATGCGCCGCTTGACCGACCGCGCTCGCACACATCCTGATCAGTTGTTCGTGCTGGTCGTCGACGAGATCAATCGCGGAAGCCTCGCCAAGATTTTCTTCGGTGAGTTGTACTTTCTGCTCGAATACCGCGACGAGGCAATCGATCTGATGTATTCCTCGGACAAGGCCGAGCCGTTCACACTGCCACGCAATGTGGTCATCATCTTCCGCGATCGAGCACACCGCGGACCGCTCGATCGCTCTCGTGGACACCGCCATGCGCCGCCGCTTCGGATTCGCTGCGTTGCTCCCGGCGCAGGGGCCCACGAAATCGGTCCTGAGACGTTGGCTCACCGCCCGCAAGTACCCGCAGCGTGTCGCGGATCTGCATCTTGCGTTGAACGCTGCGATCGACGATCCGGGCTTCCAGATCGGACCCTCGTATTTCATGCGTCCGGCGGTTCGCAGTGATGGGGG
>NZ_JBALTN010000032.1:0-844 GCF_036964565.1 Parasphingorhabdus sp. | reverse complement strand
GTGAAAAGTAAGCGATAACCGATAGAAGCTCCGCATCAAGTGCGGAGCACAAGGAGAATTTAGCATAAGTAGAGAAATGTGCTCCGCGCTCGACGCGGAGCCCTGGAGGCAATAGCGATGCTGATATCATGACCAAAGCCGGCCACGTCTACCTCATGGCCAACCGCCGCCGCGGCAAAACCTACCTCGGCGTCACCAGTAACCTCGTCCAGCGCGCCTATCAGCATCGCAGCAAGTTGATCGATGGCTATTCAAAGGAACATGGCTGCACGCTGCTGGTCTGGTTCGAAGCCCATGACGATATCCAGGATGCAAGAGCGAGAGAGTGGAAGCTCAAGAAATGGCGCAGGGAATGGAAAATTGCGCTGATCGAAGCGCACAATCCAGAATGGCGCGACCTGTTCGATGATATTACCTAGCCCGCAGGGCTCCGCGTCAAGCGCGGAGCACATGGCGTGAACTTGCTCCGCCCGACAGAGATCTGTGCTCCGCACTTGATGCGGAGTTCTGGAGGCAATCGGTATGGCGATATCCTAAGCGCAGCTAAGGAAAACTGGCGCTCGTTGAAGAATATAATCTAGAATGGCGCGATCCATCCGATGATATCACCCGGCCCTCAGAACTCCGCGTCAAGCGCGGAGCACAGGGATGAGAGTGGAGCTCAGGGAAGAGAATGTGCTCCGCGCTCGACGCGGAGCTCTGGCCTCGAGCAGTGCCGGTGACGCACTAAAGCTGCAGTCCCATCCGTCGCCGCTCCTCCCGCCCCCGGGCTCTCAACCCAGCAACCACCAGAGCAACGCCAGCACCGCGCCCGCGAGCGCCACATGGACCGCTCCGAAAAACA
>NZ_JBALTN010000031.1:0-908 GCF_036964565.1 Parasphingorhabdus sp. | reverse complement strand
TATCCGCTTCATTCGTCCGTCCTTTCTTGGACCGGACTCTAATCACTTCTGGAGGAGTTTTAAGGGGTCACGTCACCGGCAGCATAGAAATTTGCAATCTCTTCGTTTGAAGCAGATCGGCTCTCTTCAGTAGTGAAATACCATGCAGGAAAGAACTGCCTGCCGTCGAATTTATCGATTGTGGTAAGCACTTTGGACAGGGACAAGTCAACGAACCAGCCTTCCTCTTTTGCGGCGAGTGTAACAGCTCTGACTGCAGTATAATCGGTCATGCGTCCGGTTAGGGCCAGCGCTCCATTTGGCGCGGCCCATTTACGCCAAGCCTTTATAAACTTTCGAAAGTGGTCTTGTTCATCCTCCACGCACCCTGGACAATAGTCTATAGCTCCGCACCTTGCTGAACTGTGAGGTTTTGTCGATTCGGGAAAACTGGAATTGTCATATCCAAACTCACATACGATCAAATCATATTCCGAATCTGGTGAATCGACGCAGTAGTCGCCAATAATCAGATTCTGCTGCAGGATCTTCGAACCGATCCTAATGAGATTTTCAGCAGCATCTATGCCATTCAGTTTCAAGGAGTTGTTTCTCTGTTTAAGGAGCTTGAGTAGAATTCCTGCACCACATCCCATATCCATGACGGAGCTCGGGTTTGTTGCATCAACTATATCGGAAATCCAACTCATTGAGGCAACGTATCGATCAGCATCGTGAGAAAAAAGTGCGCTCGCTTGCTCAACCGTCTTGGGGACAGAATAAAGCTGGGTACTTATATCAAGACCACTGCGCGCGGCAGTGTAAACCTGTTCAACAATCTTTTGATCGTCCGAAGTTAGAAGTGTCCGTCGTCAGATAATTTGAGACATATGGCGGTTTAAAATAAGCGAGTATTTGGTTCCATCTGG
>NZ_JBALTN010000030.1:0-1214 GCF_036964565.1 Parasphingorhabdus sp. | reverse complement strand
CTGGGGATAACAGGCTGATGATGCCCAAGAGTCCATATCGACGGCATCGTTTGGCACCTCGATGTCGGCTCATCTCATCCTGGGGCTGGAGCAGGTCCCAAGGGTATGGCTGTTCGCCATTTAAAGAGGTACGTGAGCTGGGTTTAGAACGTCGTGAGACAGTTCGGTCCCTATCTGCCGTGGGTGTTGGAGACTTGAGAGGAGCTGCCCCTAGTACGAGAGGACCGGGGTGGACGTTCCACTGGTGGACCAGTTGTCGTGCCAACGGCAGTGCTGGGTAGCTATGAACGGACAGGATAACCGCTGAAGGCATCTAAGCGGGAAGCCCCCCTCGAAACAAGGTCTCCCTTGAGAGCCGTGGAAGACCACCACGTCGATAGGCCGGAGATGTAAGCGCAGCAATGCGTTCAGTTGACCGGTACTAATGGCTCGATTGGCTTGATCTGATCCGGAAGAAGACAGACTTCCCGCGCCCGAAAGGCGCAGGAAAAGCCTTCCTCCCAGAAACATCCTTGGACAACATCTTCCTCGATGGGGAAGGCGCCGATCGTCTCTTTCCCGGTCTGGTGGCCAAAGCACGAGCAAAACACCCGATCCCATCCCGAACTCGGCCGTTAAGTGCCGTCGCGCCAATGGTACTGCGTCTCAAGACGTGGGAGAGTAGGTCACCGCCAGACCTGGAAAGAGACGACAGATTCTCTGACATGAAAGGCAGCGCAGGCCAGGACCCGCGCGCCCAACCCAGGGGCCCGAGCAGCCCGCCAGAAAAAGCTCAAACCGGCGCGGGGTAGAGCAGCCCGGTAGCTCGTCAGGCTCATAACCTGAAGGTCGTAGGTTCAAATCCTACCCCCGCAACCAAAAAATAACGTGATATCAGATAGATAAGCAGATGGTATTTTGATACCACCGGCCGATCACGCACTTACATCAACGCCACATCAACACCGGACACCAAAAACTGTACCGACACGCATTGGCCGGCATTCGCACGTAGCGGCAGGTGCCCTACTGACGTGGAAATGGAACCGGCAGCGTTCAGGCCGGACGGTTACACTGTTCAACGCGATCGGTTCGCCGCAATCCCGGATTGGCCTTGACCTAGGTTTCATCAGGTTCGTCCGCGATACGTAGCAGAATCCTGTAGACGTCTTCAATTTCTGTCTGAAGGTCTTGGCGACCGATCAGATCGCCATCGCCGAGTGCCAATATTCTGG
>NZ_JBALTN010000029.1:0-2651 GCF_036964565.1 Parasphingorhabdus sp. | reverse complement strand
CTTTTACGATCGGCTCAGGCGCCCGGGCATCGGAAATCGCAGCTTCACTCTCCAACTCTTCGAGCGTCAGTTCCAGTGTAAGCGAGAGCTGTAGGCCGCCTTGCGCGTTGTGCCATTGAAGGGTTGAAGGCTGCTTATTTGGGAGCGGCGATTATGGACGACATGGTTTCGGGATCAGCGAGCAGTCATACGATTAGTCATATGACCACTCATATGAGTGGTTCTAGTCTTGGCCGTGTAGAGATTGTCGGCGGTCGTCGGCGCTGGACAGCCGAGCAGAAGCTGGCGATGCTGGCAGATGCATTTGGTCCAGGGGGATCGGTTGGCCAGACTTGCGAGCGTCACCGGATAGGCAGTGGCCAGCTATACACATGGCGGCGTCTGGCGATGAACGGTCAGCTAGAGGGCATGACCCCGTCAAGCCGAGCGCTTGCCGCACCCGCTTTTGCCGAAGTCTCGCTGGATACTGGCCCAATCGACCGAGCGGCGGTAAATCCTGCACAGCCTGGTCTGATCAGGATAGACCTGCCATCAAGGATAAGGCTGACGGTGGACGCGGGGATAGATGCCGATGCGCTGGCACGGGTAATGGGCGTACTGGGTCGATGATCTCGCCATCTCCTTCGACGCGCATTTACCTTGCTTGTGGTGCAACCGACATGCGCAAGGGTTTTAATGGTCTGGCTGTAATGGCGCAGCAAGTATTGCACAAGAACCCGCATTCAGGAGCTTTGTTTGCCTTTCGGGGCAAGCGCGGAGATCTGGTCAAGCTGCTGTGGTATGATGGTCAGGGCATGTGCCTGTTTTCCAAACGGATGGATCGCGGCAAATTCGTTTGGCCGGTGACAAAGACCGGTAAAGTGCACCTTTCTTCGGCCCAGCTTTCCATGCTTCTCGAAGGCATTGACTGGCGTAGACCTGAACGCACGGACGCCTCGCTTCTGGCGGGATAAAACGGCATATTTGGGCTGGTTTCACTGGTAATCCATGACCCACTCCGCTATTAAATGGCGGTGTCAGATACCGCTCATTCTTACCCCGATAAAGACGCCCGGATTGCTGAGCTGGAAGCTGCTTTGGCGGCCCGTGACACGCTGATCGAGACCCTGCAGTTACAACTGGACAAGTTGCGCCGTATGACCTTTGGCCAGTCGTCGGAGAAGCTTGTCCAGCAGATCGAGCAACTGGAACTGACGCTCGAAGAGTTGGAGAGTGAAGCTGCGATTTCCGATGCCCGGGCGCCTGAGCCGATCGTAAAAGCCGGACGGCCATCCCCCGTCCGCGCTTTGCCCGATCATCTGCCACGCACCGAGCGCCGCATTGAACCGGAGACAGGTGCCTGTAATTGTCCTGATTGCGGCGGTACCCTTCGCCCGCTTGGGCAAGACAGCGACGAGATGCTTGATGTGCTGCCGGTGCAATGGCGCGTTATCCGTACCATTCGCCCCAAGTATAGCTGCCGTTCCTGCGAGAAGATTGTGCAGGCCCGCGCACCAGTCAAAGCTATTGCCCGGGGTAAAGCCAGCTTCGCAACCCTTGCCCATGTCGCCGTGAACAAGTTCGATCATCATCTGCCGCTCTACCGTCAGTCCGAGATGATGGCAGCGCAAGGTGTGGACATCGACCGTTCGACGCTGGCCGGTTGGGCTGGTCAAGCCGCAAGTCTGCTTGATCCTATCGTTAGCCGTATCCGCGAAGAAGGCTTAAAGGCCGCAAAGATCCATACCGACGATACGCCAGTACCGATGCTGGTGCCAGGCAAGGGTAAAACGGCGCAAGCAAGATTGTGGACCCATGTTGTCGATGACCGCGCATCCGGCTCTACGGGTCCGGCCTTGGTCTGGTACAAGTTTACCCTTGATCGCAGTGGCATCCATCCGCAAACCGAGCTCAAGGCATTTACAGGTTTGCTGCAGGCCGATGGCTATGCCGGTTACGACAAGCTCTATCAGGATGGCCGGATACGCGAGGTTGCCTGCTGGGCGCATTTCCGCCGCAAGATATTCGAGAACCATCAAGCAAGCCCGACGCCGCTCACCGCCGACCTACTGGAACGGATTGCAGGGCTTTACCGGATCGAAGACGATGTTCGCGGTCAGCCACCCGATATCCGCCGTCAGCAGCGCCAGGAACATAGCAAACCGCAAATCGAGACGCTGCGCAGCGTGATCGACGATGCCTTGCGCCGTCTGTCGCCCAAATCAAGCATGGCCAAGGCTCTAGCCTATGGCCGCAAACGCTGGGATGCGCTCACACGTTATCTCGATGAAGGCATGGCCGAGATGGACAATAACATTGCAGAACGCTCTATCCGTTCCATAGCGATAGGCAGAAAAAATTGGCTATTTACCGGATCCAAGGCCGGAGGAACACGCGCTGCCGCCATCTACTCGGTTATCGGAACCTGTCAGCTCAATGGCGTGGAGCCCCAAGCCTATATTACCGATGTTATTGAAAAAATCGCATCCGATTGGCCCGCTTCCCGATGGGACGAACTCATGCCCTGGAACTGGGCAGACGATAACAAATCGAGCCGTCAAGCCGCATAATACGCGGCCTGCAGCTCACGCTTACGTTCCAGTTGCTCGATCTGCTGGACAAGCTTCTCCGACGACTGGCCAAAGGTCATACGGCGCAACTTGTCCAGTTGT
>NZ_JBALTN010000028.1:0-2691 GCF_036964565.1 Parasphingorhabdus sp. | reverse complement strand
CGCATGGCGACATCGGTTGACGGTGTCACGACCGGGTTCGGAGCTGATATAATCATTATCGATGATCCCATGAAAACTCAGGACGCGATGTCGCAGCCGGCAAGGGAAAAGGTCATTCGGTGGTTCGACGACACATTGTCGCAGCGCCTCAACAATCAGGCCACCGGCGTGATCATTGTGGTGATGCAGCGCCTGCATGAAGGTGATCTGGTCGGCATCCTGAAGGAACGCGAGGGCTGGTATGAGCTGTGCTTGCCCGCCATCGCAGAGCGCGACGAGGACATTCCCCTCACAAGGGGGAGGACCTGGCACAGGCGAGCCGGCAGCGCGCTTCACCCTGACCGTCAGAGCCTCGAGGTGCTGCTCAGGCGCAAGGCGGACAATCCAATCGTGTTCGCCAGTCAGTTTCAGCAGGCGCCGGTTCCTGCGGTTGGCAATATTATCGAGGCTGCATGGCTGCACTCCTATAAACCCGGCACCATTGATCTTGGCTATGGCCAGATCGTGCAGTCCTGGGATACCGCGTCCAAGGACAATCCGTTCAATGACTGGTCGGTCTGCGTCACCGCTTTGATACAAGGAAAATCAATTTACATAATTGATGTGTTTCGCGCGCGGTTAAAATTTCACCTGCTCAAGGCCAAGGCCATCGAGCTTGGCAGAGCACATGGCGCAAAGGTCCTGCTGATCGAGGATGCTTCTTCCGGGACTGCGCTCATCCAGTCACTGCGGGCGGAAGAACCGCAGGGTGTGCCGCTCCCGATTGCCCGGCGCCCAGAGGGCGACAAGATTGCCCGGGCCCTGAGTGCGAGTGCGATGATCCAGCAAGATCGATTGTTTCTTCCCGAGCGCGCCCACTGGCTGGGGGACTTTACCGGCGAACTCCTTGGGTTCCCCTCCTCGCGCGACGATGATCAGGTCGATGCGCTCTCCCAGCTGCTTCTATGGGTGCAGGAGAAGGACACGTACAGGAATCCCGAAAATGCTGGGCCCGAGTTATTCGCTGAGGACGATGATGAAGATGTAGGCCCGCCCGCTCTGCCGTACGATAAGGATCCGTGGGGGGCCTGAGACGGCCACGCTGGCTGTGCCGGAAAATTCGATAAGTCGAAATTTATCGCTCAGATTGCTTACCAGCTTGTTTTGGTGCACCATCCCTTCGTGATGTAGCCGGCTGCAATATCGCCCACTCCCAAATATGTGGTCAATTATGAATGACTGGCTTTCCTCCTTCTATCAAATTCTAACCGACCGTCTCATTCCGGAGTTCTGTAGCGACCCAAACCGAGGCCTGGATGTCGCGGGCTTCCAGCAGAAATCCATAAAGGTGGCAGAGGAGGACGCCCGGTATTTCATGATGGCTTGGAATGCGGGCCTGATTGAGCATCAAGGACGCGGCCTTTACCGCGCGCCCAACAGCGCCGCTAGTGAGCAATTCTTCTGGTCGGGTTCTCGAAAGGCGCAGCCGAGATCATTCACCGTCTGGCTGGAACCTGTAATTACGGTAGCCGGGCTGGCTAGATTGAACTTCGATTACGGCTGGCCGACTTGCCTGATCGGAACCCAGTCGCCAGATTGGGCCTTTGGCCGCTTGATGTCCGTGTAGGGCTTGCGCGTCCGAGGATTGGGCAAGAGATACGGACAGTCATCGAACTTCGTCAGCTGCTTGATGATGTCCACGGCTGCCCTCCCGGCGGCATAGCTCCGCGATGCTAGCCTCTCCGTGCAGGCTTTCCATCACGATCCATATCTTTTTTTCCGCGCCATATTGTTTGCGCGTTGCTCTGCGGATGCTCGGACAAACTAAGCCAGTTTTTCATCTGCTCCGCTACGTGAACATGCCAGTAAAAATGAAATAGCCGTCGGGCACCCCCTAGAGAGATCGCCCGACGGCTACGATCAAAAGCGCACCGCCGCCTTAATACTTATGGTGCGCGGCCCCGGCGAATAGATGCGGATTCCGTCGATCGAGTCGTAGACGCCGAGATAAGCAGGCTTGTTGGTCAGATTCTCGACGGATATCCCATAGTCCGCATATTCACTGCGAATCCCAAACTCGGCACCTATCAAAGCGAATTGTGGTAATTTGGTGTAGAAGGTGCTCGCTGGACTGAACGAACTATACGAAGAACCGCGATAATTTACCGAGGCTCGTCCGTATCCTTCAACGCCATGGCCTATATCGCCCTTATATTCGATACTGCCGTTCGCAATAAACTTCGCGATGAATGGCAAACGGTCGCCTGCTCGACCAACGGTTCCCGCGGCGATCACCTCGGGCGGAAGGTTTGTAGCAAGCTTCGAATCGACATATGTCGCACCTGCGCTCAGCGTCAGATGAGAGTCGGGGCGATAGGTAAGACTCAGTTCGCCTCCGTTAGTGCGGGTTAGGCCTGCATTAATGGTGTAAGTGAACGCGCCGCCGGCGGTCTGTGCGACCAGTTGCTGTCCTGTCCAGTCAATACGATAAACAGTTCAGTGTCGTCCTGAGGCCCGGCAATTGCTTCTTTTTTGATGCCAAGATGGTGAAAGAGAAACCCGCCGCAGACTTGCCATCAGGCGTTGTATTAACCGGCAAGGTCCAGACCCAATCGGCTTTGCAACGGGGCAACTAATACCAACCTGCAATGATCATGACCCACGGGCCCATTCGCGGCGGCCGATGGTCATAATGCGCCAAGGCTGATCGAC
>NZ_JBALTN010000027.1:0-3005 GCF_036964565.1 Parasphingorhabdus sp. | reverse complement strand
CCATGGGAGTTGGTTCTACCCGACGGCCGTGCGCTAACCTTTCGAGGGGGCAGCGGACCACGGTAGGATCAGCGACTGGGGTGAAGTCGTAACAAGGTAGCCGTAGGGGAACCTGCGGCTGGATCACCTCCTTTCTAAGGACGATCCTGGCAGGCGGACATGTCCGCCTCGTGGATCGACTTGGCAGAGCATCGGTCAGATGCTCACATGACGGCCGGACCGTCCTCATATCCCTTCAGTCAGAAAGCCAGGATGCGGGTTTGAGTGCCGCTGCGTTGGGCCTTGCGGCCCTCGGCGCTGCGCCTTGCATCCTTCCACAGGAAGGCGGCATCCCGACGCTGTCGGGACCGGCTTGCGGGTCGGTAGCTCAGGTGGTTAGAGCGTACGCCTGATAAGCGTAAGGCCGGAGGTTCAAGTCCTCCTCGACCCACCAGAGATGGTGGCGCCCGCCCGACAGGGGCGCGGCCCCGGGATCCGGTCCCGGCCGTCGGACCGGATCGGCGGAGCGCATTGCCGGGCCGGATCGTGGGACCGCAGGCTTCGGGTGGGGTTCCGGAAGGCGTCGCGCGCCCCGTCGGGGGCGGTTGGCGTCCTTTTCGGGCCACCGGGAAACAGGCTTCCGGGGCCTTAGCTCAGTTGGTAGAGCGCCTGCTTTGCAAGCAGGATGTCAACGGTTCGAATCCGTTAGGCTCCACCATTTCCCCGACATGATCAGACAGCGCCTTGCGGTTCTGTCTCGTCCTGTCGGACGCGGGCCTTCCCCGGGAAGGCATTTGATATCGTTCAGAGAGAAAATCGGCGTTGTCGGCCGTTCCCGAGTGGGGGAGCGGTGGAAGCGGTCATTCCAGACCTGCGACCAACGACGACGTTGTCCAAGTCAAGTACAACTAACATGTGTATCCGTGCTGCGCAGCAGCCTCCAGCGTCGAGCTGGCGCGCCGCGAGGCAGGATGGATATGCGGGAATGTACATGTTTCTGACCGGAAGCGATTCCTGCGCGACGCAAAAGGGCGCAGGGCTGGAAGGCTGCAAGTCTTTCTTCTTCCGGATCAGATCAAGCGCGATAAGGGCGTTTGGTGGATGCCTTGGCAGCAAGAGGCGATGAAGGACGTGATACTCTGCGATAAGCCATGGGGAGCTGAGAACAAGCCTTGATCCATGGATTTCCGAATGGGGAAACCCACCTGAATGTTTGCTGTTGTGACCCTCGGGTCGTCAACAGTGTGCATGACCAGGTATCTTTGACCTGAATATATAGGGTTTAAGAAGCGAACCCGGGGAACTGAAACATCTAAGTACCCGGAGGAAAGGATATCAACAGATACTCCCCCAGTAGCGGCGAGCGAACGGGGACCAGCCGAGCCGTGAGAATGACCGGAACGATCTGGAAAGATCGGCCATAGCGGGTGACAGCCCCGTACGGGAAGTTCGATCGGACGTATCAAGTAGGGCGGGACACGTGAAATCCTGTTCGAAGATCGGGGGACCACCCCCGAAGGCTAAGTACTCCTTGCTGACCGATAGCGAACCAGTACCGTGAGGGAAAGGTGAAAAGCACCCCGACGAGGGGAGTGAAACAGTTTCTGAAACCGGACGCCTACAAGCAGTCGGAGGGATCCTGCATCCTGACGGCGTACCTTTTGTATAATGGGTCAACGACTTGGTCTGTCTGGCAAGCTTAAGCCGTTAGGTGTAGGCGCAGCGAAAGCGAGTGTTAAATGCGCGACGAAGTCAGACGGATCAGACCCGAAACCGAGTGATCTAGGCATGAGCAGGCTGAAGGTTGGGTAACACCAACTGGAGGGCCGAACCCACACCCGTTGAAAAGGGTCGGGATGACTTGTGCCTAGGGGTGAAAGGCCAATCAAACTCGGAGATAGCTGGTTCTCCGCGAAAGCTATTTAGGTAGCGCCTCGGACGTATCCCTCGGGGGGTAGAGCACTGCATGGATGATGGGGGCCCACAGCCTTACTGAGTCTAAGCAAACTCCGAATACCCGAGAGGATTATCCGGGAGACACACGGCGGGTGCTAACGTCCGTCGTGGAGAGGGAAACAACCCTGACCAACAGCTAAGGCCCCCAATTCGTGGCTAAGTGGGAAAGCATGTGAGACTTCCAAAACAACCAGGAGGTTGGCTTAGAAGCAGCCATCCTTTAAAGATAGCGTAACAGCTCACTGGTCTAATTCAGAGGTCTTGCGGCGAAGATGTAACGGGGCTCAAGCCACGAGCCGAAGCTTTGGATGCACATTTGATGTGCGTGGTAGCGGAGCGTTCTGTGATAGAGGACGCTGCCTCTTTTGTCTGAGGCGTCCATGGTCATCCGCGAGGATGACGGACAAGACAGCCAACGGAGGCAATGTTCTGACTGTGAAGCCGGGCCGTGAGGCATCCGGTGGAGTGATCAGAAGCGAGAATGTTGACATGAGTAGCGACAAACAGGGTGAGAGACCCTGTCGCCGAAAGTCCAAGGGTTCCTGCTTAAAGCTAATCTGAGCAGGGTAAGCCGGCCCCTAAGGCGAGGCCGAAAGGCGTAGTCGATGGGAACCAGGTTAATATTCCTGGGCCAGGAGATGGTGACGGATCCCGAAGGTCGTTCGATCTTAACGGATTGATCGGGCTGCTGAGGGGTTCCTGGAAATAGCCCTCCATGAGACCGTACCCGAAACCGACACAGGTGGACTGGTAGAGAATACCAAGGCGCTTGAGAGAACCACATTTAAGGAACTCGGCAAAATACCTCCGTAAGTTCGCGAGAAGGAGGCCCGGTTGGTGCGCAAGCATCGGTCGGGGGCACAAACCAGGGGGTGGCGACTGTTTACTAAAAACACAGGGCTCTGCGAAGCCGCAAGGCGACGTATAGGGTCTGACGCCTGCCCGGTGCCGGAAGGTTAAAAGGAGAGGTGCAAGCCTTGAATTGAAGCCCCGGTAAACGGCGGCCGTAACTATAACGGTCCTAAGGTAGCGAAATTCCTTGTCGGGTAAGTTCCGACCTGCACGAATGG
>NZ_JBALTN010000026.1:0-4172 GCF_036964565.1 Parasphingorhabdus sp. | reverse complement strand
TACAGTCACTGCAATGAAACCAAAACACTCACTTATTTCATGCAGCCAGTCTGTCTATTGAATGCTGACGGGGGACAATGGCGTCTACTTGGCGGCCAAAGGCATGCCTAGCGGCGGAAAGAAGAATACCAGCTGATTGATCATTGCCGGTTTTGGAGCGCACAGGACCTGCGTCAAAGAAGCGGATTTCAGTACCTTTCGGTGTTGAACGCACTAACGGCGCGCCGACAGTCAATGTCCCACCGTTTATGGGTAATTCAATATGTGCAAAACCCGGCGACTCAAACCCGCTGGCCAACTGTGCAAGAGTCGAAACCCTTCCGCTGGCGTGGGCAAAGTAATCGGCTGCTAGTCCGCTTCCGATAGGTCCGCGTGTTTCCCAAACCTCTTCCAATACAGCCTGCATATTTGAGTTAACATTCGGGCCGGCAACTTCGGTAATCCTATCCACCAAAGTATAGAGAACGCCAGATGTTTGAAGGTACGGAGACTCGTGGCGCCGTCCATGAATCCCGAAATATCTCCGGTATGCGATGCGCAAGGCGCAGCTTGCATAGTCCCGAATATCAAATATGTTGATTTGGACGGTTTTTACAGGCTTGTGCTGGACAATAGGACTGTTGGAAGGGGCGGTGGCAACAGCGAGCTCGTGGCGACTAAGGTTACCGAGGCGCGCCAGAAAGGGAGACGGCTTTCGAGATCGGACGTTTGCTATTTCGTTATGATAGAGGCGAAGATGATCTTCCGCTCGCGAAATGGCGACGAAAAACAGGCATTCTTCCTCCTCGAGGTGCATCTCCCGTGTTTCTGGCTGCACCAATCCTGGCGGCAGGGGACTGTCATCGCGTTGAAATCGTCCGGGTAAGCACTGATCATGCAGGCCGACCACATGGACTGCAGAAAACTCTAAGCCTTTGGCACCGTGAATCGTCATCATTCGAACAGCGGCGGCGTCAGCCCCAAGAGCCGCGTCTCTAAGGTCACGATCGTCAGCCAGTAGCACAGCACTGCGCACACGTTTGATCGCGCGTGCTGGCGTCAACAGCCGTCCATCAAGCTCGCGTTGATCGAGAAAGCCAAGAAGGGCTTGTAGCGCAGCGCGTGCGAGTGAGCCCTCCGGACCCGGCTCACTCGCAATATCCCGCAAATAATCCGACCGATCAAGTAGCCAACTCGCCGCCACCTCGAACGCAGACATATGAGATTCTAATCCCTTCAGTTGCATTCCCAGTCGTTCCAACGCTTGGCCACCTGCGGAGGTCATCCCCGGCAAGGTTGATGCTCGTTCAAGCAAGGCGTTGAGCGGGATGCGGTCTTTATGAGCCGCGCTGACGATTGTCCCGATATCTTGTGGTCCAACCCTGATTTCTCGGAGCGCGGCGACGCGGACCAGAGCGCCGCCGTTCGCTTCCGCAAGTAGGGCGAGGATGGACAAAAGATCTCGCACTTCGTCGCGCTCAAAAAAGCTGCCAAGATGTGTTGTTGCTATCTCCTGTCGGGCGAGTGCCGCTGCCATAATGTCCAACCTGCCATTTGTGGGCGCAAGGACCGCTTGGGTAGCCAGTGGTACGCCAGCTTCCACAAGACGTTTGATCTCTGCTGCGAGAAGTTCGCCTTCGCAGTCATCATTTCGTCCAACTAGCAGCTTCGTGGTGCTTCCTTCCTCAGATCGCTGTGCGGCTGCCTTATATGCAAGACCATTCTTGCCCGCTCGCATGTCAGCAGCGAAGCGGCGGCTCAAACTGACGATATGATCAGTCGAACGGTAATTATGACCGAGAGGGAGGCGCTGACCGCCAGCGAAATCGGCTTCGAACCCTGCCATATTTGCTGATGATGCGCCCCTCCAGCGATACAGGGATTGTCGGGCATCGCCTACAACCCAAAGCCTTGACCCTGCGCGATAAAGCTCAATCAAAAGACGTGCACTTGCTCTATTTACGTCTTGATACTCATCCACCAGCACGTGAGAATGGCGCTGGGCCACCTGTTCGCGAACCGCGTCGTTACGGCCGATCAGGAGTGCAGGCAGCATCACGAGGTCACCAAAATCGACTGCTCCAGCTTCACGAAGAGTCTCGGTGTAGACCCTATATACCGTTGCCGCTTCGCAGGAACGCTCTGCGGCAATGATTTCCTTCTCGCTAGTGGCCACTTCGAGAGCAGCGCTTGCGCGGCGACCAAAGTCTTCATGATCTACGAGCTCGTCTTTGGCGCGCGAGACCGCTGAAAGTATCTTCACTAAACCCTGATCCGGGTTGCGTAGATCGTGATAATGTTTCAGTCCCATCAGCGGTAGCCGATCTTCAAGCAGTTCTATTGCCTGTGCCTTATCAATTAACTGGACATTGTTGGGAAGGCCAAGCTTATCATAATAACGACGGATTAGATCGAGCCCGAAGGCGTGAAAGGTTCCCGTCCACATTTCTGCGGCAGCATTTGGGTGAGCTTTAGCAATGCGGTCGGCAAGATCGCCTGCAGCCTTATTTGAAAATGTTAGAGCAAGTATATCTCTCGCACTCACAGTCGGCTGCGCCAAAAGGTGTTCAATTCTCATCACAAGAGTGCGGGTTTTACCAGAACCCGGGCCGGCCTCGAGCAGCAGAGCCGATCCTTCAAAGGTGGCGGCCGCCCATTGGCTCTCATCTCGCTTCTGCTGCGGCGCGACCATATCGACCGACTGTTCCGCGATGTCTGGGCCGAGGAGGCTGTCCAACAGCTGGCGTCGCACCAAAGGGTAAGGAAGTTTGAGGGTCTGAGCAATATCGGCTGCGCTCTTGCACTCTACGAGAAATAGCTGCCGGGCCAGCGAGCGCGGTAACAGAAATTCACGGGCGAATACATTGGCTTGCAGTTCCCGTCGTTCCCGCGGCCCATAGGCTTCGACCCTCGAAAGCGCGCGTGACGCGCCGGCGTCTGGGTCTGATCCAGAGCAGAGTTCTTGTGGTTGGTGCAGTTCCAGATGACCGAGCTCGTGTGCCGCATAAGCTGCAGCTTGATCGGACGACACGTCGTTGCGCACGTAGATCGACAACCAGTCTCTAAGGAGTTTGGCATCACTCGTACCAATAACTGGATCGCCGGGCGGGACCAATTTAATGACAAAACCTAGTCCCGCCGCGGCTGCAGCAACAGCTTCATATCCTTGGGCGCGCTCAGCGCTATGTCCTTCGCGGAGTTTACGTGCGGCAATTCGGGCAAGGTCGAAAGCGGCCATTTTCTATGCTTCCAGCCACCTCCGTTTGAACGCGTCAGGGACATCTGAGCGAGCCAAAGCTGTGGCGAAGTCCTCTACTCCGCCGTCCTGCGGCTTGCCAACATTTCGGTTTTCAACAAAGGCAAGGTTTTCTCCGGCCTGTCCTGCAAAATAGTCCTCGAGTACTTGTTTGGGTACACCGAGCAGATCGGCCAAGTCGCGCGCGCAGCGTGCTCCCAATCCGCTAAGACGGCGCTGCGCCAACCGGATCAGAAAGTCGCGATCTCTGAGGACAGGTTCGATTGCTAACCATGTAGCCGCTTTGGGTAATTTGGAAGATGGGTCAGGTCTAGACGCTCGCGAGCGGTTCAGCGCACCAAGATAGAAGCTTTGCAGACTCAACACAGCTGCCTGCGCATCAGAATCAAGGACTTCCGGATTTGGGCTGATACTCGATGCCGCAGTTTCGACAATTGAGCGGGCAACTAGGTGATCGAACAGCTCGTCCAATTCGGTTGAACTCAGTTGGTCGACAGCTGCTGAGTCCCAGATACCGTAGGAAATGAAATCTTCTGCAAGCTTATTAGGGTTTGATAAGGTTGGATTCATGACGCTTTCTCCACAAGCGCTGCTTTGAGCATGCGCGTAAAATCTGTCTTGAGATTTGCAAGTGTACTACGCGGTTTACCTGTGAGGCGAACCAGATCATTGGGCGCTTCAGGTGCATCTATCGGGAGGTCGCCCAACATCAGCAGAAGGAAAAGTCGGCGGTGCTCTTCTGTTTTAAGCCTTTTGTCCGCAAATGCTACAAGCGTAGCGCGTATTTGAAGAGCAGCCGCTGCCTCACCATCATCACTGAACTCTCGATCATCAGTAAGTTCAGCTGATCGCTTGCGGTGATGACGTGACCCCCAACGTTCATCCATTTGCGATTAGAGTCTCGGCATCGTTATTGCGCGACTGCGCGGGTGAAGCA
>NZ_JBALTN010000025.1:0-5693 GCF_036964565.1 Parasphingorhabdus sp. | reverse complement strand
ATGAAGGATGCCATAGATTCATACTTTCACCGGTTTGGGAATCCCGAAAGTGAGTCAGCCTCAGCGCAGCTTGGTATAAAGGCAAGTTACGACCGGTACCAGGGTCATAATATATAAATGCGGCGACCGCGGGCAACTTAAGATTGTCCCGCATTAGAGGGCCAGAAAACGTCCGCGGACACGCATTGGCGCCGGTGATGAAACGAGCGGAAAAAACAAGACCAAGGAGAAGACAAATGGTGAAGTCAACCAGGACAATGCTTGCAATTGCGAGCGCAATTGCTGTGACGGGCTGTGCACGGTTCGTGACCGTCTGGTGCGCAGGCGTACCCAGCTATCCAATGCCATTCGCGGCCATGCCGGAGAATTTGGCCTAACGGTTGGCCGGGGTCTGTGTCATATTAGCAAGCTGTTCGAGCGGATCGCTGCCAATGAGGCGATACCTGCACTGGCGCGTGATATGTTCGCGCTGCTGGAAGATGAATATGTTCATCTGCAATCCGAACTTGAAGCCGTTGAAGCGAAGCTAATAGCCTGGCACCGCAGCAATGAATGCAGCCTCCGTTTGGCACAGATCCCCGGCGTTGGTCCGATTGGCGCATCATTGCTGTTGATGAAAACACCTGCGCCAAATCTGTTCCGTTCGGGCCGCGATTTTGCGGCCTGGATTGGCCTCACGCCAAGAGATCATTCTACTGGCGGCAAGCTCAGGCTTGGCAGGATAACGCGTGCGGGAGATGAAGCCTTGCGCAGCACGCTGGTACAAGGAGCGACATCGCTACTGTTCCAGGTACGGCTCGGCAAAAGCAAGCACGCCACAGCGTGGATGCTGGAGATGCTCGAACGCAAGCCGCCCAAGCTTGTCGCCATTGCGCTGGCCAATAAAATCGCCCGGATCGCTCGGAAGATGATGCTGACCGGCGAAACCTATCAGAATAAAGCTGCGCTGCCTGTAATGGCCCCTGCAGCCACAGAGATCAGCCTGTCACGGTGCGCTTAATATGAAAGCGACCGTGCAGAACTGATGCGTGAACTTGCAAGGAGACAGATGGTGTGATCGATCGATCCATGACGCGTGACACTCCGTGAATGGCAGTGGCTCTTGAAGCCGCTAAGCTGTTTGGAACACGCGCCGCGGAAACCAACTTGGCCAGCGTTTACAAACAAACGCACCAACAGGCCGGACATATGAGCGCAAGCGATCCGATCAAATTATCCCTCTCAACCCTTGTAAGAAGGAGGCCGTCCACATATGCCATTCAGCAGCCAGAATTTGCTCACGCTCGAACGGCGACAAATGGGTGGGTAGCGGAATGGCAGGTTCTGCGCAAAAAAATGGCATAGCTGCCATTCGACAAATCAGTTCACCAGATACACTGCAAAGATAGTATATATGCCTTCCTCACAGCCACCTCCAAACGAGCCAGCGTTGATGGCCTCGACCGCCATGTCAAGACTGGGAAACAGGCAATGCTCGTTAACTTGCAGCTCATCGGCTACCGAGTTGCAGGACAGCGGCGAGTGTTCGAGATAGTCTCCGAATACGACGACGTCATATCCAATCAGCGAAAGGGCATCATTGTCTGCTGGAGGTTCGACAGCATCTTCTACACCCGCTGAACGGGCAGGCGATCTCGGACGCCAAGAGGTTGCGTCAAACTTCCAACCATCTGACTCAAGTTCGTGTTCATAGGTTGTATAGTAGAACAGCCTGGCCCCACTCGTGTCGGCACCAGTTTTTTCCGCGAGCGACCGAAGCACGTCTGGACTGTTGGCAACCCCAAAGCTTTTGTGTTGCCACGCTTCCTGCACATCAACTACGTTGTCGTTAACACAGTCCGAAACGCTGCAAATGTCGTCGATGTGTTTGGAACCTCCACCGAGCCATCCGGGCGGCGGCACAACATGTTTCAGAAGATAACCAGCGGATAACATCTTAGCCACTTATCAACATAGCTTCATGCCCGCTATCAGGAAGTTCGATCAGTGCATCGAACGACAGCAAATGGGAAAGCAATAAGCCAATGCGGCCATTCGTTCAGAATTCGTCGGCAGGTATGCGCATTCCTCGACCGTTAATTGCATATCGGAATCCATATACCAGTTCTTAACGTAACACTGATATCGCGACAGTTTAAAAAGTTAGGATATGTAGTGACTTACGCGAAAAAACTAGTGAGTCAGGTTGCGACCGCTGCATTGACAATGATCGCGTTAGCAACGGTTGCAGCTGTTTTTGTTTCAGGGACAAGCCAAGCGCCGGTCGGTGAAACATTCCAATTTTTATTGCCGATTTTTATTAGTTTCGCGGTTGTCATACTTTTGATCATGACCTTGCTCTATTGCGAATTATCTAAAATATTGGAAGGCTTAGCTGCGAGAGAAGAAGCTGCAACACAAGTATCACTGCACGACCCGTTGACGGGGTTGAGCAACAAAACTCTACTTGTTGATAGGATTGAACAATCGCTCCGCCATATGAAGCGCGAAGGGGGGCACGGCGCTCTTCTGATGATCGATTTGGACGGTTTCAAGCAAATCAATGATGCATTTGGCCACACTAGTGGTGACGAATTAATCAAAGAAGTTGCCCAACGGCTTCTATGGCGTCTGCGAGAGGTCGACACTGTCGCGAGACTTGGGGGAGATGAATTTGCGGTATGGTTGTCAGATGTACCCACTTCTGACGGGGTAGAGACTGTATGCCGAGCTATCCTCAGCGATCTGATAGAAGTGTGTCCAATAGCTGACCAGCAAATTTATGTAAGCGCCAGTATCGGTGCAATTCATGCATCAGCAAGCGACGCTGTAGGTGACCTTTTGCGCAAAGCTGATTTTGCGATGTATGATGCCAAAGCTGATGGGCGCAACTGCCATAAAATCTTCACCGACGGGATGGATGCAGAAGTTAAAAGGCGCGGTCTGATCAAACAAAAATTAAGGCATACGTTGGAGAGTGAAAACGGCGCAGCGCTCGCAGTTCAGTTTCAACCTTTGATAAAGCGAGATTATTCAATCTTAGGAGTCGAATTGTTTTTGCGTTGGGACGACGCCGAGCTCGGTATTATTTCTCCCGCTGAAGTAATTCCTATAGCCGAAGATTGCGGCCTAATCGATAAAGTCAGTCAATTCGTTATTGACCAAGCTTGTTCAGCGGCGAAACGCTTCCCAGACCTACAGATTTCTGTGAATTTATCACCATCTCAATTTCGTGATGAAAATCTTGCTTGGCGAATTTCGGAACAAGTAAAGCGAAACGGTGTGAAATGCGGACAGATTGAACTTGAAATAACGGAACTTTTGCTACTTGCGCATAATCAAATATGCGGTCAAACCTTGCGGCAACTGCGCGAAGCCGGATTTCGCATCGCACTGGATGATTTTGGAACAGGGTATTCCTCTCTGAGTCACTTGCACGAGTTTGAGGTCGACACCGTGAAGCTTGATCGTGCGTTCATTCAATCAGCGAAGCGCGACAAGAGTTTGGCCATATTGCGTTCAACCGTCCAATTAGGCCACGCAATCAATCTTCGCGTAGTAGCCGAAGGGATAGAAAATGCAGAACAAGAGAATATTGCATGGAATGCAGGATGCGATCTCTGCCAGGGTAACCACTATGCGCCACCGATGGCAGCAAGCGCACTTGTGAATTTCGTTCAGAATAACAAAAGATTTTCCAGTCTCGTAGCTTGATGCTTTTGCGGCGTAGTTTACCGCTGCTATGGACCATATTGGATGCCCATACCCCGGCGGGAAGCTGACGAGCCGCTTTTATCTTCCATTTATTCAGATCGAAAGGCAACAATTGGGTGGTTTCCGGTCTGGCCGCTTTCAGGTGACGATAGGTTAAAGCGGACATCAGCGCGCTGACTGAAACTGGACCCATCGCGGGCTGTCCGCTTTTTGGGAGTCAGCTTAGTAAGCTGCCAGTTTGCCAATAGGGGCATGGAACACCTCGCAAGAACAAGAATTCCGGCTATCAACGGCCACCGGATCGAAGTGTCCGCTCCCCTGAAGAATTATATTTATTCCTTGGATTTTGGACTAGCTTCCAAAGCCGCAATATCGACCCGATCGAGAGCCGCGCGCCAAACCTCAATCGAATTGACGACCAAATTTCGGACCAAACGTGTCAGCGGGCTGGAATACCGTATTCTTACGGTATGCTGTAAAATAGCAGGTTAACGCCGCGCCCTATATACCATTCATTGCGAAATCTGGTCATTTCGCGCGGCGGCGGGTCATATTTTTGACCCGCCGTCAGTTCATTCTGACTACTCAGGTATGAACTGGCTTTTTTCGTGTAAACAAATGATGCTTGGTTTATGAAGGTTCAGGGTTCGAGGCCGACGTCGCATTTGGCATAGTGCGCGCCGCAGTAACGCAATTTGGATGGACAGAACAATCACCGACGATTTTGCAGGCGAGAGGAGCGAGCTGAGCCAGCGGGTCACTTCGGACGTTCAATTCAGCAAGATGTATGACCGTATCTCGCGGCTGGCTAAAATCGGTGTCTGGGAATGCGATCTGGCGACCGGAAACCTAACCTGGACCGACACGGTTTACGATCTATTCGGAATTCCGAGGGGGACGGCGATCAACCGGGAAGAGACGCTGAAGCTCTACGACGCCACTTCGCTTGTCGAGATGGAGCAGCTGCGCAGCGAAGCGATAAGAAATGGCACCGGTTTTACACTCGACATTTTGATTTGTACCGCCAGTGGCAAGCAGAATTGGATTCGCCTGACTGCGGACATCGAACAAGTCGATGGTAAATCGGTCCGCATTTTCGGGACGAAGCAGGATATCTCGGCGGAACGGGCAGCGCAGGAAAAACTACGCTCATTGCAGAACGAGCTGATTTACCTGTCCCGGGTGAGCGCGATGGAAGCGATGGCTTCCAACCTCGCTCATGAGGTCAATCAGCCATTGGCCGCTGCATCGAACTATTTATCGGCGGCTATCGGCAGGGTATCGCATGGGACAGTTACGCCAGACTTGGCCGAATGCCTGGATGCCGCCTTGCAGTCGACGTTGCGCGCCGGGAAAATCATTCATCTGCTACGCAAAACGAGTGGCAGAGTTCCTATTGTGAAGATAGAATTCGAACTGCAGCAAGTGGTAAAGGAAGCGCTGATCCTCGCGGCCGCAGAGACAACCAATCTGTCTATCTCGTGCGATATTGATCTCTCAGCGCCCATCATTGCCGATCGCGTTCAGATCCAGCATGTATTGACCAACCTGATCCGTAATGCCTCGGAGGCAGCCGCCGGGAAGGTATGTCACATCACTATCCGCAGTTCGCAAGTTGAGGGACAGGTCGAGATCAGGGTATCCGACACCGGCCCGGGTATTTCTGACGACATTCTTGCCAATGTTTTCGAATCATTTGTCACAACCAAACCGGAAGGTTTGGGCATTGGTCTTTCGATCTCGCGAACTATTGTCGAGGCGCACGGAGGCAATATCAAGGCAACAAACCTTCCGGGAGGAGGAGCATCGATTTCATTCACGCTCCCTCTCATGGCGAGGGCGCCGCTCTCGGGGTCCGATTGAGACTTTCGGTTTGCCGAAGGCCGGGAATCCATTGACGGGCCCGTCTGATTCCGTTGAATTTGAGAACGGCGGTGCAAAAGTCGGCCACGGTAGCGGCGGGATGAGCTTGCTGCGGGCGGTGTAAAAGTCGTCCACCT
>NZ_JBALTN010000024.1:487-14777 GCF_036964565.1 Parasphingorhabdus sp. | reverse complement strand
AAGGATGCCATAGATTCATACTTTCACCGGTTTGGGAATCCCGAAAGTGAGTCAGCCTCAGCGCAGCTTGGTATTAGTCAAGTAATCGAGACATTCATCACCGGTTCGACGATATTGGTTGATGACGGGATATTACTCATTGAAAAATGGCGGGATAGGCGAAGCCGCTAAAGTCCTGCGAGTGCCTCAAAAACAAGATCGGCATGTTCCTTCCGGCAGATCAACAGGTCCGGCATGTATACGTCGCGCTGGTTATATAGCAGCGGCGAGCCGTCGACGCGGCTGACGTGCAGTCCATGCGCCGCCGCAACTGCGATCGGGGCGCAGCTGTCCCATTCATATTGGCCGCCAGTGTGGAGATAGATATCGGCTTCTCCGCGAACCACTGCCATGGCTTTCGCGCCAGCACTGCCCATCGGGACAAGTTCAGCACCCAAGATTTCCGAGACCGCTACTGCTTCTGCGGCAGGGCGGGTCCGGCTGACCACCATGCGCAATTTCTCAGGCGGTGGCGGTACCGGGTTCGGCTGGTCGGAACGCAGCACGAGATCGAGACCGGGCAGCGCCACGGCACCAATCGCGGGAAGGCCGTCTATGGCCAGCGCGACATGCACTGCCCAATCGGTCCGGCCTTCGCCATATTCGCGGGTACCATCGACCGGATCGATGATCCATACACGTGACTTTGACAAACGCTCTTCTGTGTCCTTGCTTTCTTCCGACAGCAGACCGTCATCGGGCCGCTGCTGCGCAATCGCGTGGATCAGAAACTGGTTGGCGGTTTCATCGCCTGCTCGGCCCAGCGCTTTTCCGGTCAAAATCCCGCAATTGCGCACTTCCAGTAACAGCTTGCCGGCCGTGTCAGCGAGATGGGAGGCAAGGGCCACATCATCCTGCATGATTTTCTCGTTCATTTCAGCGGCGCAATCTGGCGGATAATATATTCCGCGGCTTCGACCGGTGTCATTTCGACTGTATTGACCCGGATGTCCGGTTTTTCGGGCGGCTCATAGGGACTGTCGATGCCGGTAAAATTCTTGAGTTCACCAGCCCGCGCTTTTTTGTACAGTCCTTTCACATCGCGTTTTTCAGCGACCTCCAAAGGCGTATCTACGAATATTTCGACAAACTCGCTCTCTGGCAGCATGGCGCGCACCATGTTGCGCTCCGCGCGGAAGGGAGAAATGAAGGCGGTAAGCACAATCAGACCGGCATCGGTCATCAGTTTAGCCACCTCGCCAACACGGCGGATATTTTCGATTCTGTCGGCCTCGGTAAAGCCCAGATCCTTGTTGAGTCCATGCCGCACATTGTCGCCATCGAGCAGAAATGTATGGCGGTTCATTATGTTGAGAAGTTTTTCAACTTCATTGGCGATGGTCGATTTTCCGGAACCTGACAGACCGGTAAACCAGAGTACCTTGGGCTTCTGGTTCTTGAGATCGGCATGGGCCTCGCGCGTGATATCCGTCGCTTGCCAGTGGACATTCTGTGCCCGGCGAAGACTGAAGTGCAACATGCCGGCGCCAACAGTAGCATTGGTAATCTTGTCGATCAGGATAAACCCGCCCAATGTGCGGTTGTCAGCATAGGCCTCAAACACAATGGGTTTGTCCGTGGCAATTTCGGCTACGCCAATAGCGTTCAGATCGAGCGTTTTTGCAGCCATATGCTGCATCGTATTGACGTCGATGCTATATTTCGGTTCCTGCACAGTCGCGGATACCATCTGCGTACCGAGTTTGAGCCAATATGCACGGCCAGGGAGCAAGGCATCGTCATCCATCCAGACGATGGTTGCTTCGAACTGATCGGACACGTCGGGCGGATTGTCCGCCGTCGCGATTACGTCTCCGCGCGAACAATCTATTTCGTCATCGAAGCACAGTGTGACCGATTGTCCGGCTACCGCTTCTTCAAGATCGCCGCCGAGCGTGACAATCTTGCTCACGGTCGTGGTTTTTCCCGAAGGCAAGACGCGGACTTCATCACCCGGCTTTACCGTTCCCGTCGCAATCTGGCCGGAAAATCCGCGAAAATCGAGATTGGGCCGATTAACCCACTGAACTGGCATGCGCAGCGGTTTGGACTGACTGGCATCCAAGTCGAGCTTGACCGTCTCGAGATGCGCCATCAGTGGCTCACCGCTGTACCACGGAGTGTTTGCCGAATTTTCGGTAATATTATCACCCTTGAAGCCGGAAATTGGCATGGCGGTGAAATTGTCGATACCGATTTCGTTGGCGAAAGCGGTGTATTCGGCCACAATCTCTTCATATTTGACCTGATCATAGTTGATCAGGTCCATTTTGTTAACGGCCAGAACAATATTCTTGATGCCGACAAGGTTGCACAAATAGCTGTGCCGCCGGGTCTGGACGAGCACCCCCTTGCGTGCGTCGATCAGGATAACGGCAAGGTCGGCGGTCGATGCGCCGGTCACCATGTTACGGGTATATTGCTCGTGCCCGGGACAGTCGGCGACGATGAACTTTCGCTTTTCAGTGGAGAAGAAACGGTAAGCGACGTCGATGGTAATGCCCTGTTCCCGCTCGGCGGCGAGACCATCCACCAGCAGCGCGAAGTCTATTTCCTGGCCCTGTGTGCCGACCGATTTGGAATCGGCTTGCAGCGCTTCGAGCTGATCTTCGAAAATCATCTTGCTGTCGTAAAGCAACCGCCCGATCAGCGTCGATTTGCCGTCGTCCACCGACCCGCAGGTTATGAAGCGGAGTAGTGACTTGTGCTGATGGGTTTCCAGATAGCTGTCGATATCCTCGGCGATCAGCGCGTCGGTTTTGTAGATAGTATCGGTCATCAGAAGTATCCCTCCTGCTTTTTCTTTTCCATTGATGCCGAAGAATCATGGTCGATCGCGCGGCCCTGTCTTTCCGATGTGGTCGTCAGCAGCATTTCCTGGATGATCTCCGGCAACGTTGCGGCCGTGCTTTCCACCGCCCCCGTTAGCGGATAGCAGCCCAATGTGCGAAACCGGATGGATCGCTCGACCGGTGTCTCGCCCTCTTTCAGCGGAAAGCGATCATCATCCACCATGATCAGCATGCCTTCGCGTTCGACTGTCGGGCGCTTGGCCGAAAAATAGAGCGGGACAATCTCGATATTTTCCAGATGTATATATTGCCAGATATCAAGTTCCGTCCAGTTGGACATCGGGAAAACGCGGATGCTTTCACCTTTGGATTTACGGGTATTGTACAGCTTCCACAGCTCGGGCCGCTGGTTTTTCGGGTCCCAGCGATGATTGGTCGAACGGAAGGAAAATATCCGTTCCTTGGCCCGGCTTTTTTCCTCGTCGCGCCGCGCGCCGCCAAAGGCTGCATCAAAGCCATATTTGTCGAGCACCTGTTTCAGCCCTTCGGTTTTCCACATATCAGTGTGCAGACCGCCGTGATCGAAGGGGTTGATCCCGCGTTCGACCGCTTCGGGATTCTTGTAAACCAGCAATTCCATCCCAGCATCCGCAGCAGCCTTCTCGCGCAGCTTGTACATATCCTGGAATTTCCAGGTCGTGTCGACATGGAGCAGGGGAAAAGGCGGGGGTGATGGATAAAAGGCTTTCTTGGCCACATGCAGCATCGCTGCGCTGTCCTTGCCGACCGAATAGAGCATCACCGGCTTTTCTGCCTCCGCCACAACCTCGCGCATGATGTGGATCGCTTCGGCCTCGAGCCGTTCCAGATGGGTCAATGTTCTTGCCGTCAATGTCCATTCCTCAATTGTTGGAACCATATTGACCAGAGAAAGCTTTTATATGGACCTCCCATATGGGATGGTGTAGGAATTGTGCATGGCTTTCCCGGGAAATTCCGAAACCGGATTGCTGGTTTCCCTGCAGAAGGCGGTGGCCGAAAAATCAGGTTGGACCGAGTTCCTGGCGGGGCTCGCAGCTATGGCAAACGCCCGTTTCGCTGCAATGATTGTTGAAATCCCGGGTTCTTCCGATGCGGCATATATCGTCAATGCGATGCCAAATGGTCAGCCGCTCTCAATCTCTTCCGATGCGCTGGGCACAATTCTTTCCGACCGGCTTCGTCCCGAACGGATATATTCGGCTGCCGAGTTGAAAGATATCGACTCAGGCGCGGAAATGGGTGCCGCGCTCGACAAGCTTGGTACGACTGCCGTGCGGGCGATGCGCATCGTTGTTTCCGAAAGTCTTTCGATCACGGTCGGAATCTTCGGATCGGTCGAGTTTGGCGCAGCGGACGGCGCCATATTGCGGAGACTTTTTCCCTATCTCAAGTCATGCACGCGCGCAGCGGTGATTGTAGAGCGCGAACGATACCGTGCGTCGGTGTCAGCCAGTTTGGCTCGAAAGACCGGCCTCGGGTGGTTCTTGCTTGATCGTTCCGGCGTCATTGTGGGGGCATCGCCTGATCGGCCGGACAGATTGCCCGGATTTCGTATTTTCTCAGGTTTGCAAGGTGAGCGGTTGGCCTTCGCAGACCGCGCAACCGAAACCGCTTTAGCCGATATCCTTGATCGCTGTGCAAGGGGAACCGCTGAACGTTCAGCGGCCATTGGAATTAGTAGCGTTCCCATGTTGCACATGCGTATTTCACCATTTTCAACATCGGATTTTGCTTGGCACTGTAACCCTGTCGCATGTGTAACATTGCACGGCGAGAGTCAGATGACGGCGGACAGTTCTGGCCTGCTGGCTGACCTATTCGGGCTGCTCCCCAGCGAAGCGCGGCTTGCCAAAGCGTTGGCAAGCGGGAGATCGCTGGCCGAGGCTGCTGAACAGATGGGCCTTACGATCGAAACCGTGCGGAATTATTCAAAAAAGATTTTCGCCAAGACCGGAACAAGGGGGCAGGCGGATCTCGTCAGATATATTCTGGCGAACGGTCTTGCCGAACTCGAAGATCCGTCGTTTTATGATTCGGGTTCCGACGGATAAATATCGGTCAGCATATCCGTGATCTGATACCAATCCGCACGAGATGGTTCGGCGCTTACTTTCAATCACCTCCTTCGGCCTGAATTGGCCAAGGAGACGAAACCACAATCGCGTTGGATGAATGGCAGCAATTGGGTGGGGTTGCGGAAAGGCAGCTTTGCGTGGATAAGAAAAAGAGCCAAGCATCGCTTGGCTCTTAAGATGGTAGACAGGATCAATATTCCGACGCCAACATGATTGTTAGCACCCTTTTGGTGAGATTGGGGTCAGACGGATCGGGTGTCCCCGATTCCATATCATTGCCATAATAATCGATTTTCCAGAAAATACGATTTTCGGCAATGGTCAGTGCTCCAAAATCATGTTCACCATAAGGATCATTGTTGGGCCCAAAATCATCGAATGCGATGACACCCTGCACGGTCTTAGCCATAAATTCCTGCCCCAACGCTTGAATGCCATTGGTGTGCAATATTATCCCGCCAATTCCGGTTTGCCGGAACTGGTCATTGAGTGCGCGAATTTGCGCGGTCTTCTCGTCCTTCATTTTTGTTCTCCTGAACTATCCGGCAACAGGAAGTTGCAGCCGGAAGCATTCAGGCGAACTTGATTTGTACAGGGCTAGCTCCATTCTGGCCCGCTGGGCCAGCAAGCCCATTCTGCCTTTGGCTTTTGATGGGCCAGTCAGAATGGGCTTGATGGAAACAAAAAGCAGCGCCTCTTTGCACTGCTTTTCAATGAACTATTACAAAACGAACTTTTACATCGCCGCCGCCAGCCTGTCAGCAGGACCATGCGCTATCGAATGGCCGAGCGACAAGGCTTCGAACAAAACCATATTGCGCGGTTGATTATCGAAGAAGCGGCGTTTCTGCGGGAGCCAGGCGGCTATCTCTGGGTAAGCCTTGGCCAAGGCCGCAGCTTCTTCATATTTGCTGGGATACGGGGCCAATTTCCTGTTCCACCTGCTCTGGTCACCGCTGTTCTTCAAATATCAGAGACCCGACTGGGCGCTCGTTGAGGTCGTGTTTCTGTGGTTGTCGGTGCTAGCCATGCTGATCATCACATGGCGCTTCACTCCGCTCGCTGGCGCCATGATCCTGCCCTATTTTCTTTGGGTTTCCTTCGCATCGGTGCTCAACGCGAAGATCGTGCAACTGAACAAGCCCTTCGGTTCCCGCTGACCGCATTTCCAGCTGTCCTTTCTCCTGGCCGGAGGGTGGCGCGACAAGAGTTCCGCTTTGTCGCGCTGGCAAAAGCCACTAGACAGGCGCGATGCGCTGCTTCGCCCTTCTCTGCACCCTGCTGCTGCTTTCCTGCGCGCGCGAACCGGCGGCCGATCTGGCGCCCGCCGCAGAACGAATTGTCCGTCTGTCCGATTCCGAAATCAAGGGTCTCGACCCGCAGAAAATTTCCGACCTGTCCTCGCTCCGCGTGGCGACCGACCAGTTCGAAGGGCTGACCCGGCTCGACGCGAGCGGCGATGCCGAACCCGCTCTTGCGCGGGACTGGCAAGTGGCTGGCGATGGCTTGACCTGGACATTCGCCCTTCGCGAGAATCTCCGGTTTTCAGACGGCACCCCATTTGACGCCGCGCTGTTTCCGGCCCTGCTGCAACGGCTGCGCGCTGCCGGAACGGCAGCGCCTGCCAAGGCGCTGTTCGGGAATATTATTGCCATCCAAGCGTCTGGCGGAAACAGCGTCGCCGTCCGCCTTGGCTCCCCCGATCCGTCGCTGCCCGCCCTGCTTGCCCATCCGGCCATGGCGGCAATCCCGCTTCACCGGATTCGGAAAGCGGGGCAGCTTTGGACTTCGGATCGCCCGATGATCACCAGCGGGCCCTATCGACTGGCGGCATGGAAGCTCAACGACCATGCCCGGCTGGAGCGCAATCCGGAATGGCCGGACGGCGCAGCACCGACCGCGACGATCATCTGGAAACCAATGGAAGACAGCCTGTCTGCGCTGCGCCTGTTCCTGGCTGGCGGGGCCGACATCGCGTCGGACTATCCCGCAAGTCGCCACCAGTGGCTGAAGGACACCCATCCCGGAGTGGCCCATAGCGTGCCCTATCTGGGCAGCTATTATTTTGCCTTCAATACCCGCCAGCCGCCGTTTGACGACCGCAGGGTCCGCACCGCTCTGGCGATGGCTGTCGAACGGGAATGGATTGCAGACAAGGTCATCGGCATCGGCAATATCCCCGCCTGGGGGCTGCTGCCACCCGGCTTGGCCGGGCCGGATACGGCCCGCCCGGACTGGGCCGGCTGGCCGCGGGACAAGCGCCTGCGCACGGCCCGCGCCCTTTTGCGCAAAGCAGGCTATGGCCCCGCCAATCCCCTGCGCTTCGACATCCGGTTCAACAGCTCGGCCGAGCATCGCCAGGTTTCGGTGGCGCTGGCGGCAATGTGGAAGCCGCTGCATGTCGAGGCCAGCCTGTTCAACAGCGAGGCGGCATTGCATTTCGCCGCGCTGCGCCGGCACGAATTCTCCCTTGCCCGCTCCGGCTGGATCGCCGACTTGCCCAGCCCCGAGAATTTCCTGCTGGTGCACCAGCAGGCCAATGGTCCCGGCAATTATTCGGGCTATGCCAGCCCGCACTATGACCGGCTCCTGGCGGAGGCCATCGCCGAGCCGGAGCCGCAGCGACGCCAGCGCCTGATGCGACAGGCAGAAGCGAGACTGATCACCGACATGCCGGTCCTGCCGCTCTATTTCTATGTCACGCGCAGTCTTGTCGCCAAGCGTATCGAGGGATGGGAAGATAATATTTCCAATGTGCATCCGAGCCGCACTCTGCGTATAAGGCGCTGATGATTTTTCGTTCGAAATTCCTTGCCAGCACTGTCGCCGTGGCGCTTGCTCCCATGCTTCTGGCCGGTTGCGGATTTGCCGGCGACGAGGATCAGGTGCGGGTCACCGTGGTGGAAGATGGGGATGCGCGGATCAACCCGGTGGGCACGCGGCTGAATTTTGCCTCTTCGACCATGCGCACGGCAGTCGCGAAGGGTCTTGTCGGACTGGACGAGGAAGGGCGGGTGGTTCCGGCTCTCGCTGCCCGCTGGATCGTGACCGATGACGGGCTGAGCTATATTTTCCGCCTGTTCGACGCAAAATGGGACGATGGGCGTCAGATCACCGCCGAGCGCGTGGCGCGGCTGCTCCGCGAACGGTTTTCCGAACTGCGCAACAGCCGCCTGCGCTATGATGTCACGGCGGTCGACGAGGTCGTCTCGATGACCGGTCGGGTGATCGAGATCAAGCTGGACGCGCCGCACCCCAATTTCCTGCAGCTGCTGGCCCAGCCCGAAATGGGTTTGTTCCGGGCCGGCCACGGCGCCGGACCGATGCGGATGATCGACGGCGACAACGGCATAAAAATGGGCGGGTTTGACCGGCCGACGGACGATGAACAGGACGAGCAACCGTCCGATGAACGCTGGGTATCGCTGCGCGCCGAACCGGCAGCCGTTGCGATTGCCCGCTACCGGGCGGGCGGCGCGCAAATCGTCCTGAACGGCAGATATCATCACCTGCCACTCATCGAAGCCGCCGGGATCAGCACGGGCGACTTGCGGCTGGATCCGGTCGCCGGATTGTTCGGCCTGCGCTTCATTCGCGCCAACGGTTTCTGGGCCGTTCCGGAGAATCGCGAGATACTGGCGATGGCCATCAATCGCCCGGCCCTGCTGACCTCGTTTCCGGCGGTCAGCGCCTGGCAGAGCCGGCTGAAGATCATCCCCGAAGCTCTCGATGTCCAGGGGATCAATACCTATCCGGACTGGGCCAGCATGACGATGGAAGCCCGGTCCGCCTTCGCCCGAAACCATGTCCGCCAGTGGAAGGCCTCGGAAGGGCCGATCGTTCCCCTGACGATTGCCCTTCCCGACGCGCCGGGAGCGGATATTCTGTTCAAGCGCATCCAGTCCGATCTCCGCAGAGTGGGGCTGAACGCCCGCAAGGTCAGCCGCAACCAGGATGCCGATGTCGAGCTGATGGACGAAATCGCGCCCTATGACAGCGCCCAGTGGTTCCTCAAGCAGTTGACCTGTGCAAAAACCACCGTCTGCCTGAACGATGCCGATGCGCGGATTGCCGAGGCCGACGCCGCGACCAACCTGCAGATCAAGGCAAGGCTCTACGCCGAGGTCGAGAAGATGCTGGTCGAATATTATAATTTCATTCCGATCGCGGTGCCGATCCGCTGGTCGATCGCGCGACAGGGGCAGCGCGGCTTTTCCGTCAATCCGCGCGGCTGGCATCCATTGAACCCGCTGGTCGGAATCCCCATATCCTGACCGTGTTGGTAGTATATAACAGGGAGGTCCCATGGCCATTTCCGAAGAACATCTGAAACGCCTCGCCGAACAATTGCCCGATGTCAGCCGCGATCCGCAAGCCGTCCGGACCCGGGTAGAAGCGATGGAGAAAATACTGGAGCGTGCCTTCGTGATCCCCGGAATCAACCGTCCGATCGGCCTCGATTCTATCGTCGGCCTGATCCCGGTGGTCGGCGATATCGCGACCGCGCTGATGGGTGGCTATATCGTCTGGGAAGCCCGCAATCTCGGCATGTCGAAGCTGCAGCTGACACGGATGGCGGCCAATGTCGGCATCGATACCGCGCTTGGCGCGATACCCTTTGCCGGCGACGTTTTCGACTTTTTCTGGCGCTCGAACACGAAGAACCTGAAGATCATCCGCAAGCATCTCGACAAGCATCATCCCGGCACCCGCACGATCGAGGGATGAGCCTTTCGCTCCGCACCTGATGCGGAGCCCTGACCGCACGCCCGCTTATTGCCGGCAGAGCTCCGGGTCTTCGCCCGGAGCACAAGAGTTTATCCCCCGCGCCAGATCTTGACCGGATCACCATCTTTCACCGCCCGCATATAGGCAGGACAGCGCTGCGGCCGGAAACTCTGGCCGAGGCAGAGCTTCACCTCCTGCAACCAACCGCGCTCATTCAGCTTCAGCCGCACCATATCCGGCATCACGCCATCATTCGCCGCCGCAAAGGCGTTGCGGAACTGGCCGGCGGTCAGCGGCTTGCGCGACAGCCGGTCCATATCGGGAAAGCGCACCGCCCCGAACATGATCCGCGACACACGGAAATAGGTTTCGGGCCGTTTGGTCATGCACGTGCCGTGCTTGGCCCATTCGTGCGCCATCAGCCTGGTCGTCGGCATCATGCAGAAATTGCGCTTCACCACCGCGGGCGGCAGCGTCTTTGTCGGCGCGCAATATTGCGGATACTCCGGCCCCCGCGTTTCCGGCCACAAGCCGTGCAAGATGAAGGCAAAACTGCCGTCCGCGCCGCTGCACTGGGTCTTGTCGCGCGGGCTGTCCTTGCGGGTGCGGCAAAATTCGGGGGACCAGCTTAGCGCGAGGGTATAGCCGGTAACCGGTTTGACACGGCGCGGTTCCGAAGCCGGCTTCCGTTCGGCCGGGGCGCTGAGGCCGGAGGGCGGGCTGCATTGGTAGGACTGGGCGTGGGCCGTCACCGGCACCGCCAACAGCAGGGCCGCTGCGCCCAGCTTCATCGATCGCCTCCCGGCGTTGATGGTCTGACCGGTCATAACCTCCTCGTCATGCTGGACTGCTTTCAGCATCAACTGTGGCCGACCCGTCAAAAGCGTAGCGCCGCTGCAAACCGTGGGTCTGGCAAGCGATCACGATAGTCAAACCTGCGCAAAATCCAGCCCGATATCCGCCGCCGGTGCCGATTGTGTCAAACGCCCGACCGAAATATAATCCACGCCGGTCTCTGCCTTGTCGCGGATCGTCTCCAGCGTCACGCCGCCGCTCGCCTCGGTCGGCACGCGCCCGCCGATCAGCGTCACCGCGCCGCGCAGGGTCGCCGGCTCCATATTGTCGAGCAGGATATGCGTCGCCCCCGCTGCCAGCGCCGCTTCAATCTGGTAGATCCGATCGACCTCGCAAATGATTTGCTCGACGCCCGCATCGCGGGCGCGCCGGACCGCTTCGCCGACCGAGCCGGCGACCGCGACATGATTGTCCTTGATCATCGCCGCGTCCCACAGGCCCATGCGGTGGTTCTGCGCCCCTCCCATCCGCGTGGCATATTTCTCCAGCACGCGCAGGCCCGGTATCGTCTTCCGCGTGTCGAGCAGGGTACAGCCCGTGCCCTTGATCCGGTCGACATAGGCGCGGGTCATGGTCGCGATGCCGGTCAGATGCTGCACCGTGTTCAGCGCGCTGCGCTCGGCGGTCAGCATCGCGCGCCCCTTGCCCTTCAGCCGCATGATGTCGGTACCGGCTTTGACCGCGGTTCCTTCCGCAACGAGGATTTCAATCTCTACGGCGGGGTCGAGGTGCCTGAAAAAGGCTTCTGCGATCGGCAGCCCGGCAATCACGGCGTCATCGCGGCTGTCCATTACGCCGGAGAATATCGCGTCCTCGGGAATGACGGCTTCAGACGTGACATCGCGGCCCGTAGGGCCGAGATCTTCGGCAAGCGTGGCTGCGACAAAGGCGTTGACGTCGAATCGGTCCAGCTCAAAGGTCATGCAATCTTCTTCATAGTTTTGTGAAAATCATAAAGCCGTGCCTCCAGCGCCTCGATCGAAGGCCCCTTGAGTTCGGTCCGCGCCAGCTCCACCATCTTGTCGCCCTCGGCCACCAGCATCGCCAGCCGCTTGTCCGACTGGCAACTGGTGCCGGCGGCATATAGGCAGTCGAGAAACTTGTCGGCGGCAATCAGGTTGGTGGCCGCTGCCGTGCGGATGACCCCGAAACTGCGCTGCAGATAATGGTCGAAATCGTCACTCAGCGGCTGCACCCGTTCCCAGTCATAATCCTCCTGCTCGGGCCCGCGGTCCAGATCGCGGCGGGCAAGCTCGGCCATGGCCGCCCCGGCCCAGTGCATCGCGGTGATCGCGGTAAAAGGATCGTTGATCCCCGGTGACAGGGCGCGCAGCGCGATTTCGGCCAGTTCGTCGATCAGATATTCCAGGTCCTGGGTGGCCGTGCGCGTTCCGCCCGCACTGAAACATTCCCGGATTTCCGATACTATCTTGTCCGACATCTCGGCATTGGCCAGTTCGATCAGCGGCACGTCGGGATGAATGAAATCCCCGGTGCGCACTTTCAGTGCGATGGTGGCTTCGTGTTTCTTCGCGACATCGTTCAGCCCGTCGAAATTGATTATCTTCACATAGCCGATGGCGGTCGCGCAGACCGGCTCGCCGCCGACCTGTTCCCGCGGGTCGCGCTCTTCGCTATCCGTCGGGTAACGGCTGCGAATATCGGCGATGAGGCGCTCGCCAATACCCTGCAGCACCGTGTTGATGCGGATGCTGGCGGGAATATGGTGGAGAAAATAGACCAGCACCGCGACCGAAAATATCGCCAGCGACATGGCAACGAGCAGTGAAAGCTGCGGAGTAAATCCCGGGAGGCTGGTGGCCGCTTCCTCCACCGCGCTGGCCGCCCGCTCATCCTCGCCGCGGACGGTTCTGAGCACCATCAGCGAATAGGTGAAGGTCGCTATGAAGACGCCCAGAGACAATTGATTGCCCCGATCCTCCATGAAATTGGTCAGCAAGCGCGGGCCATAGTTGCCGGAGGCATAGGCAACCGCCGCTATGGTGATCGAGAAAACGGTCGAGGCGACGCCGATCATTGATCCTGCGATCACCGACAGGGTCACCCGGGCACCTTCCGGACGGCTCGGATGCAGCCAGGCAAATTGCTGCAGCCATTCCGCAGCGCCGTTGCGATCGAGATAGACGGTTGCCAATGCCGCGATTGCCGCGATGATCGAGAAGAGCGCAGGGAAAAACCAGTAGCTGGCGTTTATCGACAGCAGAATGGAGCGCACGCGCGCGATCATGGGGCGGGATGTTTCGAAGCCATGGCCGACGCTAACCCATTCTGCTGCTGCGGGAAAGCCGAAACAGGGATCGCTTCTCCGCCAGCGGATTGGCGCAAGGCACTGGCCGCAACTGTCATGGCTTGTCGAGCGGTCCCGCTTGTGGTAACTAAGTGTTTCACATATGCAAAGATATGGATTTTGAATGTGATCCAGCCAAGGATGCAATCAACCGCGCCAAGCATCATCTGCCACTGGCCTTCGGGCAGCGGATTTTTGATGATCCTTTTGCCGCGATCCTGCCATCGTTCCGGCCGATTGACGGCGAAGACCGGTACAAGGCCGTCGGCATGGTGGACGGCAGGCTTTTTACAGCCGTCTACGTCGAGCGCGGATCTGCAACAAGACTGATTTCAGTAAGGAGGAGCAATGGCCGGGAACAAAGAGACTATGATCGCGATCCCCGCTGACCCCAATGATCCGGAAGACTTTGACGTCAGCGTCGCCGCGCTGGAACGCGCCCATATGGGCCGCTTCATTCGGGTGCTGCGCTACGACCTCGGCATGACCCAAGAGGAATTTGCCAAGACCTACGGGATCCCCCTCGCCAATATCCGCCAATATGAAATCGGCCGCCACATGCCCCCGCCAGCGGTCCGCGCCTATCTCAAGGTCATTCGTGCTGAACCGGAAGTGGTGAAGCGGGTGATGCCGGGGTAGTTTTCCCCTCTCCCTTAAGGGAGAGGGTTGCGCAGACTTGCGAACTTGTTCGCTAGTCGTAGCTGGGTGAGGGTGCTCTGCTCTCGATAGTTCAGAACACCCTCATCCAACTGCGCCTAATCCTGCGGATAAGGCTCCATATCCTTCTCCCTCACGGGAGAAGGAGTTAGCCCTGTCCGAAAGTGACAACGCGTTCCACCACTTTGTCATTCCCGCGTAGGCGGGAACCCAGTCAGAACAGGCCATGTCTCATAGCTATCATGTCTATATTCTCGCCAGCAAGCGCAACGGGACTCTCTACATCGGCGTCACCAACAATCTGGCCGCCCGCATCTTCGCGCATCGAAACCTTAGGGGTTCGGCGTTCACCAAGAAATATAGGGTGACCAGACTGGTCCATATTGAACCATTCAACGATGTACGAGACGCTATCGCACGTGAAAAGGCGCTCAAGAAATGGAATCGTGGCTGAAAATTGCGATTGATTGAGGAGAGCAATCCCGGCTGGGATGATCTGTACGAGACACTTAACGGGTGATCAGCCCGGAAGAGAGCGCCAACTGGATCCCCGCCTTCGCGGGGATGACGCAGTTGGGCGAGCCTAGAGCTCATCAGTCGGGAGCCACTTTAAATTGTGATGCCCGCGAAGACGGGGATCCAGTCGTTCGGCGCTAAAGACGGGTTGGTTCAGTCGCGCTTGATACGGCGAAACCCGATAGCCTCACCCTTCATGCGCCAGATCAGTCGGCCCCAGATCCCCCTGCCCAACGGTCGCGCTCGCCATTTCCATCATCCGATCGATCGACTGGCGC
>NZ_JBALTN010000024.1:0-477 GCF_036964565.1 Parasphingorhabdus sp. | reverse complement strand
CAGTTTCTCCATCGTGTTGAGCGCCATATAGGGGCAGATATTGCAGTTGCAGTTGCCGTCCGCGCCGGGCGCGCCGATGAAATTCTTTTCCGGCACCGCCTTTTCCATCTGGTGGATGATATGCGGTTCGGTGGCGATGATGATCGTGTCGCCTTCAAATTCCTTGGCAAATTTCAGGATCGCGCTGGTCGAGCCGACCATGTCGGCGTGATCGAGAATATAGGCCGGGCACTCGGGATGAGCCGCGACCGGCGCCCCGGGATGCTGGGCCTGCAGCTTGAGCAGCTCGGTCTCGCTGAACGCCTCGTGGACGATGCACACGCCGGGCCACAGCAGCATGTCGCGGCCAGTCTTCTTGGATACATAGGCACCGAGATGCTTGTCGGGCCCAAAGATGATCTTCTGGTCGAGCGGAATCTGCGACAGGATATGTTCCGCCGACGAACTGGTGACGATGATGTCGCTGAGCGCCTTCAC
>NZ_JBALTN010000023.1:0-17110 GCF_036964565.1 Parasphingorhabdus sp. | reverse complement strand
AACCCCGCGCGACAACGGAAAATACGGCTCTATCCGGCGCATCTGCGCTTTGGTCAGCAAAAATGGAACATCCATGATAGCACCTCCTTCGATGCCGATATTGAATCACAAAAATATCGCGCTGGGAATCCCTTTAATAGGTCATGACCCTAGCTTCCGATCTCGATGATGACTTTACCGCTTACCCCGCACTCAACCATTTCGTGGGCGTCGGAGACCTGAGAGAGCGGCAACTCTTCAGCGATATTATGCTGCAACCAGCCCTCCCGTAAACCGGCCATCGTCGCGGCCACCGCGTCCTCATGAGCCCTGCGATCCATCACGTAAACGAGGACAAAACGGATAGTCGCATCAAGCATTATGAGTGGCCAAAACGGAATAGGTGGATCCGGCTCGACATCCGACGCGTAGGTGGAGATAACCCCGCGGGGTTTGAGAATCTGCATGGTGGTCGCTAAATTCGCTCCGAATGCAACCTCTATAATGCGATCGACACACCGCGCCTCACCGCCCGAAATGTTAGCGATTTCGCCGACAATATCCATGGAATGCCTGTTGAGGACAACGTCAGCACCGGCCCGACAAGCAATGGCGGCTTGCTGTTCCGTGCTAACCGTGGCCAGCACTCGTGCTCCTCCCCATTTAGCGAACTGGATCGCATAAAAGCCGACTGCTCCTGCACCGCCTGTCACAAGCACCGTTTGGCCTTTAATTGCTCCGTCGGCGAAGACGCAGCGGTGTGCCGTTAGCGCAGGTACACCGAGGCAGGCGCCTTCAGCAAAACTGGTGTTTTCGGGCAAGTATATGGCGTTTTGCTGTGGAACACAGGTGTACTGTGCAGCCGTACCCATCGACTGACCTAGCTGAGCTTCGTAGATCCACACTCGCTCGCCAATTCGTGATTGTGGTACACCTTTGCCGACACTTTCAATCACCCCGGCACCGTCTTGGTGCGGTATGATCAACGGAAATGGCATAGCAGTGTTTCCGCGAGCACCCGAACGGGTCTTGGTGTCTGAAGGATTCACACCAGACGCACGTATGGAAACCAACACCTCGCCATCGCTTGGTCTCGGTATTGGTACGTCGGCAACTTGGAGAACCTTGCGCGCTGGGCCCTTATGATTGTAAAATGCAGCTTTCATAACGGCTCCTTCGTAAGTGATACCTGTGTAATTCCATCGGATTCGAGACTCAGTCATATCTTCAAATGACCTCACTGCAGTCTGATAGGAGATCTTCAGCACACCTACTTGATGGACTAAATTAATGGGCTTGTTGGTTTCATCGTCCCCGGTAATTTTGCGAGGCGAGAGGCAACTCGCTATTTTCTTCGAAGCACCGACAAAGCTATGTCATCATCGGGTATTGAAGCGGGGGTCGCGTCCGCGAACAGAATAGGATGAACTGCCGATTGTTCCTCCACGCCGACGAATTCGTAAAGCGCTTAACCATCAGCCACTCCTCGCGAAGCCTGTGACGTTACCCCGCACCCCAGCTTAGCCACAGAAGTATCCGACGTGCTACCAGGTTATACGTTACCTTAAAGGTGAATAAGCCGTGGGTTCGAGAAACTGATTCTCGACTCGTTCAACGATGATGCCATCTCGCTCTGACGCGGCACGCGCTTCCGCCCACGCGGGATCCCCAAGAAACTCATTCCACTTGCTCTCGCGCTCAGCCATTGAATCCCAACGGATAATGTAAGTCAAGGTTTGGTTGGTTGGGCCGACAAGTGTAGTCCAAAAGCCGACGGGATGGATCATGAATTTCTCCCATAGCCCAAGCGTCACCTGTTCGAAGCGACGGTTGAGCGCGCCGAGTTTCCCCGGCGCGCAATGGTAAATACGAAGCTCGTATAACATTTTAGTCCCCTTCAATTGACATTAGAGTCCAAGTTTGGGACGCAACCACTGCGCGATCTTGGCAATCGCGTCGTCGGCCTCAGGGGCTTTGCCGGCCATCAGTTGGAACACATGTTGCATTTCGGGGAAGACCTGCAATTCGACATCAACCCCGGCAGCTTTTGCCTTTTCATGGAAGCGGCGACTGTCGTCGAGCAGCGTCTCATGCCCACCGACCTGGATCAACATCGGCGGCAATGGGGAGGGGTCGGCATAGAGTATGCTAACCGTTGGATCTCTTGAATCTGCTTCTCCTACGTACATCCCCGCCATAAGGCGCACAGCTTCGGGGGATACGAAGGCGTCGACATCCGCGTTCGACACAAATGTCTCACCCGTAGGCTCCATATCGTACCAGGGCGACAATGCGACACTTGCCGCTGGGATCGGGAGACCATTGCGGTGGACATGAAGCGGCACGGCCGTTGCGAGAAGCCCGCCCGCCGAATCCCCTATCATGGCGATATTCTCAGCTTTTACGCCTTGCTCCAGCAGACCAGAGTAAACGTCTGCGCATTGCCTCACGATACCGGGATGAGGGTTATCGGGCGTACGCGTGTAGTCGACTATTAACGCCTTACACCCAACCGCCTTGGCGATGTGCGAGAACATCTTACGGTGTGATTCGACTGAGCCGCAGACAAAGCCACCACCGTGGAAGCAGAGCAGGGTTCGCTCGTCGTCCGCACGATCCGCCTCGACCGCCTTTAAACACCGTACGCCGCCGATGGTGACATCGGAATAGGTGAAGTCGGCGGGCTCGGTAGCCAGATCGCCCCATTCCTCGAACATGTCGCGCATCTCCGGAATGTCCATTGTCCCGGTTGCCATTTTCTCAGTCCAATCGTTGTAGAGATTGGTTAGAGCGTTCGCCTGTGTACTAATCATTTATTCCTCCTAAGTTTAGATATTATCGTTTTTGGTCGCCGAGTTGAGTTGATAGGCGTCAGCCGATGATTCCTGCGGGTTATATGTATAGGTCACTTTTGATTCTGTGTAGAATTCCTGAGCCGCACTTCCATTCTCGCGCCCACCAAAACCAGAGGGTGGTTTGCCGCCGAACGGAACATGATAATCGATACCAGCAGTTGGTGCGTTTACCATCACCATGCCGGCTGTCGAGGACTTGCGAAACCTTTCTGCTGCATTCAAGCTTCGTGTGCAGATGCCCGATGAGAGTGCATAATCGGTCTCGTTCGCAACACTTATGGCTTCATCAATATCTCCGACCTGAATGATCCCAACCACGGGGCCAAATACTTCTTCGACGTTAAGCCTCATGTCACTGCGTGTGCCGGCAAACACCGCCGGTTGCATGTAATATCCTTTAGTACGCACATCAACTACGCCTCCGCCATGGAGAAGCTCCGCGCCAGCAGCCTTCGACTCGGTAACAAACTCGAGGTTGCGCGCTAGCTGGCGGTCTGTTGCGACGGGGCCGAGCTGCGTATCCGGATCAAGCGCATGGCCAATCCGTAGGTCGGCGACACGCCTCGTCAATCTATCGGCGAACGCATCATGTACACCCCGTGTCACGATCAGGCGGCTCGACGCGGTACAGCGTTGGCCCATCTGCAGAATGCTACCCTGAAGCGCGACATCGACGGCGTGATCGAGGTCGGCATCGTCGAGCACGACCAGCGGGTTTTTTCCCCCAAGCTCGAGCTGGACCTTGGTCATATTTTTCGATGCTTGACCAAGAATTATGCGGCCAACGGTCGTCGATCCGGTAAAGCTCACCGCATCGACATTTTCAACTAGATGTTGGCCAAACAGCTGGCCATCGCCTATCAGCAAGTTGACGACGCCTGCGGGGAAGCCAGCATCAGCAATTATTTCGGTTAGCGCGACGGCGATGCCTGGCGTGTACTCTGAGGGTTTGAGGATCACGGAGTTTCCGAAGGCAAGTGCCGCGGCGATTTTCCAAGCTGGCACAACCATCGGAAAATTCCATGGCGTGATGAGTAGGACAGTGCCAACCGGTTCGCGCTCGACGCTGATCATAAAGCCGTCTCGCAGTCCGCGCACAAACTGGCCATTATTCCGAAGTACTTCGCCGGCAAAATAATGAAAGATCTGCGCACTGCGCTTCACCTCTGCCAGTGCGTCGGACAACAATTTTCCTTGTTCGCGAGACAATAGCTGCGCTAAGTTGTCGGCTACGCCCAATATACGGTCGCCCACGTTGTGGAGTAACTCTGACCGCGTCGGCAGGTTGGCGCTTCCCCAACCATGTTGTGCTTGTCGAGCGGCAGCAAGCGCAGTTGACGCATCATTGACATCGCTCCAGTGGTAAACGCCGACTACATCATTTAAATCCGAAGGATTCAGGCTGGGCTCCATTCGGCTGGTTTTATGCCATTGGCCGCCGATGTAATTACAGCCGATCCGAGCCGGCCCAGTCAAGTTGCTACCTGCGGACGTAGGGTGCATGTTAGTAGGAAACTACACATATTGGTTAAAGTTTGTTTTTTTACTTCGCAATGCCGTCCAATTATTAAAGACTTTGTCCAAACTGATATCACCGAATACCTCATCAAATCGCCAGTCGATTGCGCACGAAATCGCTCGCGCGGGTAGCGTCACTTTCCATAAGACTTTGCCCAATGCGGATCGCCCAGTAGCTCTCGCTCCCTTCCGCAGCGCGCCACTCGTGCAGCAGCCGCGTGAAGAGTTGGAGATCATACTCTGCACTAATACCGATCGCGCCGTGAACGGCATGCGCGATAGGGCCAACAACCTTTGAAGCTGCGCTTGTGCACTCCTTAGCGACGGCAGCGGAAAGCGGATCGGGCAGCAAATTACCGGTCGCACCGGCAAGTTCCACGGCCATTGATGCCGCGGCCACCTGTTCGGCCATCACGCTAATCTGATGCTGAACTGCTTGAAATTTACCTATGGGCCGACCGAATTGTGATCGGGTTTGGGCATAATTGACCGTCATTCGCAGAATCTGCTGCATCGCGCCTGCGAGTCTAGCGGCGTGCAAAAATGCTCCAATCTCCCTAAGCGAAACTGAGTGCGATTGGATCGAAGCGCGGACTGTCCGAGTGTTCGCTGAAACTCGAGCGGACAGACTATACCGGCCCAATGGCCGGGAGAGCTTCGAGTCCTCTAGCGAGTAAAGATCGAGCCTCTCACCGCAATCAAGCAGCATAAACCCGGCGGTGCGGGCATGAGGCAATTCCCCAGTTTCAATGCTCTCGGCATTTGCCGGAGAGATCGAAGTTGCTAAGATTATCGGTTCGGACGGCGGTGTCTCGCCTGCGCGGTATAGCAGCGCCCTTGCAACCATCGTCTCAGCAAGAGGCAGAGGGAGCGCATGCTCGCCCATCTTGACGAATAGCGGTACTACCTCGCTTAAGTTTAGTCCGATACCTCCATGCTGCTCATCGGCTAACGCATTCGGAAGTCCTGCAGCTTCAAGCTCATTCCAGACGTCCTTCAGTTGTACGCCACGGACGTTCTGCTCCATCGCGCGCACTTGAGTTAGCGAACAATACCGCTTCAAAAGGCGCTCAAACATCTCTTCCACCATCAATTGCATCGATCGTTCTCCTATCGAAGCCCCAGTTCGCGTGCGATCATGCCGCGCAAGATCTCGCGCGTGCCTCCGCGCAGCGAATAGCTGGGGGACATCTTCGTCGCATAAGCCAGGGTTCGACCAAGCTTTTCGTGCGGAACGATGTCGGGCTGCGCAGCGATAGCATCAACAATCGACGCTGGGGTCGATTGCTCGAATGCAGTACCCAGATCCTTGTAGAGTGCCGCAGCTGCTTCGGGCCGCTCGCCTCGGACCAGTTGACCGGTAAGCGCGAGCGACAAGGCACGGAGTACCGCAAGTTGACTAATGATACTGCCAACAAGTGCCATTGTGCGCTCGTCGGACGTCTCTTGTTCGCGAATGTGGGCGAGCCATAAGTCCAGCACGAGAATGCTCGAATAAAACCGCTCAGGCCCGCTGCGTTCGAGGCTGAGCTCGGCCACGCATTGTTCCCATCCTTGACCCTCCTCGCCAATCAGGGCGTCAGACGACAATCTTACATTGTCAAAATGTACTTCGCAAAAGTGACTGTCTCCCGCAAGGTCGACAATTGGCTTCACTGTTATCCCGGGCAGCGAAAGGTCGATGATGAGCTGGGAGAGACCCTGTTGCCGATCCGCTCCAGATCCTGACGTCCGGATCAGCGCAATCATATAGTGTGCACCGTCCGCATAGGTCGTCCAAATTTTGGCGCCGTTGAGCAGCCAGCCAGTATCGGTACGCGTAGCGCGACACCTAACGCTGGCCAAATCCGATCCGGAATCAGGCTCGCTCATACCGATGCAGAAGAACGCCTCACCGCGGCAGATACGCGGTAAATAGAAACGCCGTTGTGCCTCGGTACCGTAGTGAAGGATCAAAGGGCCGCTCTGTCGCTCTGCGACCCAGTGCGCGCCGACAGGGACACTCGCGGCGAGTAATTCTTCAACCACCACGAAGCGAGCAAAGTAGCTGCGCCCTTGGCCGCCATATTCAACCGGAAGTGTCATGCCGACCCACCCGTGCGCTGCAAGTGCCCTGCTGAAACCCGGATCGTGCCCCATCCAAGAGCGCGCCCGAATGTCGAATGGCATATCAACCAGGCTCTCTTTAAGGAACGCCTGAACCAGCGGTCGCAAGGCTTCGTCCTCTTTCGGGATCGAGGTTAGTTTTAACGTACTCAACATTAATCCACAGCTTTCTACTGGCGGTCGGTCAGTCGGTTGACCTTTAGCGATACTGAGACCGTTATGGCGGTGTTGCGTTTAGCCAGTTCTCTTTAGAACTTGAACATAGCTTCTATGCCATAGCGACGCAGATTGCCGGGGGCGACGAAGTCACCGCCAAATTCTGGAGCCACCACGTCATCGTTCAGATATGCTTGGTTAAAAAGGTTGCTGACGAACGCTGTGATCGACCAACTGTCGGACTCGATCCCGCTACGCACATCGACCGTCGTGAAGGTTTTTCGGGTAGAATTTTTATAATTGCCGTCCAAACCGAAGATGGTCGGCACATTGTTGTTTTGGACGGTGTGGAAGGGCGTGGGGCCAGTTACACGAACATCTACTCGGCCCGTGAAATCTAGGTAGTCATTGATTGGTTCAAGCGCCTCGGCTCCGAGATTGATCGTGTAGTCCGGCGTGTACGGCGACTTGTTGCCTACAGTGTAGGGCCGAGATGAATTCTTTTTGATTTTGCTGTCTGTATAGTTGGCGGTCGCGAAGATGCTATAACCAGGGGCCAAATTGAGCTTCAACGAGGTTTCGGCCCCAAGGATCCGGACCTTGTCGATGTTTGAAACGCTCCGCAGAAGGCCAAACTCACCTACGAAGAACTCGAAGAACTGCATATCCGTGACATCGGTGTAGTAGCCCACCAATTCATAACTGAGGCTGTCGAACAGCCGGCCCTTAATTCCTACCTCATAGGCGCTGTCTACTTCCTTTTCGAAGATGTCGTCCACGGTTAGTCCTGCATTGATGCCTCCCGCTGAAACAGGCGCGTTGAAATAGCCGTTCACAATAGCTTCCGTACCGGCGTTGTTGAAACCGCCCGCCTTGAATCCGATGCCCCAGTTAGCGAACAGGGTCGTGTCATCATTTGCTTTGTAGGTAAGTGAGAGCTTGGGCTGCAATTGCTTAAAGGTTTTTGAGCGCGGCGCGAGAACTCCGCTCGGATTGTACGCCGGGTCGAGGCCGGGGTTCAGATAGTAGTTAGCTGGAGTGTCAGCGGTACCGGTCGGGAAGCCGGTTCGGGCATTGCCGACCCAGCGAGTTCGCGCATTGACAGGCACATTGTTCGATGTATTTCGCGCCTCGATATCATAGCGCAGTGCCAGCCCAAGCGTGAGCTTATCAGTTGCTTCATACTCAACCGATCCAAACAGCGCGTACACATCGGTTACAAAATTATCGTCGACGAGACTCTCAGTTGGGTATCGTGGATCGGTCGTATAGCACTCTCGCGACGCGCTAAGCCCGGTGTCGAGCGTAAGGTTGATGCAAACCCGCCGGTCGATGTAGATGTAGCTTGATCCGATCTGCCAGGACAACGGCGCCCCATTGTCCGGACTTACCAAGCGGAGTTCGGTCACAACATCCTTTTGACGGCGATCGTTATACTGGATACCGTCACACGTACTTGGTGAATAGGGCTGTGCATAGCCAAAGGCATCGTAGTATTTGGTGAATGGCTCTTGGTTGGCTAATCCCGACACCGCTGGGGCAGTAGCTGCGCGTGTCGCGATGCAATTCGGCTCGTTTGCGAAAAAACCGAATGCGCCGCTCGTACCGCCGCCGATAAAATCACTGCGAATGTTACTGTAGGCAGCAAACCCGATCAGTGATCCAAAGTCAAGCTCCTGACTAAGCCGCACGGACCCGCCATAACTTTTCTGCCAACTCTCAGACTCTGTGTTGTTGGTAAAGACGAATTCATGATCACTGACTGGCAAGTCAAACACTGGATCGTTAAATGCTTGGGCCAAGCCTGGGAGATGGAATACGGCATTGTAGTTGATAGCTCCTGCTTTCTGGCGACCGTAATTCACTTTGATATCGATCTCGGTATCGTCGCTCGGGGCGATGAGCAGGCGGCCAAAGGCATAGAACTTCTCGTAATTGTCGATTGAGGCAGCGTTGCGACTGTTGCCGGGATAAACCTGCTGATTTACGGCCGACTGGAGGAAGGCATTCCGATAAAAGCCATCAGACTTCGAATATTCAGCGTTAACAGTAAAACCAACTTGGTCAGTGATTGGACCGCTTAGCAGCCCTGATACAAGGTAGGTGCTATCGTTCGCTGCGCTGGCCTTGATCTGTCCTGAAAGATAATCGGTAGGCTTCTGTGTGGTAATAACAATTGCACCAGCTGACGCGTTACGCCCGTATAATGCGCCCTGCGGACCTTTGATTATCTCAACTTGCGAGATCGCCCCTTGCGGCTGAGTGGTAGCAAATGCGCTGGTTCGAAGCACACCATCAATTACCAGAGCGACGTTATTCTCAGCGTCGCGTGCACCGTTGAGACCCCGTATGTTAATTGATGCATCACCCGGCTCGGTGGCACCGACTTGCATTGTAACGCCCGATGTCAGTTCCGCGAAGTCGAGTACTTGGCGAGCGCCAGTCCGCTCGAGCGCTTCCGTTGTAAGGACTGAAACCGATGCGGGAACATCCTGCAGATTTTCATCGCGCCTGCGAGCCGTGACGACTATAACGTCGCTGTCTGCAACACGCGAGGAGGTGAGCTCGGTATCCCTTTCTTCGTTCGCGGAAGAGATGTTTACAACCGATGGATTGCTGGACGCCGCCGATGCCTCCCCTGACTGCACTGCCTGTTCTTGCTGCGCGCTTGCCGGGGACAAAGTCTCCTGAGCTTGAGAAACGCTTGCTGCTGTCGCTGCGGTGCACAGAAGCGATGCTTTTAGAAACTTGTTCATGTCCCCTCCTTTTATTGTTTATCGCGATTTCCACCCGGTATCCGGGCTGGAAATTTATATTCGCTCACAGGAATGAACTTAGAGGTGAAATTCGTTCTGTCTAATATTAGATAAGCAGAATTTGATATCCATTTGAGATCAGCAATGGCGCGAGCCAACGAAGGAGATATGCAGATGAGTAGTAAGTCAGTGAGTTTATATTCACCAGTCGGTCCGGTTTCGGCTGCTCCACGGTTCGCGACTTTATGACCGCCAGGACACTAATGGAGAGGTGTCAGCGTCTCAGGAATTCTGCTGCGCAGCACTCAGAAACTGAATCGAGGAGTCTGAGGCAATCGTCGGTCAGAAGCGCCATGGGCTGATTTCGAGATGATAGCGAGATAATATCCCGAAATCTTTACGGCATACCGAAGCGCAACTTCTGTCTGGTTGCACGGAGAACTGAGGAGATCACCTCTTCGCACCCCATCATCTCGGTTATCAGTTCTCAACGGGAACGAAGTAGCCAATCAGGCACCGATCGAGTGAAGAGGGTGCATCGGACATCTACCAAGCAAATCAGAGCCCGGGGTTTGAGTATGACAACCGCTGCACGTCCCGACATTGTGTGAGAAGCAGGTCAGATAATCGTGCTTCTATTTTGCCGGTATTGTTCGTTCGACTCATCCCCGCGCGCCGAGGTATATTGGCGGGCGGTTCCGCTTGAGATTAACTGTTGTATCTCGGTCGCGCTCAAGCCTGCCTCTTCAAGTATTTGAGTGGTATGCTCACCCAGCCGGGGGGGCATGCAGATGTCAGGCCTTACGCCATCAAAGCGGATGGGCACACCCGGAAAGCGCAATTCGCCCATATTTTCATCTCTAAGCGCGCTGAAGAACCCCGTATCCTCAAGATGCCCATCCTGCATTAAACCCTCAAGGCTGATCACCTCTGCGGCAGGAATATCAAGTCGATCAAAAATCTCAACCCAGTCAGAAGTCGATCGCTTCGAGATAAGAGCGGCAAGCCGATCATAAAGCAGGGCGATGTTTTCCGTTCGAGCGGCGATGTCCTGAAATCGAGCGTCATCTTCCAAGTCTTTTGCATCAAGTTCTCTGAACAGATCGATCCAGTGGCTATCAGTGTACGGCATAACGCTGATAAAGCCGTCTTGTGTCGAAAACGGCGCTCGTGTACTCGCCAACGCACGTGGATAGCCTGATTGGCCACGTGTTGGCTCAAAGTGTCCACCGTACAGGTGTTCAACGAGATTAAAGGCGACCATTGTCTCGAACATCGGGATCTCAACGAAGCCGCCGCGACCAGTTCGCTCGCGTGCGGTGATCGCTGCAAGGATGGCAATCGCCGCCACAAGCCCGCTGGTTTTATCGGCGCTGACCGTTGGAAGATAGCCGGGTTTCCCGGTCTGCCGTAGCATCAGATCAGCGTTGCCGCACATCCCCTGGATGATGTCATCGTATGCCGGTCGGCCGGCGTAACGTCCACCTTCCCCGAACCCATGCAGACCCGCATATACCAAGCGTGGATTGCGGAGCATCAACTTTTCAGGAGCTATACCAAGCTTTTCTAGCTTTTGCGGGCGGATGTTGTGAATAAAAACGTCGGCGCTGTCGACCAACTTGAGCAGGGCGGCTACCCCGAGCGGATCCCGCAAATCCAGAACAATGCTCCGTTTGTTGCGGTTGGAACCAAGAAACATTGCTGCCATTCCGGGTTCGGCCGCGGGACCGGTGTAGCGAGTGGAGTCGCCGATCGCAGTCTCGACCTTGATTACATCGGCTCCAAGGTCACCCAACCACTGACTAGCGTATGGTGCCATAAGGACAGACCCAAGGTCGACGACTTTGACGCCAGATAAAGGAAGCATACTGAGAACCCATAAGATGACTTGAACATGAGGGCTAGTCATTGGGAAACGATTGGTCCAATATCATTAGCGCAGTTTTTAATATTTGGAGCATATCAATGAACTTACAACAACTCCGGCAGTTGGTTGCACTGGCTGAAACTCTCAATTTTCACCGTGCGGCCGAGAAGCTCAATATGTCCCAACCGCCCCTATCAATCTCACTAGCCAAATTCGAAAAAGAGCTTGGCGTACAATTGTTTATGCGAGACAGGCGCCAAGTCGAGCTCACCGCTGCAGGGACAGCGGCCTTGCCTCATGCAGTGCGAGCGCTCTTCCATATTGAACAGGTCAAGGCTGCAGTGGCCGAGAGCGTCCTAGGTTCGACTGGCTGTCTGCGCGTTGGATTCGTCGGATCAGCTACCTATAGCTTGTTGCCAAAGTTGCTTCGTGGTTTCCGATCTGAGTATCCGAGCATCGACCTCGCGCTCGAAGAATCTTGGACGACCGCGCTGCTGCAGAAGCTGACACAACGCGAAATCGACGTTGCGCTAATTCGCACTCCCGTGCTTGAAAATTTTGAGGCCGAGATTCATGTTTTAGAGCGCGACTCCTTTATCGCAGCGGTACCGTCTCCTGGACCTTTCGCGGATCGGTCGAGTATCGATATCCGTGAATTGCGCGATGTGCCGCTGATCGCACATCCTTTGACCAAGGTCCCGAACATGCGGGCGCTCATGATGCTAATGTGTCGCGAGGCGGGCTTCCAGCCGAATGTCGTTCAAGAGGCTATTCAGGCCCAAACCATGATTTCATTGGTCCAATGCGGTATTGGCGTAGCGCTGGTTGCTGGGGTCACCAGTCAGTATTCGGCGGCCAATGTCAAGTTTCTGGAGATAACGGGATCGGCACACGTCAACCGTATCGGGCTTGCGGTGGCCTTGCCGATAGATCGGCGAAGCCGAATTGCGGAGAGGTTCTTGGAATTTGCGGTGAGCCTTGAAACCTAGGCTCCATGATCCCGTTTACACTTCTCATGGTGTTCAACGAAACAGCGCTTTGGCTTTTCCCCGATCGAGAAGGGCAATTCCTAAATCAGAGCAGTGCCGGCGCTCTAGCACCAGTTCAGGTATAATTTTGAGACAAATAGTTTCTAAGAAAAGCTCGTTCAGGGCTTTGAAGTGTAGAGATATTTTTCTTTCTGATCTCAAGGGAAATGAGGATAGAGAAGTTCTAGAGGTAGGCAATGTACCTGAGCTTATATTGGCCTCGCCTGCGCGAAGACAATGCACTGGTTTACACTGCGTAGATGTCCCAACATTGGTATATCATTAATACGCAGTCAATCTGTCGGTGCGTTTAAATATGTTATTTTTTTGGACGGCGGTGGATCCGCCTATTATCGGTAATAGCAGCGCGTCTCTAACATACCGTTCAACATCGTAGTCCTTCACATAGCCGTACGCTCCCATGATAGTCTGAGCCTCTAGCGCGATTGCTTTTGCAGCCTCGGTTGCGTGCAACTTTGCCATGGATGTCTCAATCCCGCACGGCAATCGTTCATTCGCTAGCCAAGCCGCATGGTAAAGCGTCAATCTAGTGGCATGGAGGTCGGTTTTCATCTGCGCGAGCTTGTGCTGGATTGACTGGTAGCCGATAACCGCCTTCCCGAACTGCGTGCGTTCGCGTGCGTATGCCCAAGCATCGTCAAGAGCGGCCTGAGCGATGCCCACCGCAATTGCGGCCACTTCGAGCTTTTCGACATCGAGTCCCGGGCCGGAGAGCATTTTCCAACCCGCATTCCAACCCGATTCTCCACCTAGAATATTGGCTTTAGGTATTTCAACGTTGTCGAAGATGACATCCGTAGTTTCGGCGCCCTTCATACCGAGACTTTCTATGGGCATAATGGTGATCCCGGTTGCGGCGGATGGAACCAGAAGGATAGAAAGGTTCAGGTAGCGCTCGTCCACTGGTCCGGTGCGTACCAATGTGTATATGAAATCGCTTATCGCGGCTCCCGAGCAGAAGCGTTTGGTGCCGTTGATAAGAACATTGTCACCGACGCGCTCGGCACATGTATTCACACTGGCCAAATCAGCCCCGACGTCCGGTTCAGTCAATCCATAAGCAAAGATCAGCGAGCCATCGACGACCCGCGGCAGTAGCTCTTTTTTCTGTGCATCGGAACCGCATTCGTCGAGGTTCATACCAGCATAGCAGGCAGCCATTATATAGGGCACCGATACAGCTAGACTTCGCCGCGACAGCTCTTCGATTACCACCATCGTCGCCAGAATATCACGACCGTATCCGCCAAATTCTTCGGGTACGGATAGGCCAGTTACACCAAGCTTCGCCAATTTCTCAAACACTTCGCGCGGGAAGTGATTTGTTTTGTCCCATGTGGCGGCGAGGTTACGCGGCATCTCGCACTCAATGAATCGGCGGAGTGTCTCGCGAAGCTGGCGAATTGTGTCGCTTTCGGTGAAGTTCATTGCGTTGCTTCTTGAAGTGGGGCCTTTCCGAAGATCGGTGACCGCTTTTCGCGGAATGCGTTCACCGCCTCCTGGTGATCGGGACTGATGTTCGATAAGGCCTCATAAGCCAGCGACGCGTCCATCATGGTCTGAGCGAGCTGGCGTAGTCCGATATTGATCGACATCTTCGTCCAGCGGATAGCCTTTGTCGCGCCGGTTGCCAGGCGATTGGTAAATTGCTCGACGTGTGCATCCAGTTCGTCAGGGCTCACTGCATGATTGATGAGGCCTATCTGGGCAGCTTGTGTTGCGGTCAGCAGGTCGCCAGTTAACAAGAACTCCTTCGCGCGAGCATAGCCGATAAGCTGAGGCCAAATCACTGCACCGCCATCACCTGCAACAAAGCCGACCGAGACGTGTGGATCACCGATCTTTGCGGTTTCAGATGCATAGATAATGTCACAAAGCAGAGCTATTGTTGCACCGAGGCCCGTCGCATGCCCGTTCAATTTGGCGATAAGCGGCTTTTCGCAATCAAGCAGCGAGTAGACGATCTGTCGACCCTCGCGCGCCGTTTTTTCAAACCGTGCAGGATCGTCTATCATGTTCTGCATCCAGTCGATGTCTCCGCCCGATGAGAAGGCTCGACCCGCTCCGGTGATCACTGCGACATCGCAATCCGGGTCATTTGATACATCGGTAAACAGACGCGCGAGCTCCTCGTGCATGAGCTCGTCGACTGCGTTAAGTTTTTCCGGTCTATTGAGCGTGATTTCAAGTATTCGCCCGCGCCGTTCAAAAAGTATAGTTTGATAATTGGAAAAGTTCATCGATATAGCCTCGCTTTTTAAATTAACTTTGGCGGATGTGCGGGAAACGACCGTCACACAGAACACCGTAAATTCGAAGCAAAGCTACATGCCGATATTGAATGAGTCAACAGTCACTGACTATATGCTCATTGATTCTTCAATCCGTATCTTGGTGTCCCCCTAGAATTGGCCTAAGAGTCATACTTCCGACGACCCAATTGACATCGATAGGCGGCATCGGAAAACCGTTGGAACTTGCTCAATGCGGGCAAGCATGGAGGCGATGGTCAATTGCCGGAAAATCTCGGCACCGCTTGGCGGAACCTTTGCTCCACTCGCCAAAGGACGGGTGATTGGTGCTCAGCTCACCATAGACTTTCAGTTTGGGATACATGGGGACCTTCAGGGTAGCGGAATTGCAGATTCTGACATTTTACCTTTCCAGACCACGCTTTCTGGCAATGTCACCGCTGCAGGTTGCGCCTTCGGCATGGGATCGATCTTCAAGCTGGAGATGACCGTCGGGTGCATGGCCAGTTCTTCGTCCTTCACTTCTACCGTGGCCTTCCTGGAACTGTAGTAATCTTGAAAACTGGTTCCTAGGAGGCATACCTGCGTAATATAGAGATCCCTGTTTTCCCGACGCCTCCATTGATCAAGCTCCTGATGGCGGCTATCATCTAGGCTCAGCAAGATCGGAGCATTGAGGATGGCGAAGGACCTAGGCAATCCAGAAGGCGTTGGCGAAAAATTCTCCATCGAGGGGATGCTATCGACGCGCGAGAGAACGAAGGAAGCGGTTCAGAGAATTGGTTCCAAGATTACCGTTGGAATGACAGGTAAAGACGCAATCGAACTAGCCAATCACGAACTGCAAGTGATGGGCATGGACAGACACTGGCACTCCCCTCTCATACGATTTGGCAAAGAAACGCTTAAGGGCTTTCGCCAACCTGTAGACGAGGCAATCTTCTTGGAAGGTGATGACATTTATTTTGTAGATCTCGGGGTAATCTGGGACGGTTTAGAAGGTGATGCAGGAGATACCTTTGTAGTCGGCAAAGACGAACAAAAGGCAGCTTGTGCACACGCAGCGCGAGATATCTGGCACTCCGTAGCAGACCATTGGCGGGAAACCAGAGCAACGGGGATGGCCCTGCACGATTTTGCCGCACGGGAAGCGAAACGGCGAGGTTGGACATTCAATCACGACATTCTCGGACACCGCCTGAGCGATTTCCCCCATGCGATCTACAAAGCCGGTTGGCTAAGTGAATTCGAAAATCCACCAACGGCTGGCCTTTGGATCCTTGAGATCCAGATTTCGCATCCTGAATTGCCTTATGGCGCATTTTATGAAGACCTGTTGATTGATGACAGCTTCTCAGTCGAGAATTAGCGGTGTTTTGTCAGCGGCGATGCTACGAGTTGCGCCCATGTTAGACTGCTGGGATCCAGGCGCAGATCCGTTAGGACGAAGCCGGGTAACCCAATTCAATATGCCCCCCAAGGATCCTTTTCCTGCCCGGGCGCAGTGGAGATCACACGTTCATCGTCTTCGCCTGTGATCATCTCTTCAGGCCCGGCAATTTCCGGAGTCCGATATGTGTCCATATCTTGCACCCAAAGGAGTAGCTGGGAGAGCGCATCGACCTGGTCGTCGTGACGCGAGGAGGGAAACCCGAGGAGCTCGCCGGTAAAGTCCCCCAGCCAGTGCGCGCGCTCGGGCAGGAACAGGCGCTCTTCCTGGATCATCGCGGCCGCGCCCAGGGCCCGGGCGATCTTGTCACCCACGGGGCGCCGGGCAATCGGGAGCGGCATACCCTGCGGTTCTTCGGCCCGCAGTGACTGGATCAGCGCGGTCCCGGAAGAGGCATCCTCGATCAGCAGGACCTTTGCGCCATGCGTCCTTGCAAGCTCAATGGACCTGGCCTTGAGCAGATGAAATTTCAGCCGCGCCCGAAACACATCAATGACGTAAATTTGCTTGCCCTGGATCAGGGCAGTGACGCAGACGGACAGATCATTGAACGGATTATCCTTGGATGCGGTATCCCAGGACTGGACAATCTGGCCATAGCCAAGGTCAATGGTGCCGGCCTTGTAATAGCGAAACCATTTGGCCTCGATAATATTGCCAACCGCGGGAACAGGGGCCTGCTGGAACTGGCTGGCAAACACGATCGGATTGTCGGCCTTGCGCCTGAGCAGCACCTCGAGGCTCTGGCGGGCAGGGTGAAGCGCGCTGCCGGCGCGCCGGTGCCAGATCCTCCCGCGGGTGAGGGGAATGTCCTCGTCGTGCTCGGCAATGGCGGGCAGGCATAGCTCGTACCAGCCCTCGCGCTGCTTGAGGATGCCGACCAGATCGCCCTCGTGCAGTCGCTGCATCACCACGATGATCACACCGGTCGCCTGATTGTTGAGGCGCTGCGACAGCGTGTCGTCGAACCAGCGGATCACCTTCTCGCGGGCTGGCTGCGACATCGCGTCCTGGGTTTTCATGGGATCATCGATAATGATTATATCAGCTCCGAACCCGGTCGTGACACCGTCAACCGATGTCGCCATGCGCCGTCCGCCAGCACTGGTGCGGATGTCATCC
>NZ_JBALTN010000022.1:5000-19378 GCF_036964565.1 Parasphingorhabdus sp. | reverse complement strand
CGTATCCGCTTCATTCGTCCGTCCTTTCTTGGACCGGACTCTAATCACTTCTGGAGGAGTTTTAAGGGGTCACGTCAGGTCACGTCAGATGCGTTGTAGATTTGACGCAAACGAAACTCGGAAATCAAGTTTTGCTAGACGGTGTACAATGCTCTTTTTCCTATCAGAAACGGGCACATTTTTGGTCAGCTTCCAAAGCCAAAGATAAGCATGACAGCGCCAGGTTTCGTCGCTTAAAAGAAATTGCCCAGGACAACCGAAACCATCGTCAAAGCATCAACTTCAATATTGGTGAAATGCAAACGCGAAGGTGGTACGATAGCAGTCATTCAGAAAACGTTCTCGAATGGTTCTTCAGAACTACAAGCGACTATGGAAGAAGCTTTGTTCTTCCTTTATTGTGGCTCGCTCTATCCTTCCTGATGTTTGCGACGATTTATTGTATCGCTGCAACAGGAAATTTTTCATCATTCTGGCAAAAAATAGCAGCTAGTGTGGCGTTTTCGTTTGGACAAGCTTTTCCATTTATACCAGTAAGTCGTACCGCCCGTATCAATGGTGAATCTGCGTTGTTTTGCAATAACATATCGGAAACAATAATAGGGGTTGCCGCGCTACAAGGAGTAATCAGTGTATTGTTATTATTTCTCTTTGGTTTGGCGCTTCGGAACCAATTCAAAGTCTAATACGGCATTAAATATTGGCATCACTGACTGTTGCGATAGAGTACCAAATTCGAAATATTGTAGACTATGAAGGCAATTTCAGTTGGGCGAATCAATAAATGCTATTCAGCACTGGGAAAATGATTGCATGGGTAAAATAGAGGAATTGGGCAAAGCTAAGTTGCCACGCCAAGGCTGGGGATGGCGATATGGCTTCGGGTTGCGCGAGTTGGATCGCGCATATCAGTCTAGCCGCTACAAAAGCGATGCCGAACTTGCTGACATCCACGAACGCGCTTCAAGGCACCAAAGGCTAGTCGATGAGGGGAAGGCCGTTTGGACTGAAGAGGATGAGGAAGGCTATCCAGTCTATGACTATGGTGAGCATCTTGGGGAGCAAGCCTTTGACGAAGAGCGTGTACTGAACCTTGTACGTGGGGCATTTGCGATCAGCCTTCATCACTACATTGAGACAAAAATCGGCCCGCAGCTTCCAAAAAGAAATATGAACATGAGTCTGCGATGGAATGGCTTAAGGCTGTTGGCTGGCAACCCGATGAAATCACATTAAATCAGCTGCGGCTGGCAGCAAACTGTGCGAAACATGGTGAGGGACCCTCTGCAAAGAAACTATACCTTGAACGTCCGGATATGTTTGACGAACGAGTTAAAGATTGGGGCAGCGAACCATCCAGTAGTAATCTGGCTTTGTCAGACGACCATATGCTAGAATTTTTCAAAGCGGCTAGCGAAGCTGTCCCAAAAATGCCCCTTAGTTTCTGAACAAAGAAAATCGTAAACCGGTGATTGAACCTGAAAGCGCTAGAGTTTATGCCTTAAGTGCGATCGACGACTAGCCGAACAATGCCAGCTTGTACTTTCGGTAAGACTTAAAAAGGATCTAACAAATAATTGTCGTTTGATCAGCGATTAATTTTTCAACCATCACCACCTAGTTGCACCTATCCCCCCCCTGCGCTAAAGCCCTCCCAAACCACGACTCATCAACCGTTTAGCCCTGCCCGCAGGCGCTCTCCCCACTCGGTTGAACCAACGATGTAACACGGAGCAACCACCACCATGACCACCACCGGCAAAGACACCCTCGGCACCCGCTCGACGCTCAGCGTCAACGGCACCGATTATGCTTATTATTCGCTCGCCAAGGCGGCGGAGAAGCTCGGCAATATCGACAAGCTGCCGTACACGCTGAAGGTGCTGCTGGAAAATATGCTGCGCTTCGAGGATGGCGGCTTCACCGTCGATGCCAAGGATGCGAAGGCGGTGGTCGACTGGCAGAAGGAAGCGAAGAGCCCGGCGGAGATTCAGTACCGCCCGGCGCGCGTGCTGATGCAGGATTTCACCGGTGTGCCCGCGGTGGTCGATCTCGCGGCGATGCGCGACGGCATCACCGCGCTCGGCGGCAATGCCGAGCAGATCAACCCGCAGGTGCCGGTGCACCTGGTGATCGACCACAGCGTGATGGTCGACGAATTCGGCACGCCGCAGGCGTTCGAGCATAATGTCGAGCTGGAATATCAGCGCAACATGGAGCGCTACGAATTTCTCAAATGGGGTTCGAAGGCGTTTGACAATTTCCAGGTGGTGCCGCCCGGAACCGGCATCTGCCACCAGGTCAATCTCGAAAATATCGCCAAGGCGGTCTGGTCGTCGAAGGACGAGCAGGGCCAGCTGGTCGCCTATCCCGACACCTGCGTCGGCACCGACAGCCACACGACGATGATCAACGGCCTCGGCGTGCTCGGCTGGGGCGTTGGCGGCATCGAGGCGGAAGCCGCGATGCTCGGCCAGCCGGTGTCGATGCTGATCCCCGAAGTGGTCGGCTTCAAGCTGACCGGCAAGCTCGCAGAGGGCATCACCGCCACCGACCTGGTGCTGACCTGCGTGCAGATGCTGCGCCACGTCGGCGTGGTCGGCGCCTTTGTCGAATTTTACGGCCCCGGCCTCAAGGAACTGTCGCTCGCTGACCGCGCGACCATCGCCAACATGGCGCCGGAATATGGTGCCACCTGCGGTTATTTCCCGATCGACGAGAAGACGCTGGAATATCTCGAGCTGACCGGCCGCAGCGCCCAGGACATCGCGCTGACCGAGGCTTATGCGCGGGAACAGGGCTTCTGGCGCTATGACGAGACCACCAAGGACGCGATCTACACCAAGACGCTCGACCTCGACATCAGCACCGTGGTGCCGTCGCTGTCCGGGCCAAAGCTGCCGCAGCAGCGCGTGTCGATGGCCGATCTCGACGAGGGCTTCAACCGCGACCTCAAGGAAGTGTTCGGTGTCGACGATGACGGCAAGCGCGTCGATGTCGACGGCAGCACCCACGGCTTTGCCCATGGCGATGTCGCGATTGCCGCGATCACCAGGTGCACCAACACCTCCAACCCGACGGTGCTGATCGCCGCCGGCCTCGTCGCCCGCAAGGCGCGCGAGCGCGGCCTGCAGCGCAAGCCCTGGGTGAAAAGCTCGCTGGCACCGGGATCGCAGGTGGTCACCGACTATCTCGACAAGGCGGGGCTTTCGGAGGATCTCAACTATCTCGGCTTCAACCTGGTCGGCTATGGCTGCACCACCTGCATCGGCAACTCTGGCCCGCTGCCGGCGCCGATTTCCAAGGCGATCAACGATCATGACATCGTCGCTGCCTCGGTCCTGTCGGGCAACCGCAATTTCGAGGGCCGGGTGTCGCAGGACGTGCGCGCCAATTATCTCGCCTCGCCGCCTCTGGTCGTCGCCTATGCGCTCAAGGGCACGGTGCGGCTCGACATGTACGAGACGCCGATCGGCCAGGGCAAGGACGGCGAGGACGTGTTTTTGAAGGACATCTGGCCGACCAACGCCGAGGTCACCGACATGGTCAACAGCTTCGTCAACCGCGACATGTTCATGAGCCGCTACGCCAATGTCTATGACGGCGACGCGCAGTGGCGGGCGATCGACGTCACCGGCGGCGCCACCTACCAGTGGCGCGCGGGCTCGACCTATGTTGCCAACCCGCCTTATTTCGAGGGCATGACGATGACGCCGGAGCCGATCGGCGACATCATCGAGGCGAAAACGCTGGCGCTGCTGGGTGACAGCATAACCACCGACCACATCTCCCCCGCCGGCGCCATCAAGGCCGACAGCCCTGCGGGAGAATATCTGCAAAATCATCAGGTTAGCAAGGAAGACTTCAACAGCTACGGCTCCCGCCGCGGCAACCACGAAGTCATGATGCGCGGCACTTTCGCCAACATCAGAATCAAAAACGAAATGGCCGACGGAAAAGAGGGCGGCTACACCAAATATAACGGCGAAATCATGCCGATCTACGACGCCGCGATGCGCCACAAGGCCGACGGCACGCCGCTGGTCGTCATCGCCGGCGAGCAGTACGGCACCGGCTCCTCCCGCGACTGGGCGGCCAAGGGCACCAACCTGCTCGGCGTCCGCGCCGTCATCGTCGAAAGCTACGAGCGGATCCACCGTTCGAACCTGGTCGGCATGGGCGTGCTGCCGCTGCAGTTCGGCGAAGGCACCGATCGCGAGATTCTCAGCCTCGACGGCAGCGAAAGCTTCACCATCAAGGGCGTCGCCACGCTGAAGCCGTTGCAGGAAGTCGAGGTCGAAATGACCCGCGCCGACGGCACGCAGTCGACCTTCAAGACGATCTGCCGGATCGATACCGCCAATGAAATGGAATATTTCCTCAACGGCGGCATCCTGCAATATGTGCTGCGGAACCTCGCCCAGGGCTAGCAAGCCGCCGCAAATTGTGCATAGTCGGGGCACAGGAGAGATCCATGCCCCGACTGCGCCAGGTACCGCGATCCGAAGTCACCGACGATTATGTTCTCGGTCTCTATGACATGCTGTTCGGCGATCGCGATCCGGTAGCGGACCCTGGCACCGCAACCGGCACACCGGGCAACTGGTGGACCGTCTTTGCCCAGGTTCCCGATGCCTTCAAACACACCACAGAAGGCTTCGGTTTCTACCGCTCGTCCCGGCGCAAACTCGATCCCAAGCTGCGCGAACTGGGCCAGATCCGCGCCGGCTATGCCGTGGGGTCGCAATTCGTCTTTTCCCAGCACAGCAAGGCGATGCGCTTCGAAGGCTATTCAGAGGAGCAGGTCGCGGCGATCCCCAACTGGTCGGTCGCCGACTGCTACAATGAGGCTGAGCGTGCCGTGCTGGCCTATGCCGATTGTCTTGTGCTCGACCGGGGCAGGGTGCCCGACGGCGTTTTCCAGGCGCTGAAACGGCATCTGGGCGAAGTCGAGATTCTCGAACTGACCTACATCACCTGCACCTATATGATGCACGCCGTGATGAGCCGTGCGCTGCACCTGGAATATGACGATGTTCCCGAGCGTGTCGTAGAGATCCCTGCACCCGGCGGCGCAACGGCGGATGTCATGGGCATGGTCGAAAAGCGACAGGATGCGCAGTCATGAGCTACCACCATCTTGCGCTCGCCGCGAAGGACATGAAGGCGATCCACGCGTTCTACGAAGGCATCATGGGCTTCGAATTGGTCAAGGTCGAGGTGGCGCCGGTGATGGGGGGCGGCTGGGGCAAGCATTTCTTCTACCGGATGGATGGCGACGACAGCCGCTTCATCGCCTTCTGGGAGCTCCACGACACGCCCGGAAAAGACGAATATGCCTATGATCTCAACCAGGCCGCCGGCACCCCGCCGGGCACCAACCATTACAGCTTTTCCGTCAAGACCGCGGAGCAACTCGACGCCTGGCGGGAAAAATGGAACGCAGCAGGCCTCGACGTACTCGAGATCGATCACAACTGGTGCCATTCGGTCTACACCCGCGATCCCAACGGCAACATGGTCGAATTCTGCCTGACCACCGGCAGCTTCACCGAAGAGGATCGCAACCGCGCGGTCGCCGCTCTGGACGAAACGGAGATGAATGCCTCGTCGCCACCGGCGATGATGAAGCAGTGGCTTGCGAAAGGCGTCTAGCGGGCGATATGCAGATCTGGCTTGATGATGGCTCGCTCGTCCGGAGCGTGCAGGCCGTTCAGGATCGTGTTGATCACTAGAGCCAGCCGCTCTTCGGTCGCCAGATGCATCATCTGCATCATCAATGTGGGATTGCAGAACGGCTGCATCATGGTGTTGACCAGAGAAACCACGATATCGAGTTCGAGCCCGCTGAAATAGCCCTTTTCCATCGCCTCGGCGAGAATGGTGGCCATATAGTGGTCGGCCAGATCGACATAGCCCTTGATCACTTCAAAATGTTCGTCGCCCAATTCCATATAGGATTCAAACAGGCCCGGGTCGTCGGCATAGCGCGCTCGCTTGACCAGCAGGCGCTTGGCGAAAAACTGATACAGCTTGTCTTCGACCGGCATCTCCGCCGACACCAGCTCTTCCATGATGATTTCCAGCTCGGCAAACCATTCACCCGCCATGGCTTCGGCGAGGGCATCCTTGCTCTCGAAAAAACGATAGAGGTTGGAAGGGGACATGCCGACCGCGGTTGCGAGATCGGTCATGGTGAAGCTGATTGCGCCTTTTTCCCGGATTATTTCTTCAGCGGCATCCATGATCCGGGTGCGGGTGGCCGCAATATCGGTTTCGGGGCGGGGCATAATGGGCTCCTGTGACGGCTCCTTGTCGGCAAAATAGCCAAGCGTGATCTATATAGGTGATACGGTTTCGTGATAAAAGGCAAAATTCTTCATTTTTCAATTACGCTCGAGGTAATCTTTGGCTGTTCCCGACGATATCCGCGCGCTAAGACAGGATGATGAAGAACGATACGGTTGCAGCAGCCAGGCCGAAGACGGCGTCACCCCAGTCATCAACCGGCCCGCTCGGGCCGGTCACCGGAAGCATTCGTCTATTTCGCCGCTGGTGGCGAATGGCGGTCCGGGCCGATGTCGACCAGCAGGCGGTGATCGACAAGGTCCATGAGGACAGCGGCTTTACCCCGCATTTCGCGTTCATGACCTCCATGTCTGCCGGTATCGCCATTCTCGGTTTGCTGCTCTCCTCTCCGGCCGTTGTCATTGGCGCGATGCTGCTCTCGCCGCTGATGGGTCCGATCATGGGAGCAGGATTTGCCCTGGCGATCGGCGATTCCGCATGGCTGAAGGAAAGCACCAAGGCGATCGTCTACGGGACGATCATATCCGTGCTCTTCGCGGGTCTGGTGGTGGCCCTTTCGCCGTTGCAGACGGTCACATCGGAGATTGCCGCGCGCACCCGGCCCAATCTTTTCGACCTGGCGATTGCCCTGTTTTCCGCTCTGGCAGGCGCCTATGCGATGATCCGCGGTCGCATGGGGACCATTGTCGGCGTTGCGATCGCCACGGCCCTGATGCCGCCGCTGGCCGTGGTCGGCTTCGGCCTGGCGACTTTCAACTGGTCGGTTTTTGGCGGTTCCTTGCTGCTGTTCTTCACCAACCTGATGACCATCGCCCTGACCGCCTCTGCCATGGCGCGCCTCTATGGATTCCGGTCCGATCTGTCCGAACGCCAGTCCCAGTTTCAGATCGCCTTCATGGTGATCATGTTTGTCGGGCTTGCCATCCCGCTCGGCTATTCGCTGCAGCAGATCGCCTGGGAGGCCAATGTTTCCCGTTCGGCAAACGGCTATATCAAGGACCAGTTTGGCGACAACGCCCGCGTTTCACAGATAGCCATCGATTTTCGCGCCGATCCGATTCTGGTGACCGCTTCGGTCTTTACTCCGAAAATTCTGCCAGCGGCAGATGACCAGAGCGCCAGAATTCTCAGCCGAACCTTCGAGCGGCCGATCGCCGTCAAGATCGAGCAATATCGCGTCGAAACGGGGGCCGATGCCGCCAATGCCGAACTGGCAAACGCGCAGGCGCAGGCGCAGCAAAGGGCCGCCGAAATCCGGGTTTCCCAGTTGCGGGAAAATCTGGCCCTGATCGCGGGCGTTTCGGGCGACGATGTGGTAATCGATACAGCCAAGCGCCGTGCAATCGTGACGGCCAAGCCGCTGCCCGGCGCTTCGCTCGAAACCTATTATGCACTGGAACAGCGGGTCTCGGCCCTGGCCAGCCAGTGGACGGTCCGGGTCCAGCCACCGGTGATGAGCCTGCCCGATATCGGGATGACCGATGGGAACTTGAACGATCAGGCGGATCGTCAGCTCGGCCTGATCATCTGGGCAAGCCAGCGCAGCCCGCTCATGCTTTCGATGAACGGTTCAGACACCAACCGGCTGGCCGTGTCAAAAATGCTCGCAGCCAGGAATGTGACGACGGTGCACAATAGCGCAATCGAAAACCGCCCCGGCAACGTGCGCTTTCGCTGGCTATCGCCGCAAGAGGTGACCGATCCGGTTTCCTGATTGTTTACGCTAGGTTCATGGTCCAGGAGTTAGCTCCGGGGACTCGACGAGGGAGAGAGAATATGCGGCTTTGTGCTTATATCGGACTATTGTTGGCAAGCGCTGCGACACCGGCCATCGGTCAGTCCGCACCGGAGGAATCGGCCCAGGGCGATGTTTCGGTCACCATTTACAACAACAATCAGGCGCTGGTGCAGGATGTCCGCACGCTGACCTTGCCCAAGGGCCGCAGCAAGCAGCAGTTCCCCGACGTCTCGGCCCAGATTCGCGCGGAAACGGTCACCCTCTCCGGACCCGGCATCGGCATCGTTGAACAGAATTTCGATTTTGATCTGCTGACTCCCGCGAAGCTGATGGAAAAGGCCGTGGGGCAAACCGTTACCCTGATCCGCACCAACCCGGCGACCGGTGCCGAGACCCGGGTCCGTGCGGAAATACTCGCCGCAAACGGCGGTGTCGTAATGAAGATCGGGAACAGCATAGAGGTGCTGCGCGACGACGGTCTGCCCGTCCGCGTCATCTTCGACCGCGTACCGCCAAATTTGCGTGCCCGGCCGACATTGTCCGTCACTCTGGAATCCGGCGGAGGGCAGGTGCCGACGGCTCTCAGCTACCTTACCCCCGGGCTCGACTGGAAGGCCGACTATGTGACGCTGTTCGATGAAGCCAGGCAGACGATGGATGTGCAGGGATGGGTGACGCTGACCAACAACAGCGGCACGGACTATCGCAATGCCGATGTCCTGCTCGTCGCGGGCAGCCCCAACAATGGCCGGGGCCGGAACAGCTTTCCGCAATGGCCGACCGGTACGATAGACAGCGCCGGGACCGAATCGGGCGATCGCGAGCGGCTGGGAGATTATTATCTCTATCCGCTTGCCGAACGCACCACCGTTGCAAACGCCCAGCAGAAGCAGGTGAGCTTTCTCGACGTGACCGGTGCGCCGGCCCGGAAGGTTTACGAATATACGAATGGCTGGCTTGGTTCGAACGACGCTGCCAGCGCCAGTTCGGTGCTGAAATTTTCGACTTCGCGATCAGGGGGCCTGGGCGATCAATTGCCGGCTGGCATTATGCGCGTCTACATGCGCGACAGGCGTGGCGACCCGCAGTTTATTGGCGAAAGCCAGATCGAGGCCACACCCATGGGATCCGCCATGTCGATCCGTACCGGCGATGCATTTGATGTGAAGGTCAAGACGGTGGTCGAAGAACGCACCCGCCGCTCGGCAAACCGCTGGCGCACGAGAATGCGCTACGAGGTTACCAATGCGCGCCCGGAAGCCGTCACGGTTGATCTCGCGCAGTCTGGTCTCTGGGGTGATGCCCGAATCGAGCAGGAAAGCCAGGCCAGCGAAAGAATTTCGGCAGACAAGGTCGAATGGAGTCTTGCGGTGCCGGCCAATGGCAGCGTGACTGTGACGGCAACGTTCGACAGCCGCTACTGATCGCGGAGCGGGTCAGGCCATGACTGTCTTGCGCTTTCTTGCCATTCTCGTGCTCCTGCCGGCGCTGCAGGCCGTGCCGCTCGCCGCGCAGCAGCTGGTGGTGTCGGGAGAACCCGAAAATATATCGATCACCATTTACCGTGCGCCGGACCGGGGGGGGCGGGCCATCAATGCGAAATGGCCGCAAGGCTATGCCCTGATTACCGAAACCCGGACCGTTCGATTGCCGGCCGGCGATGCGATGGTTCGCTTCGAGGGCGTGTCAGAGGGCCTGTTGCCCGAAAGTGCGATCGTCACCGGCTTGCCGGATGGCGTGCAGGAAAAGAACCGCGATGCCCGGCTGTTGTCCCCCCAGGGTCTCGTGGACGCCTATCTCAAGCGCGAGGTTTCGATCACCCGTACCGATCCGGCAACCGGAGCGACCCGCACCCAGAATGTGCTCCTGACAGCGGGTCCCGATGGCGGCGTGATTTTCGAGAGCGACGAGGGTTTCGAAGCGCTGCGCTGCACCGGACTTCCGGAACGGATGATCTTTCCCGAAGTTCCGGCTGACCTGTCCCCCAAACCGACGCTGTCCATCCTCACCAGTTCGACCCGCGCGGTGACCGCTACGCTGACGCTTACCTATCTCTCGTCCGGCTTTGACTGGCAGGCCAATTATGTCGCCACGGTCAAGTCGCGGACACCGGATGAAACGGCGAAAATGGACCTGTTCGCCTGGCTGACCGTGGCCAATGGCGGCAAGCAGAGCTTTGCCGACGCCAATATGATGGTGATTGCCGGAGAACCCAACCGCGAAGGCCGGGATGAGGATGTGCGGCCGACCGGCGGCGCCCTTCTTATTCGCTGCTGGCCGATGCAGCGCACCGATCAGGTGCCGTATAATCGTGGCTATCTTCCGCCGCCGCCGCCCCCACCACCTCCGCCCGCGCCGATGGCGATGATGGATGCCGCTGGTGAAACAATCATGGTGACCGCCCAGCGCCGCAATGCAGGCGCGATGGCATCGCCGGTTGCGGCGGTCGTCGCGGAACAGGAAGATCTGGGCGACTTGAAGCTGTACCGTGTGCCGGAGCGCGTGACCGTGAGTGCAAAGGGACAGAAGCAGGTGGCGATGATCGTCCGGCCGGATGTCCGCTATGACCGCATCTATGTTGCCAGTGCCGGCGACTATTCGGGCGACAGTGCCCCCATCTCCTATATTCTGCGCAGCAGGAATGACGAGAAGTCCGGACTGGGACTGCCGTTGCCGTCGGGCAAGGTCGCGGTTTTTGAAAACAGTCCCCTCGGTCCCTTGCTTGCCGGCGAGGGTGATTTGCCGGATCGCGCCATAGACAATGAGATCGAGATCAACGTCGGCCAATCATCCGATGTCCGCCTGTCTGTCACGGAAGTACGCCGGACCAAGAGCCGCGCCTATTGGCGCGCCGTGATCTCCAACGCTCGCGATCATCCGGTCGATGTCGAAATGGAAATTCCCTACGAAATATCCGGTAGGGTCGGAGGCGTCGAGAAGATCGACGGCGTCCCGACCTGGCGGGTCACCGTTGCGGCCAATGACGAAGCGAAGCTCGATTATTCCATCAAGTTGCGCTGACGCGGATTCCGCCAGCTATGGCAGATAATGTTGCTTCGATTCTTCCGGAATCACCCTCGGATGATGATTCTCGTCGAGCGCCACGAAGGTAAACAGGCCACTGGTGACCGGCACTTTCTCTTCGTCCAGATTGCGCGACGCGATCACGTCCAGCCGGATGGCCACCGAGGTCCGGCCAATGCGCTCGACCCGGGCATAAACCGAGATCAGGTCGCGGGTCAGGATCGGCGCGATAAATTCCATCGCCTCGATCGCCACGGTTGCGGTGGAGCCGCGCGCCACGCGGGCGGCCATGATACCGCCGGCAATATCCATTTGCGCCAGGACCCAGCCGCCAAAAATATGGCCATTGTTGTTGAGGTCACGCGGCTGCGGGGCCACGCGTAAGATCGGCTGCATGTTCGCCAGCGCGGACAGATCATCTTTACTCATCGGGAGAAATATCCTTGGAAACCGGGTCGTCGATCGATTCATCATGGCCGGATTCGCTCGACAGGAACACCAGTCCCATCAGCGCGGCCATCAGCATGACCGTCAGCGCAACCCCTCCGGCCGTTGCGATATACATGTGAATCGACGCAAACCCGTGCAGATAGAAGAGGATCGCAAATGCCACCACAACGCACAGCAGCGTGAATTTCGCCATGCCGCGCATCAGCCGCCAGTATCGGGCCCATGCGACGCTGGCATAGAGCGGATCATCAAGGCGGGACGGCTGGGGCAAAAGGATCTCCATCGGTTTTCCGTGTAGTGGACCGATAGCATGCTACCATCAAGTCCCCTCACATTCAAAAACATGCTATAGGCATGCAATAAACAGAATCAGAACGGAGGAGAGGGACAATGACCATTCAGTCGATTTTGCAGGGCCGCGGCGGCGAGATATATAGTTGCGCGGCTGACATACCGGTGTCCCAGGCCGTCGAGATACTGGCGGAAAAGCGGATCGGCGCGCTCCCTGTCCTGAACGGCGACAAGGTGGTCGGCATATTCTCCGAGCGCGACGTGCTGCATTGTCTGCGTCAACATGGCCGTGACGCGCTGGATCACGCGGTGCGCGACGTGATGACCGCGGACGTGATTTCGGTCGAGCGCACGAAAAGCGTGATGGGCGCGCTGTCGCTGATGACCAAGAGACGGATTCGCCACCTGCCCGTGGTCGAGGATGGCAAGCTGGTCGGCTTTGTCTCGATCGGCGATCTGGTCAAATACCGGATCGACAAGATCGAAGGCGAAGCGGCGGCGATGCGCGACTATATTCAGTCTACCTGATTCAGTCCGCCTCGCGAATGGAAATGCCCCGTTGCGTCAGATAGGCAAGGCTGGCGTCGCGCACCGCATGGGCGCGGTCGGTCGCGTCGGGAAACCGGTCGCGATAGGACTTGGACCGGATCTCCAGACTCAGCGGAATATCCCGCGGTAGCGCCTTGATGATGTCGGTGACGGGCAGGGCGCCTTCCCCCGGACAACTGCGCAGGTCGACCGCATCCTCCAGAAAGGCCTCGAAGCTTGTGTCGCAGTCCGCATTGCCGTCACAGATCTGCGTGTAGGGCAACAGGCGCGCTTCCAGTTCCTCCAGTTGTCCGGGCTGATGCCCCGCTCGCCGGAAATGAATCGTGTCGATCAGCAGCGCCGCGGCCGGATGATCCGCTTTCCGGATGATGGCGAGCGCGCTGTCCATCGACTGCACGGCGGTGATCATCAGGAATTCGAGCGCGACCCGCATATTGCCCGGCGCGGCCCAGTCGCACAGTTGATGCAGGGCCGCTGCCGTCCGGTCCTCATCCGGTTCGGCGCTGACCACCAGCACATTCGCGGCTCCAAGTTCCAGGCCGGCATCTATGATCAGCCGGTGATCATCGCCCAGCTTGCCGCCTTCGGGAATCCAGATGACCTCGACATCGAGCACCGAGAGATCATGGTCGGCCACCGCCGCCTTGGTCGCTGCCAGTGCCGCGCCATCCCATTTGTCCGGCTCGATCGTGAATCCGCAGTGGGAGAATCCGGCTTGCCCGGCAGCACGGGCCACCTGTTCCGGCTGAAATTCGGGCAGGGTGCCTGCCGCGAGAGATAGGATATGGCTCATGCGTCGATGCTGCGCCGATCCCCGGCTTTCGACAATGGCCATTTTAATCAGGGGAACGACGTGCGTAAATCCGCGGCCGTCGCCTTGCTCAAACCTGCTCTGCGCCATATTCGGCGGGCACCGGCTCCGGCGGCTTGCGCCGGACGATCAGCCGGAACGCCTCGATCAGCGTCGGCCTGGCCAGTATATAGAGCAGCCCGACATAGGCGAGGCCGCCGGTTGCGACCAGTATCACCAGCCGCGCGTAGACAATCATCGCCGGCAGGAACTGGTCGACGCTATATACTATGGCCGCCATGGCAACGGAAGCCGACAGCCCGGGCCAGACCGCCGCTCCGATTTCCCTGGCGCTGATCCCGATATGGCGATGCGACTGCAGATAGGTGAAGATCGTCAGCAGCGGAAAGGCGATCACCCAGCCCCAGGCAAGACCATATATGCCATATTGAATCGCGATCAGGAAAGTGACCGGCATCAGCACGGCGCCGAACATGTTGGTCCGGGCGGTCACCTGCGGGCGGCCGAGCGCGTTGTTGGCGGGTGTGAACAATATCTGCAGCGTCATCACCGGCATCGCCAGCGCGAGAATCGCGACAAAGGGCGACATCTCGGTCCACTTGGGCCCGAACACCGTCTCGACCAGCGGATAGGCGGTGACCACCATCCCGAAATAGAGTGGGCAGGAGATCAGCATGACCAGCCGAACCGCCTTCAGGAACGACCATGCGAGGGCGCGCGGGTCGGACTGCAGCCGCGCATAGGCCGGAAAGGCGACTTCATTGAGCGGCGGAACGAACTTGGCCGCGATGATCGTCGTCAGGAACAGCGCTTCTGCATAAAGGCCGAGATCATGTGGCGCCAGATAGCGGCCGGCTATGAAAATGTCGGACTGGCTCTGGATCGTCCAGAACAGGTGGCTCGCCAGCAGCGTCGCACCGAATCCGAACATCGCCCCGGCGCCCGTGAAATTGAAGGTCGGCCAGATATAGAATTTGACCGCGATGACGAGACAGATGGCGCGGCTCCAGAAGATCGCCAGCGGCGCATAGACCAAAGTCCACACGCCATAGCCGTTATAGGCAAAGTAGAGCGCGGTGACGGCGCCGACGGCTGCCGAGATCAGATTGATGATCGCCGGTTTCTTGAATTCCAGGTCGCGCGTCATCAGCGCCTCGGGCAGGGCCATGAACGGCGTGGCCAGATATATAAGGGCTTGTACCCGCA
>NZ_JBALTN010000021.1:0-20921 GCF_036964565.1 Parasphingorhabdus sp. | reverse complement strand
TCGCGTGCCATTGCGCGCAAGACATCCAGCGCGATCACATTTCCCGAGCCTTCCCAGATCGCGTTCAGCGGAGACTGACGGAAAAGGCGCGGCATCGGACCAGTTTCGACAAAGCCTGTTCCGCCCAGACATTCCATTGCTACATACACCATCGCGGGCGCACGTTTGCAAACCCAATATTTTGCGATGGGGGTCAGCAGACGGGATAGCGGGTCGGCCATATCAAATGCGGCTCCGACCTGGAAGGCAAGAGCGGTTGCGGCTTCACTTTCTACCGCGAGATCGGCAAGCACGGACATCATTGCCGGTTGTTCGATCAACCGGTGCTGCATGAAGATCCGATGGGCCGTAGGCGCATCTAATGCATCAATAGCCATCGGCTTCGCATACGCCGCCTCTTGAGCAAGTGCTAACCTCTAGGCTGCTCAGGCCCCGACCCGATAGCACCAAGTGCGGCTAAACTGGAAAGCCGTCCTTCTGCTGTCTGATTTAAAATCGAGAGTCATGAAAAGCAGACTGTCAGTCTGGTTCGCAGGATATTGGCAAGCTTACAACCATTCCGCTCGCTTCAAAATATTCGAAAGAATCCAATAGGTCTATTGACCTTTGCTATTATTGCGAATAATTCGCATTCGCATTAGAGATTAGACAGGGAATTATATCGTGAATCGGACACCGCATTTCAAAAACTTGGCAGCTTTCGGGATATTGCTGTTTGCCATGCACTCTCCTGCCGCATGGGCACAGGACGGCGGCGAGACCCAATCGCAAAACCAAAATCAACGAGATGACGATGTTAGCCGGGCAGACGAATTCAAACCCGCAATTATCGTGACCGCATCGCGCGTCAACAAACCGATCAGCGCCATTCCGAACAGCGTTCGCGTCATTGACCGCGAGACGATCGACCAGCAATTGTCGGTCAGCACGAGCCTGCTCGATAGCCTCAGTTTTTCCATTCCCAGCCTGACCCCCGGACGGCAGAAGATGACAAGCAGCGGCGTCACCCTGCGCGGGCGCACGCCGCTTTATCTACTCGACAATATTCCGCAATCGACTCCCTTGCGCAACGGTGAGCGTAGCGGATTCACCATCGACCCCGCGTTTGTCGACCGCGTCGAGGTGATTTACGGTGCCAATGCCATTCAGGGTGTGGGCGCGACCGGCGGTGTCATCAATTATGTCACCGTCGCCCCGCCAACGAATGGCGACCTGCTGGCGAAAGTTTCCGCCGAAATCTCGACCGACGACTTTGAAGACAATGGCTTCCACACACGGCTCACGGGTCTGGTGGGTCAAAAAATTGGTGCTGTGGATTTTGTCGTCGCCGGGGCCTACCAGAAAAACGACTTATATTATGACGGAAACGGTAACGCGGTGGGCGTCGATCCCACACAGGGCGACCTTGCCGACACCACATCCTATAATGTCTTCGGGAAGCTTGGTCTCGACATTGATGACAGCAAACGGATCGAACTGACGGCCAATTATTTCAATCTTGCTGGTGACGGCGATTATGTTCGCGTCGACGGCGACATTGCAGCAGGTATTCCCGCAACCAGCGCCCGCGGCGTACCGGCTGGAGACCCTACCTACAATGAAGCCGTAAATCTGGCCCTGTCCTATACTGACAGGGACCTGTTCGGCGGCAAGCTGTCGCTCGCGGGATATTATTATGATTTCTACGCGCTATATGGCGGAGATACGTTCCCGGTGTTTCAGGATGTGTCGATTGCGCCAGCGGGCAGCCTGTTCGACCAGTCAGCACTGGCATCGGAAAAATATGGCGCAAAGCTGACCTATGTGCGCGAAGATACTTTATGGAACGGGCTGCAGATCGCGGCAGGTGTCGACTATCTGCATGACGAGACCTTCCAGGAACTGGCACAAACGGACAGGCTCTGGGTACCGTTGCTGAAATTTCAAGAATTCGCGCCCTTCGTGCAGCTCGAGCAGACCTTCCTCAACGAGGCCGTGCGCCTGTCCGGCGGGCTGCGCTACGAGAATGTGACGCTCGATGTGCCCGATTTCACGACTATCGCCAGCGCCAGATCAACCTTTGTCGAAGGCTCTTCGCTGACATTTGACAAGCTACTTGGAAATGCGGGCATCGTGGTCGAACCGCTGGAAGGGCTGACATTTTTTTCATCCTATGCACAGGGTTTCACCATGCCGGACGCCGGTCTTGTTCTCCGTTCCGTCAACACCCCGGGACAGACAGTAGCCGATCTCATTGATCTACAGCCGGTCATTGCCGACAATATCGAAATCGGAGCGGGTTATCACAAGAACGGCCTGAACCTTGATGCCAGCTATTTTTGGTCCAATTCCGATCTTGGTTCGCGCATTCAGGTGGTCAATGGTGCAGGACAAATTCGGCGAGAACGCACCGAGATTTCCGGATTTGAATTTGCTGCCGATTACCATTTCCCATCCGGCTTTGGCTTCGGTGCCAATTTTGCAAAACTCTACGGTCGCTTTGATAGCGACGGGGACGATATTGTCGACCGCGATCTCGACGGACGCAATATTTCGCCGGACCGGCTGAATTTGTTCGTCGAAGGTCCGATTGCAGCTGGCCTGTCAGCACGGCTTCAGTCATCGACTTTTTTTGATCGGACATTCGAGGGCGGATTGCCACAAAATGATTTTGACGGATTTACACTGGTTGATTTTGCGCTGTCATACACAGGTAACGACTTTGGTGATTTCAGCCTAGGCATCCAGAATATTCTCGATAAGCAATATATTACCTATTATGCGCAGACAGTTACCTTTGTGAATGACAGCACTTATGTATCCGGCCGTGGACGTGCGTTCACGCTGGGCTGGAAATATAGCTTCTGATGCAGCTGGTCGCGTCGATCCATCGTTGGGCCGGCGGATTAATCGGTCTGTTGCTGGCGCTGCTCGGCCTGACCGGCGCCTTATTGGTGTGGAAGGGCGCCTGGCTGCGTCTGACAGTGTCGGCAGAAGCTGTTGTTGAGACCGACCCAGCCACGCTTGGCGCGCTTACGCAGAATATTCTGGCTGGTTCGACCCAGAAACCGACCTCCATCGTTTTTGCCAACAGCGATATTGCCCTCCACACGGTGCGCACCGGACCGGACAGCGGCTTTTATGCCGATGCGAATGGATCTGCCATGGCGTCATGGGACAGCTTCTGGGCTCGCTCGGAAATTTTCCTGTTTGACCTGCACCACCATCTGCTTGTCGGGGAAGCGGGAGAGACGGTCAGCGGCATCGCCGGACTGGTCGGTCTGGGATTTATCATTACCGGACTGATATTGTGGTGGCCGACACGAAAGACATTCAGGCTGCGCCTGTGGCCTGCCAGAATGACAAGGCCCGCAATCATAAGGCAGCACCGCGATATGGGCGTGATAATCGCGCCTTTGCTGTTCCTCACCATGTTGACCGGTGTAATGATGACGCTCAAGCCGGTCGCGGAACTTTTGTTGTCGCCTTTCTCCAACGCAGCCGAAATGGAGTCGGCGCTCGAACCGCCGAAAGTGACCGCGGGACCTGCGGATAATGCCGATTGGCCTCGCATCATGGCAGTGGCGCAAGCGCGCTTTCCTGATGCCACCATCCGTATCATCGGACTGCCGCGAAAAACGGGCGGTCCCGTTGCCATCCGGTTGAAGCGGCCGGGTGAATGGCACAATAATGGCCGCACGATCATCTGGTTCGATGGCGCAACCGGCAATCTGCTTCGGGCTAAAGATGCGCTCGCTATGCCGCAGGGCTTGCAGCTATTCAATCTCGCCTATCCGCTCCATGCGGCGAAGGTTGGCGGTACAGTTTATAAAGTTGTGCAGTCGATTGCCGGTTTGGCATTGGCACTGCTCGGTAGTCTGGCCGTGTGGAGTTTCTGGTTTCGCAAGAAAGGATTTTCGAAGCCGATAAAGCCCTGATAGCTTGGTCGCCACAATGGCAAGAGGGTCCTCTGTAGCGGGGCAACCTGCTCGCCAAACGTGATCGGCGGCTCGCTGAACTCGAACGAGTGGATGTTTTGGGGCTGCAATTAGCTCGCACTATTTGTCCAACTTTTACGTCGATAGCGGTCCTTAGTGCCGATGCTTGCAACCCTGACAGTCCTGTTGTCGCGCGCGATATAGGATAAAGCTGTCCTCAATGAAACATTGCATCAACGATGGCGCAGTCAGGCACTTCGCCGCCATCACATTTTTGCGCCATGTCCGACAATGTTTGCTCCAGACGTTTTAAATCGGATATTTTCCGTTGAATACTGGTAATGTGATCGTTGGTTACGGCCAACACTTCTCCGCACGTATATTCGTTGGAATAGACCAGGCTAAGAAGACCTCTTAGCTCCGCAATTGAAAAACCGAGTTCCCGCGCGCGCAGAATGAAGCGTAACCGTGCCTGGTCATCAGGCGAATAGACCCTGTGACCACTGCTTGTTCGATCAACGGCGCGTAACAGCTCGATATTCTCGTAATATCGTATCGTTTCGATGTTGCAGCCGGCGATTTTGGCCAGTTTTCCGCGCTTGACAGATTGTTGCATAAAAAGTCCTTGTTCCTGTAGTTACTACAGAGAGTATAGTTATCTCCATCGAAGATCAATCGCAATGAAAGATACGATATTGCCAGAGACCGTTAAGACAGAAATGCCCCCACAATCGCCAGAAAAGCAAAGTTGGTGGGCAGTGGGCGGCATAGCAGGCGCAATTTTGGCATCGTCCTGCTGTATTGTACCGCTCGTCCTTGTAACCCTTGGCGTAAGCGGAGCGTGGATTGGCAATCTTACCGCTCTTGAACCTTATAAGTGGTACTTTGTCGCAATAACTCTCGGGTTTTTGGCAGCGGGTTTTTGGCATGTCTATTTTCGGACAAGACCTGACTGTGAAGACGGTTCCTATTGTGCTCGCCCACAATCATCAATCATCACGAAATCTGCCCTGTGGCTGGGCACATCACTCATCGCTTTATCAATCACAATCGATTGGTGGGCACCGTATTTTTACTAGGAGAAAGATTATGAAACGTGCTTATATCATATTTTCAGTCGTTGTTGCCCTTAGCGCTGGGGGGCTCGGTGCCATGACATTGTTACCAACTTCCGGCGCCCAAGCCGTTGCAGAGGCGGCATCACAAAATGCCCTCAAAACCGAAACATTCAAAATCGAAAAAATGACCTGCGCCACCTGTCCGATCACCGTCAAGAAGGCGATGGGCAAGGTTAGCGGCGTGTCTTCTGTCGATGTTGATTTTCAGGCAAAAACGGCAAAAGTGACGTTTGACCCTAAACGCACCACTGAATCGGCGATTGCTTCTGCATCGACAAATGCGGGTTACCCAGCGAAAATCGCCGCCGCAAAGTAAGATTGTTTAAACCCTAAGCAAAAGAATTGAAAATTATGGATGATTGTTGCGCGTCAGGCGATGGCAGACGCTACGACCTTGTTGTCGTGGGTGCTGGATCAGCAGGGTTCTCAGCTGCGATTACGGCGGCGGGGAACGGGGCAAAGGTTGCTCTAATCGGTCACGGCGCGATTGGCGGCACGTGCGTTAATGTCGGGTGCGTTCCATCGAAAGCGATGATACGCGCCGCAGAGGCTATTCATGGTGCCAAATCAGCAAGCCGCTTTCCCGGAATCGCCGGGGATGCCCGAGTAGAAAACTGGGCACAGCTCGTAACGTCGAAAGATGAGCTCGTTTCCGGGTTGCAGCAAAAAAAATATGCCGACCTGTTGCCCGAATATGAGAATGTCGATTATTTCGATGAAGGGCCAGCTCGCGTTGTCGAGGGCGGGGTTCAAATTGGCGAACGCAAGATCCATGCGCCAAAGATCATTATTGCGACGGGTGGCCGTCCTTCTATCCCTCCCATCAAGGGGATTGACGAGGTTTCAACGCTCGACAGCACCCAATTGCTCGATCTGAAAATATTGCCCAAGAGCCTGATTTTCATCGGCGGCGGCTATATCGGATCGGAATTGGCCTTGATGATGGCGAGGATGGGCGTCGAAGTGACGATCATTTGCCGTTCACGTCTATTGCCCGGTGCAGAACCAGAAATTTCGGATGCATTGACTGAATCTTTCCGCGCTGAAGGTATTATCATGTATTGCGGAAGTACCTACGATGCTTGTCGGCAAGACACTTCTGGCGTCACGATTTGTATCGAGCATGAAGGCGAACGGCTTGAACTTACCGCCGAAAGTCTGGCTGTGATGACAGGCCGGACACCGAACACAGAAGCGTTGGGTCTCGAAGATGTCGGCGTTACGCTTGATAAGCGCGGCGCGATTGTCGTCGGTGACAACATGCAAACGTCCAATCCAAAAATATATGCGGCAGGAGATGTGACCAACCGCGATCAATTTGTCTATATGGCCGCTTATGGCGCAAAGCTCGCTGCCAAGAACGCAGTAGCTATGGGGTCGGAATCATATGATAACTCGGCCATGCCGTGGGTGGTCTTTACCGACCCCCAGGTCGCGGGCGTGGGTTTGAGTGAGGCCGACGCGCGAGAAGCGGGTTTTGATGTTAAAACATCCCTTGTCCCGTTGGATCAGGTGCCGCGGGCATTGGCGGCTCGTAACACGAGAGGCCTGATCAAGTTGGTAGCTGACCGGAAGACCGACAAATTGCTCGGCGGTCAGATTATGGCTCCCGAGGGTTCGGACAGCATCCAGACACTGGTTATGGCCCTAAAATTTGGAATGACGGCAAAGGCGCTTGGGGAAACAATTTTTCCCTATCTAACCACTGTTGAAGGTCTGAAACTTGCTGCCCAGACATTCGACAAAGATGTGACCAAGCTCTCCTGCTGCGCGGGCTAGCTCAGGCAGGCCGTGGAGAAATGAATCGCCTATGAAAACAGATATTGAGACCGAAAGTGCAGCCAATATTGCCTCAAGTAGCGGGAGTGGCGCGGGCGCAATCGGTGCCATTGTCGCAGCAATGGGCTGCGCAAACTGTTTTCCGGCCATTGCCGCCCTCGGGGCTTCGCTGGGCCTTGGGTGGTTGGATCACTATGAAGGCCTAATTATAACGCGATTATTACCAATTTTTGTCATCATTGCCCTGATTGCCAATCTTTATTTGTTCAATCGCCACCGCATCATTTGGCGTGGGATATTGAGCCTGATCGGGCCAGTTTTGGTATTGGCAAAATTCTACCTTTTCTGGTCGGCAGCCTGGAGCAATGCCGTATTCTATGTTGGGTTGGCATTTATGATTGGGTCCTCAATTTTCGACATTGTGTCACCACCATTAAAACGATGCCCGGTTCCCAAGGCTACGGCATAAGAAATTTGAAACATGATAGGAAACTAAGCGTCATGAACGTTAAAATTTGTCCCACCTGTGGCTGCTCTTTGGTGCGGCTTGGAATTACCGACGACCAGGCGGCACAGGCTGTCCATAATGAGATCGTCTATTTCTTCTGTTGCCAGGGTTGCGCCGATATTTTCCAGAAACAGCCAGAACGTTTTGTCGAAGAGGTTAGGGATATCCATGTCTGTCCCGCGTGTCTTGCTGAAAAACCGACCGCCTACACGGTTCCCGTACTGCACAACGGGCAGGAAATTCGTTTCTGTCGCTGCCCCCATTGCGCAGAGGTTTTTGCAAAAGATCCAGACTTCTATCTTGATCGCCTGAGCGGAAAAACCGATTTCAAGGGCCTGTTTGATACGCCAGAAGCGGCATGCTGTTAGGGCCATGCTTCACAAAGGAGGGTGAGGCGTCGAAACGAACGCGACCTGCTTTCACGTCAAGCATATATCGCCGAAGTGCAATGGCGAGCCGAAACAAAGTCCTCAGAGACCTATGATGCGAACTTTCAGCATTTACCCCCTTGCCTCATCCTCCCTGACAGCATCTCCATCGATCGTCGCGGAACCCGCAGCCGCTCCACCCGTTAGTCCAAATGTCGCTTATCAAGGAACCAATCATGACCCAGTCTTTTGATCTCATCGTCATCGGCGTCGGCATGGCGGCAGTCACTGCGGCCAACAAATGTGCGTCAGCGGGATGGTCCGTCGCCGTCGTGGACGAGCTACCCTATGGCGGTACATGTGCCTTGCGAGGCTGTGATCCCAAAAAAATGTTGAGACGCGGCGCAGAGATAATTGATGCTGCTTCCTTGATGAATGGCAAGGGCATCGAGCCCGGCAGTCTGGCTATCAACTGGTCGGACCTGATGGCGTTCAAGCGGGCATTCACCGAAAAAATGCCACCGAAAATTGAATCTGGCCTTGATAAAAATGGTGTCACAACGCTGCACGGCAGTGCAAAGTTTATCGCTGAGAACATAATCGAGGTTGACGGAAAAACACGGCTGCAGGCGAAGAAGATACTGATTGCAACCGGTGCAAAGCCGCGGAAAATTGACGTGCCTGGGGCGCAGTATCTCATTGATAGCACAGCGTTTCTGGAGCTGGAGAGCCTTCCGAAAAAGATACTGTTTGTGGGCGGCGGTTTCATCTCTTTCGAGTTTGCACATATCGCGGCGCGCGCGGGCAGCGATGTTCAGATCATTGATCGCGGCGAGCGTCCCCTCAAGGGCTTTGATCCTGATCTCGTCGACAAATTGCTGGAGCGAAGCAAAGAGGCAGGAATTGAGGTCGTCAAGAAAACCAGTCTCATCTCCATCGCCAAGGAAGGTAGCGGCTATTCGGTGACTCTTGATGTCGACGGCAACATCCAAGAATATTCAGCTGATTTGATCGTGCATGGTGCGGGGCGCGTTCCTGCGATCGATGATCTTGATCCGGACAAGGCGGGCGTCGAGTCCGACGCCCATGGCGTCAAAGTGAACGAATATCTGCAAAGTATCTCCAATCCGTCAATCTATGCAGCGGGGGATGCAGCGGACACCAAAGGTGCACCGCTCACGCCGGTGGCGGTGTTTGAAGGTAAGGCGGTTGCGTCAAATATGCTGAAAGGCAATCATGCCAAGCCAGACTACAAAGGGGTTCCCATAGTAGTATTTACGATACCCGAACTGGCGCGTGTGGGTATGCTGGAAGAAGAAGCAAAAACGGCCGGTTACAAGTTGCGCATCGCGACCAACGATACAAGCGGCTGGTATTCCAATCTGCGAGTGGGAGAGACCTGCGCCGCCACCAAGGTGATCATCGATGATGAAACCGGCAAAATATTGGGCGCGCATTTGTTGGGGCCGGAGTATGCCGAAATCATCAATTTTTTCGGTCTGGCGATGCGTCTTGATTTGACCACGAGCGAACTGAAAAAAATGGTCAGTGCCTATCCGTCGGTTGGCTCTGATGTTGGCTCGATGTTGTGAGGTGACGTGTATAAAAAAATTCAGCCTTGCAAGCAATATAGAGATGTGATTCAGTATTTCTGTGGAAGCGGGTGATACTGCGATTATGGGAGAACGAACGGCGATGCCGGAGACGTAGCCGGTCCAGCTTTAATATTCGTTCTAGATGCGCAAACTCGCCAAACTAATCCCGATGCCAGCCTAATAAACAGGCAAGCCGGAGCATATCTCATCACCCGATACGACATAAACCGGAAAATCGAGCGATGTCGGCAGCATATCAAAGTGTGGAGACCGGAGGGTGCGCACGCTTCTCTATGAGGTTTCCCACGTCATGCTGACCCGCTACAGGGGCGAACTGAAGCTTAAGAATTGGGCGTTGGCAATTGCGCAGCGCTCGACCATGCGGAAGGCGCGCATCGCGCTCGCGCGGCGCCTTGCCATCATCATGCATGCCATGCTCCGAGATGGGACCGCGTTCCATCCGGCCTGACCGGTAAGAAAGGAGATCGAAACGAGCTCCCGAGCGGGAGCAAACGCCCGAGGGAGGGAGCGGATGATGGCGCCTATTGTGTAGCATGCGGCCCCAGTCGCTCGACTGCGATTTCAACCTCGCCACACCGCAACCAGCTGACTCCATAAAGTGCCGACGAACACACAGAGAACGCAGACACCCACAGGCAATCGCACCAGTTCAGGAAAACAGCAGTTGCCCTTGACGTATTAGAGAACAATCGGGTGGATTGCTGAATGGCAGGTTCTATTGCAGACTGTGACGTAAGCAGGCGACGTTAAGGATCCAACTATCATTGAGAGAGAAGCATTTGTTGCCACGAACTCCCATTTTCAGGGCGGGTATTGGTATTTTATTAAGCATTGCTTGTGCATAAGATAAATGAAGCGAAGTGAAACCAAGTTAAATGACCGACAGTCCACAATTTTTGCTAAATCAAACCGAAGGTCGCCAAGGTCTGGTGGCGTTAATAGTCGCATCCTGCGAAGAAGCAGGCGCTGATGTGTTGGTTGTTGAAAACAAAGATGATTATACACTTATGATAACGGGAGCGGGTTTATCTGCTACAGTTGAAATTTGGACAATAGGAAACGGCGGTCTGTCTATTAGGTGGAAAAGCGACGAATTGCCATTGCGAGCTGTCGAGGGCGCATGGTCATCTGATTGCCGCGAAAATTTTCGCACGACCCACGCAATCACAAATTGTGAAAGCCAAAGCCATCTGATCGAAGCTCTGGCAACTGGGCTGAAAGCTGCCGTGTCGGGGGTGGCGTTTGATGGTCGCAACATCAAATAATTGCATTCGGAAATAGCTGCGGTTATTAGACCATAGGAAAGTAAATTCCTGACGGTCGCGTCCCGCAGCGTGCACAATGCCCCGAGCGCAGCGGAAAATTATTTTTCCTGAGTGACCTATGAAATTTAGGCACTCAGGAGCCTTTTCTTGATCGTTCCTAAAACCATGAAAATTTATTCTCTGCCACCCCTACACGAGTGTGGGATGCCATCCGCCCAATTTGGTATGCCAAGGCACGTCTATTCAAATTATCTCGCATCGCCGCGACGAAACCGTGGCAGGAAAATCATGGTCGGTGACTCTTCGAACACCGTGCACGGCTTAGTTAGGCTAGCACATGCTAGGCGCGAAGGTGGTCGTGGTGTAGCAAGAGGGGCTGCGAATGGTGGGCTTTGGCGCGTTAGCCGACCGGCTGCTATTTTACACGCCTACCGTGAATCTGTGTCCCAATAATGTACAGGAGCCTTGTAGCGGCGATAGTCGGGATGCTCAGGCACCTTGCGGTTCGATCGCGGCGGGATGATTGGGAGGATGCCGCGCATGAGCAGATTTTCTCGGAACCTGTCGCCGTCATAGCCCTTGTCCGCCAGCAGCGCCCTGGGTCGGGGTAGCGGCAGGGCCATCAGATCATCGGCCGATGTATAATCCGATGCTTACTACTATAGCCCCCGATAGTTTATACTGCTAATGATCAAGAGGAGCTAGATATGACCCAACAACGCATTTTCATCGGTATTTTTGCCCGATGCGATCGGCTGCGATGAACGAAATCAGATCAAGGGGGCATTATGCCGGTAGCGGTTGGACAGCGTTGTTTGCTGCCTGGTTCGTTGCGCTATCGTCCAGCCTTGGCGCAATCTTTATTGGTGAGGTGATGGGCCAGACGCCGTGCGAGTTATGTTGGTTCCAGCGCGCCTTTATGTTTCCGCTGGCCATCATGCTCGGCATCGCGGCCTACCGATCGGATCGAGATGTGCTCCCCTATGCGTTTGCCCTTGCGTTGGCGGGGTGGGTGATCGCGCTTTATCATTTGTTGCTCTATCTTGGAGTTGTACCAGACGAGATCCAACAATGCGGTTCAGGACCGTCCTGCTCAAACGGCGAAATGACGCTTTTTGGTGCCGTGCCGATTCCGCTTCTCTCGCTGGTAGCCTTTTCGGCCATCTTATTTTTTCTCAACCTTTATCGGAGATCACGATCATGAACAGGCGTTTTGGAGTAGTTTTGACGAGTTTGCTCTCAGTTGGCGCTTTCGCTGCCGGGGTAACTCTATACAGCAGTTCGGTTGCTGGAGAACCCGCAGCCAAGGCGGCGGCTGTGCCAAAGGACATATTTGTGCGTCCTCATTCACCGATAATCGGACCCAAGAGTGCACCGGTGACAATTGTAGAATTTTTCGACCCGTCTTGCGAGGCCTGCCGTGCTTTTTACCCAAGCGTCAAGCAAATACTCGCCGCGTATCCAAAGGATGTTCGGCTTGTCATGCGTTACCTGCCGCTGCACGAAGGTTCCGCTGAAGCTATTGGTATTCTGGAGGCTGCACGTGCGCAGGGCGTCCTGCAACCGGTAATGGAGGCACTATTGGACGCGCAGCCCAAATGGCACAATGGTGACATGACAGGAGCATGGTCGGCCGCAAAGGCGGCCGGGCTCGATCTTGTAAAGGCCAAGGCAATGCCGAGCGCCGGTATAAATGCGATGATGAAGTCCGATTTGGAGGACGCGAACACGCTTGGCGTCAAGGGAACGCCAAGCTTTTTTGTAAATGGTAAACCCTTGGCTGAATTGGGTCCTGAACCCCTCTACGCTCAGGTTCGCGCTGAGGTCGAAGCTCAACAAAACCCAAACCAAGAGTGAAGACGGTGGCTGGCGGGGCTGCAACGGCCCTTCTCGACAGGTTCTCTTCTACGGGCTTTGTTGCATAACTCGTGACGGTCGCGAGTCAGGTTTTACTTGGAGTTATTATGCGACCCGGATGGTCTTCGGGTTTCCTATTGCTGAGAACCGATTGAGGCCTGCAGCGCGGACTTTTAGTTCGGTAATCTGATGATCGAAGGTGCGCGCGGCGACGCGCTGGCCGAGGAGCTTGAAGCAATGCATCTTGGTTTCGACAAGGCTGCGGCGGTGATAGCCGCTCAACTTTTTCCAGATCGTCCGGCCAAGCCGTTTGGTTGTGCGCAGTGCTTCATTGCGGGCGTCAACGCCAGGGCCATCTTTGGTCCACGGCCGCCCGTTGCGGCGTACCGGGATGATCTGATTGGCACCGTGCTCAGCGATGACGGCATGACAGCCTCTCGTGTCATATGCGCCATTGGTGGCAGTATGAAGCGCCATGTTTACGCGTTTTCCACTCCCCTTCACCCATCATCTTGATCCCGGTGTTATCAACCAGCAGATGTAGCCCGCCCGAACTGGGCCGCCCACCGAGGTTCACCGACAATGCTTTTTGACGGCGGCAAAGCGTCGTATAATCCGGCACTGGCCAGTCCAGTTTCGCCATCTTGAGCAGGCTCGCAACCAGACCCGTCACCTGTCGTAGCTGAAGGTTGAACAGGATCTTCAGCGTCATGCACAGCTCAATTGCGCTGTCAGAAAACCGCATCGGCCAACCGGGCCGACCAACTGGTACCGAGAGCCAGTTTATCTCTGGTCAAACCACACATCCAATGAACCTCGCTGCTTCAGCGATGCATTATAAGCGGGCCAATTGGTCGTGCGGTACGTCGGGGAGATGGGTCTGGGCATCCGGCCCATCTATACATATCGATTCCCCAAGGGAATCCATCACCTTGTTATGCAACAAAGCCATCTGCGGGTGACGCCGCAGCATATTTACGGCGTTTTATCGATGATGGTGTGGTCGCTCATAGTCGTGATCTCAATCAAATACCTGTCGGTCGTCCTACGCGCCGACAACAAGGGCGAAGGCGGTATCATTGCGCTGGTCGCACGGCTCGGTCCGTGCAGGCGGCGCGCGGGGGTCATCCACGCCGCCCTAGTCGCGATGGGTGTTTTCGGAGCCTCGCTCCTGTATGGAGACGGCACAATCACGCGGGCCATTTCAATCCTCAGCGCAATCGAGGCGATCAATCACAGACTTGCCTATACCGAGATTGATCTCTATCTTTCCGAGGTGAAGGGACCTGTGATGGGCCGCCTCAAACGAGCCGACTTTCTCGAGGAATTCCGCGGGCGTGTGTTCCTGTCGCAGAACCACGCGTTTCGCGAATTGTCACAGGACAACGGGCCCCCGCCTCTGCCAGACGATATCGCTCGCGATATGATCCAATCACCCTATTAGAAGGAGAACCTAGATGCTTATCGAAAAGATCAAGACACCCGGATTATCGCACCTTTCCTATCTCGTCGGTGCCGACGGGCAGGCAGCGGTGATCGCCCCCCGCCGCGATTGCCACATCTATGTCGAGATGGCTCGCGCCGAAGGGCTGGCGCTCACCCATATCATCAATGCCCATCATAAACTGTCAATTTCGCAAGTATGGGGAACAGGCTCAACCTCAAGCTCGGACGGCCAGTTTTTTCGCGGGGCAAAGCGAGGCGCGAGCGGCGGCGACATCAATGCTAGCTATGGCAATGATCCTGGCTTCAGCTTTTATACCCATGTGTCTGACCAGCACGGGCTGTATCATGTTAAAGTGATTTCCGCTGCAACGCATTAAGCGCCCTCTGTGCTTGACGGCCTGCTGCATCATGGCAGCATTCTCAATATCAGCGAGCATTTTACCGACACCAGCGGCGCGACCGATCATATATTTGCGCTTTGCTCGATGCTGGGCTTTAGTTTCTGCCCGCGCTTGCGTGATTTTTAGGACCGCAGACTGATACCGATGGAAATGCCATCGCGTTATCCAAAAATTTCGCCGCTCCTTGGCCAGCGCGTAAAAACCGAGAAAATCCGGGAGCATTGGGATGACATTATGTGTCTGTAAGCATCCATCAAGACCGGCCACGTCGCGCCGTCGGTAATGATGCGCATTATGAACGGCAAAACCAGCTGGACGTGGCTTTGCAGGAAATTGGCAAGATCGAGCGCACGCTGTTCATGCTCGACTGGCTCGACTGGCTCGAAAACCCCGAATTGCGCCGCCGCTGCCGGGCCGACCTTAACAAGAGCGAACAGCGCAGAGAATTTATCATCAGGTCAAGCCCTGATGGCCTGTATCAGCGGTACTATCCCCAATATCTAGAAAATCTGCTTGATATTGTAGCCGAGGATGTGGCGGCTCGTTTCTGGTCCGATCGGTTCCGTTCTTATCATTCAATTCCCGCCTTTGGTGGAGAATATTTTAACAACCATGCCAAGCGTTGCAAGCCTGTTTTGTCGGTATTGCCACCAATAATGTAGTCAATTCTGGGCATGGTGCTTGGTGCACTGGTCGCATTGGGATTGAGTGTTTTGGATGTTCCAACCTTCGAGAGGCTGATGATGGTTGCCGCGATGTGCCTGATCGCTGGGTGGCTTGGGCATCACCTGAATCTGTCTTGTGATGACCAATGGGACGGAATTGCCCTCAGAAAATAAACAAATAGAAGACTGAGAAGAAGGCTATAAAAATCAATATGCCCGAAAGAGAAAATTCGTTTTGCCAAATACTGTTGCCGGGCTCGCGCACGTCGACGATTGCCTGCTCTTTGGCAACTTGTAAAACTGCCCTCGGCAATGCTAATCGGAATGGGTGCTTTGCACCCTCATCACGTAATACGAGTCGATGTTTTCTTTTTCGTTCCATGCAGACGAGTTAACAATTTGTTAAGAATTTAGTCCACCACATAATTTGGTTAAAATTCGTCTGTCTCGAACCGGCACGAAATCGGTGCAAAAGGTTAAGCGAATTTCCGCTGGATGCGGCTTGCAAATGGTGTGGATTCGCAATTGCAATTGCTGTCATCGCGAAGTTGCCATCCTTCCGATATCCTCATATCTATGGCACAAAATTTGCCAGCCGGTTTGCTGGTCGCCGGGGTATTTGGGCAGAGCCGAACCCATGAGTATATATTCGGCGGTGTTACTCGAATTTTGCTTCTAAATTGTCCGCATCCGTTATTATTGGTCCCCTAGATCCACCTGAACGTTCTCGGAAGCAGGGGTTTTGCCTTGCTGGGCGGATAAAAATATTGAGAATAATATTTGGAAAATCGCCGATAACTGATCATTTCTGGATAATTACATCAAAATTGACGGTAACGATCTTTCAATGATGGACCGCGTGTCAATGACAGCCCCTGAAGCAGCAAAGAGATAGCCGGGTCGATCAAACCTTAACTTGCAAAAAGCTTCGGCAACGAGATTATCCGCATTGATGAGCACTGAACTGAACTCTGTTCAAGGGTAAATCGCAGTATTGTCGGCACTCCCGCCCTGTATTTCACTTTAAAGTCAGGTTCATCTTTCCACGGAATGGACCCGCGAACACGCAGCGTTGATGATTGGTGCAGAGAGCATAGCTTCGGGACATACATGGGGTTCAGAAGCTGACCCGAGCGCCTCCCACGAACCGCCGGGGGATTCCAGGACGCAAGCCGAAGGGACGTCTGCTGACGGCGTATTGGTCATCGAATATGTTATCAACGCGTGCAAACAGGGAGAGACTGTCGGTCAGCGCGAAATTTCCCGCAAGATCAAAGATGATGCGCTCGTCGATCCCTTGATTTACGGCAATAGCCCCGCTCCCGGGTTCATTGCGCAAATCGGAAAGGTAGTTTACCCCAAGGTTGATCGCAATGCGGCCCGCGTTCACACCCGCTTCTATATACAGTTGATGCCGCGCAATATAGGGCAGGGCATCGCCTTCAGTCACATCACCGAAAAAGTCGCTGTCGAAGCTACTGTCGAATTGTGCATCCGTGAACGTATACGCGAGGGACAGGGGAAACGAGATTGTGTCGGTGGCGCGTGGCTCGACCGCTGCCGACAGCTCCAAGCCCTTGACCGTAACTGCGCCGCCATTGAACTGATCGCCAATGTCGCCGACGCTGCAGCCGACAGATTGGGTGCAATTACCGAGCAAGTTGGAATAGTCGTTGTAGAATCCAATCGCAGAGACCTGGACCTCGTCAGTCCTGAAGCGGACGCCGGCTTCGTAGTTCCAGCTCTTTTCGGCGCGGGCGTCCGGACTGCCGGGGCCGGGAGGAGAGAAGCCGCGTGATACTCCTGCAAGCACAATGGCGTCGCCAAACTCGTAAGTAACACCCAGAGCAGGCAGCCACTGGTCGATATTGGTGCGGCGAACCCGGGTTGGCCCGGTCGATCGATCCGGGTCCGATCCTGCATAGTCCAACCGGGTCAAATCAATCCCTTCGTACCTCAACCCGGGCGTCAGCGTCACGGCACCGATCTCGATCCGGTCCTCGATGTAAAATGCGATGGCCTTCGCTTTCGCCTCCCGGTTGGCCTGCTGGCCGATATCGGTCTGGCGCTCAAAGACGAGGTCTCCGCCAATTTGGGAGTAGAATTCCTCGTTTTGCAGTCTGTCTTCTTCATCCTCGTGATAGCGGACGGAGACCGCGAGATTGTGGCGCGTCGCGCCGATGGCGAACGGGCGTTCCAAAGAAAACTGGGCTCCTTCACTACGATAGACGCGATTGTTGTTGCGGATCCGCACCGCGCCATTCGCACTGTCCGCCCCGCGTAAGATATTAAGAGCTTCGCGATTGTCATCGGGGCTATCGAAAACAGTCTGAATCGAATCGAATCGACCGTCGCCATCGAAATCGATATCCTGAAGTTTCGACCAGCTGCGGCTGAAGTCGTTGCGATACAGCGTGGCCGTGATCCTCGTCTCATCGGCAAACGCCAAGGTGCCGATAATACGATATTGGTCGTGCTTCCCGGAAAATGCGTCGCGCTGGCTGGTCGCATAGCGACGATAGGGTTCTGCCGCGAAATCGGCATCGGCAAGTCCGAGGTAGGTCTCATTGGCTTTAAGGTCAGACCGGCCATAAACAAATTCCAAGCGAGCCTCTACGGGTGCGTCCGGCGCGGTGTGAACAGCCAATCGCCCACGATAATCCTGTCGTTCAAAGCCGGTGTCAGCATCTGGACGCCCGTCGATTGATTTGAAGCCGTCGCTGCCCTGCTGGTAGGTTTCAATCAGCGCACCAACATAATCTGTGTCAGCTCCAACCCAGCCCTGGCCTTGGAAGTAATTGCGCGAACCATATTGGCCTGAAGCATAGCCGGAGAATCCATCCGTCGGGATTTGGGTAGACCGAAGATTGACCGCTCCGCCGATAGTACGAGGTCCAGAGCGGATCGCGGCTGCGCCCTTCGTTACCTCGACCGCCTGCATACGTCCGATGGCGGGGAAATAATATGCAGCCGGCGCGGCATAGGGGGCCGGCGCGATCAATACGCCATCTTCCATGAGTGTGATGTTGCTCGATCGTTCGACTGGGCTACCACGCAGTCCGATATTTGGAAACAACCCGAACCCATCCTCCTCCTGGATATTTACCCCGGGCACCTGACGCAGGACACGGTTTACATCCCCATGGTCGAAGCGGCGGAGATCTTCGCTGTCGAGCAGATCGGCAGAACCGGGAATCCGGTAGGGATCAATCCGGCCTCCGAGGACGATAATCGAAGTATCGGGATTTGCCTGACGGTCTTCCGAAGCCTGCTCAGTTCCATCTTTCTCGGCGACGGGCCAATTATTCTCTTGGGCTTGCACTGGCATGGACAAGGCAACTGCGAGGGACGAGACGGCAGCACGATACATAGAGGTTTCCTTTTCTCCGAGCGGTGTCGGGAGGGCTGCCTCTAACGTTATTGCAAATGCTTCGCAAGAGCATAATTGCGATGCTCTCAAAACTTTTGTCAGTACCTATCATTCTGGCGCTTGCTCTCATGCTATTTTCTCGGGGTGGGGAAGGGGCCAGCGGTCTGCCATCCTCGCATAGTGGGCTGAGCTATGGATTACTTTATCTGCGCCAATTCCTGCTTGGCTTCTCGCTTTACAAGTATGCCTTTGCCATGCTTTATGCCCGCGCTGAAGCCCTCCTCAACAATAGCGCCCAAGATGAGTTCAACTAGCATCTCCGACTTCCACAAGGCAGGGGATTAGGGACTGGCGTTCCACGATACGATCCTCTGCATGCCAAGGTATTTGACAAATTTGCTTCCGAGTTAATCACGTGCAAATTCCAAAATTGCTTTGATTTTCGCTGTTGTATTCATGCTGGGGGTTCAAACGCATCTAGATAGAGTTGCTCGACCCGTAAGACTTCCTCATCAGTCAGTGCGGCAAATTCTTGTGCGCGCGCGCGCTGGGAAAGCTGACCGCCATTTTGCTGAAGGAACTTTTGAAGCAACTCGATCTGCGCTGACGGCATGTCGACAACCTGCTGTACGCCGTCACCGAACCGGTCGAACGCCTCCAGGAAATAAACTTCTTCGGGAAGATCGTGGATGATAGTTTGTTCCACGCATTCATAGAGAAATTCGGCATGCGCGGTGGCGTCAAAATAACGATAGAAGTCGGCGGTATGATTGAGCACCTCGACATTGCCGCTCTGCGTCCGTTGCCATTCGATCTCGGGGAGAAGAGGCCTGGAATAGGTTTCCAGCACTGTCCGGTACGCGTCGAGCTGTCTTAGAATGGCAGCGCTGATCGGGAATACCAGGCCGGGCGGATTGTAGCTGGCGGCTGCCAGTGCGTGATGGATGAGCCAACGGTGAATGCGCCCGTTGCCATCTTCATAAGGGTGGATGTAGACAAACCCAAACGCCAGAACTGCTGCGGCGACAACGGGATCGAACGCTTCGGTGAGTGTTCGCTCGGTGTAGACGACAAGCCCTGTCAGCAAGTCTGTAATGTCATCATGGCGCGCACTGATATGGTCCGGGATCGGGTCTCCTGAATCCCGGTCATGAACGCCGACAAAGCCGCCTTGCGTTCTAAGACCGAGTTTTACGAAGCGCGCATCACCGATCACGATGCTTTGAAGACGGTCAAATTCGGTCAGAGTGACGGGATTGTTGCCCGCTTGCGCAATTGCCTGACCCCATCGTACCGCGCGGGTGCCGGAAGGCTTTTCGCCCTCGATCGCAAAGGATGACTTGGAATCGTTCAATAGAAGGAACGCAGCCGCGCGCGCCACGAGGTCGGGGCGGACGCGCCCGATTTCGGCACGTACGCGTTTATCCAACTGCTTGTCCGCGGCAGCCTGCAGGGTCGGCGTTCGGCGGACCATTGGGCAAAAGGCCGGTGTTCCCGGGAGATTGTCGAGGATTTTGTGCCGGGACGAGACTTGTCCGCGCGCAAGGGCAAATTGTAGCTTAGGATCGACGATTGTCACCAGCCGAACTTTGCCAGGTTCAGGGATATCGAGCTGGGTGCCCGTCAGCCATTCGTAAAGATACCACGCCCGGCGCGCAAAGGCGCCGGTCGGTGTCGCCATTACGAATTCGCGGATCGCTTCAGGTTCGATAGTCTTGAAGAGCTGCGCCAGAACGCCCAGATCAATGCCTTCCCACTTCATGGCGAATACCAGCTGGCCTGCAAGGCTCGATTCGGGACGGTGACGCGGGGTCAGTAGAACCCAATCCGAAGTTGGCACCGGATGATGGCGTTCGGCAATCGCCGCTAGGCGAGGCGGTAAGGGAAGCGAAAGGCCATAGGCGGCGATCAAAGCGGCATAGCCGCATGGGGTCGCAGGCTCGGGGAGACTGCGTCCGCGAAAATCATTCACCGCCTGTGAAGGCCACTCACCCATAATTTTCTCCGTGAAAAACCATCACTTGAACCGTGGTTACTTGCGAATCGCGTTCACCATCTATGAAAATCTATCACAATTTACACAAAATGTGAATATCGTTCTCCAATATTCGAATTTACTCGTTTCTTGGGCTATCTTTCAACGTGATTATCTTTGCCATAATGGACCACGCAGAGCTGTGCTCCGGCCCGAACGGGGACATCAGGGCCGTTTCAAATCAATATATAAGGGGATGCATTCGGTGGGTGTGGCCCCTCAATACGCATCAACGTTGGGCAAGAACGCCAACTGCCAGACTCTGGTGTCGTTGACGCTGGCCTCTCGCGAAGTGCCGGTCATGGTTGGCTTGCGGCTGTTTCTGCCCGAGAGTTGGACCAGCGATCCAACCCGGCTTGATCATGCCGGTGTGCCGCTGGATTACCGGGATTACCGGACCAAGCCTGAGATCGCGCTGGCCGAGATCGATCGGGTCCGCAGTGCCGGTGCACGCTTCGGCTGCGTGTTGGCGGACGCTGGCTACGGAATGAGCGCCTCGTTCCGGCAGGGTCTGAGTGCGCGCGGCCTCACATGGGCCGTCGGCATCCCGTACAAGCAGAAAGTCTATCCTGCCGA
>NZ_JBALTN010000020.1:0-33779 GCF_036964565.1 Parasphingorhabdus sp. | reverse complement strand
TATCAACCAACCAGATGGAACCAAATACTCGCTTATTTTAAACCGCCATATGTCTCAAATTATCTGACGACGGACAGTATAAATGTTGTTTTGTTACAATTTTTGTGATACACGAGAAAAATGGCAAGACTTTCCATTGAAATAACCGACGACGAACATCGAAAATTGAAGGCTGTTGCAGCTCTGAGCGGTCTTAGCATCAAGGATTATGTACTTGATCGCACTCTTCCAGAAATTTCCTCTAAAGCTGACACACAAGAAACGTTCGCGAAACTTTGTGCGTTTTTGGAAACGAGGATGGACCAGGCCGCCTCTGGGGATTTCTCGAATCTTTCATTTGATGAGATCCGAGACAAAGCAAAGAAGCGTGCCGGCCTTTGAGTTTCAAAGGTCAAAATGTCGATCTTACATTAGCGGTCGAAGAGGATTTAGTCGAAATCGGGCGATACAGTTTTGATCGCTGGGGAATCAAACAAGCCGATTCCTATTTTGACAATCTAGTAGAGTGTTGCGAGAAAATCGGGGACTGTGGAGTCCGTTCAAAAACAACAGAAGGGTTGCCGTTGGGAGTGGAAGTTATGCGCTGCCAAGAGCATTATATCTTCTTTATGCCCGATGATCGCTCCATCATTCTAGCTATATTGCACGGATCAATGGATATGCTCCACCATGTAAAGGATCGTTTGTAGTATCGTTTTCCGCTTGGAAGTTTTTTTGAGAGCGATATTTTGATCTCATTCGGTGCCCGGCGCGAAACGACGAATTGAAAAGAGAATGATCCTCAACCAAGATCCTCTCCAAAGGGCCATGATTTTACCTATTTTCAAGTTTGATCCTGAGGCGCCCGATGGTCGCCCGTTCGGCTTAGGCACTGCATTTAGGATTGACCCCTGGGGCAATTGCGCAACCGCGTTTCATGTCATTGAAGATATGCTCAGCTTATCAAAAAATGGTCAACTGCAATTAAAAGATGATGTTCGGATGGCGGCTTTAGAGCTTGAGGGAATAGCTCTTGGTCGAGTTCCACTTCCAAAGGATGCGTGGCGTCCATTATCGGGATTCTATGCTGAATGCGGCCATCAAACACCGGCGCTAATCCACGAGGCTTCGATATTAAGAAACCTGACAGAGCTAGCTTGCCTAACTATATCTCGATCTCACCAGCGATCACCGATGCCCTGTTTGCCAATGGCGCTTCGCGATGAACCACCCGTGAAAGGCGAAATCGTCACAGGATTCGGGTTTCCGGGGTTAGACGTTGCGAAGAACGTTGCTGGCGACGACAGACCGTTTTCGCAGTATCTATATGAATGCGCCGGAGAAGTAGTGGAAGTTATCCCGGCTGATCCGGCGTCCACAATGCCTTGGCCCCGTTTTCGCGTAGCCGCAGAATGGCCTAGCGGAATGAGCGGTGGTCCCGTTTTGAACGCCGCTGGCAATGTGATTGGCGTAATCTCGCGAGGATGGTTGGGTGAGGCCGATTCTACTGCCACACATTTTGCAGGTTGGAATGTGAGTGAGCGAACCTTCCGATCAATCGATCCATTTGCTTCGCGTCGTTATCGGGCTTTTGCCGCGATCGATGAGAAAGATAATGTCCGTTTCATGGGGCAAGATCGAGATGAAGCAGAGGCATTTGCTTCGGAGCATGAGATTACAATGCGAGTTGTTTCCTGTTCTCCGGAAACCGGAGATTGGATCGAGTTATGAGCATTCCAAAGAGCCGCATTCGTGAAATCAGAGCGGATAACGGTCACGAGTTCCAGGCCAAGGGAATGGGCATTTCGAAGATCTCGCAATCCGCCATGCCTAAATCAAGCGCGGCACCCCGCAGCTCAATGGCAAAGTGGAGCGATCGCATCGATCATCTGATCAATGGGAATTTTGCCAACTGCTAAGCTACAAAGGCGACGTTGATCTGGAAGCCAAGCTCGACGAATGGGAGCGCTTCTACAACTTCCACAGACCCTTCAATGGAAAAACATCCGATGAAGCGCTTAGAGAAAAGCTGTAATCGCATGTAGAGAATGTCTCAGCAGTCACCCGATGATGCAGAAGTCGTCATTGTTGGGGATGCGGGTACTCCCGATAACCTTGCCATCGGGCGAGATTGGTAATTGTGTTCGAATACATCGAGTCAGGTTACCGGCGGATATAAACGTCCATCCAGAGCAAACCGTTCCTGTGTTTCCACCGCATATGCTCCAGAAGCGCGCACGGTATCGAATATGATATTCCAGCTATGGGTAGAGACAGCGCTCGGGATGAGGATGAACAGGTTATCGGCGAGCAACTGGTCGCCAAACTGCTGCTGACCGGCACTGGGAATCCCTGGCCTTAACCAGTTTGGGTTCGGGATATCACCAGGTTCGACCATATGGATAGCAGAGGGTTTTAGTATCTTGAATGATGACAGAACATGCGGGACCGTATCAAGTACCCGGAAGGTTTTATGCACAGCCACTTCCAAAATCGCAGTTGCAGGATCGACGGCACCGTAAACGGCCCTTATATTCTTGCTGTTCCAGCGACCACCCTGGCGAAACGCTCCCTCTCCGCTATCCCATGTTTTGGCAAATTTCTGATCATCAAGCCGCCAACCGACAATATCCGATCCGCCAAGCGCCGCCGGCAAAGGCGTCATGTGTAAACGCCAAACTCAATTCGCTCGAGAAGCTGTACGACCAGTTGGGAACCAGCAGGTGTCGATAGAAGATCAATGGGTCGTTTTTGATTGAGACCGATTGCGGGGCGTTCCAGCCATTGTTCGGCTTCTTCCTGCGAACCAAAAATATCTGTCGCCTTTGCCAGAATCTCGGCAAACTTCCAAGCGCGGCCACTTTGTTCCGGGCTGAGCAGTTTTGCGGTTGTCTCGCCCTTGCGGCGCTGGAATGTGCGCATGCTGATGCCGATGGCTTTTTCGAGTGCATCGGAATGCTGGATCAACGCGACATTGGCGACCAGTTCTGTCAAAACCGTACTGGGAAAACCCATGGAGATCACTTCATGAGCATCGAGCGCGGTTTTCAAGGGATATTTGAAAGTTGCATCACCGCCCAATAAAGCAATGACCCGATCAAATTCCCGGCTCAATACTTCTTCCGTTTCCAATTTCTTTGCTTCCAGAATATGACAGATGGCGCGAGCTAAATGACATGTGTCATACCAAATGTCAAACTAATATAATATTGCTGGAGCGCCATTGCAGAATTCAAGTCGCCTACTCGCGTTGACTTTTAGCTTTGGCAGCCAAGCTCGCAATGCTCTAATTCATGCGATCTGTGACAGCTCGATAGATTGGCTAAACAAGTTTTGAGCCTGCGCGCGGCGGCTCGGTCTGACAAATTTCTAATTTTTCGGGAGCATTGGATGCTTACCCGTCACCTAGTTACTAGAAGAAGGATTGTGCTATGAAGCTATATTCATGCGCACAGAAATGGCCCAAGCCGCCAATTGCGAATATAAGGCTTAGCGACATTCGCAATATGGGATCCCCCAAAAGCGCAGTTGAAGCAGAAGCGGCCAGCCTTTTTCTATCCCCCTCAGAATGTCAGTGTCTTATAAACGTGTCCCTGTCAGCAGACGTTCACTGCGTACCCGGCCTGGTCTCATCGGGCGGGGTTTGTGGTTCGCCCATTATGTTGACTGGCAGCTTCAGATAGACCGTGCCATTGTCCTCAGCTGGAGGCATATAGCCGGCGCGGATGTTGACTTGGATCGACGGCAGAATCAGCTTCGGCATGCCTAGCTGGGCATCGCGCGCCTCTCGCATGGTGACAAATTCATCCTCGCTCACGCCATCATGGATATGGATATTGGCGGCTTTCTGCTCGGCCACGGTCGTTTCCCAGCGATGCTCTGAGCGGCCTTCGGGCAGATAATCATGGCACATGAACAGCCGCGTCTCACCCGGAAGCGTAAATATTTTGCGGATCGAGCGGTACAATATGCGAGCATCACCGCCAGGGAAATCGGCGCGGGCGGTTCCATAGTCGGGCATGAACATGGTGTCGCCGACAAAGGCGGCGTCGCCAATCACATATGTCATGCAGGCCGGCGTATGGCCCGGTGTGTGCAGAGCGTGCGCTGTCATTTTGCCTAAGGGGAAACTGTCGCCGTCATGAAAAAGCTGGTCAAACTGGCTGCCATCACGCGGTAAGTCCGGCCCGGCGTTGAAAATCTCTCCGAACACCGACTGCGTGATGGTGATGTGATCGCCGATCGCCAGCTTTCCGCCCAGCTTTCCCTGAACATAAGGCGCAGCCGAGAGATGATCGGCATGGACATGGGTTTCCAAAACCCATTCGCAGTTCAGCTCCTCGCGCCGAACGTGGTCGATCACGCGATCAGCTGAAATCGTCGCCGTTCGCGCCGCTGCTGCGTCATAATTCAGTACGGGATCAATAATGGCGCACGCGCCGGTTGCGGGATCTGATACAACATAGCTTATCGTGTTGGTATCATCGTCAAAGAAAGATTGAACGTTGGGGGTCATGGATGTGTCTCACAGTAGGAGGGATGATAAGTTGGCGGCGCAGCGGCAATCAGCCACTTTGCCCATCGACATAATCGCGCACGAACCGCTTGAGCGCCGGTTCGTCGCACGCGAAACCCATGGCTTCGGCCTGTTTCACCGTCGCGTCCCCGCTCATACCGTTTTCGGCGGCAAGGTGCATGACGGTTAATGCTCCGGCCCGCTTGCCAGATGCGCAATGCACGAACACCGGACCGGGTAGCGTTTTGACTGCGGTGCGGAATTGCTCGACCAGTGCTTCCGTCATCGCATCACCCGCTACCGGGACATGGCTATAGACTAGGCCAAGAGTGCGGACTTCTTTGCCTTCGCGCGCGGGCTTGAAAGGCTGATCCGGTTCTGCCTCGCAGCGCAGATTGACCACCGATTTGTAGTCCGCTTGCGCCAGCTCGCGCAGATCATCAGCGGAAGGCGGCGCCATTCCAATGGTGAAGCGGGCGTCGATTTTTTTAATATTGGCCATAGCTTTCATATTGGTCATAGCTAAGTTCCTTGAATGTCCGAGTGTCACACGCCTTTCGCAAAAGACGCGAAGGCATATTTTTAATTGATTTAATATGCACATCTCCGCATATATGCAAGTGTGAAACCTGAAGAAATCCGCAGACAGGCCGAAAAGGCTCTGTCCCTGCTCAAGGCGCTGGGCAGTCATAACCGTCTAATGATCGCCTGCCAGCTCGTCGAACGCGAACGAAGCGTCGGCGAGCTTGCCGAATTGCTTGGCATACGCGAGGCGGCGGTTTCGCAGCAACTGGCGCTGTTGCGCAAAGATGGTTTGGTGAAGCCGCGCCGCGATGGCCGCACGATTCATTATTCGCTGGCCGGTGATGCCTCGCGCCGTTTGTTGGAGACGCTATACGAAATCTATTGCGCGCCCGACGCAAAGGGCAAGCCAGATGAAGTCGCGCAGGACGACAGACTGTGATTTCGGGCAGAATCGTTAATGAATGCTGCATTGCTCCAGGATATGCTCTCGCTTGTATCGGGAATATTGGTCGCGTTCACGCTGGGGCTGATCGGCGGCGGTGGATCGATCCTCGCGGTGCCGCTGCTGCATCATCGGTACACTGGCGTCGCAGCGTCTCGAACAGCGCAAAGGCGCGTTAAAGCTGCTTTTTTCGGCTATCGTTGTCGTTATCGGTTTAACCATTGCTGGCAGGGAGATGGTAGCAATAATGGTCATGCTGACCGAAGCTACGGAAAGGATGACGATACCATCCCCGCCGCGAAAAATCCCACAGCGCCATCGACCCGAATCCAGGTCACCCTTCAACTCGATCCGTAGGTACAAAGACTGACAGTGCTAGCGGCAAGAGGTCGAATCGGGCTGGGGTCGTGGTTGTGATTTCGCGATCGGTATTGATCGGAAGTGGCGGGTCAGTTCGGATGTAGAGAGGGCTGGGACTGCAAAATGCTTGCATTTTGCGCAAATTTCGATGACGTCCGCGTCGAAAGGCTGATAAAAAGAGTGGCCATTGCCAGGATTGCCGGGGCTCCACACTGTAAAAGTCCAAGCATTGATCATCAATACTCGCTACTTCATACACGGACATGCCGCCGCCATAATACAAGCCGTTGCCGACTGCTATCTGAAGACTTTTCAGCTGAATTTTCCGGTCTTTAGTGACCACTTCCGCCGCGAATGGTTTTATGGCCAGCATTGTTTTAAGAGCCGAGAGCGGGTAGCTTAGACGTCCCCAACGCCGCTTCAAATTGCCAGTCAGCCGACGCGCCAGCTCAACACTCATACCCATACTCGCGACATTAGCGAAAAGCTGATCATTAACCGTTCCAACGTCAATCCGCCTTGTGCATCCAGCGACAATAACCGCTACTGCAGCTTCGGGGTTAATAGGAATGCCGAGCGTTCGAGCAAGGTCGTTTGCCGTCCCGAGTGGCAGAACGCCAAGGGGCAATCCCGTCTCGACAATACCTTTGAGAGCCGCGTTCACTGTGCCATCGCCGCCGCCGACGATGACAAGGTCGACCTCGTCAGCACGCCGTACAATTTCTTGGCTCATATCGTCAGCGCGTTTGCTCAAACTTTCGATCAGGGTGATGCCACCGCTCTGAAGTTGCCGGGCTACCCCATTGGCCATATTACCATGGCCGTTACGACTTTGCGCATTCAAAAACAAAAGCGCCCGTCGTCTGGATTGCATATTGATTCTCATGGTCCTCTTTAGTTGCCATACTGCGACTATCTGGCAGAAGGGTCGCCCGGAAATTGCTCACGCGGTCAAACCAGCCTATTATCAGTTCATGCTTCGGGGCACTTGCTGTCCAGCTCCTGCGGGGCTGAGCTTGCCAAGCGGAATGGCAGTATTGAGCTTAGAAGCAGCAGCCCTACGCCGCTGATGATCATAACGTCGGCCAAATTGAAAGTCGGCCAGTGCCAAGCGCCAACGTAGATGTCGAGGAAATCGGTCACAGCACCGTGAAGTACTCTGTCCACGATGTTCCCGATGGCGCCTCCGGCGACGAGCCCGAGTGCAAACGTCTCGGTGAATTTTGTCGTTCGCACCGCCCAAACGAGGATGCCGATCACGATGGCCATTGATAATCCGGCAAGCACCAACGGATAGGCCGAGAATATATCTTGGAACATGCCGAAACTGACCCCCGTGTTGTAACCCAGTCTGAAATTAAGAAATGGCGCAATCTCGATTACCCGCGGTGGCTTCATCACTGTATTGACGATCAGCCATTTTGTGACGAAATCTATAGCAAACGCGGTAGTGGCCGCAGTTACTGTCAGAAATATCTTCTTGGTCAAATTCGAATAGCTCACGATCGGATGGTCCTCATTGGTTTGCAGTGCACGGCCAAAGGCGCAAATGTGCTCAGTTTGAAACGGAGTAGGCTCACTCTGGTTCGGCGATGCTTGAGACGTTCCCGTCAGTGCGAGGACCGGCCTTCGGAGTGCGTCCATCGGTCTGACCCCGATTGAGCAAACGAAGCCCGTTAAGAACGACCAGCAGCGACGCGCCAACATCGGCCGCAATAGCGCCCCACAGCGAAGCAAGGCCGACAATAGTCAGAGCTGTGAAGACAAGTTTGACGGCGATTGAGAATGCGACGTTCTGATGAACTACAAAAAGCGTGGCGCGCGAATGCCGGACCAACCAGGGAAGTTTTGAAAGATCGTCCGACATGAGCGCCACATCTGCCGTTTCGATGGCAGCGTCGCTACCCATCGCGCCCATTGCGACCCCGATATTGGCGCGCCCCATGGCCGGCGCGTCGTTAACCCCATCGCCGACCATAGCAACCGATCCGTAGCGTCGTACGAGATCCTCCACGGCGGCTACCTTGTCGGCGGGCAGCAACTCAGCGCGAACCTCGTCGATACCGGTTTGCTTCGCAATTAATTCCGCCGTGGCCTGGTTATCACCCGTGAGCATCACGACATGCTCGATTCCAGCTTGATGCAGCGCAGTGACAATACTTCTTGCTTCCGGCCTGACGGCGTCGGAAACGCCCACAAGGCCCCAAACCTCCTGACCCTCGCCGATCGCGACGAGCGTGTGGCCAGCTGCCGTAAGCGCGTCAATATGCAGCGGGATCGCGCCAGAGATGACACCCTGTTCTTCAACATAGCGGCGTGAACCGAGCCACATGGTGCGGCCAGCCACTTGTCCGGTGACGCCTCGACCGATGATGGCCTGAACAGCTTCGGCGGGCGCGGCAACGATATTCAGCTCATCCGCCTTTGCCAAAATGGCGCTTGCGATTGGATGCGCACTGCGTGCCTCCAATGAGGCCGCCACCTTGATGATTTCATGGATGCTGCGGCCTGAGAACGGTAAGATCTCGACGACCTTTGGCCGGCCTTCCGTCAGTGTACCCGTCTTGTCCATCGCGATGGCTTTAAGGCGCGCGGGCGTTTCAAGATGTGTCCCCCCTTTCACAAGAACGCCCTGCTTCGCGGCTCCCGCGAGCGCGGCCACGATCGTCACCGGCGTTGAAATCACAAGAGCGCAGGGACAGGCGATAACGAGAAGCACGAGGGCCCGGTAGAACCAAACGCCCCAGGCTCCCCCGAAAAGCAGAGGCGGAACAAGAAAGATCGCGACGGCAAGGATCATCACGAGAGGGGTGTAGACACGTGCGAATTTCTCGACCCATTGTTCACTGGGCGCGCGTCGGCTCTGCGCCGAACCCACCATGCGGATGATCTGGGCAAGTGTCGTATCATTCGCCGCCTTGGTGATCAAAACTTCGAGCGCGCCCTCTCCGTTGATCGTCCCGGCAAAGACCTCGTCCCCCGGGGCTTTGAATACGGGCACGCTTTCTCCCGTGATCGGCGCTTGGTTTATCTCGCTCTCACCAGTGACTACTCGCCCGTCGAGCGGCATCTTGTCTCCTGGGCGAACGATGATATGCGCACCGACCGGGACTTCGCCTGCCGGGACGTCGCGTTCGGAGCCATCTTCAAGCTTGATGCGTGCTGTCGGTGGAGCCAGTTCCATGAGGGCTGTTACAGCGCGACGTGCGCGGCCGAGGCTCCACGCCTCAAGTGCTAGGGCCAATGCGAAAAAGAAGGACACCGTAGCAGCCTCGAACCAGGCACCGATGCCGATCGCGCCCGCGACTGCGACCATCATTAGCAAATTCATATCTGGGCGAAGGCGCTTGGCTGCGAGCCAAGCCTTTGGTGCAACGTAGCGCGCCGCGCTGAGCACCGCGATTGTGTAGAGCAGAATGCTCGGCAAGGGAGTCGAGCCTAATCCATGTTCTCCTGCCTCGAAAGCCGCTAACACACCTCCAGCCAGCCAAGCATGGACTGCAAACCCTAGCGCCGTAAACAAGCCGCTCGCTGTCGTCAGCCAAGACTGAACCCGTTTACGGCGGACCTCGGTTTGCGCTTCGTCGCTCGTCTCACCCTCGGTCCACGGCTCCGCTCTTAATCCAGCGCGGGTAACAGCCTCTAGAATACTGGCTTCAAGAGTAACGTTGGGCTTCATATCGATCGACATGCGGCCATTGAGCAGGTCGAAAGCGAGCTTATCTTCCCCGACCAGTGGACCGACTTCGCGCTTCAGCGCTGCGATTTCGTCGGCGCAATCCATGCCGTGAATGCGCAATAGAATTTGGCCAGACATAGGTGTTGGACTTGGCGGACCGAGCGCTTCGCGCACTTGTGACCCGCAGCACGCCGCGTCTTCAGATACTTCAACAAAATCCAACATATGCGGCGAAACTTCAGATGTCTGCCAAAGCTTGGCGTGCAAGCCCGTTTTAGCTACCGCTGCCTCGATCTCTGCTGCAGCAACTTGATTGGGTGTATGTATGGTCATGAAACCGCGCTCAGTGTCGAAGGCTAGCGTATCTTCACCGCCGACGAGTGGACCCACTGCAGCGCGGAGCGCGCGAACCTCGCTCTGGTAGGCCAGGCCATCAACTTTAAAGCGCAATGAGCCTGGAGGACTGATTGTTTTGGTCATGAGTTTACCACCATATTTCAAATTGGAGCGAACAAATTCCGCCAAGCGGCACCCTTATTACATTCTGTAGCCACTACAGAAGCAACAAGTTTTTCGTTCCCGGTGACGTTTCGTCTGGAGTAACTGCTGTATCACCTGGTTCGCTCTTGAAACTGTCGATTCAAACTATTCGGATCGCCCAAGTTGATCGGCATCTGAACTGAAGTTTTATTCGCCTACGCAAGAACTGGAACCCGGCGCTGACGGACTGAATTACAGATGTGCTTTCAAGCAGTTAATAAGTCCCCATGTAGATTTTTGTTCAGCTAAATCTGCCGGCGAGTTATGATCGGCCAAGACTTCGATGATCCGGCAATCAGCGATTTTTCCGTTGGCACACGAGCCGATCATACGGGAAAGTTCCTGCCTCAATCCAAGGAGCCGTGAAATTCGGTCGTTGACCGCGACAAGTTGATCTTGGGCGATCCGGCTCACGTCCTCGCATGAAGCATCCGGCATCTCCCTTAGCCCTAGCATAGCCCGGATTGACGCGATATCGAAGCCAAGCTCGCGCGCATGACGAATGAAGCTGAGCTGCTTGACGTCAGCTGACCCATACAGCCGCCGACCGCTTTCTGTCCGACCGGGTTTCGGCACGAGGCCTATCCTCTCGTAATAGCGGATCGTCTCAATCTTAACGCGGGCCCGCCGCGACAAAACACCAATTGTAAACATTTTTCTCCATTCTGCAGTCACTATAGATTGGAGTACCAAATCATCTGGAACCTGTGAACCGGGCAATTCGGGCAAAGACCGATTATCGACGCTGTCATAAACGGAGTAGTCCACCGTTGCTGTTTCTTGGAGCCCCTAGTGATATATTCAGCAACTGCACTTAGTCCGTAAGTATGAGACCAATGCGGGTCAGAGCTCGGCTTTTGCTGCCATTGAGTAATGATGTCCGATGCTCTGGGCGGCTGTTACGACACATCGACCATGATTTTCGTAAGCTTTCTGGGGCAAGCACGACATGGTTCGGACTATATAGGTGTTTCATGAGACCGCCATCGCTTGCGCTGCATCTGCAATCTACGTTCGTCTTCGCAGGCAAAGCAACAGGAGAGCGCGTTCGAATCATTGAGCAAGCGGAGCCTTAGGAGATTGCTGTCCCCCTCAAACGCCGTATCTATCGTACAGTTGTCAAGCATCGTATTACCCGTCATCCCCATCATGACATCGCTTACTGACGGGCAAAAATCATGGCATACGCTCGAAACCCAATTTGATATTTCAGCATTCGGACAGGTACTATAATAAGCGTCTTCTGATCATTTCAGGCACGGTCTTCACATGATCAATCGGTCGGTTGCGGTATTACGCGTAAATAGGACTTCTTCGTATCCCAGCCAGCAGGATATTTGGCTTTGGCATCTTCGTCCGACAGGGACGGCGGGATGATGACATCATCGCCCTTTTGCCAGTTAACAGGCGTTGCCACACCCTTACTTTCTGTGAGTTGCACCGAATCCAGCAGCCGGAGAACTTCATCGAAATTACGGCCGCTGCTCATAGGATAAAGCAACATGGCTCGGATTTTCTTGTCCGGACCAATGATGTAAACAGTGCGTACGGTTGCATTATTGGCTGCGGTCCGGCCTTCCGCATTGCCGGTCTCGTCAGCTGGCAACATGTTGTAAAGCTTGGCGACCTTGAGGTCGCTGTCGCCGACCACCGGATAATCGACTTTATTACCGCTGACCTCTTCGATATCGGGAAGCCAGTCGCGATTATCCTCGCTGCTGTCGACCGAAAGGCCCAGGATCTTAGTATTGCGCTTCGCAAATTCCTCGCCGAGCCCGGCCATATAACCTAGCTCAGTCGTGCAAACCGGAGTAAAGGCCTTGGGATGAGAGAAGAGGATCGTCCAACTTTCACCCATCCAATCATGAAAGTTAATGGTACCCTGGGTCGTTTCCGCTGTGAAATCGGGGGCTGTCGAGCCAATTGAAAGTGTCATGTAAAACTCCTATTTATCGTGGGGGAGGTAGGGGACGTCGAATTCGACGCTTCGGGTGAGAAAATCGGGCACGTGAAATCCTTTTTCGCGCAGGAATACCGGGTTGAAGAGGCGTGATTGATAGCGTGAACCTGAATCACACAATATGGTGACGATGGTATGGCCGGGCCCAAGTTCCCGAGCCAGCCTGATCGCTCCTGCGACATTCACACCCGAGGACATGCCGAGGTTGAGACCCTCTTCCTCCAAAAGAGCGAAGGTGATGTCGAGCGCCTCCTGATCTGGGATGCGGTAGGCATGGTCAATTTCCAGCCCCTCAAGATTGCCCGTAATGCGACCCTGACCAATGCCTTCGGTAATTGAGCTGCCTTCGGCCTTAAGTTCGCCCGTGGTGAAATAGCTGTAGAGTGCGGCTCCGGGCGGATCGGCAATGCCGATCCTGATATCCGGCTTGCGCGCGCGCAGCGCTTGTGCGGTGCCGGCAAGCGTGCCACCGGTCCCGACCGCGCAAATAAATCCATCAACCTTGCCATCCGTCTGGTTCCAAATTTCCGGACCGGTCGTCTCTATATGTGCGCGATGGTTTGCCCGGTTATCGAATTGATTGGCGAACACCGCTCCGTCTTTCCTATTCCTCGCAAGCTGCTCGGCGAGGCGCCTGGCAATTTTTACGTAATTGTTGGGGTTGCTATACGGTACAGCCGGAACCTCAACGAGTTGGGCACCCAGACTATGAAGCGCATCCTTCTTTTCCTGGCTTTGGGTTTCAGGTATAACGATAACCGTCTCCATGCCCAGCGCATTGCCGACCATGGTCAGACCGATCCCCGTATTGCCCGCCGTACCCTCGACGATCATACCGCCTCTTGACAGAAGGCCTTGGTCCATGGCGTCATGAACGAGATAAAGTGCCGCGCGGTCCTTGACCGACGCGCCAGGATTCATGAACTCCGCCTTGCCCAGTATTTTGCATCCGGTTTCGTTCGAAGCGCGGCGAAGTTTAACCAACGGGGTGTTGCCGATTGCGGTAAGTACATCAGGACAGACGGTCATCACTTTAAAGTAAGACTCCTTGCGAAGAATTCAACCGCAGAGACCGAATACATCTTGATGATTTGCATTAATCTCATACGACGACGAACTGCCCCATCATACCAGCATCCTCGTGTTCCAGAATGTGGCAATGGTACATATAGGGCAGGTCCGGGTCAGTATATTCTTCGAACCGCAAAATAACCCGAACGACCTCGCGCGGTGCCACGGTGACTGTATCCTTTAGCCCCCGTTCTTCTGGGCCGGGCGCGCGACCATTGCGGTCAAGCACGCGGAATTGCACATCGTGAATATGAAAGGGATGCGCCATCATCGAAGCATTCTCAATCTGCCAGATTTCTGTCGTGTTGACTTTTACCGTCTCGTCGATGCGCTGCATATCCATGGACTGGCCGTTGATTGTAAAGCCACCGGCGCGCATCATACTCATGCCCATCCCCATATTGAGGACAAATCTGCGCGTCCGAACCGCATCTGTCGGATCGACGCGAGGCAGCGAGAGCAGCCGGGTGGGCATTGTGATCGCCTTGCGCCGTTGAGCCGCAGGACGGATATTGAGCACCGTGAAGCGCTGCCTTTCGTTCATCATGCCCTCGCCGTTTGTCCTCATCCCGCGATCCATCATATCTCCGCGACCCTCACGTCTGTCCCCGCCGTCACCCATTCGATCGTTGCCGCTCATCATGCCGCGGTTTTGCATCCCGCCACCTCCCATCATTCCCATCGTCTCGATGCTGTCCGCCAAAAACGCGACCGGACTGCCATCACTTAGATCGATCACGATTTGTGTACGCTCTCCAGGGGCCAGTATGACATTGTTCGTACGATATGGCTGTTCAAGGAGACCACCATCGCTTGCGACCTGAGCGAAGCTGCGGCCGTCGTCGAATGCAAAGCGATAGAAGCGCGCGTTCGAACCATTGAGCAAGCGGAGCCTCAGGAGATTGCTGCGCGCCTCGAATACCGGATTAACAGTACCGTTGACGAGCATCGTATTACCCGTCATCCCCATCATGACATTGCGCATTGACGTGGAATAAAACAGGCTGCCGTCGCGGTTGAAGGCCCGGTCCTGCACGATCAGCGGAACATCGTCGATCCCGTAATCGTTCGGCAGGTCGAGTCGCTCGCTTTCAGTATCGCGTACATAGATCGCGCCAGCTAATCCTTGATAGACTTGCGGCCCGGAGCGATGAAGTGCATGTGAATGATACCAGAACATAGACGCGCGCTGGCGCACCTCGAAGCTCGGCGACCATTTTCCGCCTGGCTCTATCGGCTGATGCGGCCCGCCGTCGGCGCGTGCCGGCAAATGGAAGCCGTGCCAGTGTACCGTTGCCGTCTCGGAAAGCTCGCTGCTGACGTTCATCCGAACGGTGTCGCCAGCATACATTTCGAGTGTTGGGCCGAGATAAGGTTGGTTGATACCGATGGTGGGCGTATCGACGCCCTTCAAGAAACGTGAGGTGCCCCGCTGCAGATTCAGATCAAATATCCGGACACCACCTTCAACTTTGCCAGGATAAAGCGTGGGTATCTGCAGTGGATTGACAGAGCCAGAGGATATATATGATGACCGTCCGCCTCTAAGAAATTCCCGTGCAGCGATGCCTCCGATCACGAGCACGCCGCCGCCGATCGCTGCTCCTCCAAGGAGGGATCGTCTGTTTATCATGAGTTTTTCTCCTGCGGTTTATGAGGAAGGGGATCATTCCCCCGAATATTTCTCCAGAAGCCAAACGCGATGATCACAATCAATAAGAACTGCGCTATCAGCGGCTGCGACGCCGGGAATATGCCAAGCATTTCGATACGGGGCACGAATGGCCATGGCGTTATGCCGACCATTCCGGCCTCCTGCAGTCCTGCGATCCCTTTGCCGATCAACACCACCGCCAATATGGCAATAAGGATTGCGCTGTAATTAAGTAACTTCCCTATGGGCAGCTTGCGGCTATATCGCAGCATCGCCCACGCGATTGCTGCCAAGAACATAATGGCTGTACCGGCGCCCGCAAGAACTGCCCCCGCGTTTCGTTCGGTCCACAACGCCGCGTAAAACAAGATTGTCTCGAAAACCTCCCTGTAGACCACGAGGAAAGCAAGACCGAACAGGAACCAGCTGGATCCTCGCGAAAGCGCTCTACTCATGGTTTTCTGGATATAGCGTTGCCATTCGCCGGCCTGCGACTTGCTGTGCATCCAAATGCCCACAGAGACCAGCACGGCCGCTGCGAGTAGAGAGCCAAATCCTTCGGTGAGCTCGCGGCTTGCGCCGCTGACGGCGATTAGCCGAGTGGCTGCAAACCATGTCGCTGCTCCCCCGGCCAGCGCCGCAACCCAGCCTGCATGGACGTAGCGGATGCCTTCTGGACGACCCGCCTTGCGCAGAAAGGCGGTCATGGCGACGACGATCAGAAGCGCCTCCAGTCCTTCGCGAAGCGAGATTGTAAACGAGCCTACAAAGCTCGATACCCAGTCTCCCGCCTCTCGCTCGAGAACATTGTCCGCTTGATCGAACAATTCAACCAACTCACTCGCTTGTAGTCGTACCTCCGCAGTTGTCGCACCCCGGCCAATCGCCGCTCTCAGAGCGCCCATCGAGCTTTCAATCTGGGTCAGGAGTCCCGCATCTCGCACCGCCAACATCGGTTCGAGTGGCTCGAAACCATCAAGATAGGCAGATAATGCAAGATCAGAAGCTCCGTCCCGGTCGCCGGAATCATAGGCTGAAACACTCGCGCGCAGCCGTGCGCGTGCGATATCGAGTCCCTCAGCACGACTGGTTGTCGTTTTTTCGGGCATTTTCCGGAGAAATGCGGCTAGTGCACGGGCCTTTTCCTCGCCTATTTCTTGCGCCAGCTGTGCCGGGGTAATCTGAGTGAGCGTTTCGAGATTCGAAAACCGCCGACGTAAGTTTGGCTCCGCATTCCATATTTTCTCACCCCTGCGTGCATCGGCTTTGGAGAATGAGAATGCGCCGACATAGAAGGCCAATGCCCATTGATCCGCACTGTCGAGCTGCGCAAAACTCGCCATCGCCGTTCCGCCGATGCCTTGGTTGATGACCTGGTATAGGCTGAAAACACTGCGTTGCCGGGCCCTAGAGAAGTCGGAGAATGCAGCCGGCGGCGGGTCCAATCCTGCCGCGAGCGAACCGTCTCCGCCTCCGCTTGGCCCATGGCAGGACGCACATTGCTGCGCGTACAATGTCGCCGTGCGCGAGAAATTGGGCATAGCGGAGGGAGCCAGGGACACAGGATAGGCGAGCAACACTTCGCGGCCAAGCGTGCGCGCAAGTTCGGCTACTTTGTCAGCCGGTGCCTTGTCCGCTATTGCGCGCTTTAACCGATCGGCTAGTCTTACTAGATCGGGCTTGGCAGTGGTGAGGGGAAGGTCCGCGATCCGCTCGTTTGCGGATTGAGAAAATTCTACCATCTCGTCATACTCGCCGCGACTTGTGATAGCCCCTTCGGAAACTGCTTCGGCATAATCGACCGCAATATAATCCAGAAGCCGCCAAGCCGTCGCTGCGTCGGCCTGTTCTGGGCCAGCAGCTAACGCAGGCGCGCTATTGCTCGACGCAAAAAAGAGCGCGGCCACGATAATCTGTAATGTAAGCCGCATCACATTCTTGTGCCCTCGTTCTTGTGCCCTCGTTGAACCTTACGAGCGTCGGCATCAGGCGAATCGCTAACCGACATACGGAGTGCATACTTACTGTAGTGGCTACAGGATCAAGAGGTTTCTTGTTCGCAATAGCTAAAGGCGTTCACCATCGCCGCTGAGGAAAAGCAAAATTTTTGCCGATTAAGCTGCTTTGCGCAGCTCGCCAGCGTATTTTTCTCTTGATCCTTATAGTCGCTACAGAGGGCATCGTGATTGCGCGTGAGGTGCTTTAGCATTGGCCAGCGTTATGCTTGCTATGGCAGGATAGCGCCTCAGTGCCCAAATGAGGAGAAACAAAATGAGTTTGCAACTTGAAGATATAGTCCCTGATTTCACTGCTGACACTACCGACGGTCCGATCAACTTGCATAAATGGATGAATGGGTCCTGGCCGGTGCTGTTTTCGCATCCGAAGGACTTTACACCGGTCAGTACGGCCGACCTGAGTGCAGTGGCAGGATTTAACCCAGAGTTTGTCCGTCGTGACGTGAAGGTTATCGGACTCAGTGTAGATCCTCTCGAAGATAATTACGTTTGGGTTGGCGACATTGCCGAAACACAAGGTTATGCACTACATTTTCCGATGATAGCGGATGCTGACCGTCAGATTGCCGAGCTCTATGGCATAATACACCCAAATGCGGACGATACTTTGACAGTACGTTCTGTGTTTATCATCTCTCCTAACAAAACCCTTAGGCCCTTAGCTATACGAGCCCCGGCGAAACGTGAATTACAAGCCCGCAACGGGCTAGAAAATTTCTAGAGTAACTAAAGGATCAGGATGTCTATTGTTTGTAGTAAGTCCGACGGAATTCAGGAGGATTATGTTTTTCGCTAATCTCTGATATCGCGCATCCCGCGTAGCGCGTCTATCCGTTCGGTGATACAGGTACTGCGGGCATGCTCGAAGTGGCATTCTGTTTCATAGGGATTGTTACAGCGGTCTCCAGATTATGGTTGTCTGCGAATGTCATAGCCCGTCTTGAGTTATGCAAATAGCGGCTTGGCCGTGCACATTGGTCGTCGGCGAAGCCGGCAAACGGCCTGGCTTCATATGTCCCGATGGCGGAGTTGTAAATTCTATTGCAAGGGCGATACTTAGAAACCGAAAGATTCTTGCATTTTTTCCTTTCCTTTTAACCCACGGGAAATTAAGAGCCAGCTAGATGAAAAAATGGTTGCACATTATTGTTAGTCTTTTCCTCGTTACGGGAATGACCGCGGGGGCGATGGCTGAAGCTGCCGAGCTGGATTCCAGTTCGTGCTCCAGCGCTGTTGCGTCAGTAGACGATTGTGTGGACTTTTCGAAGCAAGGCGACGATAAGCAGCCCGATCCTACGAAAACCTCGACTAATTGTAGTGGCTGTCATGGCCATCAAATTGGTATCCCTGAGGTAGTCGCCCAACCGCCCGAGCCTATTGTGGTAGCTCAGGTCAGGCTGGTGCGAGGCGGCTCAAGTCTTCCCCCACCGGATCATTCAGACACTTTCCGACCTCCGATATTCTGACAATTGAGGCTTAGCTAGGCTTGGCCTCGGCGCGTGCCGTCAGTTTGTTATTAGAGGAAGTTTTCATTCATGTTTGCCATCATTTGGCGAGGCGCCCTTTTGTCCGGGCTTGGCCTCGCCCTGTTCACCGAACCCCTCGGTGCACAGGATCGTACGGTCCTGTCGCTCGAAGATGCCTTGAGCCGTGCCGGAGTTTCCGGGAGCGCGCCGGGCGCCGAAAACAACCCGCGCCTCGTCGGTCCGCGAGCCGAGACTGAGGCGGCTCGCGCACTCATCGACCAAGCCCGCTTGCGGCCCAATCCAGAAGTGTCTTTTGAGGCGGAAAACATCGCCGGGACCGGCGCTTTTTCAGGCCTCAGAGCAACCGAATACACGCTTTCGGTTGGCCAGCGGTTAGAACTGGGTGGCAAGCGCGGGTCACGTATACGTTCGGCTGAGGCAGAGGCTCGCGTCACCGCGCTTCAGGGTGACCTTTCAGCTGCCGGGCTCGCACTGTCGGTACGTGAGCGCTATGTCGGAGCTATTGCGGCTTCCGCCCGCCTTGAGCTGGCGCGCGATATTGTCGAGCGCAACAGTGAACTTGCGCGCATTGCACGTGTTTTGGTCGAAGTAGGTCGTGAGCCGCCTTTGCGCGCGCTGCGCGCCCAAGCTACTCTTGCCGAAGCGCAGGCGGCTCTGGAGGCTGCTCAGGTTGGCGATCTTGCCGCCCGCAGCGCGCTCGCCGCCTTGTGGGGGGAAAGCGCGCAACTCCCAGTGGTTCAACCGGTTTTCCCTAAGATTGAACCGCCCGCAGCACTTCTGGCTAGAGATACATCGCTGCGTTTGCAGATCGCCCAAGCCGAGCGTGAAGCGGCTGATGCCGCTATTGATCGAGAGAGGTCTCTCGCCGTGCCGGATCCAGTCATCTCGGCCGGTGTCCGCCGATTCGAGGAAAGCAAGGACAATGCCTTCCTGGTTGGAGTGACGATCCCTCTGCCTTTCGCCAACCGCAATCAGGGCAATATCGCTGCTGCGCAATCACGGCTTCGCGCTGCAACCGCGCAAGAAGCGATAATCAGGACAGACTTCGAACTTGCAATCACCCAAACCCGATCACGATATCTGGCGGCCGAAACTCGGGCAGAAACTTTGTCTGAAGCCTCGCTACCCCAGGCTGAGGAAGCGTTACGGCTGGTTCGGATTGGCTACCGCAACGGCAAGTTTCCGTTGATCGAAGTCCTGGCCGCCGCCGAGGCACGCGATGGCATTCGCGAAGCTTTGATCCAAGCTAAGGAAGATCGGGACCAACTAGCTGCGCAGCTGATCTGGCTGGCCACCCAATGAGGAATTTAGTCATGAATCGTACACGCTTGGCCGTCTTAATCGGCCTTATCATTCTGGTCATTGCTGGTGTCGTAATGTTCTGGCCCGGCAAAACTTCTTCTCCAGTGCGGGAAGAAGCTGCAGCCGAAGTTGAAGAAAATCATGACGAAAGCCTGGTTGAAATGGATGCCGCCCGCGTAAAAGCGGCGGGCCTCGCTACCGAAACAATCCAGGCCGGCGGCCTCGGCGCAGAAATCATCGCGCAAGGTATGGTTACTGCTGCCCCTGACGGGGAAGCGGTCCTGACTGCTCGGGCGGACGGCGCAATTACCCGTGTAGTCAAGCGGCTCGGCGATTACGTGCGCGCAGGCGAACCGATCGCGTTTCTTGAAAGCCGCGATGCATCGGATATTGCCGCCGAACGCACCGCTGCGGCTGCCCGCGCAGCGGTGGCCCGATCTGCTTATGCCCGCGAGAAAAAGTTATTCGACGAACGCGTTACCGCTCGGCAGGATTTGGAATTGGCACAGGCTGAGCTGGCCGGAGCCGAAGCTGAATTGCGGCGATCCAAATCAGCAGCAAGCGCAGCCAAGGTTACCGGCGACGGACGCTACCTTGCGGTATCCAGCTTGATCTCTGGCCGGATTACGGAAGCCAACGCAACGTTAGGGAGTTATGTAACTGCAGGTACCGAACTATACCGTGTCGCTAATCCGTCGAAGGTTCAGATTGAAGCTGCGGTGGGGTCGGTTGAAGTTCAGCGACTTGCCATTGGTGACCAAGCGACGGTCGAGTTGCCCGATGGTCAGACAATCGAGTCTCGCGTGCGCGCAATAACGCCTGGCCTTGGCGGTGAAACGCGTTCGGCCACCGCCGTGCTAGACGTACAAGGAAGCCTGCAGCCCGGGCTTCCCGTGCGTGTTCGCCTGATGCCGAGCCGGGGCGAGACCTCGGACGCTATCGTTGTGCCAGAGGAATCGCTGCAAACACTCGAAGGCAAGGATGTTATCTTTGTTAGAACCCCTGATGGGTTCCGCGCACGCAATGTCACTATTGGGCGGCGAAGCGCTGGCCGTGTTGAAATTGTAGCAGGACTCAAGTCGGGCGAAAAAATCGCCACCACCAACGCATTTTTGCTGAAGGCCGAACTTGGCAAGGGCGAAGGCGGGGAGCACTAGATCATGATTGCACGACTTATTGCGCTTTCCGTCCGTGCACGCTGGATGGTCCTATTCCTGTTCCTCGCGGTGGCCGCATTGGGCACTTGGCAGTTGTTCCAGCTTCCGATTGATGCTGTACCCGACATCACGAGTAACCAGGTCCAAATAAACACTGTCGACCCGCGTCTTTCGCCTGAGGAAATAGAGAAGCTGGTCACTTACCCAGTCGAAATTTCTCTGGCCGGTATCCCGGGACTTGAGACGACCCGTTCGATATCGCGCAATGGGTTCAGTCAGGTTACGGCGATCTTCTCCGAATCCACCGATCTGTATTTCGCCCGGCAACAGGTAGGCGAGCGGCTAACCCAAGTTACCGAAAACCTACCCGACGGCGTGCAGCCGCAGATAGGCCCGGTTACCACCGGCTTGGGCGAAATTGTTATGTATACCGTGGGGTACACCAATCCGGATGGCAAGGGTGCAAAGAAAGTGGCCGGGCGAGCTGGATGGCAGCCGGATGGCAGCTATCTTACACCTGAAGGCGAATTGCTGACCGACGAAGTTTCGAAAGCAGGATATCTGCGAACCGTGCAAGACTGGATTATCGGCCCCCAGCTGAAGGCGGTGCGCGGTGTTGCAGGCGTCGATTCAATCGGTGGATATGCCAAGACATTTGTGGTTGAGCCCGATCCGGTAAAGCTTTCCAACTACGGAATTTCCTACAGCGAACTCGGCGAAGCCCTGGAGAATGCCAACCTTGCTGTGGGCGCCAATTTCTACAACCGTAGCGGTGAAGCCTATCTCGTTCGTGTTGATGCGCGGGTGCGGTCCGGCGATCAAATTCGAAACGCGGTGGTGGCCACGCGCGGTGGGATTCCGATCACGGTTGGTCAGATTGCTAACGTGAAGGTTGGCGGCGATTTACGCACCGGCGCAGGCAGTCTGAACGGCAAGGAAGCGGTGATTGGCACCGTGCTTATGTTGATTGATCAGAACAGCCGGATTATAGCTGAATCCGTAACAGAGAAAATTGATCAGGTTTCGCAGACGCTGCCACCCGGGGTTAGTGTAAACATCGTCCTAAATCGCGCCGAGTTGGTCAGTGCGACCGTCGGGACGGTCGAAACCAATCTTAGTGAAGGCGCGCTGCTGGTCGCTGTTGCGCTCTTCTTGTTTTTGGGAAACTGGCGCGCGGCGATTATCGCAGCTCTGGTTATTCCATTCTCCTTCCTGATGATGGCGACCGGAATGAACACCTTTGGCGTGCCAGGTAATCTCATGAGTCTGGGCGCGCTCGATTTCGGTCTGATCGTCGATGGGGCGGTCATCATCATCGAAAATTGTCTCGCGCGACTGGCACACCGGCAGGAACGCGAAGGGAGGCTGCTCACGATCCATGAACGGCTCGAGGAAACGATGCACGCTTCGCAGGAAATGATCAAACCGACCGTGTTCGGGCAGGCGATCATATTGCTGTCCTTCGCACCGCTGCTGTTGTTCACCGGTGTTGAGGGCAAGACCTTCTCGCCCATGGCAATCACGATCATGCTGGCGCTGTTCTCGGCGTTCATTCTCTCGATCACGCTGGTGCCTGCACTGGTGGCACTGCTCATTCGCGGGCGCGTTGCCGAAAAAGAAGTGTGGATGATCCGCAAGAGCAAGGACCGCTATCTGCCTCTGCTCGACAAGGCGCTTGCTCGGCCCATGCCGTTCATCGCGGGGGGCTTGGCATTCTTCCTAGCAGCATTTCCAGTCTTCGGATTACTTGGCTCGGAATTCATTCCTCAACTTGACGAAAAGAATCTAGCGATTGCCTCGACGCGCGTCCCCTCGGTCAGCGTTGATCAATCCCTTACGATGCAGCGCAAAGTCGAAGCGGCTGTTGCCCAGCTTCCTGAAGTTGAACTAATGTTTTCCAAGACCGGCACGGCAGAGGTTGCTACCGATCCGATGCCGCCCAATATCTCGGACGGGTTCGTCATCTTGAAGCCGGACGAAGAATGGCCGGCAGGAGTGAACAGCAAGGCAGACGTGGTTGAACGCATCGAGGAGGCCTTGAGCGGTCAGCTCGGGCAGGTCTACGAAGTCAGCCAGCCAATCGAGCTGCGCTTCAACGAGCTGATTTCGGGTGTACGCGGTGACGTGGCAATCAAGCTCTATGGTGACGATCTCGACAAAATGTCACAGACTGCAAATGAAATGGTGCAGGTGCTTCAAGCCATTCCAGGTGCGGCAAGCGTGAAGGCGGATCAGGTCGGGGGTGCGCCCTTGCTTGATGTGAAGCTGGATCGGGCGATGATTGCTCGCTACGGGCTCACTGTCAAAGAAGTGGCGGACACTGTTGCTACGGCACTCGGCGGGCGGGAATCCGGGCTACTCTACGAGGGCGATCGCCGTTACGACATCACGGTGCGCGTGCCCGACGAAACGCGGGTTAACCTTGATGATATTCGTGCGCTTCCTGTGCTGTTGCCCGAAGAACCCGGCGAAATCCGTCAACAGATCCCGCTGTCGCAAGTAGCGAATATCCAGTTGAGTGAAGGGCTTAACGAGATACGGCGCGAAAACGGAAAGCGCAGGGTGGTTGTCCAGATGAATCTGGAGGACCGCGATGCAGGTTCGTTCGTGGCAGAGGCGCAGGCCAAGATCGCCGAAGTGGATCTGCCTACCGGCTATTATCTGGAATGGGGCGGACAATTCCAAAATTTGCAAGCGGCGACCGCGCGACTGTCGATCGTAGTGCCGCTTGCCTTTGTTGCTATCTTCGGCTTGCTGTTCATGGCCCTTGGGTCGGTCGGCCGGGCAACTGCAGTCTTCCTGACTTTGCCACTTGGATTGGCCGGAGGGATATTCACGCTCGCCCTAACCGGTATCAACTTCTCCGTCTCGGCAGCGGTTGGGCTTATCGTGCTGGCCGGTGTTTCGGTTCTGAACGGTCTGGTTGTGATGACGGCCATTCGTGAGCGTCAGGAACATGGGCTGCCTCTAGTTGAGGCGATTCGGGAAGGCATGACCGAGAAGATGCGTGCAGTCATTATGACTGGATTTGTTCCGGCCATCGGCTTCATTCCGATGGCAATTGCTACCGGGACGGGGGCTGAAGTCCAGAAACCGCTCGCGGTTACGGTCATCGGGGGATTGATAGCTGCAACTATCCTTACTCTTTTGGTGTTGCCGTCAATCGCGAAGGTTGTGCTCGGCGCAATCGAAAACCGCAAGCGCAAGCGGACCGAGAATGCCCCGCAGGCTGCGCCAGAACCGGCATAAAGGAGAAGATAATGACACAGACGGTCAAATTGTTGCGGATATACACGGACGAGGGAGCTTATCTCGGAGATCGTAGAGTTCTCGAAGTGATCGCCTCCCGCGCCCGGGAGGCCGGTATGGCGGGGGCTACCGTTCTGGATGCGCGCTTGGGCTTTGGCCGCTCGGCCCATGTGCATCGTCGTCACGTATTCGAAAGCGACCGAGCTGTTGTCATCGAGATCGTCGATGAGGAAGAGCGGTTACGGACGTTTGTCGGTAATCTTGGCGATATTCCGGATGTCGGGCTGATGACACTGGAAGCAGTGGAGGTGCTTGGCGGGAAGGCCCGGCAAGCATTTTTCGAAGCCCGCCCATGATTTGCGCCGCATCTCGCCTCAATTGGTGTGATGCGGTGAGCATCGCGCATGACAGGCTGGACCATCCCATTGAGTTTGATCTGTCTAGCCGCAAAGCAGGGACAATTTCCGGCGCCGGCGGGGTAACGAGGTGTCTTGACGGTAGAGAACTCGTATCCATTGCCCGTGCCCGTGGCAAAGGTTTGGGGCTTCGTCGCAGGCATCAACAGGCCACTCCAGATCGAGGAAGGAATTCATCTGGCATAGTTGCAGCAAAACACTCAGTTCAAGCACCAACTTTGCTATTGAAAAAACGTTTCATGGCTAGAATTTATGATTGCGAGACAATTCTTGTGACCTCGGCTAGTCAGAGCCGGCAGTTTGCTGGGGCGCCATCCTCACGAACATCGGCTACCATACAATTCAAGGATTCGCGCTGCTCGCTCGGACTCAGGTCGTTCTGTTTCCGCCAGAGCGGGCATCATGTGGTGCGGGCGTTCGACGCGCCCGCACCACACCATCGGCGAAAACCAACCACTTCGGCGCTGCGCTCTCCCATGCGTGGGACGATCGGATGAAGGGAACAGCAATGAAAGATCTAGTGCGCCTCGACATTCCGCTTTTGCTGCCGGAAGTAAAAGATGTAGCTGACCGCTGCATAGGCAGACTCACTAACGAATTGCGAGGTAGGGCGGGCGTTCGGGACGCACATGTCGTCGCGAGCCATGATGACACTCCGGCACAACTTTGCATCCATTATGATCCTGACTTCCTGTCGCTCCAACGCGTGCGCGAGATTGCCAAAGGCACTGGCGCGGCGCTGACAGAAAAATATCAGCATATCCACTGGACGGTTGACGGACTGACCCACGCTCGCAAGGCACGCACGGTCGCCGACCGGCTTCGAAATTTGCCGGGTGTCATCGAAGTCGAGGCGAGCGCGGCAGGCACAATTAGTGTGGAATTCAGTCGATCCGAGGTGAGAGAGGCGGAAATCAGTAAGACGCTGGCCGAGATGGGGGTCCTTCAACGAGCCGAACGGATATCAATATCAGCCAACGCCGCGAAAGAGCCGCCCAAGCAGGGTCACCAAGAAGGGGAGCACGCCCACAGCAACCTCTTTGGGCCTAACACCGAACTGATCTTTTCGCTGATTTGCGGGGGGGCGCTGGCAACTGGGTTTGCGATCGAGAAACTGACTGAGGCCCCTGCTTGGATGCCGATCGCCTGCTACTTTGCCGCCTATATATTTGGCGGTTGGTTCACACTCCGCGAAGCGTTTGAGAATTTGCTCCTCAAACGCTTCGAGATCGACACGCTGATGCTCGTGGCGGCAGCTGGCGCGGGCGCTTTGGGCGCTTGGGCCGAAGGCGCACTACTCTTGTTTCTGTTTAGCTTGGGGCATGCACTTGAACATTATGCGATGGGCCGGGCAAAGCGCGCGATCGAGGCTTTGGCTGAGCTGGCACCACGTACAGCCTTAGTACGTCGAGGGGATGGCCGTCTGAGCGAAATCTCCGTCGAAGATCTCGTTATCGGCGATACCGTGATCGTAAAGCCGAACGCACGTCTGCCTGCAGATGGGTTCATTGTAGTTGGGCGATCAAGCATCAATCAGGCACCCGTCACGGGCGAAAGCGTCCCCGTCGATAAGGAGCCGGTACCGGATAGGGCGCTGGCAGCAGCCCAATCTGACAAGGTTTCCGCCCAGCACCGAGTATTTGCGGGGACCATAAATGGTCAAGGCGCGATCGAAATCGCTGTCACACGCCTTGCTGCCGACACGACGCTGGCCAAGGTGGTCAAGATGGTGAGTGAGGCGGAGACACAGAAATCTCCAACCCAGCGCTTCACCGACCGTTTTGAGCGGGTGTTCGTGCCCTCCGTTCTCGCGCTGGTGGTCATGCTGTTGTTCGCTTGGGTTGTCATCGATGAACCGTTCCGCGACAGCTTTTATAGGGCAATGGCCGTGCTTGTAGCGGCCAGCCCCTGCGCGCTCGCCATCGCGACGCCGAGCGCCGTTTTATCGGGCATCGCTCGGGCGGCTCGTGGTGGCGTGCTAATCAAGGGCGGCGGACCGCTTGAGACTTTAGGTTCGCTGAATGCGCTGGCCTTCGATAAGACTGGCACGCTTACCGAAGGGCGCCCTCGCATTACTGACGTCGCGCCATCAATGGGAGTGGACAACGCCGAACTCATGAAAATTGCGATCGCTGTCGAAAGACTCAGTGATCACCCGCTGGCGGAAGCGATCGCGCGAGATGGTGAGCAATTTCTCGATGGTCAACCGGTTCCAGAGGCGGTCGACCTCGTCAGCCTAACAGGCCGCGGCGTGCAGGCGCGTGTTGACGGGAAGGTGGTGCTGATTGGCAAGACTGAGATGTTCGGTCGAGATGGAATCGCTCCCCTTACGGCGGAGACGGCCCAGACGATTGAGATTCTGCGCGAGCAAGGGCGCACGACGATGGTCGTGCGCACTGGTCAGCGCGACCTGGGTGCAATCGGACTCATGGACACACCGCGCACAGCCGCAAAAGAAACGATAGAGCGACTTAGAGCGCTAGGAATCCAGCGTATGGTGATGATGTCAGGCGACAATCAGCGGGTAGCCAGTGCGGTAGCCGCCGAAGTCGGCATCGAAGAAGCCTGGGGCGACCTGATGCCAGAGGATAAGGTCGAGGCAATCAAAAAGCTTCGCGCCGACGCGCCGGTCGCGATGGTAGGTGATGGTGTCAACGATGCTCCCGCTATCGCGAATGCTTCCGTGGGTATTGCAATGGGAGCTGCGGGATCCGACGTCGCACTCGAGACTGCCGATGTCGCGCTTATGGCCGATGACCTCGCACATCTACCGTTTGCCATCGGCCTGAGCCGCAGCACCCGCTGGATCATTCGGCAGAACCTGATCGTCAGCTTGGGTGTGGTCGCCTTCCTGGTGCCGGCGACGATCATGGGTCTTGGAATAGGCCCTGCGATTCTGGTCCATGAAGGCTCGACGCTGCTCGTCGTTTTCAATGCGCTCCGTTTGCTTGGCTATCAAGACAGGGGTGCCCAATGAGCTTACTTTCGAAGGGATTTGTGCTCAAAATTGCGGAGAAACGCGAAATATCCTCGATATGCTCAATGCCGAGCAGAAACTTCTCAGAAGCCGCAGCGCAGTTCGTAACCACCCGATGTGCCGCCCTCGTCTCCAATTTTAGGTTGTTTGCCGCCATCGGCGCGTCCGATGCGCGCGATCTCAACTACTTTGGAGGCACGCTGTTTGAAATGAGCTTCAGTCGCAAGGTGATATCCAGTCCGGTGTCATTGGAAACGGAGTGCCGCACCGCCGTCGACGGCGGCATTCAATTCTCGCTGATACCGGTCAAACCACGTCTCGATCGCGGAGCACGAAATCAAGTTTTGCTGACCACTGACGTTGGCGAGTATCGAGGCTTAGAAGAGTTCGAACATCAGCTAACTGAGAGGAGATTATCATGAATTCATCAACGGCAACAGGCAAAGGCATGCTCTGTCCCATTTGCCAAGTGACGCTGTCTATCTCGGATCGACAGGGCGTGGAGATTGATTTCTGTCCACAGTGCCGGGGTGTGTGGCTTGATCGGGGCGAGCTTGATAAAATCATCGAGCGATCCGAAGCCGTCACGGTATCGCGGCCGCGCGATGAGGGTCGATCAAGCCCCGGTTTTTCGGCGCACGATGACCGTCAACGATCGAAGCACCACGGGTATAAGCGCCGACGCAGCTTTCTTTCCGACCTGTTCGACTGAACCATGCAGATGAATCGCCTTATGAATGGCTGGTCAGGGGGAAAGCGTGTTTACCCAAGAAAATGAAACAATCTTGCATGCCTCGCCGACTAAAGTCTGGTCAGCACTGACGCGCTTTGAGGATTATGGACATTGGAACCCGTTCATACGCATCTCCGGCTCACTCGCGCTCGATGCGATTGTAAAGTACTCATTCAGAATGAAAAAAAGCAAGCGAGGATTTTTCATCATCAACGCTCGCATCTCGGTTCTTGAGCACCAGAGACACATTTCCTTTCGCTTTGGCTTTAGAGGGCTGATTTCGGTTGAGGAGAGCTACCTGATAGCGCCCGAGTCTGTCGGATCGCGCTTGGTTCACAGATTTCACTGCACCGGTCCGCTTTCGGCGCTGAAACTCAGGAGAATGATGACCAATTTCAACCTGATACTTGAGACCACGGATAAGCAGTTTCAACGGCATCTCCGGCGTTCATGGCCGTCTGCGAAAGTTAAGAAGCGCGTTAGGAGAGGATTTCGGCCGATTGATTGAAAATTTAATGCAGATTGGCCCTCCGCAAGCTATTTCTCGGGAGAAAGGCACCCAACAGACGTTGCCATCTTCCCTTGCGGCCCGGGTCACGCCGTGGGCGCATCCCCCACCGCCCACGGCGATACTTGACCACTATTACTCGCGCAGCAACTTCTTTTTTAAGAAGACGAATATGTATCCTCAATAAGTACTGGAATTGAGATGAAGCTTTTTATGTCAACGGTTGAGAAATGCTAATAAATTTACATCAACGTATCCCGATTTCTTTCAAGATTGTAATAGGTGCATTAGTAGGTGTCATCCTTCTACACCCCCTGGTCACGCTAATTTTCTGGCTTGAGTTCAATCAGCTATTATCGACACCCTCAGATACCGCTGCCGATTTCCTATGGTGGCGGATTAGAGAGTCCACCAGTTTCGAAATGTTTCCTATGAACCTGCTTTTTGCCGGTTTAGGCGCTGGTTTGGCCTTGGTCTTGGATTTAGTCGAAACCTTGTCTGAAAAAAGCAGAGAAAAGTCACATATTCTAAAAAGGCAACTCTCCGATCAATTGCCAATGCTTATTGCGGCAGGAGAGAGCGAGACTACTGAATTTAAAGAGTCGTTGCGCTGGGATGTAAAGGAAGGCCGAGTAAATAAAAAATTGGAAAAGGTTATAGCTAAATCGCTTGCCGGATTTATGAACCATCGCGGCGGAAATCTACTGATTGGCCTTTCTGATGATGGCACAATCAAGGGCATTGAATTAGATTGCAAGACCTTAAGAAGTAAAAGCCAAGATGGATTTGAACGCGCTCTTATTGATTTGGTGAATAATCAATTGGGAGCCAATGCCGCCACAATGGTCCACATCCAATTCTTGGATTATGGGGGCCATACCATATGCTGGGTGATCGTAGATTCCGCGTTTGAGCCAGTTTATCTAAAAGATGGCAATATTTCGAGATATTTCGTGCGGTTAGGAAATTCCACGCGTGAGTTAGATGTTCGGGAAGCGCAAGACCATATCGCACAACGCAGTCCTATTGGGAACAACTAAAGGTGTCCTACGAAATCATAGTTCATTGTTTTGCTCTGATACACCGAGATCAGAATTTTTTGCTGACTTTATTGGCTTTGGAAGAGTGATGCTCAAAATGCAAAATGGAAAAGGTTCGAAAGGCCGACGACTTCCTTTTCCATTGGGCTTCAAACTGATGCCATCGAGCATTATGGGGGCAATTTTTTTAGTACTTTGGTCAGAGGTGGCGAAAGGGCATTTGGACAAAATAGATAAAACCCTCTTGCTTGCTTTTAGGTCTATGAAAAACTCGGATCTTTTGGTTGGTCCAGGCTGGCTTCCACAAGTTGTTCGCAACGTCTCCTTTTTGGGGGATTCAATTTTTCTGATTTTTGTTATTTTGGCAGTCTCTGGCTTTTTGATCGCAAAAAGAGCCTATCTTAATGCGTTTCTATTGTCCGCTTTATCCATGGGCGGGTTTTGGATAATATCCTTATCGAAAGACTTTTTCGGCAGACCTCGGCCTTCGATTGTAGAATATCTTTCTGTTCCCAATTCCGCTAGTTTTCCAAGCGGTCATGCTGCAAATTCGACCATCGTTTATATCTTGATAGCAGTGGCTTTATTCAAAATTGTACCGGGAAAATATGCACGGGTTTGCCTGCTTTCTGGTGCGTTTATATTGGCTGCATTGATTGGCATATCGAGGATTGCTTTGGGCGTCCATTGGCCAAGCGATGTTTTGGGGGGATGGATTTTTGGACTGGGATGGTGCTGCTTGTGGTTCTTGAAAGACAGCATTCCAGATTCACCGACCGCCTTCAGTCGTTACAGTTCAAAGCAAGCACGATGAAGATACTGTCAAGAAAATACTCGAGAAATATGGAAAGGGCCGTGGTGCCTCTAGCAGATTTTCTGGATAATCTAGAGGTAGCGGCTAAGATGATACGAATAAAAGTCGTAAGCTCGGAATCGGAGACCGTTTCGAAATTGCAAGCAACAAGTCGCAATTTATTGAAGAACTTAAAAGGGATGTAAAATGCTGACAGCAAGAGAAAGTGAAGGGCTGATTTTTATAGAAGCAGGCGAAAAGTTGGGCGCGGAAGATTTCGATGCATTTGTGCCATTGTTTGAACGTATAGCGCAGCGAACACCTGGAACAGTTCCGATGCTAATTGAACTGAAATCCGATTTTTCTGGATGGAACATCGGCGGGCTGTGGCGTGATCTAAAATTTGATATTCGCCATAAGGACCAATTTGGACGTATCGCCATTGTCGGCCACAAAAAATGGGTGGAATGGGGAACGAAATTTTCTGCCCCTCTGTTTAGCGGTGACATGCGATACTTTGACTTAAAAGATATTGAGAAAGCCGAAAAATGGGCCAGGACTGGCTCGACGGAGAAGAATGGGTGAGCGAAACATCTGTAAACCTAGATTCTCCGGACAAGCGCAGAACTCTGTGGATCGTGCTGGCGTTGAATGTTGCGATTGCAATCGCCTTTTTCGGAACCGGCATTTTAGCCGATTCAAGTGCGTTAATTGCGAACGGGCTCGACAATTCATCTGACGCTGTTGTCTATGCTCTTAGCTTGCTTGCGCTCTCGCGGTCTCAAAAATGGAAGCGCGCGGCCGCGCGTGTTTCGGGGGTAATGCTTCTGATTTTTGCCGTGGGGGTGATTTTAGATGTGGGTAGGCGTTTCGTTGAAGGGTCTGAACCGGGGGGATGGCTAATGATGGCCATGGCTGCTGTTGCTGCCGTAGTTAATCTTTTATCATTGCGCCTACTTCAAAAAATCCAAGACAAAGATGTAAATTTACGAGCAGCGACAACATTTAGCTTCAACGATTTCATATCCAATGGCGGTATCATTATAGCTGGCGTCATTGTTCTGTTCACCGGTGCAAATTGGCCGGACCTCCTAGTTGGCATCGCCGTCGCAGGGGTAGCGGTGTATGGAGGCATAGACATTTTGCGGGATGCCCATCAGGACAAGCATGATGAAAAGGGAGATATCCATTGAGCGCCGGCCACGATCACGGCAGTGACAATATGAGTGATGGCCGACTTTTGTTTGCGGTTGTGATCAATGTTTTATTGACCATCGCCCAAATCATTGGGGGGGTATTATCCGGATCGCTTGCACTGATTGCGGATGCTTTGCACAATTTCAGTGACGCGGCTTCGCTCGCTTTGGCCTTGTTTGCGCGCCGCATTGGTAGGCGTCCTGCAGACGCGTTCATGACATTCGGATATGCCCGCGGGGAAGTGGTAGCAGCGCTCATAAATTTAACCACACTTCTGATTATTGGCTTTTACCTGCTTGTTGAGGCAATCAACCGTTTTGCTGATCCGCAGCCCATTGAAGGCTGGACTGTTATCATTGTCGCAGGAATCGCACTCGTTATCGACCTAGTCACAGCTATCATGGTGTATGCAAGTTCAAAGGAGAGCCTTAACATGAAGGCCGCCTTTCTTCACAATGTATCCGATGCGCTAGCTTCGGTAGGGGTCATAGTCGCAGGTATTTTGATCTTGCTATATGATCTGTATATCGCTGACCTTATCATCACGATCGCAATCGCAGTATACGTTATTTATCAAGGAATAACATTGTTACCGAAAACTGTCCGGCTGCTCATGGGCGCGGTTCCAGATGACTTGGAATTCGACGAGATTGTAGAAACGCTACGCCAGACTAATGGCGTCAAGAGTGTTCACCATGTTCATTTGTGGAGTATCAGTGAGCACAGCCTTTCTCTAGAAGCACATCTCGTCCCGAAGGAAAAATCACTGGAATCGTTTGAAGCGGTTAAAGCGTCGGCACGCTCGGCATTGGCCGAAAAATATGATATTAAGCATGCGACATTCGAGTCTTGTCTAGAAACAGACTGCTCGCCCGAAATTGTGCCAACTCATGAAAGGCGTCACAACCATGAGTGACCACATAATATTCCATGCGAATTTCAGAATGCTGCCTTCGGGGATATTTTAGGATCCTGCTTACATCAGGCGCTAGGTAATAATAATATCCGAAAGCAAATTATGGGATTAGTTGGAAGGAATAAATTTAATGCAGTCTGTGCTGTGGTACATTGATGATCAAGGCCCAGATCCGTGGGTCCAAGCGGCGCTTGACGTAACCCGCGCAGTGGAGGGCCATTTGAGTTGCCTCCATGTTTCATCACTCAATTCATTTAAGATATCGGATGCCTATGGGGGCATGGCGGCCAAGCATCGTTTCATTGTTGAGGCTCAAAAGCGTGGGGAAAAAATCCGGATGCAGATAAGAGAGCGGTTAGACAAAGAGAATGTAAGCTGGGATTTTAATCATATTGAAGGCGATCCCGTCAATGCGATAACACGTGAGAGTGCCTTGCGGGATATCGCGATTCTGGGACGGCCGCCCGGAAATTCTGATAAAAACAGGTCAACAACATTTTTCGGAGACCTACTAAGTCACATACGGACCCCAACATTGCTCCAACCTCATGATTTTATTGGAATCAATCTTATGGATCCGGCTATCATCTGTTGGAATGGGAGTATTGAATCTGCCAATGCATTACGCTCATCGCTTCCTTTGATCAAAATTGCTAGTGAGGTCCATATCGTATCAATTGATGAAGATAAGGGAACCGAAATTCCGCCAGATGCGGCTTGCAAATATCTCGCTAGTCATGGTGTGGACCCGCAATTGCAACTATTGTCATCGCGAAGTTCCCATCCTTCCGATATTCTCATATCTACGGCACAAAATTTGCAGGCCGGTGTTATGGTCGCCGGGGCTTTCGGGCGGAGCCGAACCCATGAATATATATTCGGCGGTGTTACTCGAAATTTGCTTCGAAGTTGCCCACTCCCGTTATTATTGGTCCCATAACTTCACCTGGACGTTCTCGGAAGCAGGGATTCAGCCTTGCTGGGTGGGTAAAAAATATTGACAATAATGTTTGAAAAATCGCCAATAAATGATCATTTCTGGATAATTACATCAAAGCTGTCGGCATGGCTCTTTCAATGATGGACCGTGTGTCAATGACGGCGGTGGAAGCACCAAAAAGATTACTGGGTCGATCAAGTCTTAACTTGCAAAAAGCTTCGGCGACAGGGTTGTCCGCGTTGTCAAGCACTGCTGCTTGAGCGGATATTGCAAGCTGTTCGACGATGTTACGGGCATTATGCTCGGCCAGTCCGCTAATT
>NZ_JBALTN010000019.1:0-35207 GCF_036964565.1 Parasphingorhabdus sp. | reverse complement strand
TGCTTCACCCGCGCAGTCGCGCAATAACGATGCCGAGACTCTAATCGCAAATGGATGAACGTTGGGGGTCACGTCAGTGACGGCCAATTAAACGTGCATAGGCATCGCTGGCGCGGCGTCGCAACTCCCGGTGAAATGTCACCTCCCACCAATCAATACCGTCATTCTCGGCCAGTTCGGTAAGAAACGTTTGCATGGTTTCCTGGATCACGTCCTCTCTATCTCCAACTTCAAACCCCGCTGAAACCCTCCTGACATAATCATAAGCATTCGTGATCAGTATTGCTACGAGACGATCACTGAGCTCCAGCTTACCGTCAGTCCTAAATCGACGAATAATTCGAACCAGCGCAGCTGGGGGAATGAAGCCACTCTTATTTTGATCCTTGATCTGCGCAGCGGCAATAAGCTGTTCGGAGGATATACCTTCTATCCAGTCGAGAGCACGGACTACAAAGGGTGGATGATATAACTCAACTGCTTCCGTATTTTCTTCATCCACTCTTTTAATCCTACCCTGATTGATCGTTCATTATCCTAATCATTTTGTGACCCGAAAAACCTCTGAATTTTTTTGTTACTGCATTTGGTCACGGTTATAGACCATAGCGGAGATTTTCTGGATTTGAGATATATTAGACCAATTCCAGAATTTCCCGGTCCCCAGAAAGAGCCTGAACGAAGTCAACGCGTGTACCGTTCCAATGATATCGAAAATGCTCCGCCTGAAGTGGTGGGGTTACAGCGTCGGGAAAGAAAATTGCGATGCACTGTCCGCCATCGTGACGCAAACTAGGGTAAATAAGACCATCGCGCTCCAACAACTTCTGTTCTTTAGCAAATGTTTGAGAGATTGGATAAGTAGCAATATCCGGGTTGAGCAGATGCTCATTACCCGGATCGCGGAGGTCTACAAGATCAGTATCGACGGTTCCTACAAGTTGGCGGACTTTTGAAATCCAACCAGGTTCCATCACCGCATCTCTATAAAATCGCTCCACATGAAACGTGTGTTCGCGCAAAGCCGTTTCGAGACAGTCGCCAGCATAATATACTCCAAAAGTTCCGTCGCTGAACCGTGAAGCCCGGTCAGGTGATATATGTGTAAATGCGGCCATGACCCAGGACGCACCATCGCCAGCCAATCTGCGATCAACCGGCACTAGAGACAGATCACCAATTTCCTCATAGATACGTGGATTGGTTCGCGATTGTGCACTCGCCAATGTTTCCCAATCTCGTGGATCAGCAATATCGTCGAACAAATCGATGGGAGGGAATTGAGACATCACCAAGCGGTGTGTCTTCGGCCATGAGATATGCGCGATTGCGGCGTCTACCATCCGCCGCGAACAGAATCCAAATAGCGTCTGATGCGGACAACATCTTCCATACCGCCGAGCCGCAGAACATCTAGCGCAGACTGGTCGCCGAAAGCCTTATTCGGGTTGTTAATCCAGCTATAGCCGCGCTGAGGGTCGGAAAATATAACCCGTAGAGCTTTATGAATACCAAGAAGGTTTGACATCCGGTCAGCCATATCCCGGTTTACCCTGCCATAGTCGCCATCTCTCCAGCGCCGTAAGGTCTTTTTTGATATGCCGCCCAGAATGATCGCGGCGTCAGCATCTTTGACGGCCCACTTCGAAAATAGATTTATGATGGCACGCTGCATGGCTTCAATTTCGGCCGGGCCATAATCGCCGCCCATAGGAGCGGGTTTTTTTGACGTTCCAGAGGGAATAATGTTAAGCATGTTGCGTCCTTTTGACCGCTTTTACCAAAATAATGGACATTTGTCCACACCCTTTAATATTTTAGAGCGTACGCAAACGAGATAGAGCAATCTGCAGTAAAGCATAGTCTGACGCCCCTTCGAAGTATTTGCTTTCCACCGAATTGGCGCGATGATAGACGCGGTTCGAACGGAGGCAGTATGACGTATGACTATCACCGGGCAATGACCGATGCCGTTGTGGAGGCACCGAATGTCCCGCGCGAACGACTGGTCTGGATCATGAATGATACGCACCGCGCCAGATATCGGGCTTTTCTGGAAAATGAGATGGGCGTTGAGGCTGACGATGACGAATCTTTCGGGATACCGATCGAGACGGGCGAACCATCAGATGGACAGCCATTCGAACTTGTTGCGAGGCCGGCACATTGACCGGGTCATTTAACGTCGCGATTTGCACTTAAAGGGCAGGTGATAGCCAGCGATCACTAAGGTTGATAACAAAGATTATGTTAAGTTATATTGGATTTTTGGTATATCGAGCGAGAATAACCCTAATCCCACGAAAGTTGGTTTTTCGGTAATCTTCCAGAAGGATCGTAAACTTCAACTTTATGTGGCAATTTCGGTCCCCAGTTCCACAAGATCAAATTTGAACTATCCTTTTTTGCATCAGGTGCAAAGCTTGGAACAAGCATGCCGTCATAACCGGCTGCTGCCATATCATTTGCGATCTTTTGTGACGGCGCGGTTTTTCCAGCAAGCTGGATAGTTAGCCAAGCGCAATCCAGATCTGCAAAATCTACAGACAGCGCTTTTTGGTCTTTGGTGGTTCTAAGGTCCGCGATATTTTCGCATTCAACATCATATTCACACAAAGTGATGGGCGATAAACGTCCAGAAAATCCCTGGGAACATTCAATCAGTGCGGTTACAGAATCGAGGGCTAAATAAAGCGCCGGCTGACCTTTCCTGTTAAATCGTCCGCCACGCATAGCAGCGCCGTCTCCCGATATTGGCTTGAAAGACCAAAACGGATCATGGGCACGGTAACACCGCCCTACAAAATTCAAGCAAAACCACCCAGAGCGAGATGATCGAGATATTCCCGAACAGCATTTGCTTGGCCTGATTTAACCAAAGCCTCGGCGGTCCTTCCGTCCAAGGCTGGAATGGGCTCTGCGCGATACCATGCCATTGCCTGTGCTTCGCTACCTGCCCAACCGCGCACGCGCACTAATATTTCAAGCATTTCTGTCATACGGGATTGCGCTTTCGGGCTTTCGCGCCTTTCCACTTTTGTTACTGTGGTTTTACCCAGACCGGCAGTTTCGGCTAACTGAACTTTAGACATTTTAAAAGTGCGGCTGACTTGCTCAATATCAACTTTGCCACCTTTAGTGACAAAGCTAGCCATAAACTTACCGCTGCTTGCGGAACGCGTGGCCCAACTGCCTGTCTTACCAGTTTTTTTACGTGCGTCTTTATGTGCATGAGCCATGCGGCGTCCTTATTTATGTCGATACTTATGGTTCTTATATAGCCATATTTATGGACATATGCAAGATATTCTACTATTTATAAAGCCGCAATTCCTCAATCAAATTCCATTAGAATTTTAATTAAAGCTCGCCAACACTCATGCCCCAGTAACCGCTGTTTTGGTCCAAATCACGGCCGCGCAGTGTCGTAGGTGAATTGGCAATCTAGCAGGTAGGCCAGCCCGCTCCCCGCCCTGCAGTACCGAGCGGCATGTTGCTTTTCAAGAAGGCGGCGTAGGGCCAGCTCCGCAAGAATCATTATTATGTCTTATATTATTGAAAATATTGACTTTTACTTCTTATGGCTTTCGATGACCTGCTGTGCACTTTTAATTGCGCTGGGTGACGCAGCAAAAGGCTGCAGTGGTCCAAATAATGGCGCTTTAGACTTTCTAATTGCCATTTCAGCTGCAGGTGTCGGTAGCAAATCATCCCACGGCGGCGCTTCTTCAGGTGCGCGCCATGCCGAAGAAAAATCAGCTTGTTTCTCATTTTCTATTTCCCAGAGCCCTATACAATCATCGATCCAGCCATGTAATTTCCAGAAATATTTGTTCACATGGCTTGAAAACGGTGCGCCGAGCCAGTCATTTGCGGTGCTTTCATCCTCAAAGTCTGCAGGCGGCGATGCGGCAAACCTCATGTGCATCCAGTTATGCACGGTAATTTCAATTAGCTCGCCATATTTATCCAAGGTGATATCAGGGCGTGTAAGGAATGCCGGATCGCGCAAGGTTGTCGCATAGCCCATATTTGTAGTCAGTGCCTCAGCGCTACGCGCACCAGCTATGGCTTCAATCGTGTCTCGGATATTTTCCGGCCAGGCAGTAGGATTATCGATATTGGGAATCTGCGGCTCCGGCCAGTCCGGATCATCCGGCATAGCTGGAATATTGCTCCACCCTTCAACTTTTCCCCAATTAGGATCATTGGCGTTGCTAAGCATCATATCCACATGGTGGATCATCTGCCGGTGCATATAAAGGAAATCAAGACCGCTACCAGGCTCACCGGTCAATGCCGCTGTCCAGCCAATATCAGCCAGAGCTTGTACGATATCGATATTGGCGGGGTTTTTTACAAATCCCTCATTCTTCACCAAATGCCAGTATCGGTGACGCCACCGCATTTGCGTAGATGCCGCCATTGTTTTTACATTTGCCGGTAAATCCGGATAGGACATAGCCCCACTCCCCTTGTTATCCCGATTAGCCGGATCTTGCTATACTTCAGTGTCGCACAAGAGCGTGACAAAGTGAAGTGTATAGAAAAAAGAACTAGTTGGCGCTTTGGTCGGCCAGATTGGGAGCGCTTTCTACTAATACACCGGCATCAATCGCGAGTTCAGCTTAACTTACAAAAGCAAATAAAGATATGCGATCTTATTGATCAGGCAAATCCGCCTTTTTCGAAAAATCCGATAGCGGTGGGCGCGCGATTTTGCCCAATGGAATGTGCATCCAAATCGGGTCACCGCCGAGGCGCGCGTTAAAATTGACGTTGAATGTGAAGGGATCGGGCTCATTCGACGACAAGTCGAAGCCGTAGACTTCTTCAATATATCTCTTCCCATATCCCATCGCGCCCAGCAATGTAGGAAAAATTCTGTAATTGCTTAACTTATCATGATTTGCTTTTGCCGCCTTCGCCCATCGCGCTTGCTCTGAAGATGGCCCGCCGCCTTTATCAAACGGGGCACACCGCAGCTCAATGGCAAAGTTGAACGATCCCACCGCTCGGACCAGCAAGAGTTTTACCAGCTGCTAACCTATAAAGGAGATGTCGATCTGGAAGCCAAACTCAATGAATGGGAGCGCTTCTATAACTTCCACAGACCCCACGGCGCATTCAAAGGAAAAACACCCTATGAAGCGCTCAGAGAAAAGCTATAATCGCATGTGAAGTATGTCCCAACAGTCACTCGATGTTACAAGGTTACCTACGGAAGCGGATCAATAGGAATTCAATAACCTGACCCAAAATCCAGCCAACGGCAAGGCCGCCAATCAGCCCGTAAGTCTGTGACGTCATGGTTGGTAAGGTAAAAACAGGTAAGCCGCCAGAACAACCCCGCCAAGCTCGGCGCAGATACGGGCTATATAGGGGTCTGGCAGCTCCATTTCGTTTATCAAAATTCATTTTGATCAGATATACTGTAATCCTGTATGTATTTTAAACGGACATTGTACCAATACCCCGCTGCTATGACTGCAATTACCAAAACTTGGGCGATAAGAGACTGAACCGCAGGGAAAATTCCTAGCATCGAAATTTGCGGAAAATATGGAAGCGGGGTCACGCTCATCAGGCCAGCCTCCTGCAACGCCGCAATTCCCTTGCCGGTGAGAATCACAGTAAGAACGATCATTAACGCTGAGCTATAAGCGAAGAACCTACCTATCGGTAGCTTCCGGCTGTATCGTAACATGGCCCAGGCAATGACCGAGAGCAAAAGTATCGCGGCTCCCGACCCAGCTAGAATGGTCATACCATTGTCCGCAGTCCAGAGCGCGGCAAAAAACAGGATGGTCTCAAAGACTTCGCGGTAAACGACAATAAAAGCCAGGCCAAAGAGAAACCATGCCGACCCTCGCGACAATGCTTTGCTCATTGTTTCACCGATATAGCGTTGCCATTCATCGGCGCGCGACTTGCCGTGCATCCACAAACCAACAAAAAGCAGGATGACTGCCGCAAATAGCGAACCAAAGCCCTCAGTCAGTTCACGGCTCGCGCCGCTGATACCTATGAGATAGGTGGCAGCGAACCATGTAATACCGCCCGCTAGAAGCGCCGTAATCCAGCCTCCATGCACATAAGGCATGACTTCTGGGCGCTCGGCCTTGCGCAGAAACGCAATCATAGCCACCACAATCAGCAGCGCCTCCAGCCCTTCGCGCAGCAATATTGTAAAGGCTCCGACGAAAGCAGATGCTTGGCTAGCCTGATCGGCGTCCAGAGCGGTCTCCGCCTCCGAGAACAGCCTATCAAGAGCGCCGATCCGGCTCTCCACCTCTGCTACAGGAAGGTCATCACCGATAGCAGCGCGGACGCGGGCCATCGCGCGCTCAATTGCTTTTAGCAAAGTGGGGTCGCGAGAGGCCAGCGCAGGTTCCAGAGGTTCAAAGCCGTCAAGATACGCAGATAACGCTAGAGTTTCTGCCTTGTCTTTTCTGCCCGCCCGATATGCTGTGAGACTTTCCTTTAATTTGGTCCGCGATAGCGCCAGCGAGCCGGTGGATGTAGCAGTAGCACCAATGACTTCTGGATTCGTCCGCAGGAATGCCATCACCGCGTCTGCTTTTTCTGTTCCGATCTGCTTTCCAAGATTGGCTGGCGTCATGCTTACCAGAGCTGCGAGATCGGGAAACAGAGCGCGAACTGACGCATCCTTCTTCCAGAGCTCTTGCCCCTTGGATGTCTCCTTGAACGCAAAGCTGCCCGCATATGCGGCCATATCCCAACGGTCCTCGGCAGGTAAGCCAGCAAAACTCTGCATCGCTGTCCCATCAAGCCCCTGACCAATAACCTGATAAAGTGCGAACAGGCTGCGTTCTCTTGCTCGCTCTGCATCGGTAAATGCTATTGGAGCGGGGTCGAGCTGCCCTGCATCCGGCCCTTGTCCATTACCGGACATGCCGTGGCAACTGGCACAATTTTGAGCATATAGCTGTTTGCCGTTTTGCACATTCGGTGCAGTTTTGGGGGCAAGTGGAACAGGATAGCTGCGGAGCAGATCGGTTGCCAGCAAACGTGCTTGCCGCGCCACCAATTCTGGAGATACTTTGTTGTCAATGGCTGTATTGAGCTCGTTACTTTTTACAATCAGCGCGGCACGGCTCGGTTTTGGTGGCAGTTTCGCCAATCCGTCAACAACCGTTCCCGAAAACTCCTCCATCTCGGAATATTCTGCTTCGTTTATCACTTTACCTTTATCGACTGCGCCGGGATAATCGACCGCAATATAATCCAGCAATCGCCACAGCGTTTCAACTTCAGCCTTCTTCGTCTGCGCGGCGATCGGTGAGCAAATGGCGATCAAAGCCAGAACGGATAAAAGGGTAGAATATATTCTGGCACATTGGCGCATGATTTAATGGGGCTTCCAGACTATTAGCAACTGCATTTCGGCAGACGCGCTTCGCTCGATTTTGGCGGGAGATTCAAAAGGAGCGGGTCTTCCGCATACTCAAGCGCTAACGTTTGTCACTCGGATTAAGTGCACCTTCGAATTTGGGGACGGGCCTCGTCGCAGCTTCTGTGTCGGTGGTGGCCTTGCCATTTTGATCAATATCTTTGATCAGCCATTCCATTTCTTTGATCTCCTTGCGCTGCGCCTTGATAATGCCATCGGCCAAATCGCGCACCCGCTTGTCCTCGATATTGGCGCGCTCACTCGTCAGTATGGCAATGCTGTGATGGGGTATCATCGCTTTTTGCCAAGCCTGATCGGAAATCGTGTCCTGCGACCTAACGAGAAATAACGAACCGGTAAAAATTAGAGCTGCGCCGCCTAGGATCATGAAATTCTTGCGCTTATCCTGATACATTCCAAGCATGAAGATCAGCATTATGATTGCCATTGCTGCGCCCATATAAAGAGCCATCCACGTGCGTGTCTCGCTGAAATAGACATGCTCAAGCGCGTATGTGTTGAGATACATCAGTCCAAACATCGCCAGAGTTGATGTCAAAATCATAGCGATAAAGCGCGTATAGCTGCTCATTTTAGCTTCTCCTTGCTTGTGTCGGAAATTCGAAGTCAAATCTATTATGCTTTCGAACCATGCGGGTTCTGGGCCCACACCTTCGCCGAAGCCAAGCTATTTCTTAGGCGTGCGGGAAGATGAATGATATTGTGCAATTTTCCAGCTTTCGTCTCGTTTTACGAGAACCGCAGTGGCAACGCCTAGCCTCTCGATGGTCCGGCCATCCTTCAGCACTATCGTATATGTATAGGTTTCCGAGGCAATTGCCGTTTCACCTATCACAGATATATCGATCGTCTCATTACTGAATGTAAAGCTCTCAAACTCTTTGAGTTCAGGGCCGAGATGATGGGCAAGATAATTTCCGAATCTGCCCTCCGCTTTTCCATTTTCAAACACCAGCGCATCTTGAGTGAAGCGGCGCGGCATATTTGTATCATCGAGACTTTCTATAGCGCTCCTATAGGCTTCAAGGGTGTTTTCAGGTGTCTCCATGATAGATGCAGCCTCTGCATCTTTATCGTGCGCCACAGCCTGGTAAGAAACCGTAGAAAGCGCCAGAATCAACGCTAAACTAATATATTTCATAGTTTTCCCCCCTATATATTAAAACCAGAATCTAATCCCGATAACATAATTGGTGACGCTGGGGTCTTCTCCAGCCGCACGCGCATATCTGGCGCTTTGTCCAACTTTCCATTCCTGTTCGACGCCGATATAGGGCGCAAACTCGCGGGCAAATTCATATCGTAAACGGATTCCCAGTTCGGCAGTGTCAATCCCTGCACCGATGCCGAGTTCAGGAACATCCTGCGCCGCAAGATTGAGTTCTGCGCGTGGTTGCAGGATCAGTCGCTGAGTTATGCGCTGTTCATACTCAGCCTCGATGCGCGCGGTCAAATCGCCCCGGTCAGACAGGAATGCTGCCGCATCAACCTCGAACAGGTAAGGCGCAAGACCCTGAATGCCAATAACTGCATAGGTCCGGTCGCGCGGCGCAAAATCCTGACGAATACCCGCCTGAAAATCGAAAAATGGAGCAATCGCGCGACTGTACAGCGCCTGCACCTCTGCGCTTTCTATCTTTTCGCCGAAATTGCCTTCGCCTTCGGTCTTGAACCAGAATTTGTCGATATCGCCGCCATAATAGCCTTGGCCGTCCCACAGATAGCCGTTCTTACCATCGCGAACGCGATATTCGGCGCGGTCGGCCATGATCCACAGCGTTTTCAATTCGCCGTTTTCTTTCGCCAGTTGCTCCCTAGAAGTCCGCATTATATCGACGCCCCAAATTGCTTCGGCAGCGCGCGCAGGCCCGCTTCCCGCTTCGGGTGGTGGCGGTTCGTCGCCCAATGGCATCGCCATATCCATGCCTTCCATATCGCCGCCCGACATATCCATGGCACTATGGTCCATGGAGCTTTGGTCCATTGAACTGTGATCCATCTCGCCAGAAGGAGATGTCCCATCTTCCATAGACATTCCGTCCATGCCGCTATGATCCATACCTTCCATTTGGTCGCTAGGCTTAGCCATATTGCTATGGTCCATGCCGGAATGGTCCATAGTCTCGCCAATATTCTCTTGGGGGGCATCCTCGATTAATACGGGACCCATTTGCTTGGAACTTGGAGCCGGAGGTTTTGGAGTTGCTTTTGCGGGTGGTTTTTTCGCTGGCACAACGGCTTTTTTTGCAACTACGGGCGCTGGCTTGGCTTGCGGTTTTGGTTTTGCCGCAGGTTTCGCTGGCATCGGCATTTTCATGTTTGGATCCATGTTCTGCGCGAATGCTGGCTGGCTAAATCCCAGCAACAGAAGAACCATCATACGCTTCATGACTGTGCTCCAGACGGCGATGCCACGGTAACGATCTGGAACATCCCGGAATGCATATGATAGAGCAAATGGCAGTGAAATGCCCAGTCTCCTACCTCGTCAGCGGTGAGGTCAAAGGTTGCACTGCTTCCCGGCTGCACGATCACGGTATGTTTCAATGGTTGATTGTCCTGTCCGTTGACCAATTCGAAGAAATGGCCATGCAAGTGGATTGGGTGCGCCATCATCGTGTCGTTGACCAATTTGACACGAACGCGCTCATTATAGGCAAAGCGGATTGGATCGTCGGAGACGGCAGAAAATTTCTTACCGTCAAACGACCACATATAGCGCTCCATGTTGCCTGTGAGATGAATTTCCATCTTGCGCGATGCTGTGCGTTTTTCTTTGCCGGGCGTCAGTGCCGCTAGCTGCTGGTAATTGAGAACCCGGTGTTCGACATTATCCAGACCAAGCCCGGGATACCCCATACGATCAGGCGCGCCCATCGATACCATGTCGAGCCCTGGACCGACCTTGACATCGGGCGGCAGCATTGAGGTATCGCGCATCTTCATGCCGCTCATGTCCATGCCTCCCATATCCATGCCGACCATGTCACCACCGCCGCTCATATCCATGCCCGGCATATCCATCGTGGCCATGTCTTCCGCGCTCATCTTACTGTGATCCATATTTGGGTCCATATCGCCGCCCGACGCGCCATGATCCATTCCGCCCATGCCCATATCGGCCATGGTCAGGATTGGTGGATCTCGCAGTGCGGGAACTTCGGCGCGCATTCCGGCGCGGGGAGCCAGCGTAGCAATGCCCATCCCCGAGCGGTCCATAGATTCTGCAACGAAGGTGAAGGCCTTGTCGGCAGTGGGCTGGACTACAACGTCATAGGTTTCTGCAACGCCGATCTGCAATTCATCTGTTTCCACCGGCACTACATTCTGCCCATCAGCCTGAACGACTGTCATCGGCAGGCCTGGAATCCGCAGGTTAAAGAACGTCATCGCACTGCCGTTGATGATCCGCAGTCGCACCCGTTCACCGGGATTGTACAGCAGTTCCAAATTATCAGCGGGGCCGTGTCCGTTTATGAGATAAGTGTAGGTGGAAGCGGTAACATCAAGAATGTCGGTCGCCATCATCCGCATCTTGCTCCACATCCGGCGTTCCTTGCCGGACAGCGGATAGTCATCGGTTGCGGTTCCCTGCTGATAATTGAAATAGCCGCCGCCCTGTTGTTTCAGTTTCTTCATGATGACATGCGGGTGCATCGGCGTAAATTCGCTAAGAAGGACGATATATTCGCGGTCAAATGCTACCGGGTCTTTACCCGCAGGATCGACAATGATTGGGCCATAATGCCCCGCCTGTTCCTGCAATCCTGAATGGCTGTGCCACCAATAGGTGCCGCTCTGGCGCACCTTGAACGGCGCGGTAAATGTTTCTCCGGGTTTAATGCCGGGAAATGCCACGCCCGGCACGCCGTCAAACTGGAACGGAAGTAGAATGCCGTGCCAGTGGATTGAGCTGTCTTCATCGAGATTATTGGTCACGTTGAGCCGCACATCCTGCCCCTCGCGTAGCCGCACCAGCGGCCCCGGTACAGTGCCATTTACCGCGATGGCACCGCCGCTGCGTCCGCCGGTGGAAAACTGGCCGCGTCCGATAGCGAGATCAATGCTGGAGCCGGAAACTTCATCAATGCCCTTACGCACCGAACCTGACATCGCGCCGCGCGCCCATGCAGGCATGGCAGAAGAAAATCCGACAGCGCCGCCAGCAATCAAAGCGGACGATAAGAAGCGTCGGCGGGGAATAGAAAGCATGTATAATCCTTAATATAAAAGCGATATCTCCCTACTATACGACGAGACTGCCTTCACCCCTCAAAGTTTTTATAGACTTCGCGTAATTTGGTTCTCGCGCGGTAAATCCGCATTTCGACGGCCTTTTCTGATATTCCGAGAATGTGGGCTGCTTGGGCCTGGCTGTTATCGCCAAAGGCCACCAGTACAAAAGGCTCGCGCAATTTCGCTGGCAGGCGTGTGATCTCTCGTTGCATGACTTCTAGCACTTGTCGTGCGTGCAAATTGGCAATTGGGTCTGGTGCAGTGTCGGCTATCGTCATTTCTATATCATCGCTGCCATCAAACTCGAAAAACTGCCTGATCCGGCGTTTGCGGAGAATGTCGCGGCATTTGTTCACGATGATGCGTGTGAGCCATGGATTGATCGGCCGCGACTGATCGAAACTGGACAGCTTGAACCAGGCAGCAGCTAGTGCCTCCTGGACAGCGTCCTCTGCATCGGAGCTGTTGCCCATCAACCTGAGCGCGACGTTGTGGAGCCGGGGGGCCTGCTGGATCATAACAGTATTGAAGGCTGCTTTGCGGCCTTTTGCAGCCTCTGCGATGAGCACAATATCCGGAACGTGCGGGGCAGGCTGCGATTTCTGCACTCAAGACCCGGCGGTGAGCGAAGTTGATACCCGCTTGTCAAAGGCCTTTTGTTGACCGGGTTTCAACAGCATTCGCATCGCGAATAGATGCTCAACAGTAGCCTTTTGCAAAAGACCCATTTGCTTATGCACAGCCTCAATCGCCGCTGCAACTTTAGGGCCATACTGATGTTCTTCTTCGATGGCGGCTGCAAGGTCGGCATTTGAAGATCTGAGTGCCAGCTCCAAAGCTTGTCTTCTGATCGCAAAATCATTTTCGAGAATTTCTAACTGCGCTTGCTGTGCGCTATCGAGATCAAGCTCCTCGTGAACAAAGCTGTGCAGGCCAGAATTTTGGCCGCCGCTCTGGCTCCAATGTTTCGCGCCCAATGAGCCTATCCAGCCTGCACCGAGCGCCAGCAGGATAAGCAGGATGATTTGTACGGGTCCGATTTTCATGAATTTGCCAATATCATTGTGACACGTGGAGAAGGCTTGCCGGCGAGTAATCTGCGCCGCCAAGCAATGGATTGCTATTGATGTTGGCCATTGCGGGCTGTTCGCCCGTTCCAATTCCCGCTCCGAGCGCGGTCACGACCATCACTGCCGCCAACAGACTTTTCTGGCGCGAAAGTCGGCGACTATTCATTTCACCAATGCGTAGCCAGACATTATTCTCAAATCCATCGTCGATTGCCAATGCTGCGTGAGGCAAAGCAGAGTTCAGGCTGGCAAGCATCTCATCTAGTTTGTTGTCAGATAGCGGCATAAACATGCTCCTGTTTGAGTGATCTGACTACTAATACGCAAGCTGCACCGCTTTGCCCTCAAAATTATTTTTGAGGGGTGGGCAATATAACTGCGTATTAGTGGTTAGTCACAAGCAAGGAACCAAAAAATGCACAGGACCAAATTTTTTCGTTTGACCCTCGCCGCCGCTGCAACGCTCGCGGCAACACCGCTTTTCGCGCACCCGAGTCTGGTTACAGCCAAGCCAGCGGCCAATGCGACAGTAGCACCAACAAATAAAATTGATCTGGTCTTTGATGAGAAGATCATGCCTGCAAACACCCGCATGCAACTAATGATGACATCAATGCCCGGTATGGCCGGGCACGCCCCGATGAAGATGCCAATGTCGGTGATGATGGGCAAGGACGGCAAGTCGGTGATGGTGATGATGAAGAAACCTCTTACGACCGGCGGCTATGAGCTGCGCTGGATGGCATCGGGCGACGACAAGGAAGTCGTCAGCGGCAAATATGCATTCAAGGTAAAGTGATCGGGTCGCAACCGATACTCCGGGTGCGCGCCCCCTGAGCGCACCCGGAGACTATGGTTGGAAACGGCATCGCAAGATTGCCACTATTATTAGCAACAAAAATAATCGATTTTGGACCAGGAGGGTTGAGATGCTGACACAGAGATTTCGTACTTTAACGCTGTGCATTGCTTTCGCACTAGCCTCGTTTAGCGGGCCAGTACTTGCACATGGTGATCCGACCGAGATGGGCGCTGGCCCCGGAACGAGCGACCAGCATCATAAGGAAGCAATGGGAAGCGACGTCGCACAAAGTGCCGAAATGCAGGGCATGATGGATGAGGGAACCATGCCGATGATGCCCTATGGCTCCGCTCCTGCCGCGCCCGAAAGTGACCATATGGGCGGGATGAGTGATGATCATGGCGGCATGATGGCGCATGACGAAGCAGAAGATAATAGCAATAAGAGCTTTGGCGAGCGTTTGTTCATCTGGCTTGGCAAATTGCATATCGTGGTGATCCATTTTCCAATCGCCATGATCGTCGCCGCGTTTGCAGCCGAAGCGTTTGGTGTTGCGCGCAATAAGCCTGACTGGCGTTCAGCAGCGCGGATCATGCTCGTGATCGGGGCGCTGGGAGCGGTTGCAGCCGCCTTTTTGGGCTGGTTTGCGGGCGGCTTCTATCTTTATGACCGCAACCTTATCCTCACCACGCATCGCTATCTCGGTATGACCGTCGCAATCGGAGCAGTGCTACTGGCATGGGCCGGACTGAGCCGCTTTCACCATGGTCGCAGCGAGGAAAGAATATTCGCCATCTTGTTAGCACTATTGACGATCGGCGTGCTTGTACAAGCATTTCTGGGCGGCACATTCATGCATGGAGGCATGAATCATATGAATTTTTAAGTTTGTTGGACGGTAGCCACAAAACGCAAAACTATTTCGATGGAGTCTGTAAATGCTAGAAAAAATTAGATATTTGGTGTCAAATCGCTGGGCGGCGGTAACTCTGCTCTCCACGCTTGCCGCCTGTACGACCGCCGCTCAAGCCTCGCCCTACGTCATGTACCGTGATCCAGGGTGTGGCTGCTGCGAGAAGTGGGCCGAACATGTAGAGGCCAACATGAAGCAGGACGTTGAAACCCGAAACACTCAAAACATGACCGCTGTGAAAGATACGAACGTAATTCCGCAGGCCTTGCGGTCCTGCCACACTATGATTGTAGGCGGCTACGTCATTGAAGGGCATGTTCCGGCCAAGGAAATTGCGCGATTGCTGCGGGAGAAGCCGGATAACATCAGAGGTCTTGCGGTCGCAGGCATGCCGGTTGGCTCGCCGGGCATGGAATATCAGAATCAAACGCAGCCTTATCAGGTCATCGCTTTTGGTAGCAATGGACCAGCCGTTTATGCGTCGTACAACTAGGTTTTTTTACAAGAAAGGAAATTTCATGAAAAAAATGACAACCGCGCTCGGAGCCCTGACTCTCCTTTATGGAGGAACGGCACTCGCTCATGAGCATAAATCCGATGCGTCCTCCGATCAGAAATGCCGAATGATGAAAGACGGCAAGGCGATGGAAGGCATGATGAAGAAAAATGCCGACGGCAAAATGTCCTGTCAGATGATGGATCATTCAAAGATGGATCATGGCACGATGGATCACAGCAAAATGGATCACGGCAAAGCCAAACCCGAATAGGGTCGCAGGATGGGCCCGGAGCCTCATGGGCTCCGGGCCTGTTTCTAATGGGCCTGTTTCTATTTTCCCATTTTGCTGAACAAGCTGATCAGCTCGGCGATTTTCTGCTTCTGATCAGCCTTGTCGCCAGAGGTGAGGGCATCTTGGACACAATGATTGGTATGAGATTCCAGTATTTTCATTTTGGTGGCACGCAATGCGGCTTCCACAGCAGAAAATTGCTGAAGAATGTCAATGCAGTAGCGATCACCCTCCATCATTTTTGCAATTCCGCGGACTTGGCCCTCAATGCGGTGCATCCGGCTAATTTCTTTAGCAAATTTTTCTGTCATATTTTTCCTATGCCTCATTTTAACATGCTTGCAATCAAAAGACTCTTCGCAGATTCCAGCAGCTGGGATTGACTTTTACACTATACCCCACTATAGTATATTCATCAACAAAAAGATGGAGGTTAAAATGTCCAATATCTCAACGAGTAAGCAAATTCTCATTTGGGGATGGACACTGAGTCTGTTCCTGCTTGTCAGCTATCTCATTTGTATCGGCTTTGGCGTGCTAGCCCCGCAGTGGGCGCATATGCATGAGGCTTGGGCGCCTTTGCTGCCAGGATTTGAATGGCTCACCTGGCCCGGCTTTATAGCAGGCGCAGTCGGCAGCTTTGCCTATGGTTGGTATATTGCAATTTTGGTGATTCCGATCAAAAAATGGATCTCTAGCAAGTTGATAAAGGAATAATGGCTGTGGCTTCTCCCTCCCCTGATGGCCTTGCTGGCCATGACCACAGCCATGGCGGCTCTCCAGATCATGTCACAGACCCCGTATGCGGCATGACTGTAGAGCCGGATAAAACCGAGCATCATGCGCGTCATGATGCTCGGGATTATCATTTCTGTTCTGCGGGATGCAAAACCAAATTTGTCGCCGACCCCGAGCACTATCTGACCGGACAGCATCGCGAAGCGCAGGACGACGTGCCAGCAGGTACAATCTACACCTGCCCGATGCATCCAGAAATACGGCAAGAAGGTCCGGGTTCCTGTCCGATTTGCGGGATGGCACTGGAACCGGAGACATTTAGCCTCGATACCGGCCCTGATCCTGAATATATTGATATGCGCCGACGCTTTTGGGTCAGCGCGGTATTTTCCATTCCCCTTTTCATATACGCGATGGGCGATCTCATCCCGGGCAGGCCGTTTGAGGGACTTTTTGCACCGGGAGTATCCCAGTGGTTGCAGCTATTGCTGGCATCGCCAGTAGTTCTATGGGGTGCATGGCCCTTCTTCGTGCGCGGCGTGAACTCCCTCAAGACCATGAACCTCAATATGTTCACGCTGATTGGGCTCGGCGTGGCGGTGGCCTATGGTTTCAGTTTGGTCGCGACATTGTTTCCAGATATCTTTCCGGCAGCGTTTCGCGGACATGACGGCGGAGTCGCTGTCTATTATGAAGCAGCTGCAGTCATCACGACTTTGGTCCTATTGGGACAAGTGCTGGAACTGAAAGCGCGCGGACAGACATCAAGTGCATTGCGCGCACTGCTGGAACTGGCACCGCCAATTGCACTGCGCGTTAGCGCGGATGGCTCGGAAGAAGAAATATCCCTCGACCAAGTGCAGAGCGGCGACAGCTTGCGGGTCCGTCCAGGTGACAAAGTCCCCGTTGATGGCACTATCGCCAACGGCTCCAGCACGATTGATCAATCGATGATCACGGGCGAACCAATCCCGGTTGCCAAAGCCGAAGGCGATGATGTCACCGGCGGCACGGTCAACCAGACCGGTAGCTTTGTCATGACCGCAGAGCGCGTGGGTAAAGACACGCTGCTTGCCAAGATCGTCCAGATGGTCGCCGAAGCGCAGCGCAGTCGCGCGCCGATCCAGAAACTCGCTGATACGGTCGCGGGCATGTTCGTGCCTGCTGTGGTTCTGATCGCTATTACCACATTCATCATATGGTCCATCTGGGGCCCTCATCCCGCGCTGGCTTATGGCTTGGTCAATGCGGTCGCAGTCCTCATCATCGCTTGCCCTTGTGCACTTGGCCTTGCTACTCCGATGTCGATCATGGTTGGCACCGGTAAAGGCGCGCAAAATGGTATCTTGATCAAGAACGCCGAAGCGCTGGAAACCCTGGAAAAGATAGACACAATCGTCGTCGACAAGACCGGCACACTGACCGAGGGCAAGCCCAAACTGGTCTCGGTCGAGCCGGAGCAAGGTTTTGATGGCGATGAAATGCTGGCACTTGTTGCTGCAATTGAAATGGCGAGTGAACACCCGCTGGCCGCCGCGATTGTAACTGGCGCAAAGGATAAGGGCCTTTCGTTTGAAGCAGCAACCGAATTCCAGTCGGTTACTGGGGAAGGTGTCGAAGCCAGCGTGAAAAATAAGCGCGTTGCCATCGGTAATGAAAAGATGATGGAACGGCTTGATGCCACTAGCGCGGACCTGATTACCAAGGCGCAGGACGGCCGATCGCAAGGACAAACGGTAATGTTCGTGGCCGTTGACGGCAGGCCAGCTGGCCTGATTGGTGTCGCCGATCCGATCAAACCGACCACCGCAGAGGCAATCAAGGCGCTGCATAAAGCCAATATTCGCGTGGTGATGCTGACTGGTGACGCCGAAGCGACCGCACAGGCCGTTGGCAAGATGATCGGCATCGACGAAATTCACGCCAACGTATCGCCTGAAGACAAACACCGGGTCATCAGCGATCTACAAGCCGCTGGCAAGAAGGTTGCGATGGCTGGTGATGGTATCAATGATGCTCCGGCTTTGGCCAAGGCCGATGTGGGTATCGCGATGGGGACCGGTACGGATGTCGCCATGGAAAGCGCCGGGATCACGCTGGTCAAGGGTGATCTGGGCGGCATCGCCAAGGCGCGCCATCTCAGCCAGTTGACGATGGGCAATATTCGGCAGAACCTGTTCTTTGCCTTCATCTATAATGGCCTTGGTGTGCCGGTTGCCGCGGGTATCCTCTATCCCTGGTTCGGCATATTGCTGAGCCCGATGATCGCAGCCGCGGCCATGAGTTTTTCATCGGTATCGGTGATCGGCAACGCACTTCGTTTGCGCAATAAAGTTCTGTGACCTGAGATGGTAACCGAAACCTACACACCGCCATTGGGCTATAAAATTCTCACCCCGCTCTATGATTTCGTCATCCGCTATTTGACGCGGGAAAGCGCATGGCGTTCGGCACTGGTAAACCAGATCAATCCGCTTCCAGGTGACCGAATTTTGGATGTGGGCTGTGGAACCGGAAGCCTGCTGGCTGTTTTGGCGAAGCAATGTCCGGAAGCGGAATTTATCGGGCTTGACCCGGATATAGGGGCGCTCGAGCGCGCATCCAAAAAAATAGACAGTGCCAATATTCGGCTGATCCCAGGGTTCTTGTCAAAAGAGGCTTTGCCCAAAGGATGGCAGCCTACAAAGATAACATCCAGTTTGATGTTTCATCAGGTGGCACTCGAAAAAAAGAGCGAGATAGCCGAAATCATGCGCAACTTGCTTATGCCCGGCGGAGAACTCCACATTGCGGATTATGCAATGCAGAAGTCAACACTGATGCGCGCTACGTTTCGAATGACGGTGCAGCAGCTCGATGGCGTCGAAGATACGAGGCACAATGCTGAGGGTATATTGGAAAGAATATTGGTAGCGCCGGGATATTTGACGAAAAAAACCCAAAGTTTCGCGACAGCAACGGGTTCGATTTCACTGTTCAAAGCCGAGTTGGTCGCTTCATGAAATTTGACAAACAGCCCGAGGTTCACATCGCCACATTCGGATTTTTCACGTCCTTCATTTGGGAAATCCTGCAAATGCCATTCTTTGATGTGGGATCGGCAGGCTATTGGGAGAGAACGCTGGGCTGTACGCGGGCAACATTTGGAGACGTTGGGATATTGTTGCTCGCCTACACGGTAGTTTCAATATTAGCGCGGAACCGGAACTGGATGTATTATCCAAAATACTGGATGATCAGTATCTATCTGCTGACCGGGCTGGGAATTACGGTGATTATTGAAGCTATGGCAACCAGCGTGCCGCGTGAATGGGATTGGGGTTGGCGATATAGCGACCTCATGTCTTTGGTGCCCGGTACGAACATAGGCTTCGTTCCCATCCTTATGTGGCTAATCATCCCGTTGATCACGCTTTGGTTTGCAAGGCGCCAGCCACGACCCTAGCCCTCGACATGCCGAAGGAAAAACAGATTCAAAACAGTTCATATAATAAGAAAAGCAGCTAGCGATCCCATGATTATTGCTATTTCTTTTGCCGGCATCACTGGGTTATTTGCGTTCGAGAAATTTTATCTGTCCAAACAGCGAGGGGAGGCCAAGGCGAAAACCGGCACGGAAAGGCGTTCCCATTGATCCAGTTAACTGTCTTTGGCCGATGCATTTTCGGCACAACCCAATTTATCCACTTTCAGATCATTCACCGGACCCATCATTGGCTCAGATAGTTAAATTTAGGCATAACGCGAAAAATAGCGAACGGGCTACGTGCCATTGCGCTTTTAGCAAGATCCAGCTTCGACTTTTAGTGGGTTCAAACGTACAGTAATCTCACCAATGGAAATATTCTTTTCCCATTGGCGATTTATACATCCCCCGGCATTGGAGATAATTATCCTACCGGTTTTTTTCAGATCTCGGCGGGTATAGAATCGTTGAACAGCCTTATCAGAACTCGACCAGCCTCTGCGGCCCGCCGCAGACAAAATCGCGTTACGACTTGAGGTATTTCACTAGCGCGAAGATCCCAAGCGTTACGAGTATAAGCAATCCAATCCAGAATACGCCCATTCCGATCATCATCATTGGGCTGCCCATCATTCCATCGCAATTCATCATCATCATCTCCATTATCGATTATTGTGCTTGGTTTTAAAGGATTGGGATCTCGCGCCGCGCTGCCCTGCGGCACGACGCGAGGCACCCATCACTGCTTGGCGATCGCGGTCAGTTCTCCGCCCCCGCCTTCTGTTGTGCGAAATTCAAAGGTGACGCGGTCGCCGACCGCCACCTTCCGCATGCTCTCGTCATCTGCGGAAAATGCCATCGTCATCGCAGGCCAGCCGACCGCAGCGATCGGACCGTGGTCGATCGTGATCTTGCCGTCCGCCTCGTCGATCTCGGTGATCGAGCCTTCGCCGCTTCCGGCCTGTCCTGCCGCGGGGGACTCCATCATCGGCATGTCATCCGACATAGGCATGTTGTCAGCCATCATGGTTCCGGCTGGCTCGGACGTTTCTTGGTCATTACTGCACGCCGCAAGTGCGAGCGGAGCCGCCAACAGGGTCAGGTAGTTTGTGGTACGCATTCTTCATCTCCTTGAGGTTTTGCCGGTTTTTCCGGACGGGGTCGCCGCAACAACAAATATGCGGCGGGTAATACAAACATGGACAGGAGCGGGGCGGTGATCATCCCGCCGATCATCGGCGCAGCAATTCGGCTCATTACTTCCGAACCCGCGCCGGTGCCGATCAGGATCGGGAACAGACCTGCCAGGATCACGGCAACAGTCATTGCCTTTGGCCGAACGCGCAGGAGCGCGCCTTCGCGGATTGCCTGGTCGACTTCCTCCGCATCCGGATCGGTCCGCTGCTCGAGCGCTGCCTTCAGATAGATCAGCATGATCACGCCGAACTCGGCAGAAACTCCGGCAAGAGCAATGAAACCCACCGCCGTGGCGACTGACTGGTTGTATCCGAGCCAATAGAGCAGCCAAAAGCCGCCGGTCAGCGCGAAAGGCAACGTCCCCATGATCAACAGTGCTTCGTCGAAGCGGCGGAAGATCAGATAGAGCAGCAGAAAGATGGTGGCCAAGGTCGCCGGAACGACTATTTTCATGCGTTCCGCCGCGCGGGTCAGATATTCGAACTGCCCTGCATATGAAAGACTGACGCCGGGCGGAAGATTGACACCGTCGGCAATCGCATCTTGCAGATCGCTCACAACCGATGTCAGATCACGGTCGCGGACATCCACATAGACGTAGCTGGTCGGCCGACCCTGCTCGCTTTTCAGCATCGGAGGCCCGCTGCTGACCTTGATCTGCGCTACGGTGCCAAGCGTAATCTGCTGGCCTGAAGGCGTCAGGACGGGAAGTGCGCGCAATTCGCCAACGCTGTCCCGTATTTCACGGGGGTAACGCACATTGACCGGATAACGCGCCAGTCCTTCGACCGTTCGCGCTACATTCGCGCCGCCGATTGCGCCCGACACAATTATCTGCACATCGTCTATAGTGAGTCCGTAACGCGCGGCAGCGAGGCGGTCAATGTCGACATCAATGTAACGGCCACCTGTCAGGCGTTCTGCCAGTGCGGAACTTACACCGGGCACGGTTTTGGCCACTCGCTCGATACCTTGAGCCACCTTATCGATATCAGCCAAGCTCTCACCGAAGACCTTCACTCCGATCGGACTTTTTATTCCTGTTGCCAGCATGTCGATCCGGTTGCGAATTGGCGGGACCCAGATATTCGCCAGTCCCGGCACCCTCACGGTGCGGTCGAGTTCCTCAATTAATTTATCAGGCGTCATTCCTTCGCGCCATTCTTCGCGCGGTTTGAACTGAATAGTCGTCTCGAACATCGTTAGCGGTGCGGGATCGGTGGCGGTATCGGCCCGCCCGGCCTTGCCGAACACGGTCTTTACTTCGGGAACCGATTTGATGAGGCGGTCGGTACGCTGAAGTAGCGCAGATGCCTGGCCCGGCGAAAGGCCGGGCAGGGCACTCGGCATATAGAGCAGATCGCCCTCGTTCAGAGGGGGTAGGAATTCCCCGCCCAGTTGAGACAAGGGTATGATGGTCGTGAGAAAAATCGCACCTGCGATGGCCAATGTTGCTTTCGGCCACCGCATGACCCAGTCGAGCCCCGGTCGGTAGGCCCACGTCAGCCCGCGATTGATCGGGTTTTTGTCTTCGGACGGTATTTTCCCGCGGATCAGCCAGCCCATCAGGACTGGTACGAGCGTCACCGATAAAATTGCCGCCCCTGCCATTGCGTATGTCTTGGTGAAAGCGAGCGGCGCGAACAGCCGTCCTTCCTGCGCCTGCAAGGTGAACACGGGGATGAAGGAAAAGGTAATGATCAGAAGACTGAAAAACAGCGCCGGGCCCACTTCCTTCGCGGCGTCCGCTATTACCTTCCACCGCTCCTGACCGGCCAATACCCGGTCGGGATTGTCGTGCGCCCATCGTTCCAGGTGTTTGTGCGCGTTCTCGACCATCACAATCGCGGCATCCACCATCGCTCCCACAGCAATGGCAATCCCGCCGAGCGACATGATGTTGGCGTTCACGCCTTGGAAGCGCATAATGATGAAGGCGGCGAGGACGCCTAGCGGCAGCGTGACGATCGCTACCAGAGCAGAACGTACATGCCAGAGGAACAGCGCGCAAACCAGGCCGACAACGATGAATTCCTCGATTAGCTTAGTCGTCAGGTTTTCCACCGAAGCGTCAATCAGTTGGGCACGGTTGTAAGTCGTAACGACCTCAACCCCTTTGGGTAGGCTCGCCTGAAGCTGCTTGAGCTTGGCTTCGACTGCTGTGATCGCGCTGCGCGCATCGGCGCCTTGGCGAAGGATCACCACACCTCCCGCGACCTCGCCTTCGCCATTGAGTTCGGCGATGCCGCGCCGAAGCTCGGGACCAATTTGTATGGTTGCAACGTCTCCGAGCGTCACGGGAACGCCCGCGCCGGCGACGCGCAGGGGGATGCTGCGAAAGTCGGCCAATTTGCTAAGATAGCCTGAGGAGCGAACCATATATTCGGCCTCGCCCATCTCGATGATCGATCCTCCAGATTCCCGATTGGATCCACGGACCGCCTTGACTATTTCGGCGTGGGTGACGCCAAGTGAAGCCATACGATAGGGGTCGAGCACGACCTGATATTGCTTGACCATGCCGCCGATGCTGGCGACCTCTGCAATCCCCGGGACCGTTTTTAACTCATAACGTAAAAACCAGTCCTGAAGGCTTCGCAGGCCGGCAAGATCGTTTCCGCCGGTGCGATCGACCAATGCGTATTCGTAAATCCAGCCGACTCCGGTCGCATCCGGGCCGAGCGCGCTTGAAACCCCTTCGGGTAGCTGCCCCTGCACCTGATTGAGATATTCAAGAACGCGCGAGCGCGCCCAGTAAAGATCGGTCCCGTCTTCGAAGATCACATAGACATAGCTATCCCCGAAAAATGAATAACCGCGGACAGTCTTGGCACCGGGGACCGACAACATGGTCGTCGCCAGCGGATAAGTGACCTGATCCTCAACCAGACGCGGCGCTTGCCCTGGATAGTTGGATCGGATGACCACCTGTACATCCGAAAGGTCGGGTATTGCATCGACCGGCGTGGTACGCACAGCCCAATAGCCTGCCAGAGAGAGGACGAGCGCCGCCAGCACGACGAAAAAGCGATTGGCGATAGAACCATCGATAATACGCGCGATCATTGACTGCTCTTCCGGATGGACACGATTTGGGCCCCAGAATCCTTTTGTATGAAGGTGAATTTTACCCGGTCTCCGCGCTTGAACCCGCGTAGCTGCGCAGCGCCGCTGGTAGAGAAGGCCATTGTCATCGCGGGCCAGTCGAGCTGCGGAACGGGTCCGTGCTTCAGCGTGACAGATCTCGCGGCGATCTTTTCGATTGTGCCGGTGGCGCTGAAAGTGGCGGGCTTTTTGTCATCAGCTCCTTGCTGCGCGCCAGCATCTTTGCCCGGTGCCTCCTCAATAGACCGGACGTCGAGACCGGAAAGACTGGCTTCGGAATCGATCAGGAACTGGCCCGAGGTCACGACCTTCTCGCCCGGCGCAAGCCCCGCAAGGACCTCGGTTCGGCCGGCTGCCTCGCGCCCGATGCGGACCTCGGCGGGCGTGAAGCCTCCCTTGTCCTGCCTTAGCATCACGATCGTTCTGCGCCCCGTGCGAATGACGGCTTCGGAGGGGACCAGCAGCGCGCGCCGCGTGTCGGGAGTGAGCGAGACCCGCGCGAACATACCCGGTTTGAGCTTGCCGCCAGGATTGGGCAGCTGCGCCCGCACGGTCACCGTGCGGCTCGCATCCTGCGCGCTCGGCAGCACCGCAATGATGCGACCGACAAACCGTTCGTCAGGGTATGCCGTAAGCGTTGCGTTGACGGGCTGACCGACACGGACATTGGCAATCTGTGTTTCCGGGACCGCCGCCTCGAGCCAGATCGGCGAGAAACCGGTAATTTCCGCCAACATCTGTCCGGCCATCACGGTCATGCCGGGACGAACGCCGAGCGATGTGATGGCGCCGCCGATCGGCGCGGTGACAGTGATCGTCGATTGCGCCCGCCGACTTCGCCCGACTGAGGAGATTAGGCCAGGTGACATGCCCAGCAGGCGCATCCGTTCACGCATGGCGCGAGCGAGCGCTTCGTCGCCGCTGTTCAAGACTGCCAGATATTCCTGCTGCGCGCCGCCCCATTCTGGCACCAGAATATCGACTAGTGGCGCTCCGCGACCGATAACATCGTCGGGCGCGCGGCCATAGGTTCGTTGGACAAAACCGCCCGCTCTGGGCTGGACGATCGCTACATCTCGTCCGTTGTAGGCAAGGACGCCGGTGACAGTCACTTCTGGTTGGAGGACGCCATATTCGGCTTCAGCGGTTTGGATGCCGAAATTCTGGACGAGCGTCGGATCGATACTGACCCCGCTGCTCGCTCCGGCTTCCTCGCCTGCGCATTTGGGGACCAGTTCCATGTCCATGAAAGGGGACTTGCCCGGCTCGTCGAAGCGCTGGCCCGGCACCATCGGATCGTACCAGTAGAGAACATTCTCGCATTGGGTACTGGATGCGCCTCCCGTGCCATTCGCTTCACTCCCGCCTTCGCCTAACTGCGAAATTCCGTAGCCAGCGATTGCGCTGATCAGCGCGACCGTCGCCGCCATCGTCCAGGATTTCTGGCGCGGCGAGAGTTTATCCCATGCGTCTCCCATTGCGGCTCTCATAGGTCGTGCTCCCTGTAGGTAAGTCGTAAATTGGCAGCCGCTTCCACGGTCGCTTCCTCGCGCTCGAGTATTTCGATCTGGAGAAGGGCCAAAGCCTTGATGGCTTCGATGACATCAAGAAGTTCGGCGCGGCCTGCTGCAAAGCTGGCCCTTTCGAGCTCGGCCCGGCTACGGGCCAGAGGTAGCAATTCTTCGGTGGCGCGCTCCCACTGGCGGTGTGCGCTGCGCCAGGCGGCAAGGTCGCCCTCAAATTGCGCCTCAAGCTCGCGCAGGCGATCCGCTTGGATAGATTGCGCGGCAAAAGCATCGGCTTCTGCGGCGGCAATCCTCGGATTCTGGCGCCTGCCCGCGAAAATGGGCAGCGTTATCGAGCCCATAACCGATACGACATCCCCAAAGGCAGGATCGCGCCGCCCGTAGCTTAGGTTGACACCGAAATCGGGGCGCTTATCCGAGCGAGCGAGATCGGCCCGCGCTTCGGCTTGACGAACCTGCGCCACTGCGAGGATGATTTCTGGATTATGCTTTAGGGTCGCCCGGAGACGCTCTACATCGACATTCGTCGGTGGGACTGACCCTGTCGCCGCTGGTTCTTGCACCGAAATGTAGCGCGCCAGCATTGCTTGCGCGGCTTCGCGATCAGCTTCGAGGCGCGTCCGCACATCCTCGACATCCAGCACCGCCCGCCGGACCTCCAAGCTTTCTCCTGGCCTGGCCGAACCGGCAGCGACAGCGCTGCGGGCTAAGGGAACTAGCTGTCCAATCTGTCCTAGCGCGTCATCGGCAACGTTGAGAGCTTGTTGGGAATAGGCGAGCGCAATCCAGGCCTTGCCCGCACCAAGACGTGCCATATAGCGCGCGTTAGCGAGCTGCGCGGTGGCGAAGTCAATATCGGCTGCTGCGATCCCCGCTCTCGCATGACGCTCAGCAAGATTCGGGATAAGCTGCTCCACCCCGACCTGAACCTGTGTGGGCAGCTGCCGATCAAGCTCAAATGCAGCCGGGCCTGTTACAGGCAGATTCTGTATTCCCGCATAGAGACGGGGGTCGGGCAGTTCGTCAGCGGCATCCGCGACCTGCCGGCGAGCATCGAGCTGTTGTTCGCGCGCTCGCACCTGCGGCTGATCGCCAACGGCCGCTCTCAAGGCTTCTTCATACCCAACCGATTGGGCGTAACTTGCCGACGCGAGGGCCAGCATGACCGGAAGCGCAGTCCAAAATGCACATTTCATAATTTTTAGTTTCCGCTAAAGGACGGGGCATGGGCAGAACGAACGACCGGCATTAGATGCGCAGAACGATTCGCTTAGCTTCAGGCTTGCAGGGTTATCTCCCTGCCTATATTCAGAGCTGCGCTTGCGGAGGCGGAGGTTCAGGTCCTAGCCGATTGACAGCCAGCGAGAACTCGGTGAACTCGCCAAACTGCGACGGGATGACTATATCCACATATTCGGCAGACGCGTCAGCGGCCATGGCCAGTGGGGGGATGCAACCGAGCGCCACCAAGCAATCCAGGCGAATGTTCTTGCACGGCCCTTTTTGGTCATCCGAAGAAGTGGTCGATGAGTTTTCCATGCGCATCTCATCACATGGCCCTTCGATCGTCGCAGCGACCTGGGGGCGCGCCGAGGCATAGGCTGCCGACTGCACGAAGAGCCCGCAGACGATCAGGATGAGTCCAAAGGAGCGCAGAATATGCATTACGCCGTCCTATGCGCCTGACCGGGCTCTGACAAGCCTCTTTGCATTAACCTTTTAAAATTCAACATTCTCGGTGCACTCCTATGGTCAATAAGGTCGGTGCAAACCTCAAATCGCGATACAGATAAAGGTCCTGCCCCGCAGGTTACTGCGGGGCAGGTAGAGGGACGGGTCAATTTGGGAGCATGCCCTTAAGATGCTAAGCCTTAGCCGGCTTCGGCGCCAGATATCTGATCCTGCTTTTTCTTCATCATCTCTTTGCAGTTGCGCATCATATCCATCATTTGCGCGCGCATTTCAGGATCATTCATCATGGCCATCATGCCGGACATATCTCCTTTCATGCCTGACATATCGCCCTGCATGGCACCACGCTCCTGGCCTTGCGAATTCTCTTTCGCGCTGGGACGGTGTTCAACCTTGGGCTGTGCAATCGCTGCTGTGGCAAGACCGGCCGTTGCCAGGGCGCCGAGGGCAGCTAATTTTAGATTGTTCATTACAAATATCCTTTTGTTCGATTGGTCGGGTGGGTCTTACGTTATATTGCGCGCTGTTAGAGAGCATGCCTTCTTGCGTGGTCTGTTTTCATGATCCTTGTGAAGAATTGCCCTTGCGCATGCACATCGCGAGCATGAGGAGGCAGGGGAGCACATAGAGAAAAGGAAGGATCGCCGTGAAGCCCGGCCACATCGAACCCAGTAAGAGCCCGCCTACTGCCAAAGCCGCAACAAGGACGAGCAGCCACTTGCGGCGCTTGCCGAAGGCTGTGGAGCAACTTCCGCTCGTTTCTGCCTTAGCCGTTTGACCAGCCGAGGGTGCGTGTACCAATGCTCGGGACGAGTTAGTATCCATCGCTTCTCTATTCTCCGAATCAATCAATGACCGGAATATAAGGGTTCCCATCATGGGAAGGTCAAGAGGTTTATAAACTTATTGTGACTATCCCATCAATGGATTTGCATTCCCATGATGGGAAGCTTATAAATGTGCGCATGAGACATTCCCACACAATCGGCGAGGCTGCTGCAACGACAGGCGTTTCGGCCAAGATGATCCGCCACTATGAGAAGATCAGGCTTATCATGCCCGCGGAACGAACCGGCGCCGGTTATCGGCTCTACGATCCTGCCGATATCCATAAGCTGCGCTTTATCCGCCGAGCCCGCAATCTGGGCTTTTCGATTGACGAAATCAAAGAGTTGCTCGGTCTTTGGCAGGATGAGACGCGGGCCAGCAAGGATGTTCGACACGTTGCCGACAGCCATCTAGTCGCTCTGCGGAACAAGGCGGCGGAAATTCACTCGATGATCGATGCTCTTGAGCATCTCCTCGAAGGGTGTACAAACGATGATCGTCCCGACTGTCCCATTCTCAAGGGCCTGGCCAGTGATGCCACTTCTACCCGTTCTAAGAATGTCGGTCACAAATTTGGATACGAGCGTATCTGCTAGGATCGTTTGCGGCAGTCAATAGCGCTTGTAGACGCTTTTGGCGCCGTCCGGAGCGACAGCCGTAATTGTCCAAGTACCGGATTTCGGACCGCCCATTCCCGGCGAACCGGTAGGCATTCCTGGCAGCGTGATCCCCAAAATATCGGGGCGTTCTTTCAAAAGACGATCGACGCTCGCGACCGGGACATGCCCGTCCACAAAATATCCCCCGATGAGCATCGTGTGGCAGCCTTCGAGCCCGGCCGGTACGCCTTGGCGTTCCTTGATGAGGGCGAGGTCATGGGTCGCCACCATTTTAACCGGATATCCGTTGGCCTCGAGATAGGCTCCGTAACTCTCGCAGCAGCTGCATTGCGGGTTTTTGAAAATCGTGGCGAGCGGCTTTGCCTCTTGGGCCGATGCGAGTGTGGGAATTGCCATAAACGCAGCCAGAACTGCAGTAATCTTGAGAAGTAAGTTCATCAAATTTCCTTTCATATTAATTTACCCGAATTGTGGCCACCATCCCAGCAGCCTGATGCTCGAGAATGTGGCAATGGAACATCCAATCGCCCGGATTGTCGGCGACAAATGCGATCTCGACGCGTTCCTGCGGAGACATCAGCACGGTATCCTGCCACTCACGATATTGTGTGGGGTTGCCATTGCGAGACAAAACCCGGAAGCTGTGACCATGCAAATGAATTGGGTGCCACCATGCGGTGTCGTTTATCATGTCAAGAACGAGCGTCCGGCCCTGCGGGGTCGTTATAATGGGGTCATGGACATGGCCAGTTGCCGAAACGCCATTGACCGTCCAGCCCATCATGCCTCCCGACATCATTCCCGAACCGCTTTTCCGCCCGCTCATCATACCCATCATCCCGCCGCCGAAGCGGATCTCGTGACGATCTGAATTGGCGAAATTGGGTTCAGCGAGTGGGTTCGGTGACAGCGAGACCGCGTGTTGCAAGGGCGCGCTGCGCATTGGGGTTCCTGCATAGACAAGCTCGTTGAGGCTGTATTCCAGACCCGAGTAGAAAACATCGCGGATTTCATGCCGGGTGGCAGAGGCTTCCGTAAGGTCGAGGATTAGATCAACCCGCATCGCCGGCCCCAGCAGCAGTGGACTGGACGGCGTGTGTGGTTCGACGGGCTGTCCATCGAGGGCAATAATAACCGGCTCGATGTCTGAGAAATCGAGTCCGAATATCCGCGCATTGGCGGAGTTCACCAGCCTGAGCCTGATCCGTTCGTTCGGACGCACCTCTAGGGGCTTTGGTGGTTTTGCGTTGATGGTGATCGTGTTGCCGATTCGGCCCGCCATCATCGCATCGTGCCGGCTACCGAAGCCTCCACTAATTTGACCGCTGTCACTCATCCGCCAGTCGTCCAGCACCCAGGTAATATCGCGGTCGACTCGCGGTGAATCAGCTTCCTCGATGATTAGGGGCCCGTAAAGCCCGCGCCCGACCTGCTCGAAACTGCGCTGGTGCGGATGATACCAGAAGGTACCTGCATCAGCCGGGGTAAATTCATATAGGAAGGCTTGCCCCGGTTCGACGGGATCCTGCGTCAGATGCGGCACACCATCCATCGCATTGGGCACACGCAGCCCGTGCCAATGAATGGTTGTTCCCTCATCGAGATTGTTTTTAAGAAGCGCTTTTAAAGGCTGCCCTTGCCGGACTCTGATCTCGGGTCCGGGTACTAAGCCGTTGTAACCCCAGACAGGAACTTGTGGCAACCGCTCGCCCATTAGCGATGCAAGGGTTTTCCCCGCTTCGAGAACGAGTTCATTTTGACCAGCCTTGGCACCTACAGATCCTCTGGTGCCCGCTCCAAGGATTACCGCGGTTCCCGCACCGATCGCCACCACGCCGGATCCAGCGAGCACGGCTCGCCGCGTCATGCGTGATCCTGTCTGCGCCATAGGGGAAATTCTCCAAAATCGTTGTCAGTTGCGGCTCGCCGACAAGTATAGGGCTTCCCATCATTGGAAGGTCAACCCCCCCGACGAGCCATTTTAAAATTGAAAAATTATGAGGGGTTGGAGCAGCTTTATTCGTATAGGTAATATGACTGGTCAACAGGCCTTACAGAAATGAGACTTGCTTTTCCGTTCGCGCCTGCCGGATTTGTTTTGCACCAGGAGCGGAGACGCAGTCGATGTGACAGCTTGCAGCGCCGAAGACAACTCCACCAAGATCAGGAGCGCGACCAAAGTAATTTCGCAAGCGCCTGTCAGATCGCAGGAAAGTGAGGCCCACGTCATTACCAACTTTCACAAGCCGCGCCAATATGCGTTTAGCGGTTGCACAAGAAAGGCGAAGCGAAGGAGAAATTGGAACATTGCTGTTAGTTGTGCGTTTTCATGAAGTGTCCGATTATTCAGATGGTCGTTGCCAGAATATTTTTTTGGACACTGTTGACCTTCCGATGATGGGAAGCCCTATCTTTCCGTCATTGTATGATTCGACGAGGAGGCACCGTTGGATGCCGCATCCTCTGGCTTTGGAAACGGCTTTTCTTGTCGGCGAGTTCCATCAAATAAAGGAGACAAACATGAATGTTCGTGAAATTATGACCAGTGACCCAGCCTGCTGCGATAAAGAGACGAGCGCGCAGGACGCGGCACAGCTGATGGTAGAAAATGACTGCGGGGAAATTCCAGTCGTGGACAACGAGCGCAAACTTGTTGGAGTGGTGACCGATCGAGACATTTGCTGCCGGGTCGTAGCCGAAGGAAAGTCGCCAGATACGCGAATTGAAGATATAATGACTCGATCGGCTGTGACTGTCACACCTGATACCGATATGGAGGCATGCTGTTCCGCGATGGAGAGCAACAAGGTCCGACGTGTTCCCGTGATTGACGACGACGGAAACTGTTGCGGCATGGTCTCCCAGGCTGACATCGCGCGGTCCGGTGCCAACGCAAAAACTGGCGAGCTTGTCGGGGAGATCTCTAACCCGGGTGAGGAAAAAACCTCGACAGGTTGCTGCTAACCTAATGGTCTATCGCAGGGCCGTCATCTGGCCACCGGGGACGGCTCCATCGATGCTGGTAGGAGAGCCAAGGTGAGATTGAAGGGGTGATTTATGGAAAAGGGCCTTGTCCTCATAACTGGTGCGAACGGCTATATCGGCCGTGCGCTTACCAGGCGATTAACCGATAACTACCGCATCATCGGACTTGACCGGTCAGCCTCGGAAGACATCCCCGGACTGGAGGCCTCGTATTCGATCGACCTCGCCCAAGAAGCGTCGGTTGTTGACGCCCTTGAAACGGTGAGAGCCGCTTACGGTAACAAGATCGCGGCATGCATTCACCTGGCTGCCTATTTCGACATTACGGGCGAGCCGAACCCTCTATATGAAGAGGTCAATGTGGAGGGTTCGCGCCGGCTGATCACAGCGCTGCAGGACTTTGATGTCGACCAATTTGTCTATGCGAGCTCGATGCTGGTCCACGAACCCAGGCCACTGCCGGACGAGCGGATCGATGAATCCTCGCCGATCGGACCGACCTGGCCCTATCCCCAATCGAAGGCCGATGCTGAAAAAGTGCTGCGCGAAAATCGCGGCGGAATACCGGTGGTCTTCCTGCGGTTTGCGGGCGTCTATGACGACGAGGGTCACTCCGCCTTTCTCGCCGAGCAAATCGCCGGCGTGTACGAACACCGTGTGTCGGCGCATCTCTATCCCGGGATGTTGTGTGCAGCGCAGTCCGCGCTGCATCTCGAGGATTTGGCCAAGGCAGTCGAACAGACGATTGCGCGCAGGGACCAGTTGCCCGGCGAGACCCCGATACTCATCGGCGAACCGGATACGCTGGGCTACGCCGAGATCCAGGACATCGTTCATCGCGAAATCCACGGCGAAGACTGGACCACAGTCCGGATTCCGAAGGCCGTGGCGAAGCTGGGTACATGGATTGAGGAGGAAATTCTTGGCCACGATGGTTTCGTGAAGCAATGGATGGTTGATGATGCCAATGCGCATTATATTCTCGACATTTCCCGCGCTCGGAAACTGCTGAATTGGGAGCCTGAGCACTCGCTCCGTGAGACGCTTCCGGCTATCGTTGAAGCTCTGAAATCAGATCCGCAGAAATGGTATGAGGCAAACAAGCTTAATACCGCGCGGGTTGCGTGGCATCCGAAAGGTTCCGCCGAAAAAACTGTGCAAACACCACACCTTTCGTCGCATGACGGACACCAAATGGCCGGGGACATGGCGGGTGAGATGCACGATATGGATGGTCCCCAACGCGAAACGCGTTGGACCCATTACGCGGTCATCGGGCTTGGCCTCTGGTTGGCCGCAAGCCCGGGTGTCTATGACGTCGTATCCGCCGATACTGCACGCGCCTCGGTTGTGGCGGTAACCCTTGAACGGGGTCTGCCGTCGATCGAATGGCGCGCAAACGCTCTTGCCATCAGTGATATGCTGAGCGGGATCGCATTGGCGATTTTCGGCGGAATGTCGCTTTCGAAGCGTACCGCCTGGCTGGGCCAGTGGGCGACCGCCTTCATCGGGGTCTGGCTGCTTTTTGCCCCGCTGTTCTTCTGGAGCCCGAGCGCCGCGCAATATCTGACCAATTTGCTTGTAGGCACATTGGTGATCGCATTCTCGGTTCTCGTGCCGATGATGCCGGGCATGAGTATGGAAGGCATGATGGACAAGAAGTCTATCCCGCCGGGGTGGACCTACAGTCCGTCCACCGATGCGCAGCGTTTCCCGATCGTGGCGATGGGCATCATCGGCCTTCTGATATCTCGCATGCTCACCTCCTATCAGCTCGGCCATATCGATGGGGCCTGGGAGCCATTTTTCTCAGGATCGCTCGCTGATCCAAAGAACGGGACCGAGGAAATCATTACCTCTGACATATCCAAGGCGTGGCCGATCCCGGATGCCGGTCTCGGTGCCATCAGTTACGTCCTGGAAATCCTGATGGCGGTGATGGGGACCAGAGCGCGCTGGCGGACCATGCCCTGGATGGTGACCTTCTTTGGGATACTCGTCATCCCGCTTGGCGTCGTCAGTATCTATTTCGTGATCATCCAGCCGATCATGATCGGAACGTGGAGTACCCCGGCCCTGATTGCTGCGCTGGCAATGCTGATCATGATACCGTTCTCCCTTGATGAGGTTATTGCCATGGGCCAGTATCTCTACTGGTCAAAGAAAGAGGGCAAACCCCTTGTGCGAACCTTCTTCAAGGGCGGTGCTGCATCGCGCGGCGAAATAGACAAGGAAGATTACATGACCGATGTGCGAGCCATCTGGAATAACACGGTGAGGGGCGTCACCTTCCCGTGGACGCTGATCGCAAGTACTGTGCTGGGCGCTTGGCTCATGCTGAGCAGGCTTACGCTCGGCAGCGAGGGGGCGATGGCAAACAGCGACCACGTCGTGGGCGCTCTGGTCATAACGGTCGCGATCATCGCGACGGCCGAAGTCGCGCGGGCCTTGCGGTTCGTAAATATCGCTTTCGGTGCCTGGCTCGTGATAGCGCCATTCATTCTGAATGGGGCTTCGTCGTCCGGTATGGTTGCATCGGTTGTGGTCGGACTTCTTCTCATCGGGTTGAGCTTTCCAAGAGGAGAAAGAAGCGGCGAGCACTACGCTGGATGGGATCGCTACATAATCTAGCATATTATGCCCCAAACAAAGCTTTTCGGGTTCAGCAGCGACCGTATAGTGGCTTTCGCTTTCCGTGGACGGTCTTCGAATCGCGTGGAGTTCTGTGCGCGTCTGCCGAATTTGAATCCGGGCATACATGTATCGGGCTATTTACATGAGACAAAACTGGTTGATCAATAGGATCCTAAAGATCTCAGCGGTCAAGGTAACTATGGTAGGTGATAGCCGTTGCGGAGCGCGTGCTAATTCTCGGACAAACTGCACTATTGCGGTCAATGTTGATCATTCCCGTCGCCTACTTGCTGATGTGGCGTAGACAGACGAAAGTGAAGAACCCAAGAACAAAGACGTAAACTGTCATAACCGATTGGTTAGGCATAGATCCACCATTCGTAGCTTTTTGGCATCGATATCGAATTTCGTGGAAAGTGATTTAGATAATTGGAGCTATTACTGCAGGTTCCACCGATTTTTGCAAACGCTTCAAATCGAAAATTGACTAAGAATCCAAATATGGTTAATATTAGTTAATGAGATCAATTACTTAACATAAGATATATTATCAACCTTATTGGGCAATTGATAAGAAAAGCTGTCGATCGCTATATCCTAGTTTTCTTTTACAAGATCATATTGCTAATGATTTTCCGATTTCTGATGTACGGTGCCATCAGAAAAACTACCTGCCCGATCCTAGTGTCCGCACTGTGGGCACGTCAGGTCAGGAGGTTTGGCGAGGCGTTCAATGATGGCCTGCCTGATCGCCGGCAGGCTCGGCTGTGGTGGCGGCCCGGCGATTCTTTTTCCCCCCTTGGCCTGCTTGAGGCGGCGGGATTGCAGGAAGGCCAAGGCAATCATCGACATCAGCACATGTCGGTGAAGCCCCTTCCATGATCGGCCTTCGAAGTGATCAAGGCCGAGCTCTTCCTTGAGTTGCTGATGTCCCTGTTCGCAGACTCAACGGGCCTTGATGGCTCCGGCAAGCTGCTTGCTCGGCGTGTCGGAGGACAGGTTGGAGAGGTATTATTTCCGCTCGCCGGTTGAGCGATGTTCGCCGACCAGCCACACTTCCTCGCCGCGCAGATGTTGCGCGCCACTGTTCCAGATGCGTTGAGGCGGGCCATCGGCAACTCGCACGCGAACGGCGGCGAAGCGTGCCGAGAGCAGCCCCTTGGTTCCGC
>NZ_JBALTN010000018.1:0-35376 GCF_036964565.1 Parasphingorhabdus sp. | reverse complement strand
TTGCTTCACCCGCGCAGTCGCGCAATAACGATGCCGAGACTCTAATCGCAAATGGATGAACGTTGGGGGTCACGTCATAGGCTAAGCGCTGAGCCGTGTTGCGAGATAGTTAGTATGAGAAATTTGCCATGGGCGCTTTGGGAAGTCCCATGTTGCTCTGTTTTAGTTTTATTGTTTATTGGGAAACACTTCACATTATCGCCGACGCTATCGCCAATAATAAGGCCAAGAATGAATGAAACAGTTTTTGAAAAAGATTTTAGCAGAATTTGATCTCGCTGTCACCCGTCGCTCAACGTTAGATTTATTGTATGAGAATATTAGTGAGATTGATGACAACGATTTTTTACAAGCGATTGAACCGAGGTTACGTAGTAATTGTATTGATGTTATCAAAGATTCAAAGGCACAACTGCGGCAGGATTTATTTGTTCTTTCCGAGTTAGGATTTCGGAAGGGCGGGTTCTTTGTTGAATTTGGTGCGACTAATGGCATAAACTTGTCCAATACTTACCTGCTCGAGAAGAAATTTGGCTGGACTGGTATACTCGCTGAACCAGCTAAATTTTGGCATTCAGAGTTAGAGAATAATCGTAACGCAAAAATCGACAAAAGATGTGTTTGGAGAGTTTCTGGTGAGCAGTTGGTATTCAACGAAACATCTGACCGGGAATTGTCGACGATTGATTTATTTAGTCTGAAGGATGACCATTCAAGATCTCGAAGTAGCGGGAAAAAATATAAAGTCGAAACAATAACGTTATCAGATTTACTTGAATTTAATAGCGCGCCCCATAAGATTGACTATCTTTCGATTGACACAGAGGGTAGCGAATTAGATATTTTGGCAAATTTTGACTTTTCTCGCTATGAGATTAAGATAATAACTTGTGAACATAACTATACAAATAATAGAGAAAAAATAAATAATTTACTTTTAGAGAACGGATTTGTTCGTAAATTTGAAAATATATCGAAGTTTGATGATTGGTTTGTAAATATGTCATTGCAAAAAGATACTGCATAATGGAAAAGACGTTTTTATCAATAGTTACTATATCATACAACCAAGCAAAGTATCTTAAGAAAGCTATTGAGTCTGTTATTGATAACAGGGCGGACGATATTGAATATATAGTCGTTGATGCCGGCTCGACGGACGGTAGCCGCGAAATAATAAGTGAATATGCCAATGACATCGATCATATAATCTTTGAAACTGACCAAGGCCCTTCCGATGGCCTGAACAAGGGGTTTGCGAAGGCGCGGGGCACCATTGGATTTTTCCTGAATTCAGATGATTACTTCCTGCCTGGGGCGATTGAAAAGCTTCGCAACGCTTGGTCGACGAATATGGACAAAGATTTCATGCTTTGCCGGGCCTGGATGGTCAATGGTTCCGGAGAGCCTTTAAGGGAACTGATACCTACCCCTATTACCATTTCGCACTTACGGCTCGGCGCTGCGACGATCGTCCAGCAGGGTTTTTCATTCAAAATGGACGTCTTCAGATTAATCGGGGGATTCAATCTGGAAAACCGGTCATGTTGGGATTATGAATTATTGTGCGAGCTTGCTGGACGAGAGGCAACATTCGGCGTTTCAAATGAGAGGATAGCAGCGTTCCGGGTCTATGATGAAAGCATTACAGGTGGTGGCGCAGGTGAAAAACATGAAAAGCTCGCCGACAAGGATTTTGTCAGAATTCACCGGAGCTGCCTTTCTGATGATCGATCCTTTGACCGGATGAAGATGTTAAAGGTCGGGCGCTGGTACAAAATGCTGTTCAATCCCTCGCATGCGCTTCACCGGGTTCGCGAGCATTTATTTCCAACCTCAATTTTGACACGATGGGAAAAAGATACCGATTTCCTCGCCAATCATTCTGACGTCAAATAGTCTACATGATTGATATTATTGCAGCGAATGTCACGGGTTTGGGGGCCTCTCAGTTGGTACTTTCCCTATTACCGAAACTGGAACAATTCGGCGCGACAAAAATTGGCGTTATATGGCTTCCAGATCGTGGCCTTCTGTCGGAATATTCTTCAACGTCACACAACCGGACAAAAATCTATCGGCGTAGCCTGCCAAATTTTTTGTCCCGTTTCCTTGAATCCAATTTGATCGCTGGCCAAGTATATGGGGGATCGGACAGCTTGATCCTAGGTGACATACCCTTGAGAAAAAAAGGCCGGCAGACTGTTTTTATTCAGAATACATTCCTGATACCAGGAACGCCGGATCTGTCGGCTACTAATTATTTCCGAAACAAACTGCTGAGAGCAAATTTTCGCAAGAATTTGAAATATGCGGATCAGATTATTGTTCAAACGGAGGTTATGGCCGACAATCTCGTGAGGCATTATCCCCAATTGAGTGACCGTATATCTATTGTAAGACAGCCCCCTCCGGCGTGGGTCATGGCTGAGCTATCCGCAGGCGAGGACTTTCAAAGCTTTTCAGGGAAGCTGAAACTGTTTTATCCGTCAGCTGGCTATTCTCATAAAAACCATATCTTGCTGCAACATGCTTTGCAGTCAGGGGAGTGTCAGGACATAGTCGACGAAATTGTGGTGACTCTCTCTCGTGAAGAATATCAGAACCTTTCTTCACCCATAAGAACAGTCGGGCGATTGAACGATGAAGGCATGATCAAGGCTTATAGACAAGCCGATGCACTTCTATTCCCATCTTTGACGGAAAGCTATGGTTTGCCACTGGTGGAAGCTATGTTCCTTGGACTTCCAATAGTCTGTGCGGACTTGCCCTATGCGCGAACGTTGTGCGGCGACGAGGCAATATATTTTGATCCTCGATCAACGGGATCACTGAGGGAAGCGTTGCGTGTGTTGCACGATAGACTATCCGATGGATGGCAAGTCGACTGGTCCGACGCGCTCAAATTGTTCCCGAAGGATTGGGATGAAGTGGCAGCGGCGATGCTACGCGTATAATTTTTGCTATATAAAAACAGAAGACTTATTCGCGAGTATACTCCAATTCACGTGACTTCCAACGTTCATACGGTCGCTGTTGGAATCAAAAATTCGTCCTTATGGTCCGCTGACGTGACCCCCAACGTTCATCCATTTGCGATTAAAGTCTCGGCATCGTTATCGCGCGACTGCGCGGGTGAAGCAAGGGGCTGCGTAGCGTAGCCTCCGGCTATGCGGAGCGAAGCAGCCCCTTGCTTTTTAAGTTTTGCAGCGAATGCTGCAGGAGTATCGTATCCCAACGATGAGTGTGGCCGCTGGTTATGGTAATCATCGATCCATGCAGCGATCTTTTCACGAGCATGGCCAAGGCTCATGAACAGCGTCTCGTTCAACAACTCGTCACGCATCCGCCCGTTAAAGCTCTCCACGAACGCATTATCCGTCGGCTTGCCAGACGTCGTGTAATGCCAGTTAACCTGTGCAAGCCCACACCAGGCCAGCACCGCATTGGAGGTCAGTTTCGTGCCATTGTCGCTGACAGTCATACCCGGTTTGCCGCGTTCGGCCGTCAACGCAGCCAGTTCTCGCACAACCCGCAAGCCCGAGATAGATGTATCAGGCACCGCACGCAGGCATTCTCGGGTTACATCATCAACGATGTTCAGTACGCGGAACCGGCGGCCCGTGGCAAGCTGGTCATGTATAAAATCGAGGCCCCAGCATTGGTTTGGCAAGGCCAGCACTGGCGGCCGCGTGCGCGTTCCAACTGCGCGTTTGCGACCTTTGCGACGCCGCACCGTTAAGCCTTCTTCCCGGTATATCCGCCGGTCATCAACTCTGGGGACCCCGTACGACAACGGAAAATACGGCTCTATCCGGCGCATCTGTAATTTGGTCAGCAAAAATCGAGCATCCATGACAGCACCTCCTTCGATGCCGACATGGAATCACAAAAATACTGCGCTGGGAATCCCTTTAATAGGTCCTGACCCTAACCATTTCTGAAGGAGTCTTTAAGGGTCACGTCACTATTCCTCGCTAACTTCCTCTTGCTCTGGCAACAGTTCTCTGAGCGCATTTGCATAATTGGCACGAGCAGTTTGCATGATGGCTAAGTCCTCTCGCAAGGCAACGATGCGTTTATCAACGGCCTGTATGCTCGCAAGTTGCGCCTTTGCGTCGTCTTCCAAAGATTCGATCTCAAATTCTCGATTATCGATTGTCAATTTTGTCATACAAATAAACTCCTTTTGAAGTAAAATAATTCTGATTTTGACTAAGGTAAAATGTCTTTCAAGTTATTCAATCGGTTCAAATATAGATCTCCATTGAGTATAAAATCATCTTTCAGTTAATGATTCCCTGAATGTCTTCATGACTGGTTTAAATATATAACGGAACACAGTATTTTTTCCGGTCTGTATTTCAACAGAAGCAGTCATTCCGGGCTGTATTTCTATCTTTTCGTTAAGATTAACAGGCTTCATGTTACTGGTGTCGACAGAGACATGGACGCGATAGTATATAAGATCCCCGTTGGCAGTCTGTTCAGTGAGAGTATCTGGACTGATATAGGTAACTTCGCCTTGAGCGGAGCCGTAAATCGAAGAGTCATAGGCATCGAAGTTGACCGACGCAGTTTGCCCCAAACGGACATACGCTATATCAGACGGAGAAACCTTTGCCTCAATAATGAGAGTTCCGCCGGTCGGAACGATAGTGAGAACTTCATCCCCCGGCCTCAGGACACCGCCGATTGTGGTCAACCGAATGTTTTTCACAATGCCGTTCGCTGGGGCCCTAATTTTCGTGCCCTTCAAAATGTCTGAACGTTGCGTCAATATTTCTCTGGCCGAAGCCAATTCTTCTTCCGTCCTTGTATATTCCGTTTGCAATTCCTGAATATACGAGTTCCTGACATTGACAATCTGTGACTCCAAGTCTGCCACGCCACGCTGTAGGCGAATAATGTCAGCGCGGCTAACATCTCCGAATTCTAGCAACGGACTATTCATATTGAGCTCTTGGCGAGCCAGTCCGAGCATGCCATTTAAAGCCGACAATTGATCACGTAGGGCCTGACGTCGTTTGCTATATAACGACCTCTGGTTGGTTGCAAAATCGGGAAATTTCTGTACAATTGCCGGAAATTTCAAAGGTCGATCAAACAGCTCGGCTTCGATGCGTGCCATGGACGACATGAGCGAGGCGACCTTCCCTTCCGCTTCCGCAACCGAGGCATTGATTTTGATTTGATCTAAAATGACAAGAAGCTCACCTTCACGAACAATATCGCCTTCGCGGACTTTGATGTCAGTTATCACTCCGCCGTCATTGCTTTGTACAAGCTGCACGCGTCCCGAAGGTATGACCGTTCCCGGCGCACGACTGACTTGATCGAGTTCAGCCCAGTTCGACCAAGCAACGAGCAATGCCAAGAACACGGCACAGGCCAAGATCATGATCCCGCCCATGCCGATATCCCCTGTTTTGATGCGGGATAGAATTTTCATGCCGCGGCTCCTACGGTGATAGGTTTTACGCCGTTTGTAACCTGTGGCTTGCGCGTTTTCGGGGTGAGGCGAGAGAGAATATCGGCTGTTGGGCCATCCATTGTAATCTGACCGTCGGAAATAACCAGCACCCGGTCTACAAGTGCAAGCAATTTTGGACGGTGGGTAACAATCACCAAAGTCGCAGATGCGCCTATCTCTTCCTTAAGTGCTCCAAAAATACGTGCTTCGGCCTCCGAATCCAAATTTGAAGTGGGTTCATCCAAGAGCCACAGGTTTGGGCGAGAAAGTAACATACGCGTTAAGCCAGCAAGTGTACGCTGCCCACCTGAAAGACCCCGTCCACCTTCACTGATTTCTAAGTCAATACCCTGCGGATGCGATGAAATCAATTTTGAGAGACCGGTAAGAATGGCAGCTTGCATAATCGCATCATCGCCTGGGTCAGAAATGCCGAGCAATAAGTTTTCACGCAGGGTGCCTTTGATCAGACGATGATCTTGGGGCTGATAACCCACATGATCACGCAACACATCCTCCGCGATCGTTCCAGAATCGAGTCCATCAAGCAAAACTCGCCCTTCTGCCGGCGCATAAAGAGCGGCCATTAGCCGCAATATAGTCGATTTTCCAGAACCAACAGGCCCAATCATGGCGACCTTTTCTCCAGCCTTGATTTCCAGCGACGGGATGGAGATTCCTGTACGTGCGCCAGGATATGAAAAGCTCACATCCTTGATAGAAACTGCGCCATCTAGCCTCGCCGGTCGAAGCAACTCAACTCCAGGTGCCTTGTCAGTCGGAAGCGCAAGGATTGCATCGAGCATACCCAAGGAGATGCGTGAGTAAGTCCAGCCAACAATCATATTGGGAAGCTGGCTTATGAGTGGGCCATTGATGCGACCAGCAAGAATGGCACACGCAATTAACCCTCCTGTAGTCATGTTTTGATTGTAAACTTCAATTGCGCCCCAACCAATTATTCCAACATAGGCTAATTGTTGTATCGACCCAAAAATGCTACCCGCAATAGACTGGATGTCTCTGACGGGAAGATCCGATCTATGGATTTCGTCAATCAAGTTGTTCCACTTACTCAAGACAAACCACTGCCCTCGATTGGCTTTAATGATCTCGGCTGCATCAATTGTCTCGACGAGCAAACCGTTTTTCTTATTGCTGTTTACCTGCGCCTTGTGTGTATTGGTTCGGATCAGTTTGCCCAAAGCGATGGCTATAGCAACCGAAAGCGGAAAGCTGACTAACGTGACGACTGCAATAATGCCGCCTAGCTGCGCCACGACAAAGATGAAGAAGAATGCAAAGGGTAAGTCCGCCGCGCCAAAAACGACTGCCGATGACATTGATGACCTAATTTGCTCCATTCCTTTAAGCTGGGAAGCCATAGTCCCGACCGACGGTGGTCTTGCATCAAGACGGACATCGTTCGCGCGAGCGAAAAAAAACTCCGAAACTTCGCTGTCAATCTTGATCGCCTCTCGTTCCAACAGGCGAGCACGAATCACCCGAAGCAAGAAGTCAAAGCCGATCGCAACAACCAAGGCCAGGGTGAGAACCCATAATGTCGCAAATGCACCGCGCGGGATTACTCGGTCGTAAATCTGCATGGCATATAGCGAAGTTCCCAATGCAATAAAATTGACAACGAACGTCGCCATGATCGCGAGTACAATTGGTCCTTTACGCTTGGAAATCGCTGATTTGAAGACATCGATTGATTTGGTGAAGTTCTGTTGTCCAGGAGCTTCGGGCAAGGCGATATCATACATCGTGGTTTCATCATCAATGCGCCACAATTCTTGCTGACCCAGCCGCATGATAGATACACGTTCGGCGCCCTCCATGCGTGCTGCCACGGCCCAGCCCATGTCAGGATGATGAACGATCAAAGGAAAATCATGAGCGCGTGGTTCCCCGCGCAGGGTTACGGTCGTTTGCCAATTTAGCTGATCGATAAAATTTGCAAGAGCGTTTGCGGAGGTATCACTGAATTCACTCATGCTTTCGGCCCAGCCAGGGCTCAATTCTATGCGGCGGAGCCTAGCAAGCCCTGCAATGCATTGCTCAATACTGTCACTCACTGTTGTTCACCTTCTCTAGATAAAATTGTGGGGCGCCATCGGCCGCTTTGCAAATTGAGTCTTACGTCGGTGGCCATTGCCGTAACCTGCGCCTGCACGAGACCTGATTGTGCGGCGAGATGTTCGCGCAGGGAGTTCATGACGTCGAGCCAGGACCTGCGGCCGGCTATAAACTGCCGCATATAGCTTGAACTTACCTGGCCAGCGCTGTTGGCAGCAAGAAGCGAAACTTCTGATCGCATTGTTGCCGCACTATGAGCGATAATTTCATTTGCGATGTTCTGGTCCAATTGCCGCTCAAACAGCCTTAGCTCGCTTATAGATGCGTTATATCTTGATCGCGCAGCCTCAATATCCGAGAAGCGTGATAGCCCATTCGACGTCTGCATGCGGACTCCTATTCCGACGCGACTACCGCTAATTTCATTATAGGTGTACTGCGCACTAACTTGTGGGAATAGTAAGCTGCGGTTCAAGGCAATCTCTTCCTGCGCCGCTTCGGCCTCAAAGGCGAGTCGCCGCCGGGTGGGATTATACGCATTGACCTCCTCTTCCACGCCCTGCCATTGGTTGAGTAATGCTCCATCTTGGTAATCTGGTACATCTCCAAGCCGGAAATTCGGGTCGCGGATCAATTCCGCCAAATTTTGAAGCGCAGTATCTCGTTGCGCAGTAATTATCATCATGTCTTGCTTGATTTGCGCTTCACGCGAACGGGCCAGCGCCAAATCTGCTGCAGGACTTACTTCTTGGGCTACACGGCGCTCCATGGTTTGTACAAGCCGACTATGTTCAACAAGACTCAGGCGATACAGCTCTTCAAGCCGCATATTCAAAACTGCCTGATAATAGAAATCGGTTATCTGCAATGACAGTTGGAGTACGGCATCTTGCCATGCAGCAACGGCAGCCTCTTCCAATCGTTTTGCACGTTTGAGTGATGCTGAAAGTCGTCCGCCTGACCAAAGTGGTAGATCGACAGTAGCGGTAGGTAAGATCGTTCTGGCGCCACTTGAAATGTTTGCGTTCAAATCGACTGACGGGAATTTTTGCCATCGCGCCGAACGGACGCCAGCGTTCGCTGCACGGGCCTGAGACCACGCTGCAAGAGCTGATGGATCTTTCTCAGTAACAATGTCAATGGCATCTGCCAGCGCTTCTGGAACAACTTCTGGACGTTCAGTCCAACCCATTTCCGGCATCGCAACTGTGGTAGACGGAAGTGACGGCTGATCATAAACAACGCTAGGCGCCGCTGCCGCGTTGTTATTGGCCTGCACTGGATCCCCGCCAGAAGATATTGGGGCCGCTAGACCGATTGCCTCAGCACTGAGCGCGGCGGAGGGTGCTCCGATTACTCCGCAAGCACCCACCACAAGACAAATCGCGCCCATTTTCCCACGACGATTTAGTGAAATCAAATCGCGATTCCGCAGATATTCAAAATACATCAAATCTACTACCCCCCAACCACATCTCGACATCCCATGACAACCACGATGTGGCCTCGCCTAATTTGCTTTTAGAAGTTTACTGCGCCGGTCGTTGGGATCAACTTCTGCGGTAATTAGGCCGGCATCTTTGAGTCGCCGAAGCACTGCGAAATAGCTCCCGGCAGACGTTTTCGCGATACTAAGTCCCTCTGTTGATGAGGTTGTACCATTGAGTAAAACGAAGAGAAGTACTCGCGCTTCAGCTGTCAGTAATTTTATTTTTTTGGTGTTCGCAAACCACTGATCAAGCTCAAGGATAGTCCTAATTTCATCCTTGGATACGCGAATGCTCGTTTGTTCAACCCCACTACTGCTTTCAGTTTCGCCCCTCGGCATATTGAATCCTTCCCATTGCAGCTTGAATCCTTCCCATTGAAGCTTCTCAGGCACTACCTAAGGCCCCCACCCACAAGCTGGATCCAACAGCATTCAAATGCATAGACAGCATCATCAAACGTTGCAATATTTAAATGCAAAATATAGCTATAAAATTTAACCCTAAATTCAGTTCTATATTAATACCATACTTTCGATCCCAATATAGGCATTATATACCGATCGAATATTCAATATATTATTCGTGTTTATTTTAATAACGTTATTCCATATATAGATGCTACACTAAATATACACCTAATATGGTGACGATATTAATGATAAAGAACGCGTTTAGCTGACCATCTGGTACAAATTGGCGTCGGACGGATTTCTATTCATTATGTGTCGGCATTTTTTAGTTGCGTGAACACTTTTTGCGGGTTAACAAACTGCAGCTTAGCGAAAAAAAGGTGTAAGAACATGAGTGTTGACGTTGTGGTAAATGATAAAGCTTCTGCAAATGTTGATGGGCCTCCGACGGAAGCAACTTCAGCCGGTCAAGCAACTTCAGCCGGTCAAGCAACTTCAGCCGGTCAAGCAACTTCAGCCGGTCAAGCAACTTCAGCCGGTCGGTCTCAAAATTCGAGCCCGCGCCAGGTCCTAGCGGCGAGCAGCGAATCACCCACTGCGGCTGCGCTTGATGAAGCCAGCGGATCTAATGAGGTCCACTCAGAGGGTGTTGTTTTGGCAAGCCTTACACTTGACGCCGGCTTTGCTGAAAAAATGGCGCAAACTGCTGAGAAAGAGGAAGAGGAAGAGGAAGAGGAGGATGGTGCAGCCGCTGGCGGGGTGGCTGGATCGGGTATAGACCCCTTGCTGATCGCTGGGGGGCTGGGAGTTTTGGCTGGCGGCGTCGCTATTGCTTCGGGCGGAGGCGGTTCGGATACTCCGCCGCCGCCTCCGCCTCCGGCTAATCAGGCTCCGGCATTTTCAGGCGCAACCGCATTTTCAGGTCCTGAAGATGCAGCGCTCGCACTTCAGGTTTCGGCATCTGATCCTGATGGCGATGCACTGACCTATACAGCCGGCAACGCCGCTAACGGTGACGTAGTCGTGGGTGCCGGCGGCCAGCTCACCTATACGCCTGACGCCAATTTTAACGGGGCAGACAGTTTCAATGTGACGGTCTCGGACGGCAAGGGTGGCCAGGCAACAACAACTGTTACCGTGACCATCGACCCAGTCAACGATGCTCCGGTAATAACGTCTGATCCATCCTTTTCTGGTACTGAAGATGTCCCTATTACTATATCCGTTGCAGCGTCAGATGTTGAAAGTGATACGCTGACCTTCGCGGCAGGTGATGCTGCGAACGGTACGGTGACCGGCGGTGCTGGCGGGCAGTTTACTTACACGCCTGATGCCAACTTCTTTGGTCAAGATACTTTCAATGTGACGGTCTCGGACGGAAATGGCGGGGTAACAACGCAGGCCATCACGATAAATCTGGCTTCAGACCCCACCGAGACAGTTGCGATTGATGTCGGAGACTCGACAACACCGATCAGCCTTGATGCAGCAGGAACCGGGTTTACCCTTGGGGATGCATTTACCTACACGGATGATTCGGATTTGGAAACGAACGTTGAAATTTCGAATTTTGAAAACGATGATCTTATTGTTGTGACCGGCGACGCCGACAACTACAACTTCACTGCCATTGGTGATGATCTGGAAATCACCTTCAACAATACTGCGGCTGGGGCTCTCAATGTCATTCTGCTCAAGGATGTCGGTGCGAGCGCTGGCTTCATTGCTGACGAGGCAACTGCCGAGGCTGTACTTGGTTTTGACTTCTTCCGGGCGGAAACGGGCTCCGGAGGTTCTGGCGGCGATGGCATTGCGGTCGCCAATGGTAATCTTGATGACGATGACGACAACAACACTTCGACGTTTGCGGTGACCGATGCTGCGAACGGTGATATTGCCTTTTCAGAGGACGCAAGCATTGCCAATGCCGTGCTGATTGCCAATTTTACGGCCGGCGACACCATTTCAGTGTCGAATGCTGATCTTGGAGCATACAGCTTCACCGCCACAGGCGATGACGTTATAATAACCTATCTCAATGGTTCAGTGCTAAACGAGATCGTGTTGCAGGATGTTGCGGCAGGTGCGACCACTGTCATAGATAGTGTTGATGACGTGGAGGCGCTTTTGGGCGCTGGCGGCATCGGCTTCTTCAAGCTTGCCGAGGGCGATGGCGGGGGGGCTGATCCCACTACCACGACGGAGACTATTGATGTTGGCGTGCTTGGAACGGCAGTGATTAAGGATGCGTCGACGGGGGCGATCAAGTTTACCGATGATGTTGCTAAACCGACAGAAGTGATTCTTCAGGGATTTGGTCAAGACGACCGGATCCAGTCCAATGCCAGTTCCGCTGATACATTCAGCTTTACGACCGCCGACAATGATCGTGATTTGGTGATTACCTTCAACAACACCGAGGCGGGAGTATCAAACTCAATCGTTCTCGATGACATATTTGTCGGCGTCGAAGTTACGTTCATAGCAGATTATACTACCGCTCAAGACGCGGTTGGTTTTGATTTTCTTCTTATTGGATAATTTAGCGCCGAAGACCAGGGCTTCGAGTGCAAACAGCTTTTAGTATAAACAAATAACACTTAATGGGGTAAATAAAATGAGTGATTTCACAAATATTCTTCTTCGCTTTGACGGCAAAGTATCGATTGCTGCAGGTTCCGCGCCGATCAAGGTTAGCGGTTCCAACGGTGCTGATACGGTAGCCATTGAGCGCGGTGTGGAAGTAGTTCTTGATGGTTCATTCAATCGCGGCAATGACGTGATCAACTTCACTGGCCTCGCGACGTCTTATTCCATCGTTCGCTTGGGTTCCTCGAGCGTGAAAGTCACTGATGCGCAGGGCACATCTGTTACTATTCCGGTTGGCTCAGTCGGAGCCACCCTTCAGTTCGCCGACGCATCGCGCGAGCTTGTAGGCAGTTCTTCTGGCATCACGCTTGGAAATCAGTCGGTGACCAGCGCGACAGCCCCTGTCGCTGCGGGATCTGGAGTTGTTGCTCCTTTTGCTCCGAATGATGACATTGGCACGCTCCCCGGTGCTGACTCATCGTCATCGAACATCATGGTCCTTTCGCAGGGCGCAACGGTGGTCTTCGGTGAAGAAACCGACCCAACCATTGTTCGCGGATCAAATGGTGCGGATTCGATCACAATTGCCGAAGGTACGGTGGTCATTCTTGATGGCTCTTTTAACCGTGGCAATGACACTTTGACCTTTGAAGGTCTCGCCGAAGATTATGTTATCACCAAATCGGGTAGCTCGGCAGTTGTTATAACCGACGCCGCTGGCACGTCAGTTACCATCCCGGTCGGCGTGAATGGCATGACCGTCAATTTTGCTGACGATTCGCGTCAATTGGTCGGCGGTGCAGACGGACTGTTCCTTGGTGACCAGCAAGTTACAAATACTCCTACTGCAATAGCCGATGGCGATGGCGCCCAGGTCGTCAATTTCCACACGCTCACCGAAGCCTATACCGGCGGTTCAGAAGGCACGCCTCCTACATTTGAAGTGTATTGGGGCTACAATCCCAACGGCACGGAAAATGACAACAGCACCGAAGGTCCGTCCGATGGCGGTATCCCATTGTCCGAACTGGTGGCCTTTGTCACCACGATCACAGGACTTGACCTGGCCGAGCTTGGCCTGATCGATGATGATGGCACGGGTCCGTTCGATAATGTGACGAATCTGACGATCAGTAACGCCACGACCCTAACAGGGGAGGTGGAAGATTCCTCGGCTGGCAGCAGCCCAGTTCTTGAAATCAGTTTTGCTGATGGCTCGACCCAGCAGTTCAATATCGAAGCGCAGATCGGGGAGCAGTATTTCAAGTTCTTGAATGATCTGCTATTCGATTCTGAAGGCAACAGCCGCCTGTTCATGAAGGAAGTGGATGAAGGTGATTCAAGTGAAGACCCATCACTTATTCCAATCGTCCTGACTCCGACTGAAAATAACGGCGGTACTGTCGAAGGCGACCGGACGAGCAGCAGTGACGACACCATTGTCGCTGGCCGCCTTGAACTGCTGCACCAGGCCTATATCGATGGGGGTGCTGGTTACAACACTCTCGAAATCGATGCCAAGGGCACATATGCGCAGCCGCTAGAACTCCTGAATATCCAGGAAATCCGCGTTACCGATCTGCCCAATTTCTACACTGTTGGTGATAGCGGCAGTGGTGATGGCTATCTTGAAAACACCGAAGTCACCGATGCTGACCTACCCAATCCGATTGGCACTGGATCCGATAACTCGTGGATTGACCTCACTCGCGCGGGTCAACTGGACCTACTGGTCGTATCCGACCAAGGCAATGCAACCGCGTCCAGCGGCGATCTCACGATCGTCGGTGTTCGCAACGGTGCGACGCTTCGTCTTGAAGGCGGCTTCGACAGTGGCGACACGACCATCCAATATGCCGATGTGGATCCTGACGGTCTTACTGTTCAGCTCAACGTTGGTGACGTTACCGAAGCCATCAACATTCTGCAGAACTCTGCCGTGCTCAATATCGAGAGCGAGGGCGTTTCCAACTATCTGCAGGAATTCTTTGGTGGTGGCCGTCTCACGAACCTCAATATTTCGGGTACCGGCCGCTTTGCAGTCGATGGCGATCTCGACGACAGCTTTGAGGATGATACGCCTGTTGTTATTGATGCTTCTGCCAACAGCGGGGGCGTTGACCTGAGGCTGACCGGTTCGCAGAACGTCATGGTGGCCGGTTCGTCCGGCGATGACCGTTTCTCGATCACCACAAGCGACGACGATGGCGGGCCGATCAACGATGAAACGGTTACGATCACCGGTGGTGAGGGTAACAATTACTACCAAGTTGATGGCGCTGAAGTTGTAACGATCACCAATGGTGATGGTAACAATAATTATGAAGTCTTTGCGGGTCCTTCGGGCCCGGGCCTCCCGGCGGTTGGTCAGGTGACCATCACGACGGGCAACGGTGATAACAAGTTCGAACTCGATACCGTGGCTACTGCTGTGGTCACTGCCGGTGATGGCAACAATCGCGTGGAAATTACCTCGCAGGACAGCTTTGACTACACTGATCCAAGTCAAACGCCTGACTGGCTGAGCGACCTTAAGATCGATCTGGGGGACGGTAACAACAAGATATATGTCACCGCCTCTAGTGATTTTGTCGGCAGTTCGGCTGTGGTTGATATCAATGTCGGTACCGGCAACAACGAGATTGCAGCCAGTGGCCGCACGGTCGACATCTCGACAGCGGGCGCAGGTCCCAACACCATCTATGCACTTGGTGAAGCGATCACGATCAACAATGCAGCAAGCTCCGGCAGCACGATTGTGCTCGGAGGAAGCGGCAATGATTTTGGGATGATGATCAACGAGCTGGGCGGTAATAGTCCAACGGGCATTCCGCTCAATCTTGACGACAACTTCCTCGAACCCACCGTTCTGTTGAACGTCCAGGCGGGTTCTGGTGCGACCGTTGTGCTCGGCCTTGAACAAGGGCAGGTCACTCTTACCGCTCTCCCAGGATCCGTAATCTCCGGTCAGGACCTTACGCTTGATGTTCGGACTGTTGCAGACATGCGCGCAGCCGATCTGAACGGCGTGACCGGCGTTGTGCTTGACGATGATAATTTCACCATCGGTCAATCGACCACAGCCAACAACGCTGTGGCTGGCGGAAATGCTTCGGTTCTCATTGTGACGGACGAGCAATTCGCCGAAATCGGTGCCGAGAACTTCTCGGTCGATGGCGCGATTTTCAACACTCACTCGTTCGTGAAGATCATCGTTACCGAATCGACCTCGCTGACCGCGCTTGGCGTGGATGATTTGCCGCGCAATATTGACCTCATCCTCGAAATCCAGGACGGCGTTACGCTTAGCATGACCGCTGAGCAGCTCCACACCCGTGTGGCACAAAACGGCGTTACACTTGCCAACGACGGCAACACGGACGTTGCTAATGGCAACGTTGTGATCACTGGCGGTGGGATCAATTTCGATCCATTCAACACCAGCGACACCGTTCAGACCGATATCGGCGGAGTGGTCTATTATGGCGGTTCGCTGTCGAGCGACTTCGGCGCGCCAGGTGCTTACTTCAACGTAAACGTGAACTCGGTATTCGGCGGCTATGATCGTCCGGCTGATGCGCCTGCTGAAGTTGTGTTGACCATTGACAGCAACGTCACACCTATTGTTGGTGGGTTCACCACCTTCCACAGCAATCTGGAAATTGTTGGCGACGATGACATTAGCTTTACCGGTCCCATCAATCTTGGTGTAACTTCCGGGACGGGCGGTCCGAATGCGGTGCCATTCATCATCGATTTCTCGGCCCTTGACGGTGAAGTTGTAAACTTTGTTGTCGACGGCTTCGAGCGCTTGGCTCAGGGCGGCGGAATTTATGGTAACTCGGACGCAGGTTATGATGCAGAAGTTTTGATCAGCATCGCCGCAGACGATAACGCGCCTCCAGGATGGGACGCAGCCAATCAGGATCCATTGGTTTCGCAAGGTGTTTCTCAATATACCGTTGTCACCATTGATGGTCCGACGGCGCCAGGAGCACCTGGCAGTACAGCCACAATCGTGCTCTGTGATAGCGTCGAAGATCTCGAAGTGTTTGCACTCCGCGGCAATTATAACGACACTCTGGTGGTTGTTGATGCGGCGTGGGGACTCGATTTTGAGCTTCAGGGTGGCGGCACTGCGAAGGCCGAAGGTCCAACAGGAACCTCGAACGTCGGTATTCTTGATGCAAGCTATCAATGGGCTGGTGCCGAAGCGGTTGTGACCATTGTTCATGCGAATGCAGGGGACACGCGGCCGATCCATGTCGAAGGAATTTCGATCAACAACGCTATCTCGATCGAGATTGTAGCTCCTGAGGGCAACGTTGTTATCGAGAATATCGATGGTAACGACGGAAACGGGGATGACTATGTTGAATCCTTGACCCTTACGGGTTCGGGCGATGTTACCGTAGTCGATGATCTCCCAGTCACGCTGGAAAGTATCGATGCTTCCGGTGTTGTCGGGGATGCTTCGTTCTCCGTTAATGATCCCACTGCTAACGGCATCACCATTGTCGGCGCACAGGGCGGATCCACGATCTCGCTCAATGACGTCGAAGCTGGTGACATCGCAAGCATTTCAGGTGCAGGCCCTGTAACGCTGGTTATTGGTGAAGATGATGCTGATCTGTCGTCCACCGATCTTACCAACGTCACGGGCGTTGTTCTTGAAGGCGGCGCAGAACTAACCCTGACCCTCGAGCAAGCCGATGCAATCGGAGCAGACAATTTCTCTGCTCCTGACGGAAATGGATCGCTGGTCCTCGAAGATCTTGGCGAACAGCCATTTGCGATCGCGAACTATGGTCCAGGCATTACGGTTGCAGTGGTCAGCATTGTCGATCAGCCTGAAGTTACGCTGAACCCAGCTACTGACTTGACCGGCATTGGCTCTCTGATGGTTCCAGAGGGCGTCACCCTCAACCTGACGGCTGCGCAATTCCAGCAGCTTACAGGTGACGGAACGATCACGATCATCGATACCGATGGAAATGCTGGTAATGATGCCATCAATGTCAATATCACTGACCTCGCTCAGGCGGATGTAACTCCGGGCTTCGTGGTTACGGGCGTTGACGTTGGCGGTGGTGAACTGACCATTACTCTGGCTGAAAGCGTTGTCTTCACCTCGACCGCTGCCAACATCTTCGAAGGTGTTAACGGCGAAAAGGCGACCATCAACATCGGTGACGGCCTCAAGCTGACACTGGCTGAGATTACCCAGATTGATGAAATGGACATCAACGGCGGAGCTGGGTCTACGGTAGAGTTCACCGACGTAACCGGCTTCCTCGTGAATGTGGACGCCTCGGGCCTCGACGTAGACTTCCTGCGCTTGCCGGCACTGCTGGTCTCGGGCAACAATGTCGACTTCATGTTTGAAGACTTGTCGGCGCGTGTAGAAAAGGTCATCTACGAAGGCATCGGTACTGTCGAGGGTCGTGCCCAGTTGGTCACGGTCGAAGAAGGTACCACGATCTTTGGCGACATATCGTTCAACGACTATCTGCTTGGCACTGAAGTCACCGACCTTGTGGTTGATCTTCAGGGCGGCACCTTGATCGATGGTAACCTCATCTTCTCGACTGTTCAGGTGAATGATCAGAACGGCAATGGCACCTTTGACGGTACCGACACTGTAGAGCTGGTTCCGACCTACCTGCAGCAACTGACGATCAATTCGTCGGGGACGGCGGCAAACACCATCAATGGTGATACCGTCAACGTCATCGACGGGGACGTCACTCCTGGTGCGTTCGGTCCTGCCGTTGGTATCGGAAGCCGCGACAACCAACTGAAGTCGGTGACGATCAACGCCACACAGGCTTTGGAAATCCTTGGTGAGATCATCTTTAGTTCGCACGGTTCTGATCCCGAAGGTACGTTGAATAACGAGCCAAATGACGGCATCACTGCCAACAACGATAACGCGGCAATCGCCACTCTCGTTGTGAACGGCGACTCCGACGTCACCATCGGCGGCCTCGACACCTCCGATGGCGACATCGACGGGTTGAATGTGGTCAACAATGGTACGGGTACGCTGTTTGCGACGCTTAGTTCCGCTCAGATTGACGCCACAGATGCGCTCAGCTTCACCGGTGGTGACACTCAGTTGACAATCGAAGGTCCCGTCGATCTATCTGATGACGCGATCCCGGCTGTTAGCCAGATCACCATCAATGACGGTGCAACGCTCACTCTCACGCAGGCACAGCTTACTGCCATCGGCGCTGAGAACATCAATGATGGTGAAACAAACGGTAATGCCAATCTGGTCATCACCGAAGTTGGTTCCGATCCGTTTGATGCCGGTGATCTTGATCCGGATATTGGCCTTGCGATTGTCCTAGAGGACGATGACGTTGTTCTGAACGGTGACTTTACGGGTGTGACTTCCCTGAGTGTTGCTGAAGGCACAACTCTGACCCTCACCGCGCAGCAGTTCCAGCAACTCGCCGGAAATGGCACCATCACCTCCTACGATACTGATGGTGATAATGGTGATGGCAATCCATATAACCTTGTCATTACCGGTCTTACGCAGGCGGATGTCGATGCTGGTTTCAGCCTTGAGGATGTCGTTGGCGCAGCCGATGTTAATATCACTCTTGGTGAGGCTTCGGTTGATCTCGGCACGTTCGGAGACGATGGAGCTCTCGAAGTGGGCAGTGCGTCGGATATCGATACCGACGATGGCGTACAGGCAGACTTCATACTGACCAACGGGCAGAGCCTTGGATTGGTCAATGCGGGCCAGGCCGATGGCTTGACCGTGGACGGTACGGGCACGACGACGGTATCTTACCTGTACACGCCGTATTCCGTGATCACACCTGTCGATGCTTCCGGACTTGATGTTACCTTCCTTCGTGCGCTTGCTTCCAACTTTACTGCAATCGCATCCAATGTGGAGGTCACGATCGATGATCTGGCCAGCTCGGTAACGCTGGTACTGTTCGAGACTCCGGATATGATGGGCTTCCTTGATCCGACATTCCGCGTTGTGATTGTGGAAGAAGGCATTACGACCCCTGCCGGTCTGATCTTCAACGATGCAGATATTGGCGACGAAGTTCGTACGCTTGACCTCACGCTCGAAGGCGATGTCACGATCAATGGCGACCTGTCGGTCCCATCGCGTGACAACAAGGATGCCGGTTCAATTCAGGTATTCTTCCAGCAAATGACCATCCGCTCCGAAGGGGACGAGGTGAACACCATTGCTGGCGATGTTGATACTGTCTCGGCTTTAGCACCGCTGTTCTCCATTAACGAGAACAACCTGCTGGCTATCGATATCATTGCCAATCAGGATTTCGTGATCACTGGCGATGTCATCTTTAACGCCGTCGGTAACGATGCTGTGGGCGCTGGTGGCCATCCGGATTATACGGGTAACTTCCAAGACCAGGTCGCAACCCTGACCATCACCGGCGCTAGCAATGTGACCATCGGCGCGCTCGACACGTCCGATGCTGACATTACCGGTCTCGTGCTCGATCTCACCGGCTTCACCGGCGTGCTTGATCCGGACTATAATGCCGACAACACGGAAACCTGGACAATCACCAACGACAACGTGGATGCTGGCACGGCCATCTTCCAGGACGTCAATGACGGTGGCTCGGGTGATGATGCTGAACTCAGCGAGATTGACGCTTCCGACTTCGATGGTGATCTCACGATCGAAGACCTGCAAGATGTTGATGATGGCGACTTCACCTTCACTTCGGGTTCCGGTGTCAACAATGTTACACTGAGTGACAGTGGTCTCGACAATCTTGGTGCTGACAATCTTCCAGGCGGTATGGGTCTAAATGCTGACACGGCGGGTTGGACCTATGATTTCTCCGACGCTGACGTTGGCAGTGAGTTCCACCTCAATAACGACCTAAGCCTTGCCGATCCTGGTTCGACCTTGAACATCTTCCTGGGTGACAACACCACGCTGTTCATCGATCAGACCATGGATCTAAGCAATCTTGACCTGACGATTACCGGTAATCCGCCAACGCTCGTTGTTGCAGATGGTGCCACGTTGACACTGTCCGCTGCACAAGCAGACGGTCTGGTGATCGAAGGTGAAAGCGGAGCTGCTTCCACCGGTGTGGTCAACATCGTCAACCTCGGTGATGATCCAGTTGATCTCAGCGGTATCAGTGCTGATGTTGCTGGAACGGCGACGCTGGAAGATGATGACGTTACTCTTGATCCTACAACGGATCTTGGTGACTTCAGCATCACGCTGGACTCGATTGATAATCTCAGCACCTCGCTTGCTGGTCAGACCATCCGTTTCACCACGGTTGATCAGGCAGACGCCCGCGAAATCATCGTCAACGAGACTGCCAATGGCGGGCTTGACGATAATGACAGCTCGACCAACGTGGTCTTCCTGTTTGATGACATCACTGCACCGATCGATACCGGTGACTATGATGGCGCCATCGGACGGCTGTGGGTCACACCTGAGCTGATCAACAACGAAGGCGGTGACGTGGAACAACTGTTCACCACGCTGCCGAGCACGATCCTTCGGGTTGAGTTCTCATCGCTGGCTGAACTGGATGTTCTGTTCAATTCAAACTCGGTCGACCGGATTGTTGAGTTCGTTCACTTCACTGATCTGAACGACCTCACCTTCAACGATGTCGGAGGCTCTCCGGATGAATTCATCCGTTCGCTGGACCTTCGGTTTGGTGGTGAAGTCACCATCGGCGACGTCGATGTCAGCAATGTGATCGTCGGAGCCAACATCGATCCTGACTCGGTCTACTTCAACGGCATCACGCTGAATTCGTTCCGCGCTGTTGGACGTGAATCGACAACGGTTGGTGAGACACTCGCTGCCACTGATTACCGCAACGACAATGACGGCGCTAACGAAGTTGTATCGGGGCCGGACAATGAGAATGTGGCACCTGATGCGCCGAACGTTGTTGGGGACATCTCGGGTGATGACACCAATGATCAGATCGATCTGCTCGATGTGACCATCAATACGCAGCTGGATCGGGACAACAATATCCCGATTGGCGGCCAGACGGTCGGTATCGACTTGAACGGCATTGACAACACTCGCGGTGAAGCCATCGAAATCGGCACCATCACGTTCGACTCCTCGGGCGTTGCCCCGACGGCGCTGGGCGCGACACACACCGATCCAACGACGGCCAACCTTAACATCACGGGCGAAAACGACGTCACGATCGCGGCCATCGACACGAGCGATGCCGATATTGTGAACCTTGTCATGGATCTGACCGGCTTTACGGCGGTGCTTGATCCGGTGCTTCTGGTCGACAACACGGAAACGGTGACGATCACCAATGGCAATAGCCTTTTGGGTGAGGCCATCTTCCAGGATGTCCAGGGTAACGAACTGAGTGTCTTCGATGCTGACGACTTCGACGGTACGTTGACGGTCAACTTGTCGGAAATCGACAGCAGCAACGAAGATCGGACGGTTGTTCCTGATGGCGATACCACCGATCCTGAGGATGAGGCATTTACCTTCACCTCCGGTGCGGGTACCACGGTGGTCACCTTGGCCGCAGTGGGTGCAAACACTCCGACGCTCGACGCCGACAGTGGGTGGACCTTCGACTTTGATGATACGGATGGTGCGTTCAACGGCGGGGCTAGCCAGCTCATCATTGATGAAACGGTTGTCTTCGCGGCTGACAGCAATCTGACGCTGATCGATGCATCGACGTACATCACCGGTGATGTTGATCTGAGTGAAGTGAACCTCACACTGACCAATAACTCTGGCGATGATGACATGCGCATCTACGTCGAGGCGGGTAACTCGCTGACAATCTCGGTCCAACAGGCACTAGACCTTGCGCTTGGTGACGTTGAGATCGTGGGTGAAGGTACCGTGGTCCTTGTTGGTGATGCCACCGATGTTGACGGTGCTGTTCTCGGTGCAAACCTGAAGACAGCAGTTGTCGACGCCTCGGCGGTGACGATTGTGACTGCTGCAGGTCCGGGTCAGGATGCCACCTTGGCGTTCGAACTCACCCTCACCGGTGCTTTAGCACTCAATGGGACGACGGCCATCGGCCAGACGGTAATCGGTTCGGACTTCGATGATGTTTTGACGATCGAGCCTTTCCCCACCGATGCTACTCTGGATTACTCCTACTTCGGTGGTCTTGGTGATGATACCTACTTGGGAGTGCCAGGGTTTGGCGGGGATCGTATCTACAACGTTGACGCGGGTATTGACACCATTCCATTCCTTTACACGGGTAATATAGCAGACCCAGAAAACGATCCAGCAACGCTTAACGGAACACTTATTGTTTCAGCTGGAGCGACGGCCAACGCGAGTGTTTATGCTGGGCCTGGATTTGCTGCGACTTCCGAGACGTCGAATGCCGGGGTTGCAAACATCACTGATACCAGTGGAAGTCCTGTAACAATCGATTTGTCACTCGCTGGTGGGCCGAACGGCTACAACATCACCGGTAGCGGCAATGACGTGCTGATTGGTTCGGACTTCGTTGACACAATCAACGGTGGTAACAACTTTACCGCAGTTGGTGGTGCCTTCGATAGCCTGACGGGCGGCGGAGCAGGCGATACGTTTGTCTTCGATGTCCAGATCAGTGCCGCTTCCTCGTTTGTCCAAACTGTCACTCAGGCAGGGATTGACCGCGAGGAAATCGACTTCACTGGGATCGCCGATGGAACTGGTGATAACGACGTTGATGCGGATGAGTTCGTCCAAGTGACATATACTCGCAATAATGGTGCACCGATTGTCGTGACTGTGAGTGATGGTACTTATGGTTCTGATATCGACTTCAGTAACGCAGCCTCGGTGGCGAATGCGGTGGCTGACATGCTTGACAATCAGGCCGGTGTTGCGGCGACTGTATTGGCCGGCAATGTTGTAAGCTTCACTGGTGACAGCGGAGCAGGTGTGACCATTACGGGCGTAACGTTCGGGGGAGATGTTACTACTCCGCCAACTTCGGTAGCTTACGGCGGCACCTTCTTCGGTGATGCTCTTGTTCTTGAGGATCAGGCGCAGATTACAGAGGTCGAAATCGTTGGTCCTCCGTCTGCGGGTGACGTCTACAGCTTGACGACGGACTTTGCCTCTGGTGGTAACGTACTTTCCAGCTACACAGCAGGAACAGCTCCAAACCCTGCGCTCACTCCGGAGGCTGTCGCTACTGGTCTTGAAAGCAACTACGTCGATGGGGAACTTACCGGAGTGGTTCTTGGTGCTCCTGATGACAACATCATCGAGTTTACGGACACCGATGCGGACAATGGTGGTTTCTCGGTCAGTGTCGATGCCAACGCAGCCTTCGCTGGGTCGGGTGCTTCTTCTATCCTTGATGGAGACGATGAAGACTTCACAAGCGCTGACATCATCTTCGACTTTGATGGGGTTGGTGAGGGTGACGAGGTATCGTTCGGACTGGGAGCTGGGAACGGTTCCAACTATGACGAAGCTGCTGAAGTGGCGGATTACGCTACTGCCTATGCTAATGCGAACATCGAGTTTGCGGCATCTGGCGGTTCGTTGATGTACTACTTCACATCTGCCACTGACCTCGATGGTAATCCAACCACCAATCTGGTGGGCGGTGACGAAGGTGCAGGCCTCCTGTTCGTCGATGCCAACACCGATGGTCAGGCCGATATGGTGGTCGTCATCCTGAACAACACAGAGGACACCTTCAGCGCCGGCATGATCGCCTAAACTGGACTAAACTTCGCAGCGCGGCTCCAATCGCTCTGCCAGACAGCCCCCCGGTTCCTTCTTGGATCCGGGGGGTTTTTTTTTTGGGGAAATGCGCAAAAAGCGGTATCTTATATGGAGAAGCAAACCTGCATCTCCTTTCACCTAAAGCGGCCTCCGGATCATTTCAGGGGGTCCTTTTTTTTGCCCGAAAGGAATTTCCCCAATGATAACCCTACGCACCGCTGCGGCCGTCAAAAGTACCATTGCCCTGCTAGCCGACAACCCACTGCGCGCCCTGCTGTCACAGCGGATCGACCAACTGACCAACGCATGGGAAGGCATTGACCTAAGCGACCTGACGCACTTCCTCATAATGCAGGCCGGAGACACGGCGGCGGACGCGGAACACGAGCTCGGCTGGTCCCTGCTGGTCAATCCTGTGGACGGTGCCCGCTTCGGTCAACCTGACTTCACGCCGTCTTGGGAATGGATAGAAGATCACGGCGGCTGGTTCGAGGCAGTCTACATCATCAGCAATGACGGCTTCGGCATAAGTCTTTTCGTCCAAGACCATCCAGACGCAGACCCCGAACTACTGGCCCTGTGCCGAACCTGACTAGCCCAACCTACAACCAACCGGATGCGCCACTGAGGCGCTTTTTTTTTTGCCCAATCAAAAGGAAATCAACATGGACAAACCAATCATCGCAGCGCTGGCCCTGACCGTATTTGGAATAGGCTACTGGGTGGCACCAAAGGAACTGCTGGACGAAGAGGTGAAGCATACCGGCTTCCTGCAGGTCGACACGTCGAAGATACTCTCCGCCACCGTTGAAAGCTTGAGGGCAAAGAACAGCCTCGTGGTCTGGTCGTACAAGGGCACAGTTCGGGTGAAAGTCCATCGGGAACGCTACTGGATCTTGAACGGCACCCAGGAACTGATCGTGCCCGCCGTCGTCGACTATCGGCTGGATCTCAGCGATCTTTCACCGAACTACAATGAAGAAGCGAAACTAGTCACGGTGCGGCTCCCGAAACTGGTACTGTCTGATGTGGCGTTCCAGCCGGAGGAAGCCACGACCATCAACGGCGGTTCGCTCAGTTACAGTGATGACACCGTGCAAGCCCTGGGCAAACTCTCCTACCGCGCCGCCCGCAAAGGTATGGTGAAACAAGCACAGCAAGCAGCGATGGTCGCCGTCGCCAAAAGCAGAGCTATCGAGAATGTCGAACTGCTGTTTGAATACCCGCTGCGGGCGGCCGGGCAACCGTATGTCCGGGTCGTGGCCAAGTTCGACTAACCAATCGATCAACCGGGCAGTCGCGGGAAGAAAGGAAAAACCCGACATCCTGCGCTGCCCGGAATTATTTAAATCAAATAAAAATGCAGCGACCCCTTGAACCGGTGTTGCGGCAATCCCAAATCACCAGCGCCGAGACACAAATCGGCAGTATTACAACTGGCATTAAAACTGAGCGTTAGCGCGTGAAGCGCACCCTCCCTTCCCGATAACGGGCACCGGTTTTACGAAAAGACCGCTGCTTCGGGTTACTCAGTTGAAAGCCTACCCAATGAAAATATCAAAAACTACACCGAACGAAGCCGGAGGTTTCTGGAAAAAGTTCGGCATCACCAAAATCGATAATCCAACACCCGATACGCTGATCGGCGTGATCCCCGATGGAGTGGTCGCCCTTACGGCGGTCGGCCAGGACCAGATGGATGCCCAGACAAAAACATTGTCAGCAATCGGAATTGTTCCGGGCGTCATGGCCAAGGTCAAAGACGACGAACAGCTGGTGCTTTATAGGCTCGACGAGTCAGTCCCCTTGCAAGCAATAAAGGAGCAGCTGGGCGACAAGATGAGCGTCCACGGACCCGGTGAGCAAGTTCCACTGCCTTCGGGTCGTTTCTTTGATGCAGAGCAATATGCAAGCCATGTCGGCGACCTGTCGGTGCTTGATCACCTTGAAGAATACCAGACAAGCCACGATCAACCCACCGGCGCGTTGACGGTTAGCGGCGGTACCAATCACTTGAAGCCGATTATTGAGAACCAGTCGCTGTCATTGACGCAAATCTTGCCCATCAAACCTTGGCGGCCATTGCGGATCGATCCGGACCTGTTTCCCGACCACGACGGCAGAAAAGTACCGACGACGGTCGATAACATCGCCTTCCTGCTTGAGAAAAATGGCATCACGGTGCGCTACAATGTCATCAAGAAAAAGACCGAGATCGTATTTCCGGACATAGCCGTGACGACCGACAACGCCGATAATGTTTCGATGACACATATCATCAGTCTCGCCACGAAAAATGGACTTAGAACTGACTTGGTGCCCGCCTCCGTTGAAGCGATCGGTGATCGCAACGCCTACAATCCCGTGAAGGACTGGATCGAAAGTAAGCCATGGGATGGTCACGACCGGCTGGCTGCCTTCTACGACACCCTGCGGGCCAGAGATGACTATCCAAAGGAACTCAAAGAAATATTGATGCGAAAATGGTTGCTTAGCGCCGTCGCGGCCGCGTTCATGAAAACCGGCTTCAAATCCCGAGGGGTGTTGACCCTGCAAGGGTCGCAGGGGCTGGGTAAAACCAGCTGGGGTCAGCGGCTGATCAACGATCCTGTCCTGGCGAGCTCGGTCATCAAGACAGACCATCATCTCGATGGCGGCAATAAAGACAGCCAGATTGGGGCGATCACTCATTTCATTGTTGAAATCGGTGAACTGGAAAGCTCGTTCAAGCGAGATGTTTCACGCTTGAAGGGGTTTTTGACGGCAGATCACGACAAGCTGCGCAGACCATATGCTCGCGCCGAGGCAGAATATCCTCGTCGAACTATCTTCTACGCGACCGTCAATCAGGCGGATTTTCTCGTGGACAACACAGGCAACAGCAGGTGGTGGACGATCCCCGTTATTGAAATCGATTACGAGCATGACATTGATATGCAGCAGCTGTTCGCGCAGCTCGCCGTAGACTTCGAGAACGGGGATACTTGGTGGTTGACGCAGGAAGAGGAACTGCTGCTCGCCGCGCAAAATAAGCTGCACAAGAACTACAGCCTCGTTGCGGAAATACTCGCCGATTACATTGATTTTGAAAAGCAGCCTTGCCCGGAAGACCGTGCGTACACCGCCAGTGAACTTCTGGTGGAGGCCGGCATTGAACGGCCGACAAATGCGCAGGCAAAAGAATGTGGTGCGATCCTTCGTGAAACCTTCGGTGAACCAAAGCGGATTAACGGACGCGCTAAGTGGCGGCTGCCACTGTGGATCGATCCTGAATACGATGTTTCTCCGGTACAGGCAAAGACCCAGGGTTGGAAGGATCAAGATAAGCGCAACTAGCCAGAGGGGGGCAGGGGCGGCAAGTTTCTGAAAGTTCCACGGCCGTCAAGAACAGGCCCGCGAGCAGTCTGCCGCCACCTGCCCCCACCTGCACAAGCACCAACCACCGCTCCAACCCCCATCAAAAATAACAAAAAATCCCAAGGGGGGGGGGGGGAGGGGTAGCAAAAACGTAAAACTTTAGGAGAAAATTTATGACATTCACAACCGCCGCAAGTTTGCGAAATCTGCCGCCACCTGCCCCCACCACTCCGCTCGAATTGGTGGATAAGCGGCAACCAACCAGGAAACTTTGCCGCCACGGCCAATGGGCTTGGAAAGCAGATTCCTTCTTTGACCAGACAAGCCAGCAGCAAAAATCAATCGCATGGCCAATTGATTCTTCACTGCTGGCTCACCCGGGCTCGACCCTTAGCTCTTTGCCCCAATGCCCAAGCAGGGACGTCCACCGCGGCCGCCCCGGTACCCTAGCCCTATCCGCGACCGGCCGCTCTGTGCGGTTCGGATTTATCGAAATTTATTAAGGAGAAACTATCATGCCGAAACAAAAACTTACTGCCGAGTTCTGTAAGCTCATTTACTGCGATCTGCGCAAGAATAAGGAAGAGTTCTTCGACACAGAGATCATAGGCTTCACCGTTGAGGTCAGGCCATCTGGAAACCGCACATTCTATCTTCGCTACACCAACCAGAGCGGAAAACAGAAGCAGTATAGAATTGGCCGCTACGGCGATATAACCTTCGATCAGGCTCGCAAAAAAGCGCGGGAATTAAAAGCTGCCATTGTCCTCGGCGTCGGCGATCCAGCCGAAGAGAAAGCTGAAGCCAAAGCCGTCATAACCTACGGCGAATTGGCCATACAGCACCTTGCTCACGCCAAGACCTATCAAAGGGCCTATGACACCACGCGCATTTATGTTCAGCGGCACCTTGTTCCCCGCTGGGGGAAGATGCGTCTGTCCGATATACGCCAGCAGGACATCGGAAAATGGCTATCGGAAAAGGACCAGGACGGCCTTGCTCCAGCGACCGTTGAGAAGATCAAGGCTATATTCAGCCGGTCATTCGAGCTTGCCCTGCAATGGCAACTTGCCGGGATCACCGTCAATCCGGTGCGCGGCATCAATCGGCCCAAGTTCAACAACAAGCGGGAACGGTTCCTGTCGCCGGAAGAGGTGCAGCGACTTCTATTGGCTTGCGAAGCATCCGATAACACGCAGCTTCGCGCAGTTATAGGCTTGTTGCTTTATACCGGTGCCCGCGTTTCAGAACTGCTTTTTGCTGAATGGAAGCACGTAGATGTGGAGGGAAGGCGCTGGCTAATACCGATGTCGAAGACTGGCAAAGATCGATACGTGCCCTTGTCAAAACCGGCGCTGGAAATCATCGAAAAGTTGCCCAGGTTCGATGGCTGTCCGTACCTGGTGCCGAACCCCAAAACACAAAAGCCCTATTCGGACCTGAAGCGGGCTTGGCATACGGCAAGGACGGCGGCCGGACTGAGCGACGTGAGGATACACGACCTCCGGCATTCTGCAGCCAGCTTTATGATCAATGCCGGTATCGACCTGTTTGCAGTCGGTAGGGTCCTTGGTCATGCGGATCATCAGTCGACGATGCGCTATGCCCATTTGGCTAATGACACGCTGCTTGCGGCGGTCGAGGCTGGGGCGAAGCAGATGGCGGGTTGAAGTTGTTGTGCCGGACCTGTGCCCTTTAAGGGGGTGCAGGTTCGGGGCACGCTTCAACCTTTTTTTTTTTTGCCTGGTCGCGGTGCCGGCACGGGCAGATGGCTAAGAACCAGTTTGCGGACATGCAGGGCAACCTGAACCTGTCGTGCCGCTTACACCCATAATCAGACGCTTCGTGGGCCCAGCGTGGCCGAATTTTGGGAACCTATCAAACCAAGGAGCCTTCACTAGGAAAAGGTCAGAACTGCGCTCCAACGCACTGTGGGAATCCCGTGGGCAAAAGCGCACTGGCCGTCCCGCTTTACTGAGTAATGTATCATAATCCTCACAAACACCCCTGATTGCCCAGGCTTTACGGTTGCAGTGGTTGGCATTGTAGACCAGCCGGTCGTGACGCTGAACCCAGCGACTGACCTGACCGGCGTTGGTGCGCTTAATGTTCCAGAGGGCGTCACCCTCAACCTGACGGCTGCACAGTTCCAGCAGCTTACCGGTAGCGGAACGATTAACATCATCGATACCGATGGAAATGCTGGTAACGATGCCATTAACGTCAATATCACCGACCTCGCTCAGGCGGATGTGACCCCGGGCTTCGTGGTTACAGGTGTAAATGTTGGCGGTGGTGAACTGACCATTACTCTGGCTGAAAGCGTTGTCTTCACCTCGACTGCTGCCAACATCTTCGAAGGTGTTAACGGCGAAAAGGCGACCATCAACATCGGTGACGGCCTCAAGCTGACACTGGCTGAGATTACCCAGATTGATGAAATGGACATCAACGGCGGAGCTGGGTCTACGGTAGAGTTCACCGACGTAACCGGCTTCCTCCAAAGCGTGAATGCTTCCGGACTTGACGTTGACTTCCTGCGCTTGCCGGCACTGCTGGTCTCGGGCAACAATGTCGACTTCATGTTTGCCGACTTGGCCGAGCGTGTAGAAAAGGTCATCTACGAAGGCATCGGTACTGTCGACGGACGTGCCCAGTTGGTCACGGTCGAGGAAGGTGTCACCATCTTTGGCGATGTATCGTTCAACGATTACCTGCTTGGCACTGAAGTGACCGACCTTGTCGTCGACCTTCAGGGCGGTACGTTGGTCGATGGGAACTTGGTGTTCTCCACCGTTCAGGTGAATGATCAGAACGGAAATGGTACTTTTGATGGTACCGACTTTGTGGAGCTCGTTCCGACCTACTTGCAGGAACTGACGATCAACTCGTCGGGAACGGACACGAACACCATCAATGGTGATACGGCCAACGTCATCGAAGGTAACGTAACTCCTGGTGCCTTCGGTCCTGCCGTTGGTATCGGAAGCCGCGACAACCAACTGAAGTCGGTGACGATCAACGCCACGCAAGCGCTTCAGATCAACGGTGCGATCATCTTCAGTTCGCATAGCGTTGCCGCTGACAATGGAACACTGAATAACGAACCGAATGACGGCATCACTGCCAACGACGATGACTCTGCGATTGCAAGCCTGGTCGTGAACGGCGACTCCGATGTCACCATCGGCAGCCTCGATACGTCGGACGACGACATCGATGGTCTGAACGTGGTCAACAATCTGACCGCGGGCGTTCTGTCTGCCACGCTCAATGCCGCTACCGTCGACGCCAGTGATGTTCTCAGCTTCACCGGCCCCGGTGACACGGCACTGACCGTTGTTGGAGGTGTGGACCTGTCGAATGATGTGCTCACCTCCGTCGACACGATCACCATTGCTGACAATGCGGTGCTGACCCTCACGCAGGCGCAGTTCGATGCGATTGGCGGGCCGGACATCATTGATGGCGGCATGCAGGGACTTGCCACGTTGAACATCGTGAACTTTGGTTCAGGTGCATTCGATGCAACCACGATCGATCCCGATATTGCTGTCAATCTCACGCTTGCTTCGGGCAATGTGACGCTCAACGGCAATTTCACCGGTGTGGATTCGCTCAATGTTGTGGAAGGTTCGACGGTCACAATGACTGCCGCACAGTTCCAGCAACTGCAAGGCTCGGGCACTATCAATGTTCTTGATGGTCCTGACGCTCTTACGGTCGCCGGTGACAGCGGTATCAACATTGTTATCACAGACCTGACGCAGGCTGATGTGGATGCAGGCTTCAGTCTGGCGGGCGTTAACGTCGGCATCGGCGGAACGGTCAACATCACGCTTGGTGAAGCAACAGTCGACCTCGCCACGTACGATGCCGATGGTATGCTTGTTGGAAACGTAGCGGTACTGACCACTGCTGATACTTTAGGTGCGGTTGATCCTGAAACGGGCGGCGCCTTCACTGACGTCAGAGCCAGCTTCACGCTGACTGATGGGCAGACGTTGGGTGTGGCCAGTTTGGACCAGACCGGTAGCCAGACTGCTAATGAAGTGGATGCCACCGGTGGCCCACGCCTGGTCGTGAATGGAACAGGCACCACCGTTGTGGAATTCAAGTTCATCCCGCCGGCTGCGCCATTGTTCCCAGAACAGATCGATGCCTCGGGCTACAACGTGTCTGAACTGCGGGTTCTGGCTGGAATGTTCGGCGTTCCTGGTGATGCCAATGTTGAGTACACGCTCGACGATCTTGGAAACGTGACGCTGGTACTTTACCAGACGCCGCAGGACCTCGGCTTCCTCTCGGAAACTTTCCGTGTGGTCGTGATCGAACAAGATGTGACGACGCCCGGTACGCTGATCTTCAGCGATTGGGATCCAGGTGACGAGGTGCGGGAACTTGACATCACGTTCGAAGGCAACTCGCTGATCAATGGCAATCTCGCCATTCCAACCCGGATCGGCAACGGTCCGAATGGAGAGGTCCGCCAGTTCTTCGATGAACTGACCATCCGCTCGGAGGGTGCAACGGCCAACCGGATCAATGGTGACATCACCACCGCAACCGTGCTCGGAGCGCCAAATACGAGCGAGAACAACCTGCTCACGGTCAACTTCGTTCTTGATCAGGACATGATCGTTGGTGATGATGCGACGGCTCCCTTCGTCTTCACGACGGGTATCATCCGGTTCAATTCGACCGACATCACCGCGAACAACGCGACAGCAACGCTCAACACAACTGGCACCGGCGATCTCTTCTTGAAGGGTATCGATACGACAGAAGCAGTGGGCGGTACACCGGGAGACATCTCCACGTTGGTCATCAACAATAATAGTACTGGTTTGCTGACGATCACTGGTGGTTCCGACGCGCTTGAACTGGGTGTCAACAACACTGTGCTCGAGTTCAACGGCGTTGGCGATGTCCTGCTTGACACCAACACTGGCATGGATACGGATGCTACCGCGAACAACGGTATCGATGGTGGTTCACTGAGCAGCATCGACGCATCAGGCTTGTCGGGTAATCTGACCCTCGGAGTTATTGAGGACATCAGCGATGCGAACTTCACGTTCGTAACGGGTACCGGCGTCACCAAAGCAACTATGCTTGACGCTGCACTCGACAGCACAGGCGCCCTGCCTACCAGTGCCGATGATACGCCTGGCTGGGTGATCGATTACTCTGATGCTGCGCCAGGAAGTGAGTTCCACCTCAACTGGGGCACCGTCCTTGGCACCGAAGCGTGGGTAGACGGCTCGAAACTGTCGATCAACATGGGCCCGAACGGCACGCTGTTCATCGACGGTCCGACCGGCTCCTTTGTCGATCTCTCCGATCTGGTGCTCGACATCGATACGGTCCAGTCGATTGTGCTTGGTGATGAAGTCACGCTGATCCTCACGGCTCAGCAGGCCGATGGTCTCAACATCATCTCCGGCCCGAACACCGATGGCGACTTGAACCTCGGTACGGTCAATATCGTTGACCTGACCGATGATCCAGGCGGACCAGTGCCATTCGACCTCAGCGGGATCGCTGCCAATATTGCCGGCACGATTACTTTCGCTGCGACCGACGAAGATGTGACGCTTGATGCGGCTACCGATCTCGGTGCCTTCAGCATCACGCTCGAGGACAACTTCGGTGACAGCACGTCGCTGGCGGGTCAAACGATCCGGTTCAACACGGTCGAACAAGCAGATGGTCGCGAGATCATTGTCAATCCTGATGGTGGAACGGTTGGTGACAGCTCGACCAACGTGGTCTGGTTGTTCGATGACATCGCTGCGCCGGTGAATACCGGAGGCTATGATGACGCGATCGGACGGCTCTGGGTCAGACCGGAACTCGTCAACGGCGAGGGCGGTGACGTAGAACAACTGTTCACCGTGCTGCCGAACACAATCCTTCGGGTTGAGTTCTCGACGCTGGATCAACTGAACGTTCTGCTCTCTGCACAATCGATCGACCGGATTGTCGAGTTCGTCCACTTCACTGATCTGAACGATCTCACCTTCAGCGATGTTGGAGGTACTCCGGACCAGTTCGTACGTTCGCTCGAACTGCGCTTCGGTGGTGAAGTCAACATCGGCGACGTGAATATTAGCGATGTGATTGTTGGTGCGACTGTTAATCCTACATCGGTCTACTTCAACGGTATCACGCTGAACTCGTTCCGTGCTGTTGAGCGTGAATCTGCGACTTCGGGTGAAATCCTGTCGGCCGTCGACTATCGCAATGACAACGATGGTAACGCAGAAGCGGTCACTGCCACACAGAACGAAAACGTGGCACCGGATGCACCTAACGTTGTTGGGGACATCACGGGTGACGATACCAATGCTCAGATCGACCTGCTCGATGTGACGATTAATACGCAGGCCCTTCGGACCAACAACATTCCGAACGGTGGCGCCACAGCGGGTATCGACTCGAACGGCAGTGACAACACTCGCGGTGAAGCGATCGTGGTCGGAACGATCACCTACGACTCCTCGGGTGTCGCTAATCCAAATAGCACACACGCTGGCGGCATCGACAACGCTAACCTCAGGATCAATGGCGCCAACAACGTCACGATCACTGCGATCAATACAGCCGATGTAGATATCAACACTTTGACCATGAATCTGTCCGGCTTCTCGGCAATTCTTGATCCAGTGTTGAATGTCGACAACACCGAGAACATCTTCCTTGTGAATGTTAATGCAGTTTCAGACGATGACGGTGCTCTGGCAATCTTCCAGGAAGTGGAAGGCGATGAACTAAGCTTCTTCGATGCATCGGGTTACGATGCCAACCTGGAGGTTACGTTCTCGCAGATCGATAGTTCGAACGAAGATAGGGATGTTGTTCCCGATGGGATCACCCCAGGTGACGACACGGACGCAGCATTCACCTTCACGGCCGGCTCGGGTACTTCCGACGTCACCGTGGCTGCGATTGGCGGGAATATCCCGACGCTCAACGCCGACAGTGAGTGGATCTTTGACTTCGACGCGACGTCCGGTGCTTTCAACGGCGGGGCTAGCCAACTCATCATTGATGAATCGGTTGTCTTCGCGGCTGACAGCTATCTGACGCTGATCGACGCATCGACCTACATCACCGGTGATGTGGATCTGTCTGAGGTGAACCTGGTATTGGTCAACAACGACGACGTTGGCCCAGCTGGCGGTGATGACGACATGCGCATCTACGTCGGAGCGGGTAGCTCACTGACAATTTCGGTCGCACAGGCGCTTGCTCTGGGTGATGTGGAAATCGTCGGTGAAGGCACCGTCTTCCTGGTCGGTGATGCCTCCAATGCTGACGGTGCTGTTCTTGGTGCAAATCTGAAGACTGCAGTTGTCGACGCCTCGGCGGTGACGATTGTGACTGCCGCAGGTCCAGGTGTGGACGCTGAAGGAGAGTTCGAACTCACCCTCACCGGTGCTTTAGCACTCACTGGGACGACGGCTATCGGCCAGACGGTGATCGGTACGGACTTCGATGATGTTTTGACGATCGAGCCTTTCCCCAGCAGTAATACTCTGGATTACTCCTACTTCGGTGGTCCTGGTGATGATACCTACTTGGGAGTGGCAGGGTTCAGCGGTGATCGTTTCTACAACGTTGATGAGGACACTGACTTCATTCCTGAGCTCTACTCGAGTAATGTAGCAGACCCAGAAAACGATCCAGCAACGATTAACGGAACGCTTATTGTTTCAGCTGGAGCGACGGCCAACGCCAGTGTTTACGCTGCGCCTGGATTTGCTGCGACTTCCGAGACGTCGAATGCCGGGGTTGCAAACATCACTGATACCAGTGGAGCTGCCATAACAATCGACCTTTCACGGGCTGATGGACCAAACGGCTACAACATCACCGGTAGCGGCGATGACATCCTGATTGGTTCGGACTTCGCTGATGTCATCAACGGTGGTAATGACGCCAACGTTGGTGGTGATTTCGATACGCTGACTGGCGGCGGCGCGGGCGATACCTTCGTCTTCAATGTCCAGCTCAGCACCGGAGCTGACTTCACCGAAACGCTGATCACTCAGGGCATCGACAATGAAGAAATCGACTTCACGGGTATCGTCGACGACAATGGTGGTACCGAGACTGTCACCATCACCTACTCTCGCAACGGAGGCTCCAACGTCTCATACCAACCTGCAATGATCATGACCCACGGGCCCATTCGCGGCGGCCGATGGTCATAATGCGCCAAGGCTGATCGAC
>NZ_JBALTN010000017.1:0-37912 GCF_036964565.1 Parasphingorhabdus sp. | reverse complement strand
TGCTTCACCCGCGCAGTCGCGCAATAACGATGCCGAGACTCTAATCGCAAATGGATGAACGTTGGGGGTCACGTCACTACCAGATTAATAGAAAAGTAGACAACTCTATTTCCTCATATGTATTTAAAATTTCTATTGATTTAGCGCTAAAGCAAGAGCCAGCTTTCGCACGTCTTTATATCAAATCACCGACCACCACACCCTCATCCAACTGCGCCTAGCCGCCTGCGCTGACGCTTCGGCGGCAAGGCTTCGTATCCTTCTCCCTCACGGGAGAAGGGGTGCTTCCCGCCGCCCGGTGCGGGAACCGCCCGCCCCCGTACTTAACCGCTCAGTTAAATCCCTGATTGCAACCGATGCCCGACAATGGCATGATGCGGCAAAAGCTGGGAGAGACGGCAATGGCTACGCAAATCGCAAGCAAGAGTGAAACGGCAGCGGAATCGGTCGACGTATTGATCGTCGGCGCCGGGATTTCCGGGATCGGGATGGCGGTGCATCTGCGCGACAAATGTCCGGGCAAGAGCTTTGCGCTGGTCGAGCGGCGCGACGAGATTGGCGGGACGTGGAACCTGTTTCAATATCCCGGCATCCGCAGCGACAGCGACATGCACACTTTGGGCTTCAAGTTCGAGCCGTGGACCGAGCAGAAGGCGATTGCCGACGGGCCGTCGATCATGGACTATCTGCACCGGATCAAGGCCAAGCACGACCTGGAAAAGCATATCAGGCTGGGCCACAAGGTGCTGTCGGCCAGCTGGTCGAGCGAGGAAGCGCGCTGGACGGTGACGGCGGAGAAGGGCGACGGGTCGCGGGTCGTGATGCACGCCAATTTCCTCTATGTCGGCGCCGGCTATTATGATTATGACGAGCCCTATGACGCGCAAATCAAGGGGCTGGGCCAGTTTTCCGGCGAGGTCGTGCACCCGCAGTTCTGGCCCAAGGATCTCGATTATGCCGGCAAGAAGGTGGTGATCATCGGCAGCGGCGCGACCGCGGTGACGATCGTGCCGGTGCTGGCCGAGAAGGCGGCGCACGTGACCATGTTGCAGCGGACGCCGACCTGGTATTTCGCGCGGCCGGCGAAGGACCGGCTGGCCAATTTCCTGCGCCGGATCATGCCGGAAATGTGGGCCTACCGGCTGATCCGCTGGAAAAATGTCAAGATGCAGGACCTGACCTTCAAGATGGCGCGGGACAAGCCGGACCGGGTGATCAGCAAGCTGGAGAAGCCGCTGAAGAAGGCGCTCGGCGACAAATATGTCAAGGAAGACTATACGCCGCCCTACGGCCCGTGGGAGCAAAGGCTGTGCCTGGTGCCGGACAGCGACATGTTCAAGGCGATCGCCAACGGCTCGGCCGAGGTCAAGACCGGGCGGATCGCGACGGTGACCGAGCGCGGGATCACGCTGGAATCGGGCGAGACGCTGGACGCCGACGTGATCGTCACCGCGACCGGGCTGAAGCTGGCGGTGGCCGGCAAGGTTGCGTTCGAGGTCGACGGCAAGCCGGTGCACTGGCCGGACCATTATTATTACAAGGGCTGCATGTTCTCCGACATTCCCAACCTGGCGATCGTGTTCGGCTATCTCAACGCGTCGTGGACGCTGAAGGCGGATATCGTGTCGGAATTTGCCTGCCGGGTGATCAATCACATGGACGCGACGGCGACGCGGATCGCCAACCCGGTGCCGCAGGGCGCGCTGCAGCAGGAGGAGCTGTTCGACTTTTCCTCCGGCTATCTGCGGCGGGCGATCGACGAGCTGCCGCGCAACAGCACCGCGATGCCGTGGAAGCTGAACCAGGACTATCTGTTCGACAGGAACGTGCTGCTGAACGATCCGGTCGACGACGGGGTGCTGCGCTTCTACGGGCCCAATTCGCAGGAGGCGGCGGGTGCCGGCGAGGCGGCGCTCGAGGCGGCGGAATAGAATCCCGAATCCGGACATGGGTTGCCGCCGGTTAACCCTTTGTTTAGCCGCCCAAACTATGGTCGCCTGCGAGGGGCGATACGATGGGTTACATGAGTTCACAATATCGAACGGTCCAGTCGGCGCTGATCGAGCATCGGCAGAGCTATCGCCATCCGGTGCAGATCCAGCGGGCGGCGATCCGCGCGCATGGCAAGACCGCCAAGCCGGGCGAGCTGATCGACCTGTCGATCTACGGCTGCCGGGTGGCGAGCAAGACCCGCTTTGCCGAGGGCGGCCGGGTGTGGCTGCGCTTCGAGGGTGGCAGCCCGATGCCGGCAACGGTGATCTGGTGCCGCGACGGCCATGTCGGCTGCCGCTTCGACGAAAAGCTGGATTCCGGTCTGTTCCGGCGGCTGACGCTGATCAGCGAATAAGCGTGCAGGCCTCTCTTGCCAACTGACATCACTGTCAGTAATAAGGCGGGATGACCGATGAAATCCTAGACGTCCTGATTGTCGGTGCCGGCCTGTCCGGCATTGGCGCCGCGGTGCACCTCACCAAAAGATGCAAGGGCAAGAGCTTTGCCATTGTCGAGGCGCGCGAGCGGCTGGGCGGGACCTGGGACCTGTTCAGATATCCTGGCATCCGCAGCGACAGCGACATGTATACACTGGGCTATAATTTCAAGCCGTGGACCGCCCGCCGGGCGATTGCCGATGCGCCGTCGATCCTGGCCTATCTGCACGAGACGGTCGCCGAATATGGCCTGGAGGACAGGATCCGCTTTGGCCAGAAGGTGATCGACGCGAGCTGGTCGAGCGAAGAGGCGCTGTGGACGGTCAGCCTGCAGCAGGCAGACGGCTCGCTGAGCAGCGTGCAGTGCAATTTCCTGCACATGTGCTCGGGCTATTACAGCTATGACGAGGGCCATGATCCGGATTTTCCGGGCAAGGCGGATTTCGCCGGGCCGGTGGTGCATCCGCAATTCTGGCCGGACGATCTCGACTATGCCGGCAAGAAGGTGGTGGTGATCGGCAGCGGCGCGACCGCGGTGACCCTGGTGCCGTCGATGGCGGAGACGGCGGCGCATGTGACGATGCTGCAGCGCTCGCCGACCTATATCGTGTCGCGGCCCGGCGAGGACAAATGGGCGCTGCGGCTGCGCCGGTTCCTGCCGGCAAAGCTCGCCTATCTGCTGACCCGCTGGAAGAATGTGCTGCTCGGCCTGTTCATGTTCAATCTGGCGCGCAAGAAGCCGGCGGCGTTCAAGGGCCGGCTGCTCGAGATGGTGCGCGAGGAAATGGGGCCGGACGTCGACATGGCCGACTATACGCCGAGCTATAATCCGTGGGACCAGCGCCTGTGCCTGGTGCCGGACAGCGACCTGTTCGAGACGATCAAGTCGGGCAGGGCGGATATCGTCACCGACCATGTCGAGCGCTTTACGAAGGACGGCATCCTGCTGAAATCGGGAAGGCTGCTGGAGGCGGATATCATCGTCACCGCCACCGGGCTGAAGCTGCTGGTCGGCGGCAGCGCCGCAATTTCGGTCGACGGCAAGCCGGTGAATTTCGGCGAGACGATCAACTACAAGGGCGTGATGTTCTCCGGCATTCCCAATTTCGGCATGACCATGGGCTATACCAACGCCAGCTGGACGCTGAAGGCCGACCTGACCAGCGAATATGTCTGCCGGCTGATCAACACCATGGAGCGCAAGGGCACGCCGATCGCGACGCCGACGCTGCCGGCGGGCGAGGCGATGGCGACCGATCCGATGCTCGATTTCAGCTCCGGCTATGTCCAGCGGGCGATCGAGGACCTGCCGAAGCAGGGCGACCGCAAGCCGTGGCGGCTCAACCAGAATTTCCCCAAGGATATCATCAATCTGCGGCACAAGGCGGTGGATGACGGAGCGATCGTCTTTTCCCGGCCAGTGGCGGCGGCCGAACGGCCCGCGCCGCGCGAGGAAGCGGCGGCAGTGGCGGCGGAATAGACACTCGCGCTGCGCCAAATCTGTGGCTATAGCCACGGCATGACCGATTTCAACGCACTGATCGCGGCCGACACCGGCCAGACCGCACGCAGCATCCGGATCGTGGACGCGGCCCATTTCGAGGAGTGGCTGAAAGACCAGCCGGACACGACCCGGGCGATGGTCAGGGCGGCGCAATTTTCCGGCAGTGCCGATACCCATGTGCTGTTGCCGGCAACGGCCGGCACAGGCGACGACAAGAGCGTCGCCGCGGATTTCCGCGTTGTCGCCGGGGTCGCCAGCCAGGAGCGGCTCGATCCCTGGTCGCTGGCCCGGCTGGGCGGCGGCCTGCCCGAGGGCCACTATCGCCTGGAAGGCGCCAGCGCCAAGGGCGCGCTGTTCGGCTGGCTGATCGGGCAGCATGAATTCGACCGCTACAAGGCGCTGCCCGACCGGCAGGGGCCGAGCGTGCTGCTGGTCGGCGATGCCATCGCCCAGCAGGACGAAGCGGTGCGCCAGGCGGAGGCCACCGCGATGGTCCGCGACATGGTCAACACCCCCGCCGCCGACATGGGCCCGGACCGGCTGGAAGAGATTGTCGAGAAGCTGGCGGACAAGCACGGCGCGGAGCTGAAGGTCACGCGCGGCGACACGCTGGCCGAGCAGTTCCCGATGATCCACGGCGTCGGCAAGGCCGCGATGCGCGCCCATGCGCCGCGGCTGATCGAGCTGAAATGGGGCAAGGCCGACCATCCGAAAATTGCCATCATCGGCAAGGGCGTCTGTTTCGACAGCGGCGGCCTGTCGATGAAGACCGGTGCCGGCATGCTGCTGATGAAGAAGGACATGGGCGGCGCAGCGCACGCGATCGCGCTGGCGCGGCTGGTGATGGAGGCGAAGCTGCCGGTGCGGCTGCACCTGCTGGTGCCGGCGGTTGAAAATGCGATCGACGGCAACGCGCTGCGGCCCGGCGACATCCTGAACAGCCGCAAGGGGCTGACCGTCGAGGTCACCAATACCGATGCCGAGGGCCGGCTGGTGCTGGGCGACGCGCTGACCCTGGCCGGCGAGGACGAGCCGGAACTGATCCTCGATTTCGCCACGCTGACCGGTGCGGCGCGGGTGGCGCTGGGGCCGGACCTGCCGGCGATGTTCTGCGACGACCGGGAGATGGCCGACGGGCTGCTGCGGGCGGGCGAGGCGGAAAGCGATCCGCTGTGGCAGATGCCCTTGTGGTCGGGCTATGATTCGATGCTGAGCAGCCCGATCGCCGATTGCGTGAACAGCGCCTCGGGCGGCTTTGCCGGCTGCATCACGGCGGCGCTGTTCCTGAAGAAATTCACTCCGGAAGCGGTGCCCTGGGCGCATTTCGATACGTTCGCCTGGCGGCCGACGGCCAAGCCGGGGCGGCCGGTGGGCGGCGAAGCGCTGGGGCTAAGGGCGAGCTGGCGGTATTTGCAGGGGCGGTTTGGAGTGTAGGGAAAGGGTTGCGGAGGGGTGCCGGAATGGCTGCTTTCGCCCCACTTGCAGTCATTGCTCATTGACAGCTATGTTCCGCAAATGGGCTTACTTGGATCTCTCAGAAATTATATTGATCGTGAGTGGGCGAAAGTCGACTGGTGTGGGCCACAGACGTTCCGACATAGGTTGTTGGCAGCGGCACCGTTAATTGTCTGCGGCGGGGCAATAGGCCTCTTCAGTGCGCCCTACTGGATTGAAATCTCCGGCATTTTGTTGGCGTTTGCTTTCTTCGGCCTGCTGACCTTGTGGATTGAAGGACGACGTCTCGCGGGCATTGGCGCGTTTTCAACCGAACGTTCCGAGAAATATATCCTACGCATAAATACCGAGCGGCAAAAGCGAGTTGATCACGGTGACGAGCATGATGTCCGCTAACCACCCATTTTGCGACATAAATGCGCGACCATGGTTAAATTAAGCAGTCCGTCAGCTATCGCCCCAGTTTCGGACATTCGCCATCGTCCGGCCTAGTCTCCGCTATGGGCGCAAAAGCGGACATTTAAAGTGGTGTACGGAATGGCCCCACTTCCAAATTATTGCCGACTTAGCAGAATTATGTGTATCATCTCGTATGTTGAAACTGTTTCTTGCTCTTTTCATTATGGCGTTGCCTGCCTGCAGTCAGGAACATGGTGATGCTCGCGATCCAATAGCATCAGCGGAAGTTCCGTTTTCAGACACATATTCCAACAACTTAATCCAGACATCCATGTCCTTTGCTGAGAGCAATGACCTCAGCTTTAGCAAAATTGTAGGTAGAAACGGGCTCAGTGTTGTTCTGAAAAACGATGTCATAAGGATTGGTTCAAAAGCAGATGGCAGCAGATTGAAGGTGGTGGTTATTGGGTCAGTAGACTTTGCTTCAATCGATCTCGCCAACCGCTACATAGACGCCGTCACTGGCATAGCCGAATCTGATTCCGGAATTCAGCGTAGCAGCGAGACATTTTTCGTAGACGAAGTTACATATGACGCTTTGCTGGAATGTTGGGTCGGTCAATGGCCCAATGGTGTCGCGGCGGCAGAGAATGCTCCTCCATCGGAAATCGTTGCAAACGATCAGCTGCAAGCCGCTAGTCAAGCAACGAAAGAAAACTGCCCTTTTGAAATAGACCGCTACCGGGATCAGATTGGTGCGCAGTTAACGAAAGCCGCTAAACTTTCAACGGCCGAGATTGAACAGCTCATAGATCAACGGTTGGATCGTGAGCTTGAGGAAATGTTTGGCGAGTATTGGAGCAGAGTCTAGGCCGTCCCGCCAATAGGTCATCACGTTAACAGTAGCTTGACCAATCCAAGTGTCCGCTTTCGGGTTGAAGCTGCCATTAGAAGCCGTTCGTCTCAATGACGGCTATCCACCCAATTTCTGTCTTTCTATTTGACCCCATGGAAAATAATGCGGCTGGTCACCAACCGCCCCCATCGCGGGCGTCAGGCTCATTCTGCGGTGCCTCTAACCTGCCTTGCCGATCACAAGGCGGAGCGGGCCGTCAAAAAATGGCTGGGAGCGTAGGTGACCGTATTTTTTGTCCCATCGGCCGCTCACCAAATCCGCAGACAATTCAGACACGAAGCGTTTGACTGCAGCCCTGGGCACGAGGCTCCAGCTGGAACAGGCCAACCGCGCCTCTTCGTTCAGAAATGCTTCCGGTCGTCCGTAATAGGCCTCATTGAAACCGTCCTGGCATGCGAGCGGAATCGGCACATTCTGGACAACAGTGTTGTTGCCAAGTGCCGCCGTGATGCGCTTGATCGATGGAAAGCGGCTTGCCTCCACCTCGCGGACTTCAGGAATATAGTCGCTCAGCCAATAATCCAGCATCAGGTCCGGATCACAGACCAGCAGCACGACGGGGCCGCGGGTCACTCGCCGCATTTCGGCAAGGCCCGCTTCCAGGTTCGACCATTGATGGACCGTCACTGACGCCATCGACGCATCGAAGCTCTGGTCCTCGAACGGCAGATCTTCGGCTACCGCGTCGATCGCCGCGGCGAGATGTGGCGGGCGCTGCGCTCGCATCGAAGCCGACGGTTCAACCGCCGTTACCTTACAATGCGCAGGTTCGTAGGATCCAGCACCGGCACCCACGTTCAAAACCGTTTCCGCATTGCCAAGTGCGCGGTGAATCTGCGCCTCAATTATGGGATCAGGCTGGCGAAAGCGGCTGTAGGTTCGGCCAATCTCGGCATAGTCGACATCGCCCGCACTGCCGTCCGTCTTTCGTCCCTTGCCCATGGCTTCTCTCCATCTCGCACCTGTTTTATTGAGCAGTCCGCTTCTTGCCACCAGATTGAACCAGACCGTCCGCTCTCCATCCATGTCCAGTTCGAAACCATGTTGGCCGGCCAATATACCGGGGTGAGAGCGGATCATTGCTCGAAACTGAGACCAAAACCAGTGAAAGTCGAATTGGGTTCCACGCTCCGCCGTCCATGACGGGAAGCGAGTTATTTGCCCCACCCGGCGAGCGACTTGGCGACCAGCCGCAAGTAGAAAGCATGGAGTGCGACGCACAGCAGTGCGACGCAAGCGATCGCCGGGATGACGAGGCCTTCCTCCCCGGGTCTTGGCGAGAGAGCGATGGAAGCGACGACCATCGCACCCAGTAGCAAGGCAAGCAAGACCGGGAAAAATGCGAGGGCGAAGCGGCGCGGCGCGGTTCTGATCACCGTGCCGTCGAGCAGCCATTGCATCGGCAATGTCGTTTCGCTGCGATAGCGGGCATCGGCCCGCCGCGACATTTCCGCGACCATGATGATCGCCACGATCGAGATGATAGACTGGAGCATCCTACAAGCCCTCTGTGTCTATTCATTTTAGACTTCTCACCGGTTTTTGCAACCAGATGCGGAAGCTCCATCGAACGCCTGGTCCCGTCGAGCGGTCGATGGGGAGGAACGGCCATTCGCCTGCTGTCATATCGAGAAATCCGGCGATCCGTGGTGCCGGGATGCGCCAAAGCGCATCCCGTTTTGTCTCTGGCCTACAGGCCGTCGAGGCCCTTGCTGACCAGGATATTCACTGCAACCCGGCGGTTCTGGGCCTTGCCCTGCGGGGTGTCGTTGCTGGCCAGCGGGTCGGCCTTCGCCATGCCGGTCGGGGTCAGCATGCGATAGGGCTTCCAGCCGCAATATTGCTGGATATAGTTGACGACGCGGCCGGCGCGTTTCTCGCTCAGTTGCTGGTTGAGGTCGTCGCTTCCGGTCGAATCGGTATAGCCGACGACCAGCAGCAGCGCGTTGTCCATGCTCTCGGCGGCCTGGGCGGTGGCGCACAGGTCGGCCTTGCCCCGTTCGGACAGGACCGCCTTGCCGGTGTCGAAATTGACGTTGGTCGTGCCCTTGACATTATACTGGTCGATGTCGCCCATGCGGCCGCGCAGGGCCTCGGTCGCCGCGGTCTGTTCGGCAAAGCCCTGGGCGGTGCCGCTGCGGATCATGCTGGCCGTCTTGAGGTCGCTGTTGCGCAGGCTGATCTGGCTCGCCACCAGCTCGCCGCCGGCCTGCACGGTTTCGACCGAGACAGGCAGGCCGTTGAGCAGCGAATCGGCGGCCAGCGTTTCGCGGCCGAGACCGAGGAAGCCCTTGCTCGCCTTGATGATCGTGGCGTCGCTGAGCGCGACGACCGTGTTGGCGCCGTCATCGGTGGTGACCTGCAGCCGGTTGTCGCTGCGCGCGGAGATAATGCCCTCGATTTCCGGTCCTGCCGGGGCGGATGCCAGATCCGGCTCGGCATAGGGGGCTTCCTGCTGGCCGGAGACGATGATGTCCTCGCGCGTGTCCGGCTGCGCCGACAGGCTGGCCGGGGCCGCGATCGCGATCATGCCCAGCAGGGCGGTGGTTGTCTGTGTGGGGGAAAATCTGTTCATCAAAATGCTCCTTCAAATGGCCTGGACCGGGGATGTCCGTTGCCGGACATGCGCCCGCCCGCGCGGTTGCCGAGAGGGCGGCAGCGAAGGGCCTTGTCCCTTCGCCGTCCAGAATCTACCGCATGGACCGCCTGAGTGGTCAGGCCAGCCTTGCTGGCGGATGAACATGGTCGCGGTCAGGGGTCATTGCGGGGGTGACCCGGGCAATGGGTGCGGCGAACAGTTGCCAAGGGGGTGGGCCGGAGCGATCAGCCGGCGGAAATATCCTGCCGTTTTCGGCGGCCGAAATTTTTTGTCCGGGCCCTTGCAATCGAGCGGCGCGACACCATCGAAACCCCGATTAACGCGTTATATTTGCAACAGAAAATGGAATTTTTGCGCGAAGCGTTCTTGTTCATTGGAGCGCAAGGTCAGCCTCCTATTTGGCGTCTTGCCCCCAACTGGCAAATTTTAAACTAAAGGACATTTTATGAAGAAGAGCATTTTGGCAGCAGCACTGACAAGCGTAATCGTTGCGACGCCGGCGTTTGCTCAGGACGCGACCCCTTTCACCGGACCCTATGTCGGAGGCGTCCTCGGCGTCGACAGCGTGGAACTCGATTCCGCGGGCCTCGAAGGTGACGACCAGGGCACTGTATATGGCGGCGTGATCGGCTATGACATGAACCTGGGCGGTTTCATCGTCGGTGTCGAAGGTGAATATACCGATTCGGAAGCCGGCCATTCCGAGCGCAATATCCTTGTCGCCGGTGACGAAGCCAGCCTGAACGCCGGCCGCGATCTCTACGCGGGTGCGCGGCTCGGTTACCAGATCGATCCCAACGCCATGCTGTACGTCAAGGGCGGCTATACCAATGCCAAGGCGAAGCTGAGCTATGACGACAATGCGGGCAATGCCTTTTCCGGTTCCGACGAGCTCGACGGCTATCGCGTCGGCGGCGGACTGGAAGCGTCTGCGAACAACATGTTTGTGCGTCTGGAATATCGCTATTCCGACTATGGCAAATATGAAACCAGCTCGCTGGTCCCCAATATCGACACGTCGCGCCACCAGGGCGTGGTCATGGCGGGTATCCGTTTCTAGAACGCAAACCGCCTTGTACCAGGATTGAGAGAACCGGGGGCCGCGTGCCTCCGGTTTTTTCTTGTCAGGCGGATCACCGGGATCGTGGCCCGTTCCCGTTCGGGACGGCCGGTGGCGGTCTCGCCCGATCCGGCCGGGGGCCGAAATACCGGCCGCGACGCCGGGCTTCTGCGACGCCGCTTGATTAACCGGCCCGAGGTCGTTTAAAGGCGGCCGATTGTCTTCATTTTGTAATATGGCGCACCCGCCGCAAAATTCGGAGATTCTCGTTCGATATTGGGGTTTCTATACGCATGGACATGAAAGCTGCAGACACCGGCGCGCACGCAAAATTCGCGCTGATCGGTCCGGAAGGGGATTTCGATCCCCGGATCACCGCGCATCGCGGCGATCTGGCCGACATCGCGCTGGCCGGCAAGATGTTCGCCCCGCATTATGCCGAGCCGATGGCGATGCGCTGTTCCGCGCCGAAGGCGATGATCCGCCGGCACAGCGGCAAGGATCACGAAGCGATCTCCGAGCTTTTGCATGGCGAGGATTTTCACGTGCTCGACATCGCCGGCGACTGGGCCTGGGGCTATTGCGGCCATGACGGCTATGTCGGCTACATCCCGGTGCACGCGCTGCAGCACCGCAAGAAGACCCCGGAGCCGACCCATCTGGTCGCCGCCCGCGCGGCACTGATCTTCATCGCGCCGGACTTCAAGTCGGGGGTGATCAAGCGGCTGCCGATGGGCGCGCGGATTGCCTGCGGCGAAGCCAGCGCATGCGGATCCTATCTGAAGACCGGCAAGGGCTTTGTCCATGTCCGCCACGTCCAGCCGATCGGAACCAAGGTCGTGTTCGACGGCAGCAACGGCACCGCGGCGCTGGCCGAGCAGCTGGTCGGCGCGCCCTATCTGTGGGGCGGGCGCAGCGGCGACGGGCTCGACTGTTCGGGCCTGGTGCAGATGATCATGATGCTGACCGGCGTAGCCGCGCCGCGCGACAGCGACCAGCAGCAGGCGGCGCTGGGCGCGGAAATCGCGGCGGATGACAGCCTGCGGCGGGGCGACCTGGTGTTTTTGCCGAACCATGTCGGCCTGATGGTCGACCAGGAGCGGATCATCCACGCCAGCTCGCACAGCATGCAGGTGTCGATCGAGCCGCTGGCCGATGTCGTCGCGCGCTATGCGGCGGACAGCGACCAGCCGGTACTGGCCCGCAAAAGAATGTCCTGAGACGGATCATGACGCAGACTGTTTTCATCGATGGTGCCGTGGGCACGACCGGCCTGGAGATCGCCGAACGGCTGGCGGGGCGGAGCGAATTTTCCCTGGTCGCGCTGCCGGAAGCGCAGCGCAAGGACCTGGCGGCGCGGCGCGAGGCGATCAACGACAGCGATTTCGTCATCCTCTGCCTGCCCGACGATGCGGCGATCGAGGCGGTGGCGCTGATCGCCAATGACCGCACCCGCGTCATCGATGCCTCGACCGCGCACCGCGTGGCAGACGGCTGGGCCTATGGCTTTGCCGAATTCCGCGAGGGACAGCGGGAGCGCATTGCGGCGGCGCGCCTCGTGTCCAACCCAGGCTGCTATCCGACCGGCTTTCTGGCGCTGGTCGCGCCGCTGATTGCCGGCGGTCTGCTGCCGGCCGACTGGCCCTATGTGATGAACGCGGTGTCCGGCTATTCGGGCGGCGGCAAGGCGCTGATCGAGCGCTTTGCGGCGGAGCCCGATCTGGGGTTTCGCAGCTATGGCCTGAACCTCGACCACAAGCACATGCCGGAGATGAAGCAGCATAGCGGGCTTCGCCATGACGTGATCTTCGCGCCTTCGGTGATCCGCGCGTTCCGGGGCATGCTGGTCGACATTCCGCTGCACCTCGGGGCGATGGGATCGGTGAGCGCCGACGAGCTGCTGGCGGAGCTGAGCCGTTTCTATGCCGGCTCGCCGATCGTGTCGGTGCAGGGCGGCAGCGGCCTGTCGGAATTGCTGATCGGCGAGAAGGACGCGCCGACCGACCGGCTGGAGCTGTTTGTCTGCGGCAATGCCGGCGGCTATCACGCCCGCCTGATCGCGCGGCTCGACAATCTCGGCAAGGGTGCGTCGGGTGCGGCGGTGCAGAATCTCAATATCATGGCCGGGCTGGACGAGACCGCGGGGTTGCGGCTCTAGTCCTGGTTTCAGTGAAGTAGAAGCATCGACACTCACGCAAACAAGCCTCTCCTCTTCAAAGGAGGGATTGGGGTGGTGTCTCTCAGCAAAGCGCCGTCGCCATTTTATCAAAGTCCCTACCGACCGCACCATCCTTGTTCGCTGACGCGAGCGGGAGGATCTAGTCTTCCTCGAACCACAGCTTTCTGACGAGGAATGGGCTTATGTTCGGGTTCCTATTCTCCCTTCTCCCGGGAGGGAGAAGGATACAGAGCCTTCTCACTTTAGCGATTAGGCGGCGTTGGATGAGGGCGTTTTGTACTCTGAAGCGCAGAACACCCTCATCCAGCTACGACTAGGCAGCAAGCTGCCAAGTCTGCGCATCCTTCTTCCTCACGGGAGAAGGGTCGGGATTGCCGGACGGTTATTTCTACACAACTGAAACAGACTTCAGGCTTTCCCCTACTCGGCTGCTTCGGTCCTGTCGGGGCGCAGGCTGGTGCCGGCGCGGCCGCTGCGGAAGGAGCTGAACCAGCTCAGCGGGTTGAGCGAGGTGGTGCCGTCGAGCGAGAAGGTGATGAACTCGGCGCGGCCGCCGATATTTTCCCACGGGATCGGGCCGCCCAGACCGAGCGGGCTGGAGACGCGGCTGTCGGCGCTGAGATCGCGGTTGTCGCCGAGCAGATAGACCTCGCCTTCCGGTATCTGGACCGGTGCAACATCGTCGGTATATTGCGGGCCAAGGTCGATGATGTCGTAGCTGACGCCATTGGGCAGGGTTTCGCGCAGGATCGGCAGGTTGCAGACCGCATTGCCGGCCGCATCGGTGCCGCGGGCGCCGGGGAATTCATGGTCGCCGCAGGGCGAATTGGCATCGATCGGCACCTGCAGGTCCGGCTGGACGTCCTGGCGGACGGCAATGCCGTTGAGAAACACCTGGCCGCCACGCAGCTCGATGGTGTCGCCGGGCAGGCCGATCACCCGCTTGATATAATCGCTGCTCTGGTCCCTTGGTGTCAGGATGACGACGTCGCCGCGTTCCGGCAGGCTGCCGAACAGGCGGCCCGACACGCGCGGCACGATATGGAAGGTCGGCGAGACCCACGACCAGCCATAGGCATATTTGCTGACGATCAGCCGGTCGCCGACGAGCAGGCCGGGCATCATCGATACAGACGGGATGTAGAAGGGCTTGGCAACCAGGCTGTGGAAGGCCAGCACCGCGAGGAGCAGCAGGGCGATGCTCTTGATTTCGCCGATCCAGTCGGTCTTTTCCTTTTCCGGCTTGCCGGCGCTCTTGCTGTCGGCGGTATTGTCTAGTGCCATATGAGAGTCTCTGGTTTCCTGGTCCATGCGCGGCGTGATTAAAGCGGGTGGGCTTCGATGATCACGAACGCCTGCGCCCATGGATGATCGTCGGTGAGTGTGAGATGAACGAAGGCCTCATATCCTGCCGGAGTCAGCGCGTCGAGGCGTTTTTTGGCGCCGCCGGTGAGGGCCAGCGTCGGCGCGCCGCTCTTTGCATTGATCACACCAATGTCCTTCATGAACACGCCGGCGCGAAAGCCGGTGCCGACGGCTTTCGAATAGGCTTCCTTGGCCGCGAAGCGCTTGGCGTAGGTGCCGGCCTTGGTGAACGGGCGCCGCGCCGCCTTGGCGCGTTCGAGTTCGGTGAACACGCGCAGCTCAAAGCGCTCGCCGAACCGGTCGAGCGAATTCTGGATCCGCTCGATATTGCAGAGGTCGGAGCCGAGACCGATGATCATTTTAAATTAATCCCCAACCGATGTTGATGGCCACAACCACTGGAAAGACAGTGAGGGACCAAGAAAGTTGCCGGGTCTCGCGGCGATTGCCATGACGCGTTCGCGCTTCCGACGCGAGGAGCAACAATCTACCGCTAACAATAAGGGGAATTATACAGAAAATCAGCAAAAGTTGCAGGTTGTGCCACCATGGACGTAGCTCCCACGCAAATCCGATCACGGACATCATGCCGAGGGAGTATACAGAAAGTAAGGCAAACATACCAATTGGCAAGATCCAGAGAGTTTTGTTGACCGTTCGGCGAGATACTGGAGTTTGTTCCATCACCGCGCATCATCCATCAATGCGCGCATCTGGCGGATGCTGCCGTCGAGGCCGCTGATAATGGCTTCGCCGATCAGGAAATGGCCGATATTGAGTTCGCGGAGCTGCGGAATGGCGGCGATCGGGATGACATTGTCGAAGGTCAGGCCGTGGCCGGCGTGGGGTTCGATGCCGTTTTTGGACGCCAGCGCAGCGGCATCGGCGATCCGGCGCAATTCGGTTTCGCGTTCGGCACCGCCGAGTTCGGCATAATGGCCGGTGTGAAACTCGACCACCGGCGCGCCGAGGCGGATGGCCGCCTCGATCTGGCGCGGGTCGGGCTCGATGAACAGGCTGACGCGGATATTGGCCTCTTTCAGCTGGCCGACAAAATCGGCGAGCCGGTTGTGCATGCCGGCCGCATCCAGCCCGCCTTCGGTGGTCCGCTCCTCGCGATTTTCCGGGACGATACAGGCGGCGTGCGGCTTGTGGCGCAGGGCGATGGCCAACATTTCGTCGGTCGCCGCCATTTCCAGATTGAGCGGAATGGTCAGGCTGTCCATCAGCACCGTCAGATCATCGTCGCGGATATGGCGCCGGTCTTCGCGCAGATGGGCGGTGATGCCGTCGGCGCCGGCTTCGGCCGCGATCAGGGCTGCGCGCACCGGCTCCGGATGGTCGCCGCCGCGGGCGTTGCGGATGGTGGCAACATGGTCGATATTGACGCCGAGCCTGAGAGCGCGCGGATCGCTCACGCGGCCGGCACCTCGGCGCGGCTGCCGGGCTTGACGGCAGGGATGGCCGCCAGTTCGGGGGGGAGATCATCGGCGGCGTAAGAGGGAATGTCGAGCGTCAGCAGCGGGAAGAAGGGTACGTCGAATTGCGCCGCTCCGTTCGACCGGTCGACCAGCGCCCCGGCGGCGATCACCTCGCCGCCCGCATCGCCGATCGCCTGGATCGCTTCGCGGGACGACAGGCCGGTGGTGACGACATCTTCCATCATCAGCACCTTCTGGCCCGGTTCCAGCCGGAAGCCGCGGCGCAGCTCGAATGTGCCCTCGGGCCGTTCGAGAAACAATGCGTCGAGGCCAAGGGCGCGGCCCATTTCATGTCCGATGATCACGCCGCCCATTGCGGGAGATACGACGATATCGATCGACCGGCGGATATTCTGCGGGATGGCTTGGGCCAGCGCGGCCGCGATGCGCGCCGCCCGTTGCGGGTTCATCAGCACCCGCGCGCATTGCAGATACTGGGCGCCGTGGCGGCCGGAAGAGAGGATGAAATGGCCCTCCAGCAAGGCATTGCTGGCTCTGAATTCGGCTAATATCTCTTCTTCGGTCACTCGTTCATCCCGCACTGTTCCCCTTGCTTCTGCCCAAATGGGCATATTGCCGCCGCAATGCCAGAGAAATTAAGGTCAAAAAACTGAAAAAATATCCATTCGGTAGCTTGAGGCTTACGGCAACCATGCCTATAAGCCGCCCCAATCGGACTATTTCAGGCCGTACTCGCCGATTCCATCTGTCGAGTGATTGCCGGAAAACTACCGAAATTTGGGGTAAGATAGGGTTGAGCGATATATGACTCATTTTGTGAAAGCTTGGATTTTGGCCATCGGCCTGATTCTCACGCCGGCAGCATTGTCGGCGCAGGAAGCATTGCCGTCAGCGCCGGTCGTTGATCCGGCAGCGACCAGTGCGCCGCAAGCAGCAGATGCACCGGCTGCGGCCGAAGCGGCTCCTTCGGGGCTGGATCCTGCGCTTTATACCCCCATGAAGCCAACCCCGGGGATCGGCATGCCGGTCGATGGCGGCATCGATTTCCAGCAGCAGTTCAGCGAAACCGGCGAAACCGCGCACTGGATCAACAATGCCATTCTGGTGCCGATGATGGTCGGCGTGAGCCTGCTGGTTCTGTTCCTGCTGTTCTGGGTGGTCATCCGCTTCCGGCGCGGCGCCAACCCCGAACCGTCGAAAACGACCCACAATACGTTCATTGAAATTATCTGGACGGTGATTCCGGTGCTGATCCTGGTGGTCATCGCGGTGCCGTCGATCAGCCTGCTGGCCCGCCAGTTCGAGCCGGCACCGGAAGATGCGCTGACCGTCAAGGTCACCGGATACCAGTGGTACTGGGGCTACAGCTATCCCGACAACGGCGATTTCGAAGTCATTTCCAATATGCTGACCAAAGAGGAAGCGGATGCCCGCGGAGAGCCTTATCAACTGGCCGCCGACAACCGGATGGTCATTCCGGTGGGTAAGCCGGTCAAGCTCCTGATCACCGCCGCCGACGTCATTCACAGCTTCGCCCTTCCTTCGGCCTGGTTCAAGCTTGACGCGGTCCCCGGCCGGATCAACGAGAAGGTCCTGCAGATCGACCGCGAGGGCGTCTATTACGGCCAGTGTTCCGAATTGTGCGGCGCGCGGCACGGCTTCATGCCGATCACCGTTGAAGTTCTGTCACAGGAAAAATTCGACAACTGGGTTCGCGCCAACGGCGGCACCGTCAAGGGCGAGGCAGCCATGAACGAAGTCAGTGCCGAAGGCGCTGGCGCGGAAGAAGAAACCTCCACTGTCGTGGCGCCGGAAATGGTGCCCGCGAATTCCACCGGATCGGCCGCACCTGCGGCTGCCGCGCCAGTTACGCAATAAGGGTAAGTGACCATGACAACAATCACAGCAGATGGCCATATCGATGATCACGCGCATGACGCGGATCACAAGCCGGCCTTTTTCCAGCGCTGGTTCATGTCGACCAACCACAAGGACATCGGCACCCTCTATCTGATCTTCGCGATTGTCGCGGGTATCATCGGCGGTGCGATTTCCGGTCTGATGCGCCTCGAGCTGGCCGAACCCGGCATCCAGTATCTGCAGGCATGGGCCAGCATTTCCAACGGCAGCGAAGCGTCGCTCGACCAGGCCTACCACCTGTGGAACGTGCTGATCACCGCGCACGGCCTGATCATGGTCTTCTTCATGGTCATGCCGGCGATGATCGGCGGCTTCGGCAACTGGTTCGTGCCGCTGATGATCGGCGCGCCGGACATGGCCTTCCCGCGGATGAACAATGTCAGCTTCTGGCTGCTGGTTCCCGCTTTCCTGCTGTTGCTTGGCTCATCCTTCGTTCCCGGCGGTACCGGCAATGGTGCCGGCACCGGCTGGACGGTCTACGCGCCGCTCTCGACGAGCGGGTCGGTGGGTCCGGCGGTGGACATGGCGATCCTGTCGCTCCACCTTGCCGGCGCGTCGTCGATTCTCGGCGCCGTCAACTTCATCACCACCATCTTCAACATGCGTGCGCCGGGCATGACCCTGCACAAAATGCCGTTGTTCGTGTGGTCGGTGCTGGTCACCGCATTCCTGCTGCTGCTTGCGCTTCCGGTACTGGCTGCGGCGATCACGATGTTGCTGACCGACCGCAATTTCGGCACGACCTTCTATGACGCCGCTGGCGGTGGTGATCCGGTGCTGTACCAGCATCTGTTCTGGTTCTTCGGTCACCCCGAAGTCTATATCATGATCCTGCCCGGTTTCGGCATGATCAGCCATATCGTCGCAACCTTCAGCCGCAAGCCGGTGTTCGGCTATCTCGGCATGGCCTATGCCATGGTCGCGATTGGCGTGGTCGGCTTCGTCGTATGGGCGCACCACATGTTCACCACCGGCATGTCGGTCAACGTGAAGATGTACTTCACCGCAGCCACGATGGTGATCGCGGTGCCGACCGGCATCAAGATCTTCTCGTGGATCGCGACGATGTGGGGCGGATCGATGAGCTTCAAGACGCCGATGATGTGGGCGCTTGGCTTCATCTTCATGTTCACCGTCGGTGGCGTGACCGGCGTCGTGCTGGCCAATGGCGGCATCGACGACAACCTGCACGACACCTATTATGTGGTTGCCCACTTCCACTATGTGCTGTCGCTGGGCGCGGTCTTCTCGATCTTCGCCGGCTTCTACTACTGGTTCCCGAAAATGTCGGGCCGGATGTACAATGAACTGCTGGGGCAGCTCCATTTCTGGATCTTCTTCATCGGCGTGAACATCCTGTTCTTCCCGCAGCATTTCCTCGGCCAGCAGGGCATGCCGAGGCGCTATGCGGACTATCCGGAGCAGTTCGCCTACTGGAACCAGATCAGCTCTCTCGGCTATGCCGTGATGCTGGTCGGCGTGCTGATCTTCTTCGTCAACATCGGCTACTCGCTGTTTGCCGGCCGCAAGGCTGTCGGCAATTACTGGGGCGAAGGTGCAACGACGCTGGAATGGACGCTGTCCAGCCCGCCGCCGTTCCACCAGTTCGAAACGCTCCCGCAGATCAAGTGATCTGAGGGGCAACCGGAAGCTTGGAAGACAAAATGACCACGGTGTCACACTCGATACAAGGCCTGGCCAGCGCGAAGGATCTCTTTGCGCTGACCAAGCCGCGCGTGATGTCGCTGGTCATTTTTACCGCTCTGTGCGGGTTGCTGGCGGCGCCCGGCAGCATCCACCCGGTGATCGGCTTTACCGCGATCCTCGCGATCAGCCTGGGGGCAGGGGCTTCGGCCGCGCTCAACCAGTGGTATGAATCGGATATCGACGCGGTGATGAAACGGACCAGCCAGCGGCCCTTGCCCGCCGGACGGATGGACCGCGAAACCGCACTGCATTTCGGCATCGGCCTGTCGGTCTTCTCGGTGCTGCTGATGGGTGTCGCGGTCAACTGGTTCAGCGCCGCCTTTCTGGCCTTTTCGATCTTTTTCTATGCCGTCGTCTATACCATCTGGCTGAAGCGCAGCACGCCGCAGAATATCGTGATCGGCGGCGCCGCCGGTGCCTTCCCGCCGGCGATCGGCTGGGCCGCGGTGACCGGCGACGTGACGCTGATGCCGGTGCTGCTGTTTGCCATCATCTTCTTCTGGACGCCGCCGCATTTCTGGGCGCTGGCGCTGTTCGTCAACAGCGACTATTCCAAGGCCGGCGTGCCAATGATGCCGGTGGTGGCGGGGCGCCAGTCGACCCGTCGGCAGATTTTCGGCTATAGCGTGATTCTGGCGGCGGTGGCGGTTGCGCCCTTCGTGCTCGGCCTGGCCGGCGCGATCTATGGTGCCGCGGCGATGGCGCTGAGCGCCGTCTTTTGCGGCCTGTCCTGGCAGGTCGGCTGCAGCCGGACGACCGAGCCGAAGGACATGGCGGCAGAGAAGCGATTGTTCAAATTCTCCATCCTCTACCTGTTTGCGCTGTTCGCAGCGGTAGTGGCCGACCGGTTGATCCTGGCATGAGCGACATTGATCCCAACAAGGCGCCGATGACCCGCGAAGAGCAGAAGCTGTTCCAGGCCCGGCAAAAGCAGCGGGCGATCATCATGGCCGGGCTGCTGATGTTCATGGTCGTGCTGTTTTACCTGATCACCATCGTGAAAATCGGGTCGGGGTCCTGATGGCCTTCGCGCCAAGCTCGCTTTCCGGCAGGAACCGGCGCAGCGCCCTGATGGCAGGCGCGATGGGGCTGGGCATGCTCGGCCTCGGTTTTGCAGCGGTGCCGCTCTATGAAGTCTTCTGCCGGGTCACCGGCTATGGCGGGACGACCCAGCGCGTGGGCGAAGCCCAGGCAGCGACCGTCCAGAGCACCAGCCGGGTGATGTCGGTGCGGTTCGATTCCAATGTCAATTCGGCCCTGCCATGGTCGTTCAAGCCGGAGCAGGCGGTCGATCACGTGACCGTCGGTGCCCGCGACATGGCGATCTTCATCGCCACCAACAACAGCGACCAGCCGGTGGTCGGAACCGCCACCTTCAACGTCACGCCGCTGCTGGCCGGGCAATATTTCAACAAGGTCCAGTGTTTCTGCTTCAGCGAGCAGGTGCTGAAGCCGGGACAGACGATGCGGATGCCGGTGCTATATTATGTCGATCCGGCGATACTCGATGATCCGGAAACCAAGGACATTCAGGAAATCACGCTGAGCTATACCTTTTATCGTTCCACCGACGAGCAGGCGCTAGACGCCGGCAAGAGCGATAGCTAAGAGAAATTTGAGACAAGGTTAGGGAAATATTATGGCCGGTGCCAAAAATCATGATTATCATATCCTTCCACCCGACATCTGGCCGCTGGTCGGCTCGTTTTCCGCCTTTGCCATGGCCATCGGCGGCATTCGCTGGATGCACGACGATATCTATTCCTTCGGCCCGCTGATCTTTGCGATCGGCCTGTCGGCCGTTGCCCTGACCTTCTATGCCTGGTGGTCGAACGTGATCAAGGAAGCCCATGCCGGTGACCATACGCCGGTGGTGCAGCTGCACCTGCGCTACGGCATGATCCTGTTCATCGCCTCGGAGGTGATGTTCTTCGTCGGCTGGTTCTGGGCCTGGTTCGATTTCGCCCTGTTCCCCCAGCCGCTGGAAATGGTCGATGGCGTCGTCACCAACTATATCGGCCAGGAAGGCGCCGCGGCGCTGCTGCAATGGCCGCCGAAGGGCATCGAGGTGCTCAACGCGTTTGAACTGCCGCTGCTGAACACGATGATCCTGCTCTGCTCCGGCACCACCGTCACCTGGGCGCATCACTCGCTGATCCACGGTGACCGCAAGGGCCTGAAGACCGGCCTGTGGCTGACCATCCTGCTCGGCGCGCTGTTCTCGGCGATCCAGGCCTATGAATATAGCGTCGCTCCGTTCCCGTTTGCCGGCCTGAACTACAGCTCGGCTTTCTACATGGCGACCGGTTTCCACGGTTTCCACGTTCTGGTCGGCACGATCTTCCTGATCGTCTGCCTGGCCCGCACGTACAAGGGACATTTCACCCCGCAGCAGCATTTCGGCTTTGAAGCGGCGGCCTGGTACTGGCATTTCGTCGATGTCGTCTGGCTGTTCCTGTTCATCGTCGTCTACGTCTGGGGCGGCTGGGGCGCGCCGGTTCACTAGGCCATTGCGTTGAACGAAACCCAAAATGAAAAAGGGCAGCCGGATGTTCTTCCTGCTGCCCTTTTTGGTCTCTGTCCGCGATGCGGGCAGAAGACGCTGTTTGCCCATATCACCCGGTTCTCCGAAAAATGCCGGGGCTGCGGGCTGGACTTCAGCCAGTATAACGTCGGCGACGGCCCGGCGGCCTTCCTGACGCTGATCGTCGGCGCGGTCGTGCTCGGCCTGGCGCTGGCGGTCGAAGCCAATCTTCATCCGCCGATCTGGGTCCACGTGCTGCTGTGGGTGCCGCTGACCGTCGGTGCCGTGGTCGGGTCGCTGCGGGTATCGAAGGCGTTGCTGCTGATTCTCGAACATCGCAACCAGGCCCGGGAAGGCCGGATCGACTCGCGGGACGATTCATGACGAAGCGGCTGCCCGTCTTCGTCACCATGCTGGTGCTCGCCGCCGTCGCCATCATGATCGGCCTCGGCATCTGGCAACTGCAGCGGGCCGAATGGAAAAATAGCCTGCTGGAAAGCTACGCGGCTGTCTCCGACCTGCCGGCCATTGCCTATCCGGCGGTGCCAGACCCGGAAAATCCCCCCTATTTTCGCAAGTCGAGCGTCAACTGCCTCGCGGTCGTCGGCTGGCGCGCTACCAGCGGCCGCAGCGCCAGCGGTGCATCCGGATGGGCGCATATTGCCCAGTGCCGGACCGCGGGCGCGGAAGGCCCCGGCGCGCAAGTCGTCGCCGGCTGGTCGGAACGACCGGACGATCCGCAATGGGATGGCGGCATGGTCGAGGGCATCATTGCCCCCGACAGCCAGTCGGTGATCCGGCTGGTTGCCAGCGAACCGGTAGCGGGACTGCGGCAGAGCCAGCCGCCGGCGCTGGAGGACATCCCCAACAACCACCTGTCCTATGCGGTGCAGTGGTTCCTGTTCGCCGGCATCGCGCTGGTGATTTTCCTGATCGCGCTGCGTGGCCGGAACAGGGCCTAATGAACCGGGCCCGCTACTTGAAGAAGCCTTCGCGCAAATTGATGCCATGCTCGATCCACATCTTCAGCGCGCACAGCATCTGGGTCCAGCTGTAACAATTGCCATAGGAGCTGGCCAGACCGGCTTCGGTTGGCCGCCAGCCTCCTTCGGCAATGGTCACCAGAGTCCGGCCGTCGTCTAGCGACTGAAAGGTCATCGTGGCGGCGACCTTGTACGGATCACCCTCCGAACTGTCGGAGGCATTCCACAAGATGGAGATTTTCTCGTTCGGGATGACTTCTGTCACCTCCACCGGAAACGCACCGGGAAAATCATGAAAGTCCCACATCACCGTCGCCCCGGTCTCCAGGCGGCCCTGCGCCCCGCCGGTCGTGAAATAGCCCGACAGTTTTTCCGGGTTGGCCACGGCTTCAAATACTTCTGCAACGGGCTTTGCAATATGGGCGTTAACTTTGAATTTCAAATCCATGGTGATTCTCCCTTGCTCCGTCCAGAAATAATATGTTATAAAAAACTAACATGTCAAGCAGCGAAATCCACGATCGGGTCTTCAAGGCCCTTGCGTCAAAGGTCCGCCGTCAGATCCTGGATGACTTGCGCGACCAGCCCCTGACCACCGGGACGCTTTGCGCGCATTTTCCGGAACTCAACCGTTGCACGGTGATGCAACATTTGAAGGTTCTGCTGGAGGCTGACCTGATAATCGTGGACCGCCGAGGGCGCGAGCGCTGGAATTATCTCAATCCGTTGCCGATCCATGCGATCCACGAACGCTGGATCGGGCCGCACGCGGCAAAGGCAGTGGAACGGCTCGACCGGCTGAAAAAACAGCTCGAGACGGGTTCCGCTACACAAACCGTCAATGCATAGTTCTTGCCCTGACCGGGCGCTGCCGCTAACCCGCTCGCCATCATGGATTATATCTCGACCCGCGGCGCAGCGCCGGCACTGAATTTCGAACAGGTAACTCTCGCCGGACTGGCGGGCGATGGCGGGCTATACGTGCCGCGGTCATGGCCGTCGTTCAGCAAGGACGAGATTGCCGCGATGGCGGGGCTTTCCTACGTGGAGGTCGCGGTGCGGGTGATGCAGCCGTTCGTCGGCGACGCGCTTGACGAAGCGGAGCTGCGCGATCTTTGCGAACAGGCCTATGGACGCTTTTCCCACGCGGCGGTGACGCCGCTGGTCCAGCTCGATGGCCGGCAATGGCTGCTCGAGCTGTTTCACGGGCCGACGCTGGCGTTCAAGGACGTGGCGCTGCAGCTGCTCGGCCTGCTGTTCGAGAAATTCCTGGCGCGGCAGGACAAGCATCTGACGGTGGTCGGTGCGACATCCGGAGATACCGGTTCGGCAGCGATTGACGCGCTGGCCGGGCGGGACAAGGTGGATGTCTTCATGCTTCACCCCGACGGCCGGATTTCCGATGTCCAGCGGCGGCAGATGACCACGGTGCGGGCGCCCAATATCCACAATATCGCGATCGACGGCAGCTTCGACGACGCCCAGGCGATGGTCAAGCGGATGTTTGCGGACCGCGAGGTGACCGACCGTTTCTCGATCTCGGCGGTCAATTCGATCAACTGGGCGCGGCTGATGGCGCAGGTTGTCTATTATTTCTATGCCGCCAGCCAGCTCGGCGGACCGCATCGCAAGATCGCCTTTTCGGTGCCAACCGGCAATTTCGGCGACGTCTTTGCAGGCTATGTTGCCGAGCGGATGGGGCTGCCGATCGAGCGGCTGATCGTGGCGACCAATGTCAACGACATCCTGCACCGGGCGCTGAGCGCCGGCGACTATTCGACCGGCACCGTCACCGCGACCGCAGCGCCGTCCATGGACATCCAGATCAGCAGCAATTTCGAACGCCTGCTGTTCGACCTGGAAGGACGCGATGGCGGCAAAACCGCCGACCGGATGGCGGGCTTCGAGCAATCCCGCAAGATGCAGCTGGATCCGGCGATGCAACAGGAAGCGGCGTCGCTGTTCACCAGTTTCCGCGTCGATCCGGACCATATGGCGCTGGCAATGCGCTGGGCGCAGGATCGCGCCGGCCAGGTGATCGATCCGCACAGCGCGATCGGATTGTCAGCGGCGCAACAGCTTGACCTTGATCCGTCTGTGCCGGTGGTAACACTGGCGACCGCCCATCCGGCGAAATTCCCCGATGCGGTGGAACGCGCAACCGGTATCCGCCCGGCCTTGCCGCGGCGGGTCGGCGACCTGTTTGACCGCGAGGAAAAATATACCAGGCTGCCCGGCGAATATGAGGCGGTGAAACAGTTTGTCATGTCCAACGCCACGCCTTCCGATGGCTGAAAGCGCTTCCGCCCCGATAGTCATGATCAGCGATCCGCGCAGCGACTATGCGCTGATCGATTCCGGTAACGGCCGCAAGCTGGAACGCTATGGCACGTTTCATTTCATCCGCCCCGAGCCGCAGGCAATGTGGGCACCGGCGAGCGACGACTGGCGCGCCGATGGCGAGTTTGTCCCCGCATCCGACGAGGACGGCGGTGGTCGCTGGCATCTCGAGAGCCATGTGCCGGAAGAGGGATGGCAACTGGACTGGGAAGAGGTGAGCTTTACCGCGCAATGCACCCCGTTTCGCCATCTCGCCTATTTTCCCGACATGGATCCGGTCTGGCGCTGGTTTCGGAGCAATCTGCAGGATGTCGAATCGCCGCAGATGATGAACCTGTTCGGCTATACCGGCGTGGGCACGCTGGCGCTATCGGCGGCCGGTGCCAATCTGGTGCATGTCGACGCGTCGAAGAAATCAGTGTCCGCGGCGCGCGACAATGCGGCGCTGTCGGGGATGAGCGAGCGGCCGATCCGCTGGATCATCGACGATGCCGCCAAATTCGCCGCGCGGGAAGTGCGGCGCGAACGGCGCTATGACGCGATCCTGCTCGATCCGCCGAAATATGGCCGGGGTCCGGATGGCGAAATCTGGAGGCTCGAGGAAAATCTGGCCGGGCTGGTCGAGAATTGCGGCAAGCTGCTGGACGGTGACAGCCGCTGCCTGTTCCTGACCGTCTATGCGGTGCGCATGTCGGCGCTGGCGCTGGGCGCCCTGCTCAACGAGAAGCTGGCGCATCTCGGCGGCCGGATCGAGGTCGGCGAACTGGCGGTGCGGGAAGAGGCGCGCGGGCTGCTGTTGCCGACCGCGATATTCGCGCGCTGGTCGGCGTGACTTGCCATTTCGCCCCGAACATGGTCAGGGATTATCGATGACCGATACATTGCTTCTGGAAGTCAACGATCTCGACGTTGACGTGCTGACCGGGATCTATTCCGAAGAGACCCATTTGCCGCAGCCGCTGCGCATTTCGATCGCGGCGGAAATGAAGGTGCAGGAACGCTACGAGGCGGACACGCCGCTCGATCATTCGAAAAACTACATGGACCTGAAGCATGCCGCGACCGAAGCGCTGCCCGAAGGCCTGCATTTCAAGCTGATCGAGGCGGTCGCCGACCATATTATCGAGACCTTGTTCCTGCAGGACAAGAATGTGCTCCGGGTGACGGTCAAGATCGTCAAGCTGCTGATCTCCGAAAAGGGAGAGCAGATCGGCATCACGCTCAGCCGGGGCAGGCGATGACCGCGCCGCTCGCGCTGGTCACCGGCGGCGTGAAGCGGGTGGGTGCGGTGATCGCTGCGCGACTGGCCGAATCCGGATATGCGCTGGCGCTGCACGGCAACAGCGATGCCGTTCCCGAGGACCGGCTTGCACAAACACTCGGCGCGAGGGGCAGCGAATGGTCGGGCTTCCAGCAGGACTTCATGACCGAGGGTGCCGCCGAGGCGCTGCTCGACCAGGTGATCGGCCATTTTGGCAGAACGCCCGACCTGATCGTCAACAGCGCCTCGATCTTCGGCCAGGATGATGCCGAGTCGGTCGATGAGGCGACGATGCTCGCGCATTACCGGGTCAACAGTCTGGTGCCGGTGCTGCTGTCGACCGCGCTGCATCAACGCCGCGCCGGGGCGAGCGAACGGGCCTGCGTTGTCCACATATTGGATCAGCGCGTTCGCAATCCCAATCGCGATCAGCTGAGCTATACCCTGTCAAAACAGGCGCTGGCAGAATCGGTGCGGTCGCTGGCCGTGGCCTGTGCCAGCCGGCTTCGGGTCAACGGCGTGGCCCCGGGCCTGACCCTGACAGCAGGGGAATATGCCGCGGACCAGTTGGCCGAGATCACCGCGATGATGCCGCTCGACCGGCTGCCCGACCCGGGCGATATTGCCGATGCCGTCCTGTATCTGGCAGGTGCCCGATCGGTTACCGGGCAGGTGATCTGCGTGGATGGCGGAGCGAACCTGAAGGGCTTTGACCGGGATTTCATCCACCTCGGCAAGAGCTGACCCACACCATACGACCAAAAGGACAGGTTTGATCCGGTCCGCAACTGGCCCATCCTGCAAATATCAAAAATCCCTTCGCACATGCGAATCGAAGGGATGAATTGTAAACTTGAAAGGGTTATCATGCGTATTTCCTCCAAAACAATTCTTACCTCCGTCGCCGTCATGGCTCTTGCAGCTTGCTCGAGCGAAGCCCCCCAGGCCGCTGTCGATGAAGGGTCGACCGATGCCATGATGGACACGGCTGCGACCACCGAAACCGGCACAATCGTCGATGTCGCTGCAGGCAACCCCGACTTCTCGACGCTGGTGACCGCCGTGACCGCTGCCGAACTCGGCGAGACGCTCAGCGGAGATGGACCGTTCACCGTTTTTGCTCCGACCAATGCCGCTTTCGCCAAGGTCGATTCCGCAACGCTGAGCGACCTGCTCACCCCCGAAAAGAAGGCTGACCTGACGGCATTGCTGACCTATCATGTCGTTGCCGGAGAAATGAAGGCCGCGGATATTGTCAAGGCGATCACCGACGGCGGCGGCACCGCTACGCTGACCACCGTTCAGGGCGCCACGCTCAAGGCGACGCTCGATGGCGAATCGGTTGTTCTCGAAGACGGCGCCGGCGGCAAGTCGACGGTCGTCATGGCCGACGTCGATGCCTCCAACGGTGTGGTTCACGCGATCGATACGGTTGTCATGCCTGGCTAGTTTTCATCCCTCGAACTAGGATGACAGGAAGGGCTTCGCCAGCTGGCGGAGCCCTTTTCCATTGGCATTATTGTGGGTTTGCTTTCCCGGCCCCCGTGGGTTACGCGCGCGTACGAATTTCATCATCGTTTACCCGCAAACTGCGGGAAGCGGATTGACCACAAGAAAGGAAATTCATGTTCAACGCCCCCAAGATTATCCTGGCCTCCTCCCTCCTCGCGCTTGTCCCCGCATGCTCGCAGGAACTCAGCCCGGAGGAACAGGCCGTTCTCGACGCACGCATGGCCGATGAAGCACAGCCCACCAACATGATCGCCGTATTGCAGAACGATGCCGACCTGAGCACGGCAAGCATGATGGTTGGCCTTTCCGGCGTTGGTGCCGAAATGCAGGACAATGGTCCCTATACCGCCTTTGTCGCCAACAACGCGGCGTTCAACAAGATCGAGGCCGAGAAGCTGAGCGAATTGCTGTCGGCCGACAACAAGGAACAGCTGGCCGCGATTGCCGAATATGGCCTGGTAAAGGGCGGCATGACCGCGGCAGACATCAGCAAGGCGATCACCGATGGTGGTGGCACCGCTAGCATTCCCACCGTTGGCGGCGGCACTCTCAAGGCCTCGATGGACGGGGATGCGATCGTTCTCGAAGACGGCGCCGGCAACATGGCGCGGGTCGTCAAGGCCGACGTGACGTCGAGCAATGGCACATTGCACATCGTCGACAATCTGCTGATGCCGGCATGATGGCCCTGACCTGCTGATCCGAAAGGCCCCGCTGGATTGCGGGGCCTTTTTTTTGGGGGTTGGGAAAGCTTTTTCGCTTGGCTGGAATTCATTGCTGCCGTTAGCCCTGAGCTTGACGACCCGAAGGGCGAGCGCAGCTCAACGGCGCTTTTCGTTCGCGAGGTGTGGTTCGACAAGCTCGCCACTAACGGCTAGAAATGATAACCAGAAAAAATTGAGGAGCCTGCAATGCCGCAATACTGGCTGATGAAATCGGAACCGGATGTCTATGGCTGGGATGAGCTCGTCGCCGAGGGCGAGGGGACCTGGGACGGCGTCAAGAATGCCCAGGCGTCGAACAACATGAAGGCGATGCAGAAGAGCGACCAGGTGCTGTTCTATCACTCGCGCACGGGGCTGGAAGTGGTCGGGATCATGGAGGTTTCGCAGGAACACAGCCCCGATGTGACGACCGACCCCGAGCGCTGGGTGGTGGTCAAGGTGAAGCCGGTGCGCAAGCTGGACAAGCCGGTGTCGCTGAAAGCGATGAAGCAGAATCCGAAGCTCGAGGATCTGGCGATCCTCAGGCAATCACGGTTGTCGGTGGCACCGGTGACCGAGAGCGAATGGGAGGCGATCCTGGCGATGGCGGGCTAGCCTGCCTGCCGCCTTATTTTGCCCGCAGTCCGCTTACCGTCGCACCGGCAGCGGTCAGAAACTCCACATCGGTCTTCAGATGGAGCAGCCGCAGCCCCTTCTGCAGCATCGCTTCCGCCAGCGCAGGCGCGAATTGATCGGTGGTTTCCACCGTCGCGCTCCAGCCGCCATAAGCCCTGGCCAGCATGGCGAAATCCGGGTTTTTCAGCGATGTGGCCGACAGCCGCGCGGGATATTCGCGTTCCTGGTGCAGGCGGATGGTGCCGAAGCTGCCATTGTCGATCACCAGCACCAGCAGATCGGCGTCATATTGAACCGCGGTGGCCAGCTCCTGGCCGTTCATCATGAAATCGCCGTCGCCGGCGACCACCACCGAGACGCGGTCGGGGAAGCGCAGCGCCGCGGCGACCGAGGCGGGGACGCCGTAGCCCATGGCGCCGGAGGTCGGGGCGAGCTGGCTGGGTAAGGTGCCATATGTCCAGTAGCGGTGCCACCAGCCGGAGAAATTGCCGGCGCCGTTGCAGATGATCGCGTCGGCGGGCAACTGCTCCTGCATTGCCGCGACGCACATTCCGAGGTCGAGTTTGGCCGCGGTCGGCTTCGGGCTGGACCAATCGAGATAGTCCGCGTGGGCGGCCTTGCCGGCGTCGAAGGGCAGCAGATCGTCATCCCACAGCGCCACCTGTTCGGCAAATTCGTCCATTTCGGCGCAGATCGGCAGGTCGGTGCGATAGACATGGTTAAGCTCGTCGGGATCCGGATGGACATGGACCAGGATCTGCCCCGGATGGTCCGGGGTCAGCAGCGTGTAGCCGTCGGTGGTCGCCTCGCCAAGCCGTGCGCCGACCGCGAGTACCAGATCGGCGTCTTTGATCCGCTGGGTCAGCTTCGGATTGGGGCCGTAGCCGAGATTGCCGGCATAGACCGGGCTTTCATTGGGGAAATTGTCCTGCCGCCGGAAGGCCACCGCCACGGGAAGCCCGATGCGCTCGGCATATTCGGCGAAATAATGCCTGGCCTTGGCGCTCCAGCCGGCACCGCCGACGATCGCGATCGGATCGGTGGCATCGCGCAGCATGTCGGTGAGCGTGGTCATCGCGTCGGGGCAGAGCGGCTGCGCCGGGGCGACCACCTTCGGCCGGTCAAGTGCCTCGACCTCGTCGCGCAGCATGTCCTCCGGCAGCGCCAGTACCACCGGGCCGGGGCGGCCCGAGCTGGCGGTATCGAAGGCGCGGGCGATATATTCCGGAATGCGCGCCGCATTGTCGATCCGCGCCGCCCATTTGGCGAGCGGCCGGAACATCGCGGTGAAATCGACTTCCTGAAAGCCTTCGCGATCCCGATCGTCGCGGGCGACGTCGCCGATGAACAGGATCATCGGGGTCGAATCCTGCATCGCGGCGTGGACGCCGATGCTGGCATTGGTCGCGCCGGGGCCGCGCGTGACAAAGGCGATGCCGGGCGTTCCGGTCATCTTGCCGTCGGCCTCGGCCATGAAGGCGGCGCTCCCGTCCTGGCGGGTGGAGACGGTCTGGATGGTGCCGCAGTCGTGCAGGGAGTCGAGCACCGAGAGGAAGCTCTCGCCGGGCACGGTGAAGATGCGTTCGGTGCCTTGGATGACCAGCTGGTCGACGAGTATCTGTGCCCCGGTGCGTTTTTTCATTGCTTCGTCCTTCAATCCCTTCTCCCGTGAGGGAGAAGGATACAAAGCCTTGCCAGCTTGCTGGCTAGGCGGAGTTGGATGAGGGTGTTCTGCCCACGAGACAGTGTACACCCTCACCCAGCTATGACTAGGCAACAAGTTGCCAAGTCGTCGCAACCAGTTCAAATCGATTTCGGGACGAAATAATACCCCATATCATTTCTAGATCATGCCGGGGGCATGATCTACCCGAAGTCGATTTGAACTCCCTTAAGGGAGAGGCAATAGTTCAGGCCTGATGGATCGCCTTGGTGACCATATAGGCTTTCAGGCCGTCCGGTCCGTCTTCCGATCCGTGGCCGCTTTCCTTGACGCCGCCGAACGGCGCGTCGCCGGGGCTGACTGTGAGATTGTTGATCGCGACCATGCCCGCCTCGATCTTGTCGCCGACCATGTTCGCGGTGTGCAAATTCTGGGTAAAGGCATAGGCAGCGAGGCCGAGCGGCAGGCGGTTGGCCTGTTCGATCGCCTCGTCGAGCGTGTCGAACGGCCGCATCACCGCGACCGGACCGAAAGGCTCGTCGTTCATGATCGTGGCGTCGAGCGGGACGTGGGAGAGGACGGTGGGATCAAAGAAAAAGCCGTCCTTGTCCTGCCGGTTGCCGCCGAGCCTGACCTCGGCGCCCCTTGACCGGGCATCTTCGATCATGTCGCCGACCGCACTGGGGCGGCGGGGATTGGCCAGCGGACCCATTTCGATGCCGTCGCCGAAGCCGTCGCCGACGCTGACCTTCGCAGCGCGTTCGGTGAAGGCCTTTTCGAAGCGGTCATAAATGCCCGACTGGACGTAGAAGCGGGTGGGCGAGACGCAGACCTGGCCGGCGTTGCGATATTTGCCGGTGACTACCAGATCGAGCGTCTTTTCCAGATCGCAATCGTCGAACACCAGCACCGGCGCGTGGCCGCCCAGTTCCATGGTGGTGCGCTTCATGCCCTCGGCGGCGAGCTTCATCAGATGCTTGCCGACCGGGACGGAACCGGTGAAGCTGATCTTGCGGATCACCGGCGAGGCAATGAGATGGCTGGAGACTTCCGCCGGGTCGCCAAACACGACCTGGGCAACGCCCGAGGGCAGGCCGGCATCGAGGAGGCAGCGGACCATCTCGATCGGGCTGGCCGGGGTTTCCTCGGCCGGCTTTAGGATGATCGAGCAGCCGGCGGCAATCGCGGGCGCGAGCTTGCGCACCGGCGTGAACACCGGGAAATTCCACGGACTGAACGCGGCGACCGGGCCGACCGGCTGATATTTGACAAAACTGTTCTGGCCGGCTGGGCGGACCAGCACGCGACCGTAGCAGCGCTTGGCTTCCTCGGCCATGATGTCGAAATGATTGGCGGAGGCGGTGACCTCGCCGATTGCCTGGGGCAGCGGCTTGCCCTGTTCGGCGGTCATCAGGCGGCCGATTTCTGGTGCGCGCTCGCGCATCAGGTCGGCGGCCTTGTGCAGGATCGCCGCGCGTTCGCCGACCGGCGTGTCGCGCCACAGGGGAAAGGCCCGGTCGGCCGCATCGAGCGCACGGTCGAGATCGGCCCCGTTTGCCTTTGGCAGGTCGGAGATGACCTGTCCGTTCGCCGGATTGACGACCTGGTGAATGGCGCGATCGCCGCCGTCGATCCATTCGCCATCGATATGGAGTTGCAATTTTTCGGGATATGCTTTGGCCATGGTTGCTCCTCAAACTGTTGCTCTTGGCACTAGACTTGTCGCCGGTTTCCCGCAATGACTGTGACAAAATAGGAGAGGAGATTTTGATGGAGATAGTCACCGAGGGCCTTCGCTTTCCCGAAGGGCCGATCGCGATGCCGGACGGCAGCGTCATCCTGGTCGAGATCGAGGCACAGCAGCTCACCCGGGTCCTGCCCGACGGGACCAAGCAGCTGGTCGCGAAAACCGGTGGCGGCCCGAATGGCGCAGCGATGGGACCGGACGGCAAAATCTACGTCTGCAACAATGGCGGGTTCGAATATCACGACAAGGACGGCTATCTGACGCCAGCCGGGATCGCCAAGGATTATGTCGGCGGCAGTATCCAGCGGGTCGATCCGGAGACGGGTGAAGTCGAGACGCTCTATAATGACGGCGATTTCGGCTGTATCCTGCGCGGTCCCAATGACATCCAGTTCGATACCCATGGCGGCTTCTGGTTCACCGATCACGGCAAGACCGACTATGAAAAGCGCTGCCATGACATCGTCGGGATTTTCTATGGCAAGGCCGACGGCAGCCATCTGGAGGAAGTGATTTTTCCGTCCAATAATCCCAATGGCATCGGGATTTCGCCAGACGGCAAGACGCTTTATGCTGCGGAAACCTTCACCTGCCGACTGATGAAATTCAATATCACCGCCCCCGGCAAGGTTGCGCCGGATGCCGGGCCGGGTGGTCCGGGCATCCCGGTCTACCGCCCCTCGGGCTACAAGTTCTTCGACAGCCTGGCGATGGAGGAGTGCGGCAATATCTGCGTCGCCACCATCGGCGAGAGCGGGATCAGCGTGATTTCGCCGGAAGGCGAGCTGGTGGAATTTGTCGCGACGCCGGATATCTTCACCACCAATATCTGCTTTGGCGGCGACGACATGATGGACGCGTGGATCTGCCTGTCTGCGACCGGCAAGCTGGTCAAGACCCGCTGGAAACGGCCGGGCATGAAGCTGGAATATCTCAACAAATAGGAATGTCCGTTGTCCAGAATGCACAATGAAACCCATCGGATCGACCGCGTCGGCTGGCTTCGCGCTGTGGTGCTGGGAGCGAATGACGGGATTGTTTCGACGGCCAGCCTGGTCGTCGGGGTGGCGGCGGCGGCCACATCGCAGCAGACCATCCTGCTCACCGCCTTTGCCGGGCTGGTTGCCGGCGCGATGTCGATGGCGGCCGGCGAATATGTGTCGGTCAGCTCGCAAGCCGACAGCGAGAAGGCGGAGCGGGCCAAGGAGGCCTGGGAGCTGGAAAATCAGCCCAAGGCCGAGCGACTCGAGCTGATATCGATCTACAAGAACCGCGGGCTGACAAAAGAGCTGGCCGAACAGGTCGCCGACCAGATGACGGCGCATGACGCGCTGGGCACCCATTTGCGCGACGAGCTCGGGCTGAGCAGGCATTTTGCCGCTCGGCCGCTGCAGGCGGCGCTTGCTTCTGCCCTAGCCTTTGCGGCGGGTGCGATCGTGCCGGTGATTCTCGCTTCGCTCTTCACCGGACAGGCGCTGATCTGGATCGTATCCGGCGCGGCGCTGGTGCTGCTCGCGGCGCTGGGCGCTGCGGGCGCGATTCTGGGCGGGGCGCCGATTGGACGACCCGTTGTCCGCGTCACCTTCTGGGGCGCCGCCGCGATGGCCGCGACCGCCGCCATCGGATCAATTTTTGGAGCAACCGTTGCATGACCTATGAGACCGTGATTTTCGATTTTGGCGGCGTCATCACGTCATCACCCTTCGAAGCCTTTAACCGGCTGGAAGCCGAGAAGGGCGTGCCGAAGGACAGTGTCCGCCAGATCAACAGTGCCAATCCTGACGAGAATGCTTGGGCACGGTTCGAGCGGGCGGAGCTCGATTCCGCCGGCTTCGACGAGGCATTTGCACAAGAGGCGCGCTCTATCGGCATTGAACTGCGCGGCGCCGACGTGCTGGCGCGGCTGGCCGGCGACGTGCGGCCGCGAATGGTCGCGACGCTCGACCGGCTGAAGGCCGAGGGGATCCGCATCTCCTGCATCACCAACAACGTCCCGGCCGGCAAGGGCTCGGGCATGGCGATGGATGACGAGAAGGCCGCAGCGGTCAAGGATATCATGCAGCGTTTCGACCATATCATCGAAAGCAGCAAGGCGGGGATCCGCAAGCCCGATCCGCGCATCTACCAGATGATGTGCGAGGCGCTGAACGTCGAACCGGCGGGGTGCATCTATCTCGACGATCTCGGGATCAATTGCAAACCGGCTGCGGCGCTGGGCATGGCGGCGATCAAGGTGTCGTCGGAGCAGCAGGCGCTGGACGATCTGGGAGCGCTCCTCAACATGCAATTGCCCTGATTGTTTTTCCGATCCAGACGATCCTGTAATATATCTGTCATCAATGAGTCGTCGAATGGTCGTGAAATCGCTATAGCGCGACGGGGATTGCACGGTTGCAAGGTTACGGGGATTCGTGGGTAACAGCTATTCGGACAGATTTGGCATGATGACCCGCTGGTATCGCCAGCAGGGCATCTATCCTGTCATTCTGCTGATACTGGCGGCTTTGCTGCTGGTTCAGCTGGTCAGACTGGTGTGGCTTGTGTTGACGCCGCTGGGTCCGGTGGGCGATTATCGGGCGAATGAGGTCGAGATCCTCTCGCCACAATCGCGCCTGTCGCTGTTCAGCAGCTTCGATCCGTTTTTTCGCGGTGGTGCCGCCCAGAGCGCCAATGTCGTCACCTCGCTGCAGCTGACCCTGTTCGGCATCCGCATGAACGAGGCTTCCGGGCTCGGATCGGCGATCCTCTCCGGCCCCGATGGCGTCCAGGAAAATTATGTCGTCGGCGAGGAGATCATGTCGGGGGTGACCCTGCACAGCGTGGAATTCGACCATGTCATCATAAGTCGTGGCGGCGTGCTGGAAAGTCTCTATCTCGACCAGTCGGTGCCCGCCCAGACCGTCGGAACCGAAGACCCCCAGCCGAACCCTTCGCTTGGCCTGGGCGGCAATGAAATACCGGGCATCGCATCGCTGGCGCCGCGCAACGAACAGGGCCGGGTCACCGGTATCGTGATGTCCCCGCTTGGCGATGGCAGCCTGTTCAAGAGCGCGGGTTTCCGCGACGGGGATATCATCGTGTCGATAAACGGCAGCCCGGTCGGTTCGACCAGCGATATCGAAGCCTTGAAAAGTCAAATCCGGCCGGGCGCGCGCCTGTCCGTCGAAGTGGAGCGCGGCGCCGACACGGTGCCGGTCGCTGTCAATCTGGGAGCCCAATGATGCGTAGTTTTATCGCCCGGATTCTGGCCGTGCTTGCTCTGACCCTTGGAATCTGGACGGTTCCCGCCTCCGCGCAGCACACGCTCAATGTCCGCGATGCCGACATCCGGGCGTTTGTCCAGGATGCAGCCAAGGTCACCGGCCGCACCTTCATTCTCGACAGCCGGGTGCAGGGCAAGGTTTCGGTCGTCACTGACCGGCCGCTGAGCCGCTCGGAATATTTCGAGATATTCCTCTCCACGTTGCGCGCCAACAATCTGGTCGCGATTCCGACAACCCGCGGCGCCTATCGCATCCAGCCGGCCGACGGCGCGGCATCGCAGCCGACGCGGATCGGTTCGCGCGGGGCCGAGGGCAACCAGCTAGTCACCGAGGTCGTCCGGCTCAAGTCGATCGTCGCGTCCGAAGCGCTGGAAACGCTGCGCCCGCTGGTCAGCAAGCAGGGCTCGATCACCGCCAACCGCAACGCCAATAGTCTGGTGATCGTCGACTATGCCGACAACATCCGGCGGATTCGCAGCCTGGTCGGGGAGATCGACCGCGACAGCGCGGCGAGCACGATCATCACCCTGAAAAATGCCGGCGCGCGGGAAATCGCGACGTCGCTGCAGGCGCTGGCAGCCCAGGGCGGCGGCGAGGGGATGCGCGCACCCGTAACCGTGGTGCCGATCGACAGCAGCAACAGCATTGCCCTGCGCGGCGACCCCGGGGTCGTCTCGCGCTTTGCACAAATGGCCCGCGATCTCGACAAGGGCGCGGAATCGGGCACGGAAATCCGGGTCCACCGGCTCGACTATGCCAATGCCGAGGATTTGCTGCCGGTGATCGAGAATCTGCTCGGCAGCAAGGGCACGAGCGGAAGTTCGGCACCGGTGGCCGCTGCGGCCGGCGGCGAGGGCGCGGCCGCGCCCGCACCGACATCCAGCGGCAACGGCATCGCCAGTCGCGGCCCGTCGATCGTCACCCGTCTGGAAGGCACGAATGCGATCATCGTCGCCGCCAATCCCGACGTTCAGCGGATGATCGGCGAACTGATCCGCCAGCTCGACACGCGCCAGGAACAGGTGGTGGTCGAGGCGATCATCGTCGAGATTTCGGAGACGCTGGCCCGGGAACTGGGCGTGCAATGGCTGGTCGGCGGCAAGAATGTCCCGTTTGCGGTGACCAATTTCTCCAACGCCTCGCCCAATATCGTCGATGTTGCGGGCGGTCTGCTGGCCGACCAGTTTGATACGACCACGACGACCACGACCAACACCGCGACAACGACCACCACCAACAGCGCGGTCGGCGATGCCTTGCGCCAGAATGCGGCCGACGCGGTGCTTCGTGCGCGCGGCGGTTTTGGCGGTTTCGCGACCAGTCTCGGCGGCAGCGCGGTGCTCGGCGCGATCATCAACGCGGTGCAGTCGGACAGCAACAGCAACGTGCTGTCCACGCCGTCGCTGACGGTGAACAACAATCTCAAGGGTAGCATCCTGTTCGGGCAGGAAATTCCGGTGTCGACCGGCGAGGCGCTGTCCGACAATTTCGACAATGCCTTCCGCACGATCCAGCGGCAGAATGTCGGCATCGAGCTGGAGGTCACGCCGCAGATCAACGCCGGTGACGAGGTGCGCATGGAATTGCGGCAGCAGGTCAGCTCGATCGCCGGGCCGGTTTCCGACGACTTCAACGAACTGATCATCAACAAGCGCGAGATCAACACGACGGTGACGGTGGCCGATGGCGAGATCATCGCGTTGGGCGGACTGCTCGACGACAACGAGCGGCGGACGATCCAGAAGATCCCGTTCCTGGGGGATATTCCGATTCTCGGCGAGCTGTTCAAATCGCGCGGGAAGTCGCGCGTGAAGACCAACCTGATGGTGTTCATCCGGCCGACGATCCTGAAGGATCCCAATGATGCGCGGCGCTTCTCGAGCAATCGCTACGGCTATGTCCGGGGGCGCCAGCTGATCCAGAATCCCGATGAGGAGCCGTCCCTCGACGCGCTGGTGCGCGATTATCTCGGCACCGTGCCGCCGTCGGTGGACGCGCGTCCGGATGACCAGATTATCTACGCGCCGGGCGACCGGCCTGCGGTCAGGGACGACGGCGCGATCGAACAGACGCCGCTGCCGGCGAGCGAGCCCAGCGGGAATCGATGATGAAGATCGCCCGGGGAACAGAGGCGGTTGTTTCCGAAGCAGAGGATGGCCCGGGTGTAGCTGCGCCCGCCAGGACGATTCCCTACGCCTATTCCCGCGACCACGGCATCCTGCTGCGTGCGATGGACGGGGAGCGGGCTGCGATCGCGATGCGCGCCGGTGCCGACCCGACGGCGCTGCTCGAGGTGCGCCGCTA
>NZ_JBALTN010000016.1:0-38268 GCF_036964565.1 Parasphingorhabdus sp. | reverse complement strand
TGGGATTTGTCCACCCGAACTTCCTCATGCTCCGCTGGATCTTCTTTATCTGGGAGCGCGAATGCGTGTTGGGATTGGTCGCGGATACAATCAGCTCATCAGGACGTCGGTGACCGAGCGTATGATTGCGGGAAGGTATTGTTGATTTTGTGTGTGATTTGGGCACGTCTTTTCTCCGTTAAAAATTGTTACAGATTACAATTTCCGTGGTGAAAAGTGTCGGCCCTGGAGTCGACTTTCCCGATATGTTCCTCTGAGCAGAATTTGTCCAGCCTGAAATTATCCGCGCGTCCGAGAAAATGCATAAACGGTTGAATGTGCAACAAATGCCAAGTGTTCGCACAAGATTGCATTGCGTTCCCACGAACATGGCGCGGTCTTCCCACGAACGTCGGATATGGGAAAACAGAGCTGAAGCCGCGCAATTGCTGGGGCGAATATAGGGTAAACGGCCAGATTCGGCTTATCAGGACGGTTTTTCCCACTACTTTCCCACGTAGATGGGAAAACGACAGTTGAGACCGGTTCGCGACAGACTGCGTCGCGCACCACTTTTTTCATTTTTCAAAGCCAAATCGACCGCTGCACCGGCGTCCTCCTGACGTCCGCGACGGGTCGGGATAACGGCTAGCGCATCGCTGCCGAGATTTCGGCTTCGCAATTCAGCGACTTCGGCTTGCGGATGAAGGCCTTGTCCTGTTCGTCGCTGCCACCGATGCCCAACGCGCTGCCAATCGATTTGGTCGCCACCTTCAGGACATCGCCAAAGGACGGTTTCTCGGCATCCTCGGCTTTGCCCAGTCCGGCTACCGATACTTGCGGATTGTTGAGCGTCCCCGTGATCTTGATCGGATCCACGATGCGCAATGCGCTTTTGCCCTTGGCACCGCCACGCAGGATCAGAGACACGCTCTCGCCGTCGAGATTGATGCGCCCTTCGCCCCGGCCGATGGATGTCCTTGTGTCGATGGCCAGCGGTGCGGGGGTCAATATGCCATTGCTGGCCTCGAAATTCGCCACCAGGCAGCGCAGGGGAACCCGGGCTTTCGGATCACTGATAATCTCTTCCACCGCCCCGCCCAGATTTTGGCCCAGCACATGCGCCACCGTCGCCCGCACACTGCCGCCGGACGCGACCATCGCGGCCTTACCGTTCGCCTTTTTCAGCGCCTCGCGAATGGTGTCGCCTGTCCCCGACAGCCGGACCCGGCCGCGCATGCGGGCCGTGACAATATCGCCGTTGCCGATCAGGTCCGCCAGCGAGGCGTTGTTGAGCGTGAGGTCGGTCGAGAGTTTGGGTGCGCCGCTTCGGTGATCAACCCGGACGGTCCCCGTCAACTGCCCGCTTTTGAGCCCCACATCCAGATTGCTGATCATGACGATCTTGCGATCAAGCGACAGTTTGCCCTTCAGCGAACGGAAAACGGTCTCTCGCCGGGAAAGAAGGCGATCGATAGTGAAGTCGAGCTCCCCGTCGGTGGGGCCCATCTTCGACAGGTTGATCCTGGTGTTCGGCAATATCCGCGGTCCCGTGCGCCGCGTGAGCGCCGCCGCCCGCGCCAGGCCGGCATCGTCGGCAAGGTCGTCGAAGTCGAGTGTGCTGGCCCGGATGGTCGCCGCTATTTTGGTGCGGCCATCGCGCTTCAGGATATCCGCCTTGCCGGACAATTTTGACCGGCCGATGGATCCGTTCAGTTCCTCGACAAACCAGTCCTTGCCGCGGTGGCGGACCGCGGCCCGCAAGTCGATCGGCTGGGTTCCGAACAGCCCCGCCTCGATGATGCGGTCGAGATTCTTGAGGGTCGGCGCGCGCGCCGAGAGCCTGGCCGAGAATCGGTCGGTATTCAGGACACCGCGCATGGTTCCTTTCGCGGTCAGGGTCAGGGCCGGGGACCGCAGAGACATGTCGAACGGATAATCGGCCTCCGGGTCAATGCCGGCGATGGTCCCGCCAACAAACTGCATCTTGGCCGGCGTTTCGAGAAAGGTGCCGCTGGCCTCCGCGCGCAGCCCGTTTTTCGAATCCACGGAAACCGGGCCTTCCAGCGACAGGCCGCGCTTGTGATCGGTAAAACGGAAGCTGGAATTGCGGATATCAAGATCGGTCAGTGCCGGCGAACTATCCTTCTCGTCGGGCTCCCGATCGTCATCCTGCCAGTTGGCGCGACCCTCGCTGGAGCGCACCAGCGACAGGACAAGCCCGTCGATCGTCACGCGATCGGGTTTGGCCGTACCCATGATCACGTCCAGCACCGCTACCCGCGCGGAGATCGATTTCAGCATCAGGAAGTCGCCGTCTCCAGCCCAGGACGGTTGCGCGACGCGTACGTCGTGGACCGTGATGACCGGCGTGTAGGAAAAGAAGCCGTCGCGGGTCACTGCCCCAATTTCCACCTCCCGATCCGAGGAGCCCCGGAGCTCATCGATGATCAGGCTGCGGATCATGCTCGCCGGTACCGCGCCGAGGAACAGCATTGTGGCGACCAGAAGGGCCACGATTGCCGCGATGGCGATTTGCACGCGCCGACTGGCCAACAGGGGGAATCGGCGGACGATCTGCTTCATGAACCGGCGATCAACGGACCAGGCCCCGTGCGAATCTCCACGACGCTGCCAGCGACCGGTATTTCCTGTTGATCGTCCATCCGCTGCCCCATTCTGCCGACCGGCAACCCTATTTTATAAAGGGCGCAACCCGAAATTGAATTCGCCTGCGGGGAATACGCTCGGTGTCGGTAAAGGTTGCCGGTGTGCCGCTGAGGCGGTTGGCATCCCTGGGGCTTTGCCGGCGGCTTGGCGTGGTCGCCTTGCCCGAGTTCCTAACCCTTCCACAACACCCGGTACAGATCGAAGCGCCGGTCCTTCAGATTCTGCACGGCGCCCGACTGCCGGCTGGTCAGCAGGCTGGTCATCGACAGATCGGCCAGCGCGATCGTCTCGGTGTTGGGCGCGGTGTCCGCCGCGACGCCGTCGCGGGCGAACGGGAAGTCCGATGGCGTCAGGATTGCGCTTTCGGCATAATGGATGTCCATATTCTCGACATTGGGCAGATTGCCGACGACGCCGGACATCACGACATAGCACTGGTTTTCCACCGCCCGCGCCTGGCAGCAATAGCGCACCCGCAAATAGCCGCGCCGTTCGTCGGTGCAGAAAGGCACGAACAGGATCATCGCACCCTGGTCGACCAGATGCCGCGCCATTTCCGGAAATTCGCTGTCATAACAGATCATCACGCCGATCGGGCCGCAATCGGTGGGAATGGCTTCGGCGCCATAGCCGCCCTTGATGTTCCACCAGCGCACTTCGCTCGGCGTCGGGTGTAGCTTGTCCTGCGTGTAGACCGCGCCGTTGCGCAGGAAGACGTAGGAAATATTGCGGATATCGCCATTCTCCATGCGCGTCGGATGCGACCCGCCGATGATGTTGATATGATAGGAAACCGCCAGCTGTTCCATGAACTCCTTGAACCGGTCGGTATATTCGGCAATTTTCTCGATTGCCTGCGCCGGCTCCAGCTTCTCGCCTTCCAGCGACAGCAGCTGCAGCGTGAACAGTTCCGGAAAGGTCACGAAGTCGGCGCCATAATCGGCCGCGACATCGACGAAATATTCGACCTGTTCCTCGAATTCGGTCTGCGAGGCAATCTTGCGCATCTGGAACTGCACCGTCGCCACGCGCACCGATTGCGGCAGCCGGTCATGCGGTGTCTGTGTGACCAGCTTGGCCTCGGCGGCGAGCGGGTTTTCCCAGAACATGTGCACCGCGTGGCCACCCGACGGGGTGTCGCTGGGCATATAGTCCTTCAGCACGCCGATCGGAACGAAGCCCTGGTTCAGCTGGAAATTGATCACCGGGTCGCGGAATTGCTTGTCGACCACGGCTGCCAGATAGTCGGCCGGATCGGGATATTTGCGCTTGCGCCGCGCATAGCCGGGCATCCGGCCGCCAAAGATGATCCCCTTCAGCCCGAGATGCTGGCACAGTTCGCGGCGGACCTTGTAGAAGCGCAGGCCGATGCGCAGCCGCCGGTAGTCCGGATCGACGCTGACTTCCATGCCGTACAGGATCTGCCCATTGGGGTCATGGCGGGCGGCAAAGCCGCCACCGGTGATTTCCGACCAGCTGTGCGCGCGGCGCGCGGTTCTCTCGGAAATCTGGAAGGTGGCGCAATGGCCGACGATCCTGCCTTCATATTCCGCGACCAGCTGGCCCTCGGCGAAATTGTTGATCTGGCCGCGCACTTCCTCGGTCGAGTAGTTTTCGCCCTTGCCATAGACCTTGCGGGACAGGGTGGAGATTTTTCTGGCGTCTTCCAGTTCCGCCATGCGGATGATGAGCTTTGGTTTTTCTGCGGTCATCCGCGCCCACTAGCGGGCTTTTCGCTGTCGCGAAAGGTCAGTTGTGCGGCAGGATGCAGGGGATTGCCTTTCCGGACACCGTCCGGTCAGAAGCCCTGCACCGAACCGCCATCCACCTGGATCGCTGTGCCGGTGATATAGCTGGCTGCCTCGGATCCCAGGAACACCGCCAGATTGGCGATTTCCTCCGGCTGGCCGATCCGCTGCATTGGGATTTGCGCGGCAAGCCCGGCGGCGACCTCGTCGATGCTCTTGCCGGAAGCGGCAGCCTGCTGCTCGAGGACCTGCGCGATGCGGTCGGTCTTGGTAAATCCGGGGCATACCGTGTTGACCAGCACATTGTCGGCGGCCACCTGGTTGGCCAGCGTCTTCGCCCAGCCCAGCACCGCCATGCGGATGCTGTTGGACAGCGTCAGGCCGGGAACCGGCTGCTTGACGCCGGAAGAGGAGATATTGATGACCCGGCCCCATTTCTGGGCGCGCATGTGCGGCAGCACCAGCCGCGTCGCCCGGATCACGGACATCAGGGTCAGCTCGACCGCCCGGTCCCAGTCCTCGTCGGCGAGATCGGCAAACAGCCCCGGTGGCGGACCGCCGGCGTTGTTCACCAATATGTCGATGCCACCGAATTGTTCGGTCACTGCTGCCACCACCCGCTCGATATCCTCGGCTTTCGAGACATCCCCGGGTAGCGCCAGGCAACCCGGCATCTGCGCGGCCGCCGCATCCAGCTTGTCCTGCGAACGTCCGCAGATCGCCACTTTCGCGCCGCACGCCTGAAAGCCCGCTGCCGTTGCCAGTCCGATACCCTTGCTGCCAGCCGTGACCAGCACGACCCTGTTGTCCAGTTTCAGTTTCATGGCCCGATATGTGGCGCAACCGGCCGCTGCTGTACAGGGCGAAAAATGCCAGTGGCTATCGACCTTTGCGGCTGGCGCATGGGCGAAGATGGTAATTCCCGGATCGTTTGTCGGCGAAGGCAAAAAACGCGCTTGCCTTATGGTGCGAATGGGCCAAAACTGCGGCCCATGGCGGACGAAATCGAAGCATTGGGCACGGCCGTCGAAGGGGGTCTGATCGCCAGGGCGCTGGACGACGAGGGCCGCCTTGTCCGTGCCGAAGGTGACGTTGCCGGTCAGTGCCTGAATTGCGGCACCCCGGTGATCGGCCATTATTGCGGCCATTGCGGCCAGGCGCTGCACGTGCATCGCTCGATCGGTGCCTTCTGGCACGACATATTGCACGGCGTCCTTCACTTCGAGGGAAAATTCTGGCGCACCCTGCCATTGCTGGCCTGGCAGCCCGGCGAGCTGACCCGGCGCTATGTCCACGGCGAGCGCGCCCGCTTCATTTCGCCGATGGCGCTGTTCCTGTTCTCGGTGTTCATGATGTTTGCCGTTTTTTCCTATATCGGCACGCCGTTTTCCGGAGAAGGAAGTGGAGCCGGCACGGGGCAGGGCGCCAACAGCTTCCCGGAACAGGTGGCGAGCCAATCACGCGAACTGGAGAGCAAGATCAAGACTGCCGAAGCCAGATTGGCAGCCAGTTCGATCGACCCGGCCGAAGCCGAAAAATTGCGCGAAGACATTGTCGAATATAAGCGCGGGCGCAATCTGATGGCGTCTATGACCCTAAGCGATCTGCCCTATCCGGAGGTCGGCATCGGCGATGCTGATACTGGCGACACGACGCGCGCCGGGCCGGAAGGTCTCGTGCTCAACAGCGACGACCATTTCCAGCTGTGGGACGGATGGCAGGATTCGGCATTCGGTCGCAAGCTGATGGGCGGGATCAAGAAGGCCAACAAGAACCCCAGCCTGCTGCTCTACAAGCTGAAGGCCAACGGCTATAAATTCGCCTGGCTGCTGATCCCGATTTCCTTGCCCTTCGTCTGGCTGACGCTGATCGGCCGCAGGGGGTTTCGCTTCTACGATCATGCGGTATTCACCACCTATTCGATCAGCTTCATGTCGCTGCTGTTCATCGGCTGTGCGATCCTTGCCGCGATCGGGGTCTCCAGCGCGATCTGGGGATTGATCCTGTTCCTCTACCCCCCCTTTCACATGTACCGGCAGCTTCGCCATGCCTACCAGATGTCCCGTGTCGAGGCCCTGATCCGGACCTCGTTTCTGCTGCTGTTCACCGTCATCAGCCTGACTTTATTTTTCGCTATTTTGCTCGCTCTAGGCATTTTGGGATAAAATCATGACAATGAATATCGATCGCCGCCAGTTGATGGCGCTGGGAACATTCGGCCTTGGCGCGCTCAGCGTTCCGGCATCGGCATCCATGATGGCGGCCAGGGGATTTACACACGGTGTCGCCAGCGGCGAACCCTCGTCCGGCTCGGTGCTGTTGTGGACCCGTTATGTTGGTAACGGCGATGTGAAGCTGACGGCGGAAATCTCGGCGAATGCCGAATTTTCGGGCGCTAGGATCGCCGGTGAAGTCGAGGCGTTGGCCGACCGCGATCATATCGCCAAGATCACCGCGCAGGGCCTCACACCGAACAGCTGGTATTTCTACCGCTTCATTGCTCCCGACGGCTCCAAATCAGCGGTCGGCCGCACCCGGACCCTGCCGGAGGGCCCCACCCAACGATTCAACATCGGTGTGGTCGGCTGCTCGAACATGCCGTTCGGCTATTTCAACGCTTACGCCCACGCAGCGCAGAACGCCGCCCTCGATCTGATGATTCATACCGGCGACTATATCTATGAATATCCGGTCGGAACCTATCCCTCCAAGGAACAGGCCTTGGCCGGACGGGCACCTGAACCGATGACGGAGATCATCCAGCTCGCCGATTACCGCCTGCGCTACGCCGCCTATCGCAAGGATCCCGACCTGCAGCGTCTGCATCAGGTGCTGCCGATGATCGCGATGTGGGATGATCATGAATTCACCAACGATGCCTACCGGGACGGTGCGCAAAACCACAATGCTGGCGAGGGCGACTGGGACGTGCGCAAGCGGATCGCCGAGCGGGTCTACCGCGAATGGATGCCGGTCAGCGACAAGGATGAAGGCAGCCCGCGCTGGAGCGAATATCAGATCGGCGATTTGGCCACCCTGTTCGTGACCGAGAGCCGGATCACGGCGCGTGACGAGCAGCTCGATCTGGCCGCCGCGCTCAAGGGGCAGAGCGATATCCAGGCGGCGCTCGCGGCCTTCCGCGACGATGTCTGGCAGGACACGGCGCGGGAAATGATCGGCAAGGAGCAGACCGCCTGGCTCGGGTCGGCGATGCGCCGGTCGCGGGCATCGGGCACAAAATGGCAGGTCTGGTCGCAGCAGTGCGTGATGGGCCGGTTGAATCTGCCGCAGGAGGCGGCCAACTGGGTTGCTGCGGATGCGCCCGATTATGCAAAGCAACGGCTTGCCATTGGTGCGCTGGCGGCAAAAATGGGCCTGCCGATCAATTTCGACAGCTGGGACGGCTATCCGCAGGCGCGCGAGCGGGCGCTGAAGGCTGCACAGGCGGCAGAAGCCGACCTGATTGTCCTGTCGGGCGACAGCCACAATGGCTGGGCGTTCAATCTCGAAACGGCAGACGGCAAGGCCGGGGTCGAATTCGGCGGGCACAGCGTGACCTCTCCAGGTCTGGAATCCTATCTCTCGGGAGCCAGCCCCGATGTCGCCGCCCGGACGCTGAGGGAAACCAACAGCCAGCTGCAATGGACCGACACGTCCAACCGCGGCTACATGACCGTTGCGCTGACCCCGGAAAAGGCCATGTCGACGTGGCATTTTCTCGACACGATCCGGTCGAAGTCGACGGCCTTGCGGGGCAGCGCCAGCCAGACCGTTGTGCGCGGTACGAACAGTCTCGGCTGAGCCGCGAAAGCCATTGGTGGGACACACAAACTCTCGACAATCGCACTAAAATTTCGCAAAGGCAGCGCTCCTGATAACTTAGTGCAAGAAGCGACCGATAATGTCCGAAGAATTTTACCGCATCAAACGCCTGCCGCCTTACGTATTCGCTGAAGTGAACGCGATGAAGGCGGCGGCGCGCGCGCGCGGCGAGGATATTATCGATCTCGGCATGGGCAACCCCGACGGCATGCCGGCGAAGCATGTGATCGACAAATTGTGCGAAACCGCCAATGATCCGACGGCGCATCGCTATTCGGCATCCAAGGGCATCAAGGGGCTGCGGCTCGCCCAGGCGAAATATTACAAGCGCCGCTTTGACGTCGATCTCGATCCGGAAAGCGAGGTTATCGTGACCCTCGGTTCGAAGGAAGGGCTGGCCAATCTGGCCCAGGCGATCACCGCTCCCGGCGATGTCGTGCTGGCGCCCAATCCGTCCTATCCGATCCACACCTTCGGCTTCATCATCGCCGGTGCCGCGATCCGTTCGATTCCAGCAGCGCCGGGGCCGGATTTCTTTACCCGTCTCGAATATGCCATGAGCTACACCGTGCCGAAGCCCTCGGTTCTGGTCATGGGCTATCCGAGCAACCCGACCGCCTATGTCGCCGACCTCGATTTCTACCAGAAGGTCGTCGATTTCGCGCGCGAGCATAAATTATGGGTGATCAGCGATCTTGCCTATGCCGAGATCTACTTCGGCGACACCCCGACGCCGTCGATGCTGCAGATCGAGGGCGCCAAGGACTGCGTGGTCGAATTTACCAGCATGTCCAAGACCTATTCCATGCCCGGCTGGCGGATGGGATTTGCGGTGGGCAACCAGCAGCTGATCGGCGCGCTGACGCGGGTGAAGTCCTATCTTGATTATGGCGCCTTTACACCGATCCAGGTCGCGGCGACCGCGGCGCTCAACGGGCCGCAGGATATCATCGCGGAAAACCGCGCGCTCTACAAGAAACGGCGCGACATCATGGTCGAGAGCTTTGGCCGCGCCGGCTGGGACATCCCGCCACCGGAAGCCAGCATGTTCGCCTGGGCACCAATCCCGGAACAGTTCAAGCATCTGGGCTCGATGGAATTTTCCAAGCGATTGATCGCCGAAGCGGGCGTCGCGGTGGCGCCTGGTCCCGGTTTTGGCGACGAGGGCGAAGGCTTTGTCCGGCTGGCGCTGGTCGAGAACGAGCAGCGCATCCGCCAGGCCGCCCGGAACATCAAGAAATTCCTCGGCAAGGGCTGACCGGTTCGAAAGCCAAAGACTGGCGAGCGAAAAGGCCGCGCCAGCCCCCGGCGTCAGGCCGTTTTAGGCTCCCATGCGCCAGCTAAATATCGGCGTTGCGGCTGGCTGGCCAGCCCGGCCAGCCACAGCGCGCCGATCGTGCTGTCCAGTTCGCGCGGCTCGAACGGATCCAGGCCGGAGCCCGGATAGAAGGTGACTTCGCCGAATTTGGGTTGGCCATCAATCTCGTAGAAATCAACGCGGGCGAAATCGAATGCAGCGGCGACCTGTTCGGCACTGTACAGGATTTCCGTCAGATGGACCGGAGCGCTCAGCAAATTGTCGTCTTCCAGCCGCGACACCTGTCCCCACCGCCGGTCGAACAAAATCCAGCGGTGGTCGGAATAGCGGTCCAGGTGAACCTGGATGAGGGCCGCCTTGCCGTTGAACACGTAGATTTTATAATCGACCGGCACGGACTGCTCGGTCCCCAGATAGGGTTCCACGATATAGCTTCGGGGAATGGAGCGGTATGCCCATTCGTCCAGCCAGAGCCCGTAGGGTGCGCGCAGCCATTTGGCCGATCGCCGCCGCGCCTTCTTCCAGTCGTCCGGATCGCGGCAGATGATATTCTGGTTGCAGCCATGGCTCGCCTTCACGATGAACGGGTAGGGCCATGACGGCTGGTCGGGCAGGTTCCGGCCGCTCCAATAGGTCGGAATGATCCACGCGCTGCCAAGCTTCTCTTCGACATGCGCTTTCGAGGCAATCTTGTCGGCCAGCAGCGGCATCATCGGGTTGCGATCATGCAGCTTGCGCCACTGGACCAGCTCGGTGAAGCGGCGCGGCGCGACAAGGTTCGGCCACCGGCGATGCCGCCAGAGATAGAGGATATATATGCGCAGTCGGACCGAAGGGACGAGCCAGTGCGGCAGGGAGGGCAGGCGCCGCAGGTTCATCACTGTGTTACGCCTCTCTCTCGATCGGGTTCCGGCATCGGCCGGTCCATTGCCCTATACAGATTGCGGCCCATGCCGGCACGCGCATATTTTGCTGTCCTACTGCCCTGCTTTTATGCCAAGCTGCGGCATGATGTTTCAAGACCAGATAGTGCTGATTCCATGCGGCTTTTTGCCGACAATCGCCCGGGAAGAATTTTTGGAACATAACATTGTAAAGTTTGTAAAGTTTGTAAAGTTCATCGGCCGCGGGGCACGCCCATGATCGACCTTTATTTTGCGCCGACGCCCAATGGCTGGAAAATATCGGTGATGCTCGAGGAGTGCGGCCTCGACTATAACGTCAAATGGGTGAACATCGGGGCAGGGGAACAATTCACGCCGGAGTTTCTCGCGATCAGCCCGAACAACCGGATCCCGGCCATCGTCGATCATGAACCGGCGGACGGCGGCGATCCGGTCAGCGTGTTCGAGACCGGTGCGATCCTGCTCTATCTCGCCGACAAGGCCGAGCAACTTCTGCCGCATGACCTGCGCGGCCAGATTGCCGCCACGGAATGGCTGATGTGGCAGATGGGCGGTCTGGGGCCGATGATGGGCCAGCACGGCCATTTCAAGCTCTACGCACCTGAGCGGATCGAATATGCCATCGAGCGCTATCGCAAGGAGGTGCTGCGTCTGTTCGGCGTGCTCGACCGGCGGCTGGCGGATAATGATTATCTGGCCGGGGAGGATTACAGCATCGCCGACATCGCCTGCTTCCCCTGGGTGCAGACCTATCGGCGGCAGGAAGTCGATCTCGACGATTTTACCCATGCGAAGCGCTGGTACGAGACGCTGAAGCAGCGCGACGGCCTGCGGCGCGGCATGGCGCTGGGACGCGACCGGATCAACCGCAACCCGCAGGACGATGCGCAGGTGCGCAAGACCCTGTTCGGGCTGGAAGAGTAACAGCAAAGAGCACCGTGCTCCGCACTTGATGCGGAGCTCTGGAGGGCAATGCGCTGACGGCCAGGGTTCCGCACCAAGTGCGGAACACCGCAATGAATTAGGAGAAGTGATACATGAAAACCGTCGATTTCTACTTCGACCTTTCGTCCCCGTGGACGTGCCTCGCCTTCCACAATATCCAGCCGATCATCCGCGACAACGGCGCGCAGATCATCTGGAAGCCGTTTCTGGTCGGCGGTGTCTTCAACGCCGTCAACCAGGACGTCTATTCGGCGCGGGAAAATCCCGACAACCGCAAGTTCGTGCACAGTTTTCGCGTGCTCAAGGACTGGGCGGCACTGGCCGGACTGCCGATGAATTTTCCCAGCGAGCATCATCCGGTCAAGTCGGTGCACGCAATGCGGATGTGCTGCGCGCTCGAAGAGGACCAGGCCGCACTGCACCGGTTCGCAACCGCTGCCTTCCACGCCTATTATGGCGAGCAGCGCAATCTCGATGATCCCGAGATACTGATCGCCATCGCCAACGAAACCGGTCTCGACGGCGCTGCTCTGGCGGAACAGACACAGCAGCAGGCAATCAAGGACCGGCTGCGCGCCAATACCGAGGATGCGATCGCCCGCGGCGCCTATGGCTCGCCCAGCATCTTCGTGCCGTTCGGCGAGGGCGAGCGGATGTATTTTGGCAATGACCAGTTGCCCCTTGTTAACTGGGCGATTAAACACGGGTCATAACTACCTGCGAATCCACAGAACCGGAGCCTTTCCATGTCAGAACGCGTCACCATTTCCGTCACCGACCATATCGCCGACGTTCGCTTCAACCGGCCGGACAAGATGAACGCGCTCGACGCGGAACAGATCGACGCAATCGTCGATGCGGGCGAGAAGCTTGCGGCGATGGAGGGCATAAGAGCCATCGTCCTGTCCGGCGAGGGCAGGGCGTTCTGCGCCGGGCTCGACATGGGCGCCTTTGCCGCATCCGCCGCGGCCGCTTCGGAACCTGCCAAGGATGGTGAAAAATCACCGCTCGCCAGCACCCTGACCGAGCGGACCTTTGGCAACGCCAACAAATATCAGCATATCGTGCTGCTCTGGCGGAAACTGAAGGCGCCGGTGATCGCCGCGATCCACGGGCCGTGCCTCGGCGGCGGCCTGCAGTTTGCCAGCGCCGCCGATATCCGCGTGGTTGCGCCCGACGCCAAGATGTCGATCATGGAAATGCGCTGGGGCCTGATCCCCGACATGGGCAGCTTCACCACCTGGCGCAATTTTGTTCGCGACGATATCCTGCGCGAGCTCACCTATACCAACCGGATCTTCACCGGCGAAGAGGGCAAGGAACTGGGCTTTGTCACCCATCTGTCCGACAATCCCCGTGAGAAAGCCATGGAAATTGCCCGCGAGATCGCCAGCAAGCACCCGCAGGCGGTGCAACTGGCCAAGGACTTGATCAACAAGCTGCCCGACATGAACGAGGACGAGATCTTGCTGATGGAATCGGTCGGCCAGGAACAGGTCAGCCGCACCCCCAACCAGGTCGAGGCGGTGATGGCCTTCATGCAGAAGCGGACCGCGAATTTTACCGATTGATCGCAGGTTTCCAGAGTTCGCGGTTCTTCCTGAGCTTTTCTAGGCGCACCTCTCGACCTTGCCGTTCGCACTGAGCTTGTCGAAGTGCGTCGGTCTGCCGAGAGCCGTCCTTCGACAAGCTCAGGACGAACGGGAAGAAAATCCGGTAGACCCTAACCGGTCGTCCGCATCTTCTCCAATTCCGCCACCACTTCGGCGCGCAGCGGCTTGCCTTCGCCATCGGTGCGGCAGACGATCACCGAATCGCAGGTCGCGATGCACTGGCCGTTCTGGAACATCGCCTGCGCGATGACATAGCTCGAGGTGCCGATGGTGCTCACGCCTGAGCTGATCTCGACATCGTCGGGATAATGGCCTTCGCGCAGATAGTTGATCGTTACCGCCGCCACCATGCTCCGCTCGTTCCGTGGCCGGTCGGCCCAGGGTCGCAGGTTGCGGTTCAGGCGCACCCTGGCATTCTCGAACATCGACGCAAAGGCGACATTGTTGAGATGCCGGTTCGGATCAATATCCTGGAACCGCGTCTGCATGACGACCGAGACGGGATAGTTGGCGGCGACCAGCCGCCAGGGTTCGGGACGGGCCATCGGTGATCAGCTCATCTTCGCCACAAGGTCTTTCTGCAGCGTTTTGCACAGATAGATATACATCCCCCCGGCTATCAGGAATATCCCGACGATATAGATCATCGACCAGCGCAGGCCCTCGGCGCTCGCGCTCGTGCAGACCGCAGCCTTGGCTGCGCCGAGCGTCGCAACCAGATCCTCCGGCCGCCCCTTGCAGACCTGGCCGGTCAGATCGGCGGCAAACTGGGAGCTTGCCAGATAGCCATTCATCAGCAGGTCACTGACTATGCCCATCACGAGCGGGCCACAGCCATAGCCGATGAGGTTGACGATGAACAGGAACAGGGCGACCGCGGTTGCTCGGGACTGCGGGCTCGCGACCCCCTGGCAGATCGTATATTGCGCGCCCAGATAGCCGTAATGGAGTACCGCGGCGACCAGCAATACGGTCAGGGCGAAGGGCACGCTGTCGGTGGTGAAGCCGATCCAGTAGAGCGGGACGCACAGGATCAGCATGACGCCAGGCAGCCAGGCGACCACATTGGGAAAGTTACCGCTCATCTTCTCCGTCAGATAGCCGGTAAAAAAGGCACCGAAGGATGCGGCCAGTCCGAGAGGAACCGCGATCTGCAGCGTCACTTCGGAAATCGACAGTTCGTGCACGCGCTGGAAAAAGGCGACCTGAAAATTGCTGACGCCATAGCCGACAAAGGCGACCAGCGCGGCGGCGATCATATTGATCCAGAAGCTGCGCTTCGATGACAATTCGCTGATGGTCTCGCCAATGCCCATTTTTCGGGGTTTGGAGGCCGTCGGCGGATCGGCATAGCCACGGGGCGGTTCCTCGACCGTGAACAGGAAAATCAGTCCGAAAACCACACCCGGAATACCCAGCGCCAGAAATGCCTCGCGCCAGGAGAACAGCTCGGCAATCGGGCCGCCGAAGGCGTTCGCCAGCACCCCGCCAAGCGTGATTCCCATCGTATAGATGGCGATTGCCCGGGCGCGACTGCGCGGCGGGAAATAGTCCGAGATGATCGAATTGGCAGCAGGAGTCAGACCGGCCTCGCCGATGCCCACGCCGATCCGGAAGACCAGCAGCGCGATGAAGCTGCCGGCGATGCCGCACAAGGCTGTCATCAACGACCATAAAATGACGCTGGCAGCGATGATCTTGACCCGGTTCATCCGTTCGGCCAGCCGGGCAATCGGGATGCCCATGATGGTATACATGAGGGCAAAGCCGAAACCCGAGAGCAGGCCGAATTGCCAATCCTGCAGTCGGAATTCCTCGATGATCGGCTGCGCGACGACGCCGATCAGGATGCGGTCGATGAAGTTCAGCGTGTAGAGGAGCATCAGGGAAATGATGACATAGTTGCGATAGCCACCGGAACGATATGCAAGTCCGGTATTGGTCAGCGGCTCTGCCTGGGTTGCGCTCATGCTCTCTCCTTTTTTTCAGGTTGATGGCCTGAACCCGCCCGCAAGTCCAGCGGACTTTTGCAGCAGCAGGGCGCGCGCACGGAGAGGGGAACACGAGGGCAAGGAAAAATCATATGGTTCCCGAAACGCTCGTTTCCTGCTAGTGTCTCTCGTTGTAACTATCGGTAAATTGCTGATCTTAAAGGGGCCCATATGATGCAACGCGCGCGATTCGGTCACGGCATTACGACGTTCGCCTGCCATTGCCATCACGACCCTGCTTTTTGCCGCAACCGCATCCGCCTGCACGATTGGCATCTCCTGACATGAAGCGTGCGGCCATGGACAAGCTGAACGCCGGTCAGCGCGATTGTCTGCGTCTGGTGCTTGGGCATCTCAATTCCAAGGAAATTGCGCGGGAATTGGGGGTGTCTCCGCACACTGTCGATCAACGACTGCGCACCGCCATGCGCATTTTGGATGCCGGCTCACGATTTGAAGCGGCGCGGACCTTTGCTGCCCTCGACCCGCAGTCTTCATATCACCCGTTGATATATCAACCATCCACGATTGAACCTCCCGGCGAAAGTGGTGAACAGGGTGCGTCATCGGCGAGCAACAGAAGCAGAATGGCCAGCCTGCCGGATGATGGTGTGGATGCGGACAGCGGCGGTACCGGAATAGCCTTGGAGCAATCCGAATTCAGGCACCGGCCGCTTCCCATTCCACGGCATCGGGGCGAGAAGAACAGTCTTGCCGCGATGGAACGTCTGGGATGGATCCTGGCGATCGCGATTGGAGCCGCCCTGTCATTTGGCGGTTTGATATCGGGACTGGAGGCGCTGTCCAGGCTGAAGGGCTGACCCGGCGATAGGAATCGGCCAGGCAGGTGGGAATCCAAGCTTTGCGGGTTGTTTTGTTTTGAGAAAGGAGCGATCATGCTGAAACAGCGACAAAATGCAGCCAAGATAGTGGCAGGAAAACTGGAAACCGCCGAGGAGGCGGTGGACAAGGCGATCGGCTGCCTGTCCGATCTGATTGGCTATCTGCCGGTCGCGAGGATGGACGCGCATCTGTCGGCGGTCGTGGGCCAGAAGGCTTTGTCGGCAGCGGCTGACAGTCTGTCGAGCCTGATCGAGGCGCGCAGACATCTGGTCGAAACCCACAACAATCTGGCAGACACACGCGATCAGATCGGGTTGAAAGCCATGGCCATGGGGAGCGGTGATATGAAGCCGCCAATGGCTGCTCAAGGCATAGAAAGAAACATCGTGCCAATCGTCGATCACGCAGCGTAGGCACCGTTCTCACACATGGGTTCGGAAAAGCGCTCAGGATTGCATTCCCAAAGATGATTTGGGCAGGTGTCTATTACCTGTTTCTCTTGGCTTGCTGCGGATATGCAATTCTTCGAGGTGGTCGTACCGAACATATCGGAGCGATCATTATGATTGTCGGTTCACTGTCTTCGCTCGCTGTGGGACAGCTGTTGGGAACTCCATGGAGGAACGTGGAAGAGGAAATATTCGTGATAGATGTGATCGCGCTCTGTGCCTTGATCTGTCTGACTTTAAAATCCGATCGTTTCTGGCCAATATGGTCAACAGCATTTCACCTGCTCGCAGTGACAATTCACAGCGCGGTCATGGCTGCACCGCAGATCACACCTTGGGCATTTGCGACCGGGGCGGTGTTCTGGGCCTATCCCATGCTGCTGGCGTTGGCGATCGGCTCCCATGAAAACGTAGCCGTGGCACGGACGGGCGCAATCCAGCCTGGATAGCACCAGTCCAGCCGAGGCTTCTGGCAATAGTCCTGTCTCAATTTTCCGGCAGCAGCGGTGCTTTTGCCAGCCGGCGGAGTGTGTCCATGGCAAGCTATCAAATTCTTCCGTTTCTCGATTTGCTGCAAAAGGAACTGCTGCTGTTCGCCAGCCTGGCCTTCCTGCTCGGCGCAGTCGATGATCTGCTGTTCGACGGCCTGTGGATGTTCCACGGCTTGAAGCGCCGCCTTTTTCCGCGTTCAGCGCTGGCGCCGGCAACCGTGGAAAATCTGGGCGCGACCCCGACAGAATGTCGCATGGCAATATTCGTGCCGGCGTGGAAGGAGGCGCCGGTGATCGGCGCGATGCTGCAGCGCTGTCTTGGGCAATGGACGAGCAGCGGTTACCGGATCTATGTCGGATGCTATCCGAACGATCCCGAAACCGTGGCCGCGGTGGCCGAGGCCTCGATTGGCAGCGGCCAGGTCCGAATTGTGATGTGCCACCGAGACGGACCGACGACCAAGGCGGACTGTTTGAATCACCTGTGGGACGCGCTGTGTCGCGACGAGATCGAGGAAAGGTCAAATTTTGCCGCGATCATCCTGCATGACGCGGAGGATATCGTCCATCCCGACGCACTGACGCTGTTCGGGCACCTGATCGGCAAAGCGGCGCTCGTTCAGTTGCCCGTCATTCCGCGGCGCGCCAAGGGATCGCGCTGGGTGGCGGGTCATTATGGCGATGAATTTGCCGAACTGCACGGCAAGCAGATGGTGCTCCGCGGCGCGCTGGGCGCTTCGCTCCCGTCGGCTGGCGTCGGCTGCGCGTTCGCTCGGGATGGCTTGCATAAGCTGGCGGCGCAAACGCAGGGGAAGCCGTTCGACGCCAATAGCCTGACCGAAGACTATGAACTCGGGCTTCACCTCATCGGCGGCACCAGGCGCGGCATTTTCGCGCGGTTGCGGGACCGGCACGGGCAGCTGGTCGCAACCCAGGAATTTTTCCCGGACAGGCTGGAGGATGCCATTCGCCAGAAAAGCCGCTGGATGGTAGGCATTTCGCTGTCGGGATGGGATCGCCTCGGATGGCACAAGGGGTGGTGCGAAAACTGGATGCGACTGCGTGATCGCAAGGCCAGCTTTGCGGCGATCGTGCTCGCCATCGCCTATGTCAGCATCATTCTGACAGGCGCCTTGCAGCTCGCCGACATCATGGGTGGCTACCGCGCCCAGCCGCTTTCGGTTGCCTTGCGATGGCTGCTGTTGCTGAATGCGGTGTTCCTGCTGTGGCGCCTGTCGATGAAATGCTATTTTGTCTTCGCCCTCTACGGGCTGCGCGAAGCGATTCTGTCGGTTCCGCGCACGATCGTCGCCAACCTGATCAACATCATGGCGGTGTGGCGCGCCTTCGGTCAATATATCGATCAGCTTTCCGGCAGCCCCGCGCGCTGGGACAAGACCAGTCATTTTTTTCCGGCCGCACAGGATGTCAAGCAACTCAGACCGCAATATACTGCGGACAAAGGCGACTGACCTTGCCGGGTCTGGCCGCCGGTGCGCCATTACGAGCAATGGCGGGAGTGACCGCGATCTGGATCCTTGCCCGTGTCCTTTCCTGGAACGGTGCGGTTCATGCGCCATGGGCATCGCCGCACCCGATCGTCGGCTCGGCGCGTCATCAACAGTTGGGAGCCCAACCGCCACAGGCCGATATCTCTTCGCGGGACCATGACGGCACGCGCCCGCCAAAGGACCCGCGCTTGTCCCTCCGCAAGGTGGATGATCCTGCTTTGCATGGACGGGAACCGGCAGCAGCAAGCACGGCGCCGACCGGCTTTTCTCCATGGCAAGGCCGTGCGGCTGGCGGCAATTATGTCCTGAAGGCATCGTTCCGGCTTGATCGTCCCGCTGCAGCCGCGCAGCCTCCACGACTGCCCCCGATTCCCTATCCGCGGTCCTTGCGCCCGGATCGCAGGCTGTCGGCCTATCTCTGGATATATCTGCGCCCGGACAGGTCGCCTGCTGGCAGCAACGATGCCGGTGCCATCGCCAACGGTCAATATGGCCGCAGCCAGGCGGGTGCGCTGCTGTCCTATAGCCTGCGGGACGCCCCGGGTCCGCAAATCGCGATATATGGCCGCGCCTCGGCCGCGCTGGACCCATGGAGCCAGAAGGAGATTGCGCTGGGCATGCGCGTCCAGCCAGTACCAGAGGTGCCCGTCGCACTGCACGCGGAACAACGCTTCGATGTCGAGTCCGGAAAGGCGGCCGGTACTGCGCTCTATGCAACGGGGGGCAGCGGGCCGCACCCGATCCTCGGACGACTGGCGCTCGAGACCTACGCGCAAGCGGGCTATGTTCTGGGTCGCGACAACAGCTATTTTTTCGACGCGTCCGCATCCGTGCAGCGTCCGATTGTAGAACTGGACCGCAAGACTCTCTCCGCCGGCGTGGGGCTCTGGACCGGAGGGCAGCGGGGCATAACGCGACTGGACCTCGGTCCAAGCGTGAATCTGAAGCTGCCCTTGCGGTCGGGGCTGGCCAGGATATCGGTCGACGGGCGCGTCAGGATCGCGGGCAATGCCCGGCCGGAAAGCGGAGCCGCACTCACGATATCCACCAGCTTCTAGACGGGCCGGGATTGCACCCGTTTCGCCGCAAGCGCCTTTTATTGCCCTCCGGATGGTATCGCTCTTTATCCCGCAGCAAAAAGCGATTAGTCCGGTCGCTCTATGGATATTTATCTCCCTATTGCCAATCTTTCGGTCAATGCCTTCGTCATTGTCCTGCTTGGCGGCCTGGTGGGGATCCTGTCCGGCATGTTCGGCGTTGGCGGCGGGTTTCTGACCACGCCGCTGCTGATCTTTTACGGAATACCGCCGACGGTTGCCGCCGCCTCCGCGTCGACCCAGGTAACCGGCGCCAGCATATCCGGCGTCGCCGCCCATATGCGCCGCAAGGGTGTCGATTTCCGGATGGGTGCAATTCTGGTCGCCGGCGGCATTGTTGGCACGATCATCGGGACCGGATTGTTCCAGATCCTGCAGCGATGGGGCCAGATCGACACCGTCATCAATGTTCTCTACGTCCTGATGCTGTCCAGCATCGGTGGCCTAATGTTCAAGGAATCGCTGCAGAGCGTCCGCGCGGTGCGCGCCGGCAAGCCGCTGCCGGCACGCAACCGGCGTCATCACCCGCTGGTCGCCAACCTGCCGTTCCGGTGGCGCTTCTACCGCTCCGGCCTCTACATATCGCCGATCGCGCCATTCATACTCGGCCTTCTCACCGGCATATTGACGATGTTGCTGGGGGTTGGCGGGGGTTTCATCATGGTGCCGGCCATGCTTTACCTGCTCGGCATGGGGGCGCAGGTGGTGGTCGGGACGTCGCTGTTCCAGATCCTGTTTGTCACCATCGCGTCAACGATGATGCACAGCATGACGACGCGTGCGGTGGACATCATACTGGCCGGACTGCTGCTGATCGGCAGCGTCACCGGGGCGCAACTGGGAGCCAAATTCGCGCAGCGCATGCGACCGGAATATCTGCGGCTGAGCCTCGCCACCATGGTGCTGCTCGTGGCGCTGCGCATGGCGCTGGGACTCGGCTTCCAGCCCGACGAGATTTATACGGTGCAGCTCCTGTGATCCGTCCGGCAGAACTTTGGCGCCGGGTGCTGGCAATATGCGCCGTCGCCGCGCTGACGATGGCGGCGACCCCGATACTGGTACCGGAAGTCTCGCAGGACCGGATCAGTATCAGGGGCGATTTCAACGGCGCCCAGCTGCTGCTGTTCGGGGCGATCACCTATCCGCCGGGGACCCGCAACACCGATCAGGCAGACATTGTGGTTGTCCTCAAGGGACCGGTTGAATCGATCGTCGTGCGCGAGAAACAGAAGATCGCCGGTATCTGGATCAACGCGGCGAGCAGCGAATTCCGGTCGGCGCCGGGCTTCTACGCGGTGGCCTCCTCCAAACCGATCGATCAGATCGTCGATGGCAAGACGGCCGACATTTACGAACTGGGGCTGAACCATTTGCAGCTTTCTCCGGCCGGTGCCATCGACAGCCGCGAACTGGATCGTTTCGTCGGCGGTCTGGTCGACCTGAACAGCCGCAGCAATCTGTTCAAGAACTTGCCGAACAGCGTCAAGATTACCAACAGCGTGCTGTACCAGGCGCGAATCAATCTGCCCGCAAGCGTTCCGGTGGGAGATTATACCGCCGAAACCTTCCTGATCCTGGACGGTCGGGTCGAGGCGGCGGAAGTGAAGGAGATCACGATCGAGAAGATCGGGATGGGGCGTTTCATCACCAATTTGTCGCAGAATAACGGCTTTCTCTACGGCCTGATCGCGGTCTTCATCTCGGTGTTCCTGGGATGGTCGGCCGGTTATGTCTTCCGCAAGATGTGAAAAGCGTTTGCGCCGGATCCGCCTGCGCTTTCCTCTCTGTTCTGCCGGTAAATCTTCCTTAACCATGATCGACTAGTCCGGGCTTTCATAGCAAGACAGGAAAACGGCATGTCCGACATGGGTTCCCACAATTTCCCCGGCACGATACCGGATCGCGTGACTGAAATTCATCCGCCGGTCGAGGCCGACCGCGGTGCGACCCCGAGGCGCACCGAAGGTCATCAGATCGGCGAAGCAATCGAGATTGCCGGGTCGGGCTCGAAAATTGTGATGGATACCGCCGTCCTCGCCGGGCTGCTGGATCACCCCGATCCGACCGTCCAGATGGCGGGTCAGGTCGGAAGCCAGGTCAAGATCCGCGTCGGCCAGACTTGGTTGCTCGCCAATATCCGGACGCAACGCCTCTATGAGGGACAGTCGGGACTGGTGGTTGCGGAAATCGATTTTCTCGGTGAAGGCGACGAGGAAAAGCTGACCGGCCAGATTTACAATTTCCGCCGCGGCGTGACCCGCTACCCGACCCCGGCTTCGATGGTCTATGCCGTGACCACGGCCGATCTCAAGCAGGTCTATGCGTCGGACGGTCGCGCTAATGTCGAAATCGGCACCGTCTATCCGACCGACGATATTCGGGGTGCGCTATATGTCGATGCCATGCTGGGCAAGCATTTCGCCCTGCTGGGTTCGACTGGTACCGGCAAGTCGACCTCGGCGGCGCTTATCCTGCACAAGATATGCGATCTGGCGCCCGAGGGTCATATCATCATGATTGATCCGCACGGGGAATATGGCGCTGCATTCAAGCAGAATGGCAAGGTATTCGACGTCAACAATCTCAATCTGCCTTACTGGCTGATGAACTTCCGCGAGCATTGCGAAGTGTTCGTCCAGTCGCGCGGTGACGCCAAGCAGATGGACTGCGATATTCTGGCAAAATGCCTGCTGGCGGCCAAGGCCAAGAACCAGGCCTCTGCCGGCGTCGCAAAATTGACGGTCGATTCTCCGGTACCCTATCTGCTGTCCGATCTGACAACGATTCTCCAGAACGAGATGGGCAAGCTGGACAAGGCGACCAACAGCGCGCCCTACCAGCGCCTGAAAAGCAAGATCGACGAGATCAAGGCCGACCCGCGCTACAGCTTCATGTTTTCCGGCATGCTGGTCGGCGACACGATGGCCGCGTTCCTGACCAAGATTTTCCGGTTGCCGTCCGAGGGCAAGCCGATTTCGATCATCGACGTCTCGGCGATGCCGTCCGAAATCACGCCAACCGTGGTATCGGTGCTCAGCCGGCTGGTCTTCGACTATGCGATCTGGGCTCGCAACGAACCCCAGCGGCCGATGCTGCTGGTCTGCGAGGAAGCCCATCGCTACATTCCCAACGACGATGTCGCCGAGGAAAGCAGCGTCCGTGATATCCTCAGCCGGATCGCCAAGGAGGGCCGCAAATACGGTGTCTCTCTCGGTCTGATCACGCAGCGCCCATCCGATCTCGCCGAAGGCGTGCTGTCGCAATGCGGCACGATCCTGTCGATGCGCCTGAACAACGACCGCGACCAGGCCTTCGTCAAGGCCGCGATGCCGGAAGGCGCGCGCGGCTTTCTCGATTCCATTCCTGCGCTGCGCAACCGCGAGGTGATCTGCTGCGGCGAAGGCGTCGCGATTCCGATCCGCGTATCGCTCGATACACTAGCCGAGGAACGCCGCCCCGCCTCCGAGGATCCGGTATTTTCGGACCTTTGGCGTGAACATGGCGGAGAGGAAGAGATTATCCAGCGGGTCATCAAACGCTGGCGCGCCCAGGGCCGTTAGCCCGCAGCACTGCATTTTGTCCACATCCGTCGCTGTTTGATCGATGGCTGCTGGTTCGATTCCGTCTATAGATTACATCCGTAGTCAATAGATCGCACAATCGCTGTGGTCTGCTGATACGGAGAATCTGATGATGGATAATCGCAAGTTTTTCGGGCTAGCCGTTGTCGCCGCGTCGTTCTGGACGGGGACAACAGCTCAGGCCCACGAGCCAAGACAACCCGATCACAAGCAATGGAGCGAAACGCTGGCCAGCGATATCAGGGCTCAGGTGAAGGCCGGCCTGGCCGAGGGCGCTGTCGGCATGGAAAAGGGTGCCGAGGAAATGCTGCGGGGGGCTGACAGGATGGAAGCCTATGCCGACCGGCTGGAAACCGACGCCGTATTCCGCGAGCGCGAAGCGGCCCGGCAGAATGAACAGCGAGGCGGGAAGGTTACCGCCCGGCAATTGCTGGAAAAAGCCTCCCAGATGCGTCGCAGTGCGGAAAAAATGCGCGAAGGCGCCGCGAAAATGCGCGACAGCGCGGAGAAGATGCGTCGCGGCGACGCAAGCTAGGCGATATAGCGGGTGTCCCCGCGAAGGCGGGGACCCATCTCCCGATATTTCCAGGTTCGGAGCTGCTGGAGATGAACTCCTGCCTGCGCAGGAGCACCGTCACCCCAGCCGGCTGATCGCCGCCTGCAGCCGCTCCGCTTCCGCTTCCTTGTCGGCCAGGTCGGCGCGGGCTTTCTCGACCGCTTCCGGCTTGGCTTTCTCGACAAAATTGGGATTGCCGAGCCGTCCGGACAGGGACTTGGCTTCCTTCTGCGCGGCTTCCAGCGCCTTGGTCAGCCGGCCCTTTTCCGCATCAACATCGATCGCGCCAGCGAGCGGCAGTATATAGGTGGCACCATCGACCACGATCTGTGCAGAGGCGCCTTCCGGCGCCGGATCAAAGGAGATCGCCTCCAGCCGCCCAACCCGGTCGAGAGCCGCATTCTGGCGAGCAATCTTGGCTTGCAAACTGTCGTCTCCGTCGCGCACATGCGCGGTCATCTTGGTGCCGGGCGCGATGTTGAGTTCGACCTTGGTCGAACGCACCTCGGAAACCAGCTTGATCAGCCAGTCGACTTCAGCCTTCGCTTCGGTGTCCACCTCTGCCTGCGGTTCCGGCCATCTGGCGACGATCAGGTCATATGGGCGACCGCCATTGTCCTGGGCCATCGCATGCCACAATTCCTCGGTGATGAAGGGCATGAACGGGTGCAGCATGACGATGATCTGGTCGAGCACCCACCCGGCAACCGTGCGGGTTTCATCTGCTGCACTGGCTTCTTCGCCTTGCAACACCGGCTTGATCAGTTCCAGATACCAGTCGCAGAACCGGTCCCAGGTAAAATGATAGATGGTGTTCGCCGCCGCATCGAAGCGCAGGTCGGCCAGCGCCTTGTCCAGCGCCCGCTGGGTTTCCACAACCTCGCTGATAATCCAGCGGTTGACGGGCAGGGTCGCTTCCGGCGCGGCGAGCGTCTTGCTCGCGCCGATGCCGTTGACCTCACAAAAGCGAGACGCGTTCCACAGCTTGGTCGCAAAGTTGCGATAGCCCTCGACCCGCTTGTCATCCATCTTGATGTCGCGGCCCTGGCTTTCCATCGCCGCCATGAAGAAGCGCAGCGCGTCGGCGCCATATTGATCGATCAGCCCTAGCGGATCGACGACATTGCCCTTGGACTTGGACATTTTCGAGCCATCTTCGGCCCGCACCAGCCCGTGCAGATAGAGCCGCTTCCACGGCACCTCCTTCATGAACTGGATTCCCTGCATCGCCATCCGCGCGTCCCAGAAGAACAGGATGTCAAAGCCGGAGATCAGCAGGTCATTGGGATAATGACGCTCGAGGTCTTTGGTTTTTTCCGGCCAGCCAAGCGTCGCGAATGGCCAGAGCGCGGAGGAGAACCATGTGTCGAGAACGTCGGGGTCGCGGGAAAGTGTAGCGCCGGAGCCGGCCTGCGCCTGCGCTTCGGCCTCGTCCACCGCGACGTAGATTTTGCCATTTTGATCAAACCACGCCGGTATCCGATGCCCCCACCAGAGCTGGCGGGAGACGCACCACGGCTGGATATTTTCCATCCAGTTGAAATAGGTCTTTTCCCAGCTTTTCGGGACGATCTCGATCGCGCCCGACTTGACCGCTTCAATCGCAGGCTGCGCCAGCGTCTTGGCATCGACATACCATTGATCGGTCAGCCACGGTTCGATCACCACCCCGCCGCGGTCGCCAAAGGGCGTCGCGATGGTCCGGGGTTCGGCATCCAGCTCGGTCTCGTCGCCGTCCTTGGATTTGGCGACATGCGGGATCAGGAAGCCCAGTTCCTTCATCTGCTGCACCACGAGTTCGCGGGCGCCATCGACGCCATCTTTCTTGAACCGGTGCAGTCCGATATATTCATCCGGCACCAGGCCATCCGATGTCTGGCAGACATTGGCTTCGCCATCGAGCATGTTGAGCATCTCGCCGGCTGCGAATCCGGCGCGCTTGCCGACCTCGAAATCGTTGAAATCATGGCCGGGCGTGATCTTCACCGCGCCCGATCCCAGTTCCGGATCAGCATGTTCGTCGGCGACGATCTTGAACCTGCGACCGGTAATGGGTTGCTCGATTTCCTTGCCGATCACGCTCCTGTAGCGCTCGTCATCCGGGTGAACGGCCACTGCCATGTCGGCCAGCATCGTTTCCGGCCGGGTCGTCGCCACCTCGATATAGTCGCGCCCGTCAGCAAGCGTCACGCCATCGGCCAGCGGATATTTGAAATGCCAGAAATGACCCTTCACATCGACCGTCTCGACCTCGAGATCGGAAATCGCGGTTTTCAGCGCCGGGTCCCAGTTGACCAGCCTCTTGTCGCGATAGATCAGCCCGTGATTATAGAGATCCACGAACACCTTGAGCACGGCCTCGTTCATGCCGTCGTCCATGGTGAACCGCTCGTTCGACCAGTCCATCGAACAGCCGAGCCGACGCAGCTGACCGGTAATCGTGCCGCCGCTTTCCTCTTTCCATTCCCAGACCTTTGCGACGAATTCGTCGCGGGTGAAATCGGTGCGCTTCTGCTGGCGCTCGTTCATCTGCCGCTCGACCACCATCTGGGTCGCGATGCCGGCATGGTCCATGCCGACGACCCACAGCGCATCCTTGCCCTTCATCCGTTCATGGCGGATGATGATGTCCTGCAGCGTATTGTCCAGCGCATGGCCGATATGCAGGCTGCCGGTGACATTGGGCGGCGGGTTGACGATGGTGAAGGGCTCGCGATCGTCCCGCTCGGGACGGAACAGGCCCTTGTTTTCCCAATGCTCATACCAGCGCGCCTCGATGGCTGCGGGGTCGAAATTTTTGTCTAAGGTCATGGAGTGCCTTTGGCATTGGTTTCCGCGGGAAACAACACCCTAATCGTCATTGCGAGCGTAGCGAAGCAATCCGGAGCGTCGCTGACAACGGCGCTGGATTGCTTCGTCGCTTCGCTCCTCGCAATGACGATGGCTCAGTGGGCTAATATCCCGTCAATCTCGGCATTGGCCTTCGCCCGGAGCTGGCGCTTGCAGGCCCGGAACCCCGGTTGCCCGCTCAGCCCCTGCACCCGCATCACCGCTTCGTCGAGCAGCTGGTCGGGCATGCACAGTTCGTCGGCCAGCCCCGCGGTCAGCGCTTCTGCCGGGTTGAGCAGGTGGGAGGACAGCGCGAGCCGCCGCCGCCACACCGGATCGAGCCAGTGATCCAGGATCGCCTGCGGCACCGCCGGGAAAGGCAGGCCCGCCTTGGCTTCCGGCAGACCGATCTTGTAGTCGCCCTGTGCGGCCAGCACCCAGTCACAGGCCAGCATCATGATCCCGCCCGCGCCGATCGCATTGCCATTGACCGCGGCAACGACCGCGCAGGGCAGGCGGTGAAGCGCCGCGGCAAATTCATTAATCCCCGCTACCGCACGCTTCTGGCCCGCCTTGTCGAGCGATGCGGCAATCTTGGTATCCATGCCGCAGGTAAAATGCGCGCCGGCACCGGTCAGGACGATGCCCGTTTCCGGCGGATTGGCGGCCAGCGCCTGCAGCGCCGCCGCGCCTTCCTCCAGCAGATCCGGGTTGAGCGTGTTGCGCTCGCCATTGGTCAGCGTGATGATGATCGTGCCGCCGCGCTCTTCGGTCGGGAAAAAGGTCATTTGGCTTCGGGAGCTCGGCTGGCTGTCCAAGGCAGCAGGAATTTGCGGTGCTCGGCCCAGCTTTGGCCGATCATCCTGCCATCCACCAGACATGCGCTGTGCTGGTAATCGCCTTGGCCATCGCTGGTAACAAACGCTACGCACTGCCGTCCGCGCGCCTTGCCAAAGCGGCCCGCGCTGATCTCGCTATTGTAAAACGCGCCGGTAACGCTGCCGTCCGCTGCGATCGTCAGTTCCATCGGCTGGGTATAGACGGGACTGTCGTCGGCAGGCCGCAGGTCCACGGTCCAGCTTCCGGACAGGCCGGCGCTGGCGGGCGGCGCAGGGGCTTCGTCTGCGGCTTGCGCCGCAGCGGACAACAGCAGGAGCGCAAACATCATTCACCCTCTCCCTTGCCTGATTCGATGCGCGTCCATTGGCCCATCCAGTCGAACACCGTGCGATACCATTGCACGCTGTTCTTGCCCTTCAGCACCCAGTGATTCTCGTCCGGGAAGATCAGCAGCTTCGACGGTATGTCCATCTCCTGCGATACGGTGAACGGCATGATGCTCTGGGTATAGGGGATGCGGAAATCCTTCTCGCCGTGGATGAACAGCGTCGGCGTCTTCCAGCTGGTGATCTTGTTCACCGGATTCCATTTTTCCGGATCGGACCGGGTCCACCAGGGGCCGCCATGATCCCACTGGTCGAACCACAGCTCTTCGGTGCTGAGCGCCATCGCCCGCAGGTCGAAGACCCCGGCATGGTTGACCAGGCAGTCGAACCGGTCGGGCCAGTTGCCGGCGATCCAGTTCATCATATAGCCGCCATAGGAGCCGCCGAGCGCGCAGGAGCGGTCGCCGTCGATCTGCGGATCGCTGTTCACCGCCGCTGCATAGCCGAGCTTCAGGTCTTCCAGCGGCTTGCCGCCCCAGTCCTTGTTGATGCTGTCGGTAAACGCCTGCCCGTAGCCGGTGGAGCCGTGGAAATCGACCGTGACCACGGCGTAGCCCTGCGCCGCCATCACCTTCGGGTTCCAGCGGGTCGACCAGCTGTCGCCGAAACTGCCCTGCGGCCCGCCGTGGACCAGAAAGGCCATCGGCAGCTTGCCGGTTGACCCGGCCGGCTTGATGATCTGGCCCCAGACCGTGTCGCCACCGGCACCGGCAAAATCGAATCGCTGGATATCGACCTTGTCGATCGTGTCCAGTTCGCGGCCGTTGATATTGGTGAGCTGCGTGACCGTGCCGTCGGCTGCGCGGCGGTACAGGTCGGTCGGCAGCTGCAGGCTGTTCAGCGTGTAGATCAGCGACCCGTCGCGAAGCGGAATCGTGGTCCCGACATTGCCCTCGCCGGTCAGACGCGTGACCTTGCCGGTCGCGACATCCACCGAGAAGGCGGGATGATCCAGTACCTCCTGCGCCGTCACGATCAGCTTCTGGTCATCCGGTGTCCAGACGATCGAGCCGACCGAGCGGTCCCAGTCCTTGGTCAGTTCAATCGCTTCGCTTTCATCGCTGCCCTTCTGCCGCAATTTGACCACCAGCCGATCGGCTTCATAGCCTGGTCGTTCCATCGCGGCCCAGGCCAGCCATTCGCCGTCCGAGGAAAAGGCGGGAAGCGTGTCGGTCGCCTCGTTGCCGTCGGTGTAATTGACCGTTTCGGTACCGTCCGCCTTGGCACCGTAGAGATCGAGATTGGTCGACAGGGGCTCGTTGCCATCGGCCTTGCGGAGCGTGAAGAACAGGCCTTCCTCGCCCGGAACCCAGGCAATTTCCTCGCCGCCGCCAAAAGGCTTGGAGGGGCTGTCGCCGACCAGTTTGCCATCCAGCGCCGCGCCATCGCCGGCGATTTTTCCATCCTTCAGGTCAAACGCAAAGACGCGGCTGTAATTGCCCGGCGTTTCCCAGCTCGACCAATGGCGGACAAATAATTCGTCATATTCGCGCCCGGTACCGGGACCCGGTTCGGCGCGGTTCCCATCGGACTCGCAGCCGAAGGTCGGACAGTCCCTCGCAATATCGCCCCAAAGCGCGATCTTGTTGCCCGCCGGAGAGAGCTTGAAACCGGCAATATCGGCTTTGACATCGCTTGCCCGGACCGGCTCGCCAGCCTTGCCGGACGGCGATATGTCGCTGCGCCAGAGCTGCTCCGATCCGCTCGCGTCGCTGAGATAATAGAGGCTGCCGTCGGCGGCAAAGGCGGGGCTGTGTTCGCTCTTTTCCGGCTGGTCGACGATCCGCACCGGCACGGCTTGCGGCTTGTCCAGCGCCAGCAGATAGAGCGCGGTGGACCGGTCGTAGCTGTCCGCCTCGGTTTCCGTGACATCAAAGGCCGCCCATTTCTCGTCGGGCGACACGGCGACCGAACCCATGCGCTTGAGCGTCGCGAGATCTTCCGCGGTCATCGGGCGGGCTGCCGCGAGGGTTGGAACAACAATGCCCGCAGTGAGCAGGGCGGCGGTGAATGTTTTGAAAAAATTTGTCATGGACAGCGGTTTAGCATGGCTGTCCGACAAGGCAAATGCGATTAGTCCGGCAGGATTATTTGTCGCCCAGCCGCTGGATTTCCCGCGCGACCAGCTCCTCGACCAGGTCGGGCAGATTCGCATCCAGCCATTGCTTGATCATCGGCCGCATCAGATCGCGGGTCATTTCTTCCAGCGAAGTACCACCGCCGGCGGGCGAAATCGGCTGCCGCTCCATCGCCCCTTTCTCGACCAGGGCGGAGAGCGACTGGCGCATGCTGTCCAGCTTGTTGTCATCGATCAGCCGTTCTTCCCGGCGGCGATCGCCGAATACGCCGCGCGCCGAAGAACCCTGCTGTTCCGGCAGTTCGTCGGTCAGCTCGAGCACTTCTTCCTCGGCCTCATCGCTGTCCGCTGGCATCACATCGGGCACCGCCTGCAGCGAGGGCTTGAGAGCGGTCTTGCGGCGAATCGCAGGACGGTCGTCATCGATCGCCTTGTCCTCGGCAATGATGCGTTTGATCGACGACAGGATTTCTTCCATCGACGATTCCCGGTTCTGTTCAGCCATCTGCGAAACCCCCAAACTTCTACCCCGTTGCCGGGCCTGAGCCGGCCCGCCGCGACTATCGGCGCGTCGGCACCTCCGGCAACGCCTCTATGTCCGCTTTTTGCGCCTGGGTGTCAACGGTTCTGGTGGCCTGCGGTTCGGGATTGGGGTCGCTCTGATAATCATAGAAGATGTCATCGACCCGCTCATAGTTGACGTCCGGATCATAAAGCGGCCCGCCGTCCAATCCCAGGTCGCGCGCCTCGGCACGGCCCATGGCGGCGAGCAGCGAGAAGCCCGCGACATAGCTGTTGCGGCGCGCCGTGACCAGCTGCACCTGCGCGTTCAGCAATTCCTGTTCGGCGTTCAGAATATCCAGAATGGTCCGGTTGCCGACAGAATTTTCCGCCCGGACTCCTTCCAGTGACAGGCTGGCGGCGGCCACGGCCCGTTCGGAAGACTGGATGACTCGCTCCGAGGCGCGCCAGCTCGAATAGGCGGCACGGGTCTGCGCGATCACGTCGCGCTCGATCGCGATCTGCTGTTCATAGGCCTGGCCGGAACGCGCCTGTGCCTGGCGGATTTGCGCGGCGGGCCGACCGCCCTGATAGATCGGCATCGTCGCCTGGATCCCGACCTCTGCCGTCGACTGTTCCTGCAGGAAGGTCGTGCCGGCGACATTGCCGCCGAGCGTGCCGTGGTAGTTCAGATAGCGGCCCTGCGCATAAGTGGACACGCGCGGCTTGTTGGCGGAACGCGCAGTCTTGATGTCGAATTCGGCTGCGTCGCTGCGTTCCTTGGCGGCCAGCAAGTCTGGATTATAGGTCAGGGCGATGTCGACCGCCTGATCGGGTGTTTCCGGCAGGTTCGGCAGCGGCGGCGGAGGCTCGAGGTCACCGGGTTCGCGGCCGACCAGCGCGATATAATTTTCCTTGCTGCGGATCAGGCTCGCGCGCGCTGTTTCCAGATCGCTTTTCGCCGTTTCCAGCCGGGCTTCCGATTGTGCGACATCGGTGCGGGTAAGGTCGCCGATCTCGAACCGGTCGCTGGTGGCATCCAGGTTGACCGACAGAACGCCGACATTGGACCGGTTGAGCTGGACGATGGCCGTATCGCGGATCACGTCCATATAGGTCGCAACCACGTTGCTGAAGATGCTCGCCTCGGTGGCGCGGAGGTCGAACTGACCGGCCTCAACGCGGGTGCGGGCCGCTCGAATCGAATTCTTCACAGCCCCGCCCGAATAGATCGGGACGGAAACCGAGCCGCCGGCGGTCGACTGCCGCAGCGGTGCGGTGAAGCTGTTGGCGCTGCGCAGGAAATTTTCCTGAAAGCTGAAATCGGTTGTTGCATTGGGCCGGCCGTCGGCTTTGGCAATGGCGACATTTTCGTCGATGGCCCGCTGGGACGCGCGGGCGCCGGTCAGGGTAGGGTTCGTTTCATAGGCTGCAATCAGCGCGTCGCGCAGCGTGTCGGCCTGCACCGGTGCGGACAGCAGCGCCACGACTGCTGCTCCAAGGAAAAGGCGACCTCTACTCATTTCATTGCTCTCCCGGCGCCTTAAAATCTGAAGCTTTTGGCCATTTCAAAACCGGGCAATGGCCATCCCCCGCAATCGGCGAAATGTTGGTAGCCAACATGGCCGTTGGCGCTCCGGCCGAGGGCGAGACGCGGCACACCGTCATCGACGATAGCGACGGCAATCCTGCCATCCGCTGCCAGCTGATTGGTAAGGGTTTGTGGAATTTGCTCTACCAGTCCATCTACGAGGATTACGGAATAGGGAGCAGATGATGCCCAGCCGTCAACGTGATTCCCCAGTTCCAGTGTCACATTGTCAAACTCGGCCAGATTCTTCCGGGCTATTTCTGCCAAAGCAGCATTTTGTTCGACGGCGGTAACCGTTCCGGCCAGCTGCGCAAGCACGGCAGCTGTGTAGCCGGTACCGGCGCCGACGAGCAGCACATGGTCGGCTTTCGTGATCCGCGCTACATTCAGCAGCCGTCCGGTGGTGAGAGGAGGGCTCATCGCGCGGCCTTCGCCAATCTGTACGCCGCGGTCGGCATAGGCGAAACTGCGCTGCGCCGGGGGCACGAAATCTTCCCGGGGGACGTGGCTCATGGCTGCTATGACACGCGGATCGCTGACATCGGTGGTGCGCAACTGGCTGACCACCATGGCTTTGCGCATCTGTTTGAAATTTTCCTGGCCCAAGCGTCGGTCCTCATGGTGAATATTGTGACGTCCATGCCACTTCTGTATTATGAATACAATACACTATGGCGGGATTTTGTCGCTTCTAGCTTGCCTTGCGGCATGCGCCAAGATGGATTCCGGCGAATTTGCGCTGACTGCGTCTTTTGCGCGACATTCAGGCGATTATATCGAAAATGGCGTGTCCGGCAGCGATGACGCAACTTGGGGTTGACTTTCACCGCAAAGCGAAGCAATTCGCGCCCTCTCTCCGGCCCGATGGCGGAGTGGTGACGCAGCGGATTGCAAATCCGCGCACCCCGGTTCGATTCCGGGTCGGGCCTCCAGACATTTTTATCCTTCATTCCCTGCCGCGACCTTGCGGATCGCACGCGCTGTGGCTGCCACGCGCTGGCCGCCCATGTCGGCACCGCGATCAATCCATTGAGAAATAACAGATTATCTGTCTCGCTACAGATATTTGACAATTATATGACACTTATGTTGCAACGATTGTCATATAAGTGTAATAAAGGATCATCAAGTTTGGAGATGATGCTATGAAAACCGCTAAAATTATCGGAATCGCAGCTGGAATTTTGCTCACGGCCACACCAGCCATGGCACAGGATTCGGGCGAAATCGGCTATGCCAAGGGCGCGCTCGGCTATGATGCCTTGGTCGCCGGTGAGAATGAACTCGCACTGCAGCAGCTCGAGGCAACCGACAAGGTCGATGCCAATGACCCGGCGCGGCTGATCAATCTTGGCCAGGTCTATGCGCGGATGGGCCGCAACGGCGACGCCGCCCGCATGTTCATGGCGGCGATGAAGAGTGATCGGAATTTCGACCTGGTGCTGGCCGACGGTTCGGTTGTCAGTTCCCGCGATGCCGCGGATCAGGCGCTTCAGAATCTGAACAGCCAGTTCGCTGTAAGATAGCGCTGATATGCAGTGGGGGGTTCTTCCCCGGCTGCACCGTATAGATAATGCAAAGGGGACCGATTATTCGGCCCCTTTTTTTTGCGCGTTCCGCAACGGTTCCCGATGCAATATTCTCACAATGGAAGCATCTGCGCCATTGCCGCAGCGGGTGAAAGATATCCGTAATATTTGAGTCTCCAAACCGTCACGCAAACAGCATCGCAGGGTCACTTCCCACCCCTAGAGCGCTTCCCTGAGGGCGATGGGGAGCTTTTGATTCGATTCCGCATCGTTTGATTCGAACGTATCAAACCAGTTTTTTGCGGAGACCTATCCCATGTTGAATAAGCAAATTCGTTCTGTCCTGTTTGCGAGTGTCGCAGCACTGGCCGTAACCGCTTGTGGTGCCGACGATGTCGCATCGCCAGGCGAAGGCAATATCATCGTCCTGCCAACCCCGGCCCCGACGCCGGCTCCGACGCCAACGCCGACGCCGACGCCTGCCGGCACGCCAGCCGCTGACTGCCCTACGGGGACCGCAAATGTCGGTACGATCACGACCGGCAATGGCGAGCAGGCCCGCAACTGCCAGGTTTCCGGCATCATCCAGGGCAATCTGTTGCTGCCGAAGCGGCCGAACACCGCCAACACCGTCTACTCGCTATCCGGCGGCGTTGAAGTTGGCGTCGATGGCGGCGCCCAGGGCATCCTGACCATCGAGCCAGGCGTCACGATATTCGGTTCGTCGGGCGGCGACTTCCTGCTCGTCAATCGCGGCTCGCAATTGTTCGCCGAAGGTACCGCATCGGCACCGATCGTCTTCACCTCGCGCCAGAATATTCAGGGCACGACGGGTGTCGACAGCATCGGTCAGTGGGGCGGCATCGTCATTCTGGGTCGCGCGCCAATTTCCGATTGTGCGACCGGCGGGGCGTCCAATCCCGGTGGCACGCGCACCGACTGCGAAGCGATCGTCGAAGGTCCATCCAATGCAGTATATGGCGGCACCTTGCCTAATGACTCCAGCGGGCGCATGTCCTTCATGCAAGTGCGCTATCCCGGCTTTGAAGTGTCCCCGGGCAACGAGCTCAACGGCATCACCATGGCTGGCGTTGGTCGCGGAACATTCTTCCAGAACATCCAGGTTCACAACAGCTCCGACGATGGTGTCGAATGGTTCGGTGGCCGGGTAAACGGCAAGAACCTTGTGATGACCGGCATCGACGATGACTCGGTCGACTCCGACTCCGGCTTCAAGGGCCACAACCAGTTCGTCTTGGCTGTCCAGCGCGCCAATGGCGGCGATCACAATATGGAAGCGGATTCCAACGGTGATGAAGATGCCGAACCACGCCAGGATCACAAGCTTGCCAACGTGACCTTCGTCTCGCGCGGCGGAAATCATGTCATTCTTCTGCGTGGCGGTGGCGATTACGCGTTCTACAACAGTGTCTTCAACAGTCCGGCTGCCTGTATCGATATCGACAGCGCGACCACCATCCAGGCTGCGGGTGCTGCAGGCGACGAAAACGGTCCACCGGTGTTCCAGTCGGTGTTCATGAGCTGCGCCACGGCATTTGTTGACGACAACAATATCACCGTCGCCCAGATCCAGACGATCTTCAACGCAGGCGCCAACAACACCGCCAACGGAACATCGACTCTCGGCAATGTGGCAGCGGCATTCCCGTTCATCAACGGAGCGAACGAAAATGGCGTCACCGCGACCGCGGTGAGCAGCGTCAACAGCTTCTTTGAAAATGTCTCCTATATCGGTGCGGTTCGGGACGCCAACGATACGCGCTTCCAGGGTTGGACCTGCGGTCTGTACGCCAATGACTGTGTGACGTCGCCCACCATCGGTTGAGCAGCAATATTGTCATGGGATGGTGGCCGGTTTCGGTCGCCATCCCATTTTTACCATTATGAAGGAAGATCCGATGACGAAGCGGACCGCGATGATCACCAGCCTGCTCCTTGGCACCGCCCTGGTATCGCCTGCAGCCTATGCGCAAACCACAACAGCCGAAGATCCGCCAGCTGAGACGATGCAGCCCGACGATGACGTGGCTGATGACGAAGCGGTCGATATTTCCGCTCCTGGTGGCGATTTTAGCGGTGAGATCATCGTCCGCGGAAAATATATCCCCGATCCTGTTCGCGCGACCTCGGAAGTCGTATCGGTGCTTGGAGAAGCGGAAATCGCGCGCGCGGCAGATGGTGACATCGCCGGGTCCTTGCAGCGCGTAACCGGACTCAGTGTGGTCGGAGGTCGCTTCGTCTTTGTCCGCGGGCTGGGCGAGCGCTATTCCCTGGCTTTGCTCAATGGCTTGCCCTTGCCATCGCCTGAACCGTTGCGCCGCGTTGTTCCACTCGATCTTTTTCCGACCAGCGTGATTGCCTCGACCGTCGTGCAGAAAAGCTATTCGGTCAACTATCCCGGCGAATTTGGCGGCGGCGTTATCAATCTGACCACCAAGGCGACGCCCGAAGAGCCCTTCCTGAAGATCAATATCGGCCTCAGTGGTGACAGCGAAACCACCGGAAAGCTCGGCTATACCTATGATGGCTCCGACACCGACATCATCGGCTATGATGATGGTCTTCGCGACATTCCCGGAGGCCTCGCCAATGCCATTTCCCAGAATATCCCGATTGCTGTCGGCACGGCGTTCTCCAGCGAGGATCTGCAGCAATTTGCCGCCAGCCTGAACAATGCCGAAACCAATCTGATCCAGCGCAACACCGATATTCCGGCCAATTTCTCGGCCGACATCACCGGCGGCACGAGCTTCGACGTGGGCGATGCCCTGGTCGGCGTCGTGGCCACCGCAGGATTTGAAAACAGCTGGAAAACGCGCGGCGGCGTGCAGCAGACATCGCAGGGCATCGTCAATATCGACGGTGAACCGGGTCTTCGCCCGGACCAGAATTTCAACTTTGTCGCGACCGAGAACCGCATTGTCGTCAACGGTCTGCTCGGACTGTCTGCGGAAATTGGCGAGCACAAGCTGCGCTTTACCAACCTGTATATACACGACACGTCGAAAGAGGCATCGATCAAGGCCGGTATCGACGCGATCAATGTCAACGAGGAAACATTGTTGAACCAGGGCCGGACCAGCTGGTTCGAACGGCAATTGTTCACCACCCAGTTTGTCGGCGAGTTCAAGTTCGACGAACTGTCGCTGGACATCCGCGGATCCTGGGCCAACTCCAAGCGCGACGCACCCTATCAGCGCACCTACAGCTACGCCTATGATGATATTATTGCCCAGGATTTTGTCAACGACCTGACATCCCCGGGCCAGTCGGCGCGCGTCCAGTTCAGCAATCTCAACGATGATGTCTACGGCGGCGGCGTTGATCTCGGTTATGAAACCAATATCGGTGTTCCGGTCAATTTCACCGTTGGCTACAGCTACTATCTGAATGATCGCCAGGCCGAGCGGCGCGATTTCCGCTTCGCCCCGGTCAATGGCATCCCCAATCCGATCGACCAGGAACGGATCGATTTCCTGCTGTCGGACTTCAACATTTTTACCCACCAGATCGAGCTGCGCGAAGTGGCTGCGCAGACATCGGTCCCCGCCTATGAGGCCCAGCTCGAAATTCACGGCGGCTACGGCCAGTTCGATGCCGAGCTGGCAGACGGTCTGCGGTTGAATGTCGGCGTGCGTTATGAAGATGCAAATCAGTCGGTTCTGCCGATTTTGCTGCAGGGGGGGTCGGCCTCCGTCGCCACCGGTATCAGCAACGACTATTGGCTGCCGGCCGGAACCCTGACCTGGAATTTTGCCGACGACATGCAGCTTCGCTTTGCCGCATCGAAAACGGTAGCCAGACCGCAGTTCCGCGAACTTGCGCCGCAGCAGTTTCTTGATCTCGACACCGACCGCACATTCATCGGCAACCCACTGCTGACCGATAGCGAACTGCTCAATTTCGAGGGCCGCTACGAATATTACATCGGCCGCGGCGAACGCATCACCCTGGCGGGCTTTTACAAGAAGATCGACAATCCGATTGAGAATGTCGCCTTCGTCCAGGGCGGCGGCACCCTGTTCACCGGCTTTTCCAACGCACCAACGGCAACGCTGTACGGCGCTGAAATCGAGCTTGTGAAATATTTCCCGCTGTATGATCTGGGTGGCAGCTTCTTCGAGGACCGGCGCCTCCTGCTTGCGGCCAACTATACCTATACCAAGTCGGACATCCAAGTTGCCGCGGGTGACCAGGCGATCAACCCGGTCACCTTGACCGTCACTGACGCATCGAACCTGTTCAACGACGGCGATCGCTTGACCGGCCAGTCGACCCATGTTGCAAACCTGCAATTCGGAATGGAGAAGGAAGAGGGTCTGTCGCAGCAGACCGTGCTTGTTACCTATAACAGCCCCCGCGTCACGGCGCGTGGACCGCAGGATCAGCCCGACCTGATCGAGCGGACGGGCTGGAAGCTCGACGTGGTGCTCCGGGAGCAGATGAATATCGCGGGTCAGGATTTCGAACTGAAGTTCGAGGCGCGGAACCTTCTCGGCACCGATTACAAGGAATCGCAAACCCTCGGCGCGACGGAAATCCTGAACAACGCCTATGCCCTTGGCACCCGGTTCTCGATGAGTGTCGGCCTGAATTTCTGACCCGAAATCTGTAATCTAACTGTCAAAAAGGAGTCGCCGCTGCGTCACACAAACTTTCTATTTCGGTCAATGACGGAAATGGAAAGGCAATGTGATGCGTGGCGGACTTCCTGTGGTTTTGCCTGAACAGGCGCGGGCCACGCATAGGCTGGAACCTGGCAGACATCGATGCCGTTAGAACACAACAGCGTGGCAGGCGAAGGGAAGTCTTCGGATGGTCCGGACGGCTTGGAGCAACCCGGTCTGCGGCTGAATCTTCCCTACGCCTACTCCCGCGACCACGGCATCCTGCTGCGCGCGATGGACGGGGAGCGGGCTGCGATCGCGATGCGCGCCGGTGCCGACCCGACGGCGCTGCTCGAGGTGCGCCGCTA
>NZ_JBALTN010000015.1:0-53841 GCF_036964565.1 Parasphingorhabdus sp. | reverse complement strand
GTCTGGCTGCAATGTTCGCAGCCAGACCGGGTTCCAGGGCCGGATCGGCGTGTTCGAGGCAATCCGCATCGACGACACCCTGCGCAAGCTGATCAATGATGGCGGCGACGAGGCGCGCATCGCCTCGCACGCCTTCCTGCGCCAGCCCAATCTCGGGTCGGCTGCCCGCGCTTTGGTCCGCGAAGGCCTGACGACCGCAGAGGAAGGGATTCGGATCTCGCGGCGGGAAAGTGAAGCGGCGCCACTGCTCATCGGCTAGCCGGAGGGTGGCGACCGCATTGCTGCTCTTCCCATTCGCATGCGCTGGCGTTACACTTGCGCATGACTGATAATAGCACCATGACCTATGCGCGCTACTTGGCGCTCGACACGCTGCTCGACGCGCAGCATCCCCGCTCCGACCTTGATGACGAGATGCTGTTCATCATCATCCACCAGACCAAGGAATTGTGGCTCAAGCAGATCATCCGCGAGATGCGCTTCGCCAAGAAGCAGGTTCGCGCCGACGCGCTGGTGCCCGCCTACAAGGCGCTGGCCCGGGTCAGCCGCATCCAGGCAGTGATGACGCTCAGCTGGGATGTCCTGTCGACGATGACGCCCAGCGACTACACCCGTTTCCGCCACGTTCTGGGCCCCAGTTCCGGTTTCCAGTCCGACCAGTTCCGCACCGTCGAATATATGCTTGGCCTCAAGGACAAGGCCTTTTTGAAATATCAGGACGACCGGCCAGAGGCGCAGGCGGCGATGCAGGCCGCACTGGACCAGCCAAGCATCTGGGATGAAGCGATCGCGGCGCTGGCCCGGGCCGGCTTCGCGATCGCGCCGGAGCTGCTCGACCGGGACTTTGCCAAGCCGCATCAGCCATCGGCACAGGTCGAGGCGGCCTTTCTCGAAGTCTACCGCAACCCTGACCAATATTGGGAACTTTATCAGCTGGCCGAGAAGCTGGTCGATCTCGACGACGCGATGGCGACCTGGCGGCACAAGCATGTGCTGACCGTGGAGCGGATCATCGGCGGCAAGATGGGCACCGGCGGCACCTCCGGTGTCTCCTATCTGCAGAGCACCGTGGCCAAGCGCGCCTTCCCCGAACTCTGGTCGCTGCGAACCCAGCTATGAGCTGGAAACAGCTGTTTTCCAGATCTCTTGCCGCCGATCCCGACCGCCTGCATTTCGCCGCCCACAGCCACCATCTCTGGCCCGACGCCAGCCATGCCGGCCATCTCGCCGCTTGGGAGGCTGCCGCCACGCTGGCCGATCACAAATGGGACCAGATCATGGGTCCCGTCTGGTCGCAAGCGCAGCAGCATGTCGCTGACGAACTGAATCTTCCCGATCCGGCGACCCTGTGTTTCGCGCCCAACACCCATGATTTTATCGTCCGGCTGCTGTCCGCGATCCCCGCAAGGCCGGTCAGGGTGCTGGCGACCGATGGCGAGTTTCACAGCTTTCGACGGCAGATGACCCGCTGGGTCGAGGCGGGACAGGTCCGCCTCGAAACGGCACCGCCGGAGCGGGTTCTGGAAACCGCCCGGAGAAGCGCGTTTGACCTGATCTTCGCCAGCCAGGTGCTGTTCAATTCCGGCACCGTCCTGTCCGAGCTGGACGGACTCGCCGATCTGGCGCGCCCCGACGGCCCATGGGTGGTGATCGACGGCTATCATGGCTTCATGGCGGTCGCTACCGATCTGTCGCGGATCGCCGACCGGATATTCTATCTTTCCGGTGGTTACAAATATGCGATGGCGGGGGAGGGGGCCTGCTTCCTGCACGCGCCGCCCGGCTATGCTCAGCGGCCGGTGGTGACCGGCTGGTATGCCGCGTTCGATGATCTGGCGCTGCCGCCCGGTGATGTCGGCTATGCCCCCGATGGCCGTCGCTTCCTCGGCAGCACCTTCGATCCTTCCGGCCTGTACCGGTTCAATGCGGTCCAAACTCTGTTGCACAGCGAAGGGCTGACCACGGCGGTGATTTCCGATCATGTTGCCGGCCTGCAAGCCCGGTTTCTCGACCAAAGCCCGATGGCCGGCTTCGACCTGCTCAACCCGCTGGACGACGGTCCTCATGCGCGCTTCCTCGCATTCAGGGGCGACCGGGCGGCCGCCCTCCACGCCGCGCTGGCGGATCAGAATGTGATGACCGACGTTCGCGGCGATGTCCTGCGGATCGGCTTTGCGCTCTATCATGACCGGGAAGATGTCGCCCTCTTGTCAAAAATATTAGGCACGCTGGCCTGACCGATCCGCCGTTACGGCATCTTGGTCCGCATGCTTGCCACGCGCATTCCCGCGGTTTGACCCACCGATTTTGTCATTGACCTGCCGCATTTTCTCGATCAGTTTAACTGAACGATTAAACCGGCTGCGAGGAGCACGAGCATGAGCATTTCCGTCGATATCCAGAATGACGTGGCCCTGATCACCATGGACGATGGCAAGGCCAATGCGATCAATTTCGCCCTGATGGAGCAACTGAACGCGGCGCTTGACCAGGCCGAAGCGGCCGCCAAAGCGATCGTCCTGACCGGACGCGACGGGCGCTTCTCCGGCGGCTTCGACCTCGGCATGATGGGCAGCTTCACCCGCGAGGATTCCGTCCGTCTGCTTGATCGCGCCTCGGAACTGGTGCTGCGTCTCTATGGCGGGCCGCTGCCGGTGGTCGCCGCCTGCACCGGCCACGCCATCGCCATGGGCGTGTTCCTGCTGATGGCCTGCGATACCCGGATCGGTGCGGCGGGCAATTTCAAGCTGGGCGCGAATGAATCGATCACCGGCATGACGCTGCCGGTCTTTGCGGTCGAGCTGGCGCGCGACCGTCTCAGCCCGCTGCACCAGACGCGGGCGATGATCCAGGCGTTTATCTATGATCCGGAAGGCGCAGTGGAAGCTGGCTATCTCGATGCGCTGGCCGCGCCCGACCAGGTGGTCGCCCGGGCGACCGCGATCGCCGGACAACTCGGCAAGCTGCCGGGCCATGCCTATGCCTATCAGAAATCGGCGATGCGCAAGCCGACGCTGGACGCGATCCGGGCGAGCATCGGCAACCACCCCAATTTGCGCAACTAGCCTAGCGGTGCTGGTCGATCAGGATCGGATTGCCATCTGGATCGGTCAGCATGATGCTGGCCGGCCCCGCTTCCCCTTCGGCTCGGCTGTCCAGTCCGACGCCGGCCGCCAGCAGTGATTTCTGGATTGCGCGCACATCGTCAAAATCATCGATGGCCTGCGCATCCTGGTCCCAGCCCGGGTTGAAGGTCAGCATGTTCTTCGGAAACATGCCCTCGAACAGGCCGATCACCGTATCGCCATTTTTCAGTATCAGCCATTTCTGCGCTTCCTCGCCATGAAATTTGCTGAACCCCAGCGTCTCGTAGAAGGCCCGTGACCGGGCAATATCCTTCACCGACAGGCTGATCGAAAACGCTCCAAGTTTCATTGTCCTTCTCCTCTGACAGATTCACGGGCGGCCAGGATCTTCGGGCTGCGCAGCGCCGCCAACAGGGCCCAGATCACCGGTCCGACGGGAATATATCCTGCAAGACCATGGGGCGCATCATCCTTTGTCACGGTCCACCTCAGTTCGCCTCGCCCAGCAGATATTTCTGCCAGAACAGCAGGCTCGCCCAGAACTGATAGTCGGCATTGGCTTTCTTGCGGAAGCCGTGGCCTTCATTCTCCGCCAGCAGATGCCAGGCAGGGCGTCCATTGGCGCGGACCGCGGCAACGATCTGCTCCGCCTCGCTGGCCGGCACGCGCGGGTCGTTGGCGCCGGTGACGACCATCAGCGGTATGTCGATCTCGCTCGCCCGGATCAGCGGGCTGATTGCCTCCAGCTTGGCGCGCTGCTCGGGATCGCGCTCGTCACCATATTCCACGCGCCTGAGATCGCGGCGATAGGCCTGCGTGTTTTCGAGGAAGGTGACGAAATTGGATATGCCGACAATCTCCAGCCCCGCCTCCAGCTTGTCGCCATAGCGCAGCATCGATGCCAGGGTCATGTAGCCGCCATAGCTGCCGCCGGTGACGGCGATGCGTTTGCGGTCGATCTTCCCGTCACCGCGCAGCCGGTCTAGAAACGCGCCGATATCGAGCACGCTGTTTTCGCGCAGCCAGGGGCCGTTGTCGAGCGCCACGAAGCGCTTGCCAAAACCGGTCGACCCGCGGACATTGGGATAGAAGAGCGCGATCCCCAGCTCGTTGACCAGATAATTGTCCCGGCCGATGAAGCGCGGCGTCGTCTGCCCCTCGGGACCGCCGTGGATATTGATGATCAGCGGCCGCTTGCCCTTGTGCCGGCGGGCATCGGGCCGGTAGAGATAGCCGGACATTTTCTCGCCGTCGAAGCTTTCGATCTCGACCAGCTCCGGCGCGACATTGTCGGCGCTGTCGAGGCCGCCGGTTTCGCTCCGGGTCCAGCGGGTCACCGCCAGCGTCTCGGGATTGATGCCATAGGCATCGGTGCCGGTCTGGTTGCTGTTGAGCGTCAGCCCCAATTCCCCCCAGGGCGAAAATTTCATGCCGCTGATCACGCCGACCGGCAGCCCGTCGACGCTGTGCGTGGTGCCGCTTTCGGTATCGTGGAATTCGAGCAGGGACCGACCCGCCTGGTTCACTTCAAAGGCAATCCACCGGCCGTCGGGACTGATGTCGAACGCCATGATGTCCCAGACTTTCTCGTCGATGACGACTTCGAACTGTGCGGTTTCCAGATTGACGATGCCCAGCCGCTTGACATCGCTGCCGTCATCCGATGCCGCCCACAGCCGGCCATCGGGCGCGAAAGTCAGCCCCGCATAGCCGATCGACCGGCTGCTGTCGGTGATCTTGCGCGCCGTTCCCTGCTTGATGTCGATCAGATAGAGCTGGTTGTCGGAAACCGAAACATAGTTGAACACCAGCAACTGCTTGTCGTCGGGTGAAAAATCGATCGGCACCCAGCCGCCACCGGTCGAGGCGACCAGCATCCGGGCGCTGTCCGGAACCGCCGGGTTCATCAGATAAATGTCATTGTAAAGCCCGGTGCGCTTGTTCGAACCGAAGGCAAGCAGCTTGCCGCTGCTCGACCAGGGGCCAAGATTGTTCCGGCTGCTGCCGTCGGTCAGCAGTTTCGGGCGACCGCTTGCTAAGGCGTAAATCTGGTTGACCTCGTTGCCGCCGCTGTCCTTCTGGAACAGCAAGGACGACCCGTCCGGCGCATATTGGGCCGACATCACCGGCTCGCTGGCAAAGGTCAGCTGTTCGCGCTGGCCCATCGGGGTCCCGACCCGGTGCAGCTGGCTGGTATCGCCGAAGCGGGTCGACACCAGCATCGCTCGGCTCTTCGGGTCCCAGTCGACGAAGCTGGCGGTGCGATATTCCATATAGGGGCGGGTGCGCTCGACCATCGCGAGTGGTACCGCGGGAATCTGGTCCGCGACCAGCGCGCCCGGCTTAAGTGCGCTATCCTCTGCCCGCGCCGATCCGGCCCCCGTCGCCATCGCCGCCGCCAGTATCCCCGCCATCCAAATGCGCATCATCAACCCGTCCCGTCTGTTCTGTTTTGCGATGTTTATGGACGAAGCGGGACAAAAGCAATTAGAGGGGGCCATGTTTTCTGCTGACCGTCCCTTTGTCCTGCTCGACGACGCGCGCGAGAGCGATGCCGCCCCGGCGCGGCTCTACCGCGACCCGGTCGCGGTGCTGCAGGCCGACAGCGCCGAGGAGCTGGCCGCCTGTCTCGAAAAACTGTCGGCAGCGGGCGGGCAGGGGCTGCACGCCGCGGGCTATCTGTCCTACGAAGCCGGGCTGGCTCTCGAACCGCGCCTGGCCGGGCACCCCGGCACCCTGTCTTCGGTGCCGTTGCTCTGGTTCGGCCTGTTCCGCGACTATGAGGAGTTCGATCCTGCCGCCCTGCCGGCGATGCTCCCGGCCGCGGACGGTGCCTGGCTTGGCGGCCTGCAACCCGCGATCACGCGCGCCGACTATGACGACGCCTTCCGCCGGGTCCAGGACTATATCGTCGCCGGCGACATCTATCAGGCGAACCTGACCTTCCGCGCCATCGCCCGCTACGCCGGCCATCCGCTCGCCCTCTATGCGGCGATCCGCGACCGCGCGAGGGCCGGCTACGGCGGCGTCCTGTTCGACGGACGCAACTGGACCCTGTCCTTTTCCCCGGAGCTGTTCTTCGCGCTGAAGGGCGGCCGGATCACCGCCCGGCCGATGAAGGGCACCGCCGCCCGGGTCGCTGATGAGGTGGCGGACCGCGCCGTGCGCACGCAGTTGCAGGGCGATCCCAAGCAGCGCGCCGAAAATCTGATGATCGTCGACCTGCTGCGCAACGACCTGTCGCGGGTGGCGGAGCAGGGCAGCGTCGGGGTGCCGCAGCTGTTCCATGTCGAAAGCTATCCGACCATCCACCAGATGACCTCGACGGTGACGGCGCAGCTGAGGGAAGGGCTCGACGCGGTCGACATCATCCGCCGGATATTCCCCTGTGGCTCGATCACCGGCGCCCCGAAGATCCGCGCGATGGAGATTATCGGAGAGCTCGAGCCGGATCGGCGCGGCATCTATTGCGGTTCGATCGGCCGGATCGACGCCCCGGGAGCGGACGGCCACTGCGACGCCGCGTTCAGCGTCGCGATCCGCACCTTCTTTCTCGAAGCCGGCAAAGAAAGTCTTTCCATCGGCCTCGGCTCTGGGATAGTGGCGGACTCTGACGGGGATGACGAGTGGCGGGAATGTCTCGCCAAGGGACGATTTGCAAAACTGAGCGGGGGCACAGGCGTGGATTTGATCGAGACCATGGCGTTCGAGCCGGCCAGCGGCATCAACCGGCTCGAGGCGCATCTCGAGCGGATGAAGGCCAGCGCCGCCGCGCTGGAATTCGAGTTCGACCGCCACGCTGCCCGCAACACCATCCAGGCGATCACCTTCCACCAGGAAAAGCCCGCCATGGTCCGGCTGATGCTGGGCCGGTCCGGCGCCATCGCCATCGAGCTCCGTCCACTGCCGCAGCCGCTCGCCGAGCCGGTTCCCTGCCGGCTGGTGCCGATGACCGCAGATCCGCAGGACTACCGCCTCCACCACAAGACCAGCGACCGGCGCATCTATCAGATCGCCAAAGAAGATGGTGGGCTGGCGGACGGCGTCCACCCGGTCTTTGTCGACCCCGACGGCTTTGTCACCGAAGGCGCGATCTGGAATATCTTTGTCGAGCGCGACGGCAAGCTGCTGACCCCGAAGCTGGCGCGCGGCGTGCTGCCGGGGGTGCTGCGGGCAGAGTTGATCGAGAACGGGCAGGCGATCGAGGCCGACCTTACCGCCGCCGACCTTGCCGACGGCTTCCTGCTCGGCAACAGCGTCCGTGGGCTGCTGGCCGCTGGCCTCGTCGCCTAGTGCGTACATATCGGCTGTCCGCCAATCACCGTGATCACGCACGGGGGCCGCTGCGACACCCGGTCAACGCCCGGTCGTGATCATTTCGGGTCGCTTCCGACGCCCGGGGCCGGGCCGCCTGGTCATGGCGGGCGGCGCGGTGCTTCTGCTGTTCTATGGCGGCATATTGCTGTTTGCGACCTATGATCCGATGCTGCTCGCCCAGCTGTGGTTCCTCCCCGGGACCGGCCTGCTGGCGGCGGTGATTGCCAACACCTCGGGCACCGGCGGCGGCGTCGTGTTCGTGCCGGTGTTCAACGCGCTGCGCGAGCACGGGATCATGACCGTCAGTCCGCTCCAGGTCACCGGCGCGTCGATGGCGATCCAGAGCTTCGGCATGACCGTCGGCGGACTGCGCTGGACCGACCGGCTGCTGCACCAGCCGGTCGCGGCGGCTTCGGCCGGGCAGGTGCCGGTCCGGCCCCGCGATTATGCGATGGTCATCGGGGTGGTGCTGGCGCTGGCGCTGCCGGCGATGTGGGCGATGCAGCGGCTGACCGTGGTCGACGGGCATCTGATCCTGCTCGGCTACAAGATTTTTTCGATATTTCTCGGCCTGGCGCTGATCATCACCACCTGGACGATCAACAGCAGCCGGCCGGAACGCGCGCGGCTGGAAAAGGTCGATATCGGGGTCCTGCTGCTGATCGCGATTCCGGGCGGCGCGCTGACCGCGCTGTTTTCGGTCGGCATCGGCGAACTGGTCGCGCTCTACCTTTTTATCCGCCATTATCCGGTGCTGCTGTGCACTGGCACCGCGTGCGTTATCTCCTCGGCCAGCGCGCTGGTTGGCAGCATCTGGCATATCGAGGCCGGGACCATCGCTTGGGAGATCGTGTTGCTGGCCGGACCGGGGGCCGTGCTCGGCGGTTTTCTGGCCCGGTCAATCGCGCTGTGGCTCGGGGCGAAACGCCTGAAGACGCTTGACGGCACATGGATTGTGCTGTCGGCGGTATATCTGATCGTGCTGAACTGGTTCTATTGACCGGTACCTCTTCCATCCCGGTTTCACGATTACCGGCCCGGTCCCGGGATTTCACCATTCCGCCTCGTAAAAATCCCTGCTAACGCCTCCCCATGGAAACATTACTCCTGTGGATTGGCCTCGCTGCATCGGGTGCCGGATTGGCGCTGGCGCTGCGCCGCGACCTGCCGTTCCTGCGCAACCCGGTCCGCCGCACGTCGGCGGTGATCGTGCGGCACGAGCTCAGGCGCAAGGGTGGAGCGATGCTGTACACCCCGATCTTCCGCTTTCTCGATGAGACGGGGCAGCCGGTGGAGGTGCGCGACCGGCTGGTCACGCCCTTTCCGACCCCGGTGATCGGTGAGAGGCTTGGCATCGCTCACCCGCAAGGCATGCCGCACCGAGCGCGCATCCCCTATCCGGTTTTCCGGGCGCTGTTCTACGGTCTGTTTGGCTATGCCTTTGTGGTGCTGGTGCTGGCCGTCACCGGCCAGGGCTGAGGACGGCGCGTCGCCATCCCCGCCGCTGCCTAAAGCGGGATCTTGGCGTGGTCGCCCAGTTCATCGCCCTTCATCGTGATGCCGGTGACCATCTTGAACAGCCCGACCACCCCGGGATCGGCTTCCCAGATTTCGGCATCGTGCAGGTCGAGACGCAGCATCAGCAGGCTCGGGTCCTGCCGCCCTTCTTCGTACCAGGCAGCCGCAGCGTTGTTCCAGTGCTTGTCGATGATTGCCTCATCGGTCTCTTCGGTCAGGTTGCCCGATACGCAGGCAAACAGGTCATGGCCCTTGGCAGAAAATTGCATCATCGCCGCGCCGCCCTTGGCCAGTCGATTGTGGCCCGACGTATAGAACCAGATCGCGCTGTTGGCATCCTTATCGAGTTGCGCCCGCATCGGGATGGCGTGGCGCAGATCGCCTTCCAGCGCGATCATGACGCACGGGCTGTCGGCCATGGCCTTCCAGAATTTCTTGCGGATCTTGTCGCTGTCTGCGGTCTTGTTCATATCGGCATCACTCATGGTTCTGTTTCCTTTTTGTCTCTCTGACAATCAACGCACCGCTTCGATAAGGTTGCACGACAGCCGCATATTCTGTTCGTCGGAGCGCCACGGAAGACGGTTCGCGGCGCCTGCGAAGCCGGCCGTGATTCTGAAAAAATTCGCGGATTTCCCGGAACGATTTGCGAGCCCGCCCGTTGATTTGATGTAGCCACATGGCACCGACCCTCCCCCATCCACTGGGTCGCCATGCGGCTATGCCCTGAATGAATGAAGGAGTGAGATATGATGATGCAGGCAGAAAAAGATAGCACCGTAATCGGCAGTGATCGCGTTGACGGAACCACCGTATATGGTCCCGACAAGGGCAAGATCGGTTCGGTTGACAAGCTGCTGATCGACAAGCGCGGCGGCAATGTGACCGACGTGGTTATTTCCGCAGGCGGTTTTCTGGGAATCGGCGATGAGAAGCACAGCATCCCATGGTCCAAGCTCGACTATGACACCGACCTTGGTGGCTATTGCATCGATGTGACCAAGGAACAGCTGATGGACGCGCCGCGGTTTGACAGCAAGGACGAGAACCGCGCCTATGATCGCGATTACCAGGCCAGCGTCTATGAATATTGGACGGTGACCCCTTACTGGTAACACCAGCAGCGGAATAAGCGAAAGACGCCGGGCGGAACAGATTCCGCCCGGCTTTTTATTGCGCGTTCACGATGCGCCTAGTCGTCGTCATCGACCTTATCAGGCAGACCCTCGCGGTTGGTGCTGGCAAATTCTTCCAGCTCGTCCTCGGTCATGCTGTCATACATGTCCTTGGATGCGCCCTTCAGTTCGCCGACCTTGGTCTCGCCGCGCTTGGCGGACAGCGCCGCTCCGGCGGCGCGCTGCTGGGCGTTCGATTTGGCTGGCATGGTTCAACTCCTCTTCGCTGGTTGGGGGGTATGGCAGACAGGGTCACGGGACCGGCGGGCCTTCGCGTTCCGCGGGGTCCCAGTGCGCGGTAAAGGGTGCGCTGGCGATCAGCACCGTCAGCACGATGCCGGCAACCACGGCACCCAGCCAGATCTCGCCGAAACCGCAGAGCAGGCCGATCGCGCCGGCAGCCCAAATGGCGGCGGCCGAGCCGGCGCCCTGGACAAAGCTGCCCTCGCGGAAGATGGCGCCGGCACCAAGAAAGCCGATGCCGGTGATAACGCCCTCGAAGATCCGGCTTGGATCGATCTGGCTCTCCGGATAGGCGACCGTCTCCAGCAATTCCATCGCCCCGATCGCGAGCGCGCAGGCGGCGACCGAGATAATCACAAACGGCCGAAAGTCGATCGGCTTGGTCCTCAGAAATCGCTCCAGCCCGATCAGGAACGGCAGCAGCGTCGCTGCGCCGAGCCGCCACAGCGCCTCGGCCCAGGATATGCTGTCCGGTCCGGTGAAGAAATCTGCCATTGGGGGAAAACGCGCAGGGTGCAGATTTGTTGCACAATATGGTGCGCATTGGAAAACGGCCATTCGGTGTTTTTTACCCGCGGCGCAGGCCGTGTGCTATCCGGTTCGTCGACGAAAATGTGCTCAAAGCGGGATGACGGTTTGTCCAGAAACCGCTTTCCTACACCCCCCGCAATACGGTAAACTGTCCTTATGAACGCGCCACATCTCCCCCGTATCAGCCGTCGCAAAGCCTGTCGGTCCATCGCTCCAGGCGCACCACTCGACCGAATTTCTGCCCTCTTTCCTGTCATTTGTGTCAAGTTTGTCAGCAACAGGAGCGTTTTTCTGAACCTCTAGTTCCCAATCGCCACCCTATCTTGTTGCGCTTTAGGGGGTGTGACCCTGTGTGACCCTGTGATTATTTTTCTCCGCCATCCCGGCAAAGTCTCTGGTAAAAGGCGCATCGATCCCATAGCCCACGCCCATATCAGCAACGGAGTCCCGCAATGACCGATCCTGTCGACACATCCCACCTCGAAACGATGGCCGTCCACGCCGGGACCGCACCGGATCCGACGACCAATGCGCGGATCACGCCAATCTATCAGACCGCCTCCTATGTGTTCGACGATGCCGCCCATGCCGCCGATCTGTTCAATCTCGATGCCTTCGGCAATATCTACACGCGGATCATGAATCCGACCAACGGTGCGCTCGAGGGCAAGATTGCGGCGATGGAGGGCGGCGTCGGCGCGCTGGCGGTGGCTTCCGGCCATGCGGCGCAGCTGCTGGTGTTCCATGTATTGATGGACCCCGGCGCGCATATCGTTGCGGCGAAGAAGCTCTACGGCGGCTCGCTCAACCAGCTCGGCCACAGCGTGAAGAAATTCGGCTGGAACGTCAGCTTCGTCGATGCCGATGATGTCGGCGCGGTCAAGGATGCGATCACCGCCGGGACCCGCTGCGTATTCATCGAAAGCCTCGCCAATCCCGGCGGCGTCGTGCAGGATATCGCAGCGATTGCCGAGGTCGCGCACACGGCCGGCATCCCGCTGGTCGTCGACAATACCATGGCCTCGCCGGTGCTCTGCCGGCCGATCGAGCATGGTGCGGATATCGTTGTGGAAAGCGGCACCAAGTTTCTCGGCGGCCACGGCAATTCGATCGCCGGCCTGATCATCGACAGCGGCAAGTTCGACTGGACGCAGAGCGACAAGTTCGCATTTCTCAACCAGCCCAATCCCAGCTATCACGGCAAGATCTTCACCGAGGCCTTTGGCGAAATGGCCTTCATTCTGGCGGCCCGCGCCTTGTCGTTGCGCGATCTCGGACCGGCGCTGGCACCGTTCAACGCCTTTCAGATCCTGACCGGCATGGAAACGCTGGCGCTGCGGATGGAGCGGCATTGCGACAACGCGCTGGCGCTCGCGAAATGGCTGCAGGGCCGCGACGAGGTCGAATGGGTGTCCTATGCCGGGCTGCCGGACAGCAAATATCATCCGCTGGCGCAGAAATATCTCGGCGGCAAGGGCGGGGCGGTGTTCACCTTCGGCCTGAAGGGTGGCTATGACGCGGGCGTCAAGCTGGTCAGTGCGGTCAAGCTGTTCAGCCATCTCGCCAATATCGGCGACACGCGCTCGCTGATCATCCATCCCGCCTCGACCACCCACAGCCAGCTGTCGGCCGAGGAACTGGTCGCCGCCGGCGCCGGACCCGACGTGGTGCGGCTGTCGGTCGGGATCGAGCATATCGACGATATCATCGCCGATATGCGCCAAGCGCTGGAGTCGCTGTGATGAGCGAAGGCGCAGGCGAATATATCTATGACGAGGACAGCGGCGAATGGCTGAGCCCGGAGGATGCGGCGGCGCGGACGAGTGGGCCGGAAGTGGTCGACGCGGTCGGTAACATCCTGGCCGACGGCGATGCCGTCACCCTGATCAAGGACCTCAAGGTCAAGGGCGCGGGCCAGACGCTGAAACGCGGCACATTGATCAAGTCGATCCGGCTGACCGGCGACGCGCAGGAGATCGATTGCAGGCACGAAGGTATCAAGGGCTTGGTGCTGCGGGCCGAGTTCGTGAAAAAACGTAGCGGCGGGCAATAGCGCTGTTGCAGTGCAACACGTTTCTGATTAGGCAAACCCGCGCCAACTCCTTGCAACGGGATTTTCGATGACCAATATTTCCAAAGCTCTCGGCCGTATCCAGCCCTCCGCGACCCTCGCCATGTCGGCAAAGGTCTCCGAACTCAAGGGCCAGGGCGTGGATGTCATTGGCCTGTCGGCGGGCGAACCCGATTTCGACACGCCCGATTTCGTCAAGGAAGCCGCGATCCAGGCGATCCGCGATGGCGACACCAACTATACCGTTGTCGATGGCACGCCGGCACTGAAGAAGGCGATCGTCGGCAAGTTCCAGCGCGACAACGGGCTGACCTATGAAACCAGCCAGATCACCGTCAACAACGGCGGCAAGCACACATTGTTCAACGCGCTGGTGGCGACGCTCGACGAGGGCGATGAAGTGATCATCCCGGCACCCTATTGGGTCAGCTATCCTGACATCGTCAATTATGCGGGCGGTGTCCCGGTGATCATCGAGGCCGGCGCGGACCAGAATTACAAGATCAGTCCGGCGCAGCTGGAAGCGGCCATCTCCCCCAAGACCAAATGGCTGATCCTGAACTCGCCCTCCAACCCGACCGGTGCCGCCTACAGCGCGGACGAGCTAAAGGCGCTTGCGGAGGTGATCCTGCCGCACCAGAATCTGATGGTGATGACCGACGATATGTACGAACATATCTGGTATGCGGACTTCCCGTTCGCCACCATCGCGCAGGTCTGCCCGGACCTGTATGACCGCACGCTGACCGTCAACGGCGTTTCCAAGGCCTATGCGATGACCGGCTGGCGGATCGGCTATGCCGGCGGACCGGCCTGGCTGATCAAGGCGATGGCCAAGTTGCAGTCGCAGTCGACTTCCAACCCCAGCTCCATTTCGCAGGCCGCTGCCGTGGCCGCGCTGAACGGACCGCAGGATTTTCTGATCGAGCGCAACGCTGCCTTCGAACGCCGCCGCGATCTGGTCGTCTCGATGCTGAACGATACGCCCGGTCTCGAATGCCCGACACCGGAAGGCGCCTTCTATGTCTATCCCGATGCCAGCGGCGTGATCGGCAAGACCACGCCCAAGGGCCAGGTGATCAAGACCGACGAGGACCTGATCACCTATTTCCTGGAAGAGGCGCAGGTTGCTGCCGTCCATGGTGCCGCCTTCGGCTTGTCGCCGGCCTTCCGGATCAGCTACGCGACCTCGGAAGAAATCCTGACCGAGGCCTGCACCCGGATCCAGCGCGCCTGCTCGGCGTTAGTTTAGACTTCAAGCGCCGGGCGGGCGCATCCGCGCCCTTGGTTATCCTCGCTGACGCTGCGCGCGCGGTAGCGCTTGCCTCCGCTTCGTGTCGGTTTGGCGTTCCCTCCCCCGGTCGTTGTGTGACCGAGGGCAGCGAGGCAAGCCCGCCCCGTCGGAGGCATTCGCGTAGAGAACTGCCGCGCGACATGAATAGTCTCCGGCGTTGGAAGGCCGATAGAAATGCTTCTCGGCCGCAAACTGAATATGCCCCTGTGATCAGGTTCACAGCGGCGACAGGAAAACTATATTAGTAACTGTAACCAGCAGGCGGATATTTGCGAATCAACAGCAGAACCCCAAGGAACAGAAGATGATGAAATTTCTGAAGTCCGATTTGACCTACAGCCTCGGTGGCGGCTTCCTCGCCGGCGCGCTCATGCTGCTCGTCATGCAGCCAGCCGAGCAACGCAGCGATCTGGGGCAGAATCTGTCGTCCACCGTCAGTGCGGCAAGCCAGTTGCTGAGCTAGATACCGATGAATCCCACGCTCTCCCGCACCATTGCCTTTGGTTTCGCTTTTGCCGCTTTCGGGGCGGTATGGGCCGGGATCGATTCGACCCTGCCGACGGACCACGCCTCGGTTCTGGTGGGCAAGGCCCACGCAGCGGAAAAGGCGACCGTGATCCCGCCGCCGCGCAGCGATGCCAGAGAAACCGGGAAGCGTGCGGTGGCGATCTTTGCCGGCGGCTGTTTCTGGGGTGTCGAGGCGGTGTTCGAACACACCAAAGGGGTGATCAGCGCCGCGTCCGGCTATCATGGCGGCACCAAGCGCAGCGCTTCCTACAAGCTGGTCAGTGCCGGACTTACCGATCATGCCGAAGCGGTGCGCGTGGTTTATGATCCCGATCAGGTCAGCTATGGCAAGCTGATGCAGATTTTCTTCTCGGTCACCGCCGATCCGACGATGCTCAACGCCCAGGGCCCCGACCGCGGCAAGCAGTATCGCAGCGCGCTGGTGCCGATGAACCCGGCCCAGACCAAGGCCGCTCGCGCCTATATCGCGCAACTGGAGAAGGGTCGCTACTGGAAGCAGCCGATCGTGACCCGGCTTGAACCTTATAAGGCCTTCTATCCCGCCGAATCCTATCACCAGAATTTTCTGCAGGATAACCCGAACCATGGCTACATTGTCCGCTGGGACAAACCCAAGCTGGCCAATCTGAAACGCCATTTCCCCGGCCAATATCGGGCGGCGCCGGTCACCTGAGACCCGCGGCCGTTTAACCGGCTGTTAGCCTGTTTCTGATAGGAGCAGGCAATCGCAGAGGACGAAATGGTAAACCACGAATTCGAAATCCTGATCGCAGTTACCGCGTTGGTGGTAGGCGTCGCATTTCTGTGGATCGCCCGAATCGACGCCCGCTAGCCGCCAGCCCTATTTCGGGCTGAGCACCATCAGCATCTGACGGCCTTCAAGCTTCGGATAGGCTTCGACCTTGGCGGTTTCCTTCATGTCTTCCTGCACCCGGACGAGCAGGGCCATACCGAGCTGCTGGTGCGACATTTCACGGCCGCGGAAGCGAAGGGTGACCTTGACCTTGTCGCCATTGTCGATGAACTTGTTCACGTTGCGCATCTTCACGTCATAATCATGATCGTCGATATTCGGACGCATCTTGATTTCCTTGACGTCCTGGACCTTCTGGGTCTTGCGCGCGGCATTGGCCTTTTTCTGGGCCTCGTACTTGAACTTGCCGACGTCGAGATATTTCGCAACCGGTGGCTGCGCGTTCGGAGAGACCTCGACCAGGTCGAGGCCAACTTCTGCTGCTCGCTCGATCGCTTCCCTTGTGTTCATCACGCCAAGGTTTTCGCCCTTGTCGTCGATAACCCTTACGGTGTCGGAATTGATCAGATCATTGAATCGCGGGCCGCCTTTGACGGGCGGCGTAGGGCGGCGAGGTGGTGCAGCTATGTTAAATACTCCTGAGTGGTTGTCTATGCTGGCTCAATAGCCGCAAAGCTTACGGGAATAAAGCCTTCTTGATAGCGAAAGAGATATAAGCCCCGTAAGCCGTGGTGCGAATGCAACAGCTTGAGGCTTATATCGCTATTGTGCAGCCGATTTCAAGTCCGGTGCCAGTGCCTCTTTCTGAAGCATTAAAACGACTTCGTCGAGGGTCAGGAATTCCTGTTCCTTCTGGCCCAGCCGGCGCAGGGCAACCTTGCCTTCCTCGGCCTCGCGCATGCCGACGACGAGAATATTCGGAACCTTGCCGACCGAATGTTCGCGCACCTTGTAGTTGATCTTCTCGTTGCGCAGATCGGCCTCGACGCGAATGCCGACGGCCTTCAGCCTCGCGGCCACCTGTTCGGCATATGGATTGGCATCGGTCACGATCGTCGCAACCACGGCCTGGGTCGGAGCCAGCCAGAGCGGCATCTTCCCAGCAAAATGTTCGATCAATATGCCGATAAAGCGTTCGTAGCTTCCGAAAATCGCACGATGCAGCATCACCGGGCGATGGCGGTCTCCATCTTCCCCGACATAGCTGGCGTCGAGTCGCTCGGGCAGTACGCGGTCTGACTGTATCGTGCCGACCTGCCAGGTGCGACCGATCGCGTCGGTCAGATGCCATTCGAGCTTGGGGGCATAAAAGGCACCTTCGCCGGGAAGCTCTTCCCAGCCATATTCCTCGGTCGCCATGCCTGCATCGACGACCGCTTGTCGCAGTTCTGACTCGGCCTTGTCCCAGTCGGCATCGGAACCAAAGCGCTTGTCCGGGCGCAGCGCCAGCTTGATGGCGAAGCCCTCGAAGCCCATTTCCTTGTAGACGCGCTCGGCCAATGCGCAGAACGCCCGTACTTCCTCGACGATCTGGTCCTCACGGCAGAAAATATGGGCGTCATCCTGCGTGAACTGGCGAACGCGCATCAGACCGTGGAGCGCGCCATGGGGCTCGTTGCGGTGGCAGCAGCCATGTTCAAAAAGGCGCAAGGGCAGGTCGCGATAGCTTTTGATGCCCTGGCGAAAGACCAGCACGTGGGCAGGGCAGTTCATCGGCTTGATCGCCATCATGCCTTCGGTCCCCGTAATCACCGGACCTTCGCCCTCGGCATCGGGGACCTCGTCGGGGACGGCAAACATGTTCTCGCTATATTTCCCCCAGTGACCGGATTGCTCCCACTGGCGTACGTCCATCAGCTGGGGCGTCTTGATCTCGTCATATCCGGCGCCATCGATTGCACGACGCATATAGGCCTCAAGCTCGCGCCAGATAACGAAGCCCTTGGCGTGCCAGAATATGCTGCCCTGCGCTTCCGACTGGATATGATAGAGGTCCATTTCCTGGCCGAGCTTGCGGTGATCACGCTTGGCCGCTTCCTCGAGGCGCACCAGATGGGCAGCCAGCTGCTTCTTGTTGAGCCAGCCGGTGCCGTAGATGCGCGACAGCTGCGGATTGCGCTGGTCACCACGCCAATAGGCGCCCGACACGCGCATTAGCTTGAACGCCTGCGGGTCGAGCTTGCCGGTCGAGGCCAGATGCGGCCCGCGGCACATGTCCATCCAGTCGTCGCCCGACCAATAGACGGTGATCTCGTCGCCTTCCGGCAGTTCGGCGGCCCATTCGGCCTTGAACGTCTCGCCGTCCTGCTGCCAGCGGGCAATCAGGTCGTCGCGGTCCCAGACTTCGCGACGAAGCGGCTTGTCGGCGGCGATGATCCGCTTCATCTCCTCTTCGATCTTTGGCAGATCCTCGTCGGTGAACGGGTCACCAGCGGGCGCGAAGTCATAATAGAAGCCGTCATCGGTCGAGGGGCCGAAAGTGATCTGGGTGCCCGGAAACAGGTTCTGCACCGCTTCGGCCAGGATATGGGCATAGTCGTGGCGGGCCAGTTCCAGCGCGTCTTCCTCGTCGCGGGAGGTGACCAGAGCCAGTTCGGTATCTTCCTCCAGCGGGCGCATGATGTCGCGCAACTCGCCGTCAATCTTCGCGGCCAGCGCAGCCTTTGCGAGGCCCGGCCCAATGTCCGCGGCAATCTGTGCGGGGGTAGTGCCCATGGCCACTTCACGCGTGCTACCGTCGGGAAGGGTGATCTTGATCATCTCGGTCATGGGCTCAGGTTATCTCAAAGTTTGTCAAGGTTGGTGCCTGTGAAGGCTTGCAAATCGGCCATCGTCAGGCTGGGTTTGACTTAGTCTTTTGGGATTTCAAGTCAACCAAATCAGATGAAGTTTTCCTGCCAGAGCGTCAATGCCTTTGCAGGCGATACCAGGGGTTGTGGCCGGCACAGGACGTTTGAAAACGCCAATCTCTGGAAAAAGCGATTGAATGGGTGGGTTGAACAGTCGAAAACAGCCAGAAACATGGTGCACTTGGCCGAAAGTTGATTTAGGCTTTGTCCATGTCTCATCCTGCGACTGCCTGGCTTATTGACGGTGACAGCGCCCTGAAACGCCGGGTGCGGATTGAAGTGATCGGTAAAACCTTTTCGCTCTACGAACAGCAATGGCGCAGCGAGCCCTATTTTTTCGGCGATCTGGTCTACCGCGGCAAGGAGGGAGAATCTCATGTGTTTGGCCTTGAGGATGGCATCAAGGTGCGAAGCAGCTGGAAGTTGGGGATCAAGGGCGATATTCCGCCGGAGCTTTCCGCCCTGCTTCCCCTGAGGAAACCACCGTCAATATCGAATACGGGCATGCTGATCATCGCCATTCTCTGTCTCGCGATTGTTTACTTCGCTGCTACCTGATGCGGCTGTCCGGGTAAGATTGGGACTTTGTCCCGTGAAAGGAAGCGTCGGGCGCCCGTCTCCGGGATTTTGATACTACACCTTCTCTAGCTCCTTTTTTTGGTTATAGGGCTGGAGATAGACCCCCGCCTTCGCGGGAGCACGAATTGGGAGCTATATGGAAGACGAGATTCTCTATCTTGACCGGCCGGCCGGCGCCACGCTGGCCTATTGCTTTACTCCACCCAAGCCGGGCGTGAAGGGCACGACGCTGGTGTTTTTGCCCGGCTATATGTCCGACATGGAAGGCGGCAAGGCGCTGGCGGTCGATGCCTGGGCAAAGCAACAGGGCAGGGCGATGCTGCGGTTCGACTATGCAGGGTGCGGCGCCAGCGGCGGTGAGTTCGAGGAGCAGAGCCTGATCAACTGGCGCGACGACGCGCTGTTCCTGATCGACAAGGTGACCTCGGGGGCGGTGACCCTGATCGGCTCGTCGATGGGCGGCTGGCTGATGCTGCTGGTCGCGCTGTCGCGGCCGATGCGGGTCAAGAATCTGGTCGGTATCGCCGCCGCTCCGGACTTTACTGACTGGGGCTTTACCCAGGAGCAGAAGATGACGATCCTACGCGACGGCAGGCTGGAAGAGGCCAGCGAATATTCCGATGAGCCCTACGTCACGACCCGGACCTTCTGGCAGTCGGGCGACAGCAGCCGCCTGCTGCACAAGGAGATCACGTTTGACGGCGCAGTTCGCCTGCTGCATGGCCAGCGGGACGCCGACGTGCCGTGGGAATATAGTCTGGAGACGGCGAAGAAAATCCGTTCAGACGATGTGCAGGTCCATCTGGTAAAGGACGGCGATCACCGCCTGTCCCGGGATCAGGATATTGCCCTGCTGATCGATATCCTGTCGCGACTGGGATAAGCGCGGTCCTCATTAACCCAAGCCGACAACGGATATCCCGCCCATGATTTCGTCGCTTCTTCTTCTGCCCCTGCTGATGCAATCGGCGACCCCTTACGGTTCCCCGATTGATCCGGTGCTCCGGCCATCCGCGACCAGGCCCGAGGCGAAGGCTGCTGCCAAGGCACCAGCGCCCAGGGCGAAGACGCCGAGCGACGTGCGCTGGGACCAGTGCGTCGACCAGGCGGTCGACGATCCCGCTGCCGGCTTGCTGGCAGCGAACAGGTGGCAGTTGGAAGGCGGCGGCTATCTGGCGCGCAACTGCCTCGGCTTCGCCTATGCGGAATCGGAGGACTGGGCCAAGGCCGTGCCGGAATTCGTGCAGGCGGCGGAAGCGGCGCAGGCCGCCGGCGACGAGCGCGCGGCCAATTTCTGGTCGCAGGCCGGCAATGCCGCGCTGGCCAAGGGCGATGCGGATCTGGCTCTCACCTATCTTGCCGCGGCGCTGGCGCTCGACAGTCCCGACGGGTTGCTGAAGGGCGAGGTGCATCTGGACCAGGCGCGCGCTCTTGTTTCGTTGGAGCGCTATGACGAGGCCAAGGCCGAATTTGCCGCGGTGCACCAACTGGTGCCCGAAGATCCGCTTGGCTGGCTGCTGTCGGCGACGCTGGCTCGGCGGATGGGCGATCTCGAGCGAGCCAAGGCGGACATTGCTGCGGCCGCGAAGCTGGTCGCCACCGATCCCGCGATCGCGCTGGAAGCCGGCAATATCGCCTATGAAGCGGGCGATATGGCAAATGCCAAGGCCAACTGGGAGCAGGCGGTCAAGTTCGATCCGGACAGCGCTTCCGCCAAGGCGGCCAGCCGCTATCTCGCGCAACTGGATAGCGCCGTCGCCGAATAGGGCGGATGCCGGCGATCAGTCCAGATAGAAATTCACCGTCGTGACCACCCGCACCTTCTTGTAGGGCGTGTCGGTTACGCCATAGCCGCCTGCGTCGCCGTCGCGGCTGTCGATGCTGAAATATCCTTGGGTCGCGGACTTGATCCCGCCGACATCGGTGCCGCTATCTTCGGCAAATTGTTCGGCAGACTTGCGGGCATCCTTGGTGGCTTCAGCGACCATTTCGGGCTTGATGTCTTCGAGTTTGGTAAATGTGTAGCTCATCCCCGATCCGTCCTCCAGCACCACGCCACGACGAACAAGATCGAACTGTCGTGCGACGGCGGCCTGGGCCTTGTCGATGTCATTTGTGCGAAGGCTGAGTCGCTGGCGGATGGTATATTGGGGGATGCCGTTATTGCTATATTGATTCACGTTGGCGCCCGTTGGCTTGAGCGCGTCTGCCTGAAACCCGAGTTCCTTGAAAAACGCAGTGATGGCATCGGTGTCCTGATCTATATCGGTCTGGGCGCTTTGCAGGTCCGTGGACTGGGCGCTGTATGCAATGGTCCAAGTCGCGAGATCAGCGGTCACATCCCGTTCGGCCAAGCCTCTTACGGTCACGCTGCGATCCGCCATTTTTGCTCGTAGCAGTCCATCGCCGAGAAGATATCCTCCGACAATCAGGCCAATGGTCAACAGGCCGGCGCTGGCCAGCCAGATTTTGTTCCTGCTCTCGATAAATTTCTCGCTCATCACTCTTTCCCTCGTCTCAAAAGCCGCTTAGGCTGTTCCGAATACCCGGATCAGATTTGCAGTGCATGCGATGAACCGTTTCTGAATAGCGACGAATGGAGGTGGTCGGTGACCATAAAATATTTGCATACGATGCTGCGAGTGAGTGATCCAGAAGCCACCGTCGCGTTTTTCGGACTTCTTGGGCTGGAGGAAGTGCGCCGGTATGACAGCGAGCAGGGGCGATTTACGTTGATCTTTCTCGCCGGTCCGGGGCAGATGGATGTGGCGGAGGTCGAGCTTACCTATAACTGGCCCGCCGAAGACGGCAGCGCGCCGGAGCAATATGATGGCGGACGTAATTTTGGGCATCTCGCCTATGCCGTCGACGACATCTATGCGTTGTGTCAAAAGCTTAGCGATGCAGGGGTCACCATCAATCGTCCGCCGCGCGATGGCCATATGGCGTTTGTGCGGACGCCGGACAATATTTCCGTCGAACTGCTGCAAAAGGGAAAAAGTCTTCCGGTGACCGAGCCTTGGGCCAGCATGGAGAATACCGGCGAGTGGTGACAGCCGGAAAACGCTAGACCGAGGCTGTCCCGGCTGGCTTTGCAGGTGTTGCGGGAGACAGGTCGAGCCATACAATCTGGTTGCGACCGTTGGCCTTCGCGTCATACAGGCGACGATCGGCCAGCGCCATAACCGTGCGCAGGGAATTGTTTCTGGTGATCTTGGCGAGACCGACGGAAAATGTCACCGATTCCTGAATTTCGGGGACCTGATCATGCACCGTCCGGATCAGGGCTTCACATACTTCGGCAAGGATATTGACCGGATAGTTCTTGCGCCTTTCCGGCTTGCCGTTCCGGATCAGCAGGGCAAATTCCTCGCCGCCGATCCGGGCCGCGAAATGTGGCATGCTCGCCAGCTTTTCGCCGACCACGCGCAACACCGTGTCCCCGATTTCGTGGCCGTAGCGATCATTGACGCGCTTGAAAAAGTCGATGTCGAAAATGGCAAGGTGGCTGTAGCAGTGTTCACGCTGGTTGCGGCGGAATTCCCGTTCAAAGGAGCGGCGATTGTTGAGATTTGTAAGGCCGTCCGTGTCGGCCAGCAAAGTCAGTTCAACCTGTTGGCGCAAGGAATCTTCATGCTCCTGCCGAAGACGGAAAATGCGATTTGCTACTCCGAGCGCAAGAATGATCGTTTCCAGCACCAGGGTGAAATAAAGACCGTAGTCCAGTACCGGCCATCCGATATAGAGATCCATGCCGCGGGCAACCCGGTCCATGCTGAAGCAGATGATCGGTATCCAGCCCGCGATTTGAAACCAGATTGCCCGGCTGCCGCGGCGGACCGCATGTCCCATGGCATAGATCACGACCAGAAACGACGGGATGAAGGACGCATGATAATAGTTGCGCGCGTCCATGCTGTAGCTGTCGTCTATTCGCAGCACCAATGCGGTGACCAGGACCGGCAGCATTGCTGTCATGAATATGGCGGCCTGCAGCCAGGGCGCCAATTTGCCCGGTTCGACGAAGCGCAGCAGGAAAATGCCGCCGGCAGCAACGCCGAATGCCAGCATCCAGTAGTTGAGCAGCATCTTGCTGGTGAGATCCATTCCGGGAAATGCAATGAAGATCAGGCCGGAGGAGCTGAAGGTATAGCCAACGGTCGCGGTGATCATGAGGCTGTGCCACAGCATGAAATTGTAGCGCAGGGCACCGTAGAAGAAGAGATTGTAGATCAGCGGCATGGCCGCCATGCCGCAAAGCACGGCAAACATGATCGAGAGCGGCAGCTTGCGTTCGTCCCATTTGGCTTTGGATGCCAGCTGGATCAATGACATGGAACTGACCACTTTCGGGTGGTCCATGGCGATGTAGACATTCCGAATCCGGTTGCGGATATCCGGATTGTCGGTGCCCGGGATGGGCAGGCCGTACTGGCCCTTGGGCCGCCAGCTCGCCACCACGGCCCGTTCCGTGAACAGCGACGACAGGAGCGTGCCGTCGTCCAGCACCGCATGCACCTGCATGGTCGTCAGGCCGTTATTGTCGCCCTGCACCTCGACCGTCCCCGCCGGAATTGTATCTGCCAGAAACGGAATCTTCACCCACACCCGGGGACCTTCGACCGCATATTTCCTATCGGTGCAATTGAAGGGCTTGCCGGAGGTCAGCAATGCTGCTGCGGTCACATCCATCGCGCTGCTCTGCGTGCACAGATTGTCCGACATCGGAACCTCCGCAAGCGCGGGGGAACAGAGGCATAGCCAAGCCAGCATTGCGACAAGCAAACGCAAAAATATGCCCCTTCCAAATTTTGATTCCGCAGAGAGTGTGCGGATAGGGCGAAACTCCTATTTTAGGGTTAACCATCGACAATATTTGAATTTTGCGGTAATTTGCCGATCATGTTAGAGATTATCCGCATCCCCGTGTTGTCCGACAATTATGTCTGGCTGGTCCATGAACCCGAGTCCCGCGAGACGATGGTGGTTGATCCCGCGGTCGCCGACCCGGTGCTGGCCGAGGCGGAAAAGCGCGGCTGGACCATCACCCAGATCTGGAACACCCACTGGCACCCCGACCATACCGGCGGCAATGCCGCGATCAAGGACGCGACCGGCTGCCGGATCACCGGACCCGAAGCGGAGCGGGAACGAATCCCGACGCTGGACGCGATGGTGCGGGAAGGCGACACGGTGAAGCTGGGCGAAGTGACCGCCGAGGTCATCGATGTGCCGGCCCATACCGCTGGGCATATCGCCTTTCATATGCCCTCAGAAAAGGTCGCGTTCGTTGGCGACACCCTGTTCGCGATGGGCTGCGGCCGGCTGTTCGAGGGGACGGCGGCGCAGATGTACGACAATATGCGCAAGCTGGAGGCGCTGCCGGACAGCACCAGGATCTACTGCGCTCATGAATATACACAGAGCAACGGCGAATATGCGCTGGTCGCGGAGCCGGACAATATGGCGCTGAAGGAACGGATGACCGAGGTGCTGGCGCTGCGCGCGCGCGGCGAGGCGACGGTACCCACAACGATCCGGCAGGAGCGCGCGACCAACCCGTTCATGCGCGCGGACTCGGTCGAGGAGCTGGCGGCAAGGCGGACGGCCAAGGACAATTTCTGAGAAGCGCGCGGCCATCGCTGCGGCTTCGCTTCATTCCCGGTTCAGCCCGCTTCGTGCACAAGATAGCCGACAGAGAACCAACAACAGGAAACAGGTTATGAACAAACTGCTTCTCGCCATCCCGGCAGCGCTGCTTCTTGCTGCGCCCGCCGTCAGCAAAGACAAGATGGAGCTCACCGAAAAACAGCAGACCCAGCTTGACAAGAAACTGGCGGGCCGCACGGCCGGCGAGGCGAAATCCTGCATCAGCATGAACGATCAGCGCGAGATGACCGTGATCAGCGACGATATCCTGATCTTCGGCTCGAGCCGCAACGCCAACACGATTTACGTTAACAAGCCCTACGGTGGCTGCCGCAACGCCGACCGCAGCACCCTGTCATACAGCCGCCCGACGTCGTCTTTGTGTCAGGGCGAGATTATCCAGCTGATCGACAGCGCGAGCAGAATGACCATGGGCAGCTGCGCGTTCGGTGAATTTGTCCCCTATACCAAAAACACGGACTAAACCTGGGCAGCCGGTTCCGGCGGCTGAGGTCCTAATCATTTCGATTCCGAAATTCGGCCCGGATTGCGACCGCCGGACGCGTTCGCATTTCGGGGGCGTGCCTTACACAAACGCAGCATTTTAATTTCTGTGACTTTCGCCCCGAACCCCCGGAATTCCGGTGATTGTTGGATATCGGACCCCTGCCGAGTGTGACCTTTCAAAAGCCACTGTCAAATTCGGGGCGACGGGGCACGCGCCATTTCAGTCGCGGATTTACCGGTCAAAAATGTCAAAGAGCCGGCGACATCCTATCGCAAGACAGGGGCTGTAGGAAAGCGCTTTTGTCCCGGAAGGTGGTGCCGCCGGCTTGGTCGATCGTCACGTGGGACTTTATTCGGCTTCCTCAAACATGTTCACGGCGTTTTCGCCGGTTGCCGAGAGGCGCAGCTTGTCGCCCTCGACCTCGGCGACCAGGCCCAGCGGCAGATAATGGTGGCCCGAACCCTTGCCGCTCTTGGTCTGGGGGCTGTCGGTCTTGGTCAGCTTGATCCGCTCGCCGCTGTCGTCGAGATGGTCCACGGTGCCGACGTGCACGCCGTCGGCGCCGATGACTTCCATATGTTCCTTGATCTGGGCTTTATCGACCATGTTGCGTTCCTCTTTTTGTTGCTCTGTGCAGTCAACGCGCGGCGCGCGGCCCCGTTCCAAAAGAGATGGATTGTCGTCATCCAGACTGCGGGTGTGCAGGCTTCTAAGCCTTGTCCCCGGCCAGCGTATGGGCCACGATCGCATTGGCGTGGCCGTGGCCGATCCCGTGCCGTTCCTTCAGCATCGCGACCAGCTCCATATGTTTCGCCGGCAGCGCGGCGCGGACCAAGGCCTGCCATTCAGCGATCGGCCGGCCATATGTCTTTTCGATGGACGGGAAATAGGAGGCCGGGCCCTTGATCTTGTCTGTGCTCATCGGCAAAATTTTCCAGACCCGCCGCCTCTTGTCAATATCTATCCGCGCGCGTGCGGCAGCGGCGGCTAGTCCCGATCCAGCAGGTCGTCGGTGACTTCCATCAGCAGCAGCGGCTCGTCGGCGGTGTCGGCGACCGCGTCGGAAAAGGCGGCGCGGGTTTCCGGCTCGTCATAGACCATCTTGGCATCAAAAGCCTTTTGCCAGGTCGCCTTGTCCGGCCATTCGGCGACGCCGATGAAGCGGCCGTCGCGGTCGCGGTGCAGCCGCGATCCGAGGCTGCCATATTTCTCCCGGATCAGCTCGGTGCCGCGCCGCCAGGCGGTGCGGAACTGCTCCTCCTTGCCCGGGTGCACTTTCCACCAATAGGCTGCAACAAACATGGTTTCTTCTCCTCCTTGGCTGAACGCTGGCCGGATTTTAGCGGCAATATTGGTAGCCGCCGCGCGGCGCCTGGTCGAGATGCAGATGGTCGGCGTGGGCCTTGTTATAGTCGGGCGACAGGGTCGTCGCAAACAGCGTGCAGGCACCGTCGCGCACCTCCTTCAGGAAGCGGGACCGCTCGTCATCCGCGTTCCAATGACCGGCGACCGAGACGGTACGCCCGTCGGCCAGCCGGAAGGCGGCGATGTCGATCGCATTGGCGGTCGCATGTTCGCTGAAATTGCCGGTCTGCCCGCCGCCGATCCGGCGACAGCTATAGCTGCCAAAGGTGGTGATCGCCTCGACCGTGGTGTCCAAATGGCGGAGCGCCGCAGCGCGGACGATCTGCTTTTCCCACAGCACCAGGCTGACCGCCATCGGGCATGTGGTCTTTGCGGCGGGGTTGTAGGCGATGTCGCGGGGCTGGTCCTGGGAGAGGCTGACGCCGTTGTCATAGCCGCAATTGGCACCGGCCTCGACGGGCGGCAACGGCGAATAGTCGATCGCTGCTTCCTCGAGCAAACGGTGGCAGCGCGGGGTATCGTCGGCGAGCGCATCAATCTTCCGGGTGGTGAACGGCCCGATCGGCGCGGCCAGCGACAGGGGCGTCCAGGGCATGCGGTAGTCGTGCGAGACCCATTCATAGCCGCGCAGGAGGAGGGCCAGTGCGATGACGAAGAGGATGAGGCGCATCAGGGGTGCTGTTCGGGGGCAGCCGGTTTGGGGATGGGATTGCTGGTTGCTGGTAAGGACGCGGGGTTCAGGATGTCTCTCCGGTTTGGGGACTCGGTGATTTAACGGGTGCGCGGGGGAAAAGTTCCCGGTGAGCGCTACTGTTGATGCGGGAGCGCGCCTTTGAGTGTCGCGCGAAGCCGCTAAGGCGCGAAACGATGGCGCGGCCTTCTCCCGTGAGGCAGAAGGACAGGAAGCCTTGTTCTCGTGGTTAATTAGCCAGCCGGTTGGTGGTTCGGCCAACACAGCCAGCCAATCGAATTCTGCGGAGTACCGGTTTCACGCCAAGCTGTGCAGGGCGGCCTCGCCATTCTGCAGGAAGCAGGCTTTGGTGAAGAGCGTGAGATCCACGGGATTGGGCAGTCGGACATCTGCGAGTGCCGGGAAAGGTCTCCCCGACGCCGGAAAGGAACGATCGACCTGCGAAAGCGCAACTATGATGCTCCCGGTCGCAAGCGCGAACGAGCGCAGGGCTTGCAACTGGGTTGCGAGATCGGAATGGACTCGCCGCTGATCCAATAGTTGCAGATAGTCGATGACGATCACCGTGCCGAAGTCCATGCCACCAGCCTGTTCGATGATATAGTCGGCACAGATGCCGTCGGATGTATCGACGGTCATTCGCTCGCGCACCTCTTTCCAGTCGGAGCCCACCGACAGCAGGCGAGAATGGACGACGTTCTCGCTGTCTTCGAGCGTGAAATGGAAGGCCGATCCGCCGGCCTTCACGGCTTCGACGGCGCACCCGAGTCCGAGCAGCGTCTTGCCCTGACCAGGCCGTGCGGCGACCAGGACAAAAACGCCCGGTTCCAGCTTTCCAAAAACGCTGCTGGAGGGCGGCGAGACGGAACCAGCCGCCATCAAATGGCTCCAGGCCCTGAAGCCCTCGGTCTGCGCCACGATGTCCAACGCCTTGTGGAGCGGCAGTTTCGATTTTCGGGCAAGCAGTTTCGCCTGGTGTTTCAGCTTGAATACTGGCGTGGATATTTTCATTGAGAACCTCCTCTTCGGAGCAATATTCGCAATTCCCACCTTATGCGTATGCTCGAACCAAGGGGTTCGAAAAAGGAGAATACCCCGCATGATGCTTCCCTGTCAGTGGGAGGAGGCACGGGCCATGCCTTTCCATCATTCTAGCACGGATTGTGGTGTGAGTGCACCCGGAATTACGGTGACGCAGCGCTTTATTTCAAGCCCAGAATTACGGGGATTGCGATCACATCGCACGAGTCGATGTGAGCAAGTGCGGAGCAAGCGAAGCCACTAGTAAGGCGGACGGTTTTTTGTATAGGCAATGTCATGGGACCACGCATTCTTTGGGCAAATCTTTATTGTCTGCTTGACCGCAGTAGTGGCGCCTCGATGTCTGTGAGGGAACAACCGTTAGCCTTGGCTCAGCAAGGCTTTGACATCCGCATTCTCGGCGCAACGGTCTTTGACGTTGCGGAAGGCGCGGAAATATTCGGAGGAACTTGGGACAAGATCCGTGAGCATCAGGGCAAGCGGGTTCAAATCAAAGATGGCCCGCTCACACATGATCTGCTGGTTACCGGTTCAACCCAGCGCGGCGAGCTGCTGGCGAGAGAAGAATTCGCCTGGTATCAGTCCTATCGCGAGGCGATAAGGACCTTCAAGCCCGACATAGTTTATTATTACGGGGGTCTGCCATTCGACTTCCTGATAGCCGACGAGGCCCGTCATGCTGGAGCCAAGGTCGCTTTTTATCTGGGCAATGGTAACTATCGCGCCGCGCGTTGGCATCGGGACATAGACCTGATCATGACCGACACACAGGCCACCGCCGAACTTTATGCCGGACGGCTCGGAATCAATGTCAAGCCTGTGGGCAAGTTCATTGACAGGAGAATGGTTGTGGCATCCGAGCATGATCGACGGCACGTCCTCTTTGTTAATCCGTCATATGCCAAAGGCGGCGCCTTGGTGGCGCGGTTGGCGATCCTCATGGAGAAGCGCCGACCGGACATCATCTTTGAAGTGGTTCAGTCACGCGGAGGCTGGGACGAAGTCAAGGACCATGCCTTTCGGTCCCACGGCGAAGAGCGACGGGGGCTTGGCAACGTGATAGTTACCCCCCTTTCCGCTGACATGCGCCCCATCTATGGGCGCGCGCGCCTTCTTCTTGTGCCCAGCCTGTGGTGGGAAAGTGGTGGCCGCGTTATCGTCGAAGCGCTGATGAATGGAATTCCGGCGATGATAACAAACAAGGGTGGCGCTCCCGAAGTCCAGAGCGGTGCAGGCCCTCAAATCTGCCTGCATGAGTCCTTGTACGAACCACCCTATACGCGTCTGCCTGCCGACGAAGCGCTATTGGCTCTGGTTGAAGAAATCGAGCGAATCTTCGACGACGAGAACGCGTACCAGGCGATGTCGCGGCAGGCGCTCCACGTGGCCGAAGTGAAACACAATCTGCAAAGAAATGCTGAAAATCTGGCTGCCACTCTTCGCGCATTGGTCGGGTGAAATATTTGAGCCTGGCCATCTCAGGAATTATCAGTGCACCTTGTCCCACGCGACAACAAATCAGTCCACTTTCACCGTAATCGTACGAAAATGCAAAGCGGAAGATGCCAAGCGATTTTGTACCTTCTCCCGTGAGGGAGAAGGATACGAAATCTTGCCGCCGTAGCCTTGGCGAAGGCGGCTAGATGTAGTTGGATGAGGGTGTTCGGGTGGCGGGCTGCTGTGCCACTGAGGTCCGGTACACCCTCACCCAGCTTCGACTAGGCAGCAAGCTGCCAAGTCTGCGCAACCCTCTCCCTTGAGGGAGAGGGGATTGGTGCAACTGTCATCGAGTTTTAGTTAGCGGCCATGAAGGCTACAGTCTCAAAAACATCCTGACACGTTTTCCAGTGTCCAATGAAAGGGCGTGGTTCTTAAACCTCTCGCAATTTCCGCCTTCGACATACATGCAATCGTAATATTGGCAAAAAAGCACTATGTATCGGCTATCTGGATCGGAATATTCTTCCCAAAAAATGCGAGCCTGCTTGAATCGGTCCAAAGAATTCTCGTATCGGCCTTCAGCGTTCATAACCATTGCGTCGAAGGCCACTATAAAATCAAAATGTTTGTCGTGAACGCCGAGCACTTTATCTAGATACTGACGAGAGTGTGGGACATCATTATTTTGAAGGTATTTGAGCGACTTCAAAAGTCTGTAAGCTGAAATGATTCTGAACATTTGTCAGCACCCACTCCAATGTCGGTTTACCAAATCTACAAACCCCTTTTTCGTTCGTCACCGCCACCCAACTACTTCCTATACAACGCATCCATCCGCTCCAGATACCGCTCCCGGATCACATGCCGCCTGATCTTCATGCTCGGGGTCAGTTCCTCATTCTCGATCGCAAAGGGCTCGTCGGCGAATTCGAAGCGGCGGACTTTCTCGATCACCGACAGGCCGGCGTTGACCCGGTCGATGGCTTCGCGGACGGCGGCGCGGAAGGCGGGGTTGGCCTGCAGTTCGATGAAGTCGTACGGCATGTCCTGTTCGCGCGACCATTCCAGCGCCCATTCCGGGTCGGGGACGATCAGGCCGACCATATAGGGCTTGCGGTCGCCGGTGATCATCGCCTGCAGGATCTCCGGCTGCAGCGTCAGCATGCCCTCGACCTTTTGCGGCGCGACATTGTCGCCCTTGTCGTTGACGATCAGGTCCTTCTTGCGGTCGGTGATCGCGACCCGGCCGGCCTCGTCGATATGGCCGATGTCGCCGGTGTGCAGCCAGCCGTCCCTGAGCACCTTGTCGGTCTCTGCCTGGTTGCGCCAGTAGCCGTGCATGACCAGCTCGCCGCGGACCAGGATCTCGCCGTCCTCGGCGATCTTGACTTCGGTGTCGATCATCGGCGGGCCGACCGTGTCCATCTTGAGGCCGCTGCGCGGGCGGTTGCAGGCGATGATCGGGCCGGATTCGGTCTGGCCATAGCCCTGCAGCAGGGTCAGGCCGAGCGACTGGAAGAAGGTGCCGATTTCCGGATTGAGCGGGGCGCCGCCGGAGACCATCGCCTTGATCCGGCCGCCAAAGCGCTGCTGCACCTTGGGGCGCAGGGTGCGGTCGAGGAACAGGTCCATCAGCTTGTCGCGCTTGCGGGCCTTGCCCTCGGCCTCGCGCTCGCCGATCGCCAGCGCCTTGCCGAGCAGATAATTGGGCATCTTGCCCTGTTTTTCTACGGTCTTGATCAGGCGCGCGCGCAGCACCTCGAACAGGCGCGGGACGACGACCATGATGGTCGGGCGGACCTCCTCGATATTTGAGGCGAGCTTTTCCAGCCCTTCGGAATAATAGATCTGCGCGCCGAGGCCGATCGGGAAGAACTGGCCGGCGCTATGCTCGTAGGCGTGGCTCAAGGGCAGGAAGGAGAGGAAGACTTCCTCGTCCCAGCCGAAATCGGTCTCGATCACCTCGGCTGGCCCCTTGGTATTGTGCAGGATCGCGCCGTGGTGCTGCATGACGCCGCGCGGCTTGCCGCCGGTGCCGCTGGTGTAGATGATGCAGGCGGTCTCGTCGCGGGAGATGGTGGCGACCTGTTCGGTCACCTCCGCGACATCGGCGTCGCTGCCCTGCACCAGGTCGGCCCAGCGGTAGAGGTCGAAATCACCCGACTGGCCGATGCGCAGGTCGGCGATGCCGATGATGATATTGGCATCGGACGAGCCGATCACCGAGGGCAGCAGATTCTTGGCCAGCTTGCTGTCGGAGACGATCACCGCATGGGCGCCGCTGTTGTCGAGAATATGCTGGTGATCGGCCGGGGTGTTGGTGGTGTAGGTCGGCACGGTGATGCAGCCGGCGGCCATGATGCCGAGATCGGCGATGCACCATTCGGGGCGATTCTCCGACACCAGCATCACCCGGTCGCCCTTTTTCAACCCGATGCGCTGGAGCGACTTGGCCAGCGCCGCGACCTGCCGCGCCGCCTCGGCCCAGCTGGTCGGCTGCCACGCGCCATCGATCTTGGCGTGCAGGAACGGCTTGTCGCCGCCCTGGCGGGCGCGGTCGAAGAACATGGAAACCAGATTGGGATACTGGTCGATTTCGAGATAACGGTTTCTTGCCTTTTTCGGGGCCACGCGGTGCTTCCTCTCTCATGCTCCGGATTTCCGCCGGGCTTGGATCATTGGCAGAGGGACTAGCGCGGATCGGTGGAGCGGGCAAATATTTTGGTGCGATTGCGGACGGGCGAGCGGGCATCGGGCGGCGGATCGGTGGCGGCGGGACTGCCAATGGACATCGCCGTGGGACCTGGTCTATAGCCTTGTCCCATATGAAGATATTCCCTCTGATCGCTGCCGCGGCAGCGCTGCTCACCGCTTCCTGTACCCAGGCGGGCCTGCCCGAACCGGCCCCTGTTGCCGCGCCGGAGACTCCCGTCGCACAGTCGGTGGAGCCGTTCGTGATCGCCGCCAATCCGCTCGCGGCCAGGGCGGGGCAGGAGGTGCTGGCGCGCGGCGGCAGCGCGATCGACGCGGCGATTGCGGTGCAGGCGATGCTGTCGCTGGTAGAGCCTCAGAGCTCGGGCGTCGGCGGCGGAGCGTTCCTGAACTATTATGACGGAAAGACCGGCAAGCTGACCATCTATGACGGGCGGGAGACCGCGCCGGCGCAGGCCAGTCCGACGATGTTCCTTGGGCCCGACGGCAAGCCGCTCGGCTATCGCGACGCGGTGGTCAGCGGCCGGGCGACCGGCGTGCCGGGCGCGGTGGCGATGCTGGCGCTGGTGCACGAGGAACATGGCGCGCTCGACTGGAGCAGCCTGTTCGGGGCGGCGGAGCGGACCGCGGAAGAGGGCTTCGTGATCAGCCCGCGGCTCGGGCGCTTTCTGACGATGGGCTTTCCACAGCTGGAGACCCCGGATGCGGCCGCTTATTTTGGCGGCTCCGATGGCAAGCGACTGAGCACCGGCGACCGGTTGAAAAATCCGCAATATGCCGACTTCCTGCGGCGGCTGGCCGCCAGTGGGCCGGAGGCGCTTTATACCGGTTCGACGGCGGCGAAGATTGTCGCCCGGACCCGCTCGGCGCCGCTCGAGGGCTGGATGACCATGGCCGATCTCGCCGGCTACCAGCCGATCAAGCGCGAGGCTTTGTGCAATCCCTATCGCGCCTACAAGGTCTGTGTGCCGCCGCCGCCGTCGAGCGGCGTGGCGATGCTGCAGCTGCTGGCGATGCTGGAGAAGACCGATATCGCCGAACGCGGCCCCGGTGACCCGCAGGCCTGGTTCCTGTTCGCCGAGGCGAGCCGGCTGATGTACGCCGACCGCGACCAGTATGTTGCCGATCCGGCCTTTGCCCCGGTGCCGGTGCAGGGATTTCTGGATCCCGCCTATGTCGCTAAGCGGGCGGCGCTGATCGGTGATAAAGCTGCTGCTCCGCCAGAGGCCGGCACGCCGCCGGGCGCCGCACCCGCGGGAGCCGACCACACGATGGAGCCGGCTGGCACCTCGCATTTCATCGTCCGCGACGGGCAGGGAAATGTCGTGTCGATCACCACCACGGTCGAATCGATCTTCGGCACCGGTCGGATGGTCGACGGTTTCTTTCTGAACAACCAGCTGACCGATTTCTCGTTCAGCCCGGTCGACGCCCAAGGCCATCCTGCCGCCAATGCAGTGGCACCGGGCAAGCGACCGCGCTCGTCGATGACGCCGACGATATTGCTCGACAGCGACGGACAATTTGCCGGCGCGATCGGATCGGCGGGCGGCAACAGCATATTGGCCTATGTTGCCAAGTCGCTGGTCGGGGCAATCGACTGGAACCTGTCGATGCAGGAGGCGCTGGCGCTACCCAATCTGGTGGCGCGGGGCGCGGCGATCGGCGGGGAAGTGGACGAGTTCGCTCCCGGCGTCGTAGCCGGTCTGGCTGCGCGCGGGATGGATCTCAAGCCGGGGCAGGGCGAGGACAGCGGCGTCCATGCGGTGATGATCCGCGATGGCAGCGTGGATGGCGGTTTCGATCCGCGGCGCGAGGGCGTAGTTCTGGTCGGGACCGGCGACTAGACGGACGACGGCGCTAGGCGGTCCCCACGGCCTCGCCGATCGAGGAAAAGCCCTCGGCCTTGAGCAATTTTGCCAGCCGGCAGTTGAGCGTGGCGGCGATCGCCGGGCCTTCGTAGATCATCGCCGTATAGAGCTGGACCAGCGAGGCGCCGGCGCGGATCCGTTCGAGCGCATCTTCCGCGGTGGCGATGCCGCCCACCCCGATCAGCGGAATCTGGCCGCCGCTGGCCTTGCGGAAATCCTTCAGCCTTTGCAGCGCCAGATCCTTGAGCGGCGCGCCGGAGAGGCCGCCGGTTTCGGATTGGTTGCCGGATCGCAGGCCAGGCCGGGTGATGGTGGTGTTGGAGATGATCAGCGCGGCGATCTTCCGGTCCATCGCGACCTCGACAATATCGTCGATATCCGCAGGCTCGAGATCGGGGGCGACTTTCAGAAACACAGGGGTTTTCGACTGGCCCATGGCATCGATCACCGCCGCGAGCAGCTCCGCCAGCGCGCCCTTGTCCTGCAGCGCGCGCAGGCCGGGCGTGTTGGGGGAGCTGATGTTGACCGTCAGATAGTCGGCCAGCGGCGCCATGTTTTTCGCGCCGGTGACATAGTCGGCGATCCGGTCGTCGCTGTCCTTGTTGGCACCGATATTGATGCCGAGCACGCCCTTGCCCATGCGGCTGCGCATGCGCTTGAGACGGGGAAGTGCCTCCTGCTGGCCGCGGTTGTTGAAGCCGAGCCGGTTGATCACCGCCTTGTCCTCGACCAGCCGGAAGATGCGCGGCTTCGGATTGCCTGCCTGCGGTAGCGGCGTCAGCGTGCCGACCTCAGCAAAGCCGAATCCCATGCGGATCAGCGCGTCGGGCACCTCGCCATTCTTGTCGAAGCCGGGGGCCATGCCGACCGGGTTGGGAAAGGCGAGTGCGGCGACGCAGGTCGCCAGGACCGGATCACTTTTGGGCGCCGGACCCATCGGCAGGGTCTTCAGGCCGGCGATGGTCAGGCCGTGGGCGCGTTCCGCCTCGAACTGGAAGATGAAGGGTTTGGCGAGATTGTACAGCATGGCGGGGCTATGGCACTGGATGGAATGCTGAGCAATGCAAAACCCCTGTTTCCCCGCGCAGGCGGGGATCCATCTCCCGACCTGCGCTCGTGACGCGATGGCCGGAGATGGGCCCCTGCCTACGCAGGGGCACAAGGACTGGAAACGCCAAAATTATCTGCTACACGGTCACCAAATACGCAAAGGACCGAACATGATTGCCACGCCCCAATTTGATTTCCAGCTCGGCGAAATGGCCGACCAGATACGCGACACCACCCGGCGCTTTGCCGAGGAGAAGATCATGCCGCTGGCCCAGAAGATGGACCGGGAGGACTGGTTCCCGCGCGAATTGTGGACGCAGATGGGCGATCTCGGGTTGCACGGCATCACCGTCGACGAGGAAGATGGCGGGCTGGGTCTCGGCTATCTGGAGCATGCGATTGCGGTCGAGGAAGTCAGCCGCGGCAGCGCCGCGCTGGGGCTGAGCTATGGCGCGCACAGCAACCTGTGCGTCAACCAGATCCGCCGCTGGGCTTCCGACGAGCAGAAAGCCAAATATCTGCCGAAGCTGATCTCCGGCGAACATGTCGGGGCGCTGGCAATGTCGGAGGCCGGTGCCGGGTCCGACGTGGTGTCGATGAAGCTGAAGGCCGAGGCGGTGCAGGGCGGCTATGTGCTCAACGGCACCAAATTCTGGATCACCAATTCGACCGATGCCGACACGCTGGTGGTCTATGCCAAGACCCGCCCGGATGCGGGTTCGGGCGGCATCACCGCCTTCCTGATCGAAAGGGGCATGAACGGCTTTTCGATCGGCCAGAAGATCGAGAAGGTCGGCATGAAGGGCAGCCCGACTGCGGAACTGGTGTTCGATGACTGCGAAGTGCCGGAGGAAAATGTCATGGGGCCGCTGAACGGCGGCGTCGGCGTGCTGATGAGCGGGCTGGATTACGAGCGCGCCGTGCTCGCCGCGATCCCGCTGGGGCTTATGCAGGCCTGCCTCGACACGGTCATCCCCTATGTCCGCGAGCGCAAGCAATTCGGCAAGCCGATCGGGACCTTCCAGCTGATGCAGGGCAAGATCGCCGACATGTATGTCCGGCTGAACAGCGCGCGCAGCTATGTCTATAATGTCAACAAGGCCTGCGATGCCGGCCAGACTACGCGCTTCGACGCGGCCGGCGCGGTGATGCTGGCGAGCGAGAACAGCGTACGGGTGGCCGAGGAATCGATCCAGGCGCTGGGCGGCGCGGGTTACACCACCGACTGGCCGGTCGAGCGCTACTGGCGGGACAGCAAGCTGCTCGATATCGGCGCGGGAACCAACGAGATCCGCCGGATGCTGATCGGGCGGGAACTGATCGGGGGGGATAGATGAGCGAACCCGGAGAAGATAAGGCCGAAAAGAAAAACCATTCCAAACCCACCGTTCGGGCTCGTGCCAAAGCAATCAAACCCTTTGTCTGCAAGAACTTGATTGCCGTGATTGAGGATCCTTCGGATATTAAGAACATCGGCACTGTCATTCGGAATGTCAACGCGCTCGGTGTCGAGAAGGTCTATATCGTCGATCCTCGAAAGGCGTTGCCTGATGATTGGCAGGATATGCGAGAGAAAAAATCACTGTCCAAAACGTCGGTTTCGGCGGTGAAATGGAGCTTTGTGAAGCGGTTTGACAACACCGAAGACTGTCTCGACCATTTGGAGCGGAAAAACTTTCACTCGATCGTTACCTCTCCTCACGTGAAGGGCATGACCAATGTCTATCTGCATGAAGGAGAGTTCACCGAACACGCTAAGCTTGCAGTCTGGTTTGGGAATGAAAAACGCGGTATAAGCGACATGGCAGTCCAGAGAAGTGACATGTGCGTGGCGATACCGATGTTCGGCATGATCGAAAGTCTCAACCTTGGCACATCGTCGGGCATCGTCCTTTACGAGATCACCACACAACGGCGAGAATATCAGAGTAAATACAGAAAAAGGGACAAGCGGGGAAAGCGTTCCAACCCCCTTCCCACGGTTTTAGCCCAAGAAGAAAGCTGAGAGAATTCTCGCTAATATCAGACCCGTAAGCTCTCCCACGGCCCGGTGATCGCATAGGTGAAGCCCGGTTCCTGGACGTTGACGAACAGCGTCTTGCCGTCGGGCGAGAAGCAGGCGCCGCAGAATTCGGCTTCATCCTTGTGGGCGTTTCTGGCGAAATCGTAGATTTTGCCGTTGGGGGTCAGGCCGCGCAGATAGTTGCTGCCGCGTCCGTCCTCGCACAGGATCAGGTCGCCCCAGGGTGCCAGCGTCATATTGTCGCACAGGTCGAGCGTGTCGGCGCTTGGGGATTCATAGAGCAGGGTGAGCGTCCCGGTTTCGCCCGGCGTGTAGCGCCAGACCTGGCCGGTCTGGCTGGTACCGCCCTGGGTGCAGGTGAAGAAAACTTCCCCCTCGGTGCTGCCCGGGCGCAGGCCATAGTCCATGCCTTCGCCGCGGCAGAAATAGGCGGCGCCCGCCGCATGGCCGCGCGCGGCGAGATCGCCATCGGGTGATTCGACGTCATCGAGATCGATCCAGTCGATTTCAAACTGCTGGCCCGGTTTGATGCGTCCCGCCCCGCCGCCGCCCCAGTCCTGCGGCCAGTTGTTGGTGACCGCCGATTTCCAGCCGCGGATCGCCAGCGCCTGCAACTGGCCGCCTTCTGCCAGACGGCCTTTCACCTTGGGGATGAAGCGATAGAACAGCCCGCTGCGGGCATCCTCGGTCATGTAGACGATGCCGGTCTCCGGATCGACGGCGGCGGCCTCATGGGCAAAGCGGCCCATCGCCTTCAGCGGCACGGCGTCGATCAGGCCGGTGGCTGCGGCGGGTGTTTCGAACACGAAGCCGTGATATTTGCCGGCTTCCTTGCCGGCATCGAGCACTTCCTCCTCGCAGGTCAGCCAGCTGCCCCAGGGGGTTTTGCCGCCGGCGCAATTGGCGGCGGTGCCGGTCAGGACAAGATGATCGCTGACCATGCGCTTGGTCTTGAGGTCATAGACGACCCGGGTGACGCCGCCGAAAAAGGGCGAGCCATCGGCCTTGCGATCATAGAGCTGGCTGTCCGAGACCCGGCCGAGCAGTTCGTTGCCCTTGCCGAACGGGCTGCCGGTCGGCGTGTCCAGCCAGTTCTCGTGATTGCGCATCAATATGCATTTGTTGCGGTCTTCCGGATGCGCGAAACAGGCCATGCCGTCGGGACGGCCGGGGCGGAAAAAGCCGTCGGACATGGTGCCGCCGGTTTCGCTGACCAGGGTGTAGGAAAAGCCCTCCGGCAGATCGAGTCGCCCGGCGGGGTCGGGGTTCAGGGCAAAGCGCGGATTGGCGCTGTGCGCCCGGGCGCATCCGGCAAGGGAGAATGAGGCGTAAAACAGGCCGACGGCCTGGGCGGAGCGCATGAAATTTCTGCGGGACAAGGTCATGGTTCGAATTTCCTGTTGTCGGTCTGTGGTCCGGTGATAATGATCCCAGCGCCTAGCGGCGAAAGAAAACAGAATTATGACCTACACCCTGATCACCGCCAATCGCAACTACTCCAGCTGGTCGCTGCGCCCGTGGGTGCTGATGCGGGCGCTCGATATCCGCTTTGACGACGAGATCGTCTATTTCGAAGAGGATAATTACGAGCGGTTCCGGCAATTCGCGCCGAACGGGCAGGTGCCCTGCCTGAAGGACGGCGATCGCATGATCTGGGATTCGCTGGCGATTTGCGAGTATCTGGCGGAGCGGCATCCGGGCTGCTGGCCGGAGAAGGACGAGGCGCGGGCTTGGGCGCGCTGCGCAGCGGCGGAAATGCACGGCGGTTTTGCGCCGCTGCGCAATATCTGCCCGATGAATGTGGGGGTGCGGGCGACGCTGCACCGAATCGAGGCGCCACTGCAGCGCAATATCGACCGGATCGGCGAGCTGTTCGCCGAGGGGATCAAGCATTTTGGCGGACCGTGGCTGGCCGGTGAGCGGTTCACCATTGTGGACGCCTTTTATGCGCCGGTGGCCTTTCGGGTGCGCAGCTTTGGTCTCGATCTCGGCGAGGCGGGGCAGGCGTGGGTGGAGCGCGTGCTCGCCCATCCGGCGATGCTGGAATGGGAGCGGGAGGCGCTGGCCGAGCCGTATCGCGAGGTGGGGCATGAAGCGGAGATGGCCGAAGCGGCGACGGTGACGGCGGATCATCGGGCGGGTTAGTGCCCCCGCGCAGGCAGGGACCATCTTGGGACGGTGCCGCGTTCGGAATGGGTGGTTTGCCGTTTGGCGGGCGTTGGCACGCTAACGTTGCCTGCCTTCCAGTCCCCACAGTAGAGATGGGCCCCTGCCTGCGCAGGGGCACGGACGGGCGGGCCGTTGATGCGCTCCGGCGCAGGCCGGAGTCCAGACGATTGCTCGGGATCATTCTGGGCCCTGCCCTTCGGCAGGGAACAACGGTCGTGCTCCGCACTTGATGCGGAGCTCTGCGCCCCGGGAGGTGCCTCATGCCTCCAGGGCTCCGCATCAGGTGCGGAGCACAGGCGCAAGTCCGGAGCATGGGCCGCCAAACTTGACTGAAACCGGCCCTTGCGGCAAAGGCGCGTCTTTCTGATGTTGCGGCGCAGCATTTCTTAGCAGAAGGAGGCTGCCCATGGCCATTCACAGCGATTTTCAGCGCGACTGGCTGTCAAACCCCAAGACCGAGTTTCTGGCAGGGCTGGTCGTGGCGCTGGCGCTGATCCCGGAAGCGATCGGCTTTTCGATTATCGCCGGAGTTGATCCGCGGGTCGGGCTCTATGCCAGTTTCTCGATCGCGGTGATCATCTCGCTGGTCGGCGGCCGGCCGGGCATGATCAGCGCGGCCACGGCCGCCGTGGCCGTGCTGGTGGTACCGCTGGTGCGCGATTATGGCGTCGAATATCTGTTCGCCGCAACCATATTGATGGGCGTGTTCCAGGGGATCGCGGCGCTGCTGCGGCTCGACCTGCTGATGCGCTTTGTCTCGCGCTCGGTGATCACCGGCTTTGTCAATGCGCTGGCGATCCTGATCTTCATGGCGCAGATCCCGCAGATGACCGGCGCGGCCTTCACCGTCCAGACCTATGTCATGATCGCGGCCGGACTGGCGATCATCTACGGCCTGCCGCGGATCACCAAGCTGGTGCCGTCGCCGCTGGCGGCGATCATCGTGCTGGCCGGGATCAGCATGTATTTCCGCGCCGATGTGTTCACTGTGGGCGATATGGGCGAACTGCCCGACAGCCTGCCGTGGCTGCATATTCCGCAGGTGCCGATCAACTGGGAAACGCTGCGGATCATCGCGCCCTATTCGCTGGCGATGGCGGCGGTTGGCCTGCTCGAATCGCTGCTGACCGCGTCGATCGTCGACGACATGACCGAGACGCGCAGCGACAAGAAGCGCGAAACCTATGGCCAGGGCATTGCCAATTTCGTCACCGGCTGGATCGGCGGCATGGGCGGCTGCGCGATGATCGGGCAGTCGGTGATCAACATCAAGTCGGGCGGCCGGCGGCGGCTGTCGACCTTTGTTGCCGGGGTGATGCTGCTGATCCTGATCGTCGGGCTGGGCCAGTGGGTCGCGCAGATCCCGATGCCGGCGCTGGTCGCGGTGATGATCTTCGTCTCGGTCTCGACCTTCCGCTGGAAGAGCTTCACCGAGATCGCCCATCACCCCTGGCCGTCCAATGTCGTGATGATCGCCACCGTGGTGATGGTGGTGGCGACGCACGATCTGTCGATCGGCGTGCTGACCGGGGTGCTGCTGTCGGGCATATTCTTTGCCTGGAAGGTGCGGCAGCTGGTCACGGTGCAGGATTTTGTCGAGGTGACCACGCATCGCTATATATTCGGCGGGCAGATATTCTTCGGCTCGGTCGACATGCTCTACGAGGCGATGGAGTTCAACGAGGACGGCATCGACAGCGTGATCATCGACGTTCACAACGCCCATTTCTGGGATATCAGCGCCACCGGCATTCTCGACAAGATCGTCGAGCGGCTGAAGAACGAGGGCAAGGCGGTCGAGGTCATCGGCCTCAACCAGGCCAGCGCGACTTTGGTCGAGAAATATAGCGAGAATGAGAAGCCGTTCGAGAGCCTGGGGGTTGTCGGGCATTAGGCTTGGGCTGGGGTTGATTCGTGCCCCGGCGAAGGCCGGGGTCCATCTCCTGATATTGCCGCTATCGGGATGGTTGGTTTGCAGGCAGACTCGGATGCAGCGCTTGATATTCTCTTGCCCTCTAGACGAATGTGCAGAGATGGGCCCCGGCCTTCGCCGGGGCACGCGGGCGCGGCATTGCTGTGCTCCGGCGCAGGCCGGAGTCCAGCCGATCGTGCGGGATCATTCTGGGCCCTGCCCTCCGGCAGGGCACGGGTGCTGTCGGTGTAAGGCTTGTGCTCCGCACTTGATGCGGAGCCCTGCGGTCGCAACGTCTCCTTGAGCCTCCAGAGGTCCGCATCTAGTGCGGAGCACATTGTCCTGTTGACGCTTCCGCGGCTTTGCCGCACATTTGCTCCAAAGTTTAAAGGAGCCCCCATGATCAAGCTGCACCATCTCGGATTTTCCCGTTCGTCCCGCATCATCTGGCTGTGCGAGGAGGGCGGGATCGAGTACGAGATGGTCACCTATCACCGCGATCCCAAAACCCGGCGCTCTCCGCCGGAGCTGGCCGAGGCGCACCGGCTGGCCAAGGCACCGACGGTCGATGTGGACGGCGTGACCATGGTCGAATCTGGGGCGATCATCGAATATCTGATCGAGCGGCACAGCGATGGCGCGCTCGGCGTGGCGCCGGATCATCCGGAGCGGGCGAAATATCTCGAATGGCTGCATTTTGCCGAGGGCACGATGGGGATGAGCTTCATCATCACCGGCATCGCGCCGATGCTGGGCGGGTTGCCGGAGGTCATGGGCGGGTTCCTGAACGCGGAAGTCGACAAGCTGCTCGATCATCTGGAGATCGAGCTGGAGGGCAAGAATTTCCTCGTCGCGGGCAAGTTTACCGGCGCGGATATCAACCTGCATTATATGCTGGAGGGCCGCGCGGCGCTGGGGCAGCTCGACAGCCGCCCGAACTGCAAGCGCTATTTCGAGGCGCTGGTGGCGCGGCCCGGCTATCAGAAGACGGTCGAACTGGGCGGTCCGGTGTTGTTGGCGAAGCCAAGCTAGCGTCATTGCAAGCGCAGTGCGGCAATCCCGGGCTGCACGCACAGACGCTCTGGATTGCCGCGTCCCCCGGATCAAGTGCGGGGTCCTCGCAATGACGAATGCCTAATCCGTTAGAGCTGCGTCAACTCCGCGTGCAAACAGCGCGCCACCGTCTCCCGCATGACCAAAGAACAGCGAGGGTTCGATCAGTTCCAGTTCCATCAGGCGGAACCGGCCTGCGGCGTCGCGGAGCATGTCGATGCGGGCATAGAGCAGGGTGTCGGTGCCGAGGATTTGTTCTGCTGCCTCGCGCGCCACCACCGCCAGGTCCTGCGCGCCTTCGGGGCAGTCGGTGCCGCTTTCCGAGCCACCGAGAAATTCCTGGACGCGGAAATCGCCGTCGGCGGGGCGCTTGAGGATGGCGTGGCTGAAGGTGCCGGCGAAATAGAAGAGCGAATATTCGCCTTCCTGAGCGATCGCAGGCTGAAAGGGCTGGATCAGAATTTGCTTGCCGGCGATGGAGTCGGGCAGAGGGTCGCCGGGTCTTAGCCGATAGGTTCCGTCCGCTCCGCCGGAAATGGGTGGCTTGACCACCAGCTCATTGCTTCCAAATTTATCGGTGGCGCGGGCGATATCATCAGGCGTCAGGGCTGCGCTGATCACGGTCGGGACAATCGCTATTCCCGCTTGTTCCAGCTTCAGCAGATAGGATTTGTCGCTGTTCCAGCGCAGCACCGAAACCGGATTGGCCATATTGATCTGGTGTTGTTCCAGCTGGTCGAGCAGCGCAAACCAGCGCGGGCAGTCCCGCTGATAGCCCCAGACCAGCAGCGGCAGGACGAGGTCGAAGGAGGTAAGATCGCCGGGATCGGTCCAGTGACGGAAGGCGATGTCGTCGCCGAGCAGCCGCTGATAGGCGGCGCGGGCGGGGCCGAGATCCTCGAAATAGTCGGGGGCCGCCGTCAATATGCAGATTTTTGGCAAGTTGCTGGCTTAGCCGACGGCGTCGCGGACGACAGCGGTGCCGGCTTCGCGCTGCTGCCTGAGTTCCGCTTTCAGCCTTGCCGGATCGCGGGCAAAGACGAAGCCGAAGCTGACCCCGCCTTCCTTGCCAATGGTCGCGTGGTGCAGCTTGTGCGCCTGCACCAGCCGCTTGGCATAGCCGCCTCTGGGCACATATTTGAAATAGCGCTGGTGCACGAGGCCATCGTGGATCAATGTGTAGATGATGCCGTAGAACAGGATGCCGAGACCGACCCATGTGCCGGGTTCCCAGTAACTGGCGCCCATGATCAGCGGGCTGCCGATCGCGAACATCGAGATGCTCATCACCGCGCCGACGATGCCGTAGAGATCGTTTTTCTCGAGTGCTTTATTGTGCGGTTCGTGATGGTCGCGGTGCCAGCCCCAGCCGAATCCGTGCATGATATATTTGTGGCTCGCCCAGGCGACAAACTCCATCGCGATGACGGAAGCAAGGACGGTAGCAATGATGGCGAAAATGCTCATAGTGCGGAGATAGGCGTTATTGACAGGATTTAGAAGCCAGTTCTGACTTGCACCCGCAATTGATCTGTCTAAACGAAAGCCCATATTGGAAGTCAGGAGCTTATGAACCAACCGAAGACCCTCTATGAGAAAATCTGGGACGCCCACGTGGTGGACCAGCGGGATGACGGCACGGCGCTGATCTATATCGACCGGCATCTGGTGCACGAAGTAACCAGTCCACAGGCCTTCGAAGGGCTGCGCAAGGCGGGCCGAAAAGTGCGGCGACCGGATCTGACGCTGGCGGTGCCGGATCACAATCTGCCGACCACAGCCCGGCTGGATGCCGAGGGCAACAAGATCCCCATCGCCGACCCGGCCAGCGCCGCGCAGCTGGAGGCGCTGGAAGCCAATGCGCCGGCGTTCGGCATCAAATATATCGGTGCCAGCGACATCAACCAGGGCATTGTCCATGTCATCGGGCCGGAACAGGGCTTCACGCTGCCGGGCACCACCATGGTCTGCGGCGACAGCCACACCGCGGCGCACGGGGCGCTCGGCGCTCTCGCCTTCGGTATCGGCACCAGCGAGGTCGAGCATGTTCTGGCGACACAGACGCTGCAACTGACTCGCTCGAAATCGATGGAAATCCGGGTCGAGGGCCTGCTCGGCCCGGGGATCAGCCCGAAGGACCTGATCCTGCATATCATTGGCGTCATCGGCACCGCAGGCGGCACCGGCCACGTCATCGAATATCGCGGCGAAGTATTTGACCAGATGTCTATCGAGGGGCGGCTCACCGTCTCGAACATGTCGATCGAGGCAGGCGCGCGCGCCGGCCTGATCGCGCCTGACGAGAAGACCTATGCCTATCTGAAGGGCCGTCCGATGGCACCGAAAGGGGCGGACTGGGATGCCGCCGTGGCTTACTGGAAGACGCTGCCGACCGACGAGGGCGCGATCTTTGACAAGAGCGTCACCATCAACGCCGCCGAGGTCTCTCCGACGGTAAGCTGGGGCACCAGTCCGGAGGATGTGGTTGCCGTCACCGGCATGGTGCCGACACCGGAAAGTTTTGCCGATCCCTCCAAACAGAGCGCCGCGCGCAAGTCGCTGGACTATATGGGGCTTGAAGCAGGGCAGGCGTTGCGCGACGTCATGGTCGAAAATATCTTCATCGGCAGCTGCACCAACAGCCGGATCGAGGACCTGCGGGCAGCGGCCGGGATACTCGAAGGCCGAAAGAAGGCTGACAACGTCAAATGGGCGATCGTGGTGCCGGGGTCGGGACTGGTCAAGGCGCAGGCGGAGGCCGAAGGGCTGGACCGGATATTTACCGACGCCGGATTTGAATGGCGCGAGCCGGGCTGCTCCGCCTGTCTCGGCATGAATCCCGACAAGGTGCCGGCGGGCGAACGCTGCGCATCCACTTCCAATCGCAATTTCGTTGGTCGGCAGGGACCGGGTGCCAGAACGCACCTGATGTCCCCCGCCATGGCTGCGGCAGCGGCCGTGACCGGCAGGCTGACCGACGTGCGCGAACTGACAAGATGAGAGGTTGAAATGAGCGACGACACAAAGAACGATAAGGCAACCGCCCCCAAGCCGGGCAAGGACAAGGCCAAGGGCAGCGAGTCCGGCGCATGGTCGACCGGTGCCAAGGTCGGCGCAGCAATCGGTTCGGCTGCGGTGGCCGCTGCCTTGCTCTACGCCGGACGCCACCAGATGAAAAAACATGATGATTTCAAGCCGGCAAAGAACAAGCCAGTGACGAAATATGAAAATGAACCCGATTATGATAACGACTTCATCGATAGCGAGGAAGAATAAGGATGAAGCCCGTCAAGCGCGTTGAAGGCCGTGCCATTCCGTTCGGCCAGAAGAATGTCGATACCGATGTCATCATTTCGGCCAAATGGCTGAAGACCGTGTCGCGCGAAGGCCTGGGCGAGGGGGCCTTCGAGTCGATCCGGGCGCAGGAAGGCAATATTTTCGACGACCCGGAATATGCCGGTGCTTCGATCCTGATCGCCGGAGACAATTTTGGCTGCGGATCCAGCCGGGAGCATGCGGCCTGGGCGCTGGATGACATGGGTATCAAGGCGGTGATCGCGCCGAGCTTTTCCGACATTTTCTCTGGCAATGCCTTCAAGAATGGCCTGCTGGCCATTGCCCTGCCTCAGGATGCAATCGACCGGCTGATGGAGGTCGCCAAGACCGATCCGGTCACCGTCGACATGGAGAGCATGAGCGTCACCACGCCGTTTCAGGATCGCTTTCCTTTTGAAATGGATCCGTTCCGGCACCAGTGCCTGATCGAGGGGCTTGACGAAATTGACCTGACATTGGCCAAGGCCGATGCCATAACGCGGCACGAAACGAACCGTGATTCTGCCCAGCCTTGGCTCACGCCGGCTGCGGCCTAGAATCCAGAAAATTCCAGGGAAGGGAATGATATGAAGGCCTTGATGTCAACCAAAGTGGGCGGACCGGATACACTGGAGATGCTCGATGTCGCCGATCCTGTAGCCGGCAAGGGGCAGGTGCTGATCGACGTCAAGGCCTGCTCGATCAACTATCCCGACGTGCTGATCATCCAGGACATGTACCAGTTCAAGCCGCAGCGGCCGTTTGCGCCGGGTGGCGAGGTTTCCGGCGTGATTGCAGCGGTCGGCGAAGGCGTCGACGATCTCAAGGTCGGGGACCGCGTTGCTTCGACCACCGGCCATGGCGGCCTCGTCGAGAAAGTCGCGGTTGACCGGAACAGCGTGTTCAAGATTCCTGACAGCGTCAGCTTCGAGGATGCGTCGGCGCTGCTGCTGACCTATGGCACCTCGATCCATGCGCTGGTCGATCGCGGCCATATCAAGGAGGGCGAGACCCTGCTCGTGCTCGGTGCTTCGGGCGGCGTCGGGATTGCTGCCGTGGAACTGGGCAAGGCCTTTGGCGCGCGCGTGGTTGCGGCAGTGTCCTCCGAGGAAAAGGCCGAGTTCGCCAGGCAGGCGGGTGCCGACGAAACCGTGGTCTACGGCCGTGCGCCGTTCGACAAGGATCAGTCGAAGGCGCTGGCTGCGCAGTTCAAGGCGGCCGTGGGGCCGAATGGCGCGGACGTCATCTATGATGCGGTCGGCGGCGATTATAGCGAACCGGCCGTGCGCTCGATTGCCTGGGAAGGCCGCTTTCTGGTGGTCGGATTCCCGGCGGGTATCGCGAAGCTGCCGCTGAACCTGACCCTGCTCAAGTCGTGCGATGTTTGCGGCGTGTTCTGGGGTGCCTACGCAATGCGCGACCCGAAGGGCAACCGCGCCCACATCGACCGGCTGTTCAAGCTGTGGGATCAGGGACTGATCCAGCCCCGCGTTTCCGAGGTTTTCGCCTTCGCCGATGCCGGAAAGGCAATCCAGAAAATGGCAGACCGCGGCGCGATCGGCAAGCTGGTGGTGAAAGTCGCCGACTGATTGGCTCGCGGCACTTGCGGGAAGCGGTGCCGATGCCTATTTTGACATCAAACAAGATCAAGGGACGTTCATGACAAATTTTAAGGATCGCGAACAGGCGTTTGAAGCGAAGTTTGCGCGCGACGAAGAGATGGAGTTCCGGTTGACCGCACGGCGCAACCGCCTTCTCGGGCAGTGGGCGGCAGCGAAAATGGGGCTGACATCCGAGGAAACCGATGCCTATGCCAAGGAAGTCGTGGCGGCGGACTTCGAGGAAGCCGGCGACGAGGATGTCATCCGCAAGTTGCTGGGCGACCTGACCTCTGCCGGTGTCGAGATGGACGATTCTGCGATCCGCACCGCCCTGGCCGAAAAGATGATCGAAGCGCGGCGCCAGTTCATCGAGGAAGCCAGCTAAGCCATGCCAATGGCAAGCGCAGATATCGAGGCGATGATCCTGGCGGCCTTTCCCGATGCATCGGTTGAAATTACCGATCTGGCGGGCGATGGCGATCATTATGCGGCGAAGGTTACCTCCGCCGCATTCGCGGACATGAACCGGGTCAAGCAGCATCAGGCTGTCTATGCTGCGCTAAAGGGAAAAATGGGGGGCGAACTGCATGCGCTGCAACTCACCACCGCGGTTCCCGACTAGGAGAATGAATATGAGCGACGTAAACGAAAAAATCAAAACCGTGGTCAATGGCCATGACGTGGTATTGTTCATGAAGGGCACGCCGCTGTTTCCGCAGTGCGGTTTTTCCAGCCGTGCGGTAGCCATTCTGGAGCATCTCGGGGTTGCCTTTGGCTCATTCGATGTGTTGCAGGACATGGAAGTGCGCCAGGGCATCAAGGATTATTCCGACTGGCCCACCATCCCGCAGCTCTACGTCAAGGGCGAGTTTGTCGGCGGCAGCGACATCATGATGGAAATGTACGAAGCCGGCGAGCTGGGCGAGCTGATGGCCGAGAAAAAGGTCGCACCAGCCGAGAGCTGACTTGGCCTGCCGCGGCAGGGCAGCGTTTTGAACATAAAAAACGGCTCGGTCTAGGAGGACCGGGCCGTTTTTGTTTGGGTAAGTTTCGTAGAAACTTTTAATGAGAGGGGACAATAGAGACCAAAAAATTGTTCCCCTCATTGGTCACCTCCTGAAAGGAGGCTTTGGGTGTGAAAAGTAGACACAGCCAGCGTTGCACCACCCGTGCCAGTTTCGAAGAAGCCTGTCATTACAGCGGCTTGAATGGTTGACGCCATTTTAACGCCTGCAAAGCTGTAAGATATTTCGACAAAGCATGGTTTTCGACCAACACCCGCCATCCGTCCACCAACGCCTACCCTGTCAGAAATCCGTGTTTACATCCGTGGTCGAATAAACTACACATGTAGTCATCAGCGATTCTCGAGGAGGTACAGCCACATGACTGAACGGATCAGCGACGCCGAACATGCGGTCATGGAAGTGTTGTGGAAACGCGCCCCGTTGACCGCGACGGAAGTGGCGGAGCAAGTCTCCGACGAAAAGGACTGGTCGCTGCAGACCGTCAAGACGCTGCTGTCGCGACTGGCGGCAAAAGCGGTGATCGGCACCGAGCGCGATGGCCGTCGCTTCCTCTATTCTCCGCTGGTGGAACGCGATGCGTATCTGACCGGCGTGTCACGCAATTTCGTGGACCGGCTTTTCGGGGGAAAAGTCATGCCATTGGTTGCTCATCTGGCCGAGGCGGATGAACTGAGCGCCGAGGATATCCGCGAAATCGAGGAGCTTTTGAGGGAGTTGAAAAAATGAGCGGCGAACTGAACCAATGGATATTGGATACGATGTTGTCGACGACGCTGCTGATGCTGCTGGTGCTGGCCATCCGCAAGCCGGTCGGTCATTTCTTCGGGGCACGCATAGCTTATCTCTTGTGGATATTGCCCCTTGCCCGCGTGTTCATGCCGACGCTGACGCTGGAGGCCCCTGCCGAGATCGAGCCGATGATGGCTTTTGCGCCGGCCGCTACCGGCTCCGAAATGGTCACCGCCGTTCCTGCGCAGGCTGCAACCTTCGGCGCCCTGGCCTCGCTCGACTGGATGATGATCGCCACCATCCTGTGGCTTGGTGGCGCGGCCCTGCTGTTTATCAGCAAGCTGGCTGCGTATTTCCAGTTTCGCGAAGATATCGTCGCCGACGGTCAGCTGATCGGTCGCCACGGCAATATCAAGATCCTCGAAACGGCGGCGGTGGGTGGTCCGCTTGCGTTCGGCCTGTTCGAGAAATATATCGCGGTCCCGACCAATTTCTTTCGCGATTATGCGCCGCGCGAGCGGGAGCTGGCGCTGGAACATGAAATTGCCCACCATGAATCCGGCGATCTGGCGGCAAATTTTGTCGGCCTGACGATATTGTCGCTGCACTGGTTCAACCCGGTTGCATGGTTTGCCTGGGTTGCCTTTCGGCAGGATCAGGAGACGGCGTGCGATGCGCGCGTGCTGGCGCGGAGCGGCCGCGACGTTCGGGCCGTCTATGGCCGGACCATCGCCAAATCCGCGTCCGGGCACCGGCTGGGCCTGGCCAGTCCGCTGAACCAGAAGGACAAGATCAAGGGGCGGCTGAGGATGCTGGGGCAGTCCGAAAAATCGACCTTCCGCCGGCGACTGGGCGCAGGCCTGGTGGCGGCCGGTACCGTTGCGGCCCTTCCGCTGACCGCGACCGTCACTTATGCCGAAGCCGTCGATCCTGGTGATATTGCGGTTCCCGAAGCGCCGCTGGCGCCTGAAGCACCAATGGCACCGCTCGCCCCTCTTGCTCCGGCAGCGCCCGCCGTCGATGGCGATATCACCCGGATCACGATGCTCAACGGACGCAAAAATTACGATCCCGCCACCGACCATGTTCGCACGATCCGGCACAATGGCAGAACCATCGTCCTGCGCACGGACAAGCTGCTGAGCGAAAAGGAAGTTCGCCAACTCGTCGCGGAAGCCGAAAAGTCGCGTCGGGAAGCGGACAAGGCGCTCCGGGAGGGCGCGTGGGACCAGACCGAGATGCGCAGGGAAAAGGCAGAAATCGATCGGGAGATGGCCCAGGCGCAAAGGGAAATCGAACAGGAGATGCGGGAGGCCGAACAGGAAATGCGCGAAGCCGAACAGGAAGTCCGCGAGGCGATGCAGGAAGCACGAAACGAACGCCGCGAGGCTGAACGGGAAGCCCGCGCAGCGCAGCGCGAAGCCGAGCAGGACGCCCGCGAAGCACAACGCGAGGCCCGCCAGGCGCAACGCGACATACGCGAGGCACAGCGGGAGGCGAGCAGAAACAGCAGCTTCGCCACCCGCCTGTCGTCGATTTCCTTCAGCACCAGCCACAAGACCAGTGGCACCGACTGCACCGCCATGAACAAGCAGATCGCCATGGCCGGAAAGAATGGGCTGACCGGACAAGCCTGGGCCGTTGTTGCAGGATGTGGCGGCTTCGAAGTCAAGCTCGACAAGGCGGCACTGCTCGATGTGGCGCTGGAAGGCCTGCTGAAGGAACGGGCCGCCGTGGCAAAATGCAAGGACAGCAAGTCGGAGCGCGCCAGAAAGCTGAAGATTCTGGACCAGCAAATTGAAAATATCCGCGCGCAGCACGTGATGACCTGAAGCCAGCAACAGCCACCCGCCGCGGCTGCGGGATGGCCGGTTGCGCCCAGCGCCCTTTTTCATGGTTGTTTTATGGGCGGGATATGCCACATCATAGCCATGGACTTTGACCCCTCGAAATATCCCACCGGTCTGTGCGAACAGATGGAACCGCTGGTCGCCCGCGTCCTCGCGGGCAATCCCAGCCCCTATACCTATACCGGGACGCAGACCTATATCGTGGGGAGTGGCTTGGACCGGGCAGTGATTGATCCGGGCCCGGCGATCGAGGCGCATATCGACGCGATACTGGCGGCGGTCGGTGATGCGCGGATCCGCGCGATCATGTGCACCCATACGCACCGGGATCACAGCCCGGCGGCAGCGCCGCTCGCCGCGCGCACGGGCGCGCCGATCATCGGCTGCGCGCCGCTCGTCCTCGAAGCGGACGGGCCGCGGGCCGACGAGAGTTTCGACAGGGACTACAAGCCCGACCGGGTGCTGACCGACGGCGAAACGGTGGCAGGCGACGGCTGGACGATCGAGGCGGTGGCGACGCCTGGCCATACGTCCAATCATCTCTGCCTGGCCGTTTGGGAATCCGGGGCGCTGTTCACCGGCGACCATGTCATGGCCTGGTCGACCAGCGTCATCGTGCCGCCGGACGGCAATATGGCCGACTATATGGCGAGCCTGCAGAAGCTCTACGAACGCGAAGACAAGGTCTATTATCCGGCGCACGGCAAGAAGGTGACCAATCCGCGACAGCTGGTTCGCGGCATGATGGGTCACCGCAAGCAGCGCGAACGGCAGATCCTGAAGCTGCTGGATGGCGGCCCGGCGGCGATCGTCGACATGGTGCCGCAAATGTACAAGGGGCTCGATCCCCGGCTGACGGGTGCGGCGGGCCAGTCGGTGCGGGCGCATTTGATCGATCTGCTGGAACGCGGGATCGTCGCGCGCTCGGGAGACGTGTGGAGCATGGCGGCATGAATCGCCGCCTGTCGTGGCGCGTCTGGCTGCCCTTTGCCATCATCGGCGGCTTTCTGATCCTGACCATCGCGCTGGCTTGGATGCTGTTTGTCCGGGTCGAAAGCAGCGTCAGCCCCGATCCGGTCTCGATCGCCAATGCCAGCCTGAGCAACATGCAGGAGCAGAACCGGCTCACGGTGTTTTCCGCCAGCTATAATGCCACGGTCACCACCACCCTGACCAAGCTTGGCCTGTCGGCGCGAAAGACGCTGATCATGCCGGGGTCGGTGCGCTACGAACTGGACCTGGCGAAGCTGGAAGCGGACAATGTGCGCTGGAATGCTGACGACAACACGCTCTACGTCGAGATCCCCGCGATCGAGATTGCACGACCCGAGGTCCAGATCGACCGGATACAGACCTATGACGACGGCGGGTTGCTGATGGCACTGACCGATGCGGAAAATGTTATCGACCAGGCCAATCGCAAAAAGGGTGTCGAGGAGCTGGCCCGTCAGGCGCAAAATCCGGTGCAACTCCGGCTCGCCCGCGAGGCCGCCCGTCGGGCCGTGCGACACAATTTTGCCGTGCCGCTGCAGGCGGCGGGGGTGGAGGCGAAAATCGATGCCTTCTTTCCCTATGAACGCAGCCGCTACAGCGAGCGGTGGGATTACTCCCGGCCGATACGGGCTGTGCTGGCAGAACAACAGAAAGAACGGGAAGGGGCGCAATGACATTGTCCATCAAGATGACGGCAGCGTTGCTGCTGGCCGGTGTGACCCTGACCGGGTGTGAGCGCAGTCCGCAACCCGAGCCCGTGTCCGAAACCGCAAGCTTCGCCCTGCCGGAGGCGATCAGCAATAATGCGGTGGCGGTTGCCGATGGCCCGGAAGGCCCGACGCTTTACAGTTTCAATGGACTGAAGGCCGGCAAGGGCTGGAAGGATACCAGCAGCGCTGCCTTCGCCTGCGTCATTGCAACGGAATCCTGCAAGATCATCGCCTCGGTCCCGGTTCCGGAAGGGCGGCTGGCAAGTGCAGCGGTGACCGTGGCAGGAAAAATCTATATTTTTGGCGGCTATACGGTCGCTGCCAATGGCGACGAGCTGTCCACGCCCGAGGTTTTTGCGTTTGATCCGGCGACCGGACGCTACGAGCAAAAGGCCGATATGCCGACCCCGGTCGATGACATGGTGGTGGTCCCCTACCAGAACCGATTCATCTATCTGGTTTCCGGTTGGCATGACGAAGGCAATGTCAGCGTCGTCCAGATGTTCGACACGCAGACCGGTGCCTGGACCGAGGCGACTCCATTTCCCGGCACGCCCGTGTTCGGGCATGCCGGCGGCATATCCGGCAACAGCATCATCGTCACCGACGGCGTGGCGAGCGTGTTTGCCGACGGCAAGCGCAAATTCGTCGCGGCGAAGCTGAGCTGGCGGGGCGATATCGATCCGCAGAATCCCACCCAGATCAGCTGGCGCGGCGTCGACGCCCATCCGGGTCCAGCGAAATACCGGATGGCGGCGGCTGGCGACGAAGCGGGGCAGCGGGTGATCTTTGCTGGCGGCGGCGACAATCCCTATAATTACGATGGCATTGGTTATGACGGGGTGCCGGCGAAGCCGTCGGGTGGCTTTTTTGCCTATGACCTGAAAAGTGACAGCTGGCAGGAACTGGGGCGGCTGGCCGAGCCGAGCATGGATCACCGGGGCCTCGCACAAGCCGGGCAGGACTATTACATATTGGGCGGCATGGATGCCGAGCAGAAAGTGACCGACCGGATCGTCAGGTTTCGGATCCGCAATTGATTTCCATTGGGTGATAAGTTGCCCTAAACTTACCGGGAATCAGAAACTCCGTTTGCCCTGAGCCAGTGGAAGGGCTGCCACAGCCTGCTTTGAGGGGCTCGGCGCGAACGACAAAAGAATGGGAATAGTATAATGGACGCACGTGG
>NZ_JBALTN010000014.1:0-63706 GCF_036964565.1 Parasphingorhabdus sp. | reverse complement strand
TACAGTCACTGCAATGAAACCAAAACACTCACTTATTTCATGCAGCCAGTCTGTCTATTGAATGCTGACGGGGGACACATTAAGCCCACTAAGGAGCGTGTAGTGCTCGTTGTGCGCAAGTCCGGCACCAGCCTGCGCAATATCGTCAAGATGATTATCGCCGAACTCCCACCCGAGCAGCAGTCGAGCTTCCTCGAAACGCTGCAATCAGCAGGTGACGGCACGCAGAGCCGCGACGATCAGAAACAACAATTGCTGAATGACCTCGCCCAGGTAATCCGCGAGGAGGCTTTGCCAGTTGAAGCCGACGAACTCGAGAAGGAACTGGTGGTCTGCCTCCCGAACTTCTTCCAAGATCCATACATGCGCAAAGCGCATTTTCTGGGCGACAATACTGTCATCGCCGAAATCGTCGATCATATCTTTGCACCGTCAAATGCCAAGGATCGCCCCGATCAGCGTCGCGTCTTCGTTGATGGTGATCTTCCGCTTGGCGGAATGGACTTCGTTCATGCATCGCGTCTCGCCCGTGATGCGATCGACCTCATCGAACTCGATCCTGCGGTCAATCTTCCACTCGCGATCAAGATTATCAATCGCAATCTGGATCGCGCGGTCGCTCGCACACTTAGCTTTTCCGGCGACCGGGTCGAAGAATTGATGACCCGGCTTCGCAGCTATCTCAAGACGCAGGGTCAGGAACTGGTCCTGCTAATTGAGGAATTCGCGCGTTTGCAGGGCATCGATCGTGCGCTGCTACAGGCGATCACGTCCCAAGGCGATGATCGCCAGTGCAAAATGCGAACCGCTATTGCGGTCACAACGGGCTTTTTCCAGAGCGTTGCCGAAACAGCGTATATGCGGACCACCCATATCGTAGACATGGATCGCTCGGCTGGCCGCGCCGAGGGCCGCTCGGTTACCAAGGCGTCGCTGAGCCAGTTTACGGCCCGCTATCTCAACGCCGTCCGCCTCGGTCGCGACGGCATCACCCAGTGGAGCGATACGGCAGCGCCGGGCGATAGTCCGCGTTCCAAATGCGATGGCTGCAGACACCAAGCCGAATGCCACGCGATCTTCGGTGAGGTGGATGGCTATGGCCTATATCCATTTACCCCGATATCCCTGTGGAACGCCGCATCGCGTGTAGATGAGTCAATGCCTGACCGACTCAACCCTCGAGTTCTACAGAATGACCTTCTCGTTGAAGTCCTCGACAATTTTGCTCCCGAGATCGCAACTGGAAAGTTCCCCCCGTTCAAACTGTTGGAAAAGCTCGGCGGGATCATCGAACTGCCCGTCGTCGCGCAGGACGAACTCGAAAACCGGGATCCCCAGAATTTTCAGCGCTGGGCTGCGTTTCTCGAACTCTATGATGGCACCGGTGCGATTGCCAATCTCGATGAACGGCTTCGTGCGGCGTTCGAAGTTCCCGAAATCCCCGGAGCTGGCGCCGCCAAACCTCCCGAACCGGCTGCTAATACGTCCGTCACCCAGTCTCCGAGGCAGTCGACTGCCAGCAAAGAAGATCTGGCGATTGCTCAGTGGGTTGCTGGCGAAGGACTCGACCAGACCGTCGCGAATAATCTGCGATTACTGGTTTTTTCGGCCGTGTCGAATGCGATCGATTGGGATATGTTAGGACTCGCCAAAGCGAGTTTTGTTGGGAAGACTGGTAAGCCCTTCCAGACCCGAAGCATTAGTTTTGACCGTCAAACTACGCAGGTGGGCTCCGAGATGGCGGTGCAACTCGTCATTCCGGGCGATCTGGTCCGAAATGCGACTGCTGCCGCTGCATTGCAAGGAGTGCTCCGCGCGAGCAAAGAGCAGTTCCGCTGGGAATTCGCCGATGGTGAGAAGATGCTCGCTGCCTTCCTTGATTGCGTTGAAATCTGGGCGAGAAGCGTCGAGAATCAATTGCGCGCCATTTGCCAGCCGACGCCGCAATGGAACCAGGCAGCCGCCGCTACCGAACTCCTTTGCGTGGGTGCGGCGATCGGCGGCAAAATCAAGCCCGACGGATCGATCGCCGACATGATCGATGCTGCATTCAGCGTAAACTGGGCAAGCGAATGCGCGAGCACCTCGCAGGATATGAGGTCGCTGTACGATAAGCTCACTAAAAACCGCGAAAAATTAGTCGGTATTGCACGGTCCCAGATGTCAAGCATGAAGGGCGGTCAAGCCGGTCCGATGCTCAATCCCGGCCGTATCCTAGGTCCGATCCGGGAGTTTCGTAAGGCCAAATGGCAGTTGCAATTGCAGCCGCCAGATGGGGAAACCCGGGATCCGGCTAAGCTCTACCTTGAGGTCCGGGATATCATCGCGACCGCGGCGGCATCTGAAATGACGGTCCGCCAATCCTGGCTTGACGAGATGGATAGCGCCTTTGGCGAGACGGCAAATCGCGCCGGAATAATAACAGCGCTCGATGCTGCGCGAGAAGCCGTTGCAGAGGCCGGTATCGGCACCAGCAATACTGGGCGGGCGTTGGGTGAGGCACTCGATAGCTTTAGATTGGTGTATTTCGATGATTCGGTATCGGCTGCACGAGCCCTCGGCAAGGAAGTTGATGCTGTCGCCGCACTTCCACATTTTGGTCGAGGGCGCCGTAATGCCGTCGAGGCTGGGACAGCCCTGGTTGCCGCGGCAAAGGCATTCCTTGATATGGTTGACCAGAATATCGGCGCCACAAGTCAGAGCCTAGACGCCAAGCATGACGCGCTCGCCGCCAGCCTTGATCAGATTGATACATCGCTAGCCGCGATCGAAGCCGATCTCGTTGCCATGTCGCCCTCGGACGGGGAGAGCGTTGATGCTGATTGATCATGCCGGAACTATAGCAACCAAGATTAAAACTTATCAGAATCTCAAGAACGCCGCTGAGGAAGCCGACCAGTTTGCCACGCGTGCGTCTCAGTTCGGCAATGTGTCGCTGCTGATGGAGCGCCTGCGTGAAACATTAAGCGCGCTTGCCGAAGCCGGTGTACCGGTGGACTTTCAGCCGAGCGATGGCCTGGGCTACGCCGCCAAGGCGCGCATGCTGCGCGAAGCGATAAAGGCGGACCCGGCAAAACTTAACGATCCACCGTTCGACATCAAGCATGAGTTTTCTGATCGTTTGAATGGCATTGCAAGTGCGGGCGAAAAGGCCGCGAGCGCCGCGTGGAAAGCATATGTTGACGAGCGTGCTGACTTTGGGTCAGACGATGTGCTGAGTGCGCTCGGTCAGGTGCCGCAGTTCGAGGCGAGCGTTGCCAAGATCCAGAAAATCCGAAGTGACGTGGCTGCCTTTGGCGCAGGCCTCCCGGGCGATCCGGAGGATGCGATTACTAAACTCGATGCCTTGGTCCAACAGCATGAGGCGGCATGGTCTTCGCTGGCCGCGTCCGATATACCTATTAGCGTGGTTTCCTTCATCCGAGCAGCTGCCAATAGCGACGCGCTGTTGAGTGCGTTCACTTCCGAAGTGCAGTCGTGGCTGAAGAGCCGCGATCTGCTCGACGCGTTTCGAATTAAGTTGCGGTAGGCCCATCATGCCGGTGTCTGCCAACTCCCTCGCGGTACTTGACCGCATCGAAGCCATTGAGATGCGGTCGCTCGAATGGGGTTTCACCGACGGATCGCTCAGTGAGAACGAAGCCTTTGAGCTTGGCGATCAGGTCTGCGACGCAGCCAGTGCCGCCGGCACCGACGGGCAGGATTTGGTTGAGGAACTCATCGATGCCAAGCTGATTTTCGAGATGACGAGCGTCGGCGGCGAGGTTCGCATTCGTTCACGATTTGCCGAGATGATGCGGTTGCTGGCCGCCAACCGACAGCTTTTTCCAAACAAGCCCTGGCAAGGCGCGCCGTCGCTTGTTGCCGACTTCCGGGTCGATTGCCGGCCGAGGCGCTTTCCCCAGCGCCTCCGATTGCCGGCCGATATCCTCACTGATCATTCGGCGGTCCTTGGCGGCTCGCTCCTTCGGCAGGACCTTTGGCGGGCGCTGACGTCGCGGGATGGCTTGCGTCTTGCCGGATTCCAGGAGCGGGCGGCACTGCGTCTCTCGACCGCGACTGACGATGGCGGCACTATCGTGACGGCTGGTACCGGCAGCGGCAAGACTATGGCCTTTTACTTACCGGGCATGATTCGGATCGGCGAAGCGATCGGCGCCGACCATTGGGTCAAGGCCATTGCGATCTACCCAAGGATCGAACTTCTCAAGGATCAGTTTGCTGAAGCGTTCCGCATGGCGCGAACAATTGACGAGACGCTCAGGGCGCACGGCCGCCGTTCACTGATCATCGGCGCGTTGTTCGGAAAGACCCCGACGCGTGCAACGCGACAAGAACTCATCCGCAAGGAATGGGTACGGCGGGGTGAGGATTTTGTCTGCCCGTGGATACGATGTCCTCGTTGCGACAGCGAGTTAATCTGGCGTAGCGCAGATATTGCTTCGGGCACAGAACATCTATTCTGCGTCCAGCATGGCTGCAGCGGGCAAATCGGCGAAGACCAAATTGTACTGACCCGCACCCGCCTGCAGCGACATCCGCCCGACATCTTGTTTACGACAACCGAGATTCTTAACCAGCGCTTGTCAGATCACTGGATGCGCGGTCTGTTTGGGGTAGGCCTCCCAAAAGCGCGCAAGCCGCTGCTTGCATTGCTCGACGAGGTGCACACGTATGAAGGGACCACAGGCGCACAAGCTGCACTGACGTTGCGCCGATGGCGGCATCTACTTGGTGCGCCAATCACTTGGGTCGGCCTCTCTGCGACACTCGGTGATGCGGCGCGCTTCTTCTCGGACCTGACCGGCGCTGCTCTCGACAATGTCGTAGAGATAACGCCATTGCTCGAGGAATTTGAAGAGCAGGGGGCCGAATATCAGATTCTATTGCGCGGCGACCCGGCTTCGCGCGCGTCGCTGCTCTCGACCACTATCCAGACATCGATGTTGCTGCCGCGGCTTCTTGATCCCCCAGGCGCGGCAAGTGCGTCTGGAGTTTTTGGCCGGCGCGCCTTTCTCTTTACCGACGACCTCGATGTCACCAACCGACTCTACGACGATTTGCGCGACGCTGAGGCGTTCACGATCTTTGGTCGCCCCGACGCGGCGCGCCTACCGTTGGCAAATATCCGCTCGGCTGGACCCGATGCTCCGATTCGCGACGTTGAGGGACAAAGGTGGCGGATTTGCGAAGATATCGGACATCCACTCGACCGGAGACTGGTGGTTGGCCGCACCACATCGCAGGACGCAGGAGTGAATCAATCCGCCAATATCGTCGTCGCCACTGCTGCCCTCGAAGTTGGTTTTAACGATCCGCTTGTCGGCGCCGTCATCCAGCACAAGGCACCTCGCGGCATGGCGTCTTTTCTACAGCGCAAAGGACGTGCCGGTCGTGACAGGATGATGCGCCCGATTACACTCACGGTTCTTTCAGACTATGGCCGGGACCGAGCATTTTACCAAGCATTCGAACATTTGTTCGATCCCTCGCTCGAGCCGCAATATCTTCCAATCCGCAATCCCTATGTCATGAAAATTCAGGCGGTGTTCGCGCTGTTCGATTGGCTGGCCGAATCGACCGCCGGCTATGAGAAAGCGTGGCAATGGAACATTCTCAGCCGGCCGCTTTCACAGCCCAGTGCAGCAGAGCGCGTCGTTCTCGACCTTACTCGTGCCAAACTCACCCAATTGGTTCAAGGGAACGCTGCCACCATCGAGGACCTGCGAACTTATCTTATGGGCGCGCTCGGAATCGACAGGCCTTTTGCAGACACCCTTCTGTGGGAGGCACCGCGTTCCTTGCTGCTCGAGGCGGTGCCTACGCTTGTCCGCCGCCTATTTCGAAATTGGCAACTCGCCATTCCCGACGTGAGTGAGGCGCTTGATTTGCAGGTCGATTACCATCCGCTTCCCGACTTCGTGCCGCGCAGTCTATTCAACGATCTCAGCCTACCCGAGGTACGGGTCATCATTCCGCCAGCGACCGTCAATCATGAAGAACGCATCGAACAGATGCCGATCCTCCAAGCGCTCAATCAATTCGTTCCCGGTCGCGTGACACGTCGTTTTGCACACGAACGCGGTGCCTTGTCTCACTGGATTCCAGTCGATCCGGCCATTCCCGAACAGGAGCGCCGGATAAGTGACTATGCGCTTGAGCATGAGTTTGTTGGCTCCTTTACCGGTAGTCTCAACGATCGGACTGGTGGGGAGCCAGTGCTGGTATTTCGTCCCTGGACCGTACGTCTCGAGCGCGCTGCTCGAACTGAAGCACTACCTAGCAGCAACGCCCGGATGCTTTGGCAATCGGACATCGTGGCGAATGGAGACCGGCTCAGCGTTCCAGTGCCTACTCGATCGGAATGGCGGCACCACGTGCGGGCGATCGATTTCCACCTACACCGTTTTCGCTCGAGCGTCAGTGTTCGCCGCTTCGCCGCCACGGCGCAGGCCAGCATCCGCACGCTGCAGGATGACTTTCCGGTTACGCTGCACTTCAGAAGCGACGATGACCGACCGGCTGCCGTCGGCTTTGAACTCGAAGTAGATGGTTTCCGGCTCGACCTAACTCTACCCGAAGAAGAGATGCTCACAGGCAATAGTCTGCCACCTGAAGTCCTCGCGACCAGCAAACTCGGATATATTCGCGACTTGATCCGGCTTGATCCCGAACTGCCTGATGACCTCAATCTATTTCAGCGCGAGTGGCTGATTCAATTCCTAATTTCGGCATTGCTCGCAGATGCCTCGGCCAACGATCGTCCGCTGGCTGAATCCATCTCCGACCTGCTAGACGATGATCGGATTGAGGCGGTGTTTAGCGCCGTCATGGATGACGTATTTGGCGCCACGCCGCCGACGCCGCCCGATATCGACGACACACAAAACAGCGATGCCGACGATGACGGTTTCAGCGATGGTGTAAATCCCGCTGCCGGACTCGCCGGGGCGGGCCGTCCTGCTGGAGGGGGGCGGTTGCAGCAGGCCATGGTTCAGCAACTGGGCCGACCGATTGTTCGTGAGAGGCTTCGCGCGTTGGCAGCCCAATTGCTTGACGTCGATACTGAGGCATTCAGCGCCTGGCTTCGTCGCCTGATCTTAGAAACCCTCGGCGAGGCTATGCTTCAGGCATGTATCGCGGCGGCGCCCCGACAGGCAACTGTCGACACTTTGCTCGTCGATATTCGCGATGATGAGGAATCAGATGTCTCTAGCGTCTGGATCACGGAGACGACGCTTGGCGGCGCTGGTGTCCTTGAAGCCTTTGCCGATAGATTCGCTTCCGAGCCACGTCTGTTCTTCTCGGCGCTCGATGCGGCCCTGGCACCCAGCGATCTTGAGCTTGTTGATTGCGGGTTGCGCGAAATTCTTACGCTCACCATCAACGATGGCGAAATTGGCGAACAGATCGCGCGCCTCCGTGCCACCAATTCGCACAGTGAGCGCGCCATTTTGTGGCGCACATTGTCGCATAACCTCGCGCAGCGTGGCGGGATTGATCTCAGTCATGCGCTATCGATCTCGCTTAACAATCGATTGTTGCGTGCTGGCTCCGGACCACAACTCGACCAGTTGCTGCTCGATCTACAGAACCATTGGGACGCGACACAGGACCGGTTTGGCGTGGCAATCGGTTTGCGAGAATATGCCTACATCGCCAGCCGCGATGCTACGTTGTCGAACGCCGTTCGCGCGTTCTTAGCGGCAACGCTGCCAGCCGCCGCAATTGCTCAGGTCACAGTCTTATCAGCTATAACGAGCTTGTTGTGGCCGCGCGCCAACGAAGTACGCCAGCGCATCCTGCAATCTTACAACCCATTCCGTCAGACGCGGTCGACTGACCCTGCCGTAGTACGTCATCTGTTGCTCAGTCGGGCGATTGCCACGATCGCATTCAGCGATCCGGATTGGGAAAGACAACTTGCTCACGCCTTTGAAGCCCATGGAAGGGCGCGCCTGGTTGCTGCCGCGGGTGAAGCCGGACAGCTTCGAGCTGCGCTCGTCCAAATCTCAGCGACGCCGGCGAGCGTTGGCGTACTACAGTTCTTCCCGGCAATCGAGCGGGTCGAACGCTCGGACGGTAGAATCTTCGTGACTTTAACCTTGAGGGAGCAGGTCTGATGCCACATCCTTCGCGCGATCTCCATGGGCCAGCACAGTCGCGTGCGGTACGAGATCTGTTCCAGAGCCTGTTCGTCGCCGAACTCATCCATCCAAGCCCAAAGCTGTGGCTTTTCTTTGCCTGGATTAGTGATGTCGAAATCATCGACAATTCGTCGCGCGAATTTGCGGCACTGGAGCCTGATTGGCCAGCGGCTCCAATCCGACTGTCACAACTGCTGAGGGCACTTCTTGCGCGTGGCGTCCAGATCAGGCTGGTGATCCGCGAAGATGGCCACAATGACTATTTCATCGCGCGCTTGCAGACGCTTAAGTCGCGTTACGGCGATCAGATTAAATGGACCGTGGAGAAGAGCTTCCACGCCAAGGGACTGCTTGGCGCAGACTATTTCCTAAGCGGATCAATGAATCTCACGCTCAACGGCATTTCGATCAATGGTGAGCATCTTGTCCTGCGAACCGACCCGGCGGCGATCGCCGAGCAGTCGATCGAACTTGAATCGCGTTGGGAAGGCCAGATGACATGATGGGATCGAACCTCGATGCGGCCCGAGCAGTGTTAGGGGACCTCCTCGCCCTCCAACCATGCGCCGGCGTAGCTCCCGAAGTCGCGGCGCTATGCGCGGACGTCACCCAGACCGTGGTTGCCGAGGCATTTCCAGGCGCGCTCGTTCCCGTACTAGATAGCGCCGGGTCTATGCAAATTGATGTGTCGGCGCCGACCATTTCGGATTGGCGACGTCTAAAGCCCATCTTGTTGGCTTTCGCGGGGCCGACGCTTACCGGTTTCGATGGCGTGCCGGAGTCCTTCGACCCGGCTGATCTGGTAGGCGCCCGCCTCGTGCTTGGCGCGCCTGCGGTGACAGCGATCATGCGCTTGCCGATGGACGACCGCTCGCGCATCTCGGCATTGCGCGCGGTGCTCCGCGCGCGCGACACCCTCGCTCGCGCGCCTGAATTGCAGCGCTCGGCGCCGGTTCCGACCAGTTGGCTCCTCTCCCGTTTCCAGGACTATTTGAATGTCGGGCGGCGTGACGCAGCCACCGGCATCCTCGAGCGTCTCCGCAGTGAACTCCGTCTCGACGCACTTAACATCAAGTTTCTTGAAGTCCAGTTACTGGCTGCTTTCGACGATTGGTCTGGGATTGTTGCGCTTCCGGAGTTACCAAGCCTTTGCGTCGCGCGCAGGACGCCAGCGATTACTGTAATTCTCCTCGAGGCGCTGTATCGAACCCACATTGCGGGGCCATTCGACGCCGACAATGTAGAAGACACGCGTATTGCGTTCCAGGAATCGGTTCAGTCCTTCGTCCAGTCGATGCTGATCGCCGGTGCACCGGATTCGTTGCGTGAAGGCGGGTGGCGACTCCTTGGTCTTGAGGTGCTGTCAGATCCGAGCCGCCAGGACCTTGTCACGAATATTGCCGGGCGAGAGCAGGAATTGGGCTGGATCGCCGACATGCTGCCCGCGCCAGAGTCAGTGGCGCCGCAAGTACCTCATATTGTAGCACCACTCGATTCCGCACGCGAAGCATTGATACAGGCCGAAGCTATTGACAGTCTAGACCTGCTTGCTGAGGCGATGGCCGCAATGGCGCGCCTCGATCCGGACGAATTGGCGTTACTTCGCGAGACCATGCCCTTTCGCCCGATCGTGGAATCAACCGATGAATTTGCGAATGTTGTACCGCCGACAAACTGGATCGATTGGCTGGAGCGCGTCCCAGAACCAGCGTTTTCAAACGCTCTCGATGTCGCCAGCCGAGGCAAGGATGAATGGGAAATCAATGCGGCGGCGGGCGATCCGGTTGCGGTCCGGGCGCTCGTTGCAGCACTCGAAAAAGTTCAAACTGATGATCTCGCTGCCGAACGTTCCACCCAGGCGCTACCCTATATTGTTGCATGGTTGCAAAGGGACGTTGAATTCCCAAGAGCAGCACTGTCGCCGATATATGGCGGTCTGCTAACGCTTTTTGCTCTCGGTAGTGCGCGCGGCTCTAAGATCTATGAGTCCAGTCTGGTCCTTATTGAGGCGCTTCTGGGCTCCGGCCTGGACCAAAAAGCCTATGGCGAACTGATTGCCGACATCGACGAAATAGCCGGGGATGGCTTCGGTGTAGACATGATCTACTGGGTTGTCGAAATCGTCGAGAGTTTGATGAGCACAGCGGCGCCGGACGCAGGTGTCCGCGACGCCTTCCTTCACCGAATACTCGCTCGCATCGTTCCTATTTATGGCCGCCTGACACGCCTTCAGCGCATGGCCGTAAAGTTGTTATCGACCGAACTTGGCTGGTTGCTGCCGTCAACGACGGAAGCCGACGACGCACAGACGGATGATGGGCTTGATAACCGCTTGGCCGGCATGCGCATTGCAATCTATTCACTAACGGAGTCCTCAAGTAGGCACGCCAAAGCCGCTCTGGAAGAAATAACGGCAGACGTCATCGTTGATACCAATGCAGACCATGGTGGTAGCGCACGTCTGCGGGCACTTGCAGAAAATTCGGATCTCTTCGTCTTGACGTGGCTCTCGGCAAAACATGCCGCAACAGATTTCATCCGAGTTCATCGACGGGATCGACCGTTGATTTATGCTCAAGGTAAAGGATTCTCTAGTATCTTGAGGGCTATCGAAGATTATCTATTAGAAGCTGGCTAGCTTCTTACATCGATATTGGGCGCAAAGCTGCCGAAGCCTTCAACGCGGCACTAATAGTTTGCCATCACCCACATACCATTGGACTTTCCAGGCGCCGCAAGCATTGGTGTCGTCACTGAATCGCGGCCCCAATGCGCGGCCGATGCCCTGACCGGTGCCACCGGCAGGGCTATGGGTGGTGGGAGCAGCAAGGTGCTGTTCTGCCAAGGAGTACCACACCATGACCGATACAATTGAGAACAAGCCCGCCCCGAAGCTGTGGCGCGATATGGCACGCAGGCTGACACCAGCAGCAGAGGTGAAAGCTTCGACCTCCGCCCCCGATCCTAACGCCGAGTCTAAGCCAGTAAAGCCCGCCAGCAAGGCCAGCCTCATGCTCGGGATGCTTCAGCGAGCAGACGGAGCCACAATCTCTCAGCTCGTGGCTGCGACTGACTGGCTCCCACACACCACTCGGGCCGCGCTGACCGGTCTGAAAAAGAAGGGCTATCATGTTACCAGTATGAAAGCGGAGGGTGAGGAGCGCGTGTACCGCGTGGTGGCAGACTGATGGGACGACGCGCTTATGTCACGCTTGAGAGGCTTGCAGACATGCCGACCGAAGAACTGAGAGCCGAGTGGGCGCGGCGTTATGCCGTGCCTGCTCCAAATCTTTCACCAGATCAGTTGCGGCTCGGGATCGGCTACCGCCTGCAGGAGCAGAAGCTTGGGGGACTGAGACGTTCTACCCGGACGATGCTGCGGCGCATGGCGGCACGCTCGCAGGACGGCACCCCTATGGGCCCACCGCCCCGCAAGCTGACACCGGGCACACGGCTCGTTCGTGACTGGCACGGTGTTGGTCATAGTGTCACCGTGCTCGAGGATGGGTTCGAATATGATGGAAGGAGCTGGAGGTCGCTTACAGCAATCGCCAAGGCCATCACAGGTTCGCACTGGAACGGACCGCGGTTCTTTGGCCTGTCCGGCCCCAAGACATGAAACCGCTGCGCTGCGCGGTCTATACTCGCAAGTCGACCGAGGACGGGCTCGAGCAGGAGTTCAACAGCCTCGATGCCCAGCGGGAGGCCTGCGAGGCCTATATCCTAAGCCAGCGGCACGAGGGATGGTCGCTTGTCCCGGGCCGCTATGATGACGGCGGGTTCTCTGGCGGGAGCATGCTCCGTCCGGGACTCAAGGCGCTGCTCGCCGATATCGAAGCAGATCTCATTGATGTGATTGTCGTCTACAAGGTTGACCGCCTGACCCGCAGCCTCGCCGACTTTGCAAAGATCGTCGAACGGCTTGATGCCAAACAGGCAAGCTTCGTCTCGGTGACGCAGGCGTTTAACACTACCACCAGTATGGGAAGGCTGACGCTGAATGTCTTGCTGTCGTTCGCTCAGTTCGAGCGCGAGGTCACCGGCGAGCGAATACGCGACAAGATCGCTGCATCGAAAAAGAAGGGCATGTGGATGGGCGGGCCAGTACCGCTGGGATACCAGGTGATCGAACGCAAGCTGGTGCCCGTACCGGAAGAAGCAGAGCGTGTGCAAAGGATAATGCGGCACTATCTGCAGGTAGGAACAGTGCCCGCCCTGATCAAATGTCTGCGCCGCGAAGGCATTGTGACCAAGGTTCAGAACAGAACCAGCGGGCCGCATCGCGGCGGGATCCCCTTCGCACGCGGCAGTCTGTTCCATCTTCTGAAGAATCCGGTTTATCGCGGGAAGATCGTCCACAAGGGGCAAGTGTATGACGGCGAACACGAAGCGATCGTTGATGAGGAGTTGTGGGATGCGGTGCAGGCACAGCTCAGCCGAAAATCCCCGCCGCGCAGGCGCCCAACCAACGATCCGCAACAAGCACTGCTCCGCGGCCTGCTGATAGATCCCCACGGCCGGCCGATGGTACCAACCTATGCGACCCAGCGCACACGCCGATATGCGTATTATGAAACACGTAAAGACCTTGCTCGGCCCGAAAATCCATCAGCAACCCGGTTCGTGCAGGGGCAACTTGAGAGGCATCTTATCGTACACCTCACGGAGCTTCTGAAAGACGAGCATGCGCTCCGCCGACTGTCGGCTATCGAAGAAGCTGGGCAATTGCGGACGATGTTCGCGGCTGCCCAATTGCGTGCTAGCCGCCTCGCCCATAATAGTGAACGCGAAGCGATCATCAAAGACCTGATTGCGAGCTTGCAGGTAAGAGCTGGACATATCGATGTCACGCTGAAGGCCGAAGCCATCAGCGTGCAGACATGCGATCATCTTGCCTGGTGCATTCCCCTCCCGGAGCGAAAGCCGTTTCGCGAAGCGAAGCTCAGGATGGATGCAGAAGGCAATGGCTGCACACCCGATACAAAATTGATCCAGTTAGTCGCTGACGCATTTGATGCGCGGCAATTGATCATGAATAATCCGCAGCTCAGCATCAACCAGATCGCAAAGCAAGAAGGGCGCTGCCGCAAACAACTGACAAAGTTACTGAGCCTGAGCTGGCTCAGTCCCAGGATCATCGAATCGATGATGTCGGGCATCCAGCCGAAGACGCTCAATCGCACCATTCTACTCGAGATGACATTGCCCGCAGCATGGGTTGATCAGGAAGCCCTGCTCGGCTTCGATTCCTGAGCGCAGACATCCACTGCATCATCGTAACGCGGTGTGGGCGGGGAACTTCCAAACAGAGAATCTGGCACTTTTCAGCCACGCTCACAGCGAGGAAGCGGTGTCTCTCGCCCACGCTAGAGAGTTATGAAGCCGGAAAGGCCGCAGAACTGCGCGAGTTCAGCGATGTCGCATGCCCGAAGGCAAAGTTATAGGTGCTTGCCTGACTGTTTGGTGCGGTCGAGAAGACTCGAACTTCCACGGGATATTATCCCACAGCGACCTCAACGCTGCGCGTCTACCAATTCCGCCACGACCGCACTGTCTCTAGCTTGGGACAGCGTTGTCCCGGGTAGGCGCGTGCCCTTAGCAAAGGGGGTTCGCAGCCGCAACAGATATTCGTCTTCCCGCCATCTGCCCGTTAACCCGCGCCGCGCTTCTGTCCCGCAACCGCACAGCAGCGACGCCGGCCGGCCCTGTTTCGGCGAAAATGCAGATTGCTCCGGGTGTTAACCCTCTATTTACCTTGTTCGGCAGCCCCGGACCCGGCTTTGTTCCGAGCCATGGACAGCCTGCTTCCCATCCTGCTGCTGCTTGGCAGCGCGCCCGCCCCGCCGCCACCGGCCCCTTCTCCTGCACGGACCGAGGTGATGGCCAGCGCCCGGATCGTGCGCGCTGCGGTGGTCGATTTTGCAGCCCCGGGCCGCCGCGCCGCCGTCCGCATCATCCGCACGTCAGCGATCCACACCGATGCCGGCGGGCAGAAGCTGCAGCTGCAGGAATTTCACTGACCGCCCCGCCGGCGGCTTCAGTCCCGGTTTTCGTCGGCCCAGCCGACCTCGAGCTGGCTGGCGCCGCGCGGGACGTCCAGCTTGGCTTCGTTGAAGTTGATCTTCGCCCCTGGCGCCAGCGAGCCTGCCGGCGGCTTCATCTTCCAGCTGTAAACGATCCGGCCCCCGGCATCGCGCAGGATCACCAGCATCGGCGGCACCGACTGGTCGGTTATTGTCGGGTTAATGATCGTGCCGCTGGCGGCAAAATATTCGGTGCCGTCGGGCAGCGTCCGGCGGTCCTGCTTCTGGCTCAGCTCGATCAGCAGCGGGGTTTCCTCGGCTGCGGCAAATTGATAGCCGGACAGCCATTGCGGTGGCCCCAGCGTGTAGAGCGCGGCGCCCGCGGCCACCACCAGCAGGGCAAAGGCAACCGCTGCCATGGTCCACAGCTTGGCCGGATTGCGGCGCGGCTTGAACGGCGGCTCGTGCGCGAAACTGCTCGCTTCCGTGGCCCCGGCGGGGGCGACCGAAATCGGTGGCGGTGGCGGCGCGCGGGTGACCGGGGAGGCGGGCGCAGCCGGCGCCCAGTCGGAATCGACACCGGGCCGGTCCGCCGCCGGGAGCGGGGTCACCGCTTCGGCCGGCTGTTCTTCCGGCACCGGCGCTTCCTGATACCAGCTGTGGCGACAGGAGGCGCAGCGCACCGAACGACCGTTCGGCCCGATGGCGCTGTCGGGAACGAGATAGCGGGTTTTGCAAGCCGGACAGTTCAAAATCATGACACCCCTCTAAACACGGCATGGCGACAAACTGCAAGTGGCTGCATGACGGAATCGGGACCGGATCCGGTTTTTGCGCGTTTTCCTGCCGGAGCCCCCGGCGGCGCCCGACTGCGGAGTTGATTTGCAGGGTCTTCCCGGCCTATTGGTTCGGCGACCGGGCACGATTTCGCCGCGAATTGGGAATGTGAGAGCATGTTGGACGAAATTGTTCGATTTGAGAATGTCGGCCTGCGCTACGGCGCGGGGGCGGAAACGCTGGCCGATCTCAATTTCACGCTCTACCCCGGCAGCTTCTATTTCCTGACCGGTGCCTCGGGCGCGGGCAAGACCTCGCTGCTCAAGCTGCTCTACCTGTCGCAGCGCCCCAGCCGCGGCGTGATCCGGCTGTTCGGCGAGGATGCGGTGACCATGGCGCGCGAGCGGCTGCCCGGCTTCCGCCGCCGGATCGGCGTGGTTTTCCAGGATTTCCGCCTTGTTCCGCATCTCTCCGCCTTCGACAATATCGCGCTGCCGCTGCGCGTCGCCGGGGTCCGGGAAAAGGATCTCGAGGTGCCGGTGGCCGAGATGCTCGACTGGGTCGGGCTCGGGGACCGGTCCTCGGCGCGGCCGGCGACGCTGTCCGGCGGCGAACAGCAGCGCGTCGCCATTGCCCGCGCGGTGATCGGCCGCCCGGAGATTCTTGTCGCCGACGAACCGACCGGCAATGTCGATCCCGACATGGCGATCCGGCTGCTGCAATTGTTTGAGGCGCTGAACACGCTGGGCACGACGATCGTCGTCGCCACCCATGACATCCATCTGCTGAGCAAGGTTCCCGGCGCCCAGATGATGCGGCTGGAAAAGGGCCTGCTCGCCGACCCGACCGGTTCGCTGCGCTTTCCGCCGCAGCCCAAAGACCAGCGGCAATAGGCCGCCCGGCGCATGATCAAGCTGTTTGCCATCCCCGCCCATGACCGGCGCCTGATCCCCGAGGGCCGCCTGTCCGGTCCGATGCCATGGGTGATCGCGATCATGATCTTCCTCACCGTGCTCGCCGCCGGCGCCGGGCTCGCCATGACCCGGGCGATGGGCGATGTCTCGGACCAGCTGGCGAGCCGGGCGACGGTGCAGATCATCGAGGCCAATCCGCAAATCCGCGGCGATCAGGCCGCGGCGGCGGCGCAGCGCCTGCGCGCGATGCCGCTGGTCGACGAGGTCCGGGTGCTGCCGCCCGAGGAGATCGAGGCGCTGATCGAGCCTTGGCTGGGCAGCCGGGATCTGGCCGGCGACATCCCGCTGCCGGCGCTGATCGACCTGAAACTGGTCCGCGCGGGCAGCGAGTCCGACTATTCGGCGCTGCGCAGCGCGCTGGCGCCGGTCGCCCCGGACGCCCGGGTCGAGCCGAGCAGCGGCTATATCGCGCCGGTGATTTCGCTGGTCCGCTCCTTCCAGTGGATCGCCTTCGGGCTGGTCGCACTGCTTGCCCTGGCGACCGGCGCCGCGGTGATCATCTCCGCGCGCTCGGCCCTCAACACTCACAGCGAAACGATCGCCGTGGTGCATCTGCTCGGCGGCACCGACCAGCAGATCAGCCGCCTGTTCCAGCGGCGGATCGCGCTCGACGCCCTGCTTGGCGGCCTGATCGGCCTGGTCGGCGGTGCCGCGATCATCTGGCTGATCGGCACGCAGCTGACCGCGCTGGGCTCGGGACTGGTGGAATCGGTCGGCCTCGACTGGTGGAGCTGGTTGATAATTGCCGCGATTCCGATATTGGGGATGTTCCTTGCCATGATAACCGCCCGCTGGACGGTGATCGGCGCCCTGACGAAGATATTGTAACCCCGCTTCATGATCTTGCGCTTTTTCTCTTTCCTGCTGCTGCTGTGGATCATCGGCTTCGCCTGGTTTGCCATCGACCTGCCGCGCCCCGCGCCCGACGATTCCCATACCGGCTCGGTCGTGGTGCTAACCGGCGGCGCCGGCCGGATCGACCGCGCGCTCGACATCGTCACCGCCAAGAGCGCCGGCCGGCTGCTGATCTCCGGCGTCGATCGCGACGTCAAGCCGAAGGAACTCGCTGCCGAATATGACAGCGCCGGCGACCTGTTCGACTGCTGCATCGATCTCGGCTTTCAGGCCGTCGATACCCGCTCCAACGCGCTCGAGATTGCCCGCTGGGCGGCGCGGCGCGGCGACCGGTCGGTGCGGCTGGTAACCTCCGACTGGCACATGCGCCGCGCCCGGCTCGAGCTGGAGCGGGCGATGCCGCCCGATGTCCGGATCCTGTCCGACGCGGTGCAGACGCAGCCGTCGCTGGGCACGCTGTTTATCGAATATAACAAATATCTGATGCGCCGGCTGGCGGCGCTGGCAGGCGTCTGATGCTGGCCGTCATCCGCTCGCTGCTGTTCATGGCGATCTTCTACATCGGCTCGGTGCCGATCATCATCGCCACCTTCCTCGGCGCCTTCTTCTGGCCGCCGACCATCTATTACATGGCGCAATATTGGAGCCGCTATCATTATGTCTGCGCCCGCCTGATTCTCGGCATCCGCGTCGAGGTCAGGGGCGAGATCCGCAACGAGCCTCTGCTCTACGTGTTCAAGCATGAAAGCATGTTCGAGACGATCGACCTGCTGCGGCTGTTCGACAAGCCGGTGGTGATCGCCAAGAAGGAGCTGCTGGTCATTCCCCTGTGGGGCTGGATCGCCACCCGCCACGGCCTGCTCGGCATCGACCGCGACGGCGGCGGCGCGGCGATGCGCCAGATCATCAAGCAGGCGAGAAAGGCGGTCGCCGAGGGCCGCCCGATCGTGATCTTCGCCGAGGGCAGCCGCGCCCGCCACGGCGAACGGCCCGAGCTGCAGACCGGCTTTGCCGGCATCTACAAGATGATGGGCATCCCGCTGGTCCCGGTCGCGCTGAACAGCGGCATCGTTTCCCCGCGCGACACCTTCGTCCAGAAAAGCGGCGTCGTCACCTACGAGGTGCAGCCCGAGATCGAACCGGGCCTGGAACGCGACGACATCCGCGACCGGGTGCACAAGGCGATCAATGTGCTGAACGATTGAAGGGGCGCGGGGAAATTGTGCTAGCTTCCGGCCCTGTTATCTCTCCAATCCAACAAACCGGAACAGCGCCGTATATTCGCGCGCGTCGGCAGCGCGCAGGGCCAAGATATAGGCCGTCCGGCGGGCGCTGATGCTCTCCAGGTCGTGGCCCGCTTCCCAGTCAATGGGTGGATGATTGAAATGCCACCGGAGATACTGATCGGCAGCGATGCGGGCGTGGCGGCCATTTCCGTTGGCGAACAAATGGATCTTGACCAGCCGGTGATGGAAGCGAGCGCCCGCCTCTAGAGGAGCGTAGGTCGCATTTTCTGCCCAGAAGCGGGCGTCATCCAATAGCGCTCGCAACTGGACCGATATCTGGATCGGATCGACTCCGATATTTTTCTCCGTTAGCCGGAACGAGCCCGCCCATCGCCAGACGCCGCCAAAAAGTTGTCGATGCAATTCGCGGATGAATGCTTCGGTCAAGCTGTCTGTCATTCTTCTGCGGTTCAGCCACGCCAGCCCGCTTTGAACATTGACCTGTTCCAGATGATTGAGGTCGGCGCGGGTTGTGACATGCCTGAAGCGCAAGCCTTCCCGTTCATCCGGGTCAAGCGGGGTTGCGCCATCCGGCTCCTCGCCCGCTGGACTCATTCGGGTTCCCAGAAATCAGCAGGCGCCTCGCGTACAAGATCGCGGGCAATCTGCTCGATTTGTTCAGCCTGACGTTTTGGCCCGATAGCTTGGGCTTCCAGCGCCATATGTCGGCTGGCTTCATAGACCAATGCTTCGGCTTTTTTTCTTGCCTGTGCCTCGACAAGTTCTGTAACGCTGCCGGTCTCGGGAATAATGGCATAGACGAAGCGGCAGCCCATGGCCTTTGCCATCACGTCCATTGTGTGCAGGCTGACCACACGATCCCGCTCCGACCGCTCTGCTCCGGCAACGGTCGCTCGGCTGCGGCCGGTCATTCTGCCGAGCTGCGCGCCGGATATGCCAAGCGCCTTCCTGACCGTCGCGATCCATCCCTCGGGGGGCACCGAAAGATTGTGCGTGCTGCCAGAGGCGGCTGTATCGACGAGCCGTTGGCATTGCTGCTTTGCGACATTCCTTACTGACATCGTATGTTTATATCCAAACATAAAACATGATATGTATGATCATATACATACAAACATATTAAAATGTCAATATGCAGGCATACCGTGATCAATAGATTGGGCTTGTCCGCCGCAAGTGCCCCGAAATCCCCTGTTTGCCTAGATTGGTCCTATCGTTGCGTCGGGCAATGCCGCCAAATCCTGTGCCGTCATGCTCGTTTGCACATCGGCATCGCTCAAGCCGCCGCCTTGTGTGACAGTCAGGCCAGTTAGCGGGATTTCGACATAACGATCGGGTTCGCTGTCTTCGACCTCAACCAGCAGGGCGGTAACGGCGCCCGAAGCATCGCGGCGAACCTGTTCGACATCGCCCAGTTCGCTGCCGTCTGCGGCCACCAGATCGGCATCAAGCAACTGTCTTTCGGTCAGGCCCAGCGCCGCTATTTCATCGCCGGCAGCGGTGGCACTTTGTGCCGCCTGTTGCTCAAGACGATCCTCGGTTGCATCCGCTTGCCGCTCAGCTTCGGATTCGCAAGCGGCAAGCGCAAAGGCGGAAAGAGCGAGAATTGCGATTGATGAACGTGTCATTGGAAAACTCCATCGGGTTCGTACTTCCAAACCAACCGCTCGATGGTGTCTTGGTTCCCTGCAATGCCCCGCGCGGATCCTCTCCCTCTGATATCAGGCTGACGAGACAGGGCGAGCGCGCGCCAAAGCTGGCCGATCGCTTCGCGCCTTCGCGCGAGTCCTTCAAGCTCCCTCCCGATAAATGCTAGCGTCAAACTGCAGGCCGCCCCTACCGCCCCATATCCCGCTGAATCGTGCGGCTGGCCATATAGAAGTGGAAAATCGCCCACAGATACAGGCATTTGAACAGCACCATTGACCATCTGAGGCCATCGGCATTGGCTGTATCGCAGGCGGCCTGCGCGGCCGCCGTCAGATTGCTCGCCTTGCACGCCTCCAGCGTCAGCGCCGGATCCAGACCCGACAGGAAGGTGGCGTTCAATATCGTCGACAGGCCGCCGATCAGCGGCGGGCCGAGGCCGTAGCCGAGCAGGTTGACGATGAACAGGGTCACCGCCACCGCCGTCGCCCGCATCCGGCTGTCGACCACGCCGCTGGGCACCGCGTAGAGCGGACAGAGATAGGTATAGAGCAGCATCTGCCCGACCATCATCAGCGGCACCGCCAGCCACAGGGATTCCGCCAGATAGCCGGTGACATGCATCGGGATTACCCCGATCAGCGCGAACATCGGGATCAGCGCCAGCGCCTTCGGGAAGCGCTGGGCATATTTGTCCGCCAGATAGCCCGACATATAGGTGCCGATCGCCGCCATCAGCGCCAGCGCCATGGCGATCTTCACCGACGCGTCGAAGATCGACAGCTCGTGCGTGCGGATCAGGAAGGAGACGAAAAACTGGCCGACGCCATAATTGACGAACGAGGCGATGGTCACGCCCAGGGTGACGTGCCAGTAGGAGGGTTTCTGTGACAGGATCCGCAGCACTTCCCTGAACCCGACCTGCTCGCGGTTCTGCATCTCCGCCGGATCGGTATAGCCGCGCGGCGGCTCGGCGATGGTCAGCTTGACGATCGCCGCGACGATGATGCCGGGGACGCCGACGACGACAAAGGCGATCCGCCAGCCCTCGATATTCTGCCAGTCGAGCGCGTTCACCGCCCAGGTCCAGTTCCAGCTTGCCAGCATCGCACCGACGATCGGCCCGTCGAGATTGCCGACGATATAGCCGCCGAACACATAGGCCACCATGCCGCCAAGCGGAATGCCCAGCGCGTAGACCGATACCGCGGTCGACCGCTCGGCGGGGACGAAATAGTCGGCGATCAGCGAATTGGCCGGCGGCGAACAGCCCGCCTCGCCGATGCTGACGCCGATGCGGAACAGGAACAGGGCGATGAAGCTGAAGGCAAAGCCGCACAGCACGGTCATCAGGCTCCACAGGAACACCGATCCGGCGATGATCCAGACCCGGTGATGCTTCTCGGAGAAGCGCGCGATCGGAATGCCGACAAAGGTGTATAGAATGGCAAAGGCCGGCCCGCCGAGCAGCCCCATCTGCCAGTCCTCGACGCCAAAGCTTTCCTTGATCGGCTCGGTCAGGATGTTGATGATCGTGCGGTCGATGAAATTGAAGATATAGACAGTCAGCAGGATGCCGAGAATATAATTGCGGTAGCTCCTGCTGCCATAGCCGGCTTCCGGGGTGCCGCGGTCGGCGGAACGGGGGGTGCTGGTCGCTGTCGCTTCGGTCAAAGGCATATTCTCCTGGCTTCTCCCAACTGCTTGTTGCGCCGGGAATTTTTCTGGCAGGATACCGGATTTTGTCCGTTTGTATATTCGATTATTCCGTCACTGCGCGCACCAGGTCGGTGACCGGCTTGTCGCAGGGCTCATCAAAGCCCGTCCTGCCATATGCCGAACTCACCGCCCGGATCACGGTCTGGGCAAGCTGGTGGGTGAAACGGCCGGTAGCGGCGCCCAGGCGTGCGGCGATCTGCGCTCCCGATAATTCCCGGTTCCTACTCCTGAAACACCGCCTTGACACCGGGCTTGACCATCTGCGCCAGTCGCGCGGCGTCCCAGTTGGTCAGGCGAACGCAGCCATGGCTTTCCGCCCGGCCGATCGTGTCCGGCGCGCCGGTGCCGTGGATGCCGTAATGCGGTTTCGACAGGTCGATCCAGACCACGCCCACCGGGCCATTGGGCCCCGGCGGCAGCAGCTGTGCGTCCTTGTCGTCGCTGACATCCCAGAACAGTTCCGGATTATAGTGGAACTCCGGATTGTGGCTGACACCCTTGATTGTCCACTGGCCGATCGGCAGCGGATCGTGGCTGCTGCCCATCGTCGCCGGGAACTGGCCGATCAGCTTGCCATCGGCATCATAGGCCTTGAGCACGCCCTCGGACTTGTCGACCACCAGCTTGCTCGCCGTCGGCTGCTTCGATGCCACGCCGAGCTTCTGCAGGGTTGCCGACCAGTCGCGCTCGTCGGTTCCCGCCAGCGGAGCGACATCGGCGATATTGGGCACCCGGATGACCTTGCCGGCTCCGATCTTGGTATCGGGACTGTTCAGGGCGACCAACGCGTCTGGTGTGGTGTGGAAACGTTCGGCCAGCGCTTCCATCAGATTTTTATAGCCCAGTGTCGGCAGTTCCGCCTGTTTCGCCGCATCGTCGGGCAGATCGGGGAAAAACGGTCCCTTGGCAAAGGCCGCCGGGATCGTCACCAGCCGCGTTGCCGGCACATCACTCCACTCCTGCATGGCCGCCAGCGTCGGCTGGTCGAGCTTGCCGCTTTCGTCCAGGCCCCGGCTAAGCTGGAAAGCACGCAGCGCCGCGTCATAGGACTGGCCCTCCTCGCCGTCGATCACGCCGGGCGAAAAGCCGAGCCGGTCAAGCAGGACCTGCGCGCGCAGCACCGGCGTCTCTTCAAAGGCAACGGCCGGCCCCCCGGCATCGGCAAAATGCAGCGGATCGCCGGCCGAGGCCGAAGGCGCGCTCGCAGACTGGCCGTCCGGCGCGTCGTCGCTCTGGTCGGTTGAAAAACTGCACGCCGAAAGCAGCAGCAGGCCGGGTAGGCAGGACAGGATTTTCAATGGAGTTTCCTTAACGGGGTTTGCCGTCATCAACCGGCGACAGCCGCAGAGGTTGCTCACATTCTGCAAATATCTGAATAACTTGCCGGCCCGCCGATTTCATCTTCGTGGCTTGGTGGCTATTCCATCAACCGAGGGGGCGATACCGCCCGGCAGGTCTTCAGTCGTGCGTCCGGCCGAAGTCGGGAGCGGCGTCGTCCTGGCCTTCCTCGATGATCCGGCGGCGAATCGCCCGGGTCTTGGTGAACAGGTCGAACAGCTCGTCGCCCTTGTCCCAGCGGATCGCCCGCTGCAATGCGGTCAGGTCCTCGGAAAAGCGCTGCAGCATTTCCAGCACCGCTTCCTTGTTGGACAGGAACACGTCGCGCCACATCGTCGGGTCGGAGGCGGCGATCCGGGTGAAGTCGCGGAAGCCGCCGGCGGAATATTTGATCACCTCGCCGCGGGTCACGTCTTCGAGGTCGGAGGCGGTGCCGACGATCGTGTAGGCGATCAGATGCGGCAGATGGCTGGTCACCGCCAGCACCAGGTCGTGATGCTTGGCGTCCATGATCTCGATATTGGCGCCCAGCCTTTCCCAGAAGGCCTTCAGCCGCTCGATATCGCCCTCGTCGGCGTCGTCCGGCGGGGTCAGGATGCACCAGCGGTCGTGGAACAGCGTGGCGAAGCCGGCGTCCGGGCCGCTGTTCTCGGTCCCGGCAACCGGGTGGGCCGGGATGATCCGGGCGCCGGGCAGCGCAGCGGCCAGCGCCGCCTGCACGCTTTCCTTCGACGATCCGACATCGCTGACCACCGCATCACTCGGCAGGTCGGCGGCGATATCCGCGGCCACTTCGGCCATCACCCCGACCGGCACGCACAGGATCACCAGGCCGGCATCGGTCACCGCCGCGCCGGCGCTGTCGCTGACATCGTCGCAGAAGCCGAGCTCGAGCACCCGGGCGCGCACCGCCGGGTCGCTGTCATGACCGGTGATCCGCACCGACGGCATCGTCTGGCGCACCGCATGGGCGATGGAGGAACCGATCAGCCCGAGCCCGACAATCGTGATATTCGGGAAAGGCAGCATCAGCCGGCGGCTTCCAATATGTCTCGCAGGGCCTGGGCGACGCCGCGGGTCTCTGCCTCGGTGCCGATGGTGATCCTGAGGCCGTTGACCAGCCCCTGTCCGGGCAGCCAGCGCACCGCATAGCCCTTGTCCATCAGCGCCGCATTGGCCTGCTCGGCCGTGACCTGGCCCTCGAACAGCACCAGCAGGAAATTGGTATGGCTCGGCACCACGCGCAGCCCATGGTTGCCGAGCGCGCCCATCTCGTCGCTCAGCCACTGCCGCCATTTCGCATTATGCTCGCGGCTCATCGAAACGAAGTCTTCCGAAGCGAGCGCCGCGACCGCGGCCTGCTGGCCGGCGGTGGTGACATTGAACGGCAGCCGGATCCGGTTCATCGCGCCGATAATGTCGGCATGGCCATAGCCCCAGCCGATCCGCTCCGCCGCCAGCCCGTGGATCTTGGAGAAAGTGCGGGTGACCAGCACATTGGCCTCGCTCTCCGCCAGCTCCATCGCCCCGTCATCCTGGCCCTCGTCCATATATTCGGCATAGGCGCAATCCAGCACCAGCAGCACATGGCCCGGCAGCGCCGCGTGCAGCCGCGCGATCTCGGCGCGCGGCGCAAAGGTGCCGGTCGGATTGTTGGGATTGGCGATGAAGATCACCCGCGTGTTGCCGGTGACCTTGGCCAGGATCGCGACGACATCGGTGCCATAATCCCTGTCGTCGGCGATCACCGGCGTCCCGCCATAGCGCCGCGCCGCGATATCATAGACGGCAAAGCCATATTTGACATAGATGATCTCGTCGCCCGGCCCGCTGAACGCATTGGCGGCGAGATGCAGCACATCGTCGGACCCGGTGCCGCAGATGATCCGCGCCGGGTCAAGGCCATGCTTGGTCGCAATCGCCTCGCGCAGCTTCGTCGAACCGGGATCGGGATAGCGGTCGACCGATCCCGACGCGGCGTTCAGCGCCTCGCCCGCTGCCGGGCTGCAGCCGAGCGGATTCTCGTTGGCCGACAGCTTGACCAGCTTGCGCCCGTCGTCGCCGCTCGACTTGCCCGGCACATAGGGCGCGATCCCCATGATCCACTCTTTCGGTTTCGGTCCGTTCATTGGCTCTGCCCATAATGCTGTGATGATTACAGAGGCCGGACTAGCCATTGCGGCCCGCCAGTCAACCGCATTATCAATTGACGCTCGGGAATTCGCCGCTTAGCTGCCTTGATGATGACCGAAGATGAGCGTTTTGGACTGGACCGGTCGGTCCGCCTGCTGGGACCGTTGCTGCTGGACAGCGGCGCCAGCCTCGCGCCCGTCGAATTTGCCTATGAAACCTACGGCGAGCTGAATGCCGAGCGCAGCAACGCGATCCTCGTCTGCCACGCGCTGACCGGCGACCAGTATCTCGCCTCGACCCATCCGATCACCGGCAAGCCGGGCTGGTGGGAGCGGCTGGTCGGCCCCGGCAAGCCGGTCGACACCGACCGCCATTTCGTGATCTGCGCCAATGTCCTGGGCAGCTGTCTCGGCAGCTCCGGCCCGGCGACGGTCAACCCCGCGACCGAACAGCCCTGGGCGATGGATTTCCCGGTCATCACCATCGCCGACATGGTGCGGGCGCAGGCGATGCTGCTCGACCATCTCGGCATCGACCGGCTGCACGCGGTGATCGGCGGATCGATGGGCGGGATGCAGGCGGTCAGCTGGGCCGCGCTCTATCCCGAGCGCGTCGCCTCGGCCGTCATCATCGCCTCCGCCGCGCGGCACAGCGCCCAGAATATCGCCTTTCACGAGGTCGGCCGGCAGGCGATCATGGCCGACCCGCGCTGGCGCGGCGGCGCCTATTATGCCGATGACGACCCGCCGAGCAGCGGCCTCGCGGTCGCCCGGATGGCGGCGCATATCACCTATCTCTCGGAAGCCGGCCTGACCGAGAAATTCGGCCGCCGCCTGCAGGACCGCGACGCCAAGACCTTCGGCTTCGACGCCGATTTCCAGGTCGAGAGCTATCTGCGCCACCAGGGGATCAGCTTCGTCGACCGCTTCGACGCCAACAGCTATCTCTACATCACCCGGGCGATGGACTATTTCGACCTCGCCGAGGCCCATGGCGGGGTGCTCGCCAATGCCTTCCGGGGTTCGAAAACCCGCTTCTGCCTGATCAGCTTCGACACCGACTGGCTCTACCCGACCAGCGAAAGCCGCGCGATCGTCCACGCCCTCAACGCCGCCGGCGCCGAGGTCAGCTTCATGGAACTGTCCAGCCCCTTCGGCCACGACAGCTTCCTGCTGGAAAATCCGGAGATGAACGGTATCGTCGACGGCTTCCTGAAAGCGGGAGAGGGAAAATGACCAAAGGTCCTCTCATGTCCTGTCTCTTGCGGAACTATTTGCACGCGCGAAGCCGCGAAGCCGCGAAGGTTGATCAGAGCATGATGTTCTTCGTGCCTTCGCGGCTTCGCGCGCACAAATCTTCGGCCTCCCGCTTCATCGAGCGCGTAGCATGACCAGACTCCGCCCCGACCTGCAGATCATCGCCGACAATATCGCCCCCGGCAGCCGGGTGCTCGATATCGGCTGCGGCGACGGCGCGCTGATGGCGGCGCTGCGCGACCAGAAGGGCTGCGACGCCCGCGGGCTGGAGATCGACCCTGCCAATGTCGCCAGCGCCGTCGCCAAGGGCCTGTCGGTGGTCCAGGGCGATGCCGACACCGACCTCGCCGCCTATCCCGACGCCAGCTTCGACTATGCCGTGCTCAGCCAGACGCTGCAGACCACCCGCCGACCCGACATGATGCTCGAGCAGCTGCTGCGGGTCGGCAAGCAGGCCTTCGTCAGCTTCCCCAATTTTGCCCACTGGCGCATCCGCACGTCGCTGCTGGTCGGCGGCCGCATGCCGGTCACCCGCCTGATCCCGCAGACCTGGTACGACACGCCGAATATCCACCATGTCACCATCGCCGATTTTCGGGCGCTGGTGCAGGAGGGTCGCTATGCGCAGGAGGGGCAATGGTTTCTCAGCGGCGACAAGCTGACCAGCAAGGCAGCGGCCAATCTGCTCGCCGAACATGCGGTGTTCTTGCTCAGGGGGTGAGGATGTGCTCCGGCATCAAGTGCGGAGCACAACCGTCATTGCGAGCAAAGCGAAGCAATCCAGGGCGACAATCGCGCCTGACGGAAATTTATCCCCGCTGCACCTCTTCCAGCCCCCAGGCCGCCACGATCGCCAACCCGCTCATCGCCGCCATGATCGCCAGCACGACTGCGCCGCCAAACCAGCTGGCGACCAGGCTGAACAGCCCGCCGGCGAGCAACAGCAGCCCGATCACCGTGTTCGACAGCGCGGTATCGGCGGCGCGGCTATCCTGATCGGCCATGTCGACCAGATGCGTCGACCGGCCCAGCCGCACGCCCTGATAGGCGATCATCAGCCCGAACAGCAGCACCGGCATGATATAGCCCCCCGCCAGCGCGCCGGCGAAGGCGAGCCAGCTGGTCGCGGTCAATATGCCTGCAGCGACCAGCGCGGAGAAGACCAGCACCTTGCGGCTCGACCGGTCCGACAGGCGGCCCCAGACAAAGCTGCTCAGCAGGCTGGCGAGCGCCGAGGCAAGCACCAGAAAGCCGAGCCGGTCATAGCCTTCGCCGGCTTCGCTGCCGACCGCGATCATGAACGGCGGGGCCAGCGCGGTGGCGGTCAGCAGGCCGCGGGTCAGGATGAACCGGGCGAGCTGCGGATCGTCGCGCAGATAGGCAAGATTGGCCAGCGCCTCCTTCAGCGCGTTCTTCCCGCCTTCGGTGGCTCCCGCCTTTTCCTTCAGCGTGGCGAACAGCGCGGCGCTGGCGACCCAGGCCGCACCGGCCAGAAACAGGCCGCCGGTGACCAGCAGCATCCGGTCGAGCAGCTCGAAGGACAGCGCCAGCGCATAGCCGATGACGGTGACCGCCGCGATCGATCCGGCCAGCCCGGTGGCGGTGCCGCGCCGCGACCGGTCGACGGTCTTGCCGAGCACATCCTTGTAGCAGACCGAACAGACGCTGCGCGCCAGCGCCAGGATCGCCAGCGCGACGATGATCGCCCAGCCGGCTCCCACACCGGTCAGGCCGATCGCGACCAGCCCGATCGCGGCCGCAGCGATGCCCTGCACCGCGGACCCCGCAGCCCAGGCCCATTTTCGGCGCGGCAGCCGCCGCAGCGCCCCCGCGGTCAGCAGCTGCGGCAGCAAGGCACCCGCCTCGCGGACCGGCACCAGCAGCCCGATCAGCGCCACCGGCGCGCCCAGCGAGGTCATCAGCCAGCTCAGCACCAGCTTCGGATCGACCAGCCCGTCGGCGCTCTTGGTCAGCGCCAGCGCGCCGACATGCTTGAAGAAATTGCCCGGCTCCTGCTGGCAGGCGCTCTCCGGAATATCCGCGCACACCCGCCCCTCGTCATCGATGATGATCGCCTGAAACGCCTTGTCGGTGGTGGAGCGGCTCGCCATGGCCGGAATTTAGGGGATTAGCGCTCGCGTGTCGTGCTGAACTTTAGGTCAGGATTGCGCTCTTCCTGATAACCGACATCCCAGGCCGACTTGGCGAGGAACACCAGATTGTCGTCGCGGTCGCGGGCCAGCGAACTCTGGTTGATATTGGCAAAGGCGTTTAGCGTCGCGTCTTCACCGCTGATCCAGCGTGCGGTTTCGAACGGCGCCTGTTCCAGATAGGCGTCGACCTTATATTCCGCCTCCAGCCGCGATACCAATACCTCGAGCTGCAGCTGCCCGACCACACCGATGATCCAGTTGGCGCCGAGCTCGGGATAGAAGACCTGGACCACGCCCTCTTCCGACAGGTCATCCAGCGCCTTGCGCAGCTGCTTGGTCTTGGTCGGATCGCGCAGGATCACCCGGCGCAGGATTTCCGGGGCAAAATTGGGCAGGCCGGTGATCCGGACCTGGTTCTTCTCGGACAATGTGTCGCCCACGCGCAGCGTGCCGTGATTGGGGATGCCGATGATATCGCCCGGTTCCGCCGTGTCGGCAATTTCGCGGTCCTGCGCGAAGAACAGGATCGGCGAGTGGATCGCGATCGGCTTGCCGAGGCCCGAAGGTGTCAGCTTCATCCCCCGCTTGAACTCGCCCGAACACAATCGCATGAAGGCAATCCGGTCGCGGTGCTGCGGGTCCATATTCGCCTGGATCTTGAAAATGAATCCGGTGACATCGTCGCTTTCCGGATCAATCGGCGCCGGTTCGGCCGGTTGCGGGCGGGGGCTGGGGGCATAGTCGGCAATCGCGTCGATCAGCTCCTCCACCCCGAACTGCTTGAGCGCGGAGCCGAAATAGACCGGGGTCAGGTCACCGTTCTGATAGGCCTCGAGATCAAAGCCGCTATAGCCGCCCTGCGCCAACTCGCCTTCGCTGGTCAGCCGCTCCAGCGCGGCTGCGCTCAGAGCTTCGGCCAGCTTCGGATCATCGAGACCCGCAAATTGCTGGGTCACGCCGTCATATTGCTTGCTGCTGCCGGTCGGCTGGTGCAGCTGGTTGCGCTGCAGGTCATAGACGCCCTCGAACTGCCCGCCCATGCCGGTCGGCCAACTCATCGGGCAGACGTCCAGCGCCAGCTTGTCGGCGACCTCGTCGAGCAGCTCGAACGGATCGCGGCCTTCGCGGTCGACCTTGTTGACGAAAGTGATGATCGGCACGCTGCGCATCCGGCAGACCTCGAACAGCTTCAGCGTCTGCGCCTCGATCCCGCTCGCGGCGTCGATCACCATGATCGCGCTGTCGACCGCGGTCAGCGTGCGATAGGTGTCCTCGGAAAAATCCTCATGGCCCGGCGTGTCGAGCAGGTTGAAGACAATGCCATTGCGCTCGAAGGTCATGACGCTTGAGGTCACCGAAATCCCGCGCTGCTGCTCGATCTTCATCCAGTCCGACCGCGCCCGCCGGTTATCACCCCGCGCCTTGACCTCGCCCGCCAGATGGATCGCGCCGCCTTTCAGCAGCAGCTTCTCGGTCAGCGTCGTCTTGCCCGCATCGGGGTGGGAGATGATCGCGAATGTGCGGCGTGGTTTGCTCATTTTTCTTCACTTTTCTTTCCCGCGCAGCGGGAGTTGTAGTCCAAATTTGTCACGCGAAGCCGCGAAGACACGAAGAGTTTCTGATAACCGCTAATTCTTTGCGCCTTCGCGGCTTCGCGTGAAACCAAAAGAATTCGGGTGCAGCTAAAGCTGCAATCATTTGCTAAGACTAGCCCCTCAATTGCGCACCCAATTTGCCGGCACTGGCAACGACCTTGTCCGAAAGCGCCTTCAGATCGTCTTCGGTCAGGGTAGCGTCCGTCGGCTGCAGCGTCACTTCCACCGCCAGCGACTTCTTCCCCTCACCGACGCTCGGCCCCTCGAACAGATCGAAAATCCGCGCATCGGTGATCAGCTTCTTGTCCGCGCCCTTGACCGCGCGCACCAGATCATCCGCGGGCAGGGCGGCGTCGACGATGAAGGCAAAGTCTCGGGTCACCGCCTGTAGCGCCGGCGGCGCAAAGGCGTCGCGCATATGGCCCGCTTTCTTCTTCAGCGGAATCGCTTCGAGGAAAATCTCCGCGCCGACCGCTGCGCCCTTCAGGCCCAGCGCCTTGGTGACCGAGGGGTGTAGCGCGCCATAAGCGGCCAAAATCTTCTTCGGGCCAAGCCGCAGCGTGCCGGACTGGCCGGGGTGATAGGCATTGCCGTGCCCAGAATCATCAAAGCCGAAATCCATCAGCTTGTCGACAGGCGCACCGGCCGCCTCGAGGATCGCCAGCACCTCCGCCTTGGCGTCATAGGCGTCGAACCTGCTCGCCGCGCCGCCCTGCCAGCTGCGCGCCGACTTCTCGCCGGTCAGCACCAGACCGATGGTCGGATGTTCGCTGCTTTCGAGATAGCGGCGGCCGACCTCGAAGAGCCGGATCGACGCTGCGCCGCGCGCGCTGTTGCGCCTGGCAGCGGCAATCAGCCCGGGCAGCAGGCTTGGCCGCATCACCTTCAGATCCTCGCTGATCGGATTGGCCAGCGCCCATGTGCCGCCGCCGACCGGCGCGGCTTCCTTTTCGGAAATGAAGCTCCAGTTGACCACCTCGTTCAGCCCGCGCGCCGCGGCAGCGCGTCGCGCCTTGCGCTCGGCCAGCTGTTCCGGCGAGGCGGTAGGCGTGGCGACACCGGGTTTGCGGGGCAGCGGGGTCGACGGAATCGTGTCGAGACCTTCGATGCGGATGATTTCCTCGACAATATCCTGCCAGCCCTGCACATCGCGGCGCCAGGTCGGAATGGTGATGGTCCAGTCATCGGCAATGGTGAAACCCAGCGCCCTGAGGATCGTCTGCTGCCGATCAGCAGCGACATCAATCCCGCCGAGCGCGAGGCATTGCGCCGGATCATAGGCGACGGTGCGCGGCTCGGCAGGCGGCGTTCCGGCGCGGGTGATGGCGCTGGCGGTGCCGCCGCACAGGTCGAGGACGAGCGCGGTCGCGATTTCGATGCCATCGTCGAGGAAGGCCGGATCAACGCCGCGTTCGAACCGCTGCCGCGCGTCGCTGGTCAGCATCAGCTTCTGGCCGGTCCTGGCTATATTCTCGGGGGTAAAATAGGCGCATTCGATCAGCACCTCGGTCGTGTCCTGGTCCGAACCGGTGTTCGCACCACCCATGATGCCGCCAATATCATGGGCGCCATTGTCATCGGCAATCACGGTCATGCTCTCGTCGAGCGTGTATTCATTGTCGTTGAGCGCGAGCACGGTCTCGCCCGGCTTCGCCTTGCGGGCAACCAGACCGCCAGCGAGCTTGTGGACATCATAGACATGCAGGGGCCGCCCGTGATCGAGCATCACATAGTTGGTGATATCGACCAATGTGTTGATCGGCTTCTGACCGGCCGATTTCAGCCGCGCCTGCATCCAGGCCGGCGATACGCCATTGCTCACGCCTTTGACCGTGCAAGCGTGGAAAGCGGGGCAGCCGTCGGCATCGTCGGTGCGGACATCCGGGCCACTGCCGGTGCGGGCGATGGTGGCGATGTCCAATGGCTTCAATATGCCAAGACCCGCCGCCGCGAGATCGCGCGCAATTCCGCGGACGCCCATGCAGTCCTGGCGGTTGGGGGTGATCGAGACATCGAACACCGGATCGTCGAGCCCGGCATAGTCGGCGTAGCTGGTGCCAACTTTAGCGGCAGCATTTTCTGGCAGTTCGATGATTCCGTCATGGTCGTCGCCCAGCTCCAGCTCGCGGTAGCTGCACATCATGCCGAAACTCTCTACATCCCGGATTTTCGCGGGTTTCAGCGTGAAATCGCTGCCCGGAATATAGGTTCCCGGAGGTCCGAAAACGCCGATCATCCCGGCCTTCGCGTTCGGCGCCCCGCACACCACCTGCCACGGTTCCGCGGCACCATCATCAACTTTAAGCAATTGCAACTTGTCGGCATTCGGATGCGGCGCCGCTTCGAGGACTTTGGCCACGCGGAACGGGCGCAACGCATCTGCCGGATTTTCGATTCCCTCGATTTCCAGGCCAATGCTGGTCAGTTTCTCGGCGATCTCGGTGGCGCTTGCATCGGTTTCGAGATGCGCTTTCAGCCAGGACAGGGAAAATTTCATGCGCCCACTCCTCCGCTCAGCGTCGGAACATCCAGCGCGTTGAAACCGTAGTGATCGGCCCAGCGCAGATCGCCGTCGAAGAAGGCGCGCAGGTCGTCCATGCCATATTTCAGCATCGCCAGCCGGTCGATCCCGCAGCCAAAGGCAAAGCCCTGCCAGACATCCGGATCCAGCCCGCAATTGCGGATGACATTGGGATGGACCATGCCGGAACCCAGTAGCTCCATCCAGCCGCCATTGGGCCCATGCGGATCACCGCCGATGATTCGCCGACCATTTTCAACCGAAAAACCCAGATCGACTTCCGCCGATGGCTCGGTGAACGGAAAATAGCTCGGGCGCAGGCGCAGCTCAATATCATCACGCTCGAAATAGGCGCCGAGGAACGTCTCCAGCGTCCATTTGAGATGGCCCATATGAATGCCTTTGTCGATCACCAGGCCCTCGACCTGGTGGAACATCGGCGTATGGGTGGCATCACTGTCCGAGCGATAGGTGCGGCCTGGAGCGATAATGTAGATCGGTTCGCCAGCACCCTCAGTCTGCCTGGCAACATCCATCATGGTGCGGATCTGCACGGGGGACGTGTGGGTGCGCAGCAGTTTCGGCATGCCGATGTCATCGGTCTGCGGAAAATAGAATGTGTCGTGCATCGCCCGCGCCGGATGGGTGTCCGGAATGTTGAGCGCGGTGAAATTGTGCCAGTCGTCCTCGATCTCGGGTCCGGTGGCTACGGAAAAGCCGAGATCGGCGAATATTTCAGCCAGTTCGTCCATCACTTGCGACACCGGATGGATGCTGCCCTTCGGCGCCGAAGGTGCAGGCAAAGTCAGGTCGAGTTTTTCGGTCGCGAGCTTGGCGTCCAGAGCCGCCGTTTCCATCGCATCCTTGCGGTTGGTGAGCGCATCTGCAACCGCCTGCCGCGCGCCGTTGATTTTCGGACCCTGTTCCTGGCGCTCTTCCGGTGTCATCTGGCCAAGGGTTTTGAGCAGTAGCGAGATTTCGCCCTTCTTGCCCAGCGTGGCCAAGCGGATCTCCTCCAGCGCGTCACCGTCGGATGCAGCGTCAATCTGCTCCAGATATCTGTCCCTGATCGCGTCGATGTCGCTCATGATAATGTCCCGTTTGATCTCGGTGCCGGTCTAGCAAGCCCTGTGAAAAACCCAATAAAAAAGCGCCGCGAGATTGCTCCCCGGCGCTTTCTTGAATGTCTGAAAATGCTTAGGCTTTCGCCAGGGCATCCTGCGCCTGTTTGATGATGCCGCTAAACACAGCGGGTTCATTCATCGCCAGGTCGGCCATCACTTTACGGTCCAGCTCAATCCCGGCCAGCTTGGTGCCGTGGATGAAGACGCCATAGGTCAAGCCTTCGGCGCGTACCGCAGCATTGATACGCTGGATCCAGAGCGCGCGGAAAGCCCGCTTCTTGACCTTGCGGTCGCGATAGGCATATTGACCGGCTTTTTCGACGGCCTGCCGCGCGATGCGGATGGTGTTCTTGCGACGGCCATAATAGCCCTTCGCCTGAACCAATAATCTCTTATGTTTTGTACGAGTGGTCGTACCCCGTTTTACACGTGCCATATTCTATATCCTGTAAGTTAGAGAGTCGCTGCGGCGGGCTTAGCCCAGGCCGTATGGCGCCCATTTCTTGACTGTCCGAGCATCCGCATCACACAATTTCTTGGTGCCGCGGTTCTGGCGGATATATTTGCTGTTATGGCTCATCAAACGGTGGCGCTTGCCGGCTACGCCGTGCTTGACCTTACCGGTTGCGGTGATCTTGAAGCGTTTCTTCACACCACTTTTGGTCTTCAACTTGGGCATTTTGGTCTCCTCTAGATGGTACCTTTACGGACACATGTGGCAGCCCAACACTGGCCAGTGCGTCACATCGGAACGGCGGCTTTAGCGGGATTCGCCGGAATTGCAAGGATTATTGCGGTACGATGCCGTCAATGATGGCAGGCAATCGCCTCCAGCACATCGTCGACCCGCGCCTGGTCACCGATCGCCAGCACATGGCCATCGGATTCGGCGTGCAGCGGCTCGCCGTTCCAGTCGCACATCATCCCGCCGGCGCCGTCAACAATCGGGGCGAGGGCGGCGAAATCATGCAGCTTCAGGCCCGCTTCGCAGACCACATCGACATGGCCGCTGGCGACCAGGCCGTAATTGTAGCAGTCGCCGCCATAGATGATCTTGCGCGGCGCGACCTTGCCGGCCAGACCCATGAAATGGTCGGCATCATGTTCGTCAAACTGGTGCGGCGTGGTCGTGGCAAGGACGGCATCCTTCAACTCGCGGCAGCGCGCCGATTTTGCCGGCTGACCGTTAAAGGTTGTCGGGCGACCCACCACGCCAATCCAGCGCTCCCTGCCAATCGGCTGGTCTATGATACCGATCAGCGGAAAGCCGTCCTGCATCAGCGCGATCAGGGTGCCGAAGATCGGCCGCCCGGCGATGAAGCTGGTGGTGCCGTCGATCGGATCGAGCACCCATTGCCGGGACGCGCCTTCGTTGCGTGGGCCATATTCCTCGCCGATGATGCCGTCATCGGGGCGCTCGGCTTCGATGATGGCACGCATCGCCGCCTCCGCCGCGCGGTCGGCCTCGGTCACGGGGCTGGCATCGCCCTTGGCTTCCTGTTCGAATTTTGCCCGGTAGAATGGGCGGATGGCTTCGCCGGCGGCGTCGGCGAGTTTCTGCGCGAGATCGATGTCCTTGGGAGTCATAGCGGGTCGGTTTTCCTTGTGGCGGGTCGCCAGGCCCAGAGATAGAGGATCAGGCCGGTGATGATGAACAGGGCGCAGCCGGACAGGACCCAGGCATTGGCATACCAATATTCGCCCCAGGAAAATTCCCCGGCCATGATTTTCTTCCAGCCGTTGAAATGCTGCATGCCGGCGACGATCGCTCCCAATATCGCCAGGATGGAGGCAATCCACCGGTTCAGCCAGTGCATCGGGTTGACCATCAGCAGCAAGCCAAGCAGCCCGATGACCGTCCTTTGCAAGCGGCAGTAGGGACAGACATAGACCCAGTCCGCCCACTCCGTGATCCAGGCGAACAGGGAGATGGCGATCGCCAGCAGAGCGATGTGCATGCGATATTTCAGCAGAAGCTCAAAACTGGGCATTGCCGTCTCCGGTTGGAGGACATTTCGTCGTGACTAGTCGAACAGGCTGCTCACCGAGCTTTCATCCGCGATGCGTTTGATCGCTTCGCCCAGCAATGGTGCGATTGGAAGGATCCGGATCCTTTCCGAATTCAGCGCCGATTGCGGAGCCTTGATCGTGTCGGTGATGATCAATTTGCGCAGCGACGAATTGTTGACCCGTTCCACCGCCTTGCCCGACAGCACGCCGTGGGTGATATAGGCGGCGACATCGGTTGCGCCGGCCGCGATCAGGGCATCGGCGGCATTGCACAAAGTACCGGCGCTGTCGGCAATGTCGTCGATCATGACGCAGAAGCGGCCCTCGACATCACCGATGATATTCATCACCTCCGAGACGCCGGCGCGTTCGCGGCGCTTGTCGACGATCGCCAGCGGCGCGTTGTCCAGCCGCTTCGCCAGCGCCCGGGCGCGGACCACGCCGCCGACATCGGGCGATACGACCATGATATCCTTGTCGCCGTGGCGCGATTTGATATCTTCGCTGATCACCGGCGCACCATAGAGATTGTCGGTCGGAATATCGAAAAACCCCTGGATCTGGCCAGCGTGGAGATCGACGGTCAATACCCGGTCGGCACCCGCTTCGGTAATCAGATTGGCGACCAGCTTGGCCGAGATAGGTGTGCGCGGGCCGGGCTTGCGGTCCTGACGGGCATAGCCGAAATAGGGAATGACGGCGGTGATGCGCTTGGCCGACGCGCGGCGCAGCGCGTCAATGCTGATCAGCAATTCCATCAGATTGTCATTTACGGGGTGACTGGTCGACTGGACGACAAACACATCCTCGCCGCGCACATTTTCGTGGATCTCGATGAAAATCTCGTCATCGGCAAAGCGCTTGACGCTGGCGTCGGTCAGCGAGATGCCGAGATAGTCTGCGATTGCCGTGGCGAGCGGCAGGTTGCTGTTGCCGGACATGAGTTTCATATTGCGTTCCCCGATACAGTAGTCCGCAAGACTCGCCAGCGGCACCCCATGACAATTTCGTGACCCTGTTAGACAGGTGGCTGCCAAATCAAAAGACCGTATTTGCGTTAATTTCGATTGCCCCTCCCATTGCGGCTTTCTATCAGAGCGCCATGACCGACCGCTTGACCATCACCATGGCGCAACTGACGCAAAGCGTCGGCGATCTGCGCGGCAATGCCGATGCAATGATTGCAGCCCATGGCGGCTCTCCGGACAGCGACCTGATCGTTTTTCCCGAATTGCAGCTAATTGGATATCCGCCGGAGGATCTGGTGCTGAAGCCGGCCGTTTGGGAGCGGGCGGAAGCGGAACTGAACCGGCTGGCGGCGGCAACCGCCGGGCCGGGGCCGGCGATGCTGGTCGGATCGATTTTTCGCGAGGATGGAAAGCTCTATAACGGCGTCGCGCTGCTTGAGGGCGGGCATGTCAGGGCCACCCGCTACAAGGTGGAATTGCCTAACTACGGCACCTTTGACGAAAAGCGATTGTTTGCGTCCGGCCCCTTGTCCGACCCGATCGATTTCAAGGGCTGCAAGATCGGCCTGCCAATATGCGAGGATGTCTGGTTGCCGGCGGTGTGCGAACATCTAAAATCGCGGGGCACGGATCTGTTTATCTCGGTCCACGGCAGCCCCTATGAAGTGGAAAAGGACGACAAGCGTCTCGGTCAGGTCGCGACGCGCCGGGTCGAGGAAACCGGGATTCCCATGCTGTTCCTGAACCGGGTTGGCGGCCAGGACGAGATTGTCTTTGATGGCGCCAGTTTCGTGCTCAACGGCGACGCGGCCCTGATGCACCAGCTGCCCGACTGGGACGAGACAATAGTCGACACCCACTGGACGCGCGCCGACGGCCGGTGGACCTGTGCGCCCGGCGACATTCATCAGCTCGATGATCATCCTGCCGATATCTACAATGCGATGATCGTTGGTCTGCGCGACTATGTAAACCGCAACCGGTTCCCCGGTGTGATCCTCGGCCTGTCGGGCGGCATCGACAGCGCGCTTTCTGCGGCCGTTGCGGTGGACGCGCTGGGTGCGGACCGGGTATGGAACGTGATGATGCCATCGCGCTTCACCTCGCAGGACAGCCTGGATGACGCCGAGGGCTGCGCCGAAATGCTGGGCACGCGGCTGGACACGATCCCGATCAATCCGGCGGTCGAGGGTTTCGACGCGATGCTGGAGGACAGTTTTGCCGACCGCACTGTCGATATCACCGAAGAAAATATCCAGTCGCGGATTCGCGGGGTCACGCTGATGGCGCTGTCGAACAAGTTCGGGCACATGCTGCTGACCACCGGCAACAAGAGCGAGATGAGCGTCGGCTATGCCACCATTTATGGCGATATGGCGGGGGGCTATTCGGTGCTCAAGGACGCCTATAAGCTGACCGTGTTCAAGCTTTCCAGATGGCGCAACAGCAACAAGCCTAGTCTCGGTCTTGGCCCCGATGGACCGGTGATGCCGGAACGGGTGATCAGCAAGCCGCCCAGTGCGGAGCTGCGCGACGACCAGAAGGACAGCGACAGCCTGCCCGATTATGAAATCCTGGACCCGTTGCTGCATGGCCTGATCGAGGAGGAACTGTCGGTCAATGACCTGGTGGGCCGGGGATTTGACCGGGAAACGGTGGTGCGGATCGAGCGGTTGCTCTATATTGCCGAGTACAAGCGGCGTCAGGCGCCGCCCGGGGTCAAGCTGGGCACCCGCAATTTTGGCCGTGACCGGCGCTATCCGATCACCAATGCATTCAGGACCGTATGACCATCAGAACCCGCTTCGCTCCGTCCCCGACGGGCCATCTTCATGTCGGCAATATCCGCACCGCGCTGCACAACTGGATGTTCGCCCGCAAAGAGGGCGGCACATTCCTTTTGCGGCTTGATGATACGGATGCCGAGCGCTCGAAAGAGGAATATGTCGAGGCAATCCGTGCGGATCTGGCGTGGTTGGGGCTGGCCGCGGACGACGAACAAAGACAGTCGGTGCGCTTCGCCCGCTACGAGGAAGAATTCGGCAAGCTGAAAGCCGCGGGGCGGGCCTATCCAGCTTATGAGACCGCCCAGGAACTGGACCTGAAGCGCAAGATCCAGCTTGGCCGCGGCAAGCCCCCGATTTACGACCGCGCGGCACTCGATCTGACCGATGCCCAGCAAGCCGACCTGGAAGCGCAGGGGCGCAAGCCGCATTGGCGCTTCAAGCTCGATCACGACAGTCCGATCACCTGGGCCGACCGCATTCGCGGCGAGCAGCATTTCGATCCGGCGCTGCTGTCCGACCCCGTCATTCGGCGGGAAGACGGCAGCTGGCTCTATATGCTGCCTTCGGCCATCGATGATGTCGACATGGGAATCACCCATGTGGTGCGCGGCGAGGACCATGTCGCCAACACGGCGGTGCAGATCCAGATGTTCCACGCGCTGGGTGCGGAGCCCCCGGCGTTCGCGCATGAAGCCCTGCTGGTCGGTACCGAGGGCAAGCTTTCCAAGCGGCTGGGATCGCTGGGGGTCAGCGCCTTTCGCGAGAAACATATCGAGCCGCAGGCGATCATCGCTCTGCTGGCGCGGATCGGGACGAGCGACCCGGTCGAGCCGATCGCCGATGTGGACATGCTGGTCGCGACCTTCGATTTTGCCCGTTTTGGCCGCGCGCCGGCACGGTTCGACGAAGAGGAGCTGGCGCAGCTCAACCAGAAGATCGTGCATCTGCTCGACTATCCGGCGGTGAAAGACCGGCTGCCCGAGGCGATGGATGCGGCGGCGTGGGCGGTGATCCGGCCGAACCTGCACGACATGGGCGATGTCGATCAATGGTGGCAGGTGGTGACGGGTCCGGTTTCCGCGCCCGAAATGCCGCCCGAAGACAAGGCATTCCTGTCGGACGCCCATGCAGAATTGGAGGGATTGGAGGCTTCCGATGCGCTCTGGAAAACCCTGACCGAGGCGCTCAAGGAGGCGACCGGACGGAAGGGAAAGCCGCTGTTCATGCCGCTGCGACAGGCGCTGACCGGCCTAGACCACGGTCCGGACATGAACGCCTTGCTGCCCCTGATCGGCAAGCAGGCTGCCCTCGCAAGACTGGCCCAGGCCGCCGCCTGACAGCCGCTGCCGGGCGGGCGAGGGGGCGTGAACAGATTGTTTGCAACGCTTGATGTAATGGTATAACATTACAATCGGCGAGAGGCCAGATAGCCAAACGGGCACGGGCCCCTCCGCCATTGTCGAGGATGGTTGAGAGGATATGATCATGAGCTATGTTTCAGTCTACGAAAACAACACGCCCCGCTCAAAGGGCCTGCTGCTGGCCGGCGGGGTTCACGCGGTCATCATTGCCGCAGTGATCGCGATGCCGGGAATAGAGGTGCCGGACCGGTTCAACGGGCCGTTTACCGCCATTCCGATAGCGAAGCCCCAGCCGCCCGAGCCGGTGATCGAGGACAAGGAGCCCGAAACCAAGCCGGCCGGCGAGAAGCTGCAAAAGCTGCCGCAGCGTCCTGCGGTGGATATTGGCACCAATTCCGGCGTCCCGGAGAGCAATTACGCTGAATTCAGCATCGGCGCGGGGTCGTCGGGAACGGACGGGTTCATCCCGATCGAACCGATCAGGATCACGCCGGACCCGGTGATCGTCGATGCCCGGCTGAACAATCGCTATGCCGCGCAGTTCCAGCCCGCCTATCCGACCGGCCAGTTGCGCCGCGAAGCCGAGGGCGTGGTCAGTGTCCGGGTACTGGTCGGAAGCGATGGCCGGGTCAAGCAGATCGAACTGATCGATTCGCCGCACGAGGATTTCTGGCTGGCAACCCGCAAGCAGGCGCTGCGCAGCTGGCGGTTCGAACCGGCAACCAGGGACGGAACGCCGGTGGAAAGCTGGCTGACGCTGAAAGTCCGCTTTGAAATCAACAGCTGACCGGTGATCCGGGTGACCCGCCGGGTGTTTCCCGCGCAAATTTGCGGGAAGGGCTGGTCATCCGGACGCGGCCGCACTATTTGAGCGGCATGGGAATGTTAAAAGATGCATCGGTGAGCGGCGGTTTTGGCGACCTGATCGCTGTCTTTCGCCAGAGCGAACCGGGCGAGCGCCTGGTTCCCGCGCTGCTGGCCTTCGCCTGTACCGCGTTCATTCTGTTCCTTTTCTACCTCGATCCGAAGGTCAACACCTACACCTACGTGCCGCAGGAAGTGATCTATGTCGAAAACTGGACGACCGACCGGACCGACGAGGAAATCCTCCAGGACCGCTGGGAGGTTCAGTGCCTGAAGGACAAGCTGGAACAGGAACGGCGCGAGGCGATGAAGGAACTGGGGCGGATGTCGGGCATGGACGTCGAGCAGATCGAACGCGAAGCCGAAGCCGCCCGCGCAGCGCGCGGCGATGTCGAAGTGGAGCGGCCAGCCGGACTGCAATGCTGACCGGAGCCGGCGACGCCCGCTATATGGCGGCGGCGCTGGAATTGTCGCAGCGGGGTCGCGGACGCACCGCTGCCAACCCCAATGTCGGCTGCCTCATCGTCAAGCATGGCGTCATCCTGGGACGCGGCTGGACCCAGCCGGGCGGACGACCCCATGCCGAGGAAATGGCGCTGGCGCAGGCGGGAGCATCGGCCAAGGGCGCCGACATATATGTGACCATGGAACCCTGTGCCCACCAAAGCACGCGCGGACCGACCTGCAGCCTTGCGATTATCGAGGCCAGGCCGAGCCGGGTGATCGTCGCGACGCTGGATGCCGACGAGCGCACCCGGCGGCGGGGGATCGACCGGCTGGGCGACGCCGGCATTCCGGTCTCGGTGGGGATCCGGGAACGGGAGGCCCGCCGCGCGATGGCCGGTTTCCTCTGCCGCCTCGAAAAAGGGCGTCCGTTTGTGACGCTGAAACTGGCGCTGTCGCTGGATGGCTGCATTGCCATCGCCGATGGCTCGAGCCAGTGGATCACCGGCGACCGCGCCCGTGCGCATGCCCATCTGGAGCGGGCGCGCAACGATGCGATCCTGGTGGGCGCCGGCACCGCCCGAGCGGACCGCCCGGGGCTGGACGTGCGGCTCGACGGACTGGCCGACCGTTCGCCGCAACCGGTGGTGCTGGGCAGCGACAAGGAGCTGCCGGCGCACTGGCTGCAGATCGACCGCACGGAAGCGATTGCCGAGCTGCCCGATGTCAACTGGCTGCTGGTCGAAGGCGGTGCCAGAACGGCGGCTTCGTTCCTGCAGGCGGGCCTGGTCGACCGGCTGCTGCTCTATCGCGCGCCGATCATCATCGGCGGCGGCCTGCCGGGCGTTGCCGATATCGGGCTGGAAAAGCTGGGCGCCGCGCACGGCCAGTGGCGGCGGGTCGACCAGCGCGCGCTGGGTCAGGATATGCTTGAGATATATGACCGCGCCGCCTAGGTTCGGCTTCATTCACAGCAAATAGGATCGTCCATGTTCACAGGCATTGTTTCGGATATCGGCACCATCGAATCGGTCGATCAGCGCGGTGATCTGCGCGTGACAATCAAAAGCGGCTACGACATGGGCAGCGTCGACACGGGGGCGTCGATCGCCTGCTCGGGGGTGTGCCTGACGGTCGTCGACAAGGGCACCGGCTGGTTTGCGGTCGACGTTTCGGGCGAGACGCTGTCGTGCACGGCGGAGGGACTGTTTGCCGCCGGCCGGGCGATCAATCTGGAGCGGGCGCTGAAGGTCGGCGACGAACTGGGCGGGCATATTGTCACCGGTCATGTCGACGGGGTCGGGCAGGTCGTTTCCTGCACGGCTGCCGGCGATTCCCGCGAAGTGGTGATCCGGGTGGCTGCGGAGCTGGCGCCCTATGTCGCGGCCAAGGGGTCGATCACGGTCGACGGCGTGTCGCTGACGGTAAACGCGGTCTCCGACACGGACACGGGCACCCAGTTCACGCTCAACATCATACCGCATACGGCGCAGGTCACCACGCTCGGCGAACTGGAGCCGGGGCAGACCGTCAATCTGGAAATCGACATATTGGCGCGCTATCTGGCGCGGATGGAACAGGTCCGGGCGCTGGCCTGAAGCGACCAAGCGAACCTTCGGAAACCATGATGAACGGCAACCAGAGGGCCGATGTGGATTGCCGCGCTGGGTTCAGGTCCCCTTTTTGGCGCAAAGGACCGTTAGTCCCGAGCCTGTCGAAGGACGCTTAGCGGCGGGAAGCGTGGGTCGACAAGCTCACCACTGACGGAGAAAAAGCGTCATTTACTGCGGCAAGCTTCGGCTATCCGCGAGGACGGCGGTCTATCACCCGATCAGAACGGCAGCCACTGCTGCTTCTTGCTGAATTTCATATAGCCGACATTGGCCCCGAGCCGGAGACCCGCGCCCAGCCGCACAGGGATCAGCACCTTGTCGCCGCTGCGCAGGTAGCTGACGTGGAAGCCGCCGATGAAATAGGCCGCGCCTTCGCCCGCCGGGAAGCGCTGATACAGGTCTTCGCTGTCGTAGAGATTATAGACCAGAACGAAGGTGTTCGCCGCATTGCCGCCGACATCGAAGCCGATCGACGGCCCGGTCCAGTAGACCGGCCGCTCGCCCTCGATCTTGTGGTAGAGCTTGCCCGATCCGTAGCGCAAGCCGACGATGAACGCGCCGCTGGCCTCGCGGCCGGCGATATAGGCGTTGGGCCGCCCCTGCTTCTTCAGAATATCCTCGATCACTTCGGCCAGGCCCTTCGCGCCCTTGCCGAACACCCCTTCGGCGGCGCCGATCAGGTCGTCGTCCTGATAGGTGGTGCTGTCATCGACCGGCGTGCCGGTGGCGGCGCTGGGCGATGAATCATAGGGCGTGACGATGTCCGCGTTGAGATCGCTGTCGACCGGTGCGTTGTTCACGGTCGCCGGATTGGCATTGGCCGGATCGAAATTGCCGTCATAGTCGGGCGCGGCCAGATCGGCGTCGATCGCGTCATTCGGATCGACATTCTGGACCTGGGCATAGGCCGGCGACAGGGATGGTGCAGTGGCGAGCGCCATTGCCGCAAATATTCCCAGTATCTTCTTCGTGCACAAGGGTAACATGGGTTAACTCCCTTCCCATTACCAGCCAGTAACGGCTCTCGTCTGTTGGACATGACCGTGCAATGAACGCACGACGAACTGAGTCGATTCTGCGGCAGTGCGAGTCCCTGCGCCGGAACCGCGCGATCGGTATTTTTCCGGACCCATGCAAGGCTGTCCATTTTTCCCGTTGCAGCGTGCGCCTTGCAACGTTATAGCGCCATCTCTAGCCAAGCTGCGTGGACACGTGGGTGAGCGGCTGAAACCACCTCCTTGCTAAGGAGACAAGCCTTTACGGGCTTCGAGGGTTCGAATCCCTCCGTGTCCTCCACATTTGCCTAGATTTCTGCCGAAAAAAGAAGGGAAGGGCGATCGCGTCCCTCATTTTGTCCCTCACTAGGCAGAGCATTGATGGGGATATAGAAAGTGAGCACACTTCTCAAACATTCCGGCGATCAGAGAATCAGTGATTACCTTAAGCTATCGCGATGTCCGCATTGTGCAGTTGCTCAGCCACTTTTGCCGCAAGTTTTCCATTCAGGGAAGGCTGTTACGAGGGGAGACGGTGCTGCTGCTTCGTTTTGGGCAGTCCATGCATGTACAAATTGCGGATCGATGGTAACAGCCAAGGGAATGTCTGGATGGGGCGGAGCAGGCCAGCCAACGATCGTTGCCATTTTCCCGGATGGGACTAGCGCGCACCAAGATTTACCTGAGTCAGCTCGTATATTTTTGGATCAGGCATATAGCTCCCTTGATGCACCTGACGCTGCCGCGGTGATGGCTGGCAGCGCTGTGGACAGTATGCTCAAAGAGATGGGTTTGGAGACCGGCAGTGTGTACAATCGCATCAATGAGGCATTAGCTCAAAATATTATCACACAGGGCATGGCTGATTGGGCTCATTCGGTGCGGTTAGGAGCTAACCGACCGCGACATGCTGACAAAGACAGGCCGCATGTAACGCAGGAAGAAGCACGGCAATCGGTAGAATTCGCTGAAGCGCTTGGGCAATTCCTGTTTGTCCTGACTGCTCGAATTCAGCGGGGTCTCAAAGATGCAACTGGCGATGACGCGGAGTAGTGCTGCATGAGTGATGCAGATCTCTCTTTTTCGCAACGCCACGGTTTGGCCGATATCCCTCCGCAAATGGTCCTTGGCGAGATCGACAACCATGTCAGAGCAAGAATATGGAAACTCGTTAGAGACTCGGTTCTCGGCGAAAAAGTTGGTTCTTATTTCGGACCCGACTGGACACAGATGTGGGAAGAATGGTGTATTAAAGCTGACAATGAATTCTTTCTCACAAACTCCTTTGGGTTTCACGACACATTACAAGTCGTGAGATCGCTGGTAGTGGAATCGCCGTACAATTTGATTTTGGATTTCATAGAATTCATCCGTAACCATGACTCATGTCCGTTTGATCTGCGGTATGAGCTACCCAATGTATTGATAGAATGTCGATCGGCTTATCGCTTTGTTGGACGATTCATTCTTCCAATCTCGGATGAACATGAAATTCAAGGGGCAGAGACTGCATTTGCCGAAATCCAATTGACCGATGCGCAAGGTGTAAAGAGTCATTTGAACAGAAGTGCCAAAATGCTTCGAGATGGGGACTGGGCAGGCTCAATTAGAGAAAGCATAACTGCCGTGGAGTCCGCCGCATTAAATGCCGCTCCCGGCACACGAATGCTAAAAACTGCATTGAGTGAACTCGGCAATAAAGGTCATCTAAAGCACCAGGCCCTTCAGGATGCGCTTAACAAACTTTACGGGTACACGTCGGACCAACAAGGCATTCGCCACGCTTTGGTTTTCGAAGGAGAAGCCAATGTAGATGAGGCGGAGGCGGTCTTCATGTTTGGAGCTTGCGCTTCATTTGTTTCCTATCTGCTGAAAATCTCCAACGCTGAGCGTTGAGCGCTGGCGTTTCACGGGTCCTACCTGTTCAATCTTTGTTCCCTATGCGCTGGGGGACCCCGTTTTTCGCGCCTTGCCGCTATTCATGGGTATCGAATAGTTACAAGTTACAGTTCAAATTTGTTGGTTTCTGGCCGAAAATAGGCTATGCAATTCCCGTTGTGGCAGACAATTAAAAGGGATAGACCCTATGTCACAGACCACTCAGTTTCCCGCTTTCCTGCAACTCCAATATGACGAAAACGGCGCAACCGCGAAGTTTGAACGTGATATTCGTTCAGCGGCGCAATCGGCTGAGACAAAATTCAAAGCTTCCGCTAGTGCGATTGATAAGGCGCTGGATCTGTTTAAGAAAAAGCCAGCGGGTCGCTTGCGGTGGACCGGGACACACCGTTCTCGATCGACCAAACGCCGGTGGTCAACACCATCAATTATCAGACAGACCAATTGGTAAGTTGGCTGCAGGCGATCGCAAAGAATACAGGGGTGTCGCTCGGGACCAGCGGCGGCGGTGGCGGCGGAACTTCCGAACCCTTCAACCGCAATGTGGTGAACTTCTAAGTGACACCGCCGCTCCGAGCAAAAGTTCGAAGCGGCGGCTTTCCGCGAGTTGTGGCTACAATCGCGAATTTTCGTCCGTGCGGAAAACCCAAACCGCACGGACGCGCCGATGGAAGAAGGACCAACCATCGGCAAACTCGTTAAGGGTGCGGCAATTTTACCGTCCTCGATATCTTGCGACCTGTAAGATCGAATGACCGTTTGCCCTGTTCCAAAGCTTGAATTAGCTCCGGATGCACTTCCACGACGCGACCCCATAGATCAGGAAAATGCTTTGCAATTTCCACAATCGAAGCGTTCAATTTATGTCGAAGATCATGGATTGTTTTGTTCGGCAAACATGCGCCAAGCGCTTCGAGATCGGCATAAACTTTCGACAGGTGGTTCAATATCTCTTTGGCAGTCTCATCGAGAGCATCAGATATCTCCGTGGACAGACCGGATAACCGGGTGCCCAATCGCGCCTTGCCCACCCAGTGTTTTGCCTTTTTTCGTAACTCGGACTTTGGAAATAACCCCGCGTTCGTTCAACACTCGCTCGAGGGCATGAACAGAACGAACTTCAAGATAGATCTTAAATATCTCCCTGACAACGCACGCTTCGCCATTGTTGACTTTCAATATGCGGTCGGTACCGGGTTTGTCGTAGCCAAGCGGCAGCGTTCCTCCCATCCACAGGCCTTTGGCCTTTGAGGCGGCTATCTTGTCGCGGATGCGTTCACCCGTCACTTCGCGCTCAAACTGCGCGAAGGAGATTAACACATTGAGGGTAAGGCGTCCCATGCTGCTGGTTGTATTGAATGATTGGGTAACGCTGACAAAGCTCATTTCATGACGATCGAATGTTTCAACCATGCGAGCGAAGTCAGCCAGGCTGCGGGTCAGTCGATCGATCTTGTAAACGACCACAACGTCTATCTTTCCCAGAGCAATATCTGCAAGCAAGCGTTTCAACGCAGGGCGTTCCATTGAACCGCCTGAATAGCCGCCATCGTCATAACGATCAGGTAACAGCTTCCAGCCTTCGCTCGCCTGGCTTTTGATAAAAGCCTCTCCTGCTTCGCGCTGAGCATCAAGGCTGTTGAAATCTTGCTCCAAACCGTTTTCAGTGCTTTTCCTTGTGTAAATTGCACAAGATTTTGGCTCAGGCTTCATACCTTGGGCTCACGAAGCCCGAAGAATCGCGGTCCGTTCCAGCGCGTACCCGCAATCGCAGTGGCAGCGGCTGATAGGCTGTCATAAATTTCACCATCATGGCTGAAACCGTTTTCGGTAACTTCGACTTCAACCATTCGGCCCTTCCAAATACGCCCCAGTTTGGTGCCGATACCGAGTGACAAACCTTCTGCTTTGGGTGCAGGTGCGCGCGCGAGTTCTTTCCGCGTCAAAGGCCCGAGACCACCCTGGATTGAAGCCTGTATGCGCCACGCAAGCATAAGTCGGAACAGTGTGGGAGAACGCAATGGCGGCGGGGAGCCATAATTTTTCTTCCAAATTCCAAACAACGCGTCTAAGTCCAGAGCATCCAGTGTCTCGACTATGTCGAGATCCGGACGGCTCATTTCGCCGCATCCATTTGGCGGTCGTGTGAGCCAACTAGTTTTTCGGAAATAATTATTAGCACACGATTATGGCAAGCTCCCGATACACCGCCCTGAACCAAATGAGATTGCCCTCTCAAAGCGTCGCAATCGCAGCTATTTCCAGGCACGGCTATTCTCCATTGGTCAACTAGACCAATGCCAACATTGCGCGTTAAATCCAGTCGAAACGTGATGAAAATGCTGTGTTTCCGGGAGCATCATTCACTTTTTCGAGTGTTTTAGGTGTTGAGTCTCGGATCTTTGGAATAAGAGCTGCCTTATCCTGAATGCATTATGGAAAAACCTAAGCCCTGTTTTTACGGATAGCCATCATCGGTCTGTTGGATTAGAGACCCATCGCACTGAAGTCTGTATCTTAAACAGATTGCAAAATTGAAAATATGAAATCTGCCAAAAGAAAACCGGGTAACATAACCAACAGATTATCAGCGCCAGCATCGCGTTTCTATGCGTTTGTTGCCTTCTTCGTGATCGTTTTTTTCACTGGTGGTGGTTCGCGGGATGATATTCAATCACTGCTTGTGCTGCGGCCTCTCGCGATTCTATTTTGCGCCTATGCGCTGACCGTCAAGGCCCCGGAGCATTGGAAGGGGCGGATGTTTCCGCTTTGTATCGCAGGTGCGTTACTGGCTCTAATGGTCCTTCAACTGATACCATTACCCCCTTCTGTCTGGACCGCATTGCCCGAACGCCAGATATTTGCCAACATTGCTGATATCGCAGGGATTGAGCAGCCATGGCGGCCCTTGACCTTGTCACCGTCGAAAACGCTGAACAGCCTGTTCGCGCTCGCAGTCCCGATTGCCGCGATGATGCTCTATCTCAATCTTGACAGAGATTATCGAAGAGGCGTTGTACCGGTGCTGATAATTCTCTGTGCAATCGGCGCGCTATGGGCAATTTTCCAGGTCATCGGTCCTGCACGCGGGCCGCTATATATATACCGGATAACCAATTTTGGAGCGGGCGTTGGCCTTTTTGCCAATCGCAATCATCAGGCCGTAATACTGGCCAGCTCGATTGTGATGCTGGGCTCGTACGCAGGTTCCTTGAAGCCCCATAGCAAGCAAGCCGCCCTGAAATTTTCCGCTTCGATTGCGACCATTCTTGTCTTCGTCCCGCTCATTTTTATAACTGGATCCAGAGCGGGATTGCTGTTGATGGTACCGGCGCTGCTTCTGGCTTTGTTTTTGGTGTATTTTGGCGGATATTATCCGGGAGCAGGCTCAAGAAAAAGGCGATCCGCTTCCTCAAAAAGCAATCTGCTGTCTGGACGGCGGGTGATATTGGCGATCGGCATTGTGGCAATCTCGGGAATGGCGATGGCGTCGATCCTGCTCTCCCGCTCACTAGCCTTTGACCGGCTGTTCAGTGGCAACGATGTCGAAGAACTGCGTTGGCAGATATTACCGACACTTTTCACAATGCTAAAAGACTATTTGCCCTGGGGGAGCGGGTTCGGATCGTTTGAACATGTCTACAAGATTTACGAGTCTCAGGAACTGTTACGACCAACCTATTTGAATCAGGCCCATAATGACTGGCTTCAATATCCCATTGAAGGCGGGGTTCCGGCTCTGCTGATCGCGATCTGCACTATTATATGGTTTGTCAGGCGCTTGTGGATAGGGGTAAAAAACTGGCGCAGTTCGAATCCTGCCAAATATAGCGTATTGATGTGTCTTGCAGTCATCTTGTTTTTGCTGGCCGCGAGCATCGGCGATTATCCCTTGCGCGTTCCTTCTATAATGGCGGTATTTGCGGTTCTGGTCTGCGTTTTCAACGATGCTATATATTCTGTTCAGTGGCGCGACAGCAACCAGCGCTAGATGAGTTGGGCAAATTGTCCTCGAATGAGCATTATCAGGCTATAACCGGTTTACGTGCCAAATCGCTTCGTCTAACGGAGGTCAACAAGTAGTGGAATATATTGAACCATGATCAAATACTTTTCAGTCTTGCTGATGGCGATTTTTCTTACGTCTTGTGCAGGCCAAACCGTATTGGGCGGCAGTCCCGCTGTGACCGTCGTTTCCAGTGAGGCCCTGCCGGAGCCTACCCGCGTTGACCTGGTGAGCTCCAATCGGCCCTATTTGATCGGGCCTTTCGACAAGCTCAAAATTGATGTCTTCGGGATCGAGGATTTGAGCAAGGAAGTGCAGATTGATGCCAGTGGCCGATTGTCCTTTCCCCTGATCGGCGTGGTCGAGGCCTCTGGCCGAACGCCAGGGGAGCTTGCCGATGAAATCGAGAACCGCCTCCAGGGACGCTATGTTCGCAATCCCGAGGTCACCGTCAATCTGGAAGAAACTGTCAGCCAGGTAATCACGGTGGACGGGCAGGTTGACAAGCCGGGACTCTATCCGGTCATTGGCCGGATGACTCTCATGCGCGCGGTGGCAACCGCAGGCGGTGCCGGAGAATTTGCGAAACTGAACGACGTCGTGATTTTTCGGACCGTGGATGGCCAGCAGTTGGCGGGTCTCTATAATTTGAAGGCTATACGCCGCGGAAACTATAGTGATCCTGAGGTTTTTGCTAATGACGTAATCGTGGTTGGAGATTCCCAAGCCCGCCGATTGTTCCAGCAACTCATCCAGGCCTCCCCGCTTTTGACAACGCCGCTAATCATCTTGTTTCAAAATAGATGATGTAGCGTAAGGCATTGAAAAATTAGATGGACACTATGATCGACAAAAACGAGCCCGTGCCAATCGGCTATGAACCCTATGACGATGTGGTGCATGAAACGCCGATATTGATGCAATATTGGCAGGCCGTGTTGCGCCACAAGATCGCGATTACCGCAATTATTGCTGTCTGCGTGACGATTGGCATCATCGTCACCTTGTTGATGACGCCCTATTTTACCTCAACGGCCCGTATCGAAATTAGCCGCGAACAGGACAAGGTAACCAATGTTGAAGGGGTAAATAGCTCGGATGTAGCAGGCCAGAATCTTGAATTTTATCAGACACAATATTCTCTGCTCGAATCCCGTTCGCTGGCCGAGCGGGTTGTTCGCTCCAGAAATCTGGCAAAGAGGGACGAGTTTTTCGAGACTTTTGACGTTGATCCGGACGATTCCGGTATTTTGTCTGCCACTCCCAAGGCGCAGACCGCGGCGCAGAGAAATGAACGCCTCAAACTGGCGACCGATCTTTTGCAGGAACATGTCAGCATCTCCCCTATCCGGGGGTCCAGTCTGGTTGACGTAAGCTTTGAAAGCCCCAACCCCAATCTGTCCGCTGAAATTGCCAATGCGTGGATTGAGCAATTTATAGCGTCCAATCTTGACCGTCGCTTCAATTCGACGGCGGATGCGCGAAAATTTCTGGAAGAGCAACTGGCCGAACTCAAACAGCGGCTGGAGGATTCCGAGCGCAGCCTGTCGGGCTATGCCGACAACAAGGAAATCATAACCCTGTCGTCCGAGCAGACAGCAGAGGGAAAAACGGTGTCCCAAAAGACTCTGGCGTCAGCGAATCTGGAAGCACTGAATGCTGCTTTGGCAATTGCTATTGCGGATCGTATAGCCGCGGAAAGTGAAGCGAATGGGAGAGCTGGCAACAAAAATGCTCTGACCAATATTGCGCTCAATAATCTTCGAGAAGAACGTGCAAGAGTTCAGTCAGAATATGCCAAGCTTATGGTCCAGTTTGAACCCGAATATCCTGCTGCAAAAGCGCTGGCCTCGCAAATTTCGGCGTTGGACAAAAGTATTGCAATTGAAGAAGCACGCTCCCGCACGGGGACATCTGCCCGCTATCAGGAAGCGCTGGATCGGGAGCAACAGCTCCGCGCTCAGGTCAATCGCTTGAAAAATGAATTCAGCGGTGAGCGGCGCGATTCCATTCAATATAATATCTTCCAGCGCGAAGTGGATACCAATCGACAACTCTATGACGGTCTGCTGCAGCGCTACAAGGAAATCGGCGTCGCCGGTGTTGGCACAAATAATATTTCTGTGGTGGATCGCGCGCAGCCTGCTGAGAGCCCGTCCAGTCCGAAGCTGCTGCTCAATGTCGCGCTGGCAATACTTGCCGGCCTTGGCCTGGCAGCGGCCTATGTATTCGTGATGGACCAGATCGATCAAACGGTGAAGGATCCCGCCGATCTTAAATCCAAGCTCGGCATCGCGCCGCTGGGGTCGATTCCGGATTTCGAGAAAGAGGATATATTGGCGAGCCTGTCCGACAAAAAATCCGTTGCCTGGGAGGCCTATCTTTCCATACGAACGAGCCTGGCTTTCCTGACGGACCATGGCGTGCCACGATCTTTCCTGCTTACCAGCACGCGGCCCAATGAAGGCAAGAGTACGTCTGCCTTTGCCCTAGCGGCTGTTTTGGCGAGTACCGGAAAGCGCATCCTGCTCATCGATGGTGACATGCGCAATCCGTCGCTACATCAAATGCTCGGCATCAAGAATAGTGCGGGCCTGAGCAACAGCCTGTCTGGCACGGATGACCTCGCCCAACTTGTCCATCAAAAAACCGCACATGGCTTCGACGCAATGACCGCCGGGCCGATACCGCCCAATGCGGCAGAGCTTTTGAGCAGCACACGGATGCGTGACCTGGTCACGAAACTGAGCGACACCTATGACACGGTCATCATTGACGCACCGCCCGTTCTGGGATTGGCCGACATTCCGTTGCTTGCAGACGCGGTAGAGGGTGTCATCTACACGATTGAGGCCGGCGGTGTGAAAATGCGGGGTATTCAGTCGGCCATCCAGCGTGTCCGCAGTTCCCGCGCCCATATCTTTGGTGGGATTGTTACCAAGGTGCAGCCGCAGCATTCTGGCTATGGCTATGGCTATGCCTATCAGTACAGCTATGGGAACAAAGCCGCGGCAGAGGCTTGACGATCTTCTGAGGAGCTAGGCTGCTATGTTGAAAAATGGCATCATATGGATTGTCGGACTGGCGATCGCACTGGCTTCCGGGCTAGCTGCTGTGGGCGCGATTGTGAAGAGCCAGGCTCCCGAACTTGCAGTATCCCTGCAGCCTGCAAATGGTTTTGCCTTCGACACGCTGGCATCCAATTCTCTAAAAGCTGCCGTCGCGGCAAATGACGGCCGGTTTCCGAACAGTGTTGATCCGGTTGCAGCGAGCTTTGCGAAACGGGCTTTTGTGTCAGAACCGGTAACTCCCGAAGCGATCGCAGTGTTGGCATTAGGCAGTACCGAAGGGAAAAAGCGTGAACTCATGCACGAAGCGCTTGCGCTTTCGCGTCGCCAACAACTGGTCAATGGCTGGATGATTGTAGACGCCGGGACACGGGAAGATATTCCGGAGATCCTGAATCATTATGACACGATGCTGCGCACCAGTTCTTCTGCCGCTTCGGTTGTCATCCCGACGATGGCCAGGGCGCTCACGAACAGGAATTTCGTTGAGCCGTTTGCGGGGCTCCTGTCAAAAAACCCGCCCTGGGCCAGTGGATTTTGGGGGGCAGTGGTCACAACTCCAGAGGCCATTGAAAATGCCGCCCAACTGCGGGGAATGCTTTATGCAGCCGATGATTCAAAAGAGATTTACCAAGACGCAAATCTGATTTACGCGCTCGTCAACAATCAGCAATTTGGGTCCGCAGAAAGTTTATATCAGTTACTGGCAGGCCAAAGAAAGGAAGCATCGCTTCTGAAAAACGGTTTGTTTGAGCGTGAACCCGAATACCCGCCACTGGATTGGCAGCTGTTTTCCAATGGCGAATATGGCGCGGCTGTTGCAGGTGGCAATCTGCAACTAAGTGCGATCCCTAGTTCGGGCGGGCTTTTTGCAAGGCAGCTCGTTAAGCTCCCGTCGGCAATCCTGAAAATGTCAGTAAAATCCAACACCAGCATTCCCAAAGACGCGAATATCTCCATCGACATAAGATGTGGAGAAACTCTGGATAATGCCCCTCGGCCGATAAGGATTGCTTTGACAGATAAACTGACGCGACAGCAAATTAGTAACCAGCGGTCCGGGTGCAGCTTTTACTGGTTTGATGTCGTGGGGCGCTCTGCGGAGGGTGGCGATGGATTTGATGTTGTGATTGAATCAGTATCGTTGCAGCGGCAACCTTAAATTTCAATTTTCCCAATATTGTAGCGAGCTTTCTTTTTGGTTTGGTAGGCTGATTATATGTGAGACGGATTAAAAATTATGAGTAAGCGATTATTGGACCTTTGCCTCGCGATTCTGCTTTTTATTCCAGCTTCTTTTCTAATTTTTTTGGCAGCAATATGGATAAAATTGGACAGTCCGGGGCCAGCGCTATTTAAACAAACAAGAGTAGGCAGAAACAAAAAGCCATTTGTGATGCTGAAATTGAGAACAATGCGAAACGACACTGGGGATCGCGCATCTCACGAAACTTCCGCTTCGCAGATCACTAACGTTGGAAAATATCTAAGAAAAACAAAGATTGATGAGCTGCCACAGATTTGGTCAGTTCTGCGGGGTGATATGAGTTTTGTAGGCCCAAGGCCCTGCCTTCTCGTTCAAGAACAGTTGATTGCAGAGCGTGCCAGCCGAGGTGCATTTGCCGTAAAGCCGGGAATTACAGGTCCCGCCCAACTTAACGGAATTGACATGTCGACGCCCGAGAGGCTAGCGGAAGCAGATGCTATTTATATTCAAAATATGTCCTTTGTTACGGATCTAAAATATATTTTCATGACTGCCCTAGGCGCTGGTGCTAACGATGCAGTTGGCAAACCATGAATGCCCCCCTTTTTTCACAATGAGTGGGTTGGTGCATATCAATTCATCAAAAGAGCATCCCAAAATCCATTTAATTTCAGGAGTATAAGGCCTTGAGTACCATTAAAAAGATCGCCCTAATCACAGGTATTACGGGTCAGGACGGAGCCTATCTCGCGCGGCTTTTACTCGAAAAGGGCTATGAAGTACATGGTGTCAAGCGCCGGAGTTCATCGTTCAACACGGTCCGGATTGAAGATATTTATCAAGATCCTCATGTTGCAGGAACTAATTTTCATTTACATTATGGCGACATGACTGACAGTACAAATCTAATCAGAATCATTCAGGAAGTAACGCCAACCGAAATATACAACCTGGCTGCTCAGAGTCATGTTCAGGTCAGTTTTGAGACGCCCGAATACACAGCCAATTCTGATGCGATAGGCACCTTGCGACTTCTTGAAGCCATGAGGATACTGGGGATGGAAAAAAGTTGTAAGTTTTACCAAGCTTCAACATCAGAGCTTTATGGCCTCGTACAAGAAGTCCCGCAGAGTGAAACCACACCTTTCTATCCCCGATCGCCGTATGCGGCGGCCAAACTTTATGCCTATTGGATTGTGGTGAATTATCGCGAAGCTTATGGCATGCATGCCTCTAACGGCATTCTGTTCAACCATGAAAGCCCGCTTCGTGGGGAAACTTTCGTTACGCGAAAAATCACCCGGGCCGCAGCAGCCATTAAGCTTGGGCGGCAGGATAAATTATTTCTTGGCAATCTGAACGCAAAGCGCGACTGGGGTCATGCAAAAGAATATGTCCGGGGCATGTGGTTAATGATGCAACAAGATGAGCCCGATGACTTTGTCCTTGCGACTGGAGTAACCACGGAAGTACGAAAATTTGTGGAGTGGGCATTTGAAGATGTCGACATAATACTTCGTTGGGAAGGTGAAGGCGCCGAAGAGAAAGGATATTGCCAAGAAACCGGACGTTGTCTCATAGAAGTTGATGCACGATATTTCCGACCTACGGAAGTCGAGTTGCTGCTAGGGGATCCCAAAAAAGCAAAGGAAAAACTCGGCTGGGAACACATGACATCAGTTCGCACATTGGCACAGGAAATGGTTCAGGCCGACCTGGAGATCATGCGGTCATCTCCAATTCTGAACAATGCTTAAACCAAAATTAGGTCGGCAATTGATCTAGATTCCAATTTGTGGACATGATTATGATGAAATTATTAAAAAGGACTCTCAATAAGCTCGGTTTGGATATCAAGCGAAAAAAGTCGCCGGAGCAAAATATCTTCTCTCTACTTTGTGCTTTAAAGGTCGACAGAGGATTTTCGTTAGAAAGACATTTCCTTAATCACTGCATTGAAAATTTCCATGAAAGCAAAGCGCAGCTTATGCAGGATTTGATGGTAGATTTTTTTTACGATAACAAGCCGGGTGTTTTCTGCGAATTCGGCGCGACCGATGGAGTTTCGTTATCAAACACGTGGTTTTTGGAGAAAAAACGTGGTTGGAGCGGCATACTTGCGGAGCCAGCGAAAAAATGGCAGCAGTCTCTAGTAGCAAACCGTCCCAATTCAAAAATTGATTATCGCTGTGTCTATTCAGTTTCAGATGAAATAGTTAAGTTCTATGAAACTAATGACGGTATTTATTCAACTATTAATGAATTCATTGATAACAAAGACGCTCTACAAAGTGAACGGCAAAATTTTGAGACATACGATGTCAAAACTGTTTCTCTGGAGCGCCTTTTGATCGACCACGCTATCGCAAATCTCGATTTTCTTTCAGTTGACACCGAGGGGTCAGAATTCCTCATACTGAAGGAATTCGATTTTAGCCGTCATGCAATAAATATAATATGTGTCGAACACAATTATCTCGATAATAGAAAAAATATTTTCCAACTACTCTCTGATAATCAATATGTTCGTATATTTTCCGACTTATCTCTTTTTGATGATTGGTACGTCCGAAAGGATTTCCTGAATAGGAAGTTAAGGCATCTGAATCTTATCTGAATAGGATTGATTGAGCGATTTTCGAATGGAAGTAATTGTGAAAAAAGTTAACGCCAAAACAGTTTGGGTAGCCGGGCACCGAGGTATGGTTGGGAGTGCTATTCACCGGCAGTTGGTGGAAAAACATTACAACGTAATCACTGCTGGCCGGGGGGAACTAGATCTGATCGATCAGACGTCTGTACGCGAGTGGGTCGCTGAGAAAAAACCGGATGCTGTGGTTCTAGCAGCCGCAAAAGTAGGCGGCATTCTTGCCAACGATACATATCCTACTGATTTTCTGTATAATAATTTAATGATTGCATCAAATGTGATCGAAGCTTCTCATCGGGCAGATGTAAATCGGCTTCTTTTTCTGGGGTCCTCTTGTATATATCCGAAATTTGCAGAGCAACCGATCAAGGAGGCGGCGCTGCTGACCGGCTCTTTAGAATCAACAAACGAATGGTATGCCATTGCTAAAATTGCTGGCATCAAAATGTGTCAAGCGTTCCGGAAGCAGCACGGTCGAAATTATATATCGGCAATGCCAACCAATCTTTATGGACCGGGTGACAATTTTGATCTCCAGACGAGTCATGTGCTGCCGGCCCTTATTCGCAAGGCACATGATGCAAAACGGGAAAATGCCGAGAGCATCACAATCTGGGGGACCGGATCGCCACGTCGCGAATTTCTGCATGTGGATGATTGTGCGAGCGCATGTGTGCTGTTGCTAGAAAACTATTCTGGATACGAGCACGTAAATGTCGGATCGGGAGAGGATGTTACGATCTTGGAGCTGGCGCAGACCGTTTGCGACATAGTCGGATTTTCAGGAAAGATCGTGCACGACCTTTCCAAGCCTGATGGCACTCCGAGAAAGCTGATGAGTGCAGACAAACTGCGCTCGATTGGCTGGAGGCCATCAATCAGCCTGAACGATGGCATTGCAAGGGTGTATGATGCATTCCTCGAACAACTCTCCACCAGTTGATGACTGCTTAGGCATATGACTTCTCCTCCAATTTTAATGATGGGCGGCCAAAGTGCCCTTGGCATGCATCTGCGCCAGTTGCTGCCGGCGTCTACCATCTGTTATTCCCGTCCACCGCCGATATCAAAAAATGAAGTTCAGATTGCGGATTATTCGGATTTGCCGTCGGAAGCGATGGAGAATACGAAAGTCACAATTAACCTGATCGGAGCAGCTAGGGGGTCAGTGGAGGAGTTGACTTATCTGAATGCGGAGCTGCCGGTTCAGTTGGCTGTGAAAGCAAAAGCTGCTGGCGTAGATCAGTTTGTACATATTTCATCCTTTTCTGTTTTTGGAAGCGAACAAAATATCGCTCGCGAGACCCTTGCTGTTCCTACTACGGCGTATGGAATGACGAAAAAAATTGGAGAAGATCGACTTCTTGCACTTGCTGATAGGGACTTCAAGTTATCCATCCTGCGATTACCAATGCTTTATGATCTCCATTCTCCAAGCAAATTGCAGCAAATGATCTTTCTGTGGAAGCGGCTCGGCTTTCTTCCCGTCCCAGCTAAAAAGGTGCAAAGGTCGATGATGCATTACATGCTGGCCGCTCAAGTGGTGAAATATGTTTGCGAAAATGAAATTGAAGGCGTCCATGCTGCTGCCGATCCGGTCCCCTTTGATTTTTCTCAGGCAAGACAGAAAATTCTTCTTGAACACCCGGGAAGATGGGGAATGCTGGCACTACCCTTCTGGATATTTTACCCTCTTAAGCTGTTCCGGCCGGACATTTACCGGAGCTATTGTAGGTACAATGTTTTATCTGATAACGCTAATTTAGCAGTTCAAGCCGAATTAGATTCCCGGCTTTATAAGGATATTAGGTCTATTCCGTCGATGACCTGGCCAAGAAATGGGTTATCGTAAAATCATGCAGCGGAAGTTATGGGTCATATCGGAACTATACTATCCTGAAGAAACCTCGACAGGCTATTTTCTCACAAGGATAGCGGAAGGGCTCGCTGATGACCACAATGTTCACGTCATCGCCGCCCAACCCTCTTATAGCGAACGCGGGATAAAAGCGCCCGCTCTGGAAGAAAGAAGCGGAACGGTCATAAATCGTATTAGGTCAACCAATTTTAACAAGGACTTGTTTTTTGGACGACTATTGAATTCAATTACATTTGCATCATCGGTATGTTGGTTCGTCGTCAGAAATTTTCGGCATGGCGATCAAATATTGATGGTCACAAACCCACCGACCTTGCAGCCTCTCATTTCGCTGATCGCGAACATTAAGAGATGCAGCAGCTATTTGCTGGTGCACGATGTCTATCCTGAAATTCTTGTTGCAACTAAACTTGTAGCAGCAAATTCGTTTCTCAGAAAAGCGATGGCCTACCCGATGGACGGTTCGCTTAAAAAATTCGACCGGGTGATAGCCATTGGCAGGGACATGAAAGAACTGCTGGCAACAAAAATGCCCGATGCACAGGCTAGCAAAATAGCAATTATCACTAATTGGGCGGATGTTGATGAAATAAATTATATCCCCCGGATTGAAAACCGATTTGCGCTCGAAAATCAACTTGTGGATAAAATTGTTGTTCAGTTCTCCGGTAATATTGGCCGGACGCATGATGTGGAAACCGTATTGCACGTGGCGGAATCATGCACGGGGCGGAACGATATAGTCTTTCTTTTTGTCGGCTATGGCAAAAAAAGTGGGGCGATCCGGCAGGCAATAAAAGATAAAAACTTGGAAAACGTAATGCTTTTGCCACGGCAACCACGACAGCGGCTTGCTGAAATGTTGTCTTGTTCAGACGTGACCATAATATCTTTGGCCGAAGATATGCTGGGTCTTTCCGTACCAAGCCGTATGTATAATGTCATGGCGGCATCGCGACCCATTATAGCGCTAGCGAACCCAGCATCAGAAATTGCGCGGTGTGTTGAGGAAGAGGATGCGGGATGGGTTGTCAAACAAGATTCAACGGCTACTGCTAAACTGACAGAAATAATTTGTAGGCTGCACTCAAAGGATTTTCGTCGAACAGCGCAAACAAAGGGACAAAATGGAAGATCCGCGGCTGAAGCCAATTATCAATTTTCTCATGTGATCGAACAATACAAGACGATTTTAAAGAACTGAAAATTATAACTTCGATGACAAATAAGATGAACAGGAAAGTCCGGTCAAGAACTGTGCGCCATTTCGCTAGGGAGAATTTTAGCGATTCTATGGTCATGATTGCTCTGTTTGGAATGATGGCGATTTATGGCCCATCTTTTGAACTTGGCGGACAGTTTCGCTATATAGAAGTATTATTGGTCGCTATATTTATTCTCAGTATCAACACTGTTTTTAGAGATCTCGATAGTATAACCAGATTACTGATACCCTTGTTCCTTTTAACTGCAATTTCTCAGATTATTTCAGATTTGTATAATAATGTCCCCTTAGGTTCCACCATAGGCCGGGTCGGCACTTTTGTTCTTTTTGTTATTGTTCTTGTCACCGTGAAACGATTAGCGAATAACGACTTTGGGCGCATGCGGTGGATGTTGTTTGGTTACGCCCTGTCTTGGGTTTTTATCTATTTCGTAGGAACCGACGCAGCGCCAAATTACCCCGACAGTCCTTGGCGTCTCGGGCTTGGTTGGGCCGCGACAATGGCAGTTTGCCTTGTAATCACGCTGCAACCCAGATTGAACATTGTATCCGGCTTGTTGTTGCTGGGAATGTCTCTAGTTCACATCATACTTGGCAGCCGCTCAATTGCGATTTTTGCTCTATTCGCAAGTGCCGTCACGTTTTGGACAATTTTTTCTGGAGCGGACAGGCCTGCAACACTCCAATGGCGTAAGATTGCGACTGTTTCTGTAATTCTCATCTTCGGAATAGTCCTGGGTTATCAGGCGCTATTGTCAGCTACCGAAAAAAGTCTGTTTCCCGATGAAGTGCAGCAGCGAATGCAAGCGCAGGTTTCCAGCCCATACGGCCTCGCAGCTACGTCTCGTCCTGAAACCGCCGCGGCTTTGAAGGCAATAGCAAAGAGACCGATTATTGGCTTTGGGTCGAAAGCATATGATAATGAAATTTGGGGCTACTACATAGATGTGTTGAACTCGAATTACCTTTCCTACGGCAATTACACCGCAATCTACAAAGATAGTTTCTATCAGGAATGGGATGCCGGATTGCCTTCACATAGCCATCTATTTGGGGCATGGGTGGATGCAGGCTTTTTTGCAATTCTATCATGGCTTGCTGTCCTGGTTCTCGCGTTTTATGCAATTTTGTCGTCCATCACTTGGCGAAACACCCTAACGCCGCTGATCATCTTTATCGGCAGCACGACGATATGGGATGTGCTGTTTTCGCCTGGCCCGCACCGGATGGACATGGCATTACGGATCATGATCCTAACCTATGCTGTTCAGTTGATAAGAAACCAATCAGTCCAGCCCCCTGTCGCACATACGCGCCACAGAAAAAGAGTCCGATCTTACAGAAAGAGTTTCCACAGGCGTTAGCAGCGCCTGAAATTGCTTTACAGGAATTGAAATGCGCATAGCGATAACATCATCTATGGGGGAGCCCTCGGATCCGAAGACATGGTCTTCTGCACCCGCGAATCTGTCCCGCGCCTTGCAAGCTCAAGGCGCGGAGATGGTGTTTGTGAACAGCGCGGTGGTATCCAAATTTGACAAGATGGCAATTGCTGCGACTAGTATTCTGAACAGGCACAGTCTAGGTCATTTTTCACGCTTCCCGGCGGCGCGCGCGAAAATGGCGAGGCATGTTACAGAGCGCGCGCGCGCGGCGCAGGCCGAGCATATATTGTGCTGCACCTCTCTGGATGCTCCGGTCACGACCGACATCCCATATTCTCTATGGATCGACGACAGCTGGCATTTGCATCATGAAGGACGCTTATCGCCTGGATTTAGCCCGAGCACCGTAGCAATGCTCGATGATCTGGATCGAACCGCGTTTCAGGGGGCACATAAAGTCCTGACATTCTCTCATTATCTGCGGAATGATATTATCTCTCATTACGGAATCGCTCCGGACCGGGTTGTCGCGGTGGGATGTGGATCGGGCGAACTATCACCGTTCCACGAAGAGAAAAGCTACCAGGATGGCCACCTTCTTTTCGTTGCAAAGCATCAATTTGACATCAAGGGCGGCGCTCTCCTTTTGAACGCTTGGCCGCTAATCCGAGAAGAACGACCGCAGACACGGCTCATCATCGTCGGCAATGAAGATGGTCTGTCCCGGGCAAAGAATATCACCGGGATAACCGGTCACGGCTTTGTGTCGCGTGAAGAATTGACCCGGCTTTTCTATGGCGCCGCCATGCTGGTTCAGCCGATGCTTGGCGACCCATGGGGGCAAGTCTATCTGGAAGCGATGAAAGCAAAGGCCATAGTAGTATCGTTAAACCAAGCCGCGCTTCCTGAACTTTCCGACAATGGCCGTCTGGCGGTTCTTATTGATCAACCAGATCCCCAACTTCTTGCGGATGCTGTCCTTGCAACATATCATCGAAATCAGAATGAGCTAAACCAAATTGCCGTCGAAGCTCAGAAGCTTGCAACAGAAAGCTTCTCTTGGAGCGCGGTAGCAGACCGTGTGCTTGAGGCTATTTCTCAGTAAGTTTTTTGCGTTCTCGTACAATGTTTTCACATAACACCCGTCCCAACCTAGGTATTGCTGAATGAATCTCTGGAAAGGTCTGCAATATAGCCTCTTCTCTCGGACTTCGATCGTAGTTCTTGAAATGATAATTATCTCATTTCTGGCGTTTTTGAATTTTGCAGTTGTGGTTCGTATAACAAGTTTGGAAACAGTTGGTTTATGGCTATTGTTGAGTTCGATATTAGGAATTTCTCGTGCAGCTGATATTTGGTCCCGCGGATTAAGTAGTTATGTAGCTGAAGCTAGAATTAAAGAAAATGACAGAGAAGCCGTAAGTTATGTCACCACGGCAGCAATTACAGGAGCGGCCGGATATTTTATTGTCGTATGCGTTGCTTTACCATCTCTATACTTTGTAACGCCCATGCTCGTGGATGAGCAATATCATACGACTGTACGATTTATATTGCCACTTATGGCTATAGCGTTCTGGCTGACATCAATGTCAGCGGTTTATCAGCTAGGCTTTCTAGGCTTCATGGCCCCAGGTTACAAAGCGGTACAAACCATTTTGGGTAGTCTTACATTTCTTATACTCACAATAGTATTGACACCTGAGTATGGAATTGTCGGATTAATTGTTGCGCAAATTATTCAAGCACTTTTTATGCTCGTTTTCGCAATTTTTATTTTCCATAATTCTCTCGCTCCAACAAATAATTTGCAATTTTGGGATTCAAAAAAATTCAAACAACTTGCTTTATTTGGCGCCAGCGCAACAGGAATAGGCGTCCTTCAGATGGTAACGGAGCCTATATTACGTCTGCTTGCAAACTATTTTGGTGGACTGGCCTTTGTGTCAATCATCGATTTTGCATCACGCCTTATACAAGTTGCGCGCAATATCGTGGGATCAATTGGGCAAAATCTAATTCCCAGTTTTGCCAGTCAGACAAATTTTAGGCAAAATGAACAGGCACGATATTTTAGGGTTAGTATGGATGTAATTTTCTGTCTATCAGTTGCTTGCCTGACTATCGCGGTAGGTATTTCGCCGCTAGTTGGAATTTTAGTGTTAGACTTATATAATGGTAGTGCTCAGCAATTTACGTCCATTTTTGCAATTGGCTGGCTAACCAATTTATTGGTTTCGCCAGCCTATTTTTTATTGTTTGGCCGACGGCAGGTAGGTATTCTGTTGAAATTCCAGTTGATTATGTTGCTAGGCATGATCGGCTTTGGCACGCTTGGCGGGTTTTTCGGAGGGTTGACTCTCTCATTGTTAGGGGCAATGACCGGCGTAATAATTTCATCAGTATATCTAATAGCAACTGTGACAAAGATGTTGTTCTCTATTGATAATATTGTTTCTTGGTTTACGCCAAGATACATGTTAATGATTGTACCACTGTTGTGTTCATTGTGGATCGTAAATGTCCCTATTCGGTTTATGAACGTTGGCGCATTGCATAGCGCGATAATTATAGGATTTCTTACGACCCTCCTAGCTGGAATTTTCTTTCCATATAGAAAATTCTTTTTGATGCTAAGTGAATTAGACAAGCAAGGCGCTGATTAGGGTGGGAAATAGAACTTTTCGAATATCCAAAAGCATTCCGGGTTTAGTCACAATTCAAAATTTGATATTTTCAACTGTCCAGCATTAGGTTAGGTGACGTGACCCCTTAAAACTCCTCCAGAAGTGATTAGAGTCCGGTCCAAGAAAGGACGGACGAATGAAGCGGATAC
>NZ_JBALTN010000013.1:0-73991 GCF_036964565.1 Parasphingorhabdus sp. | reverse complement strand
CTGGTTCGCGCTTTTCGACTTCCGCGCCAGTTGCCTCAAGGCAGTGCCGTCAAAATCATCCCGCAAGCTAATCGCTGTTCCGATGTCACGTCCTCCAAATGAAGGACGCCATAGATTCATACTTTCACCGGTTTGGGAATCCCGAAAGTGAGTCAGCCTCAGCGCAGCTTGGTATTACATGGTATATTCATGCAAATGGTCAACGCGAAAGTCGGCAATACGCATTGGTCGCAATTTCACCCGTTGCGGTACACAAAGATGAAGCGTTGGTTAGGAGAGAGCCCTGACCAAGATCCAGTCAGAGGCATGTATGCAGACCCTATTAATCTATAAATGTTATGTCGAGGCTACAACGCCAGCGACTTTCATGATCATCGCGCTAATTGCTATTCTAACAGCGTTCGCGTGGTGGAGCACTAGCAACAATTGTTTGCGCCCGCTGGCTCCAAAGGTGCGTTCGGCCAGCTTCCGGACCATAATCGACTGCGAAAATTCCCAGTGACTGTGCCGCGCACGCTCTTTTCTAATCGTCCAGCGACTAATCTCGTCCCGCTCGGAGACCTTCCGCGCCGTCTTGCCGAGGCTGAACCCGATCGAACAGTGCTTTCGTTCGGCGACACCCTCTGGACGCGACTTGCCTTCGCTGAAGCGGTCGAACGCCGTGCAACCCGCCTAATTCGCGAGGGAGTTGTTGCCGGCGATTTCGTGACGGTTACTTTGCCGACTGGGCCTGAGGTTCACATCACCTGTTTCGCAATCTGGATGCTGGGGGCTACGCCAGCGCCTCTTTCTCCGAAGCTCCCCGCCGCAGAGTTTGACGTTCTTGTCAATCTTGCCGCACCACGGCTAGTGATCGGATCATCGGCGGGAATGATCGCCGGCCGGCCTGTCATCACAGTTGACGCAGAAAAAGAGAAAATGCTTCCGATGCACAAAGCCCCGGCAATCGCTGCACAAAGTTGGAAGGTCATGACCAGCGGCGGCAGCACGGGTCGGCCCAAGCTTATCGTCGATACGCGCCCGGCTTTGGTTGACCCTGAGGTTACGTCGTTGGGCATTGAAGTCGGGGATACGGTGCTAAGCCCTGCCCCTGTGCATCACAATGCACCGTTTAGCTTCAGTCATTGGGTAATAGCTTGGGGCGGACATATCATCGAAATGGAACGTTTTGACCCAGCAGAAACGTTGCGACTGGTAGAATTACATCGCGTACGCTGGCTCTATCTCGTTCCAACCATGATGAGTCGTATTTGGGCTTTGCCCGAAGCCGTCCGCGCGAGCTTTGATCTTTCCTCTCTGGAGGCGGTCGTTCATATGGCTGCGCCATGCCCATCATGGCTCAAGCGCAACTGGATCGACTGGCTGGGTCCCGATCGTATACTTGAAGTTTACGCGGGCACTGAATCGGTCGGCGCATGCACGATCACTGGTCGAGAATGGCTCAACCATCCCGGTTCGGTTGGCCAACCGCAAGTACCTGAATCGATTTGTATTCTAGATGATGCGCTACAACCTTTGCCACCGAATGAGATCGGCGCAATTTATTTCCGGTCACCCCCCAACCGAACCAGTAACTACCGATATGTCGGATCCAAGTCGGCGGCAATAGACGGTTGGGAAACCTATGGAGACATGGGATCGCTTGACGCCGACGGATTTCTCTACCTGGCAGATCGCCGTTCAGACATGATCATCAGTGGAGGGGTCAATGTGTGGCCGGCAGAAATCGAAGCCGCGCTGGAGGCATATCCGGCGATCACCACGGCTGTTGTAGTGGGCCTTCCACACGACGATCTCGGTCAAACGCCTCACGCCATTCTTGAACTCGTGCCGGGGATGGATCCACCCATTCCAGACGATCTAGTGACTTTTCTGGCAGCCCGTCTCGCGCTAAACAAACACCCGCGTACGATTGAAATAAGCGCGCAACCGCTTCGCGACGAAGCAGGGAAAACGCGCCGCTCTGCCTGGCGAGACCGGACCATTAAATTGCTGGAGGCTGGTGGCCGTCTAGAGATATTGCGGAGTGCGATACGGTTTTAACGCTTGGCAACACCCTCCAATGAGCATCAGCGATCCAATCTACCTATCCCTTCACCGCTGCAACACTATACAGGTCGGTTGGAGTTGATCGGACTGGCGCAAGGACGAAATCCTGGCATCCACAAAAAGACGTCAAGATCACTGTGAAAGACGGGTCAAAATTTTTAAGAGACGTCAATTGTTCCCAAAGCCCTTATTTAGGTGGCATCCGAATTGCGCCATCAAGCCGAATATTCTGACCATTGAAATAGCTGTTACGGGTCAGTTCAAGGACCAGACTTGCGAACTCTTCAGGTTTGCCCAAGCGCTTGGGGAAGGGTACTGAGGCGGCGAGAACATCAAGCACCTTGGCCGGAACACTAAGCATCGGTGGCGTTGCGAATATACCTGGCATTACCGAGTTGACCCGAATACCCAAATCCATCAGGTCGCGCGCCATTGGCAGCACTAAACCGTTAACCCCAGCTTTCAAAGAACCGTAAGCGACCTGACCGACTTGTGCATCCTGAGCCGCCGCGCTTGACGTTAATGTAATAACGCCGCGCTCGCCATCTTCTAGTGGTTCGAGCCTGGCCATTCCCAGAGCCGACAACGAAGCAATGCGATAACTGGCCACAAGAATACCTCGGGCAGCGAATTCGTAATCTTCTGTCGACATTCGCGTGAATTCGCCTGTGTCCCTGTTGCGCCCGACGGTTTTTCCTCTCCGCGCTACCTGTGCACAATGAACAAGCACCCGTTCCTGGCCTTGCGCTTCACGAGCCTTCGCGAGGCCAGCAATCACACTCGCCTCGTCGGTGACATCGACCGCACAAAAGACGCCGCCGATTTTTCGAGCGACTTGTTCGCCTGCTTCGACATTGAGATCAAATATGGCGACCTTCAATCCCGCTTCAGCCAATGCAAATGCGCTTGCTCGACCCAAACCTGATGCGCCCCCGGTTACTACTGCCGCGCCTGCCAAATTCATATCCATATGCTTATTGCTCCCTTTTCTTTCACATTAGCTTGCATCAATGCGCTCAATTATGATCGCCGGGGCCATGCCGCCAGCGGCGCACATCGTGACAAGTCCATATCTACCGCCAGTGCGCTCGAGCTCATCTAGCGCCGTGCCAATCAGAATCGATCCAGTTGCGCCGATCGGGTGGCCTAGCGCCATCGAACCACCATTGGGATTGACCTTTCCACGGTCGAGTTCGAGATCACGAATGAATTTTTCAGTGACGACTGCGAACGCTTCGTTGATTTCCCAGACATCAATATCTTCCTTGCCAAGCCCGGCTTTTGCTAGCACTTTTATTGCTGCAGGCACGGGAGCATTGAGCATCAGAGTGGGATCGTCTCCAACATTGGCATAGGCAACAATCCGCCCACGAGGTATCAATCCGTGTTCATCTGCATATCGCGCTGAAGTAACCAGCACAGCCGCCGCGCCATCGACGACTCCAGACGAATTGCCAGCATGGTGAACACCCCGAAATTCGAGGTCAGGATAGCGGCGAAGGATTTGTGAACGAAACGTCCGTCCATTTCCCTGATCGAAATCCGCGAGCGCTTCAAAGCTGGGTTTAAGGGCTGCCAGCCCTTCGGCAGTGGTTTCCGGACGCGGAAACTCTTCACGGTCGAGCGCCACGGTTCCGTCAGGGTTTAATACAGGCACCACTGACCTTGCAAAACGATTTTCCTTGATCGCACGATCGGCGCGTTGCTGACTGACGAGCGCGAGGGCATCCAGCGCCTCTCGCGGAATACCCTCTATCGCGGCGATTGCATCGCCGCATACACCCTGATTCGATTGCGGATGAAGCACGTCCAGAGCGTCGTGGCCAGATCCCATTCCCATCGATGGAATTCCGGCATTTGTTTTAGCCGCAGTGCTCGCAGCGACATAGCTCATCATTTCGGTTCCGCCTGCGATGATGCAATCTTCCATACCACTCATCACCGAAGCAGCCGCGAAACTAACGGATGTGATTCCTCCACCGCAGAAGCGCGAAAGGGTCGTCCCGCTCGCCTTTACATCATACCCAGCCGAAAGCGCTGCCATACGACCAAGGTCGCCGCCTTGATTGCCCTCCTGATTGGAAGTAGACCAGACAATATCGTCGACCGTAGCGGTTTCGAGTTCATTGCGGTCCCTGATCGCCGCGAGCACGGTAGCCGCAAGATGCTGGGGGTGCAGGTGGGCGAGCGCGCCCTTTCCAGGCTTGCCGATCCCTCGAGGAGTCCGAACGGCATCGATGATGTAAGCTTCAGGCATGAAAACAATCCTTTATAAAGTTCGATCGGGTCTAGCGCGCCGTCCAGACCGGCGCGCGCTTCTCGGCAAAAGCCTTCGGGCCTTCGCGGGCATCTTCTGACTGACGCACGCCTTGGCTTTCACGGCGAGAGCGCTGCCAGTGCTCCTCTTCGGCTGCGATATTCCCATTTTCGATTCCAAGCGCGATACGTTTGGAGGCCTGGACCGAAAGCGGCGCATTGACCGCGATACGTTCGGCTAACGTCAGGGCCGTTTCCATCAGCTCGGTGCGCGGAACGACATGGTTGACGAGACCGAGTGCATGTGCTTGCGCGGCAGAAATCGGCTCTCCGGTAAGGATGATTTCCATCGCCAACTTGATCGGGATTTGGCGTGGCAAACGGAACACGCCGCCAGCCCCCGCAATCAGTCCACGCTTAACTTCGGGCAAGCCGAAATCCGCTTCTTCTGTCGCGACAATCAGGTCACACGCCAGCGCCAGTTCGGTTCCGCCGCCAAGCGCCGTTCCGTTGACCGCAGCGATTATCGGCTTGGAGATCGCGTGACTGGCGATTCCGGCAAATCCCCAGCCAGCCTCGACCGGATCGTTGGGTACGATTGCCTCGCCGCGAGCGATGGCTTTCAGATCGGCCCCGGCGCTGAATGACTGATCCCCTGCCCCTGTCACAATAACGACGCGTATCTCCGGGTCATTCTCGGCGTCTTCAAGTGCACGGCCGCCAGCAAGCCACAGGGCCTGGTTACACGCATTCCGAGCTTCGGGCCGGTTCATTGTCAAAATCATTACATGATCGCGGCGCTCGACCAGAACCGCATGGCTGGCGTCCGTTTCAGCTGTGTGCAAAACCATCGTCAATTTGTCTCCAGTTTCAGTTCGGGGTGACGCGCGGCAACCATATTACGCACCCCATCACGCCATTTGACCTGCCACTTCAGCCCTATCGCCTTGCCGACGGTGGTGTCTGTAATGCGGTTCGGTACAACACCATCATCGGTAAAGTCGAATTTTGGCTTCACGCCGATGAGTTCGGCCATATATCGTGTCATCTCCTCGATCGAAACTGCCTCGTCTCCACCCCAGTTGACAATTGTCGCCGGCACAGAACAGGCACGTATCATCGGCTCGAGATGTCGCACCATATCGGCTTCATTGATCGGCGACATCGTCGTCGTCCGGCTCTTAGCAAGCTTGATCGGTCGGTCGTTGAGCAGCGCCTCAAGCAGGTTTCCGGGCAGGCCGCCATCGTCGTAGACGCTCCCGTAGGAAACATTAAGCCGAGCTATTAGCGAAGGCAAATTGTAAAGTCGGCACAGAAACCTGACGACTCCTTCTCCGGCAAGCTTGCTGGGTCCATAATTGGGCGAGTGGGGTGAATTGCCGCCGACATGATCGGTTTCAGCATATTTGTGCATGGGGTCGGAATTTTCGGCATAGAGTGAATTGTTAGAAACAAATATAAATGCCTTGGCGTCGCGGCATTTGTGCATCAAAAAACCTGTCCCCTCAGCGTTCTGGGTCATCGCCACTTCAGCTGTGCCGGGTTTTGTGTTGGCGGCAAGGTGGATCACATAGTCGATATCACCGGGAACCCCATCGAGCTCATTGGTCGCGAAATCACCGACTATGGTCTTGATTCCCCGCGCCTCGGCATGTTCGCGAGAGCCGGGCCGCGAGAATCGCGCCAGACCATAAACGTCATTCCGCGGAGCCAGCTGGTCGGCGAATGTTCCCCCGACCTGCCCCGTGAGACCGGTCAGCAATATCTTGTGGCCATTGAGCATGTGCACAATCCTTTCCGCAGCGGTAGTGACGTCATCAAAGTGCGCGTATAGCCTTTTGCCGTGACGCACCGGTAATGCGTCGATGCATGTCTGGTAGGACAAATACACAATAGCCCTAATGGGTTTTCGGGACCAAGTGCCTCAACTTCAGACGTTAGAAACAATGATGGGTGCTTGCATGGACCTAGGGTTTAAAGGCAAATCATATGTGCTTCTCGGCGGTTCACGAGGCATGGGTTACGAAGCGGCTCGGGTGCTAGCAGCCGAAGGTGCACGACTGACCCTGATCAGCCGCACCGCAGCGCAGGTTGAGGGTGCCGCGCACCAAATCAGCGACGAGTTTGGCGCCGACGCCATCGGAATCGTCGCCGACGCAATGAAACCCAATCAGATCGAAGAAGCAGTCTCCCGTTCAATCAATCGGTTCGGACCACCTCGTGGCCTACTGGTCACCAGCGGGCTTACATTCCATAATGGAACCGCTCTGACTACCACGGACGCCGATTGGGAACATAATTTTCAGGATGTTCTGATGGGGACTGTTCGCGCGGTACGGGCGGTGCTGCCGACCATGCTTGAGGCCGGTGGCGGGCAGATCGTAACGACAGGCGCCTATTCGGCCCGCGCGGCCAAAGGGTTCCTTTTTCCTTATGCATCATTGAAAGCGGCTATAATCAATTTCACCAAGAATTTGGCCAAGACATACGGTCCGGACGGCATTCGCGCCAACTGCGTATGTCCTGGTGCCTTTGCGACAGTGCGAGTCAACGAGCGCATCAAGGAGGCTATGGCGGCGCAGTCAATCTCCCAGCCATACGCTGCAGCTTATGTCATGAAGGAAGTGTTCGGGATGCCGGTGGCGCTCGAACGACCGGGCGAGGCAAGCGAAGCCGGTGAACTGATGGCGTTTCTGCTTTCGGAACGCGCTGCCTACATGACCGGAGCAATTGTCAATATCGACGGGGGCACGGACTTCTGACTTGCGCTGTAATCGGTCCATTCATGTCAAAGCGTCCCGCTAATCGCCGCAAGTCCCCTTGCGGGTTCAGTTTCTAGGTTCGCCAATGGGCTGGCCGACCAATATGCACTCCGCTATGCCGGTGAGAATATCGCCGTCCCGGATGGGATAAGGAGGGAGTACGAAGCATGTCAAACGCAGCACCACGAACCAAGCTGGAGCCACCCCCCGTTGCCGCGTGGATTGCGCTCGGACTGCTGATGGTGCTCTATCTGCTTTCCTATCTCGACAAGCAGATGCTGGCGCTGCTGCTTGACCTAATAGCAGAGGATCTGGGGCTTTCCGACGTGCGAATGGGTGTGCTTTCAGGCATTGCATTCTCGCTCACTTATTCGGTCGGAGTGCTTGCCACCGGTTGGGCGGTTGATCGCTATTCCGCGCGCTGGATTATCTTCTTTGGCGTGATCCTGTGGTCACTCGCAGCTGCGGCCGGCGGACTGACCAACAGCTTCGAAGGCTTGTTCGCATCGCGCGCTCTCGTCGGGCTGGGCGAGGCCGCGCTGCCCCCGGCGGCAATCGCAATCCTTGCGACGGTTTTCCCGCGTCATCGCTTGTCGCTCGCGTCTGGGATTTACCATGCGGGAGCGAATATCGGCGGACTGCTTGCGCTTACTCTTGGCGGCGCGGCGATCGGAGCACTTGTCGCCGGGGGCGGATTTGATTTCCCGATCATCGGGCAGACCAAACCATGGCAGGCGGCATTCATCCTGACCGGGCTACCCGGTATCGCGGTAGCATTCTTGGTCTTCGGAATCCGCGGACGTAGCATGCGTCCCGGCAAAACCCGGGCAGGCCACGCCCGTTCATCGCTTTTTGGCTATCTCCGCGAGCACAAACGTTTCTTTTCCTGCTATTATCTTACAATTGCGATGCTCGGGATCGTTTCCTACACGCTTATAGCATGGTCGCCAGCCTATTTTGGCCGTGCCTTCGATCTGTCCCACACAATGATCGGTCTTTCCGTAGGAGCGGGTGTAGCTGCAGGCGGAATCGGCAACATCCTATGGGGCGCGCTCGCAAGCTACTTCCATCAACGGGGCTACGAGGACGCAATCTTCCGCGTGTTTATTTTTGCCACCGCAGTCGGTATTCCGTTGTCGATTGTCACGTTTGTCTTCGCCGATGCAACCCAGGCGATTATACTGTATATGCTGACTTATGTGTTTATCAGCAGCTGGGGTTCATTTATTGCTGCACTTCAACTCGCCATTCCTGATGATTTGCGCGGTCGGACAACCGCGATCCAGATTATGCTGGTCGGATTGGCTGGCATCGGTCTTGCCCCGCTGATCGTCGGCGCGGTTACCGACTTTGTTTTTGGCGACAAACAGTATCTGGGGCACTCGATCGCGCTGACAACCACGGTAGCAGGCGCGATTGCCGTTTTTGCGATGCTGTTCGGTCGCAAGGCCTTTTCCGAAATTGTCAGCGCTCAGGTGAGCGCGCGCGAGGAGGACGGTAAAACAGCATAAGCCACATGCTGGACAGTCCGGATTTGGCTGGCTAGCTGTACTTATTGCAATGGCCCACGACATTGTTGGCGGTTCAAATAGCAAGGACACAAACAGATGAATCTGGATTTTACGCCAGAAGATGAGCTCTTTCGCGCTGAAGCACGTGACTGGCTCAATGACAACGTCCCACGCGACCAGCGCCCTCCCGAGGACCAAGCGATGCGCGAATTCGATCTTGCATGGCAGCGCTGCCAGTTCGATGGCGGCTGGGCCGGTGTCTCGTGGCCGGTCGAGTATGGCGGGCGCGGCCTCAGTCTGACTGAGCAGCTTATCTGGTATGAAGAATATGCACGCGCAGGCGGACCCAGCTCGGAACTGCTTTTCGTCGGGTGCAATCACGCAGCGCCGACGATCATGGCGCGCGGAACTCAAGCGCAAAAAGACTATCATCTCTCGCGTATCCTGCGCGGCGAAGTGGCTTGGTGCCAAGGCTTCTCCGAACCCAACAACGGATCTGACCTCGGAGGATTGCGATGCCGCGCGGAGATTGACGGCGATCATCTCGTCGTCAATGGCTCTAAAATCTGGACCAGCGGCGCGCACCTGGCCGACTGGCAGGAACTGCTCGTGCGGACCGACCCTGCGGCTCCCAAGCACAAGGGCATTTCATGGGTTATCTGCGACATGCGTTCTCCCGGCATCGAGCTGCGACCGATCCTGATCATGACCGCGCCGGGGCACCATCACTTCAACCAGGTGTTCTACACAGACGTCCGCATTCCGCTCAGCAATGTCGTCGGCGAAGTCAACGACGGCTGGAACGTGGCGATGTCGACGCTGGGGTTCGAACGCGGTACCGCGAGCATGTCGGAACAGATCCGCTATGGCGCAATCCTTGAGAAGCTGATCGAGATCGCACGCGAAAGGTTTGGCAAGCACGTGCTTGAATATGACGAAATTGGTGCTCGCCTGGCGCAATTGCGAGCCGAAACCCAAGCTGTCAGGGCGATGACCTATACCACGGCCTCACGAGTTGCTCGCGGAATGCTGGGCTCCGAGGCGTCGATCACCCGTGCCTTCGTAAGTCAGCTTCAGCAACGCATCCGTCGGATTGCGGTCGACGTGATCGGCCCAGATTCCATAGAATTACCCGACGTGGATCCCTGGATCAGGCCTTATCTGCGCTCATACAGCAATACGATCGCGGCTGGAACGTCGGAAATTCAGCGCAACATCATTGGCGAGCGCGTGCTCGGCCTCCCACGTTAAAGAGAGACCTATGGACCTTCTCCCGACCGAAGAACAGCAGCAGATTATTGATACGCTGCGTGGCAAGTTGCTTAATGCAGCACCAGTTGAACGGCTCCGTCCCGACCGCCATGGGCAGGTGGGCAATCCGGATTCTGCGCTGTGGCCCCAATTGGCGGAGCTCGGATTTCTGGGGTTAGGGATTGCCGAGGAGCATGGAGGAATTGGTCTCACCGCGATTGAGGAAGCGCTTGTCTTCCGCGAGTTCGGGCGGGCTCTGGTGTCTTTCGGGATTCTGGGTATTACATTGGGTTCGCATCTGGTGGCCGGACAAGATTCCAGTCTGCTCACCACTATACTCGGCGGCGAGCCTGTTGGCATCGCTTCTCCGCGTGGGCCGACGACATCGGGCACCAAAATTTCTGGGCCATTCCATTTGCTCGATGCGGCGGATGCGCGCCATGTTGTAGTGATTCTTCCCGAAGGAGTCGGACTGGTCGAACGCACCGCCTTCACCGAGGTCGACGGACGGATGTCTATGGATAGCAACACCATCCTGCAGCGTGGAACATTGAGCCGGGTCGCACCGCTGTTTTGGAGCCCGGCTGCAAGCGAACTGATGCATACCCGCGCTACCTTGCTGCTGGCCGCATATGCCGTCGGTATGGCGGAGGCAGCGCTGGCAATGGCGGTCGATTATGCCAAGGTTCGAGAGCAGTTCGGCAAGCCGATCGGCTCGTTTCAGGCGATCAAACACAAATGCGCCGACATGGCGATCGCCGCCGAGGTCGCGTCGTGTCAGGTCGCTTTTGCTTCGATCATCGTGGCTAAAGGCGAACGCGATGCCGTTTACCAGACGCACGCTGCAAAAATCGTCGCGGTCGACGCGGCACTAAAAAACGCTGCGCAGAACATCCAGGTGCATGGTGCATTTGGATTCACCGCCGAAGCGGACGCCCATATATATGTGAAACGTTCGCATTTGGTCGACTTTCTGGCTGGCGACCTACGGGAACAGAGAGCCTCCCTGATCCGTACCACGACGCCTCCGAATTAGCCCAGTCAGATCACACTTAAACCGCAGGGAACCCAAAATGAGCAATGACATGGTTGAACCGGAACCGAGCCGCAGCGGTCGCTGGTATGTTTTGTTCATTTTGACTTCCATTTTTTCAATACATTATCTCGACCGGACGGTGATGTCGGTCATCATCGAACCAATAAAGCACGAGTTTGGACTGTCGGATACAGCCATGGGCGTGCTTGCGGGTCTGGCACATTCGGGTGCCCTATCGATCATGATTCTGCCGATGGGAATTCTCGCTGATCGTCGCAATCGGGTACGACTGGTCGCTGGATGCGTTATCGTCTGGAGCACGCTAACAGGATTGAGCGCGCTCGCGGGGACCTATTTGGCGCTGCTCCTGATGCGAATTGGTGTCGGTGCCGCCGAGGCAGGCGGGACACCAGGGAGCGTCTCGATTATTTCTGACGTCTTCTCACGCCGCGAATTGCCGACAGCGATGGGAATCTATTATACTGCAGCTGCAATCGGGACTGGCCTGATATTTCTGATTGGTGGCTACGTCGCAGAGCATTACGGTTGGCGTACCGTATTCCTTATTGCAGGGATTCCCGGAATAATTTTTGGATTGCTATTGCTGTTCACCGTACGGGAGCCAAACCGCACGGGAAATCCGAGTGGCAAGCCCGCGAAGCTAACCGAAGCGGTACGCGAGCTTGGTACCAATCGCACGCTCATGTGGATCACCCTCACTGGAACCGCAGCGTCCATATCGCAAGCGGCAGTCTGGACGTGGATGGCATCATTCCTGATCCGCCAACACGATCTTTCGCTAGCTATGGCGGGACTTACTGTGGCCATCGCGGCAGGCCTCGGCAAAGGATTTGGTTCACTCGTTTCGGGACCGCTGACCCGGTTTCTGGCCCGCGACCAACCGCGCGAATTGTGGCGAGCGCCCTCGCTTTTGCTCGCGCTTTCGGTGCCCACTGCCTGGGCAATGGTAACGGTGGGCGATACCCGCGCGGCAATTGCCCTGGTCATGTTCCTCAGCATATTGCTGGGCAGCTGGATGGGTCAGGCACCTGGAATTCTCATGTCCGGCGCCCCTCCACGATTGCGAGGGACCTCCATGAGCCTCTACCATCTTTCCTGCAATCTAATTGGAGTTGGAGGTGGTCCGCTGCTTGCCGGGATCATCAGCGACGCCACAGGCGAACTCGGCCCGGCCATCGCATGGAGCATGTCGTTCAATCTCGTTGCTGCACTGGGGTTCTACTTGGCTGCACGTAGCCTGGCCGATCATGAACCGGCGGTCATTGTCGGAAGCGAAGCCGGCGCATCATCGACATCCTAAATTCTATTGGATCCTGATTGACGAGATGACCCGCGGCTTATCTAACCAGCCGGATCAAATCCTTGCCTGATTTCACCTGCGCGGGCAGCCGCATCGATGCCCGAAAACGCCATCGCCATTGCTTCAAACTCAAGGATTGCCTCAAGATGGCCGTCCTCTGCCGCATTAAGTGCTGCCTTGGCATATCGGAGTGTCTGCGTTGATGCGGCGACAAGATCATTCGCAATTTCAGCGACCTTCGCCCGAAGCTGCTCGGCCGGAACGACCTTGTCCACCAGCCCGAACGCTTCGGCCTCTTGCGCATTGAATCGCTCGCTTAGCAAGTAAAGGCGACGCGCCTTTCCGGCCCCGAGAATGCGCGTCCAGAACCACGTCCCGCCCATATCTCCAGAAAGCCCAGCCTTGAGAAATGCTGAAGTCATGAGCGCATCGGTCGAGGCGATACGCAGATCGCAAGCGCCCGCAAAACTGAGGCCGGCGCCGGCACATGCACCGTTGATCATTGCGATTGTCGGCTTAGGCATCTCGTGCAATGCGTGTGCTATACGAACGTGACGGCGCAAATAGTCCTGACGTTGTTCAAGCCATGCGCCACTACTGGCCGCTGCTGGCATAGGAGGCTGTTTGAGATCGCGTCCGGCACAGAATGCCTTTCCCGCGCCGGTCAGCACGACACAGCGAACATCTGGATCATCTGCCGCTGCCGCAACTTTTTCATAAAGGGCTTCGTAAAGCTCAGGCGTCACGGTATTGAGCCGCTCGGGCCGATTGAGACTGATCCAGCAGACTGCACCGTCGTGTTGCTGAAGGATGACATCGCTATTTTTGCTCATTGTTGTTCCTAGGGGCAAATCGGGGCAAGAAGGCTAATGCGAGTTTCCCTTAATTTTGCGTCAGGTCGTCAAAAGAAATCCAGGCATCATCTTTGCTGGTCAACAATTGCGCACGTCCTGTGAAATCCGACGTCGAACCACGCTCGCGCAATGCTTGTGCGGCCCGCTCGGGTTGGCCGACCCAGCATCCGCCGTGCGGCGCTGCATGCTCCATCGCATCCAGCAGGGCAATTTTACCACGCCCGGAGGAAATAAAGATTGATCGGCGCAGCACCAGCGCCGCCTCGGTGGTTTCATCGTCAAGGTTACCGCTGACCCAACTGGAAAACCCTCGCCCCAGACTGACGCCCGTGAACGGTTCCGGCGCAATTATTTTCCCGTCGGCGAAATTCCATGCCAACACCTCAACTCCTCCGCGCGAAACAGTGGCGAGACGGCAAGGCTGACTATCATCGTCCGCGACACGCGCATCGTAACGCCTTATACCAGTGCCACGCGCGGCCGCAGCAATCGCAAATGCTGCAAGGTCGAGTTGATGCGTACATTGCTGCCGCGCGTCGGTCGCTGCAAAGATGTCTCTGATGCGCACGGTAAGCGACTGACCAATCAATTCGGTCAATCTTGCGCCTGCTGCCGGGCAAAGGGTGAATGGATTTCGCAGGCTTTGTGAATTCACGGCAGTAACCCGTGAGCCGTCATGTACAACCTCTATGCGGAAATGGTGAAAATCGTCCTCAAGCGAGGCGCGGGCCAGCCCGGTTCGCGTCGCAATCCGGATTACCCTGTTCAGCGCCGGAGTATCATTCATCGCATGGGTACCTCTCCAGCTTTACCGTCCGCGTCGAGATCGACCCTGCCTTCATCACGTCTTGGCATCGGGACTACAAAGCGTAATAGCATACTGGCAAACAGTCCAGCGGCTGCGGCATAAAGCGCGAACGGCAAGCTCTGCCAGTCCGAAACCCATCCCCATCCATAAGCTCCCAGCGCCACGGCACCGAATGTAACCGCCTGATAAATCGAAAGGCAGCGACCCAGAATGACGTCCGGAGAACGCAGTTGCATGGCAACGTTTAGGCTGTTCAGTGCCCCCACCCAACCACCGCCTGCAAGAAAACAAGCGACAATAGCGAATGGCAGGCTGCGCGCCTCCGCCAGCATTATCAGTGAAACGCCGAGCGCGAACGACGCCGCCGAAACCACTATCTCGCTTCCCAAGCGCTTCCGCACGGAACTCACGAAAAGTGCGGTCATAATCGAACCAATCCCGAAAGCACCAAGCATCAATCCAAAGTCAATCTCGTCACCACCAAGCAAATCCCGGGCGGTTACCGCCATAAGCGCCTGACCCGCGCCCCCGAAAAGCCCAAATACCAGCCCTCGCAGCAACACCCTGCGCAACGGCGGCGAATTCGCGCAAAAAGAAATTCCCTGTCCAATCGAGACAAAAATGCGCCCCCGTTTACTTGGTTCGCGGCGTGGCGGATGCCACCTTGCGAGCGCGACGATCATTACGAGATAGCTGGCTGCATTGACCGTGAACGCAATCGACACGCTCCATAGCGAAATCAGTAGGCCGCCGAGCGCGGGGCCGACGCTGCGGGCAAGGTTGAAGGCTATCGTGTTGAGCGAAATCGCCTGCGGGAGATCGACAGGCCCGACCTGCGCACGTACCGAAGCTTGCCAAGCTGGCGCGTTCAAAGCCGTGCCAGCTCCGACAGCCAAGGTCAGCAAAACGAGTAATCCCGGTCCGATTTCTCCATGCCACGCAAGTATCGCCAGCAATGTGGAGGCCACCAGCATGAATCCTTGCGATGCCAGCATCACGCGCCGCCGGTCAAAATTGTCGGCTATTGCGCCTGCTGGCACGCCGAGTACCATAATCGGCAGGAGAGTGGATGCCTGCACCAACGCTACCATCGAATGACTTTGAGTCAAGTCGGTCATCATCCACTGGGCGCCGACCGACTGGATCATCGTACCTAGGCTCGAGACAACCATTGCCAGCCAGATTGTACGAAAGGCGGGATAGCGAAACGGCGCCAGCGGCGAACCGGGTTTAGTCAGTCGGCGCGTAATTGAATCCATCCTTTTGTCAACTTCCTGAACTGTTTGCCCTTGGTAGGTGGCAAATTATCGCTGGATTATATTCGGATTACCGCCTTCATGCGCATTGCGCCTGCGCGCCATCACGGCCGATTGCAAACATGAACGCCGATCATTCACCTGTAAAGACAGGGGCGCGCTTTTCAATTACGGCAGTAACTGCTTCGGTATGATCCTTGGTCTCGTGAACAATCGCCTGGAAGGCCGCAGAAAGCTCGAGTACATCCGATGCGCGCGAATGCTGAGCCTCGCGAAGCAGCCGTTTTGTCAGCCTCAGTGCGCGCGCAGGATTGGCAGCGATCTTGTCCGCCATGGCCAGCGCAGTATCGAGCAATTGATCGTCTGGAACTACGTAACCGACTAGGCCGATTGTGCGCGCATGATCAGCACTGAAAGTTTCGCCGGTTAGAAAAAGTTCGGCAGCTTTTGAATAGCCCACGACCTGTTGGAGCGACCATGCGCCGCCGTCCCCCGGAACAATGCCGACTTTAATGAAGCTTGCGGCCATTTTGGCACCCTGCGCCGCAATGCGGATGTCGCACAGACATGCCAGATCGAGTCCTAGGCCTATTGCATGGCCATTGATCGCCGCAATCATCGGCACCTCAGTTTCGAGCAGTGCTCGGGTTGCCCGCTGCACGCCGCGGCGGTAGTTGGCGCGGGTCGAATCTGGCTGATCAAGTGGTCCAATCCCCTCCCGCTGCTGGATGGCTTTGATATTGCCGCCGGTGCAAAAGGCCCGTCCCGCGCCGGTGAGGATAGCGACGCTGAACGAACGATCATTTTCCACCTCCCATAAGGCGTCGGCAAAGTCGTCGCAATCTTGGATGGTGGCAATAGCGTTAAGTGCCTCCGGACGATTCATGCGCAGGATTGCGATGTGACCGCGACGCTCGACAGTAAGAAATGAAGACATGGGCGTACTCCGAGGAAAAAGGCAGCGCTAAAAGCACGTTCGGTGCGCTTGCTGTAGTCGGACTACAGACCGAAACAATCGATGGCTTATGTCAAAACGCCTGCCATTCCGGCGGTTCACCCTTTGGTGCAACTAGGTCATGGGCGGGCCATATCGGTAACAGATATTTGCAGTGACTAGGCATCCGTGTTGTCGTCAAGGGTTGCGAAATATACCCCGCCGTCGACCACGAGCGTAGAGCCAACGACATAGTTGCCAGCCTTGCTGGCAAGATAAATTGCTGCCCCGGCCATGTCGTTTGCGTCCCCGACCCGCTTTGCGGGGATCTTCGTCGCGATAGTGTCACCATGGTCGCGCGCCGCCCGATTCATTTCCGACGGGAAAGCCCCCGGCGCAATCGCCGAAACCACGATATCATCCTTGATAAGCCGCGCGGCAAGATTCCGGGTGAGATGAATCAGGGCAGCCTTGGACGAGGCGTAGCTATAGGTCTCCCAGCTGTTCAATCGAAGCCCGTCGATCGAAGCTATGTTGATAACCTTCGCCGGATGACCCGGCGATGCTGCGACTTGGAGCAAAGAATGAAGCGCCTGTGTGAGAAAGAATGGTGATTTGAGATTTACGTCGATAATCTTGTCCCATCCCTTCTCCGGAAATGAAGCAAACGGCTCCATCCAGGCAGCGCCCGCATTGTTGATCAGAATATCAAGATGATCCTCGCGTTCGCCAAAAGCGCGCGCCAATGCCTGACATCCATCAGGGCTGCTCAAGTCCTGTGGAAGCGAAATACAGTTCGGCCCAAGCTCGGCCGCCGTCGAATCGCACGCGTCGCTATTGCGTGAACTTATGTAAACCCTTGCACCGGCAGATATAAAGCCGCTGGCAATCATCCTGCCGATGCCCCGCGAGCCGCCGGTGACGATAGCATTTCGGCCTTCGAGCGAAAACAGGTCATCAGCGTCCATATTCAATCCTTTGCGGTTTTGGCAGGCTTGGCGGCCGCAAGCGCGTTTGCGCGACTTTTTCCAAGAGCAGCGGCAGTACGAGAAACATCGGACAATTTCCTGAGTTCGCCAAAAGACTCGGTCAGGCAATCCATATAATGTTCAATATCAGGCATGACAGTGCGGCAGGAGGTAACCGACATGGAAAGTTCCCAATCCATTCCGGTGACGGTATGGAACATCCCCAAACCATCGACAACGGGACCAAAACCGGCATATTCGAGCACCTTAGCTCCGGCCAGATAGTGACCCCCCGGCGGATTGGGAATGTTGGTGATGATTAGATTGGCTGGCTGCGCCCGAATGCTTCCTGAGGCATTGAGCGCGCTTAAACCCCGCACCGTCCGTGAACGTATGGCATAGGGATAAAGCGCCAACAGATTTCCCGCGAAATCACCGCCCAGTTGCTCCGCCTGAGCTTTACCCCGCACTGTCTGATCGGCGATATATGCGAGGCGCTCAATGGGGTCTTCAATATGGGTGCCGATGCCAGCGCGCATCAGCGTAACGAAATTTCCGCCTTCTGCGGGATCGCGATTGCCCCTGATATTGATCGGGCAGATTGCTTGTAATGTTTCATCGGGCAGTTCGCCCTTGGCCATCAAGTAACGACGGATGGCTCCCGCGATGATGCACAACACCATGTCGTTCATCTTTGGCTTGCCAAGCCCATTTCTCACTTCGTTCGCCTCGGCGCGGGTAAACACCACCCAATCGAACATGCGGTGGGATGATATTTTGCCTTGAAATCGTGTTTTCGGGGCCGCCTGAATCTTGCCGCCGCCCTCCACCACCGAGAACGCGGCGCTGATCGCGCTGCCGCCAAGCAAAGGGATTGAACGCAGGTTCGATACTAGCTGACTTATCCCTTCAGCCGCGAAGCTCGTCGCCCGCGCAATTGCCCCTGGAATCGGCGCGGGCTGCCAAGGTTCCACCGGAGGAGACGGAGTCTCATCTGGCGTATCCTGCGTCATTGCCCACAACGCAGCGCCAGCCGCAGCGCCGTCGAATGCTGCGTGGTGAACCTTCATCAGAACTGCAAAGGCATCACTTGGAAATTCGGGAATCTCCTCAAGTCCTTCGATGATATACATCTCCCATAGAGGGCGATTGAGATCGATCGGCCGGGACATGAGCCGTGCAACCAGTATTGTAAGCTGGCGGCGATCGCGCGGTCGCGGCAGGCCAATATGGCGGACATGGTATTCGAGATCAAAGTCCGGATCGTCCACCAGTCGCGGTGCTTCAATCCCGAGCGCGCTGAAAATCAGCTTCCGCCGCAAGTTCGGTACAATGTGGAGCCGGTCGCCGACATATTTGAGAATGTCTCGGTGGCGCACGAAAGAGCCCAGTGAAGTCGAGGGGTCGAGCATGAACAGCCCCCCAATGATGGGTGGCGTGGTTGGACGCTCCATATCAAGGAAGATTGAGTCGAGAGGTTCAAGTTTGCGCATTTTTCCCGAGACCGCTACCGAGCGCCAACTGCACTCCACCGCTTAACCGGTAGCTCGTTGGGTGCTTGCGGATAAGTGAGTTCACATCGCCAATTGCTTCCATTGTCGCATGGGTCGATTCAGCGAACGAGGTGCATAATCGTGATATGCTTTGTGCAATCTGGGTCAGCGAATCAAACCGCTGTCCAGTCCAGTGAAAGGAAATATTTATGACTGATGTCTGGTCATACAAAGATAAACGTGTCGTTATTGCAGGATGCTTTTCCGGAATGGGTGAAGCTTGCGCGCGCGAACTCGTCCGGCTGGGGGCCGAAGTCCACGGTGTCGATATCAAGAAATCCCCGGTAGATCTGGCCACGTTCACCCAGCTCGACCTCAGGGATATACCGGCTATTGAACAGGCCGTCGCTTCCATTGGCGGAGCGGTTGACGCTGTGTTCAATTGCGCTGGATTGCCACAGACCTTCCCGGCAACCGATGTGGTTGGAGTCAACTTCGTCGCCATCCGGTATTGGACAGAACAATGGATTCCGCGGATTCGAGATGGCGGAGCGATCGTCACGGTCGCGTCAAATTCAGCGATGAACTACCAGGCGCGATTGGCGTTACTCAAAGAGTTCATCGCAATAGACACACCCGATGGCGCATTAGCGTGGATCGCCGATCATCTCGCGGATGTCGGCGACGGCTATGGCTTTTCCAAAGAAGCGCTCCTCGTGTGGACACAGATGCGCTCGGTTGATCTGATCCAGCGAGGCATCCGGATCAACGCGACGCTCCCGAGTCCGACCGCAACTCCGATGATGAAGGATTTCGAGAGTCTTACGGGAAAAAGAATCCTCGATTTATTCGCTCTGCCATCCGGGCGCCAATCGACCGCAGAAGAACAGGCTTGGCCGCTAATCTTTCTCAATTCTGCAGCTGCCGGTTTCATTAGCGGTGCCTGCTTACCGGTGGATTGCGCATTCACAGGCGGCGTCAACACCGGTCTGATTGATGTCGGCAAACTGGTCGCGGCGGCACGGGCGAATGGCGACCACCCGTCAAAATAGTGTGCGCATAAATTTGGTCCACTTGGCCTGGAAAATCTAATATTCGTGATGTCCGAGCAAACTCATGTTTTGATATGGCGCTTACTCACGCACGCCATCGCCGCAGATCATTCGGCGTGAAACGACACCGATTTGCTGTTAGTATATTCAAGAAGTCCCTCCATTCCATTCTCGCGGCCATAGCCGGAACGACCATTTCCGCCAAAAGGAGCATCTGACAGCATCGTTCCGGCGCCGCCATTGATGCTCACGCCGCCGCTGCGGATTTCGCCCGCCATCTCGTAGGCCAAACCTGAATCGGCCGAGAAGATTGCACCGCTCAATCCGAACCGTGAATCATTCGCGAGGGCAATCGCTTCTTCGTCGCTGTCATACCCTATCACTGCGCCCACCGGACCAAACACTTCGTCCTGTGCCAATTCTGACGCATTGTCGACATTGTCGAAAAATGTCGGTTCGAAAAAGAATCCCTTGCTGAGATTGGGTGGCCGCCGTCCTCCAGTAACCAGCCTTGCGCCTGCTTCAACCGCCGTTTGGACATAATGTTCGACCCGTGCCCGTTGGGTCTCGCGGATCAACGGCCCCATCATGGTCGACGGATCATTTGGATCGCCTACCGTAACACACTCGGCCATCGCCTTGAGCTTTGCGACATATTCCCTGCGCACCGAGTTATGGACGATATGGCGTGTCAGCAGCGCGCATCCCTGCCCGCAATGCGAGGTAAACCCCCCAAGACCGGCTCCCGCTGCTCCGTCCAGATCGGCATCTGCGCGGACAATCATCGCCGACTTGCCGCCAAGTTCAAGCAGCACGCGTTTCAAAGTTGGAGCGGCCTGCGCCATGATCGCGGCACCAACATTGTCGGAGCCGGTAAATGTCACCAGCGCAATGCGCGGATCGGTTGTCAGCCTCTCGCCGACCGCTATTCCGCCCGTAATGATATTCAGCACACCCTCGGGTAGGCCCGCCGCAATCGCTGCCTCACCGAGAAGTAGCGCCTCGAATGGCGTGTAAGGGGAAGGCTTGAGAACAACGCTGTTGCCCATCAGCAGCGCAGGCACGATCTTGGCCAGATTCAGCATGAAAGGGTAATTATAGGGCGTGATAGCCGAAACCACACCAACCGGATCACGGTGAACAGCACTCGTTCCCAGCATCAAATGTCCGTTCGGCATCGGGGTGATTTCGGGAGCCGACATGGTCGTCTGATCGTGAAGGGCGATTGCAAGCTGATAGCGAAAATGCTTCATTGGCAATCCCCACTGCGCGGCGCGGGCCAATCCGATAGTAGCGCCTGCTTCGGCGACGATCAGCTCGCAAATCTCTCCGCTTCGCTGGTCAAGATAACCGTAAAACCGCTGCATTGCCGCAACGCGCGCCGAAGCGTTCATTCGCCGCCAGGTGCCGTTGCGAAACGACTGGTGAGCTGCCTCGATCGCCGATTCCGCATCTTCGAGCGTTCCAAGCGGCGCTTCGCCAAGCACCGCCTCGGTGGCCGGATTGATAATTGGTTCGACACTGTCGGACGAAATAAAAACACCCCCGACGAATTGACGTTTGGTAAGAGCAAGACTCATGATTGGTCCTCGTTTAGCACGGCGTGCATACGTGTGTAAAATTGCATCAGCTGCCTACCGGCTGCCAGATAAGCGGGAGTGCATCTACTGACAACACCAGCGCAGGGTGAAACCGCCACGGCTTGTCCGGATCGATGCCGAATTGCGGAACGCGCGATAACCATTCCTCATAGAGTATGCGCAACTCGATTCGCGCAAGATTGGCACCAACGCAGCGATGCGGACCTGCACCAAACGCGATATGCGATTCACCGCGCTTGAGGTCGACTCTGGTCGGGTCCAGATGGGCGTCCGGGTCTAGACCTGCGCCGGGGACAAAAAGCATCACCTTGTCGCCCCGACAAAATTCAATTCCGTTCCAGTTTGCGTCCCTCGTCACCTGCCTTCCCGGCAATGCAATTGAATAGCGACGGAGAATTTCTTCCATGGCTGCAGGAATCTTCGATGGGTCCTTGCGCAGGCTAGCCTGAAGGTCCTGATCAATCGCCAGATGCCGGATACCAAAAGACATCGCGTTGACTACGGTATCAAGGCCGGCAATGAACAACATCAGATAGAACGACTGAACTTCGTCGAACGTCGGACGGCGACCGCCAACGTCGGCCTGAATAATCCGGCTGATAAGGTCGCTTCCGGGTTGCTCCATCCGCTGACGTACCAAAGGCGCAGTCATGTCGGTGACCTTGTTGAACACCTGCTGGCGCTCGGCTGGGTCATAGCTTCCGACAGCTGCCGCAACCCATTCGCGAAATTCAGCAAAGCGTTCTTCGGGCAATCCCGCCATCCGCATGAAAATGAGAACCGGCAGTGGCTCGGACACCGCTGCGACGAAATCGCAAGAGCCGCGCGGCACCACCTCGTCGATCAATTCGATCGCAAGTGTGCGAATGTCAGGTGCAAGCGTGGTCATCAGCTTCGGCGAGAAGGCCTGTGTTAAAACCGCACGGTAAGCAGTATGTTCCGGTGGATCCATACCGATCGGGATTCGCTCTGTCTGCGCCTTGTAGTCATCGGTCTGAGCCGCGCTTGAAAAAAGTGAAACATCGCGGGCGATGTCAAATAGCACGGTCCTGCCCTGCGCGACCCAATGGCCTCCATTGCGCGGTGTGTAGAACAGCGGTGGAGCTACACGGGCCAGTTCTGCAATACCTTCGTGCATGTCCGGTTTCAAACGCGCATCATTAAGGAAATCAAAGTCGAAAATCAGCTCAGGCGGCACATGGTTTGGAACGGAAAGCGCAGTCACGCTCATGAATAACTCTCCTCTGGTTAATAATACTGACATTCCCTTGGAAATGTCGGAACCTGCTTCGTTTAACTACCCAACCGCCGGCCCAAGTTATGATGAGATTTTCACAACCGTGCCGGGGCCGCCGCCTAAATCTCTACACTGCTGTCACGAGGAATCGATCCCGAATGTCTGACGAGCCATAAACCGCCCCCCACATTTTGGCTGCTAGTCAATAGATCATGCGTGATAGCACTGTTCAACAGGTGAGTTTAGGTGACTTAAGTAAGGTCTCATAGCCACATCGCATTGGTGCAGCATGCGATCAGACACGATGATGGGTAATCCCGATGATCGGCAATCCCGATGATCGGCAATCCCGATGATCGGCAATCCCGATGATCGGGAGCAACAATTTCCAGGTAAAATTTGATGAAACGGAATCTTATAATCAATATCAATATGATGTCGTTTTTTTGCCTCGCTGTGTCGGGATGCAATCAGCAGCCAGCAGATTGTGCATCTAGCGCGCAAGCAGAGCAATGCCTTAGTGACGACTGGCCAGGTTATGGCGGGGCCTATGGTGAACAGCATTACAGCACCTTGCAGGATATCGACCAGAAGAATGTTGGCCGTCTCGGCCTCGCCTGGTCGCTGGATCTTGAACCGGGCAATCCAGTGACCCAGCCGCTGGCGATTGACGGCACAGTTTTCGTGGCGACGGGATACAGTATCGTCAGCGCCATTGATGCCACGACCGGAAAACTATTGTGGCGCTACGATCCGAAAGTCACTGAAGTTGCCGGTCGGTTGCTGAGAACTGGCTGGGGTAGTCGCGGCATTGCCTGGTCCGATGGATCAATTTTCGTCGCTACGCTCGACGGTCGCCTGCTTTCAATTGAAGCGAAAACTGGCCGGCTGCGATGGAGCGTGCAGACTCTCGATGAAACGCCAGGCGCCTATATCACGGGCGCCCCCCGGGTGCTTGATGGACAAGTTATCATTGGCAATGCCGGCGCAGACGTCGCGCCAGTGCGCGGCTATGTAACCAGCTATGACGAGAAGACGGGCCAGCGGATGTGGCGTTTCTACACGGTGCCGGGAGAACCTGCCAAGGGCTTCGAAAGTCCGGCGATGGAGATGGCTGCCAAAAGCTGGTCAGGCGAATGGTGGAAATTCGGCGGAGGCGGGACGGTCTGGAACGCCATCACCTACGATCCTGAGTTCGCAACCGTATATATCGGAACCGGCAATGGCGCTCCGTGGAACCATCGCATCCGCAGCGCCGGCAAGGGGGACAATCTGTTTCTTGCGTCGATCGTCGCACTTGATGCAAAAACCGGCGCGTACAAATGGCACTATCAGGTCAATCCGGCCGAGACTTGGGACTACAATGCTGCAATGGACATGGCGCTCGCCACCTTGGACATTGACGGTAAGCGCCGCAAGGTGTTGATTCAGGCACCTAAAAACGGCTTCGTCTACGTGATCGACCGAGCGAACGGCAAGCTGATTTCTGCCAGGCCGTTCGTCAAGACAAGCTGGGCCACCGGAATAGACCTGAAGACCGGGCGCCCAAAGGAAGCACCCGGCGCGCGGTTTCCCGGCGGCTCAAGCTTCGACCTCTATCCAGGGAGCATCGGCGCTCACAGCTGGCTACCCATGGCATTCAGCCGCAAAAGCAGACTGATCTACATCCCGACACTATCCATAGGTTCGCGCGTCAGTGATAAGGGTATTAATCCGGCCCGCTGGACGCGATATCCAGGCCTTGGGCAGGACGGTGGCGTATCGGCTGGTATCATTTCTGACGATCCCGGTGCTAGTCAAAGTGACTTGATCGCATGGGATCCAGTTGCACAGCGAGAAGTATGGCGAATCGCGACAGATGGACCTACAAACGGTGGTGTCATGGCAACAGCTGGAAACCTCGTGTTCCAAGGGCAAATCGATGGCCGTTTTCGGGCTTATGATGCGCAAAATGGTAAGATGCTTTGGTCATTTGCATCGCAAGCCCCGGTAATTGCTCCGCCGATCACTTTCCGTTCGAAGGGCATTCAATATGTGACAGTTATTGCGGGTTTCGGAACGGGTTCGGGAGCGTTGGGTCCATTGATAAAGAAATCCAAGATCGACTATCGAACCCAGGCGCGTCGCATCTTAACCTTTGCGATCGATGGGAAGGCTGTGTTGTCGCCAAATATTCCGACGGTTATCCACATTCCGGATGACCCAAGTTCCCGCCCGCCGGCTAAAGTAGATATTAGCGCCGTAATTGCATACGGTAGACGCTGCGCACATTGTCACGGAATTGGTGCGATCGCAGCTGGCAACGCACCCGACCTGAGAGCATCATCTAGTACGAGTGATGCCAGCACATTCGAACAAATCGTTCGTGGCGGCGCGCTGCAATCTCAGGGTATGCCCCGTTTCGAAGAGCTTGACGACCAAACGCTGGAAGGAATACGAAACTATGTGCGCGCGCAAGCCACAATTGCCCGCCAGGCTCATTCCAAGCGTCGCTCGTCTATACCATAAGTCTGTTTCGGTAACCGACCGACCACTCTTTGCCACATTCAAGGCATCAGACTAATTCGTTTAGGCTGTGATTCCGAGTTTCGCGTTGAACGCATCCAAGCCACCTACATGGCTGCAGATTTGGTGAATTAATTCTGCCAATTCAGTAGGGTGCGTTATAAAAGGTTCGTGAGGTGTATCAATCAAGTAAAGTAATTTCGCTCCGATCCGCTCGGCAAACCGGCCCTGCCACACTAGCGGAAGAATAGGATCGCGCTGGGTCGCGATATAGCTGGTGCGCGTTTTTCTGGGAAAGCCCGCACGGTCAACCGGTTCGGTCGCCGCCGAACGTGGCCAATCATCCCGTTTGGCTTGCTCGATGACCCAGTCGAGTTGTTTTTGTGTCATGTCAGGACCGAACATAGCTTTATACATGGCAATCGGGTCGTCGGATAGCGGTACCGGCCAACCCACTTTGTCGGGATCCATTCCCTGCGTGCCAGTGCCCAAGGTATCTGCAACACTTTCACCGACCCGCGGGATGCATGCCGCTAAGAAGCAAGCCTCCGAATATTGAGCCCGTGCCAAGGCGACCATGAAAGGCAGCAGAATGCCAGCCATTGAGTGACCGACAAGAAGTGCGGAACCAGTCACTCTTGAACTTACTTCCGCGTTCAATTCGGCGGCGATGGCAGCGAGTGTTAGAGGTTCGCTTCGTCGATCCCGCTTGGCGCCACACCCCGGCACATCCAGCGCAATTAGCGGGCCTTTACGCCCCATACACTTCATCTGGGCGATGACGTCATCCCAGCACCAGGAACCGTGGCTTCCGCCATGAACGAACACTATTGCCAGCTCTTCCATCATTTCCGGATGCGTTGTGCGGTTCGGTACCGGGCTGGTTGCCACTAGAAGCGGAAGGTGGCTTCCAAACCATATTGGCGCGGAATTCCGGGTGAGCCTTGATAGTAACCGAGACCGGCACTCGCGAGATCAAGCTGATAAGCGTAATATTCTGTCTTCGTCAGGTTGCGCCCATAAACGGCAAGCGATAGGTCGGGATTTTCGATGTCCCAGCTAAGCCGCGCATTAAGAAGACCAAAGCCTTCCTGCGAAATAAACGGCACAGCTGCCGGCGTAATCGTCTGGGTCAAGCCAACCTGAACGGTCCTACTCCGGAAGCTGTAATCGGCGCGAATTGTCGCACTGCCCAACGGTACCGGGTGGGTGTATGACCCTGTCACACTATAAGTATATTTGGGGGTGCGCTCGAACTCCTCCCCAGACCGATCAAGCGTTCCATTCACGCAGGGAACAACCGCCGTCGTCGGAAACGGGACAGGGCAGGACGAAAGGAACTCTTTGTACTTGGCGTCCGTAATGCCGAGGGTCGCGCCAAGTTCCAGCCCTTCCAGCGGGCGCGCGGTCAACTCGACCTCAAGCCCCTTGATTTCAGCTTTACCGGCATTGATAGTCGATGTCGCGACGCCGCCGACTCCGTTCGGCACAAGCACGCCGCGCTGGATGTCACTATAGTCGGAATAGAAGGCAGCTACATTCAACCGTACGCGGCGATCAAGGAACTCAGATTTCAAACCGACTTCATAATCGGTAACGTTTTCAGGCGCAAAGGGCCCATAAGTTCCCGGTGTGGTTCCTCGCAAGTTGAAGCCGCCGGCGCGATAGCCCTTGCTTGTTTTAGCATATGTCAGAATTGCATCGCTGACCCGGTATTCGAGGCTGGCAAGATAGCTGACGGAGCTGTCCTTGCGCTCTTGATGAACAAGACACTCGGCAGTGGGCGCGATCCGGACCGGAGGAGTGCCGACGCTAAGCGAGCAGACCCCGTTGGCCCGAGAACGAAGATCGAGTTCCTTCCGGTCTTCGGAATAACGCAGGCCGCCAGTGAACGAAAATGCATCGGTAAACCGGAAAGTACCCTGGCCAAAGACCGCCCAGCTACGGGTTTTAATTGTGCCATCGGTTTCGGACGGATTGTTGGGATTAATTGCAGGCAGCGACAGAGTGAACCCGCCGTCGCGGCCGTCCTCACGGAACAGGAAGCCGCCAAGTGTATAGTTGAAGCGGTCATCAAAGGTTTCGCCATTCAATTGCAATTCGTGCGTCCACTGTGAAGTACTGTTGAAATTACGCGGCGTGAGAACGTTAATTGGTGTTCCGTCATAGTCATAGGTTCCGGTGTCAGAATCGACCGAACGGTAGGATCCGATATATTTTGCTGTAGCACCACCAAGCTCATATTCGAGTGTTAGAGATGCCGTGTCGGTGTTGGCGGTCTCGATAGAATCGACGTTAAGAGGCGCCCCATAGAAATCTGCCGGACTTGCGAATTGACCGAACGTCAGGCTGCCGCCGGTTTCAATCAGAGCTTGAAATTCAGGGGCCGATGGAAACGGAAGCGAGGATATCAGGCGAGTAAAATTTCCTGCCTGGCCAAGATCGAAATGCTCATAAGAGACCACCATTTTCAGGCTAGGTCCAATGTTTGCCAGTAACTTACCACGCACGGTATAAGTGTCATCCTCGCGCAGGCGGGTGTCGAGAAAGGTGTTCCGGTAAAAGCCATCATTGTTCACCTTGTTGGCCGCGAACCGTACCGCTAATTCATCCTCGACAAGTGGAATGTTAAGCACCGCCATCGCATCAAGCTGTCCGAAATTTCCGATCCGGCCCTGCAGGACACCTGAAAAACTCGTCGTATCCGGATTGGCCGTGGTGATATTTAGCGCGCCACCGGTCGAGTTACGGCCAAAAAGAGTTCCTTGCGGACCCTTGAGAACCTCAACTCGTTCAATATCCAGTAAATCGGCGTTGGCACCTTGTGCGCGTGCCCAATAGACACCATCGACGTAAATTCCAACCGACGGATCGAGAGTAGCGATAGTATCGGTCTGAACCTGGCCACGAATCCCGATGACCAGTCCGCCCGGGGCACTGCCTGGAGGACCGATGAACAGGTTTGGGGTCAGGCGACTAACATCATTGACCTTGACAGCTGATTGACTGGCTAAATCCTCCCCTGAAAATGCAGTAATCGAGATTGGCACTGTTTGAGCACTTTCAGCTCGCCGACGGGCCGTGACGACTATTTCATCGAGACCTGATTGCGGTTGCGCCAGTTCTGCATCGGCCTCGCCATATTCTTGGTTTGCTGGCGTCTGAGCCTGGGCCTGACCCGTAGCAATAACGACCGCAATCGCAACAATCGACGTCCCCGTAAAATTCTTCATCATAATCCCCTCCATGCGACTGGCCGTTCGCCATTATTGAAATCTTTAGGCCGAAGCAGTGGAACAACCCGACTGCTATAATCCCACATGCCATTGAGCAAAACGTGCAACGGCACCAATGTCAAAGTCACACATACTTATTCCGGCGTTTCGGCAGCAGCTGGCAACTCCGTCAACCATCGCGCAATGTCTATGGTATGGCAGCCCAAATGCGGTCAGGCGAAAGTGGAAAATCGCGGCACCGGGCACCGCAAGCATTATAGACGGCATTGGCTATCGCACCCCCCGAACCGGAAATTCCGAGCTCGCCAATACCTTTGCTTTTGATCGGGTTGGACCAATCGTCCAATGTATCGAGGAAGTGCACCTCAATCGGGGGAACATCGGCATTGACCGGGACAAGATATTCACCAAGGTCGCCATTGACAAAATGACCATGACGTTGATCGACCACCAGTTCTTCGCCCAGCGCCCCGCCGATACCAAAAATGATCCCGCCAATCAGCTGGGAGCGGGCCAGTTTCATGTTCATCACTCTCCCCACGTCGAACACGCCCAGCATTCGCCGCAAGCGCACCTCACCGGTCAGCGAGCTCACAGCTGCCTCAACAAAGTGCGCACCGAAAGCGGACTGAACGTGGGTCTGATAATTGGAGCCGGGCTCGGCATTTCCCACTGCCTCCAGCCCGCCTTGCGGTAAGAGCGAAACCATTTCGAAAGATTTGTTGGCAACGATTGCCTTGCCGTCCTTCAGCTTCAAATGCTTGGGAGAAACTTTTAATTGTGCAGCGATCATTCCTACAATTTCCTCGCATGCAATGAATACGGCCGTGCCGGTCGAGCTCGCACCCCAAGAGCCTCCCGACCCTGCCGACAGCGGCAAATTGGTGTCACCCAGTGCTACCGTTACCCGATCCATCGGAACGCCCAGCATTTCCGCTGCGATCTGACCCATAACGGTATAGCTACCTGTGCCAATATCGGTGAGATCAGTCTCAACCTCTACGCGCCCGTCCTTCGAAAGCGAAACCCGCGCCTTGGACTGGTCAAATATGTTCAGGCGAATCGCGGCGGCCATGCCCATACCGATTAGCCACTCCCCCTCGCGGCGGGCACCCGGCAACCGATGTCGCTTTGCCCAACCGAAACGGTCGGCACCCTCCTGCAAACACTGCACCATAGATCTGGACGAAAACGGCTTTCCGTCAAGCGGATCAACTTCGGGTTCGCACTCGATCCGGAATGCGACTGGATCCTTTCCGACCTTCTCGGCCAACTCATCCATCGCGACCTCCAGTGCGAGCATGCCGACACCCTCTCCCGGTGCCCGCATCATTCCAGCGCGCACGAGGTCAAGATCGGCAATGCGGTGCGTAATCTCAAGCGAGTCGGAGGCGTACATATTCATGGTGCCCACGCCAGGCGGCTCCCAGAACACTTCTCCGGGGAGATTCGCAACCACGCTGCGGTGTTGTATTTGCTCCAGACCCTTGCCCGGACGGGCACGAAGCACAATTTTCTGGATCGTTTCCGAACGGCGCGACGTGGCAGTGAAAACCTGACGACGGGTCATGACGACTTTTACCGGCCGACCGAGCAAACGCGCTGCCTGCGCAGCGAACACAGTTTCGACCGACATTCCAGTCTTGCCGCCGAATCCGCCGCCGACAAATTTACTGATCAACCGGATCCGTTCTTCGGGAATGCCAAACACCCGAGCCAGCAACTGCCGGCCGCGGTTGAGCATCTGGTAGCTGACATGGAGCGTAACGCTATCATTCTCCCATTGAGCAACAGTTGCATGCGGCTCCATCGCGGCATGCGACTGCGACGGTGTGGTATAGGTCGCGTCGATCGACGTGAATTCATCATCGGTAGTCTTTTTGCCGCGCACATAATCGGGACCGAAGAGGAACGGAGCGGGCACCCTCGCCACTGATTTTTCTTGGATTAAACTGTATCGCCCCTGAGTCTCCCCGGAATAATCTATTCCAACCAGCAAAGCTGCAGCACGGGCCTGCTCGAACGTTTCGGCGACGACCAGAGCAAGCGGAGCGCCTATGTGTTTTACGGCCGCTGGCACTGGATGAAGAATGTCGCCGTCCGAAGCCGCGTCCGGCAGTCCGGGCACCCGGGGGTAGATAGCCAGCACACCCGGCGCCCGGCGCGCATCGGCAACCCGAAGACCGGTAACTCTTCCAGTTCCGCGCTGCGAGCAGACAAGATAACCATGCAACAATTCTGCAGGTCGCCAATCGGCGGTGTAGTCGGCACCGCCAGTGACCTTGCGAACGCCATCACGTCGATCAATAGGCTTGCCAAGCACCCCTTGGCCGCCATAGTCGAGGCGATTCTCGCCGAAACGGCCTTCCATCTTGCGGGTCGTCATGATCGATCCCTGGGCAGAAAACTGCCATCGAGCGCAGCTGTCAGCAGGCGCCGGGCCAGCGGTATTTTGAAGTCATTGTGACCGTACCCCTTTGCTTCTGCAAGCTCGGCATCGGCCGAAACCGCGGCAGACCGGTCGTCCGCAATGTATTTTTCGGCTTGGAAAGCACGCCATGGTTTGTGTGCAACGCCGCCCATCGCGGCGCGATTTCCGGCAATGGCGACAGAAACGACTGCGAACGCATAGGATGCACGATCACGCACTTTGCGATAATGCTGTTCGCCTTTGGGCGGTGGCGGAAGTGAAATTGCCGTGATCAGTTCTCCCGGTTTCAAAACTGATTCCGCATTGGGCTGTGCAGCGGGATCAGTGTAGAAATCAGCGATCGCAATAGTGCGGTTCACACCAGCATCATTGATCGTCTCGATTGAGGCGTCCAGAACGGTTAGAGCCACCGCCATATCCGAAGGATGGACCGCAATGCATGTGTCGCTGGCACCAAGGATTGCATGCATCCGGTTGAAGCCGCCCAGTGCGGAGCAACCTGACCCTGGCTGGCGCTTGTTGCAGGGCATGGCGATGTCGTAAAAATATGAGCATCGGGTCCGCTGCAACAAATTTCCGCCCGTCGTCGCCTTATTGCGTAATTGCTGCGTCGCCCCCGACAGCAACGCCTTGGCCAGTACCGGGTAGGACTCCCTAACGTCCTTGTGCGCCGCAACTGCGCTGTTGCTCACCAGTGCACCGATGCGAATACCGTCTTTGTGCGGCATGATCGTTTCCATTGGCAACCGGCCGATATCGATCAGCAACTCTGGCGTTTCGACTTGCAGTTTCATAAGATCAAGCAGGTTCGTACCACCTGCGATATAGCGTGCATTTTCGCTGCTTACAGCCGACCGGGTCGCGTCTTCAAGATTGCCCGCCCGAAGGTATTGAAATGGCTTCATCGGCGCGCTGCCACGTCGCGAATGGCAGCGACGATATTCGGATAGGCCGAGCATCGGCATATATTGCCACTCATCCGTTCCCGTATCTCGCCGTCACTTAGCTCAATGGCTTTGTCGGCAATGTCATCTGTGACATGGCTCGGTTGGCCATTCGCATGTTCGTCCAGCAACGCTACAGCAGACATGATCTGGCCAGAGGTACAAAATCCGCACTGAAAGCCATCATGAGTAATGAAAGCAGCTTGCATGGGATGCAGTTTGCCCTGCTTCGCAAGGCCTTCGATTGTTTCAATGCTGTCGCCATCGTGCATTGCTGCTAGTGACAGGCAGGAATTGATCCGATCTCCGTTGACTGCCACGGTACAAGCACCGCACTGACCGTGATCGCAACCTTTTTTAGTTCCAGTCAAACGCAAATGATCGCGAATGAAGTCGAGGAGCGTCGTCCGAGCGTCGCATTGGACGCTTTGCGACTCCCCGTTCACCTTTAATTTAACGGACACTGTCTGGGGCGCGCTTGCACCGACAGAAGAAGACGCCGTTACAGGATCAGGCATCATTGCAGCAACTCCTACCGCGCCAGACAGCGCCATCGCCGTTCGCCGGTCAATGCCTTGGACACAGGGGCGTCGGGTTATCAATAGATATTCTCCATAATTCAGACAAGCATAGGGTCGAAGCAGCCCGTGCAATAATGTCAGGATTGCCTTCGAGTGATACGCAGACACATAACTGTGCCGCCGCACGGGCATGGCGAATGACAGGAAAATTTTATGCTCACTGACAAACTGGTAAAAGCATCCCGGGGATATCGAAGCGCGGCTCTTGCATCGTTTTTCCGTCACCAAACGCTGTAGCCATATTGGCTCGCGTACTGTCACTGACGGCGGTCAACCCTTGAAAAAACCGCCGCCATACTGTGACTTGGCAGTGGGTGCCTGGTCAGCCTCCGCCAAACGCAATCCGCAATTCGAGTCCATATGTCCGAGGCTCGCCAACAAAGCCGATATTGTAGCCAAGATTGCGGTCGAACGCGAGAAAGTTGGTGAAATATTTCTCGTCGGTAAGGTTCTTCCCGAAAATTGCCAGTTCAATGTCAGGGCTACCCATATGATAAGCGATCCGTCCTTCGAGCTGGCCAAATGCCTTTTGTGTGACGGTGTCGTCGAACATCGCTTCTGACCGAAATGTCACGTCATCTTGCCAGCGATAGGCACCGAAGAAACTAAGCTCGTCAGGGCCAAGTGGAACGACATATTTGGCCGTGGCCGAAAATTGATATTCCGGTACCGCAAATAATTCATCGGATCTGTCGCCTAGATTGGCATCGAAATATTCTTTATAAGCCGTATGTGTCCAGTTGAATGCACCGCCTAGTGTCAGGTTGTCTACCGGTCTCGCCGTTACTTCAACTTCCGCTCCGTAGACTTCTCCAGAACTCGCATTGTTGACGACCGTAATCAGTGCTCCAGTCGGGCTGATGAGCGTGGTGCTGCGCTGAATACCGGTATAGTCGGTATAATAAGCAGCTACATTGATACGCAGATGCCGGTCTAGCAGATCGCCCTTGAATCCGACTTCATAATTCGTCGCTTCTTCAGGACCAAATGCAGCATAGCTTTCGACACTTGTTCCGCCTCGCGCATTAAGGCCACCTCCGCGAAAGCTGTTCGCAACCGATGTATAAAGGAGAATGTTCGGCGTGGCCTGATAATCAAGACTAACCAACCAAGATGGTTTGTTGGATCCGGTCACAAAACGTCCTTCGCAAATCGCTGGATCCGCACGTACCTCGATCGGCACATTGCATCCGGTCGGGTTGCGGTTTCGCGAAAGCAGCTCCTGCTTCGTATCGGTATACCGTGCGCCAGCCGTCAAACGTAAATCATCGATGATCTCATAATTGGCCTGCGCAAACACGGCATAGGTCTTATTCGTGATGGTGCTATCCGTCATGTTGGGGTTTCTATTCCCCAGCAAAAGCCTGAGCTGAGTGGTAGTGCTACCTTCCACACCCCGTTCGCGGCCGTAATATCCGCCGACAATCCATCCAAAGCGTCCCCCGCTATTGTCCAGCAGCTGAACTTCCTGCGTGAAGCTACCCGCATCGGTAAAGTTGATCGGCTGGACGATACTAAAGCCCGTCGTACCATAATCCTGGTCATCCATGCGGTCGGTATGACGATAGCCGGTAATCGAACGGAAGGTAACCGAACCTACATCTACCGACAGGTCGCCCGAAAAGCCGTAAAGATCGAGTTTGGAACGCGTGCGCTGCGTATTGTTCGTGTCGTAGAAGCTGCGCGTCTCAAACCCTCGTCTGGCAAATTCGTTATAGGCAGTGGTGTAATCGGCCACAGTCAAATCCCCGACCGAATTCTTCAACCCGAGTTCAAGAGCAGTCTCGCGAAGCGTGTTGGTAAGTGCATTCTGCGGCACCCCTGTAGCATTGAAGGCCAATGGATTGAGCTCAACGAGCCGGATAATCGAGCCGTTGTTTTTTCCGTTCGAACCATCTGCGGTGAGGAATAGACGAACCGAATCCGTCGGCTCCCAAAGCAAGGAAGCCCGATAGCTAAAATCTTCCTGGTCACCAATCTGCTGTCCTGTACCATTTCGGCCAAGACCTCCCCGAAGGGTTTGTTGCGCGGCGATCCGAACACCGAGTTGGTCAGGAATTAGCGGGCCACCAACGGCACCACTGACCTGCATCAGGCCATAGTTGCCCGCCTGCAAATTGGCGAAACCACCAAATTCAGTGAGATTCGGGCGCTTGGAGCGCAGCAGTAATGCGCCGCCAGTGGTGTTTTTGCCGAACAGTGTGCCTTGCGGTCCCTTGAGCACTTCGATTTGGTCGAGGTCGAGGAAAGATGCGCGCAAACCGATCTGACGCGGTAAACTCACTTCGTTCAGATAGACTGCCACCGAAGGGTCGGTGGTCAGCTGAACATCGGCTTGCGTTTGTCCGCGAATCGCGACATTAGCCGCCGAGGGGCCGCCTGCGCCACTTGAGAAAAACAGTGCCGGAGCGCTACCCTGCAAGTCGCGAATATTTTTTATGGTCGAGTCGCGGAGCGTTTCCTCACCTAAAACAGTGATGGCAACAGGCACGCGCTGCGCCGATTCATTAACGCGGCGGGCCGTAACGACAATCTCGCCAATTTGTCCGGAATTGGCGCTTCGGTCTGCGGCAACGGGAGAATCCGCACTGCCGTCATTCTGCGCAGCAGCCGCATTGGGAATCGCTGCAGCCATGCAAAAAGCACCGCTGGCCATTAATATCTTTGTATAATCTTTCATCGCCGACCTCTCCATGAGCGCTTGTCTTGCAGCGCATTTTGTTTTTCGGATTCCGGGGCACCGTCTCCAGTTGATCCGCTCCAGTCAAATATATGATGCCGTTTAAAAAAGCCATTGCAGAGGGGCATTCAAGTGATGGGTTAAAACTCGGCATTCATGCGCAATTGTCATCACTAAAAAATTCTCCACAGCATATAATACTTCATCAACGTCAATTGAAAATACTTCATCTTTCTGATATATAACATTTTAATTGATAAAGGAGCATAGCTCCGGGTCAACCAGTGATAGATCGGTGGACTTCAAACCCGCATCGGGGCACGAGATTTTGAAAGGCTGACTTTTTATTTGACCATAGAAATGTTGAGCAAAAATGAAGAGTTGTCGAAAATTCTTTAGATAGATAGAGTCCTGCAATATTTAGATTGGCAGATGAGTCTAATGACAAGACATATATTCATGGTGGTGACTAGACCGCCTCCGGGCGAGACCGAAGAATATGGCAAATGGTATGTCGAGCAACATATACCTCACGTTCTGGACGTCCCCGGTTTTGTCTCTGCGCAACGATTCCTGCTCGCCCCTGGACCGGATGAAACCTCCTCGGCTCTCCGCTATCTGGCAATCTATGAAATTGAGACGGACGACATCGCAACTGTTCTTGACGAGCTTGGCGCACGTGCAGGAAGCAATGCGATGCCACTGTATGCCGGTTCGGATGCAAAGATGGTTATGCGCCTCGTCGGCGAGGCAGTGACCCCTAAAATATTGCGTCCAGAATCATAGCTATTAAATGAATGGCTTCCATGTCAATGAGATCATTTCGAATTCATTGCTCTACGATGCTGATGTGCAGCGCCGCCTCATCCGGAACTTCACCAGCGAGAAGGTGCACGGCATGTTCCAGTTTGGCGAGCGGCAATGTATGTGTGTGTAGGCGTTCAACCGGGAAACGGCCACTCTCAATTACCCGGATCGCCTGCTGCGTGGCCCAGTGGCTCGATGACAACACCCCGACAAGCCGAATACGCTTCATCAACAACTGATCAAAAGGTAAATCGTTCATGGATTCGCCTTCCTTCAGGCCGCCCAGTATGATCGTACCGCCAACGCGCACTGCCATGATCGCATCGCGGACCGGGCCGAAAGCCCCGGGGGTGGTTTCGATAACAAGGTCTGTACCGCGACCTCCGGTCAGTGTCTTGACGGCATCGGGAACATCGCTGTCCTCAACCACCAGAGTGGCGGTCGCGCCAAGTTCCATGGCGATGTCGAGCTTGAACCTGTCACGGCATAGTCCGGTGACAATAATCTGGGAGGCACCCGCCTCGACAGCAGCGATTACCGAGGCCAGTCCGCGCTGCCCGCTACCAAGAATTAGCACTGTCTCGCCAACTTTAAGTCTACCCTGGTCGATCACCCAGTCATACCCCGCTGCCAGCGGGTTGAACAATAATGCGTCCTCAACCGAAAGACTGTCCGAGACTTTGTAAAGCCGGGTCCGCGGATCGATTTCCATCGCTTCGGCGAAACCGCCCCACAAGCCCGAGCCGACGTCGAGCGAGCGAAAGCCGTAATAAAAATTGTCCTGGCACGCGACACCGGCCATGCAACCGGTGCAAACACCACACGGTGCGATACCGTGAACCGCTACCCGGTCACCTTCTTTCAGACCCCACCGCGCTTTCGCTTCTGCGTCAAGCATTGCAATACGCCCGAGTGCTTCGTGGCCGGGAATGCAGGGGAAAGTCATCATTCCGCTGCGGGCCGTAATGCCTTCATACTGTTTTATATCGCTGCCACACATGCCGCAGCCTTCGACCGACAGAATCGCGCCGCCACGCGGTGGTGAGTCAGGGACATGCACATTGCGAATCTCGATTGTCCGGTCTGCGACCAGAATAGCGGCTTTGGCGTCCATCTACTGTGTTCCTCAGGCTATCTCAGCTCTTTTCCAACTCGAATCCCGCCGCTTCACGGTCCCAGGTTCCCGACGTACAGCCCTCGTCGCGCAGCACGTATTTCAGGATTCGGCCAACCGGATTACGGGGAAGCTCAGGCCGGAATTCAATGTAGCGCGGCACAGCAAAATACGGCACGCGCTCTGCGCACCATGAGCACATCTCCGGTTCGGTGGCCGAGCTGTCCGGTGACAGCACCAGGGTGACCTTAACATCGTCTTCGGCAGTTTCCGATAAAACCGAATGCACCGCAACGTCAGCGACATCCGGATGCTGGCGAAAAGTGTTTTCGAGCTCGAAGCTCGATATGTTTTCGCCCCGACGGCGGAGATAATCTTTTTTACGGTCGACGAAAAAGAAATATCCGTCCTCGTCAAACATACCGATGTCGCCAGAGTGAAGCCACAGATTCTTGAGTATCTTGAGCGTTTCCTCGGGACGTCCCCAATAGCCTTCGAACATCACATGAGGATGGCGCGGACGGATGACGATCTCGCCGGCAGTGCCCGGCGGCAATTCATTGTCATCGTCGTCTACTATCCTGACGTCGAAGTCATCATTGCGTTTGCCCGACGAGCCAGGCTTGGCATATTCATCATCATGCAGGCTGGTGACGGCACTGGCCTCGGTCAGTCCATAGACATTGGTACCGGCAACGGTGACCCCAAAGCGCTTTTTCCATTTGGCTTGCAGCTCGGCCGGAAATGGTGACCCGCGAATTGCACGCAATTGTCCGTAACAGCGTTTAGCCGCCTCGGTTTCCGGCTGGTCAGCGATGAAGCTGAGCATTGAGCCGAGCAAATTGCACAGAGTTGCGCCGCTACGCTCTATTTCCGGCCAAAAATTGGTCACCGAAAAGCGTGGATAGAGAACGCCGCGACTGAGTGTCATGGCCGACGCCAGCACTGTCGCAGCCAGCGCGTTCATGTGAAACAGCGGCAATGGCGACCAGCTAATATCATCGGCGGTCCGATTGCCATTTACCACGGCCTGACGCGAAAGATTGCAGATATAATTGTGACTGACAATACACCCCTTCGATGGCCCGGTAGTGCCACCGGTGTAAATCAGCATCGAGACATCGGAATAGCGGTTGGGATCAACAAGCGGAGTGTTGTCGGCGAGCACGTCGTCAAAGCGGCGTATGTCGAAGCCACTTATGGAAGGTGCTTCTTCGCCGCGCTGGATGACCGTGCGAAGCTGCGGCAGGCCATCATGGATAAGTTCGAGGCGCGCTGCATAAGACGGCTCCACGAATACCACCCCGACCCCGGCGTCGCTGAACTGATGACGCAGATATTCGCCTTTATAGGCGGCGTTGACAGGTACGTAGATTGCACCCAGTTTGTTCGCCGCAAACCAGATCAAGACGGCTTCAACACAAGTATCGAGTAAGGTTCCAACCCTGTCACCCTGCTTCACCCCAAGCGCAGCTAAACCATTGGCCAACTGGTTCGACCGCGCATCAATTTCGGCATAGTTGTATGTAATACCGCCGAAGTCGAGAAAAATCCGATCACCACCGTCGCGAACGGCGTTTGCCAGAATGCCGGTTACGGTTTGATTACGCGGAATATCGTTTGATGACATTATAGGACTTTCGACCGCAAGGTACGGCGATTGGAGTATATTGGAACCCGACGGGCGCATCGAGCATCGGTCCCCGGCACAATGTGTCGACTAAACCGTAGAAAGTATTTTCTTAATGTCGCCCGACGTGACTGGCTTGCCCGCTTCGTATTTCGGTTCCAGCCCTCCGAGAGAACCCGGAGCAGCCTCGTTCGTGTCAACTCCTTGCGCCGCAGCCTGCGCGCGTAGCGCGCCAACCGTGCAATTCTCACGGCCCATGATCGCGAAGGGATCGTAACTATAATCCCGCATAGCGTTCAGGTGCGTCATTTTGTCGACTTCGTCTTTGGGTATATTCTTGACCCCGCGCCACAGCCCCTCGGGTGAATTTGGCCACAGGCAATCCGAATGCGGATAGTCACACTCCCATGTTATATTGTCGATCCCGATATCATGCCGGTTCTTGACCCCAAAATCATCTTCTATGAAACAGGTTATAAAATGCTTGCGGAAAATATCGCTTGGCAATTCGCCGCCAAGATCGAGATTGGTCCATGCACTGTGCTGACGGACTGTCGTGTCCGCACGTTCGAGGAAATAGGGCACCCAGCCAATACCGCCTTCGGACAAGGCCATCTTAAGTGTCGGGTAACGCCTCCAGATTGAAGCGAACAGCCAGTCGGCCGCGCTATTGGCGATCGAGATCGGCATTGAAGTGATCCACGAACTGATCGGCGAAAGGTCTGATGCGTGCTCGGCATGAGCACCAGTGCCGATGTGACAGTTCAAAACTATTGCGCGATCAGCGCACAGCTTCCACAGTGGTTCCCATTGTTCGTCATGCAGACTGGGCAACCCAATTAGTGCAGGATTGTCTGGAAAGCTGATGCAGTGGACGCCAAGATCGGCCATTCGTTTAACTTCCGCCAATGTGAGACCTATGTCCCATAACGGCAAAATCGCCATCGGAATCAGGCGGGCCGGATATTTGCCGCACCAGTCGTGAACGTGCCAGTCGTTATAAGCCTGAATGGTTGCGAGCGCGAGACCCTTGTCCTGTTGCATGATAAAGCGCAGTCCGGCAAAGCCCGGAAACTGAGCGAAGTTAATCGAGCCAAGAACGCCGTTTGCGTTCATGTCGCCGATCCGTGCGTCGACGTCATAGGTGCCGGCACGAAGTTGCTCGAAAGAAGTCGGCTCATAGCCATATTCTTCCTTGGGGCGACCGACGACGGCATTTAGGCCGAGACCGGTGACCTTTTTCCCTTCGATCTCCCAGGCCTGACCATGTTCAGTGACCACAACCTTGGGTTCGCGCCCCTTGTACTTGGACGAAATATGCTTCTCGAACATGTCCGGGGGCTCGCAAATATGATCATCCACACTGACCAGTATCATGTCGTTCAATTCCATAATCTTCTCCAGTTCGTCATGGCCGCGCCACAGCTATAATTTATGACGACTATTCATATACAAATCGACGCAGCTCGCCAAGCGCGAACAAGGGCCGTGATACCATACGTGGGTACATATAGTCATATTCGATGAATAATCAAAATCTCCGAAATGAGAGAAACCAAGGATTTGCCTGATTTTTATGATGGATTGTCGAAAATAATATTCGCGATTTAATGCGTTTGATGCGATGTGACGCGATCATTCCGCCTAAACCTTACTGCTGCGTACCCATGTCCGGGGCGGCAGAAATGGTTCTCCACCGAGATTGGCCCGGAGCCCCTCCCCTCCGTCTATCCGCACCCGGGCACCAGCTATATAAGCTGCATAAGGGGATGTCAGATACAGCGCAGTCGCTGCCACCTCAGCGGCAGTTCCAAGGCGAGCGAGAGGAACGGTATCAACTTCATTGGTCCCCTGTCTGCCAGCGAGATCGGATACCGAGTTAATCGATCCCTCAATCAGGCTAACTTCAATCATGTTTACCCGGACATCATCGTTCAGCCATTCAACAGTCCAGCTTTTGACAAGGCTGGCAACCGACGAAGCGGCGGCAGATTCAAGTGAATTCCCCGCGGCGCCGTCAATCGCTTGGGCTGCAGCAAGCAACAGGATGTCGCCGCCATCACCGCGCGCAAAGCATCTGCGTGCGAACTCGCTTCCGGCAAGAAAAATACAGTCTACAATGTCGGCGTTGATTGCCCGCCACCGCTTCCAAGGAATATCCTCCGCTGCCGCACATCCCAAACCAACCCGATCAATAATCAGTCCATCAATCGGACCGAATGCCGCCTCGACCGTATTAAAAAGTGCCGATATGGCGGCAGGGTGCACTTTGGCTTTCGCGAGCGACATATCGCTGGGAACTTGCTCCAGTGCATCGCCACTCACCACCAGCTGCGCGCCGACCGCCCGGAAAGCCTTGGCAATTGCATAGGTGGTGGATCCAGGCTGGCCCAGAAGCAGAATGACCTTACCTGCAAATGTTCCTGCCGGTACCGGCAGATCTTGGAGCACTTGACTCATTGACCGAACCACAAGTCTTTACGCTCGCGCGGCGGAATGAATGGCGGTTTCAAAAGATCGCGCCGCAGCCAGTCGCCGCCGTCAACGACGAGGTTGAGTCCGGTTATATATCCGCCGAAGCGCGAACATAGAAATGCTGCGGCCCAACCAAGTTCCTGAGTCCGCAACGCCCGTCCTGCAGGTACCGTAAGTCCGCGCCGACCTTCGCGCTCGCGTGGGTCATTATTCGGGACACGGGAATGCGGATATGTACCAACGACTATGCTGTTAACCCGTATCTGATCACGTGCCCATTCAGTAGCAAGCGAAAGTGTAAGATTGAGCGTGCCTGCCTTGGCCGCAGCTGAGTGGGCGTCCCCGGGGAATCCAGTCCAGGCATATGACGCGAGATTGTTGACGATCGCCCCTGCGCGTCCGACACGGCACCGGCGGGCGTGAAATTCCTGACTGCAAAAAAAAGTGCCGTCGAGCGCAATCTGCGTAATCGCCCGCCACGCGTTGACATTCAGGTTTTCGGCAAGTGCGGGGAAATTGCTACCCGCATTGTTGAGAAGAAAATCTACCGGCCCGGCCGCTTCCTCGATCCGGGTGAACATTTCGGTGACCTGATTACGTTGGCGGACATCACATTGTGCAGTGAAGACCTCCGCACCAAGCCCGCGTAGTTCGGCAGCTCCCTCCGCTAGTGTTTCCTCGTTTCGGCTGGCTATTGCGATCCGGGCTCCGCAAAGAGCAAAGCCCCGCGCCATCGCCAGCCCTACGCCGCTCCCGCCGCCGGTGACAAGCACGACCTTCCCTGCAAATTCGTCTGCCGGAAGCATCGGATCGGCGGCTGGGGGCGGTTCGCGCAATGTCATCAGATCGGGTTAATCTCTGGGAGTCCGCGCCCATTCGCGTACCGGCACGAAGTCGGGTGCACTCGACGCTCGGTGGCGCAGCCAGTTGGCACCATCGACCACCAGCGTATGGCCGGTAATATAAGAAGCAAACGGCGAGCAAAGAAAGGCCGCCGACCAGCCAAGCTCTTGCAAGCGCCCAACGCGGCCTGCGGGCATTTGCCCCGCGCGCTTGTCCTCCCCAGACCAGTCGCCCTTCATGTGCGCGGCGGTATCTTCGTGCGGGAAATAACCGGGAGCTAGACAGTTGACACGAACCTGATCCACCGCCCATTCAACTCCCAAGGTTTGGGTGAGATTGATAACGCCCGCTTTAGCCGCAGCCGAATGCGCGGAACCGGGACCGCCGGTCCAGGCAAATGTCGCGCCAATATTCAAAATCGCCCCCGCGCCGCCAGCCGCAAGACGGCGCCGGTGAAATTCCTTCGAGCAAAAGAATGTGCCATCGAGCACAATCTGGGTTACCGCCCGCCAGCCATTGGGCGAGATGTCCTCCGCCGGGGCCATGAACCTGCCCGCAGCGTTATTGACCAACACGGTCACCGGACCCAAAAGCCGCTCGGCTTCGTCAAACATCGCGGATATCTGATCGGGATCGCGAATATCGACGGCGAAACCTATTGCTTTTCCGCCAAGTTCTTCTACTGCCGCAATTCCCGAGGCACGATGGTCCGCATTGCGGCTTGCGATCACAATGCCCGCACCCATTCTAGCGAATGCGCAGGCCATCGCCTTGCCGAGTCCCGTCCCGCCACCAGTGATTATTACCACATCATCCTTGAACGTATCGGCGGCCATGAACGGGTGGTCCGCTGCGAACGGTTCTTTGAGCGCCATTGTTAAAGTCCCTTGAAAATGGGTGTGCGCTTCTCCTTGCGCGCGGTACGGGCTTCCTGCCTGTCCTCGGTTTTATAGAGCATGCTGATCGCGATCAATTCCTCACGGATACCCCGGTGTATCTGGTCACCGTGAAGCCCGTCGACCAATTGCTTTGCGACCGCAACATGAATCGGCGGACGCGCCGCAATCTTGCGAGCAATCTCCATTGCCCGCTCGTCGAGGTCCGCGTCAGGAACGACAAAATCCAGTAGCCCCCACGCAAGCGCCTGCGCCGCGTCAATACGCTCCCCGGTCATCAACATATATTTGGCCCGGGAAGGTCCCGCCAGTGATGCTGTGATGACGGAACCCCCGCCGTCAGTAATGATCCCGTGATCGATCTCGGGGAGCGACAATTGCGCGGTTTCCGATCCAACGCGGATGTCACATTGCAGTGCGAGTTCGCAGCCGCCGCCAATCGCGTAACCGCGCACCGCCGCAATCGTCGGTTTCTGGCTGTCCAGCAACTGAATTTTTCGCTGCTGGCTACGCGAAACATGTGCAAAATCGCTCACTCCCGCAGCCCGGACTCCGAGCACCGCAGTATCGCGGCCGGTGGTAAACGAACTGCCCTCGCCTCGAAACAGAATCACTCGTACATCACCGTCTTCCAAAGCGGCAGTGACTGCCTCGCCAAAGGCAGCGCTCATGGCATCATCCATGGCGTTGTGACGATCGGGACGATTAAAGCTGATCACGCCCACGCCGTCGCGGGTTTCGGTTCGAATTGTATCACTCATTGGTTGGTTTCCCCGCCAATATTGGCTGAACGGTCGCTCGCCTCCATCTCAGTTTTGCCGTGACCGAGCAGCGGCCTCGGCCATCATATTGGCTCCGCGAGCCATCAGTTCGCGCGGTGGCTCAGGCAGGACAACCGCGCCATGCTCGCGCGATGGCAACAGCACTTCAGCAGTGCCTCGCGTAGTGATGTCGCCGCGCTGATTGGCTGCCTCCAACGTGATTTCTACCACACATTGCCCGTCGTCAACGCGTTTGTCGGTCACCTTGCCCGAAACGACGTGGAAATCGCCAATAAAGTTGAACTGGCGCAGTTCAACCTTGAACTTACTGAGCCAGCCATCATCGCCCATCCAGTTGGTAAGGATATGTGAAAGCCAGGCAAAGCGCATGATGGCATAGTCATATCCGCTCGGCAGGCCAAGATCCTGCGCGCGGCTATCGTCCCAGTGGACGCGCTGCTGTACCTGAGGGACTCCCCATTTGTCGGGGGTGTAGAAAGGTGCGATCTTCTGCCGGGCTTTGTACCCGTAGCGCAGCGGTCCAATGTCGTAACCGTCGGCCATGCCGGTCGCAATATGCCGGCTGATCAGGTCAACCATGGTCAGCGGCCCCTTGGCGACCGGCGTCAGTTCCTCGCCAACCTCGACGTCCTCGTAAAAGCGCGGGACCGCGCCGCGGCGCTGTTCGGCGGCGTAGGTTTCGTCAATTCTGGCAATATCGTCGGGCGTGTAACTGTGCCGGCTAACCGAACTATATTTGCCCTTCTCCTTCGAGCCGCCGCGCTCGGCGTTGACCAGCGAAAGATCGCGCGTCGCAAGCGGCACGCCCGCCTGATCGACATAAAGCGAGCGGTAGCTGTCAATGACGCTGCGGCCGCCTGAAAAACTCGACTTCTTCACCTCGATGGCCGAGGTTATATATTCCTCATATGCCACTTCGCCTGGAAAAATCGGCTTGTAGAAGGACCAGGTCGTTGAGGCGAGATATTTACCTATGCCGCGGAATAGACCACGAAACAGCGGCTTGATCTCAGGTGGGTAGGCAGGGCATTCGTTGATTCCCATCGTCTGAATGAACAGCGGATGCGCGACTTGTCCTCGCCACCTCGTTGTCTTGCCATATGCCTCGTCGTGCCAGAGCGGATTGTCGTCGCCGACCAATCCGAACGCGAAGTGCCGCATGGCGTCGCTCGTCGCGGTGACATTGAAAGTCGGGACGTAACGGCGCTGCGGAATGCCGATCTGTTTCCGTGCACGTTTAATATCTTCGTCAGTAATCTTGGAATCGATGTCACGGGGTGTAGTGTCCTCGGGAGCGCTGGCCATTATTCAATCTCCTGTTAAGCGCGAGTCAAATGCTCGCAATAGTTACGAAAAATCATATGAGTCCTTGAAGCGCGCGCGTAATGCGGGCCGGTCGATTTTTAACGACAACGTGCGCGGTAACGCATCGACCATCTCGAAGGCTACCGGTGCCATATAGGCAGCAGCATTTTCGCGGACAAACGCCCTGAGCTCATCAGGGCCGGGTTTCGGCTGGCCGTGAACTGTTTCAACAAACGCGACCGGAACCTCACCCAACCGCTTGTCCTTGACGGCGAGTACGCCAGCTTCACGGACCGCCGGATGAAGCCGCAAGATTTCCGCGACCTTGTCGGGCAACACCTTGAATCCACCACGGTTAATTGCTTCGTCCGCGCGCCCATGAAGATAAAGGAAACCTTCCTTGTCGAGCGATGCAAGATCGGTGGTGCGCACCCAGTCAGGTCCCGCACGCGGAGACTTAAGATTCATGATCCCGATTTCACCCGCCTGCAGTTCCGCGCCGCTTTCAATATCGGTTACACGCACCTCCATATCGGGCCGCGCACGTCCGACCGAGCCGCGCTTGGACTCGCCGAATTCCTTGTGATCAGCGAGCGACCATCCGGCAATTCCACCCATGAATTCGGAGGCACCAAGCTCGACTAGCACTGGAACGTTGAAGCGCTCTTCAAACCGCCGTTGAGTTTCCGGGTCCAGCGCGGCGGTACCGCAGCGGATTGCGATCAAACTCTGAATCTTGCCCGGCTCGACATCGGCCTCGAGGACCATCGTTATCATCGACGGGACCAGACTTGCGGCCTTGGTCCCGGTCCTCTCGACAGCATCGGCCCAAGCATGGGGTTCGAACTTTTCGTGAAGATCAATCGGGCGTGCCTGGTTGAGCGCAAGCAACGCGCCCCACATGCCGCCCGAGTGCGAGAACGTTGTCAGCAAAATCGAAGGTGAGCGTTTGACCTTGAGTTCTCCTGCCTCGCCCCCTTTTTCCGAGCGCGCGCCGAGTTCGACCGCCTTGGAAAAGGTTTCAGCGGAAACCTGAATTCGCTTCGGTTCGCCAGTCGTGCCGCTGGTCAGCCGCTCAATGACTATATCGTCGCCCAGGTGACGAAAAGGACCCGGTCCGAGTTTTGCCGCCGGATCGAGCGGACGAACGGGTGGGCTTCCCCCCGCCTCAAGCACCAGTCCGATCGCTCCGATCTCTTTCAATGCTTCGCGCACTTCTGGCGTAAAATCACGCTCGACCCCAACCAGAGCCGCCATTTTCAGTTCGCGCAATTGCTCGGCCGCCCTGGCGGTAGGCTGGTGCGGGTTGATTGGTGAGACACAATAGCTCCCCTTGATCAGCCCGATCAACGCCCCGATCAGTGCCGGATCATTGCGCGCCAGCCAGCCAACTGCCGCTTGGTTATAGATACCCGCGAGTTCCAGTTCTGCGATAATCCCGTCGGCAATCGCGCCAAGATCGCGCCAGCTATGCTCGCTGTCGCCGAAGCGCACGGCGATGCTTTCTGGCTCGAGTGTCGGCAATCGGCCAAAATGTGCGGCGATCTCTTCAGTCTTACGGATCACATCGATGCTCCTTAAATTCCATTGTTATACTTTCGAAGTCACGTAAGTTGTGCGGTGCCCAATGGAACCCCACAAGGGAGAATGCAGCCGATACTCATGCGAATCCGCCTAAGTTACCCGCAGCGGCGAATCTGCGGACAGCAGACGCTTCTTGAGCAGCGCGCTCGATCCCGCAATCAAATCAAACATGTGAGCGCGCTTTACGAACAAATGGGCGTGGTGCTCACGGGTAAAACCGATCCCGCCGTGATTCTGGATATTGACAGCCGCATTGCGTGAGGCCGCATCACTCGCAATAATTTTTGCTGCCATGACTTGGAATCCGGCATCGCTCGAGCGACTTTCCTCGCTTAGAGCTGCAAACAGCGTCAGGCTCCAAGCGGCAGACGATCGCGTCAACATGTCTGCACAGCGGTGCTTGACTGACTGAAATGCACCAATTGGCTGACCAAATTGTTCACGTATTTTCACATATGCGACAGAACTTTCCTGTGCCGCTTCGGCTATTCCGACCAGATAGGCAGACGCCAGCAATCGTGCCCGTCTAACCAACGACGCATCACTGCAATGATGTGATCCATTAAGATTGCCAAGCTGCGCACGCTCGAGCGTCACACTTGGATCGATCGCGACTATCGCCCGCCGTTCCTTCCAGTCCGCCCGCGGAACAAGACACGCTGAAGATTCCGCTACAACCAAGACCCAGTCTGCCGGAGCACCATCAAGAATGTAAAACTCGCTGCCGGTCAAGTTCCCGTCAGAGGTGACGGCGACAGCCGGAGCAACAGCAATCGAACCGGTTTGAAGCGATTGCGCAAATTCGGCCGCGACCGCCTGCTCGTTCGGACGAGCGACAAGATGGACCGCAAGCATTGTGGCTATAATTCCCGGCGACACCAGAAACCGGCCGAACTCGCGTGCCACCAAGACTTCCTCGACCAGACTATAGCCAACTCCCCCCTGTTCCTCGCTAAGACCAAGTCCCAACACACCTAGTTCACCTATTTCGGACAATGCGGTATAGTCTTGGTTTGCCTCTGCTTCTGCGTTTGCATCCTGCGTCGCGACCAACCTTTCAACTGGCAACCTATCGGCCAGAAATCCGGCAACCGAATCAATGATCTGCACCTGTTCGGACGAGGGCTGGAGGTCAATCATGTCAGCGCGCTCCGCGCGGCAGGCCAAGCACGCGTTCACTGATAATATTACGCTGCACGTCCGACGTACCGCCGCCGATCGTCGCAGCGAACGACCGCAGATAAGCAAAGGTCAACCCTTCATCGGCAGAAAGTTCGAGCACTTCGGCGCCAAGGATGTCGGCCGACAACCGCCTCAGACGCTGCGATGCTTCGGAGAAAAACAGTTTGACAAGTGAACCTTCCGGTCCAGGATTGCCATGTCCAGCGCGCGAAATCGTCGCATAGGTCATGGCGCGAACTGCCGCCATCTCGGCGCGCAGCATGGCGAGCCGACTGCCTATGTCCCCGTCATCAGCCATGCAGCCCTGGCCATCCCCGGAACGTCTTTCACGAGCGAGCACGATTAGCTGCTCAACCAGTTCGGAGTTCTGGATCTGGTCAGCGATGAACCCTGTACCACGCTCGAATCCCAGAGTGGAATTTGCAATGGCCCAGCCATGATTAAACTCTCCGACAACATTGGATATCGGGATACGTACATCGTTGTAAAACACTTGCGCGAAATGATGGTCATCGGGCGCGATCATGGTCGCGATTGGTCGCACTTCAATCCCGGGCAGCTTCATATCACAGATCACCCAACTGATTCCGTCCTGCTTGCGTCCGCCCGAATCAGTACGAACAAGCAATTCTTGGAAATCAGCGTGCGAGGCATAGCTGGTCCAGATTTTTGAGCCCGTCACGACGAGGTGATCGCCGTCAACAATCGCACGGGTCGAAAGTGCCGCGAGGTCAGACCCGGCACCTGGCTCCGAGAAACCCTGACACCAAACCGTGCGACCATCAAGTATCCGTGGCAGATGGAACGCCCTTTGTTCTTGACTGCCATGCGCGATGAGCGTCGGCCCGGCATGACTGAGACCGACGAAACATGCGCCCGCTCGTGGGGCCCGTGCACGGGCATATTCTTCATGCCAGATCAGCTGCTCCATCAGACTTGCACCGCGGCCACCAAATTCGCGCGGCCAGGATATACCCGCCCAGCCACCTTCAAACTGGGTCCGCTGCCAGGCAAGATCAAATTCGCGCATCGCCTGCCCTGAATAGGGACGCTGTTCCTTTGGTCGGTGGGCCAAAAGCCAGTCGCGCACCTCAGCACGGAAATCCTGTTCTTGGGCGGTAAACTCGATATGCATGGAACTTCCAGACAGATTATGCTCGCTGGGGACAAATGTCTTTCGCTGTTAATGACCTGACCATTTGTCCTTAGTCGAGGCTTATCGGCCGGCCGAAGCCGCGCTTATGTGTTTTTGCACGTGAAAACACGATATAACGACTTGGACGGAATGGCGCTCAAACGCGATGACGCGATCAGAATTCTTTAATTCCGCGCAAAGCGGGGAGCAAGGGAGATTGCATCAGTGTTAACTTCGGAACAGGAGGAAATCGGCCGCACCGTGCGACGGCTATTCGTCGACCGGTCTGCCGCGCGGCAGGCCATTGAGGGCGACATTGCGATAGACCAATCATTGTGGAACAAGCTGGCTGAACTTGGGCTGCTTGGCATTGCGCTTCCCGAAGATCTTGGTGGCGTTGGACTCGGCTTGGCCGAAGAATGCGTGATCGTCGAAGCGCTGGCCGAGTTCGTTGCGCCGGTGCCAATTGTCTCGACCTATCTCGCTGCGCATATTCTCGCCGAAGGGAACACAGCTACGGCGAATCGCCTTGCCGAAAAGTTGGCCAGCGGTTCGAGCATGATTGGAGTCGCACTGTCGGCACAAGGCGGTCTGCCCGACATTCAGGCGACTGGGCGCGACGGGGACAAAGCAGTGCTGAGCGGAACAATTTCCGACCTGTTCGAAGGCGCGTGCGCAAAAGTCTTGCTTGTCCATACCGACAGAACATGGTGGGCGATCGACATCGAGCAGCAGGGCGTTGTTCTCGATGGGATCGTTAGCCTTGATGCGAGTCATAGCATGGCCAGTCTCAAGCTGGATTCGGTGGATGCAGAAGCGGTGGGAAATATTGATACTGACGAAGTTATCGCGCTGGCGCGTACTTTGATTGCTGCCGAGGCGCTTGGCGTGGGTACGGCGGCGCTCGAAATGACACGTCAATATATGCTCCAGCGCCACCAGTTCGGGCAACCCATCGGCAGATTTCAGGCTGTCAAACAGAAGCTCGCGGAATGCCTTATACGGATGGAGGGAGCGCGCTCGACGATCTGGGGCGCGGTACGCTCGGTGCGTAATGGTATTCCCGCTGCTGACGCCGCGCGGCTTGCCAAAGCCGAAGCGACTGCAGCCGCCATGTTCTGTACGGCAGAGGGCGTGCAGCTTCACGGCGCAATCGGCTGTACTTGGGAGCATGACATCCACTTGCTAATGCGGCGAGCCAAACACTGTCAACTCAGCCTCGGCTCACCCGCAGCAAATCTTCAGGCACTTGGAGAGACCGCTCTTGCCGATGCGGCGAGTGGCGAGCGCCGAAATGAGGATGGCGATCTCGGCTTTGTTCCGAGTGACGAGGACGAGGCGTTTATCGCCGAATTTCGTAACTGGCTCGACAAGAATGCGCCGAGGGAACGGATCGACGAGCTTCGACGGAGTGATCCGGCTGCCAGACGTGCATGGCAGTCGGAACTCGCCCAAGCGGGCTGGGTCGGCCTGCATTGGGCGAAGGAGGCGGGCGGCCGCGAGGCAAGCTTTACCCAACAGGTGCTCTATTATAGCGAAATGGTAAGCAGAAGGCTCCCCGCACTTCCCGGCAATCGCGGGCTGATGCTGGTTGGACCGACACTGATAGCGCATGGTTCGGACGAACAGAAGGCCCTGCTCGAACCGACCCGCCGGGCCGATATCCTGTGGGCCGGCGGATTCTCGGAGCGTGGGGCGGGTTCCGATCTCGCATCGCTGCGTACCCGAGGTTTGGTCGATGGCGATCAACTGGTAATAAATGGTCATAAGATATGGACTTCCCAGGCCCAGGACGCGGACTGGATGTACGCGCTGATCCGGACCGGTCCTACCGAACCAAAACATGACGGAATCAGCGTTGTCTTGATCCCCATGAACAGCAAGGGTCTACAGGTCTGTCCGATCCGCCGGAACAATGGCGATTTTCACTTTAACGAAGTCTTCTTCGACGAAGTTCGTGTACCGCTTTCCAATGTCGTCGGACCGATGGGGGAAGGCTGGCGCGTCAATCGCACAACAATGGTTGGCGAACATTTGACCAACTTCCTCGGGTCGCAAGCGGCACAGGCTTCAACGCTCGCTCGCATTGCGAAACAGATCGTCAAACGCGAGGAAATGTTTGGCCGGGACAGCGACCTGCGCCGCCGGTTCGCCGAGGCTTGGGCCGCGACTCAAATCGTCAAGCTACACGGCCTGCGAAATGTGGCCCGCTTCACACATGGCGAAACGCCAGGAGCCGAAACGTCAATTTCAAAGTTGGTTGGGCAGGAAAATGAGAAAAATCTGTTCGAATTGATGATTGACGTTCTCGGAAGCGAAGGGCTTGCCGACAGTATCTGGACACGCGCCTATCTTTCGACGCGCGCCTCGACAATCGGCGGCGGCACCAGTGAAATCCATCGCAACAAACTCGCTGAACGTGTGCTCGGCATGCCGCGCGATCCCTGGGCCGACGAAGAGCCGACACCGAAACCGACGGACGCGGACGCTGCATGAACAGCGGGGAGTTCGACCGAAAAGTTGTTTTTGTCACTGGAGGCGCGCGCGGAATTGGCCTTGCCATTGCCGGGCGGCTTGGCAGTGAAGGCGCATCAATTGTCATTGCCGATAACGATAGCGACGCAGGTGCAGAGGCAGTTGTCGGCCTGACTGAGAATGGCATTTTGGCGACTTCAGTACAGTGTGACGTCGCCAATGAAGACGAGGTCAAAACCGCGGTCGGTCATGCAGCGGACCGCTTTGGCGGGATCGATATACTCATCAATAATGCCGGCAAGCATCTACTTGAATATGCCGTGGCGCCCAGTGCGCTTCCACCTTCAAAATGGCGCATCATGCTTGAGGTCAATATCCTGGGGGCGGTCAACAGTGCTGCGGCATGTCGTCCACTCATGGCAGCGCGCGGTGGTGGCGTGATCATCAACATGGCCTCGACGGCAGGCCTCGTCGGAAATACGGCATATGGCGTATCGAAGCTTGCGGTGCGCGGGCTGACCGTGGGACTGGCGCAGGAATTTGCGACCGATTCGATCCGGGTATGCGGCGTCGCTCCAGGCCTTGTCGACAGTCCTGCGGCAATGGCGGAAATACCAGCTGGGCGGCGAGCGGAATTTGTCAGCAAGCTACAGCTTGTTCAACGCCCCGGCGAAATGAAGGATGTCGCAAGTCTCGTCCGCTTTTTATGTTCGGACGAGGCCGCATTCATCACCGGGGAAACGATGGTGGTGAGCGGCGGGTATCCCCTTCATCTTTGAAGGTAGGGTGCCACGCTGGTACTATTATCAAAACACTTGAGATCGATATTGATTCGATCAAAATCGGTCAACTCTAGCGCCCAAGAAATTCCGGCTTTCGCTTTTCGCGCCGGGCGACCATCGCCTCTTTGATATCCTCGGTTTTTGTGCAGCGAATCATCGCAGCGGCTTCACGCTCTATATTTTCGACCAGCGTGCCCGACACCGCAGCACGGATGTTGCGCTTCATGAGACGCAATGCAACTGGCGGGCCTTCGCTCAAGGCGCGGGCAAAAGCCAGCCCCTCCTCTTGTAAGCTTGCAGCCGGTACAACTCTGTTGACCAGCCCCCACGCAAGAGCTTCCTCGGCACCGACCCGGCCGGATAGAAACATCAGTTCGGACGCCCGGCTTGGACCGACCAGGCGGGTGAGAAAATAAGTCGCGCCATGGTCACCTGAAAGGCCCACTTTGGAATAAGCGGTGGTCAGCATCGCATCGTTGGCGGCAACGCGCATATCGCACGCCAGCGCCAGTGCCAGCCCCGCGCCCGCAGCCGCGCCATTGATCAGTGCGATGGTCGGCTTTGGCATCTCATGCAGCAGCCGATTGGCTTCAGCGTGATGGAGCATGTGATCGATGCGAGCCTCCTGCGTGAGACGCTCGCGGCTGCCGCCGCCAAGATCACCGCCAGAACAAAAGCCGCGTCCTGCACCGGTAACCGCTACAGCACGGACTTCCGGATCAATCGCCGCTGCATTTATCTGAACGAACAAAGCCTCATGCAATTCCGGCGAAAGCGCATTGAGGCGATCAGGGCGATTGAGCGTGAGAAGCAGAAGATGCCCGTGCCGTTCAGCCAGCAAGACGGATGATTTCTCGGCACTACTGCTTGGTATATCTTCCATGCCGTCTAATGCCGAGCCAACAAAAGGCAACCTGCGAGCGGGCCACCTCCTGCGGCTGCCACGCCTACTTCGGGATTACCCGGCACCTGTCTTTCACCCGCTTCGCCCCAAAGTTGCAGGCATGATTCCCAGAGCAGCCCATAGCCGTGCATCCGGCCCATAGACAGCTGTCCACCGCCCGTGTTGAGAGGTAACTCACCGTCGCGTGCTATGCGGTGCCCGCCCTGAACAAACGGGCCACTTTCCCCGCGCTTGCAAAATCCGATTGCCTCCAACCAAATCAGCGTCTGGATGCTGAACCCGTCATAGAGATTGGCGACATCGACATCAGCCGGTTTGAGATCGGTGTGCTTCCAAAGCTGTTCTCCTGCTTCAAGCGCAGCCATACCGGAAAGCGGTTCATACTGGTCCCAGCTGTTGCGCCCGTACGCCACACCGCTCATCGCCTCGAATCGCAAGGGTGGCTTACGCAGGTCTTTCGCTGCATCGAATCGCGAAACTATGATCACCGTCGCCGCGTCAGTCGGCGCATCGCAGTCAAACAAACCCAACGGGTCGCTGATCATGCGGGCGTTGAAATAATCGTCCATCGTCATTGGATCACGATAACTGGCTCGGGGATTCAGCATCGCGTTCCGCCGCGCATTCACTGCGACCCAGCCAAGCTGTTCCTTGGTGGTACCAAATTCATGCATATGTCGTTTGGCCATCATTGCCTGCGAATTTACCGGCGACAGGGCATTAAATGGCCGTTGCCAGACATATGGTCCACTGATCCGTGGAGCCTCCCCTTCGATCGGCGGGGCTTTACGTCGCCGCTGGATCGCCGAATATTCCTCCAACGTACGGTAGCACAAAACGTGCCGGGCCTGACCACTTACCACCGCTGCGACCGCATTGATGATCGAGCTGAACTGGCCGGGGCCCTCACCCACACCGAGATACCAATTAAGATCTATACCTAGCGTTTCCTTAAGCTCAATCACGCCAATCGGGGCCATTCCCGCCGATGGCGAACTCGATGGCCATGTCGTGATGCCATCAATGTCAGAAAGCTTCAATCCGGCGTCAGCGAGCGCTTCATCGACGGCATCCAGCATTAAATCCATGACCGGTCGCGGGTTAGCGCGACCGGGAGCGGATAATCCAACCCCGGTTATTGCCGCGTGCGATCCATGTGATCCGATAACCATTTTCAGGACAAATCCGTATTTGAAGCAGTGGGCCGGATAAATCCACAAATCATGAACACCGAGGCATCAATCAGTTTACGCCGGGTCAGGTAGCTAGTCGCGGGCTGGATACGGACAATCGCTGCTAACCGCTCCATCAGCCCCATGATCAGCGCGGCTACTGCACCAGACTCGACCTTTGATGCGAGCAAATCGCTACCCCGCAACTCGTCAACTTTCTTTTCGAGAGCATCGAGCGTGGGCGCGAGCATACGCGCACGAGCTTCGCGAAAACGTGGCTCACCTTCGTCAGCAGCAAGGTTGCGAGTTCGTAGGATGGCAAAATGTTCGTCCCAGAACTCGATGTATTTCTTGACGAATATCTTAATCTCTCGCTCGAGGTTTTCGGGTGTGAGATTCAACACAATGAGTTCAATTTTGGGCAACTCTTTCTCAATCTCGGCGATCGCGGCGAGCACGGCTTCTTCGACATCGGCGAAATAGATATAAAATGTCGATGGAGCAACTGCAGCAGTATTGGTGATATCCGCGATCTTGATCGCGCGTAGAGGTTTTTTGTCGAGCAGACGCGCCGTTGCCCTACAAAGCTTACCGTGGGTAATTTCACTCTTCTTTCGCTTCGACCGCTGATTAGTGTTGCGACCACGAATCGGTACACCGTTATCTTCGTCATCTATCATGACCCGTTGTCCCTTATAATTTTCCACGGCCCTGCACTCTCTTAATCCCGATCTATTACTACCGGGAGCCAATAATCTCTGGTCGGTAACTAGTGATCCTGACTGTTTGTATAACCTAAAAACGATAGCGCATCGATGTCAGTCCGCCAACACTTGCTTCAGTTTGGACATTGGTGGCACTTATCAAGACGATCCGGTTGATTGCGACTTAGAATCTAGAATAGGCCGAACCGCTGCAATCAGACCTTTATCGAACATGTCCGAAATTTCGTCTTCGTCAAACCCCAGTTCGCGCATGACCTTGTCGCTGTGTTGACCAATCTCCGGCGGCGGCAAATCGCTGATTGTCGGTATATGATCAATCGACATAAACGAGCCGACCAATTCAAGTTTTCCAAGTGTAGCATGGTCATATGTTTTAATCAGACCCGCCGCACGATTTTCTGGGCTATCGAAGAAAGAGTCGCGCCAGTTGCACCGGGCGGTGGCCGCTTCACCACCAGCCGCCCTAACCACCTCAATGATTTGGTCGACAGACATCGTTCTAAAACTCTTTTCAACCGCAACCTGCGTACTTACGCCGATACTTTGAAAAAGGACATCAAACGCTCCGGGTTTTTCAACAACAATCGCAACCCAACCGTCGTTCGCCTGATAAATACGCCGCCCCGGTGCAACGCCGGTCTGACGTGCATCTAGCCTTTGAAACGGCGTTAGCTTGCCATCGCGGCCCACCACCGTCTCGCTGACCGTCATCAAACTTGCACCGAGTAGCGATGCAGCGACTGCTTGACCGCGCCCGGTCTGATCGCGGTGATACAGAGCGAGCAGAGTACCAAGAACCGAGGCCATGGCAGCTTGATGATCCATCATTCCGAAACGGTGCCACATCGGCTGGTTTCCTTCACCCGCTCCTTCATATTCCCACCCGGTCTGCGCCTGAAAGAGCTGGTCGTAGCCCGGCCAATCCTTGCGCGGTCCACGCGGGCCATATGAGCTAACGTGACAGAATATTAAATCAGGGTTAGCCGCCGTAAGCGCCTTGTAGTCGAGGCCGAGGCGCTGGGCAGCTGGTAGTCGGATATTATGATGAACGATGTCGGCCCATTGCGCGAGCCGCCGAGTGACTTCGTTTGCACCGTTTCCCTTGAGATCGAGCGCAAGCGAGCGCTTCCCGCGCTGACAGCCGACGAAGGCGCCAGGCACACGGCGCATAATGTCACCTGCAGGCCCTTCGATCTTGACAACATCCGCGCCAAGGTCTGCAAGCAGCATCGCCGCCAACGGTCCGGCAAGATATGCCCCGAAGTCAGCGACTCGCACTCCTTCAAGGGGCCGCATAGATGCAACCGAATCGGCCATCAGCGATGTCGGCATTTCCGAGTCCCACACTGATGCTGTGCTCGACCCGAGCAGGGGCGCCGGCCCCCTGACCCTCATAGGCGGGTCGACGGCGACCGGTGGCCCAGGCTGCCGCGTACGACCAAACACCGGATCCTCCACCGTCACCACATAACCATTTGCAGCCGCCTGTTCGTCGAAATAGATTTGCCCCATGGGCACATCGGCCTGAACAGGTATATCGGCACCCCAGAGGTCTTCAAGCCATTCGGCGCTCGGCCGGGTAAGGAAAATATGCGCATTGGCACCCCAGTTGACGCAGGTATGATCACTGGGATGTCCCTGATTGAGTTCGGCGACACGTTCCGGACCAAGCGCATCGAGAGCTGCACACATTTTCGGCGCAGCGTCGGGAGGTGCCTTAACATGAATCCAGACACCGTCGGCACATTTGAATTGCGGAGAACGCATGTCTTTGCCCATGCTTTTCTCGAAAGCCGAACTGGAATGTTCAGCACGCCGCCAAAGCATGGCGGTAGGAAGGAGTGCACCCTGAAGCAGGCTGGTACCAACGCTACCTCCGCCGCCACAACGTCCACGCTGAATTAGCTTCGCAATCGTGCCAATCGCGGCAAGATATGCGGCACCCCAGCTACCCAAAGGGAAACGCAAATAAATCGGTCCCTCGCGATAACCACGTTGCTCATCCATCAAACCGGATTCGGCAAGCACCAACGTATCGTCGACGAGTGCTTCCTCAAGCCTGTGCCCTGCTGGCCACCCTCCGACAGAAGTGTGAATCAGTGTCGGAAATCGGGCAGCCAGGCTTGCAACATCAAGACCCATCGTTACTTGTCTGGACGGAGTCCAGTCGGTAATTAGTACGTCGGCGCGCGCTAGCAGATCGTCGAGTTCTGCGCGCTGCGATGGCACATCGCAATCAAGAAGAACACTTCGCTTGCTACGATTCCAAACAGAAAATGAGGCGGATCTCCGCGATTCGATACCCCGCTTGCTTTCGATCTTGAGCACGTCGGCTCCGGCTTCGGCGAGCAGCATTGCCGAAACCGAGGTAGCATGCCCGTCGCCCAGCTCAACGATCCTGATCCCATTTAGAATTGTATTGACCATAGACAAGCTGTCCCTCTTCGGTTTATTCTTGATGCTAATTCCTGAAAGGTATTCAACATTGTTCGACACGCAAAACCGCTTGCCGCGGCGGCACCTCCCGCTCCTCACCGAAGCCAATCGAGAATTCTGGCAATCTGGAAAAACGGGCAGTTTGCAAATTGCGCGATGCCAGACCTGTAGCACGTTTATCCATCCACCATCCGCAGCTTGCCGCAACTGTCATTCACGCGACGTCCGTGCCGAAAAGGTATCCGGAAAGGGCTCGATTTCAACGTTCACAATCAACCGCCACCCATGGGAAAATGACCTCACCACGCCCTTCGTCATCGCTATTGTCACCCTTGCTGAGCAGCCGGGACTAAACTTGATGACCAACATAGTGAATTGCCCAATTGATGACGTTACCATAGGAATGAAGGTGCGTGTCATATTCAAGAATATCGAAGACGTCTGGTTACCGTTGTTTGAGCCTGATCCGATCAACTGAAAATCAGCGTGTGTCGGATATCGCGGACATTACCGATACAATCACGGACATCGACTATAGTCAGGCGTTTACCGCGACACGCCTTGGCTCTTCTGCAACGGCATATTCAAAATTAGAGACTAATTCTGCTACATTTGCATTCGAATTTTCTTTGACCAACCTTTTCGCAACATTCCAAAAATGATTTAATAGGCTGCGCGGTGGTTCGCGACGGCGGACCAATGCGTACTGAACCAGCGGAGGCGATCCTTCCAATGTAACGTGCACGAAGTCAGCAACTGCACCCTGATGGTTATGACGTTCACCGATACAAACCATTGGCAGTCGTTCGTCGGCTGCATAGAAAGGAATCGCTGCATCACCTTCAGGAACGACCAAGGGTATGGCTCCCGCTTCGATCAAAGGGGCATATATCCGTTCGTGGATAGCAGTGTTGAGTTGCGGCTTCACCGTGGGAATAGTCCGTCCGGCCAAGGCGGACATCGGCACGCAACTGGCATCGGCCAGAGGATCCTCTGGCGGAACCAAGAGACTGACCGGACTGCTATGCAGGATCAGCGTTTCAAGATCACGAAAGTCAAACGGTGGACCGACAAGCGCTACATCGATCAGGCGTTTACGAAGTTTGGAAATCAGGCGCGGTGTATAATTGCTTACCACTTCGAGTGATGCTCGATTGTAACGGGAACGGAACTTCTCGAACAACTGTTTCCGCTCAGGTATCCAGAAAGTGTATGGATTGACACCGATTGAGAGTTCAAAACTGTGCGAGCGCGACATCTCGCGCGAGAAATGTTGACAATCCTCAGCAATCTTCGCCAGCTCACGCGTGTGCTCGAACAATTCTTCGCCTTCTCTAGTCAATGCCACCTTTCGGGTACTGCGCACAAAGAGAGTGAACCCGAGTTGCAGTTCAAGCTGTTGGATTTGTCGTGAGAGCCATGGCTGGTCCACGCGAAGCCTTCGAGCTGCCTGACTAAAAGAGAGCTCTTCCGCAATTACCGAAAAGCGAATTAGTCGATCTAGTTCAGCCACCTAATCTTCTCCTAAATTACGCCTCGAATCTCCGGACGTTTGAGCAAAGATTGATGGGTTGACGTATATAATGCAAGCTTTTTTTACCTTAATACCCTATTTTTCTGCGGATAAAGGATTTTTTATATTGTGAAGCCTCTTCATTTTTGGCACAAAAGAGGAGAGAATTGACGCTCCCTGAGGAAAGGATCCACGATGGACTACAAAACCGTTTTGTTCGAGATTGCCGACAACGTTGCAACAATCACGCTCAATCGCCCTGAGGCCTACAACAGTTTTACCCGCGATATGACAAACGAGTTCGTCGATATCTGGAACAGAGTGCGCGACAACGATGCAGTGCGGGTGATTGTGCTTCGAGCCGCGCCGTCAAAGGCATTCTGCACAGGCGCTGACGTCAAGGGTGGTCCGGACATTACGCCTTACCGTCTGCCAGAAGCGCGACTCAAGCCATGGCAAATGGATGATCCGGCGGAGTCGCTCGGACCCAAAAGCAACAAAGTGTGGAAGCCGGTTATTGTTGCGGTGTCGGGGATGTGTGCGGGAGGAGGTTTCTATTTCCTGAATGAAGCCGACATTATCATCTGCTCAGATGAATCAACCTTTTTCGATCCACATGTAAATTTCGGTATGGTCTCTGCCTGCGAGCCGGTAGGAGCGATGGCCCGCATGCCGTTAGCTGAAGTGCAACGCATGGTACTGCTTGGAAATCATGAACGGATCAGCGCCGAGACCGCGTTGCGAATCAGCCTGGTTACTGAAGTGTTGCCGAACGAAAAATTGTGGGCCCGCGCCGCCGAGCTGGCTGCATTCGTTGCTGACAAGCACCCTGTCGCAATCGAGGGCTCGGTGCGCGCAATCTGGGAGTCTCTCAACTTGCCGTTCCGCGAGGCGATGATCAACGCGTTGAAATATACCCAGATTGGCAATCCGATCTCAACCGCTGCGGTTGATCGCGGCAGCACTCCAAAGGTAAAATGGAAGCTTCGCTAGAGTGATTTCTAGCCAAATCGTGCATTTATCGACACAGGAATCGCGAGAATCTAAACACCTGGAGCCATATTTTTAATCGTGGCTCTAGGTCGGGTCCGACATTTAAATTGCCCCTGATCTCGGGCTTAATTACTCAATAGCCGCTTTAGCCGGTGGGAATTTTTTTGAACGGCAAGTCCTTGTCGACACGAATGTCGCCAGGAAGCCCAAGCACTCGCTCGGCGATAATATTCCGCAATATTTCGTCGGTTCCACCGGCCAGGCGGGAACCGGGGCTCGAAAGAAAATGCGCCTGATAGATCCCAGCAGATGAAGCCTTTTCGGGATCGGCAATCAGGCCATGCTCGCCTTGTATGTCGAGCATCTCCTGCGCCATTGCCTGCGTCAGATTAGCTGAAACTACCTTGCTAATCGAGGATTCCGGGCCGGGAGTCTCGCCGCGCGACATAGCTGTCAGCGTACGAAAGCCGGTCAGTTTCACACCCTCCGACTGGACGTACCAGTCAGCGACCTTTTCACGGAACGCAGTGTCTTCGGCCAACGTTCCGTTTTCGGTTTTCGCTTCAGTCGCGGTAGCAAAGATGTTGGCAAAATTAATTGCCGCACCGCCGCCAATCGACAGCCGCTCATTCATCAGCGTGATCAGACTGACACGCCAGCCATCGTCTATATCTCCCAGTCGCTGGGCGTCGCGCACGCGCAAGTCATCGAACCAGACTTCATTGAATGCGGAGCGTCCTGACATTTGCCTGATCGGCCGAATCTCGATTCCTGGGGAGCGCATATCAATCCAGAACATCGTCAGCCCCTTGTGCTTCGGCTTTTCGGCGTCAGTGCGGGCCAGCAGCAGTCCGAAGTCGGAAAAATGGGCGCCCGAGGTCCATACCTTCTGACCGTTTACGATCCAGTCGTCACCATCGCGCACTGCACGGGTCCGTAATCCCGCGAGATCGGATCCGGCGGCTGGCTCAGAAAAAAGTTGGCACCAGATTTTCTCACCGCGCAGCGAAGGCTCGACAAAACGCAACTTGGTTGTCTCGTCGGCAGTCTTCAGCACGGTCGGCAGGCACATCCCGAATGTAATATCAAAATACCCGCGTGGCACCTCATAGGCAGCTTCTTCTTGATTGTATATGACTTGTTGGATCGATGTCCCTCCCTGTCCGCCGACAGCCTTTGGCCAAGTGATGCACGAAAAACCGCCCTCGAACTTCTTGGCTTGCCAGTCACGCGCTGCAGCAACGCGCTCGGCGTCGCTAGCCAATCCAGCGAACCAGCCTCTTGCTGGTCCATTGGCAATTAGCCATTCGCGTACGTTGCGCCGATATTCAGCTTCGTTGGGTGCGTCGTTAAAATCCACGATCAATCCTCTTTTTAGTCTTGGAAAAGGGCGGGCCAGACAGCCATATATTGATGCGCGCCTTACTTCCGATGCCGAATCTTGGCTCCACTGGAAAAAGTTCGCATAAATGATTCGGGCAAATGTCGTGGCAAAAGGGATCGAAGCAAAAGCGAGAGCCCGAAATGAACTTTGATTACTCAGATGACCAGAAATACCTCAAAGACGAAGCGCGCAAATATTTGGCGGCGCATTCTCCTCCAGAATGCGTTCGCGCACTCGTTGGTCATCCAGGCATCGGATATGACCGGGCTGTCTGGGACGGGATTGTTGGACAGGGATGGCTTGGAATTTCGATTCCCGAAGAGTTCGGCGGTCTCGGCCTTGGATTGATTGAACTATGCGCAATCGCCGAAGAACTGGGCCGCGTTTGCGCCCCGGTTCCATTCGCGTCGACACTGTATTTTTTCGCAGAAGCGTTGCTTCTAGCGGGCAGCAAAGGTCAGCAGCAGCAATGGTTGCCGAAGGTGGCGAGTGGAGAGATCATCGGCTGTCTGGCAGCAGCCGAGCGGCCCGGACCTATTACCTATGAAAACGTGGAGGCAGAGGTCATTAACGGGCGTCTAACCGGTGTCAAAAGTCCCGTGCCTGACGGCGGCATCGCAGACGCGGCAATCGTGCTCGCCCGCTCGAGTGGTAAGCTGGGACTATTTTTAGCCAGGCTCGATGATGTCCCTCGAACCTCGCTGGACACAATTGACCCCAGCCGTGGTGCGTCGACACTGACTTTTGCGGGCACTCCTGTCGAACCGCTCGCTGAAGATTGTGAAACTGAATTCGCGACATTGATGAACCGTGCGGCGGTGCTCGTATCATTCGAACAACTCGGCGGCGCAGATCGTTGCCTTGAAATGGCTCGCGAATTTGCGCTTGGGCGCTTTGCCTTCGGCCGTTCAATCGCAAGCTATCAGGCAATCAAGCACAAGCTCGCCGACATGTACATCAAGAATGAACTCGCCCGTGCTCACGCATATTATGGTGCCTGGGCGCTGGAGGAGGGTGGGGCAGAACTGCCGCGCGCCGCCGCCGCCGCACGCGTTGCTGCCAGCGACGCCTACTGGTATGCGGCCAAGGAAAATATCCAGACCCACGGCGGCATGGGATTTACATGGGAAGGCGATCCGCAGCTATTCTACCGGCGCAGCCGTCATCTGGCGCTGGTCGGCGGATCGGCACGTCAGTGGAAGCAATCGCTCGCCAGCGCGGTGGAAAAAATTTCCGCTGCCTGATCATCATTAACGGGCTAAAAAAGGGATAAACTATGCCTCAGATGCTTAAGACAGGGTTTATAGGCCTTGGGAATCAGGGTTCTCCAATAGCCCGTCAATGGGTCGATGCAGGCTTCCCCCTGACCATCTGGGCGCGGCGCCCCGAAAGCCTTGAACCATTTGTCAATACGGCTGCTGAAATCGCGAACTCGCCTGCCGATCTCGCACAGGCATGCAATCTGATCGGCATCTGTGTTGTCAACGATGCCGATGTCCGTCAGGTCCTTCTCGAAGCAGGCGTGCTCGAGGCAATGCGTCCCGGATCGATCATTGCTATCCATTCCACGCTGTTGCCGGAGACCGTCATCGAGCTCGACAAAAAAGCTCGCAGTCTGGGTGTCCATTTGCTCGATGCACCTGTCAGTGGTGGCAGTCATGGTGCCGAGGCTGGTACGATGACCGTGATGGTTGGCGGCGACGCACACCCCCTCGAACGCGTGCGCGCAGTATTCGAAACTTTTGCAACCAAGATCGCCCATCTCGGTCCGGCAGGCACGGGGCAAATGATGAAATTGCTCAACAACAATCTCGCTTATGCGAATCTCGTAATGGGAATTAACGCGATGGAGCTGGCCAGCCAACTGGGCATGGACCGTGATGTTGCAGCCGACGTAATTCGTAACAGTTCTGGCAACAGCGATGGTTTCGGAATACTCCGCAATCAAGATACCTTGGTCAAGATTAGCGGGCCGACCAGCAACCTTGCAAAAGACGTCCACCATCTTGTCGAAGTGGCCGAAGAAGCAGGCTGCTCCGATTCCGAATTGCTTGAGATCGCGCAGTCAGCAACCCGGCGGCTCCAGAACTATGTCGCGACGCTGTAAGAGAAAGCCCGCTCGCGTTCGGCACTCGTCAATGCGCTAGCCCGACGATTCACCAGTTTAACCATCGTGCACCAAGCAGTCGTCAAGCACTGCCCATCGCGAAAAAACCCTGCAACGACGTCGAACGAACTGCGGCCTACGCGACTGATCCCGACGCCAATAGTCAGGGCACCGGGATAATTAATACCAGACGCAAAACGCATGCCGATTTCCGCGAGCACTAGCGAGAGGGCGCTAGTATCCTCATATGGATCACTCATCATCACCGCTGAATTAAGCTGCTCGCGCGCGTCATCAAAATATGTGGCAAGTTGAGCGTTCGGAATGTGACCGTTACCAACGCTGTCAGAACGGCGGGTGATCACTTCGAAATGGTAAGGATAATCCTTTAGTGATAACGCGGTCAACGTCGTTTCTCCGCCGGGTCATTGCTGCGCTGCTGCCCTTGTATTTGAGTCCAACTGCCGTCTGGTGTGCGCTGCCAGCCTTGCGCCGCAGCCGTGCCCCCGTCTACTGGAAGCGTTACTCCAGTGATATAGCTTGCCATGGGCGAGCAAAGATAGGCAACCGCATCGGCACATTCGGTGTCGAACCCTTCCCGACCAAGCGGGATCAGGCGATCCATCGCATCCTGAGCCTCGGGACTCCGCTCGATCCATTTTGCAGGGTCAACCGCGCCGACTCTGTTGCCCCGTCCTCCGGGGGTAACCGTATGATCGGGGTTTATTGCATTGACCCGAATGCCCTCGCCAGACAGTTCGAGCGCCATCGTCTGAGTGAAATTCAGCATTGCAGCCTTGCACGCAGCATAAACCGAATAGCCGGGCGCAGCCCGAACGCCTTCTATGCTTGCGACATTGACTATCGAGCCCCCCCGCCCACTGCGGGCCATGAAAGAAATTGCCGCTGACGTCGCCGAAAGCATACTGATCAGATTGAGGTCGATATGACGTCGCCAGTTCCGTTCATTCTGCTCTGCAAACGGTCGATGCGCAACTCCGCCGACATTATTAACAAGAATGTCCAGCCTGCCAAACTCAGTATCTGCCGCGGCAACCATAGCGGTTACTTGGGCGGTATCCATCATGTCGGTGGGCGCCGCAAGGGCACGCCGACCGAGTTCGCGCACGCGCTCGGCAGTTTCCTCCGCGCGCTCCGGAATGATATCCGCTATGAGGACATCTGCGCCAAATTCTGCGAGGCGCAGCGCGCACGCCCTGCCGATGCCGCCGCCGCCGCCGGTTACGATTGCGACTTGCCCGGTGATCAGAAGATCGGTCGAAGTCATGTGCTTGGTAGCCCCGTTAGTGCCAAAAATTGCGGCAAGTCTTGGGTGCTGATACCGTCACTGGGAAGTTTCCAGCGGAATGGGGCGGCGACAGTTCGCCGAGCGAAACGCCAACCAGACTTCAGTCGAACGACTTCGTCTTGGTAGGTTCCGAGAATATATTCGAAACCCTTGCCTGTAGGTCGCTTGATTTCACTGAACCACCAGCGCGCGGTGGCACGGTCTCCGTCAATCTCGACCACACCAGAATGGGTAAGCTGCATAAGGAATTCACGTTCCTCCTCAACCAGTCGCTTGAAACGTTTGGCAAGCTTTTCGATCCCCTGAACCGGGCTTCCCGCCGACGGAGCCTCGAGTATTCCGTCAGGCGCATAAACGGCCGCCATCCCTTCGCCATCGCGGCGGTTGACCGCATCGGTATAAGCCGCTGCGAGGCTGCGGATCGCTAGTTCATCGTCGGCGTGTCCCATGGCTGGTTTCTCCTTCACATATGTCATGCCACGCCCGGACCGATCATATTCAGGCGAAATAATCGGCTGCGCCTTTCAATCTCCCCTTACACGCCGGTATACAAGCAAACCAAGGTAGCCTTTTTAGACATTATCCGCTCGGTGAGTGGCGCAGGAAGGCAGAAAATGAACGATAATTTTGATTTGTCCGGCAAGGTTGCAATTATCATTGGCGGCTCGAAAGGCATGGGCCTTGCCTGCGCCGAGCTCTTCGCGCGCAGCGGCGCAAGTGTAATGATCACCAGCCGAAACCAGGCCGAAGCAGAGACAGCAGCCGACACCATCAACGAAAAATTTGGTAACGGTGAAACTCTGGCGGTCGCCAAATCCGCGGACATGGTAAGCAAAGATGATTTACGTGTAGTCGTTGATGCTACACTCGAGGCATTCGGCAAAATCACGACTTTGGTAATGTCGCCTACCATCAGGCCATGGTTCGGATCTGCAATCGACACTCCCGACGCGGAAATTGACGAACAGTTCCTCTACATTTTCAAAAGCCGATTCTGGATCACCAGCATGTGTATTCCCGAAATGGCAAAAGCAGGCGGCGGGTCAGCAATCTGGATTGGATCAGGAGCGGTATTCGAAGCGACTGCGGAACGCTCCGTATATTCCGCAATCCGCACCGCCGAATGGAAAATGATGGAAAATTTCGCTGCCGAATTCGGGAAGGACAACATCCGGTTCAACTTCATTTCCCCCGCGATGATCCGCTCCAGCGGGTCGCAGGCGCTGTTTCGCAACGAAGAAGTTCAACGTAAATTTTCTGAGCGGCTTCCAATGAAACGACATGGTGAAGTCAGCGAAATTGCATCGGTCGCCGCATTTCTTGCCAGCGAGTCAAGTTCGTTTACAACTGGCGCGGTTATTCCGGTCGACGGCGGCCGAAATCTTCACGCATCGACCAGTGATCTGACCGCCCAGTTCACTCCCGAAATCGACGCCCGGTCTAGAACCCGAGGCTAGGTTTTAGCAGGCCAAGCACCTCTTGTGCCGATCTCCCGCACTTCCTCAATCGTAGGAACATCGGCAGTGCCGCCGGTCAGTGCGGGGTCTGAGTCACGGTGGCGTCTTAGTTCAATTTTCCCGATCTGGTTACGATGAACCTCATCGGGACCATCGGCAAGACGAAGCAGGCGCGCCATCGCGTAAGCCATGCTCAAATAATGATCATTGCCGGTCCCCCCGCCTCCGAACGCCTGGATTGCCCAGTTGACCACCTGCTCCGCCATCGCAGGCACTGCGACCTTGATCATTGCAATCTCCTGCCGCGCCGCCTTGTTACCCACCCGGTCCATCATCTGCGCCGCATGGTGGGTCATTAGCCTTGATTGATGGATCGCAATCCGTGCCTCGGCGATACGTTCAAGCGTCACGGTCTGCTCGGCCAGAGGGCGCCCGAATGGCGCACGCTGTTCGGACCGTCGGCACATCCGTTCAAGGGTCCGTTCAGCCATACCAATCAGTCGCATGCAGTGATGTATCCGCCCCGGTCCAAGCCGTCCCTGGGCTATTTCGAAACCGCGCCCTTCACCCAGTAGAATGTCCGCCGCCGGTATCTGTACATTCTCGAAAATCACTTCGGAAGCGCGATCGGGAACACCGTAGAAACCGAAAATTGGCAACGCTCTCAATACCGTTACTCCGGGCGCACTTCGAGGTATCACGACCATCGACTGCTGACGGTGGCGGTCAGAATTATCCGGGTCGCTCTTGCCCATGAAGATGAACACCTCGCAGTTCGGATGAGTTGCGCCCGTCGTGTACCATTTACGTCCGTTGACAACATAATTATCACCATCACGAATAATCGAACTGGCAATCTGCGTCGCATCGGACGACGCTACGAGCGGCTCAGTCATGGCAAATGCCGAACGGATATTACCTTCGAGCAGCGGCGCAAGCCAACGCCGCTTGTGGTCCTCGCTTCCATAGCGTTCGAGTACTTCCATGTTGCCGGTGTCAGGAGCGGCACAGTTGAATACCTCGGGTGCCATAACCGAACGCCCCATGATTTCGCACAGCGGCGCATATTCGGAATTTGTCAGGCCGGCACCGCGCTCCGAGTTGGGCAGAAACAGGTTCCAAAGTCCTTCAGCGCGCGCGAGCGGCTTGAGTTCGGCCATTACCGGATATTCTGCCCATGGTCCCAGACGCTCGGCTTCAAGAAAATAGCGCCGCTCATTGGGGTATATGTGCTTGGCCATGAACGCCAGCAAACGTCGGCGCAAATCCGTGATCGCCGGAGTGAGATCATCCATTATTCCGTTTCTCCATTGCAAACTCCTGCCGGAGCGTTCGGCGCAAATCCACTTTCCTGATCTTCCCCGCAGCCGTGCGAGGAAATGCCTGTGCAACAATTACGCGCTCGGGTGTTTTCTGGCGTGCAACACCAAAGCTCGCGAACGCGGTTTGGACCGACAAAAGGTCGACGTGCGTATCCGGTTCGACGATGATGTATATGCAGACGCGCTCTCCAAGCCGCTCGTCGGGCATGCCGACTGCCGCTGCTTCGGCGACTCCAGCGATGCGCAGCATCAAATCCTCTATTTCGCGCGACGAAATATTCTCGCCACCTCGAATAATAATATCCTTTTTGCGATCAACGATCGTGAGGCATTGACGCTCATCGAACACACCGATGTCACCTGAAAGATACCAGCCGCCGGGCAATATGGCCGCACAAGTCTGTTCGGGATCGGTGTAACCCATGAACATATCGGGCCCGCGCGTCGCCACTTCGCCGGACGTGCCAGGCGCAACATCCCTCCCTTCGTCATCGACGATCCTCACCTCTACGCCCGGCCGGGCACGGCCATCCGTCGTCATCCTGAGGTCGAGCGGGTCAGAGTCGTCACCTTGGGTCACGGTCGGATGTTCGCTCATGCCATAGCGGCGGAACAGGTGAATGTTGAGTCGCTCGGCACGTGCCACGAGCGATTCGGGTACGGTTGCTCCGCCGGTTCCGCACGCGCGTAGCGAGGACAGATCACTGTTTGTCGCTTCGGCCGCATCAAGCAGTCCGAGATAATGATACGGCGTGCCCGCGGTGCTTGTGATCCGTTGGCTCTCAATATACCCTACCGCCGCAACTGGATCCCAAACATCGAACAAAACCGTCGGTCGTCCGGCCACCAAATGCGCAAGCACCCCAAGTGCACCGGCAATATGCCCAGCCGGATATGGCGAGAGAACACGGATTGTGTCATCGCCTTCGGGATAGGATTGAGTTACTTCTGCCAGTAGACTGTTGCTGCTGTGAATCACCCCTTTAGGGTTGGCAGTTGTACCCGAGGTATAAACCATGAACGCCGGAGCATCTGGGTTTGTAGGATTTGGTGTGTACGGGCCGGAGTCAGCAAGAAAATGATCCCAGGTCAGAAACTCGCTCGGACTGCCGCCGCCTGCTGCTACCGACTCCAAATCCCCTGCCACCACAACCACGGCCCTGAGTTCGGGAGTTTCACCCATCCGCTGAACCCGCTCGACATAGTCAGTGCCGCGCCATACGCCGGGTATGAAAAGCACGCGAGCGCGTGCGTCGCGCAATATGAAGCCGAGTTCCGCCTCACCGAAAATTGGAACGATCGGGAGAATGACCGCTCCAATTGCTGCCGCTGCTTGATAGACCAGCGCGGCCTCAATCCAGTTTGGCAACTGCAAAGCAACTACATCCCCGCTGCCAATCCCACGCTTTTGCAGCGCCCCGGCAAGTACGAGCCCCCGTTTTCGCAGTTCAGCGAGCGTGACTTGTGCCGGACGGACATCCGAGTGGATATTAAGCGGCGCGTCGGCGAACCGCTTGGCAGCATGGCTCAGCGCCTGATCGAGTGAAATATCCTGCCAATAGCCATTCTCGCGCCACTGCTGCCGGATTTCCGGATCGACGGCGCTTGCTGGTAACATGTCCACTCCTCTCGGTGCTATTGTCGTGATACTGCCGATATGTAAGGCAAGTCTGCAATGACTGCTCATGCCAGTCTGCCAGTCTGCAGGGACGGGAACTCCCTTATCGCCAGTCGAGACCTTTGATAAGATAATCGGTGCAGTCCGAGCAGTTATCGGGGAGCAATTGGAGAGACACGGCAATGCTGACCGATAAGCGCATTCTTATAACAGGGGTAACCGGCAAGGCAGTCATCCCGATCGCCGCCGCATTAGCCAAGAATAATGAAGTCTATGGAGTTGCCCGCTTCGCTAGTGAAGCGGCGCGCGAAAAGACGGAACGGGCAGGCATTATCACTTGTCCAGCCGATTTCGACAGCAGCGATCTGTCCGCGTTGCCTGAGGAAGTCGATTATGTCTTGCACTTCGCATGGATGCGGGCGCCAATTGAAGAACTAGACCGCGCCATCCGCGTGAATGTCGAAGCCGCAGGGTTGATTCTGCAGCGATACCATGGGGCGAAGGCGGCGCTCGTCGTCTCGTCGCAGGGCGTATATGCGACCAATCCCGACCCGCAGCACCACTATACTGAAACCGACCCGATCGGCCGCGGTGCGACAGCTTGGGCGCAGACCAGCCCCGCGACCAAGCTCGGGCTGGAAGCCGTTGCCCGTTTTTGCGGACGCGGATTTGAGCTGCCGATCACCATCGCACGGCTGAACACCGTTATCGGGCCGCGCAAGGCCTTTTTTGCGTCACATTTCGATGCTGTCCGCGCGGGTCAGGAAATCATATTGCCGGGCGAACCCAACTGCCACACGCCGATTCACAGCGATGACATGATCGCGCACATCGAACCGCTGCTCGACGCGGCATCAACCAGCGCAACGATTGTTAACTGGTGCGGCGACGAAACGGTAACCACTCAGGACACACTCGCGCGTACTGCCGAACTTATCGGCAAACCTGCGCATATCCGGGTCATAAATGATCCTGCGGTGCCAGCGGGAAATGCCAACGACACAGCCCGCCGCTACGCAATTACCGGACCATGCTCGGTCCCGTTCTGGAACGGATTTAACCAAATGGCGCGCGATATCGCTGCCGAAGTCGCGCCCGTCTAACCTACATCGTCGAAGCAACAAAGGGAATACCATGCTTATACCTTCGGACTTGAAACAGCGTGCCTGCGAGGCGACTGGCCTTTCGGAATATGGTGCTGCCTCACTTGACGACGGACTGCAAACTCTGTGTCGTTCGCTCAGTGAGCAGGGTGACCTGAATGCACCAGCTGCCGAAGGGATGGAGGGGTCAATTGTGGCCATGCTTTGCGAACGGCTGCGCGTCGAGGACTGGTTCGCCCGCCATCCAGAAATTCTTGAGCAAACATTGGCTCCACAAGTACTGGTGGTTGGACTGCCGCGCAGTGGCACTACCGCGCTGTCGCAATTCATCTCAGCCGACCCGGCCGCAAGATCGATTCGGCGCTGGGAACTTAACTCGCTAACGCCGCCGCCGGACGCTTCTGCAAGCGAACCAGACCCAAGGATCGCGGCGACCCAAGTGGCCTTTGCAGCGCGCGACAGGGCCATGCCGAAGCTCAAGTCGATGCTGCCGGTCACCGCAGAAGATGCTTCCGAACATGGCGTTTTACTGGGGCTCACTTTTCGGAACATGCACTGGCCTTCGCTAAACACAATTCCGGATTATGCCAGCTGGGTGCTCCAATGCGACATGGATTTGGCTTTCAGCTATCTCGTCTCGATCCTCAAACTTCTGCAGTGGAAAAATCCGGTCGGCTACTGGAATCTCAAAAACCCAGTTGACAGCTTCGCGATCGCCGCGTTGCTCAGGGTATTTCCCAACGCGCCCGTCTTCTGGATGCACCGCGATCCGGCGAATACGATCCCCTCAGTGTGCAGCCTGCTCAGTCTGATCCGCGATTCGTCCGGCCTCGAGTTCGACCGCAAGGCTTTCGGACAATATGTTCTCGAATTCGAAGCCGGACTAATCGACACGGCTATGGCCCGCCGTGACGCATCCCCGCATCGCGATCGGGTAATCGATGTCTATAATCGCGATCTTGCCGCCGATCCGGTCGCTACGATGCGCGCTATTTATGGCAAAGCCGGAAAGGAATTCACGCCTGCCTTCGAAGCCGCATTGCGTCAGCGCATCGCCGACCGCCCGCGTGGCAGGCATGGCAAACATGACTATAGCGCTGAGGAATTTGGCCTCGATAGCGCGTCAATCCGCCGCCGATTCGCAAATTACATTGAGCGGTTTGACGTTCCGTTGGAAGGCTGAATATCTCTGTCGCGAGATCATATGACGCCCATCATCAATTGGAATATGTCGATTTTGGCATCATTTAGTAGTTCATGTTGAAATTCTGCCTGAATATGGGTCAAGTGAGAGTCATGAATTAATGTTAGGTTTTGTATGGCGATTACGCACTTTACAAACCTCCCAATTGATCGGCCTTGCCACTCTGCGGCGGTAAAGTCACAGACATACTTCTTGTCATTGAGCATTGGCGTAAAGCAGGGGATCCGTATTTATTGGCCTGCTCAAGCCAAATTTAAGATCTTTGCACTGGCCTTTAGACTTGTTCAAGTCGGGGCCCTACCGGAACATAAACGCATGCCAACGATGGTCTATGTCGATGAGGCGCAGGATTATTTTGACCGCAATATTGGGATTATCTTGGCGCAGGCGCGCAAATTTAACGTCGGCATGGTTCTGGCCCATCAATTCCTCGGCCAGCTTGATCCCAAATTGCAGGAAGCATTTGGTGCCCACACCTGCATAAAATTTGCAGGCGGCGTATCAGCCAAAGATGCGCGCTCCATGGCACCCATGCTCTATTGTGATGCCGGTTTGATTGAAAGCCAGCCCAAAGGCAGTTTTGCAGCCCATATCAGGGGCGTGACTAAGGGTGCAGTGCCGCTCCAATTTCCTTTTGGTGTGGTAGAAGGTCTGCCGCAGATGACCAAGGAGCAGCGCAAAATGCTGCAAGCGAAGATGCGGGCTGACTATGCTGTGCATCATAGCGCGCTGGGTCAGGTTTTGGAGCAGGACCAGAATGAACCGGAGACGGAAGCCGCCGCAGATCAGGCAAAAACGGAAAAGCCAGAACCCAGAAAGCCACCACCCGGCCAAGTGGACATTGAACCGCGCGATAAATGGTGACGATAGCGGCGAAATATTTTTGGCATTTCCATAGTCGAACATTGTTTTCCACTGCGCTCCTCCGCTGAAAATAGCGCACGGTTACAAACCCGTCCAGCTAGCATAAATGGTTCGTCCTCACATTGAAGGACACATCATGATTCAACCATTTGACAAGATAGGACGCCGTAACCGGCTGCAGCCAACATCAACCGGCAAGCGTGTATCGCCGACAGCGCGTGATTTGCTTTGGTTTGCCAAGCTGGCGGAGCATGGACCGTTGCCATCGTCCTTTTTACTCGCATTTTCTAAGGACAGCCACAAATCGGAAAAGCGCGCCAAGGAACGGCTGACTGACCTGTTCAACGAAGATAATACGCCGCATGGAGGGCCATATCTTGTGCGACCGCCGCAGCAATTTCGCACCATTGATAGCCGCTATAACCAGCTTGTTTATGATCTGGCCCCAGCGGCGCACAAAGCATTGGCGGATCAAGATGGGATCGAGGCAACCAAGCCAGCGCGATCCGGTCCTTGGCTGCACAGTTTCATGGTGAGCTGCATCGCAGCTTCCATCGAACTCGCCTGTTTAGAGCGTGATGATCTATCATATATTCCGCAAAGCCGGATTTTGGCGCGAGCTGGAGCTGAGCTGCGCTATCCCGCACGCACTGCCGATCCCGCGACTGGTTTTGAATTTAAAAAGGACTTGATTCCTGACGCCGTCTTTGGGTTGGAATATCGCACGGGCGATGGCCGTCGATTTCGCTTCTTCGTTGTCGAAGCGGACCGGGCGACCGAACCCGCAACATCAAACAATTTCAACCGCAAAAGCTTCGACCGGCATTTGAGGCAATATCGGGAATATTTAGAATGCGGCCTGTATAAGGAACACATGAATCTCACTGCTCCGATGTTGGTTTTGAATGTGACGAGTGATCCCAAGCGCATGGCGAGCATGGCAAAGTTGACCACCGAGCATTTTCCCGCTGGCTGCAACTATCAACTATTCCATTGTTGGGAGGATTTTGGGCCGGTGTTTCGCGTGCCGATACCTAATAGATCGCTTCTTGACTGTCTCGGTTAACCTCCCAATACGAATACTGGCATCCCCACCCAGAACAGCACCTACGCCATACCCAAGCACGCACCCTCGTTTGGGCACTCCCCGTAGGGAATTGATTTTTACTAAGCTGAACAAATGGTGCGCGACGCAGTCTGTAGCGAACGGGTCTCTCTTGTGAAATCGCGTTTTAACGGGATTCTAACGGGAATTTTGCGCATTTTTGGTCATTCCGCTGCTTCTTGGTTCGTCCAGACCCACGTAATCCTGCGGATATGAAGAGTGAATTCCCGTATCGGCTTTGACGGGAATTCCCGCTCCTTTTGCGGGAGCGAACGCCTGCTTTCCGCTAAGCTGACGGGTATTCCTGTTACAGAATTTTTTTGAATTTTTCCAAATTAGCATCTTGCACTCCAAAGCCACATCAGGCTTATTAGGGTACACATATTCGACCAAGTGGTTATTTCGACTGAAATCACTGCGACGCAACGAGGCAAGGTGAACGTGTAACGGTTTGGTTCCGGTCCGGACACGTCTCGATTTCTTCGGACACAAATACCATCGACGCCTTGCTACATTCGAGCAGCTCGACTTCGCGCTTGTGCAGTTTCGCGTTTATCGGAACGACGATAAGGCCAGCGGCCCAGCAGGCAAATAATATCTCAACATATTCCGGACAATTCTTGCTTTCGATTGCTGCTCGAGAGCTTAGCGGAAGTCCGATGCCAGTCGCCAGTTTCTCCGCTCGCTGTCGTAATTCACGCCAGCTGGCGAATGGTGCCATGCCATGAGCAAGCGCCAATTTTTCACGAAAAATCCGTGAATTGTGAGTTAAATAATCGGATAGGTTCATTTCGATGGCCAGTCAGACGAGACAATTATCAATCATGCAAGCAATTGTGCGCGCAATCTATCCGCCCCGCCAAACATCGCTACCGCGTCGCCGTGGCGGAGGAAGTCTGGATCAGGAAAATGTCTTAGCGTGTTATACCAACCTGCAATGATCATGACCCACGGGCCCATTCGCGGCGGCCGATGGTCATAATGCGCCAAGGCTGATCG
>NZ_JBALTN010000012.1:0-94745 GCF_036964565.1 Parasphingorhabdus sp. | reverse complement strand
CTTGTGCCCCGGCGACGGCTTTGAGGTGTTCGGGCGGCGGTAGATGGCTTCGATCGCCATCTTCTTCATCAAGCTGGCGACGTGCAGCCGGCCAATCTTGATGCCCTCTTGCCGAAGCAGATCGCGAAGCATTCGGCTGCCTGCAAACGGAAACTCCAGGTGCAGCTCGTCGATCTGCCGCATGATCGCTAGGTCGGCGGCGGACACCGGCTTGGGCAGGTAATAGACGCTGCCCCGGCTGATCCCGAGCTCCTGTGCCTGCCGCGTCAACGGAAGCGCGTGCGAACGGGCGATCATCGTTTTGCGCTCGGCAACAGTCCCGCCTTCCCGAGCGCTCCGGCCAAAAAATCGTTCACCAGCGTCAACTCTCCAATCTTGGCGTGCAGCGTCTTCACATCAATCGCCGGTTCCGCCGCTGCGGCAGCGCCTGCCGAGCCGAAAACACCAGCAGCCCCCTCCAGTAACTGCGTTCGCCACGTCGTGATCTGGTTCGGATGAACGTCAAACTGCTGCGCCAACTCGGCCAGCGTCTTCTCACCCTTCACGGCAGCCAATGCCACCTTCGCCTTGAATGCCGAACTGTGGTTCCGGCGCGGTCGTTTGCTCATATATCCTCCTGTCATGCGGCCGCTCTGGCCGACGTTAGACAGAAAATCCACTTATCCCGCTGTGCAGTTTTCCCGAGCCACCTCTTACTTCCCCAGAATTGCGCTTTCTTGACCGCACACCGCTTGGTCCCAAGGGCCATGTCCGCTTTCTACCAGCAATGTTGGCAGCGGTGCGTACTGATGCGCACATCATGGCCATTCACCGGACTTTCCTACTTCCCGATGGTTCGGGCCAAGTTGATTTTCCATATCCCAAGCGTGCGCTCGGATCGCTCGGCACCGGTGCGGTGCGCATTCTTCCAGCCAAAGATGGTGTTCTGGGATTAGCGGAAGGCACAGAAAGCGCGATATCCGCGGCCCAGCTTACCGGCATCCCGATCTGGGCAACATTGGGCAATGAGCGTTTTGGTATCGTGACCATCCCGCAAAGCGTGAAGCAGCTTTATCTATTCGTGGATCATGACGCTGGCGGCGACCTTGCCGAAGCCAAGGCCCGTGAACATTTCCAGATGCCTGGTCGGTCCATTATAGCGCGTCGGCCTAGCCGACGCGGCGATGACTGGAATAACGAATTGTTTCGAGCAAACGCAGCTTCCACCTAACCCGGTCCACCTGTGACCCAGAGGAAAGGGGGCCTTTTCCTGTTTATGCACGAGAAGGCCGTCTGTGGTCTGTCCGTGCCTAACGGAGGAAAAACCATCATGACTCTACAAAACGCCCAGTTGCAACTCGACGATACACAGGATCTGGCAAGCGAAACAGTAATCAAGGCCGCTCACGAAATAGTAAGTCACCTCGGAGCAGGCTCTCAACTCACACGAAAAGACATCAACGTTATTTTCAAGACCCTCACCGGGAGCAGCGATGCGACAGATGGTTGGTCAGTAAAAATGACCGGGTGCGCCATCGAACTGGCTGAACTGCTATGGCTTCGCGAGCACTCCAGCATTTCACTCAATCCCAACTTTGCTGAAGCTAACAGATGCTTCGTGGCCCTCGAGCAAGCGCTTCCTCCACAACATAACCGGCATGATGACCAGATTGCCCTCCAGCAATTTTCGACCCCGGCTCGTCTTGCTTGGGCGATGGCTTTGGCAGCGGGCATTTCGCGCGAAGATATCGTACTCGAGCCATCCGCCGGAACGGGAATTCTCGCCATTTGGCCGCATCTTGTTGGCGCGAAGCTGATTCTCAATGAAGTCGACGACCTGCGCAGTGCGTGCCTAAGCGAGCTGTTTCCGGGCGCTCCGCTCTCCTCGCACGATGGCGAGCTGATCAATGAGTTGCTTCCATCCCGTCACAATCCAAACCTTGTCATTATGAACCCGCCATTTGCGCGTAGCGCCGAACGCGGAAAAGATGGTCGCTCGGCCCTGCGGCATTTACGCTCTGCTTGGCGACGTCTGTCAGTTGGCGGCCGTTTTGTCGCAATCATGCCCGAAGGCTTTAGCGCCGCCAAATTTGCCAAAAGCGAGCCGGCACCATGTGCACTTCGTCTTGATGCGCGCATCACGCGATCTTTTGCGCGACGGGGAACCGGCATCACCGTGCGTCTCGTTGTCATGGACAAGGTCGCTTCCGAGCAATGCGAAGAGCCAATCGACATCGCTGATTTTGAGGGTTTGTACAGAGCCTGCTGTGCTTTGCCCGCCCGCGCTATCTCCAAACCAACTGCGCAAACTTCCAGGTCCAATGCAAAGCCGCTCGCGCTGGTATCGAACAATCGTTCGAAACGCCCTGTCGCGCCAGTTTCCAAATCCCCTCCAGACACCCAAATATCCGAAAAGCTCATCTTTGAAGTTCTCGGCGACGCGGCACCAACGCCGGAGCAAAAAGGCATTTATCTAGCCTACCGGCCAAGCCGGATTGCAATCGACAATGCTCCTGTTCACCCGACACCGCTGGTGGAATCGGTGGCGATGGGGTCGGTTGCTGCGCCGGTCCCGCAGCATCAGCCGGTGGTTCCAGCAGATTGGAGAGAGAAACAGCTTCTTTCCGATGCGCAGTGCGAAACGCTTATCTATGCAGTCAATGCCTTCGCCCGCGATTTGCCCGGTACTTACAGAACAATTAACGAAGGTTCCGGGCTGGAACCGTCCGAAGAGGGCTCTCGTTATCGGACTGGATTCTTCCTCGGAGATGGAACCGGAGCAGGCAAGGGCCGTGAGATTGCCAGCGTCATCATGGACCGATGGCTGCAGGGCCATTGCCGCCATATCTGGATTACCAAGAACGAGACCTTACTTGAGGACGCCCGCCGCGATTGGTCCGCGCTCGGCGGTCTGCCGCTTGATATCCAGTCGCTTTCGGGCTGGAAGCGGGGAAGGCCGGTTTCAATGTCAGGCGGGATTTTATTCGTTACTTATCCAACGCTGCGTTCGGGCCGGGTGGATACGACAAGGCTCGCTCAAATATTGGAATGGACAGGGGAGGAATTTGACGGCGTCATCGCCTTTGATGAAGCCCATGCAATGGCCAATGCGCTGGGGGGAATGGGAAGCCGCGGCAAGGTCAAAGGATCCGAGCAGGGCATAGCTGGTCTGCGTCTTCAAAATCTTCTGCCACGCGCGAGGGTTTTGTACGCATCGGCAACCGGCGCATCTGATATTGCCAACCTTGGCTACGCGGCGCGCCTTGGTCTCTGGGGTCCGGAAACCGCCTTTCCAAATTATGATAAGTTTCTAAGCGATATCCGTGCAGGCGGAATTTCTGCGATGGAACTGGTCGTGCGCGATCTTAAATCCCAGGGGCTTTATCTGGCCCGCGCCTTGTCCTTCGCCGGCGTTGAATATGAGCTTCTCGAACATGAACTGACCAAGGAACAAATATCGGTCTACGATAGCTATGCCGGTGCCTGGGCGATTATTCACAAGAACCTCGAGGCCGCGCTCGAAGCCACACGAATAGTCGATGAGGATAGCGGTGACACGCTTAACCGGAATGCCAAGGCGGCGGCGCTTTCGATATTTGAGGGCACCAAGCAGCGTTTCTTTGCGCAGCTGCTGCTATCGATGAAACTGCCCAGCCTTCTTCCGGCGATCGAACAAGCATTGGAAGACGGGCATTCCGCCGTTGTGCAGCTTGTCTCGACCGCCGAGGCCATGCTCAACCGCAGACTTGCCGATCTCAGCGCTGACGAACGTGAACAGCTTGATATCGACCTGTCCCCGCGGGAATATGTCATAGACTACCTCGCCAAAAGTTTTCCTGTCCGTTTGATGCAGGTTTACCGCGATGATGACGGCAACTTGCGATCAGAGCCTATGTCCACTTCGGAAGGCCATCCGGTCCTGTGCCCGCGCGCCGTTCAGGCAAGAGACGCGATGATCGAAAAGCTTTGCGCGCTTCCGCCCATTTGGGCGGCGCTTGATGCGGTAATCGAACGTTTTGGAACAGATCATGTTGCCGAAGTGACGGGCCGGACCCGCAGGCTTGTAAATGGCAGCGACGGACGTCAACGCCTCGAACGCCGCACGGCGCGGTCGAATTTAATCGAAGCCCAGAGTTTCATGGACGGCGAGAAGCGCGTGCTTATATTTTCCGATGCAGGCGGGACAGGCCGGTCCTATCACGCTGATCTTGATGTGCAAAACCAGCAACGCCGCGTCCATTTCTTGCTCGAACCGGGCTGGCGGGCCGACAATGCTATACAGGGTCTGGGACGCACCAACCGCACCAATCAGGCATCCGCGCCGCTCTTTCGGCCCGTTACCACTGACGTCAAAGGCGAACGGCGTTTTATCTCCACCATCGCCCGGCGGCTCGATAGTCTTGGCGCCTTGACCCGAGGTCAAAGACAAACCGGCGGGCAAAACCTGTTCAATCCGGCTGATAATCTTGAAAGCGAATATGCCCGCGATGCACTCACCAGCTGGTTTCATCTGCTCAATGCTGGCAAGCTGGATGCGGTATCACTGGACCGGTTCCAGGATATCACGGGCCTTAAACTTGAAACACCCGATGGTGATCTGGCTGAAAAACTGCCAACCATCCAGCGCTGGTTAAACCGGATATTGGCGCTGCCCATCGCTTTGCAGAACGCTATATTTGATGAATATCTGTCGCTGATCGAAGCGCGCGTCGAGGCGGCGCGTGAAGCGGGGACCCTGGACCTGGGCGTTGAAACGATTGCGGTTGATACCTTTGAAATTGTGTCGGACACGCTGCTTCGAACGGACAGCGTCTCGGGCGCAACCACGCATCTTGTGACGTTGGAAACACGGCGCCCGCTCAAACCGCTTCGCTTCAAGCGGCTTTACAAGCTTCATGACTTTAGCCTGCCGCAGGTCCAACTATTACGCAATGCGCGCTCCGGCGGCGTTGCTTTATCTATTCCCACCCAGCGCATGATCACCGATGAGGGAGAGACAATCGAACGCTGCCGCCTGATCAGATCGCTAAAATCAGCAAATTGGACGCTCGAAGCCTTGTCGGAAAGCCTTTGGGAGCAGGTCGATTTCAAAAGCTTCCGAAAAGGCTGGCTGGAAGAGGAAGAACAGGCCGCATCAGAAACGGCCCATGAACGCGTACATCTTGCCACCGGATTGCTACTGCCAGTCTGGAATAAAATTCCAGGAGAGTTTGTCCGTGTCACCCGTATTGCAGCAAGCGACGGGCGTTCGATCATTGGCCGCGAAATTTCCCAGCTCGATATGGCCGACCTAGCCCGCGCCTTTGGTCTCGACATGAACCAATCAATAAATCCTTCGCGCATTGCGGAAATGGTGATGCAAAGCGGTAAGCCAGTCTCTGTCCAAAGCCATGATGGTCTCATGGCCAAACGCTCGATGGTCAATGGCAGTCAGCGATTGGAACTGACAGGCTTTTCTGCTGAGCGCCTCGACTGGTATAAATCCAAAGGCTGTTTCACCGAGATCATCCGCTATCGCACGCGCCTTTTTGTGCCAGTCAACGAAGCAACGCAGATACTGGAAAAACTGGCGGCCTGAGCGCTGTCGTTCTTCTTCAATTTCAAACCACCCGAAAGAGAACTCGCCGCTCCTGGGAATGAGAGGGGAGGAGGCTTGGCTCTTTTGAACCCGGTTTTGGCGATGGTCGCCGAAGATCGTTGGTTCGATCAATCAGGAGTTAAAAAATGTTCAAATCTATACCACTCAACAAGCTCGTTGAATCCAAGAAAAATGTCCGCAAGCGGTCTGATCCCGCAGCCGATGCATGGCTGAAGGCGGACATTGCCGCGCGAGGATTGCTGCAAAATCTGGTCGTCAACGCAGTAGCTCGCGGCAAATTTGAGGTCACGGCAGGTGGCCGGCGTCTCAAACAGTTGAAGGCTCTTGCCAAGGACAAGGCGATTAAGAAAAACGAGCCGATTACATGCCTCGTTAAAAACGGCGAAGCACATGAGATCCGCGAAATCAGTCTGGCCGAGAATTTCCAACGTGTAAAACTCAACCCAGCCGATGAAGCCGAAGCGTTCCAGGACATTATCAATGACGGTGCAAGCGTCGAAGACGTCGCCATTCGCTTTGGTCAGACGGTTCGCTTTATCGAAGGGCGTCTGCGGCTCGCCAAACTAGCACCAGTGGTTTTTGAGGCTTTGGCAAGCGGCGACATCACGCTTGATGTTGCAAAAGCTTATGGCGCGACCTCGGATGTCGAACGCCAGGCCCAGGTGTTCGAGGAAGTCTCGGGCGCTTATTATCAAATTACACCCGATAGCATCCGGCGCATGGTTCTGGACGCTAGTGTCCTAGCCAGTGATCCGCGTGCTGTTCTGGTCGGGCGCGATGCTTATCTCGAGGCAGGCGGCAAGATCGACCGGGAGCTGTTCGATGATGATGAGAGCGAAAGCTGGGTTGATGTTGCGCTTCTGGAGCGTCTCGCCGCTGAGAAAATGGAATGGCGTGCCGATGAGGTCAAAGACCAGCATGGTCTCGCTTGGGTAAAGCCGACTCTCGACTGTTATGTCTCGCACGAGTTGATCGAAGGCATGAACCGGCTTCCTACCGAGCTTGAACCGCTGAGCGAGGAAGCAATCGCGCGTCTTTCCGAGTTGGAAATCGAATACGACAATGAGGCCGTCATTCTCGAAAATGAAGACAGCAGCGAAGATGACGTTTTCGCAGCCGAGAAACGAGTGTCGGAAATCGAAGAGGAAATGCGCTTGCTCAATGATCGCAAGCCAGTTCTGGCAGATGCGCTTCGCAGTGAAGCAGGCGCTTTTCTGGCGCTTGGCAATGACGGGGTACCGACGTTGGTTCCGCAATATTATACGGACAAGGTTGATGTCGAGCTCGAAGATGAAGGTGTTGAACTGGTCGAAGAAGGAGAGGCCGCCAAACCCAAGCGTACGGCTTTGTCCAAACGACTTGTCGATGAACTGGCGATGCAGCGGCGCGATATTTTGTCGCTTCATGTGGCGAGCGATCCGGCGCTCGCGCTTGATTTTATGATCTTCACGCTTGCGGATAGCGACAGCCATGATTGGCGGGCACAGGAGGCATCGACTCTCAAGGGCCCGGTCGCCCATGGTCCGGCGCATAATTTTGAGGCAAAGGACGCACCGGCAAGTGCAGCATTGGCGGAATTGCGCACTTCGCTGGATGAAAGTTGGAAAGCTGGCACTACCGATGTCGAGCGTTTCGCAGCATTTCGGGAGCTGAGCGATGATGCGCGTAGCGCTTGGCTCGGCCATGTTGTTTCGCGAACGCTGATCGCGAGCCTGAATGTTGAAGGCGAACGGCAAGTGCCGCTGCACGATTATCTGGGCGGTATCTTGGAAATCGATATGGCGGCTTGGTGGCGTCCGACTGCTACCAATTATTTTGACCGTGTACCCAAGGCGAAGACGCTTGGCGGCATGGAAGAAGTTGGCGGTCTTGAACTGTCGAACCGCTACGGCGCGTCGAAAAAGGCCGATCTTGCAGCAACGGCCGAGCGTATCTTCTCCGGAAACTTCATTGCTGAGGCTGAGGTCAAACAGCAAGCTGCGCGGTGGGTTCCCGATGCGATGCGCTTTGCTGATCTGTCTGCGGCTGATGAAGTTTTGGAAGATGATGCTTCGGAAGCCGGCGCATCAGAAGATATTCCAGAGATAGCCGATAAGGCTGCCTGATCCTCCTCCTGACAGGTGGCCTTCTGGCTGAAGCGGCTTGCCTTTTTAAGGCAAGCCGCTTCTTTTCATCAAAATCATGGTAGTTGATAATTACCGGGTCGCGGCCAGTTGACCGGCAACTTCCGGCAGTGATGCAATTTCAATGTCCTCAGAATGGGGATAGCTTTCGGAACCTGGATATATCACAAGCTTCCGGTCCGGCTGTATGTCATCGCAGGCATTATAAAAGCCTCTTTCCAATTTTGGCGTCAAGCTTCGCTTGATCTCAATCGCCCACCGTTTGCCTGTGGGCAGCGTCAGAAGGAGATCGATTTCTGCTCCTGCCGATGTCCTGTAAAAATTAGCCAGCGTAGCTTCGGGTGCGGCAGCGATCAGGCTTTCGATGACAAATCCTTCCCAGCTGGCTCCGGCGACCGGATGGCCAAGCAGGGCTTCGAGATTGTCTATGCCGAGTAGCGCGTGAACAATACCGCTATCGCGAACATAAACACGCGGAGATTTAACCAGTCTTTTGCCGGTATTATTGTGCCAAGGCTCAAGACGGCGAACGAGCAACAGGTCAACCATCAAGTCGAGATAGGAGGCAACCGTCTTTCCATCGACCCCCAGTGATCTTGCGAAATCGCTAGCGTTTAATAGACCTGACTGATGATGTGCGAGCATGACCCAGAAACGTCTGAGTGTTTCAGCGGCAATTCTCGGTCCCAGTTGCGGGATGTCCCGCTCCAGATAGCTGCGGATAAAATCCCTGCGCCAGCGCAGGCTCGTCTGATTGCTTTTGGCAAGATAACTGTCCGGGAATCCGCCCCTTACCCAAAGTGCATTCAAATCGCCTGAATCGATTTCAAGAGGGTCAAGTGGGCGCATTTCCAGATAGGAGATGCGGCCAGCCAGACTTTCGCCCGACTGGCGCATCAGGTCCACAGATGCTGACCCTAACAGGAGGAACCGGCCTGTGCGCCTTCCCTTTTTACGCCCTTTGTCAATCAATCCGCGCAAGTTCTGGAAAAGATCCGGAACACGGTGAACTTCGTCGAGGATTACAAGCTTGTCTTCATGACTGCCAAGATAAAGCTCCGGTTCTCTTAATCGGGACCGGTCAGCATCCGATTCCAGATCAAGATAGATGGATGGGCCGCTTTCCCCAATTTCCTGCGCAAGCGTCGTTTTGCCCACTTGACGCGGCCCCAGCAAGGCAACTGCGGGGCTTTCATCCAGTCTTTCAAGCAAGATATCATGAATTCGGCGTTCAATCATCCTTGCATTTATGGAGTACAGTTCCAGAATTGCAAGGTATATTAATGGCCGGACTTCCGACCAAGAGAGGAGAGGGGGGCTTGGGCCTGTCTGATCCGGCAATTTTGCTGGATATACTCAGGAGAATACACATGCCCAAAAGATCATATCTCTCACCGAAGATATCCCCAGCCGCAAGGATCACCGCCGCGATCATTGAAAAACTGGAAGTTGGAACAAAACCCTGGATACAGCCCTGGAGAGGACTTCCAGTCTCACGGCCCTTGCGCAGTTGCGGTACGCCCTATCGCGGAATGAATGTATTCTGGCTCTGGATGATGGCTCAGGAAAGTGGCTTTAACTCTCCTTACTGGATGACCTACCGGCAATGCGCATCGCTTGGCGGTCAGGTTCGTAAGGGCGAAAAATCGTCCATCGCCATATTCTACAAAAGCTATACCAAAGAAGTCGAAGCTGCGGATCATGGTGAAGCGCAGGAGGAAACCCGCCGCGTGCTCAAATCCTATGCTATATTCAATGCCGATCAATGCGACGGTCTGCCCGAACGCTACCATCCCAAGGCTGAAGTATTGGATATCGAACCGGAGGGACGAACGGAAAAGCTCGACCAGTTCTTTGGGGATATCGGTGCCAATATCCGCGAGCATGGCAGCAGCGCCTACTATGAACCGGTAGCTGACCGTATTACGATGCCGCCCATCAGTCTGTTTGATGGCTATGACCAATTTTGTGCGACCCTTTCTCATGAACTTGGTCACTGGTCAGGCCATAAGTCGCGCCTGAATCGTGATCTCAAGAACCGTTTTGGCAGTGCTGCTTATGCCGCCGAAGAGCTGGTAGCAGAGCTTTCCAGTGCCATATTGGGCGCGGAGCTTGGCCTTCCGGTCGGACATCTGGATAATCATGCAAGCTATATCGCCAGTTGGCTAAAGCTGCTCAAAAAGGATGATCGCGCTATACTGACAGCGGCGGCGCGTGCGGAAGAGGCGTCAAATCTGCTGTTGAGCCTTGGCGGTTATGTGCAACAAGAGCCTGGTGAATTATCCGATGCCGCATGATTGAGCAAAAAACTTGCAATCTTGCAAATGAAAGATTATTGTAAAATACATTCATTAGAAAGAAATGAAAATGACTAAACGGGTACTCGAAATAGAACGGAGCGATGATAGGTTGCTAAGTTCTGCAATTGGTAGAGTTGCAGAATTCTGGAACCTGAGCAATGTCAAATTAAGTGCGGTACTAGGTCTATCGGAAGCAACTATTTCCCGGCTTCGTTCCGGGAAAACATTTCTTGATCCTGCCTCCAAATCTTTTGAAGCCGGGCAATTTCTCGTGCGCCTGTTCCGCAGTCTGGACGCGCTCATGGGCAGTGATGATGATGCAGCCAAATCCTGGCTCGCATCGCATAATCTTGATCTTGAAGCGCGGCCGATTGATCTTATCGACAGTTTCAAGGGACTTTTGACGGTATGTGACTATGTGGACGCCCACCGCGCTCGCGTCTGAATTTCGCCGCTACCGCAAAACCGTTTGGCGGGTGGTTGAAGCGCAGCACCGGATATCGACCAATCGTCTGGCGGAAAACTTCGAAGATCAGTCACGCCTTGAAGAGCTTGCTGAAGAAGCAAAACCGGACCTTCCCAAGTCTGCACAAGGTCTGCATTATCTTCTCGCTTCACCCTTTCGATACGGTCATAAAAGCCCAAGCCGGTTCCGGCGGGCGAATGAGCGTCCTGGTATTTTCTACGCCAGTGAAGCTGAAGCCACAGCGATTGCAGAGACTGCCTATTGGCGACTGCGCTTTTTCAGCCGGTCGCCGGATTTTGTGCCGGGGAACCGGACCAGCGAGCATCTAAGTTTTTCCGTTGCCGTTTCGACCTCACGCGCGGTTGATCTTTCCAAGCCGCCATTTGACACGCAGGTATCAGACTGGACGCATCTGGATGACTACAAAGCCTGTCAGGAATTTGCCGATGTTGCCCGCAAAGCAGATGCGCAGCTTATCCGCACAGTCTCGGTGCGAGATCCGGATGCTGGATGTAATAGCGCGATATTTGATCCATCCCTATTCGCCGGGAAGACACCGGATTATCACCAGACTTGGCATTTCCGTTTCGAGCAGGGGCGACTGAGCGCCATTGCGGCTTTTCCGGGCGGGGGAAGCTACGCCTTTGAACCGGAGATTTTCGGGCTGCCAAGTTCGCCTGGACACTGATCCCATACTCTCCTGATGGTCGTCGGAGCATCTGACCGCATTTTCTCCCCGCAAGAGAAGCCCTGGACCATCAGAGCTTTGGCGCAACCCCGCGAGGACTGCGGCCCGTGTGGCCCGCGCCAGCCTTGTCTCGCGAGGTTCCCCGCCAGTCGGCGGTGCGCCATGCGCCCTGACGGTCCTTTCGGGCTCTTGCGGGATAAAGCGGCAAGGTGCCGCACAACTCCCGCATATCAGGAGAACATCATGGACAATATATTCAAGCAACAACTTGCTGGTCTTGACCTTTCCGGTCTCACGATCAGCAATTCCCCATTCACATCTGCGGATTTTCCAGCTCAGGATGCTATCTCGCAGACACTTGAAGCTGTTTGGTCGGATTTGTTTGCTGTCTTTACCGATACCGCTCTTGAAGCCGACGCTGAAGATCTTGGATGGGGCTTCGTCAATCTCTTCCACCGCGCAGCGCAGCGTAAATCAAAGCAGCTTGACCGGGCATCGGATGAGGTCCGGGCACTCATCGCATCTGCTGATGGATCCGAAGTGCATACCAGTAATCTGGAAGAGCAGATTGAACGCGCGCAAGCGGCAGAAGCTTCCATGGTCGCTTTTGAAGAAATGCGCGAAGTTGCAGCAGCGCTCTACCTCGATGAAACGCATAGCTCCTGGAAACCCGTTTCCAGTTCCCGCGCCAATCACGGCGCGATGCTGACCTCTGCCGTCATTCAGGGCCGTGATTTTCTCAAAGCACGCAGCCAGTCCAGACGCAAGGCGCTGATGCCTGAAGGCACACCGATTATATTCGCAGGTGGCCGCACCAAGCAGGATTGCACCGAAGATGCAAAAGCCTTTGCAAACAACGTCTGGGCCACGCTCGACAAGGTGCATAATTCCGTTGCTGACATAGTGCTGATCCATGGCGGTGATGGCAAAGGTGCTGACCGTCTTGCTGCCTCTTGGGCTGAGCGTCGCGGCGTCGCGCAGCTCACATTTTCACTGGATCGCCATCTGGGCGCACGGGCCGGGTTCAAGCGTAATGAACAGATGCTCGGTCTTGCACCTCGCTACGTCATTGCATTTCCCGGGAATGGCGTTTTGGAACGTCTGGTCATCGAAGCCAAGAGACGGCGTATCACCGTCGTTGACCGCCGCGGACCTCTTGGCGTCAGCCCCAAGACAAAGCCAGCCGACAAGGACAGCTAGGCTGTCCGAGCCAGCGCCGCAGCCGCGGTGCTGGCTTTCTTCAGTAAGAGGGGAGGAGGTTCTGGTTTCCCTGAGCCGGACACACGGTGTGATCGGCTGAAACAGAACCGGAGGTATTTATCATGGAACCGAGTGAATGGATGACGGACTATTTCGACAAACAGAAAACCCGCAATGCGCGTTTGATCCAGTCTTTTCAGCGCAACAAACCAGCTATTCTTGATGCACTGCGCGAAGCAAATGTGGCGAGCGTTGAACTCAACTATGACGGAATGGGCGACAGCGGTTGTCTGGAAGGCGCAACTTATTATTCGAACGATAACAAACCAGTCGAGTGTTCCGATAGCAAAGTTGCGATTGAAACATTTGAGATCGGCTCAACAATGATCATGCGTAAATCCATGCCTCTGTCGGAAGCACTTGAAACCGTCGCTTATGATGCTCTGGAAGTGCATCATCCGGGATGGGAAATCAATGAAGGAGCCTATGGCATCTTTAGGATCGAGGTTGAAGAAGGAACAATGGCACTGTGTTGCAGTCTTCGTGCGACCGAATATTTTGAAACCGAAATTGGGGGAGAGGAATAATGTCGCATTGTCATTATCATGCGCTTTCTTCGGTCCGTAAATGGGGCGGAGAGGTGAGCGATTATCTGCCGCTGCACCAATGGTTCGACAAATCGAAAGAAATACTGGCGGACCCGAGGCACCGGGCGCTCCGCCATCATGCTGAAGGTATATTCATGCTGGAATCACTCTTTGGTACGGTCATTGTTAACGCCGATGGCCGCGAGGTTCCTGTCCGCCTGATCGGCGAACAGCATGTCATCGAAGATTTGGGAACTATCCCCTCGTTTGCGGATTGGGCGCGACTTATCGAACCACAGGCCTGGATGATGCGGGGGCAACCAAAGCTTGTTACCATTGATACGAATATGGCGGTGTAAGGCTTGTTCTCGAGCAGCCTGTTCCATCCAAAGTGTTGCCAGTGTTACAGGCGCGATCCCAACAGATAACCATCAAGCCAGCCATTAAACATTCTTGCATCAGTCGCGATTGACGGATCCAAAACACGAGCTGCCAGTGCCTCCTGAGGACCAAATCAACCGTGACCAATTCGGCTTTTTCGCGAACCTTCCTGAACCAGGTCAGCCACATTGCAACCAGCTTTGTTACCGGCCGTGTTGCACCTTTCAGGTGCTGCCCGCACCACCCGGACAAAGCCGGTTTCCCTCCGGCGCTTCGCGCCTCCCGGTGCAATGCCGCTTCTCCCTGTTTCTTTCGTCAGTTCGCAAGCCGGAATGGTTCCGGTTTGAAGATTAAATCAGGAGAAATATCATGACAAATATCGTAGTTTTGGTCGGACGTGTCACTCGCGATCCAGAAAGCCGGGAAACAAACGGTGGTACAACGGTTACAAATCTTTCGGTCGTAACCGATCGGCCAGCCCGCAACAGTGAAGGCAAAACCTACAAGGACGAAAAAGGCTTTACGGTCAAAGATGCAGAATTCCACCGCATCACCTGCTTCAACGGTCTGGGCAAGAATGTTGCCCAATATTGCACCAAGGGCCAGATGGTTTCGATCGAAGGCCGGATCCACTATACGCAGTGGGAAGATGCCGACAAAATCAAACGCTATGGCTGCGAAATTCTTGCCGACAAGGTGGACTTTCTCACCCGCGGTGCTTCCCAGGATAACAAGGATGCTCCCGACATCGATGAATGATCCTTGATCTTCATGCTTAATCAATCAGGCCTCGCCGGTTTCCCGGCGCGGCCTTTTTTATGTTCTTGTGCGTGGAGGTTGATATTAACGCGTTTGAGCAGACCCTCCAATTTTCAGTGTGGCCAGCGCCTGCTCTTCATTCATCTTCCCCAGCGCTATTCCTATGAGCTTGAGGCTTTTTGCGCTAAACGTTTCGATCCCGCTTCCCAGGAACATCCGGCCCAGTTCGGTTGCCGCTTTGGTCTCCAGCTCCTGCTGTTTTGTGTCGAGTTTCGCGCGTTCGCTTTCAAGTTTCTTGAGCGCTGCAAGCGCGCCTGTTTTTCTGGGCATGAGATTTCCTTTTTCTCAGTGTTGACCCCTTGAAACTCCGTAATTGCATATTGTCCCACCTGTAGGAAAATGATTTTGGCGAATGTAATCTGGATGTGGAATACGAATTTGGGGAGGGGTTGCTCACTTGAAGTCCAAGTATGATGCGCGAAGGGCCACCGCGTAAAGGACGACGGGGCCCCACCATTTTACCGCTCCGGCGGCTGGGCCACCTTACGCGATAAAATCGTTTCCCCCATCGCCGCTTCGCGGCCGCCTGTTCCAGCCGGTCCTGTGACCCGGTAACCCTTCACGCATCACGAGACTTGTCGTCATTTTGACAAATTTCAGGAGGTAAACATGACACAGGCAGTTGATACGGTATATGATGCACAAAGTTATTTTGCAGCGGTAGAAACAGCGGAACGAAGGGCTCTTCATAGCTTCTTTGATCAGCATGTCGTTGAGGACGACGATCAGGGTTATGTAGCCTTGGATGAAGGAGATTATAACGCGCTACCGACATGGGCAATGAACCGGGTTGTCCATACTGTCCATGGGGCGCTGCTGGATGAATTCTAAGGACGACACACAGGGCAGGGGCCGGAAACGGTCTCTGCCACTATTTTTGTTCGCTTCAGAAAGTGGTAGCGCCGAAAATGTCTTTCAAACTAGCCCCCCGACCGTCGGCCTGAAAGACATTTTCTGCACTGTCGGTTGGCTTAAACCTAACAGGGAGAAATACAAGGTACTTTGCCGAAAGTCGATTCTATACAATCATTCTAGGCATCGAGTTGCTAACTATCAGGAATAAAGATTATTCAGAATTTCCGTATCGATTCTGGCCATTTGCGACCCGGGCCGGCGTTGATATGGAAAACACCCAAATCGGGTGACATAGGGGCAGCGGAATCCCCATTCTGCTGCCCTTATTTTTTGCTCGTGCTTTAGTTTGAAATTATAGCCATGGGGTAATTGTGGAGCGCTGATGTCAAGCATCAGCGCGCGTTTTTATCCATGCTATCCACGTGGCATAACGCCACATGATGTAATCGAGAAAATTCCTGGAAATTTACTGCCGAGCTGGGAACAAAAGAGTGCACACCGTACGCAGCTCGCTGCCTTGGTTATCTTCATTGATATCAATTGTTTAAGTACCAAAATGGCCAGATGTAATAGACAAATCCTCTAAGACTTGGTGGGTTTTTGGCAAGTCTTAGCCCAATCATATCTCCGCAACATATTGATACATAGCAAAATATATCTGATTGACTTAGACTTGTTCACGATTTATTCTTATTGGGCTTTTCGAAGGGTGAACCAGGTTCTTGACCGTCAAGGAACCTGAGTATGACCAACCATATTTGCTTACAAACCTATCTTTCTTATCCACTTGCACAGTGGGTAAGATCGGAAGCTGATGGCCACGGCGAATGTGTCAGCGTTTTCATTCGCGATCTTGTCATGGCGGCATATATTGCGCAGGATGAAGGTCGTAATGATACTCTAAAGGACCTCGACAAAGCCCGCGAGGTTGTATTTGCATCCGTTGCGCTTGATGCCATTTTGACCGCCCATCCAGATAGTTCGCTTCGGCAAAAAACCCATGATGCTTATGCGCGCCGCCTCCAGCGATTGGGGCTTGCTTCCTCCTCCTTAAATGGAGGGCGTGATGAAGCGTAATATTGTCAATTTTACGCGCGGTAGCCAGCTTCTCGGACACTTTGGTTTCATGTTTGCTAGCGGGCTCAAAGCCCCTCTGATCATTGCTGCTGTTCTCTTGGTGGGCATCTCCTATTGGATGGTGACATCGGGTCTTACCGACCATCAGCGCTACCTTGCCGGTATGAACCTTTATGCATCGCTTTACGGGTTCATGGAGTTTGATCCTACCAAGGCGGTCAATCTTGATCTTGCGGGCGGCGCGAGCATGGAGATGGCGATTGCAGCGGTACCAAATTTCCCTCCGGTAGTGCGGGCAATGGACGAATTATGGACCGCGCTCCGCACGGCTTTGGCCATCTCCGCACTGCTGTTTCTGCCTGCCTTTATCCTGTTCTACTGGGTTGCTGAGTATTTTGGCGGACGGTCGAAAGAAAGCAAACATGAACGCGGCGCGCAGCTTGCCACACTGCCCGAACTGCAAGCAGAAATAACCCGTCACAATGCCAGCGAGCAAGCGTGGGAAATGCGCGCCGCTTTAGGTTGGCGTTGGCGCCTGGCAGGACAGAGTGCGCTTGACAAGGCAGGTTATTACAAGCCCTCGGCAATAGCCGGCGTTCGTTATCCCTGGCGGCTTGAGCAGAGCCATGCGATGCTGATCGGGACAACCGGAACCGGCAAGACCGTGGCCTTGTTGGAGATGATTGACGAGGCTCGTAGAAAGGGACAGCGCGCCGTCATATTCGATTTAACCGGTGCCTTTATCGAACATTTCTATGACGCCTCCCGTGATGTCATACTGAACCCGCTTGATGCCCGCTGTCCGCAGTGGAGCGTGTTCAATGATTGCAGCACCATTGCCGAATTTCATAGCGCTGCTGAAGCGATAGTACCGCAGGATGGAGGGGGCGAAGACCAGTTTTGGGTCATCGGCGCTCGCTCGCTATTTGTGCAATCCTGCATGCAACTGATGAAGGCGGGAACGCCAACCAACGAGGCGCTCGCAAACAAGCTGATTACGGCCGATCTCACAGATGTTCATAAGCTCCTAAAGGGTACTGTCGCGGAGCAACTGACCGCGCCCAAAGCGGCCCGCATGGCAACTTCGATCCGGGCTGTGTTTAATGCCAATGCCGAGGCTTTAATGCTGCTGCCCAAACATGGCCCGCACTTCTCAATCCGCGACTGGATAAAAGATGAATCCGCGCGCGGCGGGATCATATTTATATCCGCGCGCTATGTGGACATGAGTATCTGTTCCAAGCTGCTGACATTGTGGATGGACACCGCGATGAACACCCTCATGTCGATGAGCCGGACATCCGATTTGCGGGTGTGGTTCATGATTGATGAGCTGGGCGCATTGCACCGGTTGCCAGCGCTGGAAAAAGGTTTGCAAACGGCCCGCAATTTTGGCGGCGCTATCGTGACTGGTATTCATGCATTTGCCAAACTCAAGGAGGTGTATGGTGAAAATATGGCGATGACATTGTCTTCGCTTGCGCGGACCAAATTAATACTGGCTACAGCCGACCGGGAAACGGCAACATGGTGCTCAGACTTTATCGGTCACCGGCAGATACGCGACATGGAAGAAGGCTATAGTTACGGCTATAATAATGCCCGTGATGCCGTCAGTCTAACCCCCAGAAGGCAGATCGAACCGCTGCTGCTGCCCGATCAGTTTATGAACTTGCCGCGCCTTAACGGCTATATCAAATTCCCCGATGGCTTCCCCGCTGCGCCGGTCAAATTGATCCCGCAATCCTGGCCCAGTCTAGCCGAAGGATATATTGCGCGGGCATTTGATGAGCCCGATGAAACGGGTGAATCCAGTGCACCCCGGAAAGAACCTCTGCTGTCTTCCAAGCCTGACAGGACAGATAAAAATAGCCACGGCGGGGAGGTAGAACCAGCAGCGGACGCCGATGACAATGAAGAAGGCGTCAAACAATCTGCGGCCGATCAAAAGGAGTTTGCCTTTCGGGAACCAGTAGAAATCATCGATGTCCAATTGTCCGATGAGCCTCAAGATAAAATACTCAAGGATGGCACAGCGGATCCGGCTACCGATGGTCCGGTTAAATCGCTCGGCAAGGATGAGCAGGCGCCATCACCGTCTCCCGAAGATGACAAACAGCAGCGCTCTGATCTGCCTGATCCATCCGATCCGGCAAACAAGGCCCGGTCGCTCAGCGGTTCGCCGCGTGATGCTGGCCGCGACCTGCGCGAAGGCGCTGTGCGTGATGAGCCGGACCGCGATATCGGCGAATATGACATGTGAAACCTGCGCGGTGGAGGGCGCGCTCAAAGAATAGGAATTGACTATGCTCTCCGCTTCCAATGTCCGCTCTGCGGGCGGCGCTGCCACTTATTTTGCGGCGGATAACTATTATACCAAAGCCGATGCCGACCGGTCCGGTCAGTGGATCGGAGAAGGAGCGGATCGGTTAGGTTTAAAGGGCCAGGTGGACGCGAGCGGCTTTGAAGCTCTGCTGCGCGGTGAATTGCCAAATGGCGAGCGTGTTGGCAGCGATAATCAATATCACCGCGCCGGAACCGATCTTACTTTCTCGCTGCCCAAAAGCTGGTCGTTAATCGCTCTGGTGGGCGGCGATAAACGGATCATCGAAGCTTACCGGACTGCGGTGACCGAGACGCTGCAATGGGCCGAGAAAAATATCGCCGAAACACGGGTTTTTTCTCGCGGCAAGATCAAGGCCATTGGTTCCGGCAATCTCACCATTGGACTGTTCCAGCATGATACCAATCGCAATTCTGAACCCAATGTTCATTTTCACGCGGTTGTCGCCAATATCACCCAAGGCCCGGACGCCAAATGGCGGGCGCTGCATAATGACAAGCTCTGGTCGAACAACACGCTTCTGAACAGCATGACGATGGCGCGCTTTCGTCTTGAAATCGAAAAGCTTGGCTATCAGCCTGCCCATCAAGGCAAGCACGGTAATTTTGAAGCCGCAGGTATATCGCGCGAAGCGGTCATGGCCTTTTCTACGCGCCGACAGGAGGTGCTTGATGCGCGCCGGGGATCAGGACTGGAAGCTGGCAAGATTGCCGCTCTGGCCACCCGTGCGCCCAAAGAAGCCATAAAGGACAGGGATGCCTTGTCTACAACATGGCAGGAAGCAGCACGGGCGATGGATCTCGATCTTGGCGGATTGATCGACAAAGCGAACATTCGCGCAGCAGGTTTGGAAATTGACAAACATCCCAATCTGTCGCTGGCCCAAAAAGGGATGATTTTCCTGCGCGCGTTTGCCGAAAAAATTCAAGGCTTTGGGCCAAAGCCCTCCGCCGATCCTTTGGTGCCAGTGCATATCCTGAACAAACCCCGCGAAGAGATTGCCGCAGCGCAGGCAACCGCTTCAGCCATCCGCCATCTGAGCCAGCGCGAAGCAGCCTTTGGGGTTCATGATGTTTACAAGACAGCTTTGGATTTTGGCCTACCGACATCCATTGCCCATGTCGAACGCCGTGTACGGGCGCTGGTCAGGGAAGGTGAGCTTGTTCGGGGCAAAGGACGCGACCGTGATTTTGTCACCACGCGTGATGCTTTGCAGACCGAGCAGCGGATAATTGGACAGGTTGAAGCGGGCAGGGGCAAGTCAGAGCCTTTTTTGTCATGGGGCATGGCAGGCGATCAGCTGCAAGCGGTCGCGGGTCTTAACTTTGGGATGACACTTAACGAAGGACAAGAGTCCGTAGGCCGGATGATATTATCATCGTCCAACCGCATTATCGCGGTGCAGGGCATTGCCGGGGCAGGCAAGAGCAGCCTTCTTAAACCCGTCTCGCAGCTTTTTGGCGAGAATGGTAAAACGGTTCTGGGTCTCGCCGTCCAGAATACGCTCGTCCAGATGCTCGAACGCGATACCGGGATTGCGTCGATGACCCTGGCGCGCTTCATCGGAAGTCACAAAAACCTCCTACAGGAGGGAGCGGATAAAAATGCTCTCACGGAAGCCAAAGCCGCCATGAAAAACCATGTGCTGGTTCTCGACGAGGCCTCGATGGTCTCCAATGTCGAAAAAGAAAAGCTGGTCCGGCTAGCCAACCTGCTAGAGGTCGACCGTCTGGTGATGATCGGGGACAAGAAGCAGCTTGGCGCTGTCGATGCCGGTAAGCCCTTTGCGCTTGTACAGGCCTCGGGCATTGATACTGCAAAAATGATCACCAATTTGCGGGCCCGCGATAAGACACTGCGCCGCGCGCAATATTCAGCCCAGGCTGGTAATATTGGCGAGGCCATGTCCTATTTGAAGGACCATATTATCGAAACCAAAGAGGGCAGCGCCCTAATCGCTGCCGAACGCTGGTTGGAACTCTCTCCACAAGACCGGCAATCCACGGCCATCTATGCATCAGGGCGGGCGCTGCGCGCAGCCGTCAATGAAGCGGTCCAGGCCGGGCTTAAACAAAATAATGAACTGGGAAAACGCGGGCTGAGCCTTGAAACATTCTCCCGCGTCAACAGCACCCGCGAAGAACTGCGTTATATTCACAACTACAATCCCGGCATGATGATCGAACTCAAGGCTGCAGATCGCAGTCAGCGCTTGGGCAAAGGGCAATATCATGTCGTCTCGGTTGATGATCGCGCAAAACAGCTTGTTCTAAAGGATCGCAAGGGCAGGGAACGGAGCTTCCAGGTCAGCAAACTGCGCGCCAATGCTGCTGAGGATCAGATCGCTCTATATGAAAAGAAGCAGCTCGATATTTATGCTGGCGATAAAATCCGCTGGACCGACAGCGATCACAAACGCGGATTGTTCAATGCCGATCAGGCAAATATTACAGCAATTGATGCTGGGCATGTTCACTTGCGAACATCTTCCGGCATGGAGCATCGTCTGCCCCATAAAGATCCCATGCTAAAACGTATTGATCTGGCTTACGCGCTCAACGCCCATATGGCGCAGGGGCTAACTTCTGATAGCGGGATCGCGGTCATGGATAGCCGCGAGCGCAATCTCTCAAACAAACAGACGTTTCTGGTGACAATTACCCGATTGCGCGATGGATTGACGCTCATCGTTGACAACCGCGAGAAACTGGAAGCGGCAGTGGAGAAAAATGACGGCGCAAAAACATCGGCGCTCGAAGTGACCGCACGTCTGGGCAAAGCTGCTGCCACCGGACTTGCCAAAGGCCAGGACATTGCGCCCAAAGAACCGCAAAAGGACCAGCGAGAACTTGAGAAAGAGCACAGCAAGCCATTGGATATGGGAATTTAGATGGTCTCAGAGCAAACCTCTGATCAAAGCGCGCGACCAAACCAAAGCACGCGGCCTGCTATATGGACCGTGCTGCGATCAACATCTTCCCAGGTCGGATAGGCCGGATTATCGCTGGCAATGGTAATGAAAGGACTATCGGGGCGTAGCGCAATGCGCTTTACCACCAGCGTGTCATCGACCCGCATCACATAGATTCCATCGCGCAGCCGCGAACCATGGTCAGAGGCATCCACGAGAACGTCATCGCCGTCCGATAGAGTTGGTTCCATGGAATCGCCCATAACGCGGACAACCGAAAGGCTGGCGCCCCTAGCCGGTGTCAGTTTGCGCAGCCAGCGTTCATCGAACGAGAAACGTGTTTTCCTATCCTCACTTGTCGCCAGCGCGCCATGTCCTGCAGAAACATTGACATCGAGCACAGGGACTTCGACCATTCCGTCACTGCCAGTTGGCGGCGGCCCGCCCAAGAGTTGCTCATCAATACCGTAAAAGCTCGCCAGCCTAAGCCTGTCCTCTGGGTCCAGCTTGCGCGGTGTGCCGCGCTTTATGAACTGCTGGATATAGGCTGCATTACGGCCAAGCATTTTTGAGAGGCCGGAATAATCATCCCCGTTTTCGCGGATCAGTCGATCCAGAGTTTCTCGTACATCATCCATCTTTTGTGCCTTTCGACCCCTCAATAGGATTTATCCTAGACAATATGTAATCTTCCTAATAGGAACATAACAAGAACACAAGGAATTTATGATTCGAGGAGGCCTCAAGTGAAACTGTTGGATCGTATAGAAATACACCTGAAAGAGACGCATATGTCGCCGACCCGGTTTGGCAGGCGCGCCGTGGGTGATCCGAGATTTGTATTGGATTTGAGGGAAGGGCGTAGGCCGCGCGCACGGACATTGAAGAAAGTGGAGGAATATTTGCGGAAACAAGAAGCTTTTAGCTCGGAATCACAACCACTTGGGCTCAACAATAGTTGATGCGGTTTATTCGATTCAGATCGAACGTGAGGCCTATAGGCAATTAGTGTACGGACACCTTAAGAATTTACTCAGACTATCGTGCCAAATATAGTTTCGCATTGATCTTCCAATACGGAGCCATTTGATTTAGCATGAAATTGAAAATGCGAAAACTGTACTACTGCTGAATACGCGGCTCTGGTCTTAAGGGTTAGTATTGTTTTCTTGCATTTCTAACATCAAAGGTTTTGGGGCATATTGTAAACTTAGACATTGGCGAGAATTGGGGGTCGGCATGAAACGACTAGTCTTTTGTTTTGACGGGACTTGGAATAAGCTTGCCGCCGACTCACCGACTAATGTTGTGCTGTTGGCAGAGATGACCAAGCCGATCGCATCCGATGGTACGCCTCAGTTAATCTACTATGACGAAGGTATCGGTACCGCTAAGGATGAACGGTTTCGCGGTGGCGCATTTGGCAAGGGGATGATGGATAACATCCGGGATGCCTATCGCTTTTTGCTGTTCAATTACGAACCCGGCGATCATATTTTTGCTTTCGGTTTCTCCCGGGGGGCCTTCACGGCCCGCTCGTTTGTCGGTTTTATCCGACATGCCGGAATATTGAATGTCGATAGCGCCAAAGAAATCGAAGAAGCGATCGGACTTTATAAGGCAGTTTTCAAGGGTGATGGCGATGACTCGCTTGATGCGCTCATATTCCGTTCCCAATATTCTTCACAAATCTGTGTGAGCGAGTGGGATAAGGACTGGCGGCAGGAGAATTGCAGCGATATGGACTGGCGCGATGTGCCTATCCTGCAAATCAAATATATCGGTGTTTGGGACACGGTGGCGGCGCTGGGCTGTCCCAAATTTATTCCTGGAGCCACCTGGATAAACCGAAAATTCAAGTTTCACGATGCCAAATTAACCAGCAAGGTGCAGGCGGCGCGCCATGCTGTGGCAATCGATGAGCGCCGTGTCTTGTTTGAGCCTGTCCTGTGGAACAACGTGGCGGATCTGAACACCGACCAAGACTGGTCGATGTATGATCCCCACGCCCCATATCAGCAAAAATGGTTTCCTGGCGTTCATGGTTCGGTCGGCGGCGGCGGTCCGGAGCGGGGGCTTTCAGATGCAACGCTAGCCTGGGTTTTGAAGGGTGCAAGAGCGCAAGGACTAGAAGTTCGCAACGGCCCGGAATCACGAGCCTATGAAATTTCCCCCAACCATTTGGCTCCCTTGCAGAACGATCCCGAGGTTGCGCGCAGCGCCAACTCGCTCATCGGCAAGTTGAAGAGCGCCATGCTTTCTTCGGACCGTGTCGGACCAAATGATATTGTCCAGGTCAGCGCAAGCGCTCGCCGCCGCTGGAACGCTGAACCTAGTGCAGGACGAGGTGCTGCTGCGTATCGGCCAAAGACTCTGGGCGCCGTTGCTTCTAGGATGACGGTATTGGGCGTGGATGCTGAGGGATCAGATGACGAAATTGCACTGGTCCATCCAGTAGTGCGTGGCGACACGCTGGGAAAACTGGCGGCAAAATATTTGGGTAACAAGAACAGATATGACGAGATTTTCAATCTCAATCGGGATCAACTCGATGATCCTGATGACATATTCGTTGGGATGGCCTTAAAGATTCCACCGGATCATTTGACGGGCAATGGAGCAGGAGGAGGAGATCATGTTACTGACTAGAACCGCCATATTTGGATTCTTGCTGTGGTTCATATCGAGTGCGGCCAATGCTCAGGAACTGGAGATTACGAACATCAGGGTGGGGCAGGGCGATGCGACCCTGATTCAAGGGCCACCGGCTGCTGATGGCAGCCGAGTCAATATACTCTTCGACGGAGGAGATGTCGCGGCTTATAATGGCGGCAAAGTTATTGGTGCGGTGCTATCCAAACATGGGGTCAAATCCCTCGATTATCTGATCGTCTCGCATTACGACGTCGATCACATTGGCGGAATTGTGTCTGGCCCTCACCATGGCGACAGCTTTCTTCTGGGCTGGAATAAGACGCCGGGCGCCACAGGCGATGACGACAATGATGGAAATGATGGCTGGGTTGGGGCAGTCTCATTCGCACCGGACAAGGATGAAATCGGCCGCGGGGACGACATTCCCGTGCGATCCTTCGTTGATCGCGGTGATACGCCTGCTGCAACAAGCCAAGCCTACAAAAAATACAAGCTGTTGGCCGAATCTATGGGCGAGCGTGTGTCGTTGAGCAACCAGGCCAGTGTTGATAGTTTTGAGATTGATTTGGGCTCCGGCGCAAAAATGACGGCTTTGGCCGGCAACGGTTATGTCAGGAACCGGGGTAGCCGGGTTGCAAGGGTGAACACGGAGAATGAGCGCAGCCTGTCCTTTCTCCTCAGCTATAAGGATTTCCATTTTTTGATTTCTGGTGACATGATTGGCAGAACCTATGGAAGCGAAGACGCGCAGGTGGAAAGCGCGGTCGGAGATGTCATTCAAGATATGGGGATCATTGTTGATGTTCTGCACGTCGATCATCACGGCGGCAATAATGGTTCCGACAGCGTGTTTCTTGAAAAGATCAAACCGGTCATTGCAATCATATCTGCGGGTAACGACAATGACTATCACCATCCTCATGATGAAACCTTGCAGCGCTTGGAACAGGCAAAGGTATATCGGATCATTCAAACGGCCTGGGGTGCCACCGAGAGCGTCGGAGATGAAGTTCGCCGGGTCCAGGCCATCTATCAAGACGATGTTGTCGTCACTTCGGACGGCGATAATTACACCGTATCGACGAGCCGAACGTTCAAAGCCGATGATAATCCACGCAGATGATTGAGTGAAACTATGCCTGCAAGTGACAATATGACCTCAATGAGCAAAGGCGCGATTTTTTGGGCGTTGTGGCCATATTGGCGTTGGCGGCGCTGTTCGTATTTGGTTTCGGCAAGATGGGGCCACAAGGCGGCAGCGTCGATGTCGACATGGACAAGAAAACGATTTCGTGGAAGTCCTTTGAGCGCAAAGAAGATTTGTTCGCCGAGTTGAACAAACTGCAAGCCGAGAAGCCGGAATTTTTGGCCGTCTGGCTAAGAGCCAAAGGATATCTCAAAACCGACGATACGAGCGCCCTGCGCGAGTCCGGCTTTTTCAAGTCTGACGATCCTCAACTGATAACGAGATTTCAGGAAAACTGCCCGCTTTGCGGGTTTCGCAGAATTCGGATGCCCTTTTCTCGGACATCCGAAAAAGCGTGGATATTGCGACAAATGACCTCGTCATTGCGAGACTAAGGACACTTTCTGAAACCGGTGCTTCACCATTTCATTTCCTAGGAAACGCCTATCGGGCAGCTTCTCCGAGATTGGGCCAATATCAGCCCGAAAGAGGATTTGCATATGTCCGGCAAGGCAGCGAATTAGAGCGCCAACTTAATGGCAAGATTGCCCGTTTCTATAACGCTAATAGCAATCGGTCATTGGAGCTCAGAGTACAATCCTCGGCGATTAGTCCCGAGGTTGATGTTTGGTTTAATAGATCACAATTTTGCAGGCTAGGCTTGACCCAAGGGATTGAATCGATTGAGGTTGGTCCTTCTGCTGTCTCCTACGGTAATTACGACCCCGAAATTGCAGATCAGCATTTTACGACATCGCCCTTATCCGCAAGAGAATGCGCAGACGTCGAAGACGAAACTTCCTTGGCACCTTAGAACTCGGGGATAAGGAATTTATTCTTTATCTCAATTGCCTACTTATTTTGTTTGTGTATGTAGCATGCTGCGGGCCAAAATTCATTGATACGAGCATGTATGTCAATGTATGATAAGGAAGATTGTATTTTTACATTTGGCTTGTTGGTATTGAATTGGGTGAGATGTTATCGAAGCAATTCCTGCACGACAGAAGGTTTGCGCGCGATCAACGCTAGGAGCACCTGAGCGGGGCCACTTGGATCTCTTCGGCCATGTTCCCAATTGAGTAATGTACCTTTTGCAACTCCAATGCTGCGGGCGAAGTCTGTTTGCGACAGGCCGGTTTTTTGCCGAATGTCAACGACATCGACGCTCGGTACTTCAATTTTGTGAACGCGAGCACTTTTAGTCTGGCCTTCGGCGAAAGCTAAGGCTTCATTTAACCCTTTTTCAATAGTATCGTAAGCGCTCATTTCTTTTCTCCATATGCCGCAATGATTTTTTTGCTCAATGTAACAGCTGCTGCCTGTTCCGGTTTAGTCAAATTACCTTTTTCATTTTTCCCAAAGACCGTGATTAAAAAAATCGGCATATGCCTACCACCGAACACATATATCGTTCGAAAGCCGCCACTCTTTCCGCCTCCCTCTCTTGGGATACGCACTTTTCTCAATCCTCCGCCAAGCGGAGCGCCAGATTCAGGGTTCGCCGCAATGTAATCAATCGCTCCATGCCGCTCTGAATCGGACATTATCGCCTTCGCACGTTTCTGGAACTCAGGAAGCTCTACAACGGTTTGAAGGCTATTCATTGCAACTCTTCTATACGTCAATGGCGTATATGTCAATGGCGTAGTAAGCATACAAAGGCGATGTCGATCAATTTTGCTCTTTGTCAGCTAAACCGAAGGCTGATCCAGCTTTGTTTATCGCCATTCTAACCCTTTATCGATCCTCGGAGTTATGAATTCCATCAGATTTTAAAGTTCAGTGATTGCCGCAATGAGGCGCCCGCGACATCATGAAGGCAAATGAACCATATCTAGCTCACAATTTCCACCAGTGATCGGAACGATAAATTGTAGCTCCATTCTGCGGCGTCCATGAGCGTTTTTCCCACATATTGTTCTTGTTGCCATCCAGCTTTACAGATTCGTGCATCACATCATGTACGGCAGCGGAAATCCACGTCGCGTGTGTATTGGGAAGGTCACTTAGCTTCGCCGCCCAATTCGCGGAACGTCCGACCCATACGAGATCGTTATCGCCCCTCACCCCGGTTCTTGCAACGAAGAGGTCAGACGTATCGACTCCGCAAGTATGTTTCAGTTCAAACGTGCTTTCGGGGTATTGTTTCTTTAGCGCAGGTTGAATGATGTGCCGACGAGCTGAATGGATTTTTAGAGCAGTTTTTACGGCGTTGGTATTTTTGCTATTGCCCAAATAGACCGCCATGATGCGGTCTCCATCATAAGCGGTTATCGTGCCGCCGAAGTGTTTGATGATTTTCGCTGAACAATGAAGAAAAGTTTTATACACTTCGGCTGCGAACCAGTCCTTTTTGGATTTGACCATCGCGGTAGACTCCGAAAGGTCGGCGTACAGCACAGTGCCCTTCAGTTTGACTGCGTCGTTTCCGAGTTTGACGTCTGCCGGGGATGGTACAACCTGCCCGTCTCGCGTGGTCCATTTTGTTTCGAAGGTTTGAGCGACCTCATCCTCAAGGTCTTCCTTTAGCGCCATCGTGTGGCCGCCCGCAATCGATTCAGCATTCGGCGTTCCCTGTACTGGCGCATCATCACCCTTTTGTACGTAAACGATCCATGAATGCGAATATCGCACACAAAATGATCATCGCCCCAATCTTGATTAGCAATAGTTGCCAACTCTCCTCCCCACCATCAGACACGAGCTCGAAAGAAGCAGTTTCGAAAGGCCCTCCTTCTGCTTTCAATTTGATTTGTCGGCCCAGTAAAACGTAACCCACTGTTGCAATTGCGATGAAATACGCTCCATTTCTCCATAGAAACACAGGATTACGAGTCAGCGTGAGAAGAAACCCAAGGAATGCTGCCGCTATGGATAGAAGTGCTTGAGACGCGGTGCTCCAACTGTCGGGGACGGCGAATTTCCAAACTGTCAGGCCCAGCAGAATAGCTGCCGCAATCGAAATGAGCGTCCAAACGACCGCCGTATTCTCCGCATAGACCTCTTGTGCATTAAGCCGTTCGCGATATCGCGCTTCAAGCTCCACGGTTAACCTATCTCTAAAGTCAGGATGCGTTTCTTCAATATTGCGAAATTGCTCTCCAGAAATTTTCCCAACTGCAATAACTTTGCTTCTAGCAGCTACGGTGGCAGTGCGAAGTTTCCCAGGGGCCCTTGCCGCCATCTCACCTACCTGGGTCGGAGACTCACGGTACGTAATTTTCTGACCGTTGAGAATGATGTTTGCTTCACCTGAAAGCAGAAAAAAAACATCGTCACCATTATTGCCCTGTTCTATAAATTTGTGACCACGTTCAAAACATAGAACCTCACAAATATCAGCTATATGATTGGCAATAGCGGAGTTTTTACCCACAGCGGGATTGCCCATAAGAATCGAAACTCTTTGAGATCGCCCCGTATCTCCTTGGAACTGGGCAAGAACTTTAGAGCAATCAGGCCGATCAAATACATTTACTAGTTTCTGCGTCCAAGCCATTTTTCGACCTCCTCCATATTAGCGACTTTGAGGTGAAAACTGCTCACATTGCGCATAATTCCGTCTTCGAGATCATGCGGATTGAACCCATAGAATCTCAGATAATAGAACAACATTGCCTGCCTGATCTTGATCTTGAGAGCGCCTTTCCGCATCCGATATTCCGATTCCAATCTCTCGCGCCTAGGTTCCGGCATCGCTGGGTCCGCCGTGAGGACCAGCTGTATTGTAGATGTCCAATCAACATCGCGCGGCAGATCGTCCCCGGGCGTATCTGTAAAGCCATTGGCCTCCAGTCTGGAAAGCACAAAATCGGAATAGCGCTGTTTATCGAAATCGAAGGCTCGCACATGCCAACGGTGACCGTCACTTGCCAAGGCATGAGGAAGAACCGCTCGGAACCCTTCACTACCGGAACTGAGGGATACATATCTAGCCTTGAGACATTGCCGCTGTCGAATTGCCGCAAGGACGAGTTTAAACGTCTCCGGCGCAATCGGCCGTGAGTGAACAGCCACAGTATCAAATTCCGGGACGTTGACCGGCCAAATCTCGTTTTCTTCGCTATAGCCTTTGCTAAGCATTTCCAGTTGGGCAAGATATTCTGAAACATCACCATCAGTCAGCTGGGGCGCAAAGGCCGTGCCGCGCACATAAGCTCTTTGCCGCGGATCATACGCAATGTTTGATGGGTAAGCATCGCTATATTCCCCGAGATCGACCGTAGACTGCTGCGGCGATATCTCGAACTGATCTTGGAGTTGCTTTCGCTGCAACTTTCCCTCCCATGCGAGCTGAAACTCGATGAACTGTTGCCGCTTCCGAACGTTCGCCTTTTGCTCTCCCAACGCTATGGTTCCTTTCTCAATCTTGACATACGCCTTTCTAGCATATTGACATTTTAAGGGATAGTCCTATTTTATAGGATATCTCGATTCGTCGTGCGACGCGACACTTCTGCCTCGCACCAAAAACAGGATTTTGAATATGGCTTGGCAGTATGGGCAGGCGCAGCAGCGCATAAGAAAATTGATAGATGAAGCGCCGGAAATTGATGTGCGCCGTTTCGCGGACGAATATATGCCTCTTTACGAGGCGCGCAAGGCGGTATTGAAAGCGGCCAATGAGTCTGTCGCCCCGCCGCTGTTTGATCTTCAAAAAGGCAGGGCCGTTGTCGTCGATACAGTACAGATTTACATCGCGATCACGAACTATGATGATTACCGGATTGAAGAGGGCCGCGAGACCGAAGCCTCTCACGCCAAGGCCCTTCGCTTTTTGCACCTTTACTACAGCGCATGTGACCGCGTGATCGAACAGACCGATGCTCAAAGAGTGGATTTTCACGGAAGCCGCATGCACGCAGTAGTGCTAAATCCGGATGGGGATGAAGGCCGTCACGACAGCCTACTGAAGGCCTTGAGTTTTATCCGCGATTTCCGCGTCGTCGCCGATCAGGCTAACCGGGAACTGGCTGACAGCCATCTGGATGCGGTGTTTCGCATAGGCGTTGATATCGGTCCGTGCGTCGCGATTAACAATGGCAACGGGCTGGAGCAAGAACCAATGTTCCTCGGGAGTTCGGCCAATCATGCCGCGAAGCTCGCTTATGGCGATGAGCCCGGCATTTTCCTGTCGGACCGTGCACGAGCTGTTTTGGATCAACCTGCGGTGGGCCCGCTCGAGACGCTGGTCAAGCTCGACGAGGACGTTTTCAGGGGTATTATCGACCTTCGTGACGAAGTTACAGCTTCGAGCGGTGTGCTGCGTGATCCCCAAGTGATCCTTAAAGAATGGCGCGACGAAATCACGGCCAAATCCGTTCCTGACCCGACGATACCCGACTTCGTGTTCCACTATAAGGAGCCGCCACTCAACGACATCAAGTTCGCTGATCTTATGCCCAGTTCCTCGATCAGAATGGGACTCGCTTCCCTCTTTGCGGACCTCTCGGGCTATACCGCTTATATCGATAACGCGATTGCCGCCGGCAGCATCGCCGATGCAGTCAAAGCCTTGTATGTGGTTCGGCAGGAACTACAAAATGTGGTGGAAGATGATTTTGGTGGGCGAAAGATCCGCTTCATCGGTGATTGTATTCACGGGGTGGTTGTTGAAGGATCTCGGACCGAAACGGATCCGAACGAAACAGTAGCCATCAGCCTCGTGTGCGCTGGCGGCCTTAGATCATCTTTTGCTATCTGCAAAGCCGAGCTACACGGTATTGGCGATCTTGGTCTTACAATTGGCATCGAGTTCGGTCCTACCCCGATCACGAGAATCGGCATTCGCGGCGAGCGTTCCGTGCGCTTGGCTTCGAGCATTGCCACAGCAACCTCTGAAAAGGTGCAGCGCGGTTGCGACGATGATCAGGTCCAGCTTGGTCCGGAAGCCCAAAAGCTGGTCCCGGTCGCGCTCGAAGATTTGATCGATGCGAATGGCACTGCCTGCGACCTCACTCACGATGATGTGATTACTGGTCTTTCGCTTGATACAACGGTTCCAGTGGCACCGGCGTATCACCGCGCACATTCGCCTGCCGATACGGGTGTGCCGAGGGCACACTTCACACCCAGATGAAACCGATTGCACTGTTGGTAGATACCTTGCCCAGTTGGGCAGAAATCAATGAGCAGAAGTCAGCAAAACTGGTGTTTACAGTAAGCCCCCCGAGCCGAAGTGGAGTTCCTGGAACGTGCGCCTACGATCTGGTGGTAAATGCAAACAAAGATGGAATCAGAGTCTCGGAACTTGTTCCCGGCACACTGCTTCCAGCGTTCTGTATCGAGCGGCACATTAACCCAGGTTCGACATTTTGCCTGTACCTCAATTCTGAACAGGACATTCAATCGTCCGGCCAAGCCCAGCATTGGTGGAACGGACTTCAGGCTTACTTGCAACATCAACAATATGCGGAGAAATTTTGCCGCTGGCCGATTGAAGCGCAGATGAGTCATGGTTCAGCCGCCGAAATTCAGCTCAAAATGGAGGAAGTGGCTGCGGAATTCGGATGGAAGCAGGAAATTCTTGCTGCAATTTTTCGCAAAAAGGGCTGGCTTGGAGGGAAATTACCGCGCCTGACAAGAGACGGCGAACGACTGGTCAATGTTCGTTGGCCCTGTCCGCGTCAATGCACCCGAAAACATCATCCCTACCGAAAAGCGGCCTGTCAGCGTAGCGCATGCATGCCATCATGCCGTAAGCAACACCCGCCAATATTGCGCGTTGATTGTCCCGATCGCTCCGGCGTGGAAAACCTGGTCAGGCTTGAATATTTGCGCAGGAAGGTTGACGCTCTAGTCATCGAAGAACTGAAGGAGAAAGGTCGGAGCTGTTGCGGGAAGATGGAGGATTGTCCTTTGGCCAACATAAATTGAATTTTTTTACGGATCACCGCTCAGTATCTGGATGGTGGATAGATAACATATGTTCAACGCGAATTCAGCAATATTAGAGAATGCCTGCAGAGCTGGGCTATTAGCGCGCTGAAAACCTGGTGTTTGTTCCTAACAAATGCTCTCACAAGGAACACCGTCGCAATCGCCATCCAAGCGTCCCAGACCGCATTCATTCAAATAGTGATACGCCTCGCTACAGCTATTCATTTGGCCGCATTTCCATTTCGCCCCGCATGATCCACCTGATTGCGTCGGCGCTTCAAATAGCCGCGATGGCGATGAATATCTGGGGCGCTGCGCGATTGGTGCGGGTTCAGGTTTATTCTCGCTAAGGAATCGTGAAGCAATCCAACAGTCTGCGGTCTCGGTTTTTGACCAACCTGACCGCGTTTCAATGACTGTTACTGTTTCCGCATACGAGAAAGAACTAAGCTTTCCGTAATTTGTTCCCGGACCGGAGCGGCAATTAACCGATCCGGCGGTCACGTACATCGCTAAGTTCTCGGCAGAGTTTCCTGAATTCTGATCATATAGCGTCGATTCAGTGTCAGAGTATTGATCACCTGATCCGTCCTTCGAACATTGTCCAAGCACAATCAGTCCCAGAACCACGGCGATCGCCCATCCACATCCATTGTTTTGATCTGGTTTTGCCATGCCGCGTCAAATGTCCCCCTAGAACGGCATCTACATTATTCTACCGACAGCAACTAATTTTCGAAAATTAATGAGCCACTTCAAATTCCATTCCCGCATTCCACAACATTTCGAATATAGCCATGCAAGGCGTATCGATCATTGCATCCAAGATGAAATTAAACTCCAAAGTGGCCAACCAACAATCATCCAAGCAACAAAGCAAACTTCCGCGCCAAAAAAGAAATTTGCCAATCTTGTTTTAAAATGAGATTGATTATCCACCACAGCGGTGCGTCTTCCAATATTTATTCCACTTGAGCGCCCAACCGCCTTGTACCATCGCGCAAGATATATCTCCGGACTTTGATGATACGCACCATGCCGCAGTGCGCTTGCCGCCGGCGCCGCCATCGGACCGGCAGATTAAAGTAGGTCCAGACACCAGAACATGTCCCTCCCTTGAGCGACCGGAAGGCTTTCCAACCAAACTCACTAGGGCATCGCGTGCTTCTTCGGCGCTTGCCTTGGGGCAGGGATGACCAGTCGAACAAGTTCCATCCATTTCCCGTGCGGCAATGCCTGAAAGTCTGACCCTTGGACCTTCTGCACACCAGATTGGACCATCTCCATCCCAGACACGGGTGGGCGTGCATTCAAACGATTGTCCGGCGCTAACAATAGTCGAACCCAGTAGTAGCAGTTCAATCAAACCCATGTGTCATCCGTAGATATCTTAACTTCATGAATGGAGATAATGACGGCATTAGCTGCAAACTCAAGTTGGAACATTAGATTGGCCGATTTTGACCAGTTATTTTCAAAATGACGACACGTGACGTTTCAGCTATGGTTGAAGAGAAGAGGGGGCTTGGTTCCGGGTGAATCATGATCTTGGAGACTGAAAAATGACCGAGGATAAAAAGACTCAATCTGTTGACGAAAAAAACTGGCCCGGCTTATCGGAGCTTGATCGTGCACTCGCGGAGGACAGGTTGACCGCTTATACTTGGAAAAAGACTTGGCGTGATCCTTGGGGACGTTTTGGATTGATCATATTCTTCATAGCTTTCCTAGCTTTCGCAATATTTGTCGCAATTTACGATGGTCTCATCCAAATCTAAATCACTTCCATTCCTTAACATCATCGGCTGCTTCAGCGCTAGCTCCGCGAGCATTGCGGGTGCGTTTCTGTAGCGCATCTTGAACCGTCCCAACCCGTTTTCTGCCTCGCGATTGAGCGCCGGATACTTCGTCCCGAATACCATCAACATCAGGCGGCGCAGACACTGACCCGCTTCCTGATCCTCCGAGTGGAACACTACCTCTTACGGCATCGGCGCTGCCCACGCTTGGTCTTTGCACCGGCGCAAACTCGGGAAGTGCCAGCTTATCTTCAATATCATCATGCAACCGATCCGCATATCCTGCCACAAACCGCGTTTGCAGCTCCTGTCCTTCTGCACTGAGCTGGAAGTTCACATCATCAAACCGCGCATTGCCATAAAAATCTCGGTTGGATTCCATTTCAGCCATACCCCATTCACGGTACGTCTGGCTGAGGTTCAAAGATCCGGCAGCACTATTGGTTTCATACCATGTCGCTTGGTTTTCGAGGCGGCTGGCAAGCTCCTCTGCACGTCTCGCTTCGACGGTATAGCTTTGCGCTTCAGAAAGTGAGCTGGTCAGGCCCGACGCGCTGCTGGAGATGGCGGAACTGCTGCTGGAACTGACACTGCGGACAAAACCATCGCGGGTATTGGACCAGTTACGGCTATCAGAAATCTGGTTCAGGCTTCCCATGATCCGGTTGCGGTCTTCCGAAGCAATTCCGATATCACTATCAGTCCAGCTGTGATTTCGTCCACCTTTGAGTCCGAGGTTCGCTCCTAGCGCTCCTTTCTCACCTTTTACGCCGAGACCACCTTCGCCGTTCAGGAACCATGATACTGTTATGTCATCGGCGGCGCGTCGCGACAGGCCATATTGCTGCTGCAAGTTTCTCGACGCTGAATCCACCTCGCTGAACGCCTTGTTGACACTGTTGCTCTCGTTGATCCCGACCGCCGTTTCAGAAGAACTCCCCTGGCTGTATGTATTTCTGAGTTCGTTGAACCGGGTAACTGCAGAGCTGGTCGATTGCTGGGCAAGATTGGAAAATGTCTCACTTTGTGAACGGCTGCTCGATGCCAAGGTGGAAAGCCTTGAGGTGAAATCCTGTCCCAATGTTGGTGTGAATGGATAGGAAGAATTCGGAACCTGATCAAAGGAATTTTCGGGAAAGCTCGTGGTTTGCGTCCCGCTTGCACTGAATCCGCGTGTCTGCGCAGCGCCATAGGAAATGTTCGGCGCGATCGAGCCTTGGGCAAATTGTTTCGAGAACACGCTCGAATTTTCAATATTGCTGTTGCCAAGCGACACATTGCCAGTGCTGGCTTCGCGCGCTGCTTCCTCTGCTGCATTTTGCGATGGATTGAGATAGGAAGTCGCTTGGCCTGAGATTGCCAGCGCGCCTCTGGCGATACCGCCAGCAAGAAACGGTATGGAGGCAACCAGATAACCGGCAAGGACGCCGATATCATTATTCACATCAACCATGCCGGAGAAGTTAGCCAGACTTAGCCCAGTCCCACCGGCGGCCCCGCCAACATCAGATGCGCCTTTGAACATCAGGATCATGTGCAATATAACAAACAATGGCCCCCAAGCGGCAAGATAGAAGAAGCCTGTAATATAACCCCGCAATGCCGTTGGTCCGGTTTTTGGCATCAGGAAAAGCGGAAACAGCACCGGGAACAAAGCATAGAAAACTACGGTCAGTACGATATTAAGGATCGGAACCCATTTCATCGCATTCTGGGCAATTGAACTATACGTGCGTTCGGTCTGGATATCGGCGCGAGTCTGCGCGAACACATCTACGCTTGATGTCCCGCTCGATCCTGCCATGCCGTGCATTGCCTGTTTCATCGCGTTAATAGTCAGCACTTGCCGGAAGATCTCGCTGGCGTTTTTGGAAACCCCGCTCAAATAGCTATACGCAATGGGCAAATCGGCAAACAGCTTGGCTTTTGCTAGCGCTGCGGTTTGTTTGGGATAGAGCTGGCGGCCAAAGATAGTCCCCATTTCATCGATCATACCCACCCACTGGGAATTCAAATCATTATAGGCCGCGCGGCAGGTTATGATATTGGCGCTGACGCTGTCATCGGGATTGCGGGTCAGAAACTTTTGTGCGTGCGCTGCGCTGCCCGGCGCAATTACCGCCCAAATATCGTCGCTTGCCGACAACTCCTTCATAGAATAGCGGCCGAGCAATAGATCATAGAAAACGCATTGCCGGAAATGCTCGTCGAGATTGGCGGCAAATTCAGGATCGGAAATACGCAAACTGCGCGTCGCATCAAAGAGCCGCGAGCCATAGATCATTCCATTTTTGGAATAATCGAGATCGGTGGGCAGCCCGAACACCGTTTCGGAGGAGCGCACCAGATAATCGCCAACCTGACTGGTAAAGCTTGCCATAAGCGCAAGGCCCAAAGGCACATTAGCTACCTCGGCTGGTGCCAATGATGGATTGATGCGATCGGTGACATGAACATCAAGGCGCGGCACCATCAGGCACATATAAATCAGAGTCGCGCCTAAAAACCAATGGAGCCAAGCGCGCCAGTCCTGATTGAACGCGACCACGATCACCGACAGCGCAAGCCCGATGACCATGGCGACCTGAATCAGGCTTTTGTATCCGCCCGCGCCGGTCCATGCCGCAACGGCATTGAGGACATTGACGATATATTCGCCGCCGCCAATTGTGAATATCTCGACCATCTACTTGGGTTTCCAGCTCATGGGGTGAGCGAGCGGTTCTGGACCGCGCGCGACCAATCAAGGGCTGCTGCCATTGATGGTGACATCGAAGCGGCGAGCATATTTTCAATCATCGCGGTTTTCTCGATAATCTGCATGATAGCGCTGACCTTGGCCTGACTATTTGCTTGTCTATTCGCCAATGCGCGTCGCACTTCGCTCATCTGACCTTGCCACATGGTGAGCTTGGCCTCATCCGCGCCAATGAAGGTTGACATCGAGCGACCGGCTTCACCAACGATACGTTCGAGCACGGCAAAAAGCAGATCAACTGAGGCAATTTCGGCGAGTGTCTCGCGGTCATCGGTAGGCATGCCGCGACCATAGGCGGCTTGAACGGTTAGAATTTTATAGAGCGGCACCGAGGCGACCTGCAGCAATTCTTTTTCGGCATTGCCGATCGCCGTGTCGGCGCGAATAGCTTCGACCATGCTGGTGATCAGCGCGGCCACGCGCGGGCGAATGGCTTTAGAGCTAGCAAGGCTCATATTGCGAAACGCCGGATCGAGGCATTGATCGGCTTCATCGCAATCAAAGACCTTGATGGTCTGACCTGATGTGCCGTCCAGCAATGCAGTTACTAATGTCGAGGAGGCATCGCCGGCGAACGGCACAAATTTTCCAGGAGATGCGTCTTTAGGCGGTACATATATAATAGTCCCGATGAGCGTCATCGCATATTCTGCGAGTTCGCGGTCAAAGCTGCCGCCAGGATTGAAGAAGGCGGATTTCTTGAGGGTATGCCATGTGTAGTTGCGCGCGACGCCAGGATTTACATCGGCGTAATCACTGCCAGCACCGGCGTTCGTGGAATCGCGCTGGCCTTTGGTACCGCAACCATGTTTGGCGGCTGCATAATCTGTGAATATGCCCTCTGAGTTGCCAATCGCCTCGCAGATTGCCTTGTCAGCTAGATCGCCCTTTGGCCAGATACCGCCCACCAAACCCTGCGCCATTTCGCAGCTGTTGATGTTGAGATTGTTCATGAGCTGCGCTTTTTGCGAGAACTCCTGCATGATTTTTGAGCATTCCGGACACACGGTGTCGATGGCGAGGCTGAAAGCAAAACCGACAGCGTTGTTCGCCACGGCTTTGAGCATCGCGACAATCTCACTGGCGTTGATGAAAGAAAACGAACCTGCGAAAATATCGATGCCGCCGCAGCCCGCCTTGGCAGAAGGGAGCTGCAAGTTAGCAATATTGGTCGTCTTCTGGGGAAAGCGCGTCCAGACATTGCCGAGACTATAATAGCCTGCTGACTGACCCTCGAACGCCGTGGGTCCGGTGACATTGGCAGCGCCGCCCATATCATCCATGAACCGGTCCATGCTGTCTCCGACATTAGCAGATAAGGGAGCGATGATTAGACTTGCAGCTGTGATCGCAGCGATTGCTTTTTTAATAATCATGTCCGGCTTCCTTTGATGTGAGCAAATAAATACGATCCTGCAGTTCATCGGCAGAGATGATGCCGTAGCCGATTGGAATGGCCCGGCTTTGCGCGCTGTCCCACAGCACCAGGGCAGGGGTGATTTTAGGCTTCAATCCCATCCGCGCGCGTTGCCCCGTCTCGACCGTGTAATTCTGGAAATGCCGCGATGGTCCGCCATCGGTCGAGATCGCGCGGATCGTCAGTTTCCAGCGGGTGGAAACCGATTTTACGATTGGCGACATGACCTCGCAGGCCCCACAGCTCTGCGCAAAAAAGTAAAACAAACCGTAGCGCTTTCCGAGGTTGGCCATCGCCGTATCACGCGATGCACTGCGCGCATCCTGCCACTGTCTTTTCGCGAGCGTCGAAACCGGGCGCTCGAGTGTATAATCCAGATCCGGTTGCTGCCAGATCGCGCGCTGCCAAACGTCTGAAAATAATGACGCGCGGTCAAGCTGTTCGCGCTGGAAGCGTATGTAAGCGATAACATTTTCGCGGGTCGGTTGGAGGATTGCTTTGGCTTTGAGCTCGCGCAGTTCTTTTGTGACCGCATCGAGTTGCTGGCTTGCGCTTGCCTGCGGTTTTGTCGGCAGCGATTCCGTTTCAGGCGGCTTTGGTTTGCTGCAATAGAACCAGTATCCCAGTTTGCGTTTCTCGCAGTAAAGTTCGTCCGCACTCGCTCGCGGCGCATAGGTTGCTGGGTTTATTGGCTTGGATGCAGCGCCTTGCGCAAATGCCGGACTGATGGCCGCATCTATAAAAAAAATGATTGCAAGGACAAGCACGGCCAAGCCGCCGAGCGCCAAGGGCAGTGGGAACCTATGGGTAAAATTGTTTTTCATGGGCCTGATCTCTCGTAGAAGTTCTGAATTTTCTGCTGGATGTCATTGGCTGCTTCGAGCTCGTCAGGCAGGCGGGCAGCTTCGGTAAATTCAGAGTAAATTTCGGAAAAATCCATTTTTGAAAGATCAAGCTGCGCAAATTCCTCGATTGTGAATCCAAGACATTGTTCGTCTTTCGCCCGAGCCCAAGGTTTGGGCAGCTGCGCGCGGCCTTGTTCCTGCAGAATACGCGATAATTTGGAAGTGAAGCAGCAATAGGCTTTCTTCTTGGTGATGCAGATGCCGAGAATTTTCTTCGAGCAATAGCTGCCGACATAGGCGCACAGCCCATTGGCATCGCGCTGATGAAGAAGAATTTCCTGAGTGTTGCAGCCGAGGGCAACTAGCAGGCTAATGCCGGGAATGAGCGGAAAGCCTTTGCCCTTGCAGCAGTTAAGCACCCCGAAGACTTTTGAGCCGCACGTCTCGCGCTCGCCTTTGAAAAGGGTCAATGTGTCGGGATCAAATTGTACGCGTGCATCGTCCATTGCATGGAGGGCAACAGCGGCATCCTTGAACTCATCATTCGCTTCGCGCTCAATCGTCTCGCATGATCCATCGATGCAATAAACATCACCGTCGCAAATATACTGGCTGCCAGAACCCTCGGCATCCGGAAGCGGGCAATCATAAACGCGCTCTATCGTTGAACAGGGATTATCTTCGCTCAGGCAATCTTGCCGCAGCAACTGGCAAGCCGGATTATTGTCCAATTCCTCGCAATCATTGGCAGCACGCCGGGCAGAGCATTGATAGGTCCGCTCCCATGCCCAGCAAGGTTTTGTAACCGTCACACCGTTAATGATCCGGGTTACAGGGTCGCTGTCGCTGCAAGCCTCGGCTGTCTGTTCGCAATCTGCATCTTCGGCAAAAGTTCGGCATGCGGCATCATTTTTGTTTTCCTGAATAATATTTTCGGATGAGGTCGCGTAAGGCGTTTCTCCTGGAACAGGGGCGCTGCAACTCATCTCGACATAAGGTTCGCCGGGTTCAACGCAATATCGATCCTGTTCACGGTTTCCGCCCCATTGCAAACATGGACCTGGACGTATACCGGTCCTACGGCATCCATTTGCGTTAAATATCTCGCAAGAAGGGACGCCGCCAAAACCGTAGGGACTGATGTAGCTGCACAAATAATGATATTGGGTCCGCGCTTCGACGCTTACATCGAGGTAGATGCTGCAGTTTTCGCTGCTCTCATCCAGCGCCACGCCGCTATTGCAGGTTGCCGTGTAACGCCCCGGCGATCCGGGAGAGGATGGAAGCGGAACGCAGCGTCCTTCCGCCCCGCCAATTTCCATCCCGCTCGTAAAGCTGAGCGGGTCTTCGTTGATCGATTTAGACCGCGCAGTGACCGTTTTGATTTCGTCAACGTCGAACTTTGCGCGCCGGGCATTGGAATCCTTAATCGCTTTCATGCCTTCGTGACTGCGCGCTGCGGCCCGTGCATCGCTTTCAATGCGATCTGGATTATCCGCATAACCCGCCTCAGCAGGATTTGATGTGTAGCCGGGAACACGCGCCGCATCGGGCTGCGTGCTTGCATTTGCGCGCGCGCGTCGTTGTTGTTCGCTAGCAAAAGCTTTGCCATCTTCCCTAGCCGCGTCGCGCTCCTGCGCGGCCAGTGCTGATCCGGCGGAAAAACTGATGGCCGTGACAGCGAGTAGAAGTATTTTCACAAACTTCATCGCTCAGCGCTCCCTTTTGAGGCGGGCAAGGTGCAGCGCAGCGAGACGCGATCCGGGACCAGCGCCGCCCGCAAATGTTTCCAGCGCATATTCTACGCTGACATTGCCGGTCATCCGGTCATGGGGCGGGACAGCACCTTTGCAGTCAAAGCCGTCGCACAGGGTAAAATCGGAAGAGGCCATGACGAAACTGGGCGCAGCCTTGATATCGAACGCCCGGAAAAGTCTGGGATCAATACCGAGCGCGGATAATTGCTCGCCATCCGAGGCCATAGCGGTCAGCATTTTTGTCAGCTGTTTGGCGCTGCCACCGGGGAAACCACGCAGCACCGTGACCCCGCCTGCCGCCGATGTGTCGCGAACGAGTTTTTTCAAAGACTGCGACGGCATCGACAAGCTTGCAAAGGCAATGAAACGCGGTGCGTCACCGAGTTTGGCCTGAGCCATTTTTGCATGATCCGAAATCATCCGGTCGAAATCGAAGACTTCATCCATGTTGTTTTCTTTGTTATTTGCATGTTTCCGCTCGACAGTTTGCGTATATCGTTCGTGATTAGCCCGCGCCTGGTCTTGTGTCTGACGGGCGTCGCTACGCAAATCTTCGCTGCGCAAACGGATATTTTCCGCCAGTGCTTCTGCCTCGGTGGAATAGGTTTTGGCGGACGCCCGTATGGCTTCAATATCGAGTATGTCCGAGTTCACGCTTTGCGCAGCGGCAAAACCGGTGGACGCGGAGATCGTGAACAAAACCGAAAAGAGAACGAAGTTCTTCATAATGCGCAGCAATTCCGTTTGCGCCAGACTAGATAGCCCATGTCCTCGCCAATGGCGGGAATGACCTGTCCGGCAGATTGAAAGGTGGTGGAGGCTCCGATGGGCGGGCAGGCATAGCGGCCTTTTGTTGCCGGGTTGGGGTTGGTTGCCTGCAGGCGGTATTGCTGTTTGCGCATGATTGGCATGAGATATTTGCCGCACAGGCCTTTTTTGCCCATGGTTCCCCAGGACACCAGTTGACGGTGTAATTTGAAAGCAAAGCGCGACAATACGAGACGCGAGGCTTGAACATGGCCAATGCTCGCTGACACATTGCCGTTCATCGGGTACATCGAACCCTGACAGCCAGCGCACCAGAAAAGTTCATCGCGCGGCAGATTGACCGTGGCAGAAACACAATCCGCCGCACACGCAGCGAGCGCCAGCGGATTGGCGAACAGCACTGCTTCTGGATTGATGATCGCAGTGAGTTCACTGTCTTGCCACAGCGGATCAATCTCGGAAATATAAAGAATGTCGATAGATCCTGCTTCAAGGCAGAGAAAATCAGCAACAATCTCCATCCAGTAGATTAGCGGATAAGCATACCAGTGGACATGCCAGCTGGAATAATATTGGCTCGCGCCGCCAATGGCCGATGGTCCCGAGATGGAACGATAGCCAATATCAAATCCGGGATCGATCTTGAGCCCGCCCAGATTGACAAAGCACCAGGGCTTCATGCTGACATCGGCAAGCCGCACCGGCTCCCAGAACCCCATCGCAATGCCGGGGCGCAAACCGCAAAGGCATACGGGCAGCGCGGGGTTTTTAGGATCAGGTCTGCTCGATGGCCAGATATCCAAAGCGCCAATTGACAGAGGAAACAGACAGGACCAGCAGATATCGGTGATCGGATTGACAAATTTGCCGGTGCAGCGGCCAGGGCCCGCATCGGCGCGCGCTGGCGATGAGACAAGCAGGCTGAATGCCAGCACGAGCAAGAGCCATACGGGTTTTAATCTGAAGATTTTTCGAAACAATGTTTTCATTGGCTTCGCTCCTGCTCCCCGGAAAGCGCAAATTGGCGGATGCGCAGCATCCGGCCCTGTTGATCGACCATTGCGGGTAGCGCCTTGATGTCGAAATGCGCGGTCAGTTTTCCGCTCTGATCAAAATAGAAACGTCGTTGCCGAGCTTTCATAAGTTGAAGCGGTGCACCCTTTGTCAGAATGAGTTTTGCCGTCTTTGATTTTTGCGCAAATGCCCATTCGAGCTGCGCGGGGTCATCGCCGTCTAAAAAAATCAACGCCGTGCGCAATGGAACGGTATCGAGAGGATTGACCCTGGTTCCTTTGGCCCAGATCCTGCGCCCATCATGATCCAATATATCGGCCTGCAATGTGATGGTTGGATCGAACAAGCGCGTGGTGGCTTTTGTCGCTCTCACCAATCCTGCAACTGGCTTGGGGCGGTTTACTCGCGCTATGGTGCGCGCTTTGAGTTTCTGGTTGAGCCGGTCAATGTCACCGTTCTTGTCCATGGTCTGAAGGCGCGACTGAATCTGTTCGAGTAAATCCGGTTCGATAATCGGGAAATGCGTACCCTGCTGGCCATAGTCGCGCGCCAATGCCGGTGACGACAGCAGGGCCGTAATGAGGAAAGGCAAAGATAGTCTGTTCACAATATTGCCCTCCCGGTGCCAATAATCCGGGGCGCGCAAATGAAACCAATCTCGCCATAGCGGCTATCAAAGCCATGTTTGTGGGACGTTCCGACATAATAGCAGCCGCCCGGAATGATGCCTACTGGACCTTTGGTTAGCGCTGCCCCTTTACGGGTTCTGGGTTTGGTTCGCGCCACAAGCCTATTGTTGATAAAGACATTTTTGCCGTCATGGCGAACCCGATCGCCCGGCATGCCCAATATCCGCTTTCCGAAGATCTGCGGTTTCGCGCCAAAGTGATTGATGAGTAGTTCTGAACGCGGTGGCTCGAAGAATATCAACGCGCCCCGAGAAGGGGTAAAATTCTTATCCAGCCAGAATGCCCAGTTGGGCAGGCTGGGACTGGCGTTGATCAAGAGCGCATGGTTGTCGCTGAATTTGGCTATCGGCGCGTAGAGCAACGGGATCGCCACCAGCATTGCTAAAATGATCGGGCGTTTGAGACGGGATATGAGAGCGCTCATTGCGGTTTCTCCCGGCTGTCGTTTTCCAGTTTTTGGGCGATTTTGACTTTAAGCTGCAACGTGGCATCGGGTGTATTTTTGGAGAGCACGGCTTCAGCAACCAAAATCACATGTCCGCTACGGCCCAAATCATCCACCGCCGCTTCGGTTGCTTTGAGATACCGGGCAATGGCCTCGCGCGTCACTTCCGGATCAGTTGCGCCCTTTGCTTCTGCGTCAACGAAATCCCGCATGATCTCGGACATGCGGACCTGCACTATTTGTTGCTTGTTAGGTTCGATCAGACGCAAGCTGACCCAGATGATCCACAAAATCGCCGCCGTGACCAGAAGGACCATGATAACTGATCGCCCGCTTGGCAGATGCTCTGAGAAAATTGCAAATTTGCTCATGTCTTGCTCCTTATGGGAAAGCTACCCGCTATCCGCCTGGTAAACCCTGGCATCCGAAGCGCCGCGATCAGAGCAGTAGACCCAAAGAATATGATTTTAAGATCGCTAGAAAACGCCAATCTGCGTATCCCGTCCGCTTCGAGATAGCGGCTGCTCATATTGTCCAGATGCGTGAACAGCCCGAGCAAATCCCAACCGGATAACAGCAGGAAAAAGCACAGCGGCAGTCCGAGCGCCATCAACACCGAGCTCATGGTGAACAACGATGCTTCCAGCATGATGTGGCAAGTGGTTTGAAAAAACTGCTTTAGTGGGAACGGAGCGCGATTGCAGCGCCGGTCCTTGCTTGTCCCAAGGGAAAGATAAGAATCAAACAGCGTATCGGTTTTGTCAGGCATTGTGCTTGCCCTTCCGATTGTCGGCGCCAACACCGGACACGCGGGCGATCGCCTGTGCCAGAGAAGCACCCGCTTCCTGCTCAGCCTCGATCGCAGCATAAACATCGGGCGAAGAAGAATAGATGCAGGCGGAATAGGGATCGAGAACCAGGCGTCCAATGGCTTGCGTTTCCGGGCCTTTGATAAAGACCTCGCTATATTCCTCGCCCGAACGTTTTAAACTGCGGATCAACGTTTCGGTGCGATCATCCATGTCGAGACGGTCGTTTTTGCGGAAGTCGGCAATGGTTTCCGGTTTTTGCTGGAGCACCAGCATCCAGTCACTATTTTCGAGCGCTGCGGTAGCGCCGTCTGATTTATAATAATCATTGAGTGACTGCGTGGCTGTTGCCAGCGCGCCGCCATATTTGCGTGCAGTACGCGCATAGGTTTCAACAAACTCGCCCATCGAGCCGCCTTTAAGGAGCGACCATGCTTCATCAATCAAAAGCAATTTCTTGGTGCTGCGCGGGCTTTGGGTCATGGCTTGGCTGGTCATGAACATGATAGCGCAAAGAATGACCGATCTCAGATCCTCGCGCGTTGCCAGGTCAGACATTTCAAAAACTGTAAAATCATCATCGAGCGCAATACTTGCCTGGCCTTCGAAAAAGCCGCCATAGCTTCCGCCGCTCATATAGGGTCCGATGGCAACGCTCAGATCATCGGCTACGGGATTGGAAATGCCTGCGAACGCTGTTGCTACATCATTAATGGTGCCGCCGCTTCCCAGCGCTTCCCAGACTGTTGTAACAGCCTGATCGATCAGGCCGCGCTCTGTATCGGTAAGCCGGTCGCTGTGCCGCGCCATTTGACCGACAATCGCTTTGATCATCGCAATGCAGTCGAGCTTATAATCATCGTCTTCGGCAGCGCGCACATCATCAATCATCGAGAATGGATTGAGCGAGAAACCGGATTTGAGGGTAAACTCGACAAAACGCCCGCCTTGCAATTTAACCGAATGCTCGAACGAGCGGCCGTCATCAATCACAACGACTTTCGCGCCCGCGCCGCGCAGGCTCGCGCACATTTCCTGAAGCAATACCGATTTTCCGGAACCGGATTTACCGCAGATCGCGACATTGTGATTGCCCGCGTCATTTTCAAATGGCGACCAATAGAATGGCTGCCCGCGCCTGCCGACCAGCAGCAGATGTGGCAGCGGCCCGCCCAGAAACTCGCCCTGCAACGGCGCAATATGAGCCGCGCTTGTCGAAAGCATGGTTTTAAGGCGCTTTAAGCGTTTGAGATCATGGGCAAGACCATCCGCCAGTGTCATGGGCATGGCGGCGATCAGCCCGTGGAGCTGGAGAAAGCGCTCGTCGGCCAAATCCCAACCAGCAGCCTTGTAGATAGCCTTGATCGAGCGTTCATGTGCATCGCCGAGGCCGAGTGGCGAATAGCTGGTTACGCCGTAAAACAATTGCACCAGTCTTTTGCCAGCCTGCAATTCTGCCTGGACATGGCTCCATTCGGAAGATTGCTGGGCGAGCTTGGGCAGAAACCGCGCGCTTTTGGATTGGCTGAGGCTGGTCGTGCGCATGAATTTGAAACCGGCTTTTGCAGACGCGCCCTCGCGGTCGGGATAGACCAGACACAGCATAGTCGCAGCCGGGCAGGGAAACCGCAGTTTGTCGGTGAACATGTCACCGATTAGCCGCGCGCATTCCCAAGGCGCCCATCGTTCAGGCATTTGCCTCACGCCAAAATGCCGGATATCGAAGGCATCGGGATAAATAGCACCGATCTCAGGTGTGCCATCAGCGCTGCGCCCGATTTCCCGGAACCGTTCGGTGCGCAAGATCATCCGGTCGTCGTGGGCTTCGAGTTCAATATCACGGCGGATCGCTTGACTGGCGATATCGTCGAGCGGATTATATTCGGTTCGGTCCTCTTGCGGTGCCGTCGTAGGAGAGGTCAAATCATCAACGAGCGCGATGAGTTCCTGCGGTTCCATTTCATTTGCATCAATGCCAAGAGACGTCAGTACGCCGATAAGCCCGTCGCGGCACTGCGTAAGTTCGTTATCATCGACATTTGCGGTGTCTGGAACGCCCAGCGATATAACCAAATTATGGCAGCGGGCATGAAATGGCGCATGGGCAGATCCGCTTTCCCAGACCAGATCATAAAGCCTTTTTGATCTATGGCGCGCCATTGCTTCATATACGCCGCCCTGTGCGTAGCGCTTGGCAAACCACGGGGCGACTACCTGGCCAATGCGCGGGCTGGCAAAATGTAAAATCTGCAAGCACGCGCCTTCGGGCATGCCTTCTGAAAAAAACTGCCCCAATATTTCACCCGTGCGTTCATCCGCGCCAATCAGCGGCGCGGCGGACAATATAAATCCTTTTGAGCGCGCGTTGCGATACAGCCGCGGCCCGGTATCAAAAACCCGGTATGGCAGCCAGTCCGACAGCATATCGAGCGCGATGCTCGGTTTTGCATGGTCAGCGGTTTGGTGATCACCAAACAGTCCCGACAATAGTTTTGCGCGCGCAGATGGAATGGAGAAGGTCATCTTCCCTTCTCCTGGCTGGGCAGTCTGTTGGTCCCGCGTATCTTGGCGGCTTCGATGGCCTCAATACTTGGCAGACCATCTTTCGTGATTGCTCTCAAAACAGGGTGAGGGGTTCGACTTGCTGGGGGAGGGAGCCCATCGAACCCCTCGATTGCCGGCATATTTGCGCCGGCAATTGCCTCTCGCACGGTCAAGGGGTACGAACCACGCGAGGGCAAATTATATGAGTTTTTGAAAAATGGATCAGCGTCGTCCATCGATTCTGATGGCGTTTCGCTGGAGTTATCGTCTGCGCTAAGCGCGCCACCGGAAGTGTCTTTGGGTTCTTGCTTGGCCCCACTGGAGATATCGCGCGCCATTTGCCTCGCGATATTTATATCATCGTCAGCCAATGTAGAAGCCCAGTCGGGAGATCTTGCGACTACGTGCACGCTGCGGGCTTCATGCAAATTACCCGACGCATCGACAAATCCGGGAAAGACAATCTTGAGCACCCGTTCGCCCGTCCGCGCGGTTTGCGTCGCCGATATCAGACCTCGCCTGCCACTTGATGGAACTCGATCGATCATAGCAACGCTCGCCGCTGCATCAATTTGCGATGTTGGCGCGCAGCTACCGCCCGGCGCCTTGCAATCAAAACTGCCGCTAATATTGCTGCCCAGACTAGCGCAGGATGCCAGTGAGACGCAGGAAAGCGCAATCAAGCCCAATGGAAAGCGCGCGCGTGTCATTTTGCACCTTTTGGATTGGAGTTCAGGAACGCGCGGATTTCAGAAGCGCCGCGATATCCTTCAAGCACCGCGCCATCACTTGCGCGCACCATGACCGGCGTCCCGGAAAAACCGTGGCTTCGTGCAAAGGCCTCATTGGCATCAAGACCCGAGGTGTCGCATGACTTTTGCTTCTTTGGTGTTTCGCCGGAATAGGCTTGGTGCAATGCCTTTGCAGGATCACGCGAACAGATCACCGCTTCGGCCAGTTTTCGGCTCTTTTCGCCCAGAATCGAAATTGGTCGCTCTTCGACGCGCACGCGTGCTTTTTTGAGTTCTGCCGTCAGACGCTTACAATAGCTGCAATTGAAGTCGGAAAATACGATGAGCTTGGGCCCGGACTTGGATCCCCAATGGACCGCGCCCGACGGCTTTAAGTCCGCGACGGGAACTTTGGAGACTAGTTTGTTGGCGCGCTGTTCCGCAGTATTCTGCTTGCTGGCATTTGCGCCCGCAGATCCTGCGACCAGCAGCTGCGGATTAAGCTCGAGCAGTTTTGCCGCCGTCAGGTCTGCCCGGCTTTCCATATCGTACAGACGCCCGACAAATAGATAGCGCGCGCGTTCATCAATATAGAATAATGTCTTTTCCGATACGACCTCGCAAAGGCCGCCAAAACCCTGACAGGTGAGGCTGGTAATGGGTGTTTTCGGGAGGCGCAGCTCGATAGCCGTTCGAACATCCTGGAGCACTGCTGCGGCATTGGCTGGAGCAGAAATGAAGCTGGCTGCAACAAGGCCGGAAACCATCCCGCCGCTTGCAACAGCAAGCGCAATGGCTGCCGCCTTTGATTTTAGGTTCCTGCCTAGTTTCTGATATTTGAAATTCACTTTTTTTCACTCCTTACGTGGACGCCGTCGAGAAAGACGATCTCGACATCGATGCCGGTCGGCATCTCGACGACAGGTTGATATTGTTCGGCTCGTTCGATGAGATATTTGGAGACAGTATCGGCGGCATCGCCAGCGCCCTGGCCAAGACCGCCGGTCAATATGTCCGCGCCCGATAGGCTATCGCGTTTCCCGTCCGCGCCAATCTGACCGGAAAATATGCCGTTGGCATTGGCGGAAAAGCCGCGCCCAAACCCGCCGACAATCCCGGCAAGCAGGGCTTGACTGACAAGATTGCCTTCGCGGCTGACAACGCGGCCGCGCACGCCGGATTTACCGGCAAAGCTGATAAACCCTTTGACCTCGCTGACGGCAACCCGTCCGCCTGGCTGATCGCAGGTCATGCGGGCGAGTTTCACATAGACCTTCTCTGATGACAGATCGCCGCGCGCTGCGCCGTTAACAATGCATCCAGTGATATTGGTGGTGAGCAGCTTGCCGTTCTTGATTACCGAGCGGGCAGGGCCGGTAATGCGCAATACAACTGGAAGCGGATCGCTCTGACTGGCAACCCCGACCGAGGCATCAACGCCGACGATGACTTTTGCAGGTGCATAGCTGTTGGGCGGCAGATATTCCGGACTGTCTTCAACCAGCACCGGTGATATTTCCGATGTGCGTTTCTTGGTAAATTTCGATCCCTGCTCTGCGCTTCCGAAATTGAGGATTTTTACCTCGCTCGTTGGAGAACCACCTGGCGAAATTTCTGTACCATCGGGCGATCCAAGCGATGCAGACTGACGGTCAAAATCTCCGCCTCGCGGACCATAGGTTGGCGGCGTTGTTGGGGGCGGCGGCGCGTCTTTCTCTTCCAGCTGCGTTTTCAGACCCGCGTTTTCCGCTGAAATCGCATCGATGGCTGCTTGCCCGTTGGCGCGCATTTCGCTGTTTTCGAGCCGAAGCGCTTCAATCTGTTCCTCTATTTCTCGTGTAGGGAGCTGCGCTTCCTTGAGCGCCTTTTGATCCTGCGTGAGTTTATTGAGCCGGTTTTCATAAGCCGCGACAAACTCGCGCTGGGAGAGATTGCGGTTGACCAGACTGCCAGCGTCAATGGTCACTATGCCGCTTTCTTGCGTACCTTTTTCATCGCCATCACCGGCAAACAGAAACCAACCGCCTGCGATCAGTGCGAGACTGCCAATACCGGCAAGCAGCATATTTTGCCGCCGCGCGATCTTCTTGTTGAGGCCAGCGCGCGCATGTCCGGGTTCTGCTTCTGTGTCCGCAGCCTGGGTTGCCGTTTTGACGTCGCTCATTGGTCTGCCCCCCGGGTCGCGGTGACAACAAAGGCCGATGTGCTTGTTCCGGCCCCCAGTGTGTTTTGGGCAAGGGAAATTGCGCGCGCAGATTTGGGTGCGAGCTCTTCTTCATTGAGTTCGACTGCGGTTCTTCCGCGATTGGTGAGAATGAATTGCTGCGCGTTAAAACCTGCGCCGCGATATTCTGCGATGAGCTGGACTTCGATGGATCCGGTTCGAACAGGCCGCGTCATCCGCTGGCGCACGCTGTAACCGGGAGGCGCTGTGCCCTCCGCCACCGCTTTCACCAAAGCAATGATGGTCTGTTCTTCGCTTCTTTCGTTTTCCCATGTCTCCGCCTCCGGTTTTGCAAGGGCGGGATTAGTTATAAAAAGCTGATGCGCTTCAACAGGGGCCGTGTGACAGACGAATTTATAGACAAACCCCTGTTTACTGGTGGCAAAGAAGCTAGCGCTGTCACTGGCAAAGCTGGGCGGCACGGAAATATAAATATCGCCGCGCACCGGTTCGTGCGTTACCCCGAAATCATTATAGGGATAGCCCGAAGCGATTTTTGAAACACTTGAAAACTCGTCACCAACCAAAGCAATGCGGGTCAGCTCATCGCGCGATAATGTGCAGTCAATTTTTGCATTATCTGCCGCCTCGACAAACTGGTCTGCCAAAGCCGGTGATGCGCTGAATGAAAGGGCGGTAATAAGTAATGCCACGCCAAGAGTTTTAAATCCGGTATCGGGAATTCGCGTAATGCCCCAACTGATGCTCGCTATGCCGCTGCCTAAAAGACAGGCAGGCAGGGTGAATGATATGCTGCTCATGACGAGGCATCCTTCTCGATTGATTTCTGCTGAATTTGTTGATCGCGCTCGGTTGGGATCTGCGCAAAACCGGTCAGCGCAAGCCGAAGGCCTGAGTAGGTCCAGCTAAAGACAAATTTACGCTCCTCGCTGGCAATTACCTGCGCGCCGACAAACGTCTTGAGTGTTCCGGTCACTTCAGACTTGAGTTCTTTCGGATCGATGACAAGCGAACGGATGACAAACGCCTGGGCAATATCGGAGCCGCGTTGTTCGGAAACGATTTTAACCAATTCTGATTTCAGGCGCCCATGGGCGCTGGGATCGGCCAGTTTGAGAATCTGCTCCATCCAGTAATCAAGCCCTTCAGGGCTGCGGTTGAGCAGCATGAGAGCGGTATCGCGGGTGACGAGCTCCATATATTCACGGGACACGCCTGCGCTCGATAAAGTCAGCGATTGTCCGGTTACAGGTACCAGCACGATTTCACGCGGCTGCATTGATCCAGCTGCAATGGCGACCAGACTAGTTACCGCTAACCCCGCAGCTAAGAGGGCCAGCCAGTTGCGTTGCCGCAGCAGGCGCTGGGCCGATTGATGTGCTATTTGTGCTTCCATCTTCTCCTCTTTCAACCGGCCAGAAGTCGGCAGTAGGAGGGCGGCGTGGCTCTCAATCCCAGAAACGAACCGGGCAGATACCAATAGACAGCATGCAGGAGCTGCGCGCTCGCACCGCCAGATTTTGCTTTTCGAAGAGCGAACCAGGCGACAAATGCTAGTGCGATTCCTACAAAAATATGCTGCGCTAATATGCCCCAGGCGAACGGGATGATCAGGCCAAGAAACTCGTCGATCGTCCAAAATCCGATGAGTTCGGGATCATCAAGCCGCCGGGGCAAAAGATATCTGTCAGCCATTTGTGCCGCCCTCCTTGCCGGTCGCAGTCGTTAAATGACTGCCGTGACAACAGAGGTGACGATGGGAACGCCGGTCCCGACGCCGATACCGACGCCTACGGGTACCGCGATTTGCCCCAATGAAAAGCGTCCGGATGCAAGACCAATAAGCCCCGCAGCCAGACTGAGAACGGTAATGATCTTGCCACCAGAACCTTCTAGAAAGTCGGTAAATTTTGCCAGCGCAGGATCAAAGGTATTGTCTGCGCCCGCATAGGCAGCCGTTGCACACAGAAGCGCAACGGCTGCTGGAATGAGATAATCGGATGCGCGCCGGCGTGTTTGAGAAATATTGGTCATAGAAAATCACTTTCGCTTGAGAAACATGAAACAGCATGCGTTCGCTGTATGTTCTTTGTGCATCGGTGATCCGCCTGTAGGAAAACAGGAAATGCCAAATTGGATGTATCCCAAGCTAAAAGCGACAATTTGGAAGGGAAATGGGCATAGCCGAACAGCGATTGCGCTAATCTGCCCGGAACTGTTCAGGCCAGCACAGCAGTTGTTCTCATTTAAACAGAAGCTGTTTTTAACAGAACAGGAAACCCGGATCAGTTGATTCGTAATTTCCTATTTGTTCTATTTATGTTCTTTTCATTTTCCTACAGGTGCGCCTTCAAGATATCAGGTGATTCGTTCTCTTAAAGACAGGATGAATGACATGACTGAAACCAATGGAATTTCCGAGGCGCATATCAAAGCCGGCGTATCTATGCTGCTTAATCAGGCGGCCTCAACATCAGGCCGTTCTCAAGTGCGCATTGCGCGCGCGGCTGAAATTGACCGGGGCACGATGCGGCGTATCTTGGCCGGCAAACGCGAAGCTACCGTAAGTGAAGCCTTGCGTATATTATATGGCACGGGCGCATCGCCGCATGCCCATTTGCTTCTTTATCTAGCTTCAGATCAGGACAAGGCATCACGCTGGATGCAAACGGATCTAGCCTTGTTTTTTGAAGAACTGGTTCGCCATTTGCCAGATGTCCTAGAAACCCAGCTTGGTGATCACCTCCACGGTGTCAAACCGCATTGGGCGAAGGGGACTGCTCAACGCGTCGCGCGACTGCTCGCTGAGCACATGGACGACCTCGCCCGGAAGGATACGCTTCTGGGCGATGGCTTCGATCGCGCACATGGAGGCGGATATGCTTGATATTGAGCCAAATAAACTGCCAGATCCGCCTGCGGCACGTTTGCTCCGTCTGAAAGAAGTCCAGCACCGTGTCGGACTAGGACGATCAACCATCTATCGCTGGATGGACGATGGGAAATTTCCTAGGCCTCATTCAATAGGCGGTTACAGCGTCAGGTGGCTAGAAAGCGATATTAACGGATGGATCACCTCAAAGACATCGCTCGACGCTACAAGCTAGAACTTTCGGAATTCCACAAATTTTTTTCCGTCGGATACTAAACGCGTTGTGTCGCTCACAAATAAACTGGATGGAGCAAACAGCGTGAACGATACAGTTGCTATAACATGTTTTGAGCACGCTGCCATTCATAGCAGTGACGCGTGCTGTCAAACTGATGGAACAGGCCTTCAATCGCTCCCGCTTTGACCAGCGCCTTGCGGTACAGCCATAGCGTCTTGGCATTGGGCACCGCGTCCTCAAGGCCAAGGCCAACAAACCGTATGAAGGAGAGCCGGTCCCGCAGCTGATATTCCATCGCATCGTCCGACAAATTGTAGAGCGCCTGCAACACCAAGGCCTTGAAGATCAGCACTTCATCCCAAGGCTTGCGGCCCGCCGCATTCTTGCGATCATCCGCCATTTTGCGCAGACCGCTTTTCACCAGGGCCGCCTTCAGATTCACGCGGAACAGCTCAAACGGCACCGCTACCAATATCGCCACCAAAGGATCAGACTTTGCGTCCAGACCTTAATGCCGCTGCTGCAAATCAAAAAATCCCGGCTGGCCCATGATCCAAGTTCCCTCGCTGCCTCAGCATCCTTGAACCGGATTTCAATCCCCAAGGGAAGGGCCCATTTCTCGACGTGGCCATCAAATGTCGAACCACCGTCTGCACGCATGGCTAAAACTGGTCCGGTCGGTATAGCCCAATGCTTCCGATATGGCCTCTTTCGACATTTTATCTTGCCCCAACATCTTTGTTGCTCGTTCTTTCAGATGATCATCCAACATCGTTCGAAATGAAGTTTGATTTGCCGTGAGCTTCGTTCCTTCGTCACTACGATGAAACCAAAACACTCCTTAAATCACAACATCAATTTGGTGACATAAGTGCTGACGGGGAACAACTCACAGACTATTCGGTGTCAGTACGAGCTCGGGATACGATAAGCGAGGCGAACTCGTTCTGCCGCATTGGGAGATTGATTGTTTCGGTCGCGACGAGTTGGCCGTTCTCGAAATGATGATATTCGCCGGCATCCTCGCTCTCCCCATGTTGCTCCTCGATCACTTCCGAATCGGAGCGAATGCCGAGACCCTGAAGCTTCATGCCAGCAAGGTCGGACCAAAAACGCGGCACGGCCGGAGCGGGAGCGGGTTTATCACACAGGCTGGCGGCCGCCAATTTCGCCTGATGCATAGCGTTATGGATCGTCTCGATCCGGACTTTGCCTCGCGCGAATTCATTCGGCCCCCGCGCGCAATCACCAATTGCATAAATGCGCTCATCCGACGTGCGCATTTCCTCATCCACCAGTATACCGTCATCGCAAGTAAGTCCAGCCTTGAGTGCAAGGCTTTCCTGTGGCACCGCTCCAATTCCAATGATAACCAGCTGGGCGGGCAATCGAGTTCCATCGGCTAGCTCCAAGGCTTTTACCGAACCGGACTCGCCTTCGATCCGGGCGACCGCCTTTTCAAACAGGAAGTGTATGCCCGCCTTTTCCAGTCGCTGCGTCACTTGCGCCGCGACCGAAACCGATGCGACCCGAGCGAGGACGCGTGCACCCGCCTCGACCACCGTCACGGGTCTATTAAGGGTGGTAAATGCCGAGGCGACTTCAAGGCCAATCACCCCAGCGCCTACAACGACCGCTCCGGCCGACAAATTATCGCGCATCGCGCGCCGCAGCGCCGCAGCATCATCCAGGCTGCGCAAATAGAAAACACCTTTCAGATCCGCGCCCGGCACGTCGAGCCGGCGCGGCGCGGCGCCCGTCGCGAATACTAGCCGGTCATAAGGAGTTTCCTCGCCAGTTTCGGTCACAATCACAGCACGTTTGCGGTCGATCAGGGCAACCTCCTGGCCCAGCCTGAGCACGATTTCATTTTCCTCAAGAGCGCTCGCTGGACGCAACGGAATGGGGCTGGGATCGTTATCGGATAGCAACCAGTTCTTCGAAAGCGGCGGACGTTGATAGGGATCGTGATGCTCGGTACCAAATACCGTGACATTCCCTGCGAAACCGTTCTGGCGCAGATTTAGCGCTAGATTGATCCCAGCAGTCCCGCTCCCAATGATTACAATTCTCTTAATTGATTGCATGAAGTATTTTCCTTGTACCTATAGTAAGTTTTTTGCCTGCGCGGTCGCGACCAACTGACTCCGCTTAGAGACACCGAAGCGTTCGAACAGCCGCTTGACATGCCATTTCGCGCCGCTTTCGCTGATCGAGAGTTGTGCTGCGATTTCCTTGTTCGTCATGCCCCGGGCAATATATTGGAGGACAAGATATTGCTTGCGGGTAAGCCGCCCTGCCAGAACCGGCACGAGGCCCTTATCTGAGGAGCCGACGCTCGGCTCCATCGAATGAAGCGCTTCGCCCTTACGCCCGATTGTATCGAAGAACTGTATCGTTTCTGGCACGATTCGAAGGAGCAGTGCCATCATCCACTCACGTGTCGTGTGGCATCCATTCAATGCGACGAGTTCTTCCGCTTCGCGAAAAGCACGTTCCGCGTCCCGGGTCGAACCCAGAAAGACAAGCGCCGTAGCGAGACAATATTGGGCTGCGGCCGCCGCACGCAAGTCGCCCATTACGCCCGCCTCGCGCAACGCGAGACGGGCGTGCTGTTCAGCAAGCCCGAAACGCGACTTGCCGATCTCGATGAGCGCTCGCACACGGGCGAGGCGCGCATCCAACGCCTGGAGCTGGTTGGCCGAAAGGATCGCAGCGTTGGGCTTGGGCAGATCAACATCAGCCGCCGCGCTTTCTTCCAGCAAGTGAAATTCGGCGAGATTGATTTCCGCCAGATAACGTAAGCGGGGCAATTGGCGGCGGTGAGCCGTGGCGCGGACCTTTTCCATCAGGGCAAATGCCTCAGTTGTTAGTCCCTTCAACGCCATCCGCCTTGCCGCAGCCTGGGTCACTCCGGCGAGCACATCCACCACCCCATATTCCATTGCGAAATTAATGGCGTCGTGTTCGAGCCCCTCTGGCATGACACCTTCTTTGATCTCTTCGCAAAGTTGATATTCGAACGCCTGCAGGAGATTTGAGGCGAAGGGCGAACGTTCAACAGCGATATCAGAGCTCTCGCGCGATTGTTTTACGAGTTTACGAGCCCGTAGCATCTTGCCGCTCCGCATCGCCGCGAGCACGTGAGCGACCGAGAGCCAGCCCGAAGCGTAACGCTGACGCGCGTATCGATTGATTGAGAAAGCCTTCCGAGAAAGCTTCGACAGATCTTCGAATTGCCGCTCGCTCGCAGCGATAAATGCTAAGCAGGTATAAGCCGCGCCTGCGCCAACCTCGTTATCCTCTCCAAAACTATCGATCCATTGGTGGCATAGTCTGGTGCTTTCATCCAATTCATCATGTGTCGCCTTGCCAATAGCGAATACGAGTTCGGGCCAACCCCTGGGTTGGCCGTAGAGGTTCTGGCCGGCGTATTCAGTTGCGGCCATGCCTTCGAGCACTTCGTCTGCCACCTGCGCCTGCTGGCTGAAATACATCGTCCAGGCATAGCCGAATGCCAAGGCTGGCAGGCGATTCAACTGGTCACGAGGAACCGAAGCGAACCATTCTCGTAGACCCGCAATTTCTCCCTGTCGTAATGCAATATCGATAAGCACGCCTGCGCTTACCCGGTGCGCCCAGCGATGGTCGTGGGCATCCAAAGCAGCAGTTATCGTCTCGCGGTATTCGCCTTGTCGCCAATGCCAGTAGGCGATGCGCTTCAACAAATAGGAAATTCGGTCTGGCATGAGTACGCGCAACTCCTCGCGCAGAAAATCGCGGAGCACCGGGAGCATTACTAACTTCTCCCCATCATTCGCCAGCCCTGCAACCAGCACACCATGGACAGCGCTCAGGCGCTTGAGCCAATGTTCTAGGTCCGAATTCGCTTTAAAAACATAGCGATAGCTTTCCGGTGTAACCGTTTGCAAGATTGAGGCGTTACGCAGAACTTCCCGTTCTTCGACGGTCAATTTGGCAAACACGTCGTTATGCAAGAAGTTCTGCACTTCTGGCCACTGTATGGGCGAAGATAATGGCTCGGCTCGGTCGACAGCGAAACGCAGCAATGCGGGCCAGCCGCCAGTCAGTTCCAAAGCGCGTTCAGTGGACCATGGCGCCCCCGATAGAAGGGCAAGTTCATCTATCTCGGCTTCGTTGAATGCTAAGCTTTCCGACCGCACTCTTACGACCCCGGGCAAAAGAGCGAGCCGTGACAAAAACTCCACGCCAATGGGGGCGAAGGCAAGTTTGACGCTGGAAGGCGTCTCGCAGATAATCCGCTCCGCCAAGTCAGCAAAAGCCGGTATAAATTCGTCGAAACACAACAAGATTGGCTGCTCGGTTTTCCAAAGCCGGGCGAACAGTACAGCCTCTCCCTCGTGCACGCCCTTTGTTTGCGGCGCATCCGGTCCCGACAACTGATCGAGGATGGCCTGCATCACACGTTCTACACACGAACCATCGCTGCCCTCCGCAGTTTCGAACTCAGCGAGGCTAAGGTAAGCTGCGTTCCCGGAACCTGCATCTTCTGCCATGATCGCCAACTGCGTCGATTTCCCAAAGCCGCTGGGTGCGCAGTAGACGAGCGCCTTCGCACCTTGATGGGCCTCATGCGAGAGGCGCTCGCGCCGGATGGCAGACTGAGCAAAAACGTGCCTGCGCTGGGCCATGCGTCTGTTGTATAACTGCAAGGTGGGGTCGAGCCCTTCTTGCCCGAGCGGCGTTTTCCCGTCGACCCCACCCGCTGTCATCATAATGATTCCTCTTAACTTCGGCGGCACCGACCGCTGCTTATCTGTCCCGGCAATTGAATTTGCCGTACCGGGAATGCGGATCAGGAGTGTCGTCAGAAGCGATAGGCAAGGCCAATATTGACGACAATTGGGTCCACGCCGACCTTGGCCTTGACTCGCGCGGGGCCAAGATTACCGCTGATATTTCCATTGAAAGGAATATAGCGGGTATCGAGGTTGAGCAATAGGCTCGAATTCAGAGCTACACGCGTTCCGACCTGCAGCGCGGGAGCCCAAGTGTCGCGCACATCGAATTCGGCAATTGCGCCGTCTTTCTCGTTTAGGAATAGCAGGCGCGCTACGCCTCCCCCTGCATAAAGAGAGACGTTACTCCCGATCGGCTGATGATATTGAAGCGACAACACCGCAGGTCCATAATCAGTCGAGCCGAGCGCAAGACCTCCGATAGAGCCGGTTCCTTGCAGCCTCGCGCTAGCAGGGATACCGCCGAACAGATTCACCGCAATCCGGTCAGACAGAAAATAGGATAGGTCGAAAGTGACCGTTTCGTCATTATTGATGGTGACGCCTGCTCCCGGCAGGTCACCCCCGCCAACCGAAACCTCGTCCAACTGCTCACTGGTCAAAACCTCTGACGCGGAAACAGCGACTACGAAATCCCCGCGTTTATACATGCCGCCATCTTGGGCTGAAGCCGCACTCCCCCACATGAGAGCCAGACCCAGAACACAACAGGATGTCGGGAATTTTACATTGAATGGATTCATTTCTTCTCTCCCAGATACAGTTATCTTGTCCGGGCCAGGCCCAGCTTCACTAATTTCTCCGGGCACCGCCGGAGTTTTCTTGAGACCGAGCGGCCTCAGGCAGCATTTGCGTCCAACGTACCGACCTTGCCCAAAATCATGTCGGCGGCGTTCTCTGCAATCATCATGGTCGGCGCATTGGTATTACCGGCCACGAGGCTGGGCATGATCGAGGCGTCCACGACCCGGAGGCCTGAGATACCCCGGACACGAAGCGAGGCGTCGACTACGGACTCTGCATCCGCACCCATTCGGCAGGTGCCCGTGGGATGGTAAATTGTTTCGGCAGTGTCGCGGATAAACGCGGCAATTTCATCGTCTGTCTGGACCGACGGCCCGGGATGCACCTCAGCAGCACTATGAGCGGCCATCGCCGGCGCATCCAGAATGCGCCGACCGATCTTGAATGCCGCGATTATTGTCTTGAGATCATCAGGATCGGCTAGGTATCCAGGCTGGATCAGCGGGTCGGCCATTGGATCAGATGATTTCAAGGAAATGTAACCGCGGCTTTTCGGCAGCAGATCGCAGATATGAAGCGTGTAACCATATCCGAAGGCAAGTTTTCGCCCGTGATCTTTGAGATAAGTAGGCAGAAAGTGGAACTGAACATTGGGCCGGTCTCGGTCGGGCGAAGACTGGACAAAACCACCTGCTTCCGCAACGTTGCTGGTAAGAAAGCCCCGCCGTGAAAAAATATACGACCACAGACCGCCGAGGGCTCTTGGTATGAAGCTGGCTGCCACCCCGATCGGCTTGCGCGAATTTGCTGCGTTCATGATGGTGACGTCGAGGTGATCGGCCATGTTCTGACCGACCTCGGGTAAATCGTGTACGATCGGAATGCCATTATGGCGCAGCACCGCACGATCCCCGATCCCCGACAGCATCAGCAATTGTGGAGAATTCACCGTGCCGCCAGACAATAGGACTTCACCGCCCGGTTTGAGCTTCAACTTCTTTGATTCGCGCCCTTGTCGGAAAGCGACACCTACGGTCGATTTGCCATTCATCAACACGCGCTCGGCGCGCGCATCGGTAATGATGTGCAGGTTCGCCCGCCCCTCGACCTGACGCAAAAAGGCCTGCGCTGAACTCCATCGCCGACCGTCGCGCTGTGTCACTTGGTAATATCCGATGCCCTCTTGGCTGTCCGCGTTGAAATCCGGATTGACCGGGAACTGGAGTTCCCGCCCCGCTTCGACGAAATCATCGCTGAGCGGGTTTACCGTACGCAAATCACCGACGCTCAATTCACCGCCCTGTCCGTGAAAATCTCCAGCCGGGTGACGTTCGTTGTCCTCCATGCGCCGGAAAAGTTCGCTCGCACGGTCCCACCCCCACAAAGCCGATCCTGCCGCTTCCTGCCAATATTGATAATCGTCCGGATGGCCGCGAATATAGACCATCGCATTGATTGAAGATGAGCCACCGAGTGTCTTTCCTCTGGGCCAGAACAAGCGCCGCTTGTTAAGATGATCCTGCGGCTCGGTTTCGAAAGCCCAGTTGAGCTTTTTGTTATTGGCCAGAAGCGCGATTCCGATCGGCATGTGAATCAGCGGGCTTTTGTCCTTCGGACCAGCCTCGAGCAGAGCCACCTGTTTCTTGCCATCGGCGGACAATCGGTTGGCGAGGACACAACCGGCCGAACCGGCCCCTATTATTATATAGTCATACATAGTTCGCATGTTCCTTGCAGAATGTACGCATCAGCCCAACACCCGGACTATGAGGTTGATTAAACGGCGCACGCGCGGCGTGTAGGGAGGATAGAGCCAGGAAAGGATCGAGAAGCGGTCCTCCAGGATGGCCCGCTCATGTGAGAACGAACGAAAGCCATACTCGCCGTGCGCGGCCCCTATCCCGGAATTGTTCACTCCACCGAAAGGGAGGTTTGGATGGAGAAATTGGGCGACCGTGACATTGATCCCAATCCCGCCAGTAGAGGTGTTCGCAATCACGCGGTCGATCGATGAGCGGTCCTTCTCAAAGATATAGAGCGCCAGAGGTTTCGGCTGCGAATTGATCCTTCCGATGACGTCATCCAGATTATCGAACGGAATGAGCGGGAGCAGGGGCCCAAACAATTCCTCTTCGGCGATGTCCATGTCAGGGTTCATGCCTCTCAACACGGTCGGTGAAATGTAGTTTTCACTGGAATCGAATTCTCCGCCGAAAGCGATCTCTCCACCCTTCGCGCGTGCATCCTTTATGAGGGCGTGTAACCGCTCGAAATGGCGCGCATTGACTATCCGGCAATAGTCGGGGTTGGCCTTCAGTTCGCGACTGTCGCTCCCATAGACCCTGCGAATCTCTGCGATGACAGCCTGCTCAAATTTTTGGGAAATGCTGCTATGAACGTAAACATGATCGGGCGCGATGCAGGTCTGTCCGTTGTTCGCGAATTTACCCCAAACGATACTCTGTACCGCCTTCTGCATATCCGCCCCGGGGCCGACAATGGTCGGCGACTTCCCGCCCAATTCAAGCGTTACCGAAGAGAGATTGCGCCCCGCTGCTGCCATGACAATCTTGCCGACCGCCGGACTGCCGGTGAAGAAGATATGATCGAACGGTTGCTCCAGTAGGCTCCGGGCGGTTTCAACCCCGCCTTGGACCACCGCAACATGCGATGGTGAAAAGACCTCGCCCACGATATCGGCGATTATGGCCGAGGTGTGCGGTGTCAGTTCCGACGGCTTGATCACGACGCTATTTCCGGCCGCGATCGCTGAAACCAACGGGCCTAATGAGAGATTCACTGGGTAATTCCAGGGCGCGATGATAAGACACACGCCCTTGGCTTCAGGGCGTACCCGCGCCCGCGTGCCAGCCATGCTCAAGGTCATCGCCGCGCGACGGGGGTTCATCCACTGCCTGAGATGCCGTTTGGCGTGCCTTATTTCTTGCAGGACCGGGAATAGTTCGGTCAACTTGACTTCCGCTGCAGGCTTGCGGAAATCACGTTCGCAGGCCTCAATGATCTGCGCTTCGTGCGCAAGCACAGCCTCGCGCAGCCTTTCAAGATGATCAAGCCGCGCATTCCGATTATACCGCGTCCGACGCGCCAACTGGGCAGCCTTCATTTGTGTCAAAAGGTTGTCATATTCTCTAATCGTACTGCCCGGAGATCCAGCTGGTTTCAGAATTTCAAGATTCCCCATTGAATTAACTTTCATCTGGTCTGTCGTCATTCAATCGCGCACGAGGACGTAATCGCCCTTGGATGCACCGCAATCGGGACAGCACCAGTCATCCGGTATGTCTTCGAACCGAGTCCCCGCCGCAAATCCCTCGTGCCGATCACCGGTCGCCTCGTCGTAGATATGCCCGCAGGTGATGCAGACCCACTTTCGAAATGGCGCCCCTGGAGCGGCGCGGGTCATGGTCGAACCATCTGGGGCGACGGGCGTGCAAGCGCCAACTTCAGCGGCCTGCAACCCTCCATCAATCGGAGTAAAATCGATCTTGTCGCGCACAGCGCAGTCGGGACATGACCAGCTTTCCGGCACCTCGCTCCACGGCGTTCCAGGTCCGAAACCTTCATGAGGGTCGCCATCGGCCTCGTCATAAATATAACCGCAATCAGGGCACTGATATTTCGCCATCGATAAACCTCGTAATTTGTTCTGGAGAGCCATGGTGCGGATCGCACCGCTCGGTGGGACACCGCAGTGACCTTGGGCACAAAGCTTTCACAGCGTTCGACCCTACAAACCTGCACCGCCACTCGGTTGGGAAGAACGGCGCAGGGTGGGTGTGGGAAGAGACTCTACCCTGCGCCGAAAAGTTTTACGCAGCGTCCGCGAACTTTCTTTCGTAATATGCCCGTTTGCCCTTGCGTATCTGGATTTTACTCAGATCGCCGCCGGCCCAAGCGACGGTACGCTTGTCCATCACGGCCCGGTATGCAGCTGGGAATAGTGCGAGAAAAAACATCCCTGGATAGCCGAGCGGAAGCGCCGGCAAATCCTCAAAATTACGCAGCGACTGATAGGACCGCGTCGGATGCGCATGGTGATCCGAATGGCGCTGCAAATGAAACAGGATCAGGTTTGACATGATATGGTTCGCGTTCCACGAGTGCCGCGGCTGCTGGTGCTCATACCGGCCATTCGGCAACTTCTCGCGCAGCAGGCCGTAATGCTCGATATAATTCGCGCTCGTCAGCTGCCACCAGCCATACGCCATTTGAATCGGTAGGAAGACTAGCATGATCGTGCCAAATGCGGCGATCAGCGCACCATAAAGCAGGACGGTGACGACCATCGGCTGGAGAATCTCGTTTTTGAGAGTCCAGGGGCTACTGCCACAACGGGCGAGGCGTTCCTTTTCCAGATGCCAAGCGCGTTTGAATGCACCCGGAATTTCGCGCAGCGAGAAAATGTAAATATTCTCGCCCATTTGCGAAGTTGCGGGATCTAGCGGCGTCGCTACGTCGCGGTGATGCCCTTTGTTATGTTCGATGAAGAAGTGTCCGTAGCCGACAACGGCAAGCACAAGCTTTGCCATCCAGCGACTGAACGAGGATTTCTTATGTCCAAGTTCGTGGCCGGTGTTGAGTGCCAATCCGTTGACGACACCCAACGAGAGGGCCAGCGCAATAAATTCAAGCGCGCTGAGATCCTGGGTGGCAACCCACCATGCGCAGCCGATCAGCGCGGCGAAGTGTATTGGCACCGTAAGGTAGAGAAGCACGCGATAATATGTACTTTTTTCAAGTTTTTCTACCGCGCTTTCGGGCGGATTGGAGTAATCCTGACCAAATACAAAATCAAGCGCTGGAATAATTAAATACCACAGGATCAGAACCAGTCCATACCAGATGCTCCAGCCCGTTTCCGAAACGAGATAAAGGCCTACCAGAGGCGTTGCTGGCCAAAGAACGGAGAGTATCCATAGTGCTTTTTTCTTGTCGACATAGTTCAGTGCCGCATCGCCATCTAGATGCGACTTATTCAATGCGTGGCTCACCATCCGTTCTACCTTTCAAATGCATCCCTAGTCCATAAATGGATCGGACTTTTTCGAATTTCGTGTCCGATTCCTATCTGCAACAAGTAGACAGGCATATGAGGGGTATTCAACTACCTGATCGGGTAGTTTTAGGCGTTTTTCGATTGGATAGGCCGTTAAGGAGCGCCTCTGAGGAGCCGCGGGATAGGATTGTACCGGCTTAGGAGGCGCAAATAAGAATGAGGCGAGCGCGACGAAGCCGAGACAAGAGTCTTTGGTTTTGCCAAACGCCCTATGAAGCGCTTCGGGAAAGGCTATAATCGCAGGTAGAGAGTGTCTCCCCAGACACCCGATGTACACACCGCGCGCATATGGCATCGACGCAACGGTGAATATCTAATGCGCGACGCGCGCAACGCTGCCTACGCCTCTCAACGTTGCCCTGCTAGTTTAACATGACCAAATGACAAAGGGGATGTTGGCCAGAATTGTAAAAGCAATCATCGGACCTCATTCCCCAAGATCATGATGACCTTGCACCGTTCGGGTTTTGCGGGCATCAATTTTCGCGTCTCCGGCGAACGGAGTCGTTTGTTTGCAATTTACGCCTAACTAAGGAATTTTGAGTATGCCTTATTGGAAGTTAAATGGATGACTGCGCAATCAAGCCAGATGGACAGACGGGTGAGAAAATGCGGGTTCGACTTGTAACCCCCTATCAATTGACGCTCGGCATGGAGTTGCTGGAATGCAGCAGCGGGCGTTCGATCAGTCGAATGAAAGCCAATAGGCGGATTGCCAAAGCACCGGGAAATCCAAACCTTGATCCGCTGGCACTCATGGGCTTTATCGATCAAGGATTGTCCCAATCGTTGAAAGGACTGATTGCGGCTGAAATCGGAATTTCAACTTTTGATTTGCGGATCGGACTTTTATCAGGATCTTCGATGGGGGATGAATTGACGTTGACCGCCGAAGCGGTGATGGTTGGGAAAACATCTGCCACTGTAACAGGCAGTGTAACCAACTCGTCCAAAGATATCGTCGGAACAGCAACAGGCCTGTTTCGTTTGGGGAGCTTCCCGGGGGGCGCTCCGGCCGACTATAATTTGATCGGTGATTTCAGTCCTCAAGCAATGCCCGGACCAATGAGCACCAGTTTGGGTTTATCGGGCGCACCAGACTCTCCACAAATTGCAGCAGGAAATCGGGCCGTTTTGGGATGGGAAAGCGGAAATATTGTCCATGGCGGCGCCGTTGCTGCGGCGCTGATGTCTGCATGCCAGGGCCGTGTGGCAGGCGGTGAAAGTTCGATCGGCCAGCAGCTAGAGTCAATTGACATTCGTTATTTGCGTCCAGCCGTAGGTTCGCGCGATCTATTCACGAACAGTTGTTTTGAACGTGAAGGCAAAGCCGCGAGCTTTGTCCGCGCCAGCTGTTTCCATGAACCAGAGAAACCGCTAGCCACAGCGATAGCAACTTTTGTGCGCTAGCGGCATTTGAGCGCGCGCCTGAGCTTGTCCCCCGCATAGCCGCCATCGGCGAACACATGGCGCAGCCATAGGAAGCGATAGCGGATAGCTTTGAGGACATCGACGGCCCCGTCGCGGTCCTGAATATCGGCGGCATGGACCAGGATGAAGATCAGATAGCCACAAGTGTCAGTAACGATATGCCGTTTGCGGCCTTTGACCTTCTTGCCCGCGTCATAGCCGCAAACTCCTCCACTTTCCGTGGTTTTGACGCTCTGGCTGTCGATGACACCGCCACTGGGCGAGGCTTCGCGACCCTCGATTTCGCGCAGGTTCATAACCAGCACCATGTTGATCGCATCAAACAAACCCGTATCACGCCAGGCGTAGAAATAGCGCCGCACCGTCGACACCGGCGCAAAGCATTTTGGCAACAGTCGCCACGAACAACCGCTCGCCGCAATATAGAGCAACGCATTCACAACTTCGCGCATATCGGTCGTGCGAGGGCGGCCCCCGCTCTTGGCGGACGGGATAAACGGTGCTGTCAGTAGCCATTCCCGGTCCGTCATATCGCTTGGATATCGTAACCCTTCCCGGCTATGCTCACGCCGGGCAATACCAGTCCATGTCATCGTTCACTCCATCTCTTCGTAAAGACGGACTGAATCACAACATCCTGGTATTGCTCAACTACTTTCGGATCGGGCTCTAAACCCGCTGGTGGCAATCCGTTTACCGTCTCGGGAGTCGCAGGAATTCCCAGTCCCAATTTACGAGAGAGCTTGAACCAGAGCGTACCGATATTGGTGCGTCGATTAACCGGTTTCAGCATCTGGCAGCTAATGAACGGCGCAGATTCAGAAAGGGAATGGAATATCCATTTCACCCGGGGCTCGACGTTCCCTTGAGAGCCCGGCTGATCTTCACCTGCGTCGTGGCTGTAACCGCGATATGTCGAAGTTCGCTGATTTCCTGCGACACGATGCGCGTATCCGTTTGAAGTCTGAGTTCCGCAAGTTCGGCCAGCATAATCAATGACGGATTAATAGAAGGTTCCTTGACCCAATCCTCGCCGCCGTCGTATACTTAGGTGGATTGTCAAAGCAGCCTTGATGCTGCAGATACGGCTATCAGCACATGTAATGTCAACGCGTTTCGCCACTAAAGCGATAAGCGGTCCGAAGAACGAAACTTTCGAACTGGATCGTAAAATTAGGGAATTCCATGTCCGAAGCTAATAACGGATCGAAAAAACGGGTCAGGCTGTCAAAGGACATCTGGTTAAAGCACACGCTCAGTAAAATAGGTGAAGTTGGTGTCGCCGGTATTCAGATAGAATCATTAGCCAAGGAGCTGAATGTAACTAAAGGAAGCTTTTATTGGCATTTCCAGGACAGAGAGACGCTTCTCTGCGAGACGCTGTCATATTGGTATAACTCGGCGACCAAGGCCATTGGACTTGCGGGCAAACGCGACTTCGACGATCCATTGGATCGGCTGCGATATTTTTACACCCTTGCCCTGAACCGACGGCACGATGTTCCGGGCGGCTCCGTCGAACGGGCGCTGCAAGAATGGGCGCGGGTTTCCGAGATTGCTGCCGAAACCACCCGGCGCGTCAATCAGGACCGGATCAGCTTAATTTCCGATGCCTATATCGAACTGGGCAAGCGCGAGCATCAGGCGCGCCAGACGGCGACAATGGCGCTGGCTCAAATCATCGGACTGAACATCCTGTCACGCTCCCAGACGAAGCGGTGCCATGCCGAAGATACCAAGGCATTCCTCGCAGTATTCCTTCCGGTAACAGTAGGGCGGGAACCGCCCAAAACGGATTCCACCAGCACCACCGGAGCGACTGCTTCGACTGCGGGTTGAACCTTCGCCGAGCCCGGCCGGAGCCTTATTCGGGGGCACCGCGTGTCTGTTGCTGCGATGTGGAAGCTCCAAAAATCTAGGGGCCTCGCTACCCGCAAGAGTACGAGGCCCCAAAGGCATGGCGACGCAGGGCATGTTCATGCTCGTGCCCTGCGTCGACCGTTAGATCAGAACCTGAGTTCTACGCTTGCACCTACTTCACGCGGGCGTTCGTAGATGATGTAGGCGGCGAGCGGTCCAGGCGAGATTTGCTGGGCCACCGCTGCGTTGGTGAGATTCTTCGAGAAGATGCGGAAAGTAAGATCGTCATCCGGGCTAGTCCAACCGATCTCTGCCGACAGAAGTTCATAAGAATCCTGGCTGAAGATGTTGAGGTAATCGTAATATACCGCACTCGAATGGAAGAGGTTGCCACCGATGAAGGCTTCTCCATCGAACGCATCGAATGTGTAGCGTCCGCCCAGCGTCAGAGTGAACTCCGGGGTGCGGACTAGCTGATTACCAGAGACATCGGTGGATGAAACCATGTTTCCGCCGCCCGCCTGGGGAATGAATACCTGCGCGTTGGAAAATTCATCATATTTGGCATGAGTGTAGGCGATGGCCGCACGCAGATCCAAGCCGTCAATAGGTTCTGCCGTAAGCTCGAGCTCTCCACCATAGATCTCTGCGCTGGCCGCGTTCTGCAGAACGAACGAATTATTGGCCGCCCGCGCGGTCACTTGCAAGTTGTCATAGGTGTAATAGAAGGTCGCAAGGTTCGCCCGCAGCCACGGCAGTGGATCGGATTTTATGCCAAACTCGATCGCCTCGATCGTTTCCGGCTCGACCGCCACGTTCGAAGTGCCGAAAGTGTTGAAGGTGCCGCTTTTGAACCCGGTGCCATAGGTGGCGTAGATGTTCAGATCAGGCGAAGCTTCGTACTGGACGGCCACGCGGTAAGTGAATTTGTCGAAATCCTCCTCCGCATCCGTGAACAGCTGGTTGCCGTTGATACGCTGCGAGAACTTTCGCGTCTCCGTGGTGTAACGTCCGCCCAGCGTTACCGAGAGGCTCGGCGTCAGATCATAGGTGCCTTCGACAAAGGCTGCGATTGACGAATTCTCCACTTCCGGCTCGATCGTGATCGGCGTGACCGGGGTAGCGACGTCCCGTCGATTGATCAGGATAAGCGGCTGCTCACCCTCCAGCTGGTAATAATAGGCGCCAGCAGTCCAGCTGAGGGGACTACCATTGTCCGAAATAAGCCGCAGTTCTTGTGTGAACGTATCGGGTTTGACTCGCATGTTCGTTTCGCCGAGAAGAATATTGGTGCCATCGGAATCGGCGATCTGGTGCACGCGCGTACGCATGTAAGAGCTGGTCGATTCCAGAATGACCCCGCCCAGATCGAGCTGTCCCTTCAGCGCGATGTCCAGTCGGGTGAAGTCAGACAGGCCAGCCGTTCCGAAGGCGAAATTGGAGATTTCCCAGGGTTCGTCGGGAATGATCGCGCCGGCGAACTGCGCGCCCAGCGAGTTCCCCTCGAACGGCTGGGCAGTGGCCGCAATTTCTTCGTGCGTATCGACATATGCGACCGTCAGAATGAACTCGGCCTGGTCGCTCGGCTGGAACAGCAGCTTGGACCGGATCGACGCAATTTCGGTATCGCCGACAGCGCCGCCATTGAGCAGGTTCGTCGCGTATCCATCCTGATTGCGATAGAGAACGGCGAGATCGGCAGCGATTGTGTCGGTCAAGCCGCCGGTAACGTAGGCACGAATGTCGAAATTGTTTGCATCCTCGCGCAGGCGACCCCAGCTTCCCTTGATACGGGCGCGCGGTGTGAACTGAGGATCCGGGGTCACGACGTTGACCAGACCACCAGTGGCGTTGCGGCCGAACACCGTGCCCTGCGGCCCACGAAGAACCTCGACGCGGGAGATTTCGACAAGGTCGATCTGTGTCGAATAGGGATCGCCCTGGTAAACGCCGTCCACATAGACCGCGACGTTTGATTCATCGCCGACCGAAGTACCGCTCGAACCGACACCGCGAATGCTGGGCTGCATTACGTTCTGGTTGCGGCCGCCGTTGAACCCTGGCACGACCTGGTTGAGAGACCGGACCTGTTCAACGCCCGAGGTTGTCAGCACCTCAGTCGACAGGGCGGTCACTGCCACGGGGACTTTCTGCAGGCTTTCTTCCCGGCGCGTGGCGGTGACGATGATCATGCCGCCCGCGCCGTCAGCTTGCGCATCCGCCTTTAGCTGGGCCTCGCCCGCCTGGTCGGCTTCATCCGAGGTGGCACTCTGGGCATTGGCCGCAGCCGGACAGAGCAGGAAAGGCAGTATGGCTGCCGTTGTTAACAATGATTTCTTCATTTTTACCTCCCAGGTATAATAATATTTCGACTGTGTGTTTCTACGTTATTTTATTTGGAACTAACTTATTTCGAACCCTTTCGTTTCTGCATGAACTGCTTGGCCATCTCTCCCAGTCGTCTCTTGTCCGGCTTGCGGGCAGGAGTTTTCGGAAGTTCGTCAAGCACGACGACGGCTTGAGGAATCTTGTAACTGGTGAGACGTTCGGCGCAGTGGCTCAGCAAGACTTCTTCCGTCATGCCGGAGTCCGGCCCGGTGGCCACGAAGGCGATAGGCACCTCGCCCTTGCGATCGTCCGCCACGGAAACCACCGCAGCGTCCGAAACCTCGGGAAGCAGCGAAAGCACTTCCTCGATTTCGCTCGGATAGACATTGAACCCGGCGACGATCAGCATGTCTTTTTTGCGGTCAACGACCGCCAGAAAGCCGTCCGGTGTCGTGAAACCGATATCACCGGTGGGGAGCCAGCCATCTTCAGCCACGGGAGGTAGCCCCATGTAACGGTCGATCACCCGTTCGCCCCGGATCAGTATCTCGCCATTCTCGTTTGCGGGCAGCCGCTTGCCGCTGCCGTCGAGCGCGGCGATGGCTACTTCTATGCCTGGCAGGGGAAGCCCGGTGGTGCCGTATTGATGCGTGCCGTCGAGTGGCTGCGCGGTGAGTGGGCCGCCTTCGGTCATGCCGAACGCCTCAAGGATTGGTAGGCCGGTCTTGGCCTCCCATGACGACAGGGTTTGCCGGGAAAAGACCGAGCCGCCGCCCGGACACAGCCACAGGGCAGAAAGGTCCGTATCCGGGGCCGCAAGCAAGCCCTGATAGATCGCTGCCGGACCGCCGCTGAACACGCTGACCCGATGTTCCTCCATCAAACGCGCGACCAGATCCGGCTGAAAGCGGGGTACGATGATGAGGGGCGAGCGGCCATAGACCGGGTTGAAGCAGCCCATGTGTGTCCCCCACACATGGCTGATCGGGGCGACATTGAGCCACACCTCTTCCTGATCGCGCGTCGGCCATGCCGTATGCATCGCCTTGATGATGCTCATTTCCGATCGGTGGCTGCGCTGCACGCCCTTCGGCGTGCCAGTCGATCCGCCGGTGAACATGATGATGCAGGGACTGTCGCCCGTGATTTTCACCTCAGGCCGAGTGGGCTGGGTGTCGAGCAATTGCTCGATTGCAATGCCACCTTCGCCCACGGTAATCAGCTGCGCATGGGCATTGTCGGCGGCTTCCCCGGCAACGTTGGAGTTACGCTCACCAGCTAGGACCAGACCGGGCGGCGCTATCTCGAACAGTGCACCCAGTTCGCGCGGGGTATAGTCGGCGTTGACCGTCGAAATTTCCGCGCCGGCGCTTAGCGCGGCGTAGATGGCGACATTGGCCTCGATCGAATTCGGAATGCAGATCGCGACGCGCCCTGAAGGCGGGACAATCTGACTGATCCGCGCCGCGAGACCAGCCACCGCGGCGCCAAACTGCGCGTAAGAAAGGCTTCTGCCGCCTTCGACCAAGGCAAGCTGGTCCGGGCACGCCTCTACGGTGTCCCAGAACATGGTTACGACATCGGAATATTCTTTCCGCGTAAAAACAGGATCGCCTTCACTGAGGCGACGAAGTATCTCGGATCTGGTTTTCGATTTCTGCATAAAGTACCATCTTAGGAGGAAGCTGAGTTGAGGGCGGATTGAAACGCGCTTGCGAGTTTGCTAGGCGTTCAGTTGTTGCGGAAAAAACCCCGGACCTGTTCAAGGAACTGTTCCTCGCGTTCCAGTTGCACCCAATGGCCGCACTGACCAAATACGTGCATTTCCGAACGCTTGAGGTGCTCGTGCATACGTACCGCCACCTGCAGCGGGATCATCTTGTCTTCCCGCCCGTGAAGGATCAGCACCGGCACGGTGATCGCATCAAGCTGCTGCAGCGGGATGCCTTTCACGATGCGCGACCCCTTGGCATTCTGTTCCTCGCCGGGCTGCAGTTTGCGGATGGTTTCTTTACCGCTGGCGATCTCGGCGACGCGCAACCGCGCGGCGACGGCCTCGTCGGTGACGATCGACGGATCGTAGGGAAAGGCCTGCATCATTGCGCGCATGGCATCCATGCTGGGTTCGAAGGTCCGGCTGTTCGCCAGACCTTGGGTCTGCTCGAACTCGCCCGCTGGGGTCCCCATGAGAACGAGCGAGCGCACCTTGTCGGAGTGATTAGCCATCATCCCAAGCGCCAGCGCGCCGCCGAAACTGTTGCCAACTAGTATCACTCGATTGAGGCCCATGGCGTCGATGAAGCCCGCCAGATGCCGGGTCCACAGCTTGATCCCCGGTTTTTCGCCTTCGGGCAAAGGGCTGAAGCCAAATCCCACGATATCAGGGGCCAGAACCCTGTGCGTTTCGCCAAGGCGAGGCAGGATTCCTTGCCAATTCTGCCATGCCGTGACGCCCGGACCCGAACCGTGAAGGAGGATCACTGGATCGCCTTCACCGTGTTCATGATAATTCGTCTGGATACCGTCGACGTCTATCGAAGCCCCGATATCGGGGAGCCTCAGATTACTGGACATATCTCTCTCCACACCACGCAATTTGTCAAATTCTTGTGAAATATCTGTTGCGAGACCTTCGCAGAAATGTCAATACGTAAGAGTATGGTTTGCCAAAATGGGCATGAGCCAAAAATCAGAGGGTGAGAAATGGTGGAGATTCTATCGGGACAGACTGCGGTGATCACAGGGGCTGCTTCGGGCATCGGAGAAGCGGTGGCCCTGCGCTTCGTAGAAGAGGGGGCGAATGTGGTAGCCTTGGATCGCAATGCGGATGCGCTTGCCGACCTGGCGGATCGTTTAGGCGATCGGTGTGCGGTCGTGGCAGGCGATTGCACTGAGGCCGAGATCTGCAGACGCGGGGTCGCGCTCGCGCTGCAAAAATTCGGCAAGCTGGACTGCGTGGTCGCGAATGCAGGCGTGTACGATTGGTACAAGCGAATAGATCGGATGGGCACGGCCGATGTGGAGACCGCGTTCGAGGAACTGTTCCGCATCAATGTACTTTCGACCTTATTGATCGCACGATCCTCCGTCGAGGCGCTGCGGGAATCGGGTGGCTCCCTGATAGTGACCTGTTCGAACGCCAGTTTCAGGGCTGGCGGCGGCGGGACGCTCTATACCGCAAGTAAGTTTGCGCTGCGCGGCGTGGTCTATCAGCTGGCCTATGAATGGGCGCCGCATGTGCGCGTCAATGGAGTCGCTCCGGGCGGGACGGTGACCGGCCTGTCGGGTCTCGCAGCGCTGGAGAGTTCTTCGCGTCGGCTCGATTCTGAAGAACGGACCGTTGAAATGGTAGCGAAGGCATCGCCGCTAGGAAGAGCCGCCGCGGCAGATGATCATGCAGGGTGTTACGTGCTGCTTGCGTCCCGACGCGACGGCAAGAACCTCAACGGAACGATCCTAGTCAGCGACGGCGGGCTCAGTTCGAGAATGGGATAGGTGCATTGGCCAAGTTCAGAGCCCGTTTTCCAGCGCAGCGACCCTACGAAGCCCGCAGCATGACGGAGATTGCCTCCGCCGCCTCGACGATGCTCGGCAGGAGCGTGAGCAGCCTCTCCTCCGCCTCTTCGAAATTTTCGTCGGTGCACACCTCGGTGACCGAAACTGCCGCCATCAGCCGCCCGGTCCGATCCTCTATCGGCACCGCAAGACAGCGCAATTCGGAATATATCTCACCCCGGTCCATCGCCCAGCCTTGCCTGCGCACGTCGCCGATCTCCTTCCGCAAGGCATCGGCCTGCGAAATGGTGTTCTGCGTCAGAGGGACGAAATCGTCTGGAGCCAGATACTCCTCCAGCTGATCGTGAGCGAGCTGGGCAAGCAGCATCTTGCCGACCCCGGTGCAATAGGCCTCGAGTTCGGTCATCTCCTGCGAGGGGGTACGCGAATATCCAGCATCGGCCTTGACCAGGTAACGGACCAGATTGTTCCGGAAAACACCCAGATGCACCGTGTGCTTGCAGGTCTTGGCAAGATCCGCGATGATCGGACGGGTAGCGCTGGTGATGATGGAATCGAGATCCACGCGCGCTCCAAGTTCCAAGCTGGCGATGCCGAGCAGGTAGCGCCCCCGCCCGTGCCGCAGCACGTATTTGCGCGCCACCAGTGGCCGCAGCAACCGATGAGCGGTCGAAAGAGGTATTCCGGAAGTTTCGGATATTTCCCTCACCGTCAAAGGTGACGATGAAAGGCACTCAAGCAAGTCGAGCAATCGCTCGGCAACCGATGTACCCGCCTCTTCATTCATCTCGGCTCTTCCTCTCACAGGGTGAGGCTCTAGACCAAAAGGCTCGGTTGTCAAGGCTGGTAGAATGCGGAGAGTTGGCCCAATGTTCTGAAGAACGATTGATCCGACCGCTTTCAGAACACGGGAGATTCGCGAACTCATCCAATTTGTGGCTGATGACGCACTAAATCCCGGCTGGAAGGGGTGAGCCGATAAGTCACGGCTGCGCAATTTAGTATCTGTTTGGGAGAGTTTTAGGCAATGACAATTGAACCTTCGATCATCACTTCACTCGGCGATGAGCTTTACGATGCCCTGATCGCCGGTGAGACGATCCCCAATCTTCGGGACCGGAATCCGGATATAGATATCGTCGATGCCTACCGCGTTCAGGAACGTTTGGTTGCGCGGCGGCTGGAGACCGGTGAGGCAATCATCGGTAAGAAGATCGGGGTTACGTCCAAGGTGGTGCAGGAGATGATCGGGGTATTTGAACCCGATTTCGGCCAGTTGACCGATGCCATGTTGGTTGCCGATGATGCCACAGTAGAGCGCAAGTCTCTCATCCAGCCAAAGGCCGAGGGAGAGATCGCCTTTATCCTGAAGCATGACCTGACAGGGCCCGGCGTGACGGCGGCAGATGTTCTTGAGGCGACCGAATATGTCACCGCCTGTTTCGAGATCGTCGACAGCCGCATTTGCGACTGGGACATCCGGATTCAGGATACTGTCGCCGACAATGCTTCATGCGGGATTTTCGCAATCGGCACGCAGCAGGTCGATCCGCGCGACATTGATCTTGCCAGCGTGAGCATGAAAATCGACTGCAATGGAACCGAGGTTGCGAGCGGCGTCGGGGCCGCGGTCCAGGGTTCGCCGCTCAACTCGGTCGCGTGGCTCGCCAATACGCTGGGCCGTCTCGGCATGCCGTTCAGGGCAGGCGAAATTATCCTTTCCGGGGCGCTTGGCCCGATGGTCGAAATCTCCGCCGGCGACACGCTGCTGCTCAGTCTTAGCGATGGTCTCGGAACCTGCCGCCTGACCTTCACCTAGTCCGCCCCTGGCGGGGGTAGAGGCCGACCGCAAGCGTTCAAGTACTCGCGAACAAGCTCAATTCAACTGAAAGAGGAAGAGATGGATAAAATCAAATGTGCAATAATCGGGCCGGGAAATATCGGCACCGATCTTCTATACAAACTGCTGCGTTCCGAGGTTCTCGAACCGGTCTGGATGGTGGGCATCGAACCCGGGTCCGAAGGTCTGGCCCGCGCGAAAGAACTGGGGCTCAAGACCACCGCAGAAGGGGTCGACGGGTTGGTTTCCCATGTGATTGAGGATGGGGTTCAGATCGCGTTCGATGCGACCTCGGCCTATGTTCATGCGGACAACAGTCGCAAGCTCAATGAACTTGGTGTCCTGATGATCGATCTGACGCCCGCTGCCATCGGCCCGCTGTGCGTCCCGCCGATTAATCTGAAAGACCTTGCGGGGCGCAAGACCATGAACGTCAACATGGTCACCTGCGCCGGGCAAGCCACGATCCCGATGGTCGCCGCGGTCAGCGGTGTGCAGGAGGTGGAGTATGCCGAAATCATCGCCACCGTCGCTTCGAAGTCGATTGGCATGGGCACGCGCAAGAATATCGACGAGTTCACCCGCACGACCTCGGCTGCGGTAGCAGAGGTTGGAGGGGCGGCGAAAGGCAAGGCGATCGTGATCGTGAACCCGGCGGAACCACCGCTTATGATGCGCGATACCGTCTATTGCGAAACCGTCGACGAACCCGACCAGGAAGCTATCACCGCCTCCGTCCACGAGATGATCGCGGCGGTACAGCAATACGTGCCCGGCTACCAGTTGAAAAACGGGCCGACTTTCGAAGGTCGCAAGGTGTCGATCTTCCTCAAGGTGGAGGGACTTGGCGATTTCCTTCCCAAATATGCCGGAAATCTCGACATCATGACAGCGGCCTCTGTCCGCACCGCCGAAATGTTCGCTCAGGACATTCTGGATGGCCAGCTTGAACTAGAACCCGTGATGGAGAACGCATAATGACGCTGGATGATCAGGTCAGAGGCCGCAAACTGAAGCTGCATGACATGTGCCTGCGCGATGGCATGCATTCGATGCGCCATCAAATCACCCTGGACCAGATGGTCGACATCGCTTCGGGACTCGATGATGCCGGAGTGCCCCTGATCCAGGTCACTCATGGTGACGGGCTGGGGGGATCGTCTCTCAACTACGGGCGCGGCCTGCATACGGATCGCGAGTATATTTCGGCAGTGGCCAAGGTCGTGAAGAATGCGACAATTTCGGTCCTTCACGTCCCGGGCATCGGCACACTGGATGAATTGCGGATGGCCGCCGATTGCGGGGCAGGGTGCGTCCATGTGGCCTCGCATTGCACCGAGGCCAACGTCACCGAACAACATATCGGCCTGGGGCGCGAACTCGGTCTTGATACGGTCGGCTTCCTGATGATGGCCCATATGACCTCGATAGATCATCTGTTCGAACAGGCATTGTTGATGGAAGGATACGGGGCGACGACGATCTATTGCGTGGATTCGGCCGGCTACATGCTGCCCGATGACGTGACGGCTCGCATAGGCGGGCTGCGCACAGCCTTGAAGGATGCGACAGAGATCGGTTTTCATGCCCATCACAATCTCGGCATGGGTGTGGCAAATTCGCTGGCGGCCGTGGCGGCGGGCGCGGATCGTATCGACGGTTCGGCGGCCGGGCTGGGTGCCGGGGCGGGCAATACGCCGCTGGAACTAATGGCCGCAGTCAGCGAACGGATGGGTATCAAGACTGGCGTCGACCTGTTCAAACTCATGGACGTAGCCGAAGACCGGGTGCTGCCGATTATGCCGCAGCCGCCCCGTGCAGACCGGGATTCTATCACCCTCGGCTTTGCGGGAGTCTATTCGACCTTCTTGTATCAGGCCAAGGAAGCAGAGCGGAAATACGGCCTGTCCGCGCGCGACATCCTAATTGAATTGGCTCGCAAGAAGATGATCGGCGGACAGGAAGACATGATCGAGGACACGGCGCTGTCGATGGCCAAGGAACGCGACTTGGTCTAGCCTTGGTTCGGTGATGAAAGGGGCCGGGTGGCGGCGCAATTCCGCCGCCCGGTCACTTCGCCCCGTTCCGCGCGGGGCGAGGCCTTCGCGCTTGCGCAGGCCCTGCCGCGAAATCTTCATTTTCTCATTGCGCGGAATTTCGGTTGCGATCGACAGGATCGTGGGAATTTCCATCGGGGAAAGCCGCCCGGAGAGAAACTCCTTGAGATGCTTGAGATCAAGCTGCTCGCCTCGTCGCAGACTAACGATCATCCTTGCAGTCTCATCTCGGTAATCCTCGGGCACGCCGATGACCGCCGCCTCCCGAACGGCGGGATGGCCCAGCATCGCGCGCTCCACGTCGGCAGGGTAGATATTGAAGCCGCCAGCGATGATCATGTCCTTCAGCCTGCCGTTAACGGCGGCAGGCCCGTCTTCGCTCATCGAACCGAGAACGCCGCTGCGGAAGAAACCGTCGACGAATTCCTACTCGCTCGCTTCCGGATTACGCGAGTATTCCTTCATCACCAGCGGGCCGCGCAGACAGATTTCGCTAACCGCCGCCCGCTGACGGGGATCGTCTGTCTTGCGGGTTTCCAATTCGGTGAAGGGCAGGCGAACATCGGTGCATTGCGCATGCGTGCGTTCGGGCGGCGAATAGTCGACCGCCCGAGCGGTTTCGCTCATGCCGTATAGGGTCGTGATCCAGTGGTCGGTGGCCTCCCGGAACATCTCCTTCAGCTCTGCTGGAACCGGTCGCGCGCCGCACTGGATGCATATTTCATGCCCGACCAGTCGATTGGCCGCTCACGGGGCGCCTTCAGCAGGGCGATGGCCATGGTAGGGGCAAGCAGAAGGATGGTGATCTGTCGTTCTTCGACCAGTTCCAGGGCATTCATTGGATCGAAGTGCGGTAGTGAGACCAGTTCTCCAGCCAGTTGCATGGTCAAATTCTGGACCGGCTCGATCCCGCCCACGTGGGTCGCCGGGGCCGCCGAAAGCATCACTTCCCTGCCGTGTTTGAGCTAAGGATAACTGCTGACCATTTAGGCCGAATTGTGCAGCAGACTGTAATGGGTGAGGACTGCGGCCTTGGGCGTGCCGGTGGTACCGCCCGTGAATTGGAGCATGGCGGGCTGTGCGACGGGGTCGAACGTGGCCCGATCCACTGATCCACCGGCCGTCAGTAGGTCGGGTATGGTCTGCAGGAACGATGCCATCTCAGATTCTTGCAGCGCGATTGCCTCGCGCGGACCCTGTGTGAAGGAACCGACCAGCAGGGGCACGGGACGGCTGATGCGTTCGCGTATCTGGAGAGACTTGGCGAGCGGCCCGGGCTCATCGAAGGTCACGATGGCTTTCAGGCCCCTATCGACACATTGCCTGGCTAGCCGATCGGCACTGTATAACGGATTGCGCCCGACATAGACCGCGCCGATATGGCATATCGCGAAACAGCTGAGCGTGAACACGGTATGGGGCGGCCCATATACTCTTTGCGTTCCCCCGGCTCGATACCCATTCGAGCGAGTACGGCCTCGATGCTTGACGCAAGTTCGACGACCTCGCCGTAAGAAAGCGATCACCCCGCCAGCGCGAGACATGGCCGATGCGTCATTGCTGGCTGACATGATTAAATTCCACCTTTTGCCGATTGGGCTTGTCAGATAACAGTCATTTCCATACTTATGCGAATGGATATTTTGTAAGGGATAATTGATTTGAAGAAGATGCTGGCTTGGGTCGTGAAGGAATATGGCAAGCCGGAGGATCTGGTGTTCGATCGGATTCCCGTTCCCACGTTGGAACAAGGCGGTCCGAATCCGGTTGATACCCTGGTGAAGGTGGAGGCCGCAGCGCTCAATTTTGCTGACGAAATTGCTATCGCGGGCCGCTATCAGGACCGTATCGAGCCGCCGTTTGTCCCCGGTAACGAGCTTGCCGGAACAGTCGTGGACGCCAGCGCAGGCTCGCGGTTTCAGCCTGGAGACAGGGTTGCTTGTCAGGTTCGCAGCGGTGCCTTCGCTGAATATTGCGCGGTTGCATCAGACCGATTGATGGCGATCGGAGACATCGATGCTCGGACCGCCGCTGCGCTTCCGGTCTCCTATACCACGGCGCATGTCGCCTTGTTTTCGAAAGGTAATCTGACTGCGGGCCAGACGGTCCTGATCCACGCTGCGAGTGGCGGTCTCGGGGTCGCAGCGACCCAGCTTGCCCGGTCCGCCGGAGCCCGCATCATTGCCACGGCTGGGTTGGAGGAAAAGCGTCGTTTCGCAATCGAAAATGGCGCGGACCATGTTATCGATTATCGCAAGCCAGATTGGTACCAAGAGGTCAAATCATTGTCTCCAAATGGAGTCGACATCGTGGTTGATCCGGTCGGAGGCGCAACTTCGGAACAGAGTTTGCGGTTGCTCGCTTGGCAGGGAAAACTGCTCATATGCGGCTTCGCAAGCGGCGAGATACCAGCGCTGAAGGCGAATTACATGCTGGTAAAATCAGCCAGCGTGCACGGCGTCTACTGGAGCTTTGACCGAGATCCCGACGAAATCCGCGCGATCCAGCAAGAACTGGTCGAGCTTTGTGCCGCAGGTGGGATTCGCCCGCTGATTCGGGATGTCTATCCAATGGGTGAAGTGGTCGCGGCTATGAAGGCGCTGCGGTCGCGAGAGACAGTCGGCAAAGTTGTGCTATCCTGGTAGCGCCATAGCCGCAGGAAAGCGCAAAAAATGGGTAAGTCGGCGGCCCTAAATTGCCGAACCATACGCAAGGGTATTGACTCATTCCTGCCAGTGCCTAAAAAGACACTGGGGATTATCCCCGTCGTCGCAATGCAAAAAGAAAGCGAATGGGATGAGCTACGGGGCTGTCGAGCAATTGTTTTATGACGTGAGTACTTCACGTAACCGGAAGGAAGCATTTCGCGAAGATTCCGGAGAAGTCGCGGGCAAATATGCACTCAGCGAGACCGAACGCGAGATGGTTATTTCAATGCAGGTAGAAAACCTGTTCGAATACGGAATCAATCCGATGCTCTTGATGGGCTTTTGGACCAGCGTCCGCGGACCGCAATCAATGCCCGAATATCTTGCCCGGGTTCCCAAGCTTGCATCACGGTTGGAAGCGTCGAGCGGCGGTAAGGATAGTTTGTAGTTTGCGCGACATCACGTCGCCGAGTTTTCGACACACAGGAGAGAGTTGTTAAATGGCGAATATCGTTGGCGGCTATATAATGCCGCATGACCCCTTGCTGTTCGTAAATCCGCAGAAGAAGGAGCGCGATCACCTTCTCGCGGTCTATTCCCGGATATGCGATAAGGTTCGCGCATCGGGCGCGACCAAAGCGATAATTTTCGGCGCCGACCACTATATTCTGTTCGGCCCGCGTTGCCTGCCGCAGTTCCTCATCGCTACCGGCGAGCTGCATGGTCCGATTGATCGGCTGCCAGGCGTAGCTAATGCACCGATTGCGAGCGATCCGGACTTCGCCAACTACCTGGTGAATCACGCCCACGGTAGCGGGTTCGATGTATCCGTCGCGCGCGATCTGGGCGTGGATCATGCAATCGGCGTTCCGGCCCAACTTGCCCTTCCGACCGACGGATCGGTTCAGACCGTTCCCGTTTACATGGCCAGCGGCGTCGAGCCATATGTTCGCCTTCAGCGGGCGTATGAGTTCGGGCAGATGGTGCGCGATGCGGTTGGAGGCATGCCGGGTGACGAACGCGTCGTACTGATCGGCAGTGGTGGGATCAGCCACTGGGTCGGCACAGGAGAAATGGGCCGAATCAACCCCGAGTTCGACAAGAAGGTCCTCGATGCCATCGTGTCCGGCGACCCGTCCACGCTGCTTTCGATGACCGACGAAGAGATCATGCGCGACGGGGGCAATGGGGGCATGGAAATCCGCCATTATCTAGCGGTGATGGGAGCCCTTCCGGCTGGCCAGGGAGAAGTGCTTACTTACGAAGCCTGGTCGGGCGGTGTCACTGGCCTCGGCTTTGCCGAAATCCTACCGGCCTGATGGCGGCAGGAAAACCAATTTCAATAGGAGAATAGGGTGACAAACCTATCCACAAAAACGGACGATAAAACGGAACTCGCCTCCAAGGTCAACGACTGGGTTGATGCGGAAGAAGGTTACATTGATCGCCGGATATTCTGGGACGATGCGATCTACTCGCTCGAGCTCGAGCGAGTTTTTGCACGCTGCTGGATTTTCGTTGCGCACGATTCGCAACTGCCAGAGGTCGGGGATTTCCTTACCACTACGATAGGGGAGGATGCGGTAATCGTTTCGCGCGGCGAAGACGGCAAGATTCATACTTTCCTCAATTCCTGTTCCCACCGCGGCAACCGCGTGTGTTTTGCCGAAGTTGGCAAGACCCGCCGTTTCACATGTAATTTCCACGGCTGGTCATACGGCCTCGACGGCAGTCTGAAGAGCGTCAGCCGACCAAAGTCCTACGATGGCAAGTCCAATTTCGATAAGTCTCGGCTCGGCCTCCACCAGGCTCGGGTGGAGAGCTACAAGGGCATGCATTTTGCTTGCTTCGATCCGGACGCACCCTCGCTAGAGGAATATCTGGGCGACTTTCGCTGGTATCTCGACGTCATTCTCGACAATGACGAAGGCGGCATCGAATTTATCGACGGCAACATCAAGTCCCGCCTCAAGTGCAACTGGAAGTTCCCAGCAGAAAACTTCGTAGGCGATTCCTACCACGCTCCATGGACGCACAGTTCGGCTCTCATCGCCATGTTCGGCAAACAGCCGACGATGCGGCCCGATCGTTCCTATCACGCCAACGTCAATGGCCACGGGTGGGAGTTCGGCCTGGATTTCATCGGCAACGCGGCCACGCTCAATTCGCCGCAAATCCTCGAATATCTGCGTGAACACGAGGCGAGGTTTGCCGAACGGCTGGGGAAGGTCCGCAGCAGGATGGTCGCCTCGCTCAGTTCGGCCAATGTTTTTCCGAACCTGTCCTTCCTGGCCGGGCACAATACCTTCCGCACGTGGAACCCAAAAGGTCCGAGAGAAACGGAGCTTCATACCTGGGTATTTCTGAACGCCAATGCCCCGGAGGAGCTAAAGAAAGAATATCGCCGCGGCGTGATGCTGACTTTCTCTCCAGCAGGGGTCTTCGAGATGGACGACGGTGAGAATTTCGAAAATTGCACCGCTGTCAATGCAGGTGTCGTCACGCGACGACAGAAACTCCATGCTGGAATGGGCCTCGATTCGCGTATCGAACACGAGGAACTGAAGGGAAATGTCCATCAGAGCCAGATCAACGAAGCGAACCAGCGGGCGTTCTACCAACGCTGGGCCGATCTAATGAATGCAGAAACCTGGGCCGACGTACCAGTCCGCTAAATACCAGTTTGAGGTGACCGTGAACCAAGCCGAAAAAATCGAAGCCCGCGAACATCGAGCAGTTTCCGTCGATCTAGTTATCGAAATTCAGCAATTTCTCTATCGCGAAGCCCGCCTACTCGACGGCGAGCATTTGCATGAATGGCTGGAATTGCTGGCAGACGACATCCACTATTGGATTCCAGGGATGCAAACACGCTACCGGAATGACGACGCCAAGTTCAGCCCCACAAGGATGGCCTTTTTTGACGACGATCTCGAATATCTCAAGATTCGCGTAGCCCGCGCCAAGCAGCCCTCCGCATGGGCTGAAGACCCGCCGACCCGGCACTTTCATCTTGTGAGCAATATCGAGGTCGAACCGACCGATACCCCCACCGAATGGACCGTTCATTCACTAGTCATCAACAGTCGCCACCACGCGGAGGATGACGAGATGGAGCTGAAGGCCAGACGCGTCGATCTGATCAGGCGGGATACGGACGGCTCGCTGAAACTGGCCCGTCGTAAAGTGATACTGCAGCAGACCATTCTGCAAGCAAAGAATATCAACACATTCCTTTGATTTGGATAGCTCGCAATTCGCATGCTGTATCGTTGCCTTTGGGTACCGATCCTGAAGAGCGTTATTAAGGATCGGGGTAGCTTCTTCAGACACGGCTCTTGTATGGCATGGGCCGACGACTTTCGCGAACCGACTGAACACTCAATGCATGCTTGCCGCTGTGGGGTCATGATTATTCTGTAGGAGGAGGGTTAACAGATGGAGAAATACGATGTTCTGATCGTCGGCAGCGGACATGGCGGTGCTCAGACTGCCATTGGGCTGCGTAAGCAGGGTTTCCACGGAAGCATCGGATTGCTCGACCGCAGTCGTGCCCTCCCCTATGAAAGACCGCCACTTTCGAAGGAGTATCTCTCCGGAGAGAAAACCTTCGAAAGGATACTCATTCGACCCGAGAAATTCTGGCGGGATAGGGATGTACATCTGCTAGGCGGGAGCAATGTTTCTTCACTCGATCCTCTGGTGAAAACAATTTCCTGTGGCAACGGTCAGGAATACGCATACGAGCAGCTTGTTTGGTCAGCGGGTGGAGATGCCAAGCGCCTTATCTGCGATGGATCGGACCTACGGGGCGTACACACGGTGCGCTCCAAGGAGGATGTGGATGCTTTGATCGATGACATGAAAGCAGGAACAGAGCGGTGTACGATAATAGGAGGTGGCTACATTGGCCTGGAAGCGGCAGCAGTATTTCGAAAACTTGGCCATGAAGTCGTCTTAGTAGAAGCTTTCAATCGTGTGCTTTCCAGAGTCACTGGTCCCGAAGTTTCCCGCTTTATTCAAAATGAGCACGTGAGCAGAGAAGTAAAAATACACCTCGAATCGGGCGTCCGCTGCATCGAGGGAGACGGGGGACTTCTGACTGGCGTTGTGCTCGAAACAGGCGAGGTGATTCAGACCGATATCGTTCTCGTCGGCATCGGGATCGAACCATGCATTGATGCATTGGCCAAGGCAGGCGCGGAAACCGCGAACGGTGTCGTAGTCGACGAATACTGCCAAACTACACTACCCGGTGTGTATGCAATCGGGGATTGTGCTGCACACATAAATCCGTTTGCGGACGGCCAGCGCATTCGGCTCGAAAGTGTCCAGAATGCCAACGACATGGCGAGCGTCGTCGCGAGTGTGATTTGCGGCAACTTTGAACCATATCACGCAACACCTTGGTTCTGGTCCGATCAGTATGACTTGAAAATTCAGACGGTAGGACTGAGTGCGGGATACGATGACTCCGTGACACGTGGTGATCCATCCAATCGGTCCTTTTCCATTGTATATCTGAAGAATGGAAAAGTCGTGGCGCTCGATTGCGTTAATTCCATGAAGGACTATGTGCAGGGTAGAAGGCTTGTCGAGACGGGATTGGTAGCGGCACGTGAAGACCTTGCCGATACTTCGCGCCAGCTTAAGGAATTGCTTTGAAGTCCGGCGGATAGCCGATTCAACATGTCCACTATGATCGAGACCGCGCGAAAGTTCGAACCAATGGCGATACCTTCGACATTAGGAAGCGTAAGAAGGTCAAACTCCTTGCGGTACATCGTCTGCCAATGATCGTCAAAGAGGCCAGTGATCGGTCCGTCGCCCGGCGTGAAGAAATTATCGGATAGCGCCGACATCACGAGAGGGTCGGTGTCCTGATATGTGGCCGAACATTGTGGCGCTGTTTGGCAGAAAGTCGATTCTCTAACGGAAACTACAACCCGTCACGATCATGTGTCATGGCCAGCGATCGGCAGTGAGCGGCAAGGAGGCGCTCGATATTGTGCGGACGTGATTCCCTATGAACGGCCGCCGCTCGCGGGAGTGTCAGTAATTTCGTGTGTGGTGGGGCGGTTGAACATTATGCCGTCTTGGCTTTGATGAAGCGTTCGCCGAAGATAACTGCGAACTGTGCTTTTGCCATGGTCCACTCACGAAGTGGCATCTTCCACTCTTTTTCTGGTCTGTTCAAGACCAGATAGAGCAATTTTGTTGCCGCCTCGTCATTGGGAAAATGACCTCTGGCTCTGATCGCTCGCCTGAGCTTTGAGTTCAGGGCCTCGATAGCATTCGTGGTATAAATAATTTTGCGCACCGCCTCGGGAAAGGCGAAAAATGGAACCACCTCATTCCATGCTCGCCGCCAGCTCTGGGCAATGGCGACATAGCGCAGGCCCCATTCGCTTGCTTCGAAGGCAATCAGCGCGTCTTCGGCAGCCTTGGCATCGACGGCGCGATAAATGGCCTTGAGGGCCGTTGCCAGTGGCTTGCGGTCTTTCCACGACACAAAATCCATGCTGTTGCGTAGCAAATGGACGATGCATGTCTGCACGACGGCTTCGGGAAATACCGCCGTTATCGCATCGGGAAAGCCCTTGAGACCATCAACGACTGCCAGCATGATATCCTCGGTGCCCCGGTTTTTAAGCTCGTTCATAACGCGCAACCAGAATTTGGCACCTTCATTTTGTTCAATCCACAGGCCGAGAACCTCTTTGCGGCCATCAGCGCGGACGCCAAGCGCGATATGAATAGCTTTGCTGCGAACCATGCCTTCATCGCGGATCTTGACGCGAATGGCGTCGAAAAACACCAGTGGATAGGCCGGATCAAGCGGCCGCTGCTGCCAGGCGGTAACTTCTTCCAGCGCTGCGCGTCTTCCCGTGCCCCCGGCACGGAGCGATGCTCGCCGTCGGTGACGGTCGAGATCAGGTCAGGCGATACGTCGATGCCGTATAGTTCGCGCAGATGCCCGGTGATCTCCCTCGTGCTCATCCCGCGCGCATACATTGAGATAATCTTGTCATCAAAGCCAGGGAACCGGCGCTGATATTTAGCAATCAACTGCGGATCAAAGCTGCCCTCGCGGTCGCGCGGCACCTCAATCTCGATTTTGCTGCTATCGGTGATGACACGCTTGCGGCCATAGCCATTGCGGCTGTTGCCTACCTGTTCATCGCCACCCAGATGATAATCCATCTCGGCATTCAACGCCCGTTCGGCGAGCGCCTTCTTCAACGAATCCAGCAATCCGCCTGATCCAGCGCAGAAGCTGCATCCGATCATGCCAATAGTTGATCCAGTAACTCTGCCGGGATCGTCGGCTCTTTGCGTCGTCACATAGTGGGACTCCTTTTACCCATTATGCCCCACCGCGGCTGTTTCCCGGAAAATTCCATGTGCTCGGCGGGCGGTTGTCAGCGCTGGACGGCGTGCGACCCGAAGACATTGCGATCGACAAGCTGATCAAGCGCGTCGAGCAGGGCGGGATTGACGAAGTCGTTCTGGCGATGAATGCCACTTTGGAGGGTCAGACGACGGCCCATTATATCGCCGAGCGATTGGAAAATTATCCCGTGAGACTCAGTCAGCTGTCGCACGGGATACCGGTGGGCGGTGAGCTGGACTATCTCGATGAGGGGACTCTGGCGCAGGCGTTGCGCTCTCGACGGCCGATAAATAGTGATTGACCCGGTTTCGGTCCAAGCAGTGTTTGGGACGGCCAAAAATTTGCCTGGAAACCATCCAAAATGCGGGGAGATCAGGCCGCGCCAGCTATGACGCTACGTCATCCTGCTCTTATTAATTATTCTCTGTTTCCAGAAGATGCGGGCCATTGGATGTTGGAAGCAAATCGGCTGCTCATTTGTTGCGCCAAAAGTGCCGCATAGGCTGACAATAAAGCCACAGTTTGCAGAAAACGGTGCATTGATGCGAGATTTGGCTATCAAATGTGACGGGCTAGGCTATCATTAATGAGGATAAAAAATAAATTTTCAGGAGAGCATGTTATGAAATTAGCGTTGAATCTATCTGCGTGCGCATTTGCACTTGCAGCAATCACCACCGCCCCCGTTTATGCACAGACGCAATCTGATGCCGCTGACCAAGCTGATGAAGGTACCGTCGATGATAATGTGATCGTGGTGACCGCACAGGGTCGGGCGCAGGTCTTGTCCGATGTGCCGATTGCCGTGTCAGCCATTGGTGCGGAACAATTGCAGCAGAGCGGAACCAGCGACATTCGCGAACTCAATCAGCTGGCGCCTTCCTTGCTTGTTTCATCGACCGGCAATGAAGCCAACGGCTCTGCCCGTATTCGCGGTATTGGTACGGTTGGTGACAACCCCGGCCTGGAAAGCTCCGTGGCGGTGTTCATCGATGGTGTTTACCGTTCGCGTAGCGGTAATGCGCTCAGCGAACTGGGTCCGATTGAACGGATCGAGGTTCTGCGCGGACCACAGGGTACATTGGGTGGCCGGAACTCTTCTGCCGGCATGATCAGCATCACCACCGCCGCACCGGAATTCGTGTTTTCCGGTCATGCCGCCGCAACCTATGGCAATTATAACCAGATCCGCCTTGAGGGCGGCATTAACGGTCCGCTGAGCGACACTATCGCTGCGCGGGTGGATGGCGTTTATCTGAAACGCGACGGTTTCTACAACGATGTGGTGAACGGGACCGACGTCAATAATAAGGATCGTTTTCTGGTCCGTGGTCAGCTGCTGTTCGAACCGAATGACGGTCTGAGCGTCCGGGTGATTGGTGACTATTCCAAAAAAGACGAGTCCTGCTGTGCAGCAACCTTTGTTCAGCCGAGTTTCGCCCAACAAGCACGGGTAAGTCCTGGTCTTGATCCGTTCGCGCTTCCGCAACCCGGTGCACCGGCACTGACCGACCCCGCCAACCCGATCATCCCGATTTTGCTGGGTCTGGGCCAAAACCCGGCCGCGCTTAACCAGAGCACGTTCAACCGGGATATTTATGTGACTCCCGGTCGCACCTATGCTGGTGAAACCGAAGATTTCGGTGCTTCGGTTGAGGTCAATGCCGAACTCGGCACGATGAACCTGACGTCGATCACCGGATACCGTGAATATTCCAACTTTCAGGCTTCCGATACCGACTATACACAGGTCGATATCCTCTATCGCGCACCGACTGAAAATGCCGGTTCTCGGGAGTTTAAAACCTTCACGCAGGAATTGCGCCTGCAAGGGTCGGCATTTGATGACAAGCTGGATTGGTTGATCGGCGGTTTTTATGCGAACGAAAAGCTTGAGGTACGAGACAATCTGCGCTTCGGTTCGCAATATGGTGCGTTCGCGCCATGCCGGGTCGTCAATGCTGTTAATCCTGCCCTTGCCTCACCAACTAGCTCAGGGTGTTTGAGCGCTGGCGGCAGGGCTGCGCTGCTAGCCGCAAATGCAGGGGCCGGCGCATTCGGTGCTGCCACCCCGCTGATCTTTGCCGGTCTGGATAATCTGGCCCAGATCAATGACAAGGGAACGATTCTCGATATATATAATCAGAAGAGCGAGAATTTTGCTTTTTTCACCCACAATATATTCCACATCACCGAAAAGCTCGATCTGACGTTGGGGCTGCGCTATACCAATGAAACGAAGGATTTCAACGCTGCGTTTACCAACGACAATACGATGTGTCCGATCCAACGCGCGTTGTTCACGCCGTTACTCAGTACTGGGGTTGCTCCTTTGGCAGCGGGCATAATCGGGCTTTCATGTCAGGGTAATTCAACTTCCGAACTGGATGGTGTAACTTTGGCTGATAGTCGGAGCGAGAATGAATTCACGGGTACGGCTATCCTGTCTTACAAGCCGGTTGACGATTTGATGCTGTATGCCAGCTATTCGCGCGGCTACAAGGCTGGCGGTTTCAACCTCGACCGGTCTGCGTTGACCAGTTCAACGCTGGCCAATCCGGCATTGGCGGGCAGCACCGCCAATCTCCAATTTGACCAGGAGACGGTGAACGCCTTTGAAATTGGCGGAAAATACTCGACCCGGGAATTTTCGCTGAGCGTTGCTGCGTTCCGTCAGCAGTTTGACAGTTTTCAGCTCAATACATTCAATGGCTCCGCTTATGTGGTTCAGAATGTAAACGCGTGTAGCGATGATCTCGGTGGTGCGGATCGCGATGCCAGCGGCGCAACGGGCAATTGTACCCCGGATAACGTCAAATATGGCGCTGTCGCGCAGGGTGTCGAACTGGAAGCGTCCATCAATCCCGTCAGACATGTAAATGTCTCTATGGGGCTGACATATACCGATACCAGCTATGAAAATAATCTGGTTGGCCGTGATACTGGCTCTCCACTCGATCCGGCTTTGCGCCTGCTGCCAGGCGACAATCTGTCGAACGCGCCTGAAATCACAGCGACCGCATCGCTGTCCTACACGCCGCCAATCGGCAACAGCGGATTGACCGGGTTGTTTTACATCAACGCCCGTACCACCAGTGACTATAACACCGGTTCGGATTTGCTTTACGGCAAGGAACAGGACGGGTTTACGCTGGTAAATGCGCGTATTGGTATCCGTGGTCCTGACGATAAATGGGCGATCGAAGGCTGGGCACAAAATGTCTTCAATGTTGGTTATTCGCAGGTTGCGTTCAACACGCCATTTGTCGCATCGCAGCAGACCTATTCGGCCTTCCTTGCGGAACCAAGAACCTATGGCATCACATTGCGTGGCCAGTTCTAACACTACTTTGGCAGATTTGTGAGCGAGCGATGAGAGATGCAGTGTCCGCACTGTGGGCACGTCAGATCAGGAGGTTTGGCGAGGCGTTCAATGATGGTCTGCCTGATCGTCGGCAGGCTCGGCTGTGGTGGCGACCCGGCGATTCTTTTTTCCCCCTTGGCCTGCTTGAGGAGGCGGGATTGCAGGAAGGCCAAGGCAATCATCGACATCAGCGCATGTCGGTGAAGCCCCTTCCATGATCGGCCTTCGAAGTGATCGAGGCCGAGCTCTTCCTTGAGTTGCTGATGTCCCTGTTCGCAGACCCAACGGGCCTTGATGGCTCCGGCAAGCGGCTTGATCGGCGTGTCGGAGGACAGGTTGGGGAGGTAGTATTTGCGCTCGCCGGTTGAGCGATGTGCGCCGACCAGCCACACTTCCTCGCCGGGCAGATGTTGCGCGCCACTGTTCCGGATGCGTTGAGGCGGGCCATCGGCAACTCGCACGCGAACGGCGGCGAAGCGTGCCGAGAGCAGCCCCTTGGTTCCGCGCCGCCAACTGACCTTGCGCCACTTTGCTACCTCCAACATCGCCTTTGCCGATACCGATGTAGCGTCGGGAATGTGCCGCTTGCGGGGGCGACCACGCCCGGCGACGGGAAAAATCATCGCCACGTCGGCGGGATAGACTTTCTGCTTGTACGGGATGCCGACGGCCCATGTGAGGCCGCGTGCACTTGCCCAACATTGATACGTATTGAGGGGCCACACCCACGTAAGCGTGGCGAGGACCTTCCAATTACCCACAAGTCTTACGGATGGCGTTGGCACCGATTTTGATGTCCATGAGGCGGGTCCATCCTCGCCAGATCACAATGTTACCTGGAGACGGGTCATTGGCGCGAGCGAGATAGCCGCCGAGCCGCGCGATTTCGTACAGGTAATCGGATATGGTTCTGAGCCTGGGCACCTTCTTTCTGGAAGCCACAAGATGATCGATCAGGACGATTTCGTCATCGGTCAGCGCGAGCCTGGGTGATGCGGAAGGCGCGGCGCGATTGATCATGGTCATCCAGAAGATGCGCCATGACAGGATGCAGAATATTGCGATCAGATTGACAAGTCGATCGGCAGTCCGGAGCCGTGCATCCTCAGCCCGACAGCCGGATTTTAGTATCTTGTGGAAAAGCTCGATCTTCCAGCGTTGGGCGTACCAGTCGAGCTTTTCAATCGCTTCGGCAGGCGTTGTTACCGGCAGATCAGTGATAAGCCTCCAATCGATAGGGGGCCCGCCCTTCAGGTGCTCTACACTCACGGGCATGCAGGATGGTAAGGTTGAGAGACGGATAGCGCTTTTGCTTGCCGATCGGTGGCAACACCTGGATCCGTCTATAGCGTAACTCAATGTCGGCATGATCGTCCTTGTCGATGACGACCCGTTGCATGCCCTGCACGGAAACCTCGCTCATTTCGTCGGCAATGGTGTGGTCACCGTCACCGGCCAGACGATCGACACAGGTGCGGACCAGAAAATGTGTGCCGAGTGCCTGCGCTTCGCAAAAGAATTCGTAAATGTCGTTCTCCCGGTCGCCGATGTGGACCAGTCGCTCGGACTCGCCCAGCATAGCGGTCGACTGACGCATGTTCTCGAGCCAGCGGTAGCTTTCCTTCTCCTCGTTCGGCACACGCGTAGGATTGATCCTTCGTTTCAGCGCGTTGGTGCCCTTGAATTTGGTGCGGGTCCAGAATTTCGCTGCTGTCAGACCCAGCGGCAATCCCTCGGTCGTGATCGCAAGGCTAGAATGCATGAGCAGGCCACAGACCGTATGAAGTCGCAGCCTGCCATTTTCATCGCGTCGGCTGGGTGCCAGGCCGATTGCACCGATTTTTTCCGGCGCGCGGCGTTGATAGGAGAATTCAGTGGTGTCCTGTAGAACGAGGATTGGCCCTTCAAGCGTTCCAACACGCGCTCGCGTTGCTTGAAAATGGCCGGCGAGGATTTCGCCTTCGTTCACTGAGCCGTTAGACAGGAAGCGGTAAGCTGCCTTGGTATTGGCCCAGTCCTGACAGGCCATCGGGATCGGTGCGCCAATCGCTCCTGCCATCTGCGCAAGCATCGTTCTAAGCCGCTCGCCCAGACGCTTGTCGCGAAATGCGCCGATATCAACTTCCCCATCGGCCCATCTCACTGCGTCGAAACCAGAATTCCCCCTTGTGCACCCCGTCAGCTATTTCAGGTGCCAGAGGATGAATCATACCCGATTCCACGTGAGCAAGGTCCGCGCGGCCAATGGAATCACACGTGCGACGACTTGTGGGTAATTGGAAGGTCCTTGCCACGCTTACAGCACGCCTCGCCCTTGGGAGTTAGTCTCCATGCACGGCTTTCCTGATCGCAAAATGGCTGCCAATTTCGAGATATATCTAAAATCCGGATCAGGTCGCGCTTTCGCCAAAAGGCATCTTAGATGATCAAAAAAAGCCCCGCCGGTTTCCCGGCAGGGCTTTCTTCATATCATGGTCGCTTCAGATCAGAACTTGAAGCCAGCTCCAATACCATAGCGGCGTGGCTCAAGTGAGAAGATATTCGTGTACAAGCCCGACGACTGATCGGTGACATATAGTCCGGTCTCCGAGTTGCTGTCGAAAATATTCTGGACAAATCCACGAACATACCAGCGGTCATCCGTACCGTTCAACTGAATCTGGGCGTTTGCTTGCGCATAACCTTTGATCCGGTTGACATTGCCGTTGAAGATACTGCCGAAACTTTCACCGGTATAAGCAAGGTCAACACGCGGGACCAGACTCATGCCATTGTCAAAGTTCATGGTATATTGCACGCCAGTGGAGAATTTCAGCTGAGGTGCCTGTGGCAACTGGTTCCCACGAATGTTCTTGGGAACACCGGCAGAGAAATACTCGATCCCGCCAAAGGCTGCCGGAACAACGCCTGCACCAGCAAAAGCTCCTTGGGCCGCTGCGTCCAGCACAGCGCAAATACCAAAGGCACCGGTTGAAGCAATGCCACCATCAGCAGGGAATGCCGTGGTTGGTTGCAGGCCTGCTCCAGGTGCAAGTCCCGGCACCAGACCGGCATTGATCGCACCATTTATCGTGTTGACAAAAGCATTTACACCAGCTGCATTTCCGGACGTGGAAGCCACCGCACAATTGGATGCATTGGTAATATCCTGGATGATGACCGCATCCGACCGGCCTCCGCCAAAATCGCGCGGATCGCTGTTAAACGTATCGCCCTTGACCTTGGTGTGCAGATAGCTGAAGCCCATGTTGATCATCCAGTCCGGATCAGGACGAATGACTGCCTCGACTTCCGCACCGTAAATATCGGCATCGATATTTTCGTTTACAGCGGTCCGAGCAACAATCTTGCTGAGCTGCAAACCCTTATATTTATAGTAGAATGCAGTCAGGTTGAGTTGCAGAGCCCCATCGCCAAATGTATTTTTCGATCCGATTTCAAACGCATCGACCTGCTCGGGCCGGAAGGATTCCGGAGCTGCGAAAATTGGCTGCAGTGGCGGATTTATACCACCTGACTTATAACCGCGAGAATAGGATGCATAGATCAGATTGTCGTCGGTGATTTTATAATCAAGCACCGCACGGCCAGTGATTTCATTGAACTTGACCTCCCGATTCTGGAAAAGTTGATTACCGGGTATACCTGGATCGGCATCCAAAGATCCGACGAATGGTGATTCAAACGCATCGGTTGTTTGACTATATGGCACAAGGAAGTCTGCCAGCGTTGTACGCGCTCTAACTTTTTTCTTGTCGTTGTTGTAACGCAGTCCACCCGTCAGTTTCAGCTTGTCGCTGATATCGAAATAGACTTCGCCGAACAGGCCATAGGATTTGACCGTCAGATCATCCGAATGGTTGCGATAATATGGCGTGCCGAGGAATGAAGGCGGCAAGCCATCGGCAAGCGAAATGAAGCTACCGAGCAAACCTGCCCCATAATCGAGCCCGAAGGCGTTCACATAATAGCTGTTCTCGGTCAGATGAGAGTCGGCATAAATACCGCCGACCAGGAAGTTGAACGGACCATCCAGATCGCTTGAGATGATCGCCTCGACGGACCAACTGCTGTTATCCAGATTCGACCGGTCAAATTGAAGCGGTGTTGCGTCGCAAATGCTGTTGCCCCCAAATACCCCGAGACCGGTGGTATCAGTATCTGAAGTACAAAGCACGCCGTTCGGTCCATCCGGAATGATCGCAGAAGCAAGAGGTGCAAAATAAGCTGCAGGAAGACCTGGGATCGCACCAGCTGCAGCTGCAGCAAGCGTGTTTAATCCAGTTGCATAAATATCCCTACGGCCAATATTGTTGTTATAGTCCTGCCGAGAATCCAGCTTGACCTTCTGGTAGGTACCGGAAAGTTGCGCGCTGATCGGCCCGAAGTCATGTTCGATCTTGCCCTGGAACGTCAACTCGCTGGCAAAATATTCCGGCGTGAAGGCCGTGTTGACCGTCCGCGGATCCGCGGGAACGGAAACACCTGCATATTGGTCTGGACCGTAAAGACTACCGAGAGCAAAAGCCGTTGGAATACCCTGAGTTGCAAGGAATTCGCGCGACGATAATGTAGCCGCAATAGTCGAGTTCGCGTTGAACGATTCTGCATTGCGAGAACTGTTCAGACAACCCAAAATACCTGTAGGGTCACGTTGACAATATTGCTTCTGAATCCGCATACGATTGTCATCTTCGCGGAAATATGAAGCATAAAGGTCAATCGTCGTATCCGCAGTTGGTTCGAAACGCAGCGAACCACGCACCGAATACATATCCCGGTCATCAAGATCAGGGCCGCCGTTAAGATTGGTGGTATAACCATCGCGTTTTACATAAACGCCGGCACCACGGAATGCGATATTGTCACCGATGGGAATGTTGACCATGCCCTTGACTTTGATCGCGTTATAATTGCCATATTCGGCATCGCCGGATGCCTTGAACTCTCCCATTTGTGGCTTGGCAGTGACAACATTGACCACACCCGCGGTCGCATTGCGTCCGAACAACGTGCCTTGCGGACCGCGCAGCACTTCGACGCGTTCGAGATCGAAAAATTCTGTTTCAAAAAGTCGCGTCGCGAAAAGAGGCGAATCGTTCAGGTGAATGGCGGTTGCCTGATCACACGACGCGCCGACACAAAGATCGCCGATCCCGCGAATTGTAAAACTGGAACTGACAAAATTGGTTTTGGTAAAGGTGATGTTCGGGAGCGTTAGCTGGAGATCGGAACTGTTCTCGATCTGTTGGGCTTCCAAGGCTGCCCCGGAAAATGCGGAAACCGCAATCGGTACATCCTGAGCACTTTGTGCCTGCCTCTGCGCGGTCACGATAATGACATTGCTATCAATGGTACCATCATCACGGTCCTGCGCCATGGCAGGTACGGACATTGTAGATATAGCTGTGGCGGCTAATAATAACGATTTACGCATTTCTCTCTCCCAAATCCCAACATTTTATCGGAGAGTGATATTTTTACGCACCCCCCCCCCCCATTCCGTTATTACTTAACTAATCGCTCGATTAAGTCCAGGCTCAAATCGTGAAACATCTAGTTTTGCTCCATTTTAGCACGATACACAGGCAAATTGATGCAATTTTGCTACAAAAAAGCCCTGCCGATTTCTCGGCAGGGCCATATTTTGTAATTTTAATGTCTCACCTTTGAAGGAAACTCACCAGCTTATAGCTGGTAGAAGACTTCAGCCGTTATTGTTTGCTCAGCACTATCCTCCAGAAAATGACCGGCTCGCAGGCGAAGTCATTTTCTGGAGGAT
>NZ_JBALTN010000011.1:0-155243 GCF_036964565.1 Parasphingorhabdus sp. | reverse complement strand
TTGCTTCACCCGCGCAGTCGCGCAATAACGATGCCGAGACTCTAATCGCAAATGGATGAACGTTGGGGGTCACGTCAGGAAGCCAAAAGCACAGCGGTGCCTGCCCGATGGCTGCATCCGTGGAACCCATCCCCAGATGTAACGTTAACAATGAAAGGGATCGCTAGATTAAGCTGACATAGACGCGACCTACAGGTCTTTTATTTCTGAAGTGCTTCGCGGTAACGCAAACTTTTATTCAGTTTTTCCACTCTCGTCGTTAATTTTTCTTTAAGCATTTTTTTTCGCTCATGGCGAGTCATAATCAAGCTAATCGTTAGAAAAGCGAGATAAATTCTATCAATTAATCTGTTATGTTTTGACGGAAAGCACCGCTTTTGCGCCATTTTCGTGGTTTACGAAGTGGGATCATACCTAGCCGATGATCATACTTAATGTTCTGATATGATACATTATTTCCGGTCACTCATAAGCGAATTTTGGCCAATTTCCACCCGCGAGTTGTCCTTGGCTGTCTTCGAATGAAGTGGCGCTTAAATCACGATTTCTTTAGATCGCGGGCTTCCTTACGAAGATCACGGACCTCGTCGCTGTTGGCAGCGCGCGCCGTATCGCCAGCAAACCTGCGCTTACCGGCTTTCATAAAATTCTTCGACCATTTGTAATATACGCCCTGCGCGATACCTTCACGGCGGCATAGTTCGGCAATGCTGTCATCGCGCAGACCGTCGATCACGATCCGGCCGAGCTTATTTGTCCGAATGCACCTGCCAGGTCGCGGTGATTGTGTTTGCCCTTGCCGGACTGGATATGGCCAACCGTCGGCACATTGTATGGTAAGTCCCCAAAAACGAGAACGGCCAGCCTGCCGTCGAACACCAGTTCCACATAGCAGGTATCGGCCGCATCGCCGCAGCCGATCTGGTGAGGCCCTGCGATCCAGATATCGCCATTCCGCGAAACCGGCATGATCCCCGGATCGGGGAGCTCGACCCTCTCTTCCTGCGGAGCGGGCTTGTCATCAAGAATCGCAAAATCCAGGTCCGCGGCGCTGAAGCCGGTAATGTCCAGGCAGTCGGAATCGAACAGCGCTTCAAGCTCTTCCTTGAGAAGATCCTCGTCCCATGATGAGAGCTCGCTGCATGGGTGGGTGTCATCGGTTTGCCATCGGGATCTGTTATCATTCCGGTTAGCAGGCCGGGATTGCCGCTTTTCGTGCTAAGCGCATTTGTGCGTCGATTTATCTGGAAGTTGGACTGGACAAGACCAAACAGCTCTTGAGAGATGATCCGTCCTCAATCTTTTTGGAATGATCGGCAAATTACTATGATGACTGGACAGCGAGTTGTGTCGGTCAACCCCGCCGCGAAAAGCGTCACGACCAAGGGCGGTGAAATTATCGAATATGATAAACTCGTCTGGTCTACCGGTGGTAGTCCAAGAACGTTACGGGTGGGCGTGATGGACGGCGATCGTGTCGAGGCTAGAAATCTCTGCAGGCATATATTGTCGATCGAGGATGTCGGACACTTCAAGGCGATTGCCCTCGCCCGTCGGCTGAGCACCGCTATGCCCGATGCCGACATTAAGCCGATTCGGACCAATTTTCCGCCAATCGAGGACTCCTCACGCATTGTAGTGCAGGGTTTCGACGTGATTGTCGATTGCACGGGGTCGGATGTGGTCCTCGACGATCTTGCCGCCTACCCGTGGAACGAGGAGAAGATTTTCATCAGCCTCGGGATGACATGGGCCGCCGAAGGTCTTGTGGCGTTTGCAGCGCCGGAGTCCATATTCCCGTCTCTGGATGCTCGAAGCTTCTTCGCTGAAGTCGCTCCGCATCGACCGGATGAGGAGATGCCGATGGAAGGCCTCGGTCGTTGGCATCCTGTCTTCCCGGCACGAGCTAACGACACGATGTTTTGGGCCTCGCAGGGTGTAAGCTTCATCCAGCAAGCAATACTCGAAAGGAGCCGCAAACGCGTGCATTATCGTCGAACTGCGGGCGGCGGGGTTGAACGCAATGACTATTGAGATGAGTCCGATGCTGTTCAGCGGACAGGGCGGATAATCCGGGTGCAGGCGACGGACAGAAGTTGACTTAGAAGGCGTCACGATCATCGTGCCGTCGAAGGGCGAGTGGACTGAATGCCTCCTATCACGTCCGGAATAGTTCGGTGGCTTTCGGGAGCTCTTCACCTGAAACGTGCCTGCCAGCAGACGGCCCAGAAGCACCCGCTGTCTCGGCCTACCCGGACGTCCGCTAATCACCCAGTGGTGCCGTTCCGGCGCGAACAAAATTCTGAGCCCTTAGCGGCAGCTTTCAGAATCGAAAATGGGGTGTTTGCCGAATGGGTGTTTTTATTAAAATTCAGCAAATCCACTGGACTTCGTCGTTGGTTCGAGCATTGCTGTTGGTGTCGCAGGGTAATGTTCGCGACAGGCCGCAGGGGTAAATTACCACCTGCGGCTTGTCTCAGTGGAAGCGATGGATCCTCCAGCGCCGCACGGGAGAACCCCAATGCCAACCACAAAAGCAAAACCGCAAACCAAGTCTGACACTGTTATCGCACTATTAGGCCGAGCCAAAGGCGCAGCGCTGGACGAGATATGCAAAGTGACCAACTGGCAACCCCATAGTGTCCGGGCCTTCCTTTCGGGCTTGAGAAAAAAAGGCCATAATATCCTCAAGACAAGCCGCGACGGTGCGCCCTGCTATCACATCGCGCCTGAGAAAATCGGTGATCGATCGTGAGCGGGCTTTCCGACCGGCTCGAAGCCATATCGTCGATGTCGCTGACCGAACTCGGTTCAGAATGGGAACGGCTCTATAAAAAGCCAACACCCACGCTTGGTGCCGACCTGTTATTCCGCAGCATCGCCTATCGCCTGCAAGAGCGTCAATATGGCGGCCTCACAACCACTGCGCGCCGCCAGATCAAACGGTTGGCGAAGCAGCTGGGCAGTGGCGCGGAAGTATCCATCAGTCGGCATGGCGACCTGAAGCCGGGAACGCGTCTCAGCCGCGATTGGCATGGAAACACGTGCCATGTGCTCGTGATGGAGGAGGGTTTCCTATTCGAGGACCGGCGCTATCGCTCCCTATCGCAAATCGCCAACGCTATAACCGGTACCAAATGGTCAGGGCCGAGGTTCTTCGGTCTTGCGGATCGTAAAGGCGCTGATCGCAAACCAAAGCGGGCTGATGCCGGTGTCTGAGCGTTGTTCTGCAAAACCCAATGGCCGCGGCGAAGGCGCAAAATCTATCCGCTGCGCTATCTATACTCGTAAATCAACCGAGGAAGGACTGGAGCAGGAATTTAACAGTCTTGATGCTCAGGCAGAAGCCTGCGCTGCCTATATAACCAGTCAGCGACATGAAGGCTGGAGCCCAGTTGATAAACAATATGATGATGGCGGATATTCGGGCGGAAGCATAGAAAGACCAGGCCTTAAAAGACTGATGGCTGATGTGGAAGCAGGCAAGGTCGATGTCATTGTTGTCTACAAAGTGGACCGGCTAACCCGCGCCCTATCCGACTTTGCAAAAATCGTTGATATATTGGACGGGGCAGGGGCTAGTTTCGTCAGTGTCACCCAGTCGTTTAATACTACTACCAGCATGGGCAGGCTGACATTGAACGTACTTTTATCCTTCGCGCAGTTCGAGCGCGAGGTGACCGGCGAGCGCATTCGTGACAAGATAGCTGCTTCCAAAAAGAAAGGCATGTGGATGGGAGGACCATTACCGCTCGGCTATGATGTCAAAGACCGAAAGCTGATGATTAACGAGAGGGAAGCGAAAATCGTCAGGCATATCTTCGAGCGCTATTGCGCGCTCAAATCCATCGGCGCGCTTGCAGGCGAACTCGAGCGCGATGGTATCCGCAGCAAACCACGAACCTATCGGGACGGACGCAAGGCTGGCAATCAGGTGTTTGGTAAAGGGGCCTTGGCCCATTTGTTGCAAAACCGCATTTTTATCGGCGAGATCACCCATAAGGACCAAAGCTATGCGGGCGAGCATAAGGCAATCATTGATCGCAAACTCTGGGGCACGGTGCAGGCTCTTATTCATGACAATCGCAACAATCATCGTTTGCAGTCCCAAGCTGATCAGCCGAGTCCATTTGCTGGAATGCTAACTGATGGATTGGGCAGGGCGATGACCCCGACACATGCGAAGCGCGCAAACAGACGATATCGCTATTACGTTACGCGGACTCAATCCGCCGATGGTAAATCGCCACCTGATGCATGGCGGATTCCGGCGAGGGAAATAGAACGGCCCGTCCAGTCGCGGCTCGCCGCATGGCTCCGGGACGAGGCAGGCATCGTTGCACAGTGTGGTGATTTGGTCAGCGAAGTACCATCCCAGAACCTGATCAGTGACTGCGTTGAGCTTGCGGTCAGAATCAAAACTGCGTCACCATCGCGGTTGCGGGATATTCTGCTTGGTATCGATTTAATGATTGAATTGGCAGATGATGCCGTCACTTTGAATTTTGATGCCAGCAAGTTGGCGCAGTATTTATATCCGAAACTGAGCATCAACGAGACCTCTGCCAAAGTAACAATCCCCATCGCGATGACTCTTGCCAAGCGGGGCCAGGAACTGAGACTGGTTTTTGCTTCCAGCGAACCGGTTCAAACCAAAAGAATCGATACAAAGTTGATTGCTCTGATTGCGAAAGCAGAAGCTGCATATTTCACCTTGGCCATCGGCGAGTCGGTTCATTCGGAGCAAAGGCCTCATCTGGCGAGGCTTGCGCGGCTAAAGTTTTTGGCCCCTGATATTGTTACCGCCATATTGGAAGGGCGGCAGCCTGCCATGCTTAGCGCTCGCAAGATGCTGCGCGCCACTTGCATTCCACATTGCTGGAAGGCCCAGAGGGTGTTTTTCGGGTTCGAATGACTCGATAGCCCGCAAAATAAGCCGCCGAACGCCAAAGCAACGAAATCCCCCAAAATCAGCATCCTACGACAGTTTTTGGCCGACGGAGAAAATACTCCATTTTCGGGTATTTAGCCGCAACTCAGCGGTCTCCGTGTCCTGGTCTGAACATTCATATCCGCCAAAAGCCGCAGAACTGCGGTATTGTCGGGTCCGTCGTCCGCGAATTTTTGGAGACCGTAAATGCAGAGGACTGGGTGGTGCCGAATATCCGACTCGAACGGATGACCTACCGCTTACAAGGCGGTTGCTCTACCAGCTGAGCTAATTCGGCATGCACTGGATTTGCTGCGCGCTATTAGCGTCAAACGACGCCAAAGGTCCAGCCTTCTTTTCGCGCGACCCGGTCCGTCATTGCCGGCGGGTTCCAGAGCGCCGGATCGGATGCAACCCGCTTCATCCATGCCGCCGTGATCAGGGCATCGGTGCTGTGATCGTCATAGCGGGTCAATTGCCTCGGAGGCTGCGTATCAAGCCGCCGCAGCGCGGTCTCGAGACCGGCCCGATCGCGGACCTTGCTGCGGCCCCTTGGCTGACCGGCTGCCAGGGCGGCGATGGTCGTGTAGATTTCGACGATCACCGGACCTTGTTCCGGAACCGGATCAAACGGCCAGACGGGGATGGCGCCGCCCAGCCGGTGCAGCAAGCGCATGCCGGTAAGGCTGGACTTGCCGACCTGTGCGGCTCCGATCAAGTTGAAGCAGCTGGCGCTATTGGCCTGCCCGGTGGCGCGCTGGTGGCGTTCGACCTCCCGCAGACGGCCTATACCCTTGCCGAACAGATCGCCAACTTGGTCACGGCTGTGGCGAAAATGGCGGCTTGCCTGATTGTGATCCAAGAAGGTCGGGACACTCAAATGCGGATCTTCACCGGAAATCCGGTCTACCATATGCCAGAGCGCCTTGGCATTGTCCGGGCTTTGATGCCAGTCCGGAAAATAGCCCTCCTCGTCGAGGAAGGGCAGGGCCATCGACAGGTCAAAGCCAATCAGAATATCCTCTGCCTCCGCTGCAAGACCCAAGAGCCATTCGAGAATATCCATCCGTGACCAACGCGGTTCGGGGGACAGCAGGCGCGGCGGGCCTTCTGGTCCGATTCTTGCCACCGCCAGGCCGCCAGGCCGTTCGGAGCGGGCGCCGGACCAGTCCACGCAGGCAAAATGGGTGAAGTGTCGCACAGCCTTTGTCTAGCGCAGCTGGAGCACAAAAGAAAAGGGCAGGCCCAACCGGACCCGCCCTTCATTGCTTGCTAGACAGCCGAACGCTATTTCTTGGTCGCTGGCTTTCGGGCTGCCGGTTTCTTGGCAGCAGGCTTGCGGACCGTCGGCGCTTTCGGCTTTGGCGGATTTTCGTAGATATCCTCCAGCAGCTTTCCGGCTACATGGCGACCGCCCCATCCAAAGGCCAGCGCGGCCGCGGCCGCTCCGCCGATGACCAGCGCGGTGAAGGCCGTCTGCACAATTTCTTCCCCAACACCCATGAACTGCAAGCCCATGAACGTGAACAGGATGATCGTGGCATAGCGCACGATCGTCGCCGCCATGTTACCCTCGGCAGCCCCGCCGATGATCTTGGCGAGCAGGTTTCCGATCAGGAAGCCGGCCAGGATCACCACGCTACCGAAAATGACACGGCCGCCAAGCTCAAGAATCTGATCAAGAATGGCGGTCAGTTCGGGAAATCCGAGCAAATGGGTCGCAGCAATGGCAGAAGCCAGCATGATGGCAATTTGCGCTATCCGGGCGATAATCGTGGTCAGTGATGTTGATGCGGGCAGGATTTCCATCGCTGCCACGGATTGATCGACGCCGAGACCCGGCAGGACTTCGGAGATGATCTGTACCACGAACCGGCTGATCAGATAGCCGATACCGAGGATCACCGCTGCACCGAGAATATTCGGTATCGCTTCGAGTATCATTCTGAGCATGTCGCTGGCCGGACCGGAAACGGTTTCCAGTTGCAGCGCTTCGAGCGCCAGTATCGCCACCGGAATGATGATCAGGACATAGGCGATCGTGCCGATGGTCTTGCTGATTGCCGAATTGCCGGTGACCGTGTCAATGCCGCCGCGATTGGCCCATTTGTCGAGATCAACCGTCTGCAGGAAGGTCACGACAAGGTCCCTGACGATGCGGGCGACCACGATACCAATGAAGAAGATGATTGCTGCGCCCAGAAGATTGGGAACGAAGCCCATGATCGAATTGAGCAAGGTCTGGATCGGGGCGTCAACGCCGCCCAGGCCGAGTACGCGCAGGATGACAAGGAGGCCGAACAGCCAGATCAGCAAGGAAACAATCTTTCCCAGCGCCTCGCCAACGGACGTGCCCGTCGACGTGTCCCGCTGCAGAAATTTCACATTGTCGACCAGCTTGGCAAAGGCCCATTTGGCGGCCTTTGCCAGGACCCATGTGCCCAGCAGAATGAGCAGCGCCAAACCAAGTTTTTCGCCCCATTCCATCATCAGCTCCGTATCCAGAGCATAATTTCCTATTCGCATCCCATCCATGTAGCTTCCCCTATTCTGGTGGTTCTGATGATCAAGGGGATAGCATGGTCACCGGCCAATTGACAGGAAGCAATAGTTTTTACCGGCCCAGAGGATGTAAAAACCTGAGAATTTCAGTCGGTTTCTGCAGGTTCAACCACCACCCGGCCAATCGCTTCGCGCCGTTCCAGCACTGCCAGGGCTTGCGCCGTCTCCTGCAGCGAGAAGCGATGCGATACGTGCGGACGCATGACGCCCTGCGCTGCCAGTTCCCGCAACGCCCGGGTTTGTCGACGGGCCAGTTGGGGATCGCGGCGCGGGCTTTCCCCCGCGCGAACGCCGATCAGACTGTAGGTCTTGATCAGCGTGTGATTGGCAGGAAATGACGGGATCACGCCGCTGGCAAAGCCGACGATGAGATAGCGTCCGCTCCATGCTATCGCGCGGGTTGCCGTGAGCGCAAGTTCTCCACCGACCGGATCGAAAATGACATCAGCACCTGCTCCATCGGTCAGCGCTTTGACCTTTGCCGCCAGTTCGGGGTCTGCCGGATCAAGCACATGATCCGCACCGGCATCAACAATCGCTTGCCGCTTTTGCCCACTCGACCCGGTGCCGATGACTTTGGCGCCAAGATGCTTTGCCATTTGTACGGCGGCCATGCCGACACCGCCGCTCGCGCCGAGGACCAGTACGGCTTCGCCTGGCTGCAAATGCGCCCGCTCTACCAGCGCATGCCAGGCGGTGGATGCGGCCGTCTGCCAGCAGGCGCCTTCGACGAAAGAGAGAGCGGGCGGCAAAGGCGAGACAGCGCTCTCGGGGACAATCCATTGTTCGGCCAGCGCTCCACCCTTGCCGCCGACCATGACTCTGTCTCCGGGTGCTGCGCTGGCGACATCATGTGCTACTTCGAGCACTTCTCCTGCCGCTTCCAACCCCGGTACGAACGGCGGGTCGGGACGAAACTGATATTTGCCCTGGGTCATCAGCAGGTCGGGAAAATTGAGACCCGCCGCTCGCACCCGAACTCGGACCTCGCCGCTTTGCAAGGGCCGGTGTTCCCGATCCAGGATGCGAATCGAGGACGGACCGGTAAGGGTCGTGCAGGTGGCGGCGAGATAGCAAAGCCTTGTCATTTCGTTTCGGCCACGATTTCCCTCGTGAACGCTTCGATATCGAACCGATCTTCAGCACTATCATAGCCGCGACGGACGATCACAAGATCAAGCGAGGGAATGATCACCAGATATTGGCCGCGATTGCCAAAGCCGGCAAACGCATCCTTGGGTATCCCTTCCGACCGGTTGAGCAACCAGAAGGAGGCGCCATAACCAAATTGCCGGTCCGGCTGCGGTCCCGACGGTGCAGAAACATAATCCCGCCAGCCCTCCGGCAACAGGCGTTCACCATTCCACATGCCGTTGTTCAGATAGAGCAGACCAAGCCGTCCAAGATCCCGCGCCGACGTCCAAACCTGGCTGGACAGGATGTAATCCCCTTGCCAGTCGGTTTCGGCATAGGTCCGGGTCATCCCGAGCTTCTGGAAAAAGACGTAGGGGTCAAATCCACGGAGGTCGGCCTGAGGACCGCCAATGGCAGTTTGGTGACCGCGATGCTGTGCCCGCGCGGCCAGAACGGCGAGCATCGTATCGTTGTTGGCATAGCGATAGCGTGTGCCCGGCCTGTACAAAAGCGGCCAAGCTGTTGCCCGTTCACTGACCGCAGCACCGCCCATGTAAACCGGATCGGTGCGGTTGCCGGCGGTGTCACTGACCAGGCCGCTGCTCATCCGGAGCAACTGGTCGATCGTAAGCGATGCACGGGGATCGCCAGGACTTTGCCATGCCGCGATCCGGACCGGGATGTTCACATCGACGATATTCCGCTGGACCGAATGCCCTATCAACGTTCCGGCGATGGATTTGGCTACCGACCAGGTCCGCTGGCTGGTATGAAGATCGTGGCCTGGCTTGTATTTCTCCGCAACGATCTTGCCATGCCGTATGACCAGCACGCCGCTGCTTCGTCCGCCAAAGCTCTCCGGTTCAAATGCGCGCCCGGCCACGGCGTTGAGCGCGGCCGAAGCGGCAGTCGCCGGTGCCGCGGCGTTGCGATCGCCCATCGGCCAGGATCTATCGTCAAAATATTCACGCGGCATTGCCGGTGATCCGCTCGCGACCTCTCCGACGCCAATGGGCATTCCGGTGCAACCACTGCGGGCGTTCCAGACCGCGATACGGGGCGGTGCATCGTTCGCATAGCCGACCCGGACCTGTCGTCGGGTATGGTCGACTTCCTCGGTCAGGGTAGGGACGATATCCGCAATCCGCTCGTAAATGCCCGTCAGTTCGTCCGCCTTGATATCGGCCAGCGATTTTCCCCCGTTCCACAAGCCGGAACAGAGGAACTGAGCCTTGTATCCCGCTGCCAGCGCCTTGTCATAGCGGGTGGCTTCACTATCCTGCGCAAGGGCGGCCGCCGGCAACGCTATGCCCAAAAGCCCCAGGCTAACCAGTTTTCTTAGCACGCAAATTCTCCCAGTAATCAAGCCGTTCCCGGATCTTGCGTTCAAAACCGCGGTCGACCGGTGCGTAAAAAACTTCCGGTGACATCTCGGCAGGCCAGTAATTGTCGCCGGAAAAGCCGTCGTCAGTCTCGTGATCATAACTATATCCCGAACCATAGCCGATATCCTTCATCAGCTTCGTCGGTGCATTGAGAATATTTTGCGGCGGCGTCAGCGATCCGGTCTGACGGGCAGACTTCCAGGCCTGTTTCTGCGCCTTGTAGGCGGCATTGGATTTCGGCGCGGTCGCGCAGTACAGGCAGGCCTGGACAATCGCCAGTTCGCCTTCCGGACTACCCAGAAATTCATAAGCGTCTTTTGCCGCCAGCGCCTGAACCAGGGCCTGCGGATCGGCGAGGCCGATATCTTCGCTGGCAAAGCGGACGATCCGGCGCAGCACGTAAAGGGGTTCCTCACCGGCAACCAGCATTCGCGCGAGATAATAGAGCGATGCCTGCGGATCGGATCCGCGTAGCGCCTTATGCAGGGCAGATATCAGGTTATAATGGCCTTCGCGGTCCTTGTCGTAAACCGGCATGCGGCGATGCAGGGTCTTCGCGAGTTCCGGCGGATCCAGGGGCTCCTGAATATCCAGAGAGAACAGGGTTTCGGCCTGGTTGAGAAGAAATCGTCCATCGCCGTCGGCGCTGGCAATGAGGGCTTCCCGCGCATCATCGGTCAGCGGCAGCGCCTTGGACTCGAGACGCTCTGCCCGGTCCAGAAGACCTCCTAGCGCGGCAGCATCCAGCCGGTTGAGGATCAACACCTGCGTCCGGCTGAGCAACGCCGCGTTCAGTTCGAAGGAAGGATTTTCGGTGGTCGCGCCCACAAGCACCACTGTTCCCCGCTCAACATAGGGAAGGAAACTGTCCTGCTGCGAGCGATTGAACCGATGGATCTCGTCGACGAACAGCAGCGTTGCCTTGCCCGACTGAAAATGCATTTCGGCTTCGGCGAAGACTTTTTTCAGCTCGGCCACGCCGGAAAAGACGGCGGAGATCGCCTTGAAATGCAGGTCGGTATGATCTGCCAGCAGGCGGGCGAGGCTGGTCTTGCCCGTTCCTGGCGGTCCCCAGAGAATGATCGAGGACAGGCGGCCAGCGGCGACCATGCGGCCAATGGTGCCGCTGGCACCAACGAGATGTTCCTGCCCCACGATATCTCCCAGCTCCTGGGGTCTTAGCCGGTCGGCCAGAGGAGCGCTGGCAGATACATCGGGATCCCGCTGCCGGTCTTCCTGATCGTCAAACAGACCCGCCATGGCTAGCGGACGGCGGCTTGCTTGATCGGCCCATGGCCTGCCTGCCGCTGGCGGACCAGTCGCATATAGGTTTGCGCAACGACATTGTTGATCTGGTCCCAGCTGAACTCTTCCGCTCGCCTTTCTCCCGCCGAGCCATGGGCATGGCGCAGGCTCTGATCCTGGCAATAGGCTTGCAATGCATCGGCGAAGCCACGGATCGCACCGGGGGTGATCAGCGTTCCGGATTCGTTGTTCTTGACCAGACTCTGGCTGCCGGTGGCCTTGGCCGCCACGACCGGAAGTCCGCAGGCCATGGCCTCGAGCGTCACATTGCCAAATGTCTCGGTGATCGATGGATTGAACAGCATGTCCATACTGGCCACCGCACGCCCCAGTTGGTCACCCTCCTGAAATCCTGCGAATATGGCACTCGGAATTCTGTCCCTGAACCACTGCTGGGCGGGTCCTTCGCCGATCACCAGTACCTTGTGCATGACATTGCGGCGGGCAAGCTCGTCAATAGTGTCGGAAAAGACATCAAGTCCCTTTTCCATCACCAGCCTTCCCAGAAATCCGATGACCGGTTCGTCGTCCGTTATGCCAAGCGAGCGGCGCCATTCATTGTCGCGGCGGTTGGAATGAAAGATCTCGCGGTCGACACCGCGCGACCAGATGCCGACGTCGTAGTTCATGCGCTGGTCGCGGAGGACCTGGGCCATCGACTCCGATGGTGCCACGAGCGCATCGCAACGCCGGTATAGGCGCCGCAGGATCGCTTCGATGACCGGCTCCAGGAATGCCAGATTATAATATCGGGGATAGGTCTCGAAGCGGGTATGTACCGATGCCAGGACGGGAATGTTGCGCCGCCGCGCCCAAGAAACCATTTTGTGGCCCACCCGGTCGGGACTGGATATCTGCATGATATTGGGGTTGAACTGCTCGAGATCCCGCCGCACCTCCCCCGAAATCCGCGTCGGAAAGCGATATTCGCCGCGACCGGGAAAGGCCACCGACGGGACACTGACAAGATCGCCCGTCGGTTCAAATGCCGGTGTGTCCGTCGTCGGCGAGTATACGCGCACGGCGGCACCCTGGCGGAGCAGATAGTCTACCAGACGGTTGAGCGCCTGATTGGCACCATCGCGCACAAAATTGTAGTTGCCGCTGTAAAGGGCAATGCGTAGATCACTGATTTCCATAGGCTCCTTCAAGCATAGTCGGTGAGGAATTGCCAATATGAACTTGCTCCCCGGCTATTACTCATGATCCGGACGCGCCTGACACAGCTGCTGATAGGCACTCCTCGACCTTTTGGTGACGAGGGGGAATTGAGCGCGATCGTCAAAACGGCCACCGACCAACCGCTCATGCTCGGGGTTGAAGGGCTGGAGGGGAACGAGGTCGCCGATCCGATTCACCACGGAGGCCGGGACAAGGCGGTGCACCTGTATCCCGCCGAGCATTACCAATTCTGGCAGGAGAAATATCCCGACCTGGCGGTGCTCGATGAGAAGGGCGCATTCGGTGAAAATCTGAGCTGCTCCGGGATGACGGAACAAATATTGTGCCTTGGGGATATTTTCCGGATCGGTGAGGCGCTCATCCAGTGTAGCCACGCGCGGCAGCCTTGCTGGAAACTCAACCATCGCTTCGGCAAGCGTGATGTTCTGAAAACGGTGGTCAGAACCACGAAATCCGGCAGCTATTTCCGCGTTCTGGAACCCGGGATGATCAGGGCAGGGGACGAATTGATCCAGCTCGAGCAGCCGTTTCCCGAATGGCCGCTGGACCGGCTGTTCGGGCTGCTTGTAGCAGGCGAGCATGAGGGGCAGGGCGCCGAACTCAGGTTCCTGTCGGAAAATCCGGTTCTGGCCAAGACCTGGCGCGTCCGGGCCGCACAACTCGCCGCGAACTGACCGCTATTCGGTCTGTTGCGGTGCGGGCGGATGCAGGCGCAAACGGGTGACGCGGCGGTCGTCCGCTTCGGTAATCTCCAATGTCCAGCCACTGGGATGTTCCAGCCGCTCACCAACGGTGGGAATGTGACCCGCGAGAACGAACGACAGTCCGCCTATCGTGTCGACATCTTCGTCAATTTCGGCAAGGGCCGGGTCAATGTTCTGACCGACCTCGTCGAGCTCGGCACGGGCATCGGCGTCCCATATCCCGTCCTCGGCCCTGACCAGCAGCGGAACCGGCTCGTCATCATGTTCATCCTCGATCTCGCCGGTAATTTCTTCGACAATATCCTCGATGGTCACAAGTCCTTCGGTTCCGTTATATTCGTCAAAAATGATGGCCAGGTGGGTCCGGGTCGCCCGCATTTCGGCGAGCAGGTCAAGAACGCCCATGGATTCGGGAACGAAGCGGGGCTGCCGGAGAAACGGGGTGATGTCATCGGGGAACGGACCGCCTTTTGCGACGATCGCGAATATGTCCTTGATGTGGATCATCCCGATAATATTGTCCAGATTTTCGCGATAGACCGGTATGCGACTGTGGCCATGTTCCGAGAAAATATCGACGAAATCGCTGAACGCCGAACTTTCCTCGATCGCAATTATATCGGCGCGCGGGACCGCAATATCATCCACGCGATTTTCGCTGAAATGCAGCATGTTGCGCAGCATTTCCAGTTCGAGCGACGAAACGTCGCGCTGGCCGTTGGCGCCGGCGTCGGCATCATTCTCATGGTCATCGATGACTTCTTCAATCTGCGCACGGAGGCTATGGTCATCGGTATTGCCGAATAGCAGAGCCTTCAGGCTCCGCCATATTCGTCCTGGTTCGTCATCTTCCCGGGATTGGCCGCCGCTGCGAGACTTGCCGGCACCATTCTCATTTTCAACTTCGTTCATTCTTTTCTTTAAAACCTGTTTTGCGCTTGTTCTGTGTAAGGATTGGCTATTCCGAGTGCCGAGAGTGCTTTTACTTCGCAATCTTCCATGAGCCCGGCCTCCGGATCATTTTCATGATTATATCCTAGCAAATGCAGGACCCCGTGGACAATCAAATGTGAAATATGATCCGAAAACGGAATTTCCTTGGCCGATGCTTCTGCAGAGCATGTTTCATGCGCCAGGATGATATCGCCGAGCAATGCCTCTCCGTCATCCGTATTGGCCAGCATATCCAGCAGATCCGGCTGAATTTGAGGAAAGGACAGGACATTGGTTGGCTTGTCCTTTGCCCGATAGGCCTTGTTGAGCATGTGGACCTCGCGGTCATCCGAAAGCTTGACGCTGACTTCGATCGTGACCGCCTTGGTCAGCAAATCGGCGTGCGACGACGCGGTTATGGCTGCGTCGGCGGCTTTCGCGGCCAGATCGGTCCAGTTCCGATCCGCCTCCCAGAGCGAAGAAGCGGTCAGTTCAGTCTGGAGCATCTTTGCCTTCGTAGGCTTCCACGATCTTGCCGACCAGCGGATGACGGACGACATCGCTGGCACCAAATTGAACGGTGCTGACTCTCTCGATATCCTTCAGCTTTTCGACCGCATCGGCCAGGCCGGATACGGCCTCCTTCGGCAAGTCGACCTGCTTCGGGTCGCCGCAGATCACCATCCGGCTGTTCATGCCGAAGCGAGTCAGAAACATTTTCATCTGCGCCGCCGTGGTATTTTGCGCCTCGTCCAGGATCACAAAAGCGTCCGAGAGCGTTCTTCCGCGCATGAAGGCGATAGGAGCGATTTCTATCTCGCCGCTTTCGATCCGGCGTTCAACCTGCTCGGCAGGCAGCGTATCGTAGAGCGCATCGTAGAGCGGACGAAGAAAGGGATCGACCTTTTCCTTGAGGTCACCGGGCAGAAAGCCGATCTTTTCTCCCGCTTCGACTGCCGGGCGCGACAGAATGAGGCGATCGACAGAGCCAGTGATCAGCTGGGACACCGCTTGGGCTACAGCCAGATAGGTCTTGCCGGTCCCTGCCGGCCCAAGGGCAAAAATCATGTCGTCGCGGGCGAGCGCTTCCATATAATGGGCCTGGCGAACGGACCGCGGAAAAATCGTCTTCTTGCGGGTACGGATCATTACCTTTGGTGCATCAGCGACATTATTCTTGTCGTCGTTATTGCCTTCGTCGCCTGCCGCCGATTGTTTCGCGACCTTTGCAATCCGCGGATCCGCAGCCATCGCGATGATGGCCTCCACCGCACCGCTGTCTATTTCCTGTCCCTGTTCCAGACGGTTGTAGATACCGTTCAGAACGTCCCGGGCCCGAGCGACAGAATCTTCCTCGCCTTCAATTTTCAGCTTGGTCCCCCGGGCCGCGATATAGACACCAAGGCGATTTTCGATTGCGACAATGTTGCGGTCATATTCGCCGAACAGATCGCCGAGAATTTGCGGATCGGCAAATTCGATATCCAGTTTGATCAGCTTTCCGGCCATCGCCGCTTTGGTTTTCTGAGCCATCAGGCAGCAAGTCTTTCTGTGATTTGACCAGTCAGGCTATTCGGACCGGCCTGGGTGATCTCGATGTCGACCATGTCTCCGATCCGCAAATCGGGTGAGATCAGATGAACCGACTGGAGCCATGGCGTTTTCCCGATGAGCTGGCCTTCGAGCTTGCCGTCCCGTTCCAGCAACACGTCCGTAACGCGGCCGACGGTATCTTGGTTGAAGGCATATTGCTGCTCGTTGAGCAACGCCTGGAGTCTCTGCAGTCGCTCGTCCATGACCTCGGGGGCGACCTGGTCATCCATCGTTGCTGCCGGGGTGCCCGGACGCGGCGAATATTTGAAGGAAAATGCCTGGGAATATTTCGCGGCACGGACGATCTGCAGTGTTTGCTCAAAGTCCTCGTCCGTTTCGCCGGGAAAACCGACGATGAAGTCACCGGACAGCGCGATATCCGGGCGAACTTGACGCATTTTTTCCAGTATTGCGAGATAGCTGCTGGAGTCATGGGACCGGTTCATGGCTTTGAGAATCCGATCGCTGCCGGATTGCACGGGCAAATGAAGAAACGGCATTAGCGTTGGTATATCGCCATGCGCCGATATCAGAGCATCCGTCATGTCATTCGGATGGCTTGTCATGTAGCGGATGCGCTCAAGTCCCGACAATCTGTCGAGCGCCCTGATCAGGCCGTCGAGACCGATTTTCCGGCCCTTGTCATCTTCGCCTGACCACGCGTTTACGTTCTGGCCGAGCAACGTGATTTCGCGAGCACCGCCATCGACCAGGGCCCGTGCTTCCTCGACGAGATCGATCCAGGGCCGCGAGATTTCCGCGCCGCGGGTGTAGGGAACGACGCAATAGGTGCAAAATTTGTCACACCCTTCCTGAATCGTCAGGAAGGCATTTGGTCGGGCCTGTTTGCCACGCGTTGGCAGGACGTCGAACTTCGACACGACAGGCATGTCTGTATCAAGCGCCTTCTTGCCCGACTTGGCCAGGTCCAACAGATGGAGCAGCCGGTGGTAGGCCTGCGGTCCGACCACGATGTCCACGCTGGGCGCACGACGGGAGATTTCCGCTCCCTCGGCCTGCGCGACGCAGCCGGCCACGGCAATCATCGGCCTGGTGCCGTCTTTCCGTTTCAGTCGTCCGATATCGGAATAAACCTTGTCGACCGCCTTTTCCCGGATATGGCAAGTATTGAGGACGACCAGGTCCGCTTCCTCGCTATTTCCGGCAGCGCTCATTCCCTGATCGACAAGCAATTCGGACATCCGCTCACCGTCATAAACGTTCATTTGGCAGCCAAAGGATTTGATATGGAATTTCTTGGGATCAGCCTGTGTCATATGGCAGGCCTATACAATGGCTTTCCCCCCCAGGGAAGCCGAAAGCGGAATGGCGATCCGGCGCCGTGCCTCTGCCGCGATTTGCTTTCGTCCGGAATGATGGTTGGGATCGAACGGTTCAAGAAAATGCACCTCAACCAGAAAGCTGCCTCTGCGGGTTAGCAGGCGCCATGCATTGGAAGGCGCGCTTTCTTCGCCAGTCCATCCGATCTCGCGGGCATTGTCGCCGTAGTTGAGGAAAATCGGCTGCACCATGATCCCGGCGGGGGGCGGTTCCAGCACTTTTAGCAGCGGTGCCTTGAACGGAAGCAGGGTCGACCCGTCGGTGGTGGTACCTTCCGGAAAAATCGTTATCGCCCAGGTCTGCTCAAGCGCATCGCGCAGCTGATTTATCTGCTGGGCGACACCCATCCGGTCGGATCGCGAAACGAACACGGTATCGTTGAGCTTGCAAAGCCAGCCAATGATCGGCCAGTCCCCGATTTCCTCCTTCGACACAAATGCTGTGCCGCTGTGCCCCCCCAATATCGCAATATCGACCCAGGAAAGATGGTTCGAAATGAAGAAAACATCACGCTTGATCGGCGTGCCGATAATTTTCACTCGTGCACCGCAGCCAAAGGCAGCAATCTTGAGGAATGTCCGCGGCCAGGGATTGGATATCCCGAACAGTCGCCACAAATAGTAAAAAGGGATGCAGAAAAACAGCGCTATAAAGATCAGCGCCATCCGCAAAGCAAATCTTATGTAACCCATGGAAGTGGCTCCGTCCCATAGCCGATACGCCATTGGCTGGATGTCGCAGGGCCGTGCATCCGGATCGGGATACGGCACGTCAGCTTTTTCTGGCGAGAGATACGCCATATAGCTCCATGCGATGGTCAACCAGCCGGAAGCCCAGTTTCTCGGCAATTTGCTTTTGCAGTGCTTCCAGTTCCGGGTCGACAAATTCAATCACGCGACCGGTTTCAACATCAATCAGATGATCATGGTGCGCCTCGGGCACCGCTTCATAGCGCGCACGACCGTCTCCAAAATCGTGCCGATCCAGTATCCCCGCCTCTTCGAACAGGCGAACGGTCCGATAAACGGTTGCAATCGAAATGCGGGAATCAACCGCAGACGCGCGCTCATGCAGCGTTTCGACGTCAGGATGGTCTTCGGCATCGGAAATGACGCGCGCAATGACCCGACGCTGATCGGTAATGCGAAGTCCTTTTTCTGCGCACAATGCTTCGAGATCTATTTTTTGCGGCATGGAACCCTTCCGTTACGCTGGCGGAGACTCTATGCGGCGAGCCCGATATTGCAAAGGGAAAATTGCGGCAAACTTGCCGCAATTTCACCGAACCCGCATAACAATAATTAGATTTAGTTCTTCTTGCCCTTTTTCTTGCCCAGGCCGATTGCCTTGGCAAGCTGCCGGCGCTTTTCGGCATAATTGGGCGCAACCATGGGGTAATCATTCGGCAGGCCCCATTTCGCCCGGTAATCCTCGGGCGTCATTCCATAATGGGTCATCAGATGCCTTTTCAGCATCTTCAGTTTCTTGCCATCTTCAAGGCACACCACATAGTCGGGCTTGATCGATGACTTCACCGGAACCGCCGGCTCCGGGCGGGCCTGTTCGACGGCCTGTCCCGACAGCCCCGCCAGAGCACCATGAACGCTGCTGATAATAAGCGGCAAATCGGATACCGCGACACTGTTGTTGCTGACATGCGCAGCAACAATATCTGAAGTGAGCGTGATGAGCGTCTCGTTCAGCGCAATTTCTTCGTCTGTCATGTTATAATACCTTTGTGCGACCATTATTGTTTTATTGCTTTTTTAGCGCGGCGGTATTTGCACGAACTGCGGCAAGCTGCAACAGGCAACCGCATCGGCGAACCGGTTAAATTGTTAGTATGGTCTTGTAAGTAAGCGCATCAAACTTTTCCATATTTGGTCCAGTATAATAGTCCTTGCGCAGCCCGATCTGGTGAAAACCGAACTTGCTATACAGCGCTTCTGCCGGATTATCCGCCCGCATTTCAAGAAAGACAGAAGCTACCTGGTCACTTCTGGCACATGCGAGCATTTCCTCCAGCAGCAAATAACCTATGCCCTGACCCTGACATTCCGGGGCAACGGCGATCATCAGAAGCTCTTCCTCATCCGCGGCTTGCCGACTGATCACGAATCCGCAGATATTTTCGTCACGCGTTGCGATGAGCAGTTTGGCGCTGGGCATCACGAGCATCGACCGGCACTGGTGATTGTTCCAGCCTTCGCCGTAGGTCTTCGGAAACGCCTTTTCCATGACACCCATGACGGCATCAAGATCCGACAGATCGCCAGACCTTATATCGACCGGAGCAAATATATCCTCTTCCCATGGGGGTCGGCGACTGGCCATTGTTCAGCTTTTGATTGCTGGCTGGGCATCTGGTTTTCGCCCGTATACTGGTTTGGCTGGCATTTTCTTCATATCGCCGTGCACTAAAGGGGCATGAACCGCATTTGGCAATATCGAAAAATGAGTATCGACACCCATGGCAAGGCCGAGATCGGCCGCTGCCGTTCCGACTATGAGGTCAGCACGAACTTGGTCGGCGGCCTGATCCGGCTGAAGTGTCAGAAAGGCGCCGAGCGCTTGTCCGGCTGCGGAAAAATTCTGCACAAAATATTCACCGTGTCCCGCCGCCATGGCGACACACACGGACTGGGGCGCATCGAGCCCAGCTTGGGCTTGCGCCGCCACCAGCGCGAGGCAATTATATCCATGGACCTCTGATCCCCATGCCAGTGCCAGGGCCGTGGCCGTGGCAATCCCGATACGCACGCCGGTAAAGCTCCCCGGTCCGCAATTGACCAGGATATTCTCTGCCTTGCCTCTGCCGGGAAGCTCGGCGATGGCAGGAACAAGCTTTTCCGCGTGCCCGCGCCCAATTTCCGCGTAATGAGAGGCGAGAAGGTCGCCGTCTTCGAAGAGTGCAACCGAACAGGCAATGGTAGCCGTGTCGATCACGAGAAGCCGCGCGGCCATCAGCCGTTCAGATCAGGCTGTTGAATTTGTCGAATTCCGGCCGGGGGCTGCGTTCGAAAATTGTCGAAGGATCGCCATAGCCCAGCGTCGAAATGAAATTGGACTTGACGCGGAGTTGATCGGAGAAAAATTCCTTGTCGACCGCGTCATTGTCGAACCCCGACATCGGACCCGTGTCGAGTCCGATGGCGCGGGCAGCAAAGATGAAATAGGCACCCTGGAGCGAGCTGTTGCGCATGGCGTGTGTTTTTCTCGCCTCAGGATCTCCCTCGAACCAGCTTTTGGCATCGGCGTGCGGAAAGAGTTCCGGCAGATGCTCGTGGAAATCCTGGTCCATGCCGATGATGACAGCGGCCGGGGCCTTGCGTATCTTGTCCTGATTGCCTTCGGACGAAAGCGCGGCAAGCCGGTCCCGAGACGACTGGCTGTGGCACCAGATCAGCCGCGCGGGCAGCATGTTTGCGCTGGTCGGTCCCATTTTCATCAGATTCCAGATCGCATGGAGCTGGTCAACGGAGACCGGCCGGTCCTGATAGCCATTATAGGTTCGCGCTTCCAGAAACAGCTGATCGAGCGCTGCCTGGCCAAGTGGTGAATTCATGTAACTGCCTTTGCCTTGTGAATGATCAAGCTGCCCGTACTTCGACAACCTCAGGCACATAATGCTTCAGGAGCGATTCAATGCCGTGCTTGAGGGTTGCGGTAGAAGACGGACATCCGGCACACGCGCCCTGCATCTTCAGAAAAACCGTCCCCTTGTTGAAACCGCGATAAATAATATCACCGCCATCATTGGCAACCGCCGGACGAACCCGTGTCTCGATCAGTTCCTTGATCTGGGCGACAATATCCGCGTCTTCCGGATCGTCGTGCACTTCCTCTTCCGGAGGGACGACGATTTCGCCCGCGCTTCCGGGCTTGAACAGTGGCAATCCGGCCGAGAAATGATCAAGCAGGATGCTCAACACTTGCGGCTTCTGATCGCTCCAGTCCGCTCCCGGTCCACAGGTTACGGATATGAAGTCCGACCCGAAAAACACTCCGGTGACATCGCCGAGCGTGAACAGGGCCTCCGCCAGCGGCGATATTTCGGCATCTTCGGGCGAGGCAAAATCGCGCGTTCCGTCGGTCATGACGGGCTGCCCCAGCAGAAACTTGAGGGTCGAGGGATTTGGGGTTTTTTCGGTTTCTATCAACATGACTGTTATCTGGCGATTATCAGGGTGCCGATCAAGGCCTAAAGACGTGTCGCGGAATATGAGGACATGAATCCACCCAATATTCACTGGCCAGCAAGAATGGGTCTGCTTATATCCTCGTCATGAAATCCATCGCCAGAAACATCGCCTTCTATTTGTCCCTTTGCCTGACCGGAGTAAGCGCGACGCTGATGCCGACGGCGGTCTCAGCGCAGCAACCAGGCGAAGACGATACCTTGCCATGGCTGTACAAGAACAGCGATGTTCCCGTGGACAAGAGCTGGACCTTTGGCGAACTGGACAACGGCATGCGCTATGCGGTCAAGCGCAATGGCGTTCCTCCGGGACAGGTCTCGATCCGACTGCGCGTCGATGTCGGATCGCTGATGGAAACCGATGAGGAACAGGGCTTTGCGCATTTCATGGAGCACCTGACCTTTCGCGGGTCGACCCATGTGCCCGATGGCGAGGCCAAGCGCGTGTGGCAGCGACTGGGCGCAACATTCGGCAGCGACAGCAATGCCGAAACCACGCCCACCCAGACGGTCTACAAGCTCGATCTGCCGAACGCCAGCAGGGCCAGCCTCGACGAAAGCCTGAAGATATTATCCGGCATGGTCGGTTCGCCCGGCCTCAGCATGACCGCGGTCAATGCAGAGCGGCCGGTAGTACTGGCCGAATTGCGGGAGCGCGCCGGACCGCAGACCAAGGTACAAAATGCGACGCGGGAATTGTTCTTTGCCGGTCAGCGCATGGCCAATCGCGCGCCGATCGGAACGCCTGAAACGCTGGCAGGCGCCACGCCGCAAATGCTGCAGCTGTTCCATCGCCGCTGGTATCGACCCGAAAACACCGTCATCGTCATTGCCGGTGATGGCGACCCGGCAATGTTCAAAGAGTTGCTGAACAAGCATTTTTCCCAGTGGCAGGGCGAGGGCGCGGCGGGAACCATCCCCGATTTCGGTCAGCCGGAGGAGATCGACGACATCAGCACGCTGGTGGTCGAGCCTACGCTGCCGCGCTTCATATCGATGGTCATCGCCCGGCCATGGGAGCAGGTCGAGGACACGATTGTGTACAACCAGCAAATTCTGATCGACCTGCTTGCCTTGCAGCTGATCAACAGGCGACTGGAAGCCCGGGCACGGGGTGGCGGCAGCTATTTGCAGGCCAGCGTGGGACAGGAAGACGTAAGCCGCTCGATCGACGGCACATTTGTCAGCATCGTGCCGCTGGGCGACGACTGGGAAGCCGCGCTCAGGGATGTCCGCGCGGTTATTGCCGACGCCACCGCGCAGGAACCTTCGGAAGCAGATATCGCTCGGGAAATTGCCGAATTTGATGCGGCGCTGGCGATCGGCGTCGAAAGCTATCAGACCGAAGCCGCCAGAAAGCAGGCGGATAATATCATCAATGCCGTCGATATCCGGGAAACCATTGCAACGCCCCAGGTGGCACTGGATATGTTTCGAGGGATGCGCGATCTCTATACGCCGGCGCGCTTGCTTCAATCGACCCGTGACCTGTTCTCCGGCGTATCTACCCGCGCCTTGCTGACCTCCCCCGATCAGATTGCAAACGGGGCGGTGGCACTGGCGGAAGCGCTGCGCAAACCGGTCGACGCGGCAAGCGATGTTCGCGTCGTGCAGTCCGATATCGGTTTCGAAAAGCTGAAGAAAATCGGAAAAAAGGGGACCGTCAGGTCTTCGGACAAGATCGAGCGCTTTGACATGGAACAATTGGAACTTGCCAATGGCGTGAGGGTTCTGCTCTTTCCCAATAGCGCGGAACGCAACAAGATCATGGTCAATGTCCGCTTTGGCAACGGGTACAGCGGTCTGTCCTCGGAACAGGAGACGGTCGCCTGGTCGGGTGCGATGGCGCTGATGGCTAGCGGCGTGGGCGAACTCGGGCAGGAGGAGCTCGACAAGATCACAACCGGTCGCCGGATAGGTCTGGGCTTCAATATCGATAATGATGCCTTCGAAATTGCCGCCGACACGAGGCCTTCCGATCTTGAGGACCAACTGCACCTGATGGCCGCGAAGCTGGCCTTCCCGCGATGGGACGCTGCACCCGTCATTCGCAGCAAGGCAGCCTCCCTGATCGGCTACGACAGTTTTTCCGCTTCTCCGCAAGCGGTGCTCGACCGCGATCTGGAATGGCTCTTGCGAGGCAAGGATCCGCGGTGGAAGACCCCGGACAAGCAAGATTTTGAACAGCTGACAGCCGAAAAATTCCGTGCATTCTGGCAGCCCGTGCTGGCCAGTGGACCAATTGAAGTGATGCTGTTTGGCGATTTCGACCGGGACCAGGCGGTGGAATCCATATTGCGGACATTTGGCGCGCTAAAAAATCGCCAGTCGAAGACCGTTGCTCCGCTGGCCGTTTCGCCGCAGTTTCCGGAGCCCAAGGCAGGCCCCGAAATATTGGTCCACAAGGGCGACAAGGAGCGCGCTGCAGCCATGGTCGCATGGCCAACCGGAGGGGGTTTGGACAATATACGCGAAAGCCGCAAGCTCGAGGTGCTGACCTCCATCTTCAATGATCGACTGTTTGAAATTCTCCGCTCCCAGCAAGGGGCGAGCTACAGTCCGCAGGTGGTCAACAGCTGGCCCGTGGAATTTGAATCCGGCGGCTATATCGGTGCGCAAAGCCAACTGACCCCCGATAACATCGACCGCTTCTACAATGTCGTGGACATGATCGCCAAGGATTTGCGAGAAAAGCCGGTCAGCTCCGACGAATTGCAGCGCGTCGTTGAACCTCTCCGTCAGCTTATCGCCCGCGCCAGCAGCGGCAACAGTTTCTGGATGAGCCAGCTGGAAGGAGCAACCTTCAATCCCCGCAAATTCGTCGCATTGCAGAGCCTGCTCAGTGACTATACCGTGATTACCCCGGAGGAAGTGCAAGCTCTGGCCGTCAAATATCTCGATGATAGCAGGAAATGGAAACTGGTCGTACTGCCGGAATCCCAGAGGCTTGCCGCCAATGACAACGAGTCTTCGGTGTCTCGATCCGACAGCGCGATCAGCAACTAGATGGAATCGACCAGGGCTAATATCTGGTCGTTGCTCGGTCGTTTCTTATAATCGCCGGAGACTGATTTCGCTATGATTGTGCCATTCTTGTCGACGATCAGTACCGAGGCATAGGGAACTCCAGCGGCGCGGCCCTCGGTATATTGCGGATCGCGCAGACCCAGCGCATCAATGACGGTCGATGTCTGGTCAGACAGCATGTCATATGTCAGCATCTGGTTCATCGAGAAGCGATCCTGCTGATCGGGGCTGTCATAGCTCAGGCCGTAGAGCGTGTATCCGCGCTGCTCCAGATCTCCAACGATCGCATTGATCGATTTCAGCTGGGTCTGGCAGTAGGGGCACCATTCCACCGAGCGGGTCAGGACAAACAGGGCAGGGCCCTTCTCGAGAATTTCACCGATAGTGACAGTCTTGCCGTCCAAAAGCACGCTTGCGGCAACCGGGACCTGCTTCCCGACCGCCAGGCCGGCATCGATGCTGTCCGCCTCGGAGATCGGCATGACGATGGTCTCGGCTGTTTTCTCAACCTGTTCGGTATTCGCCGTCGGCTCGGTCGATGCAGGCTCGGAGCAGCCATGCAGCGCGATCAGGCCAAATGTGGAAAATAACAAGCCGGTCTGTTTCATGTGAAGCTCCATATCGCAATCCTGATCGCTGTTCGCGGCGCTCTGCGGCCAGGTTACAGACTGGCAGCCAAAATCTGCAACCCTGCGCCCGTTTACAGCATTACGCTATGATATGGGCAATCAGCCGATGTCGTTACAAGACATATTTCGACAGGTCGGTGTCCTTGGCGACTTCCGACAGCTGCTTTTCAACATAATCCCGGTCGATGCTGATCTCTTCGCCCGCGCGATCCTCGGCCGTGAAGCTGATTTCTTCCAGCAGCTTTTCCATCACGGTCTGCAACCGTCGGGCACCAATATTCTCAACCGTTTCGTTCACGTTGGCGGCAATTTCCGCCAGCTTCTCTATCGCGTCCTGCGTGATTTCGATCCTGACGTCCTCGGTCCCGAGAAGGGCAATATACTGCGCGGGAAGATTGGCCTTGGTTTCGGTCAATATCCGGACAAAATCTGCCTCTGTCAGGGCCCGCAGCTCCACCCGGATCGGCAAACGGCCCTGCAGTTCAGGCAGCATGTCGCTTGGCTTCGAGATGGAAAACGCGCCGGATGCAATGAACAAGATATGGTCCGTTTTCATCGGGCCATATTTGGTTGCGACCGTCGTGCCTTCGATCAACGGCAACAAATCGCGCTGGACGCCTTCACGGCTTACAGACCCGCCGCGCATGTCGCTCACTGCGATTTTGTCAATCTCGTCGAGGAAGACAATACCGTTGGATTCTGCGTCCATGATCGCGGCGCGGGAAATATCTTCGTCATCGAGACGCTTGTCCGATTCTTCCTCGACCAGTTTGTCCCAGGCATCGGCCACCCTCATTTTCCGGCGTTTCATCCGGTTTTGATTGAGGGCCTTTCCCATCATGTCCGACAGATTGATCATCCCGATCTGTCCGCCCATGCCCGGAATATCCATGGGCATGTTCGGCGTGTCTTCGACTTCAATTTCGATTTCGGTGTCGTTCATGTGATTGTCGACAACCCGCTGGCGAAAGCTCTCTCGGGTCGCTTCACTGGCGTTTTCGCCACACAGCACATCCAGCAGACGCTTCATTGCCGCTTCCGCTGCGGCTTCGTGCACCGCCATCCGCCGCCGTTCGCGTTCAAGGCGAACAGCCTCTTCCGCAAGATCTCGGGCAATCTGCTCGACATCGCGTCCGACATATCCGACTTCGGTGAACTTGGTGGCCTCCACCTTGATAAACGGTGCATCGGCGAGTTTCGCCAACCGGCGGGAGATCTCGGTCTTGCCACAGCCGGTGGGGCCGATCATAAGAATATTTTTCGGGGTCACCTCTTCCCGCAGTTCAGCCGGAAGCCGCTGGCGTCGCCAACGGTTGCGAAGGGCAACGGCGACGGCGCGCTTGGCCTCCTGCTGGCCGATAATATGTTCATCGAGTGCCTTGACGATGGCTTTGGGGGTCAGGTTCGCCTGCATAAGCTTTTCTCTTCGTTCGAATTTTCAAGGAAGAGCAAGGATTAGGCCTTGCTGTCGAGTGTTTCGATGGTCACCTGATCATTGGTGTAAACACAGATTTCGGCCGCAATTTGCATCGCCTTGCGCGCCAGTTTTTCCGCGTCCTTTTCATAGTCCATCAAGGCTCGGGCTGCCGAAAGCGCGAAATTGCCGCCGGAGCCGATCGCCGCGATCCCCTCGTTCGGTTCGAGCACATCGCCATTTCCCGTCAGGATCAGGGTGATGTCCTTGTCCGCGACAATCATCAATGCTTCGAGATTGCGAAGATATTTGTCGGTCCGCCAGTCCTTGGCCAACTCGACAGCAGCCCGCATCAGCTGGCCGCTGTGACGTTCCAGTTTGGCCTCGAGCCGTTCGAACAGGGTGAAGGCATCCGCAGTGGCCCCCGCAAAGCCGCCGATCACCGATCCGTCATGCAGTTGCCGCACCTTGCGGGCATTCTGCTTCATCACGGTCTGGCCCATCGAGACCTGCCCGTCGCCAACGACGACAACCTTTCCGTTTTTGCGGACCGAGAGGATGGTGGTGCCGTGCCATTGCTGGAGGCCATGTTGCTGATTTTCTGTCATGAAACGGGATATGGGTAATCCAGAGCCGTTGTGCAACCGACTGTATGCATGACGGCAAATGTTACGCTGGGATCAAATTCCCGGGTTACCCATGGAATTGCGAATCCAAAAAAAATGGCGACCAACGGGCCGCCATTTCCAAATTTTATCTCTGAACTGAATTCAGGGGGAGGTTGGCGTATTTTCGCTGCCGTCGGCTGCGATAATGATGCCGCCAATAACTGCTGCTGCAGCGAGGATCGCAATAATGATGCCCGATCCACCCTCGACGTTGCTTTCGTCTTCAACCGTCGCGCTGGTACGTGCGATGGACGAGACAGGCTGGGAAGCCTGTGCCAAGACGGGTGCGCTTACAAGCGATGCGGCTGCGGCTGCAGCCATTCCAATTTTACCGAAACGCATAATTTGCTCCTTCAGGGTTTCGCATTTCATTCAATACGCACGAGTCATTGGCATAACAGCCTACTGAAATCAACCATCTTATTGTTCAAATTAGGAATATCCGATGTCCGTTGCAAAGATCACACAGATTCAATTCTTGGCCTGAAATACCGCTCTGGCACAAGCGATCACGGTCTTCGTTAATTTGTCGGGCCAGTAAGGGCCTCAGCCCGCCGCAGACGCGCGATGTACCAATTCAAGACGTTAACCATGGCCTCGAAATTCATGCTGGAAAAAATGGCTAACAACTTGTTAACCAGCCGTCATGAACAGAGACAGACTTGCATTGCTGCTGCTACCCAAGGACGCTATTCGCCATCCCTTCCGGCAAAACTTGCCCGCAAGGACGCTGGATATCGCTAGGGAAGACCGGGATTCGAATTCTTCGGCACGGACCCGCCGCGCCCGCAGGGGAGATGACATCAGCCTGTTCGCACTCAGCTTCCTGGCATTCTTCACGGCCTTTTACACATTTATATTCTGATCGTGACGCGATCAGTCGCAGGCGCGGTGTAGCTGCTGGCCGAGCCATGCGGCGACCAGGCACATCGCGGCTACCAGCAGCAACTGTTCCGTGGTCGAGACTCCAAGCAGGCTTAGTCCAAGAGCGACCAACGCACCCACGACCATGCAGCCGGAGTTGACGACATTGTTGGCGGCAATCGTCCGCGCGGTCTGACTGATATCGACGGTGGTGGTCAGGAAGGCATAGAGCGGAACGACAAACATGCCGCCAAAGATCGCAACGCCACCCAGCGTTCCGAGCAACGCCCAAGCTCCATCGTGAACAATGAACGTCTCGAACGTGTAGAGCTGGCCTTCGGGCAAGCCGTCCCAGTTGCGCGCGATAAAATAGAGAAGGAGCACGAACAGACCCATCAGAATGACGCTCACCGGCGCAAATCGCGCCGATACCTCACTTTTCAGCAAGCGGTTTATGAGGACGGAGCCGATGGCGATACCGATCGAGAAGACGCCGAGAAAAAGGCTCGCCACTTGCGGAGTGGCGGTCAGGACATTCTCCACAAGCGGAGGAAACTGGATGATCAGGACCGAACCAATGGTCCAGAAAAAGCTGATCGCGATAATCGCCAGGTAAAGCCTGCGGACATGAAGCGTCGCCGAGATCAGCCGTATCGAAGAACGAACGAAATTGAAGTCGATTTTCTCGACCTCCTTCTGGGCTGGGGCAGGGGGCATGAACTGGGCTGCAACGCGCCCGATAAGGGCGACGATGAACACCGCGAATACGGCAATCTCCACACCGTTGCCATCACGGTCGATGATGATGCCGCCGAGAATCGTCCCGGCCAGGATGGCGATATAGGTGCCCGCCTCGACCAGGCCGGTCCCGCCGAGTACTTCATCCTTCTGCAGATGTTGTGGAAGGACTGCATATTTTATCGGACCGAAGAAGGTCGATTGCAGCCCCAGCAGGAACAGGGCGAGCAGCATGATCGGAATATTGTGCAGCCAGAGTCCGACCCCTCCGACAAGCGCGATGAAAATCTCCAGTGTCTTGACGAAGCGGGTGATGCGCGCCTTGTCGTAATTGTCCGCCAACTGACCGGCGAGCGACGAAAAGAGAAAGAAGGGCAGGATGAAAAGCCCGGACGCGAGCGCGTTGAACGCAAAATCCTCCGACTCGCTGTCATAGATCCCGTAGGTCACCAGAATGACCATCGAGAATTTGAAGAGATTGTCGTTGAATGCCCCGAGGAGCTGGGTGAGAAACAGCGGTAAAAACCTTCGGGTCCGCAGCAGGTGCGCCGTGTTTTGCATAAGGTCTGGTATCTCTGGCTGGGACGAAGAAGGGGCGAACCGGCATCCTTAACCCTTTCCGCTCTTGGGTCAAACCGTATGACCGGGGCAGCGGCAACGATTTCGGCACCGAATCGGCTGAATCAATTTTCATTTGGCGCAAATCCGTTTATGCGGAGGCCACGATGCTCAATTTGCCCAACATATTGACACTCTCCCGGATATTTGCGGTGCCGATTCTGGTGTTTCTGCTGTGGCCGAATTTTGATTTGCTGGCATCGCAGCCGTTGCCGATCGACTATCTGCTGGCCTTTGGCCTCTACTGTCTGATGGCGGTCACCGACTATTTCGACGGCTATCTGGCACGAACCCAGGGCACGGTCTCCAAGCTGGGGATATTCCTCGATCCGATAGCCGACAAGATCATGGTCGCCGCGGTGGTCCTGATGCTGATATTCACCCGCGATATCCACGGCTGGCACACGATCGCCGCGATCATCATATTGCTCCGCGAAATCATGGTTTCGGGCCTGCGCGAGTTTCTCGCCGGCCTGCAGGTCAGCGTTCCCGTTTCGCAACTGGCGAAATGGAAGACCGGGTTCCAGATGATCTCGCTGGGTGCCCTGATACTGGCCGGCGGCCTGCCACAGTTTCCCGTCGTCGAGACCGTCGGGCTGTGGACTCTCTGGGCAGCCGCCATTCTCACCCTGATAACGGGTTGGGACTATCTGCGGGTCGGCTTGAAGCACATGGACTGATGAGCCGTTCGCTGAACATCGTCTATTTTTCCTGGGTGCGGGAACGGCTTGGTCTTGACCACGAGCAGCTGTCGCTGGACGCGGGCATCGACACGATCGCTGATGTACTGGCCGTGCTTGCCCGTCGCGGCGAGGGGCATGAAGAGATTTTCACGGATGTCGACAAATTGCGTTTCGCTCTCGATCAGGACTACAGCCGTCCGGACTCGCCGGTCGGATCGGCAGGGGAACTGGCGATATTTCCGCCGGTCACGGGCGGATGATCAGGATCGAGGTCCAGTCGCACGATTTTGACATCGCCGAGGAAACGCGGAGCGTGGCAGGCGAGGGCGGCGGTGCCATAGCCAGCTTTGTCGGACAGGTCCGCGACGACGGCAATCTCCAATCGCTCGAACTCGAGCATTATCCAGCGATGACGACCAAGGCCCTGCGCGACATTGCCGACAAGGCGTTGAGCCAATGGCCGCTCCACGCGGTCACCATCATCCACCGGGTGGGCATTCTGGCGGTCGGCGACAATATCGTCCTGGTGGTGACCGGATCCGACCATCGCGAAGCGGCCATCGAATCCTGCTCGTTCATCATGGACCGGCTGAAGACGGTGGCCCCGTTCTGGAAAAAGGAAACCCGAAGCGACGGCGAGACGCGGTGGATCGAGGAACGGGCGTCGGATATCGACGCAGCGAAAAAATGGGCCGACTAGCAACCGGCTAGGGCTGGGCTTTCGAAACCCAGTTCTGGGCCCCCCGCATGATTTCCGCCAGCAGCTGAAATTCGCTGCGCCGGGGGCTGTTCTTGCGCCAGACCAGTGCAATGTCACGGGTTGCGCGGTCCGATTTCAGCGGTCTGGCCACAATGTCCGTATAGTTCAATATCCCGGCATCGATCGCCATTCTGGGCAAAAGGGTGAGACCCAGGCCGTTGTCAACCATCTGGACCAGCGTGTGCAGCGAGGTTCCCATCATCCGGGCCGAGGCCCTGAGTTCGGGCCGGTTGCAGGCCGCCAGCGCATGATCCTTCAGGCAGTGGCCGTCTTCCAGAAGCAGCAGCTGGGTCTCGTCGATATGCGCCGGATCGACTTCCAGCGGCGGGTCACGCGGATCATTTTTCGGAAAGGCCACCAGTATCTCGTCGCTGAACAGCACTTCCGCCTCGACATCCCCGCATGGGAACGGTTGCGCCAGCAGCACGCAGTCAGCGTGGCCGTGGTGCAGGGAATCGCAGGCCGCCTGGCTGGTTTCCTCTTTCAGGTAGAGCTTCAGGTCCGGGCGCTCCTTGCGCAATTGCGGCAGCAGGCGTGGCAGCAGAAACGGGGCGATGGTCGGGATCACGCTCATCCGCACATCGCCGGCGAGCGGCTTGCCGGCCGATCGCGCCATCTCCGACAGTTCCTCCGCCTCGCGCAGGATGCGATAGGCCTTTTCGACCATCTGGTTGCCGAGTTCGGTGAAGCGGACGACGCGGCGGGTGCGTTCCACCAGCACGATATCCAGCAAGGCTTCGAGTTCCTTGATCCCGGCGGACAGGGTCGACTGCGTGACAAAGCAGGATTCTGCGGCCTTGCCGAAATGGCCGTGTTCCTTGAGGGCCACGAGATACTGGAGCTGCTTGAGCGTCGGAAGATAGGTCGCCATTATCGAGTCTTTCGATCAATCGAAGATTACTGATCTAATATAGTGATAATGACCAATATTGGAAGCCTTGCCCGGTTTCGGTTGCAAAAAAAAACTGGAAATGGAGGGGCTTCATGCCTAGTTTGAAAGCCTGACAATATCCGGAGGAAAAACATGTTTCGGGAACTGGGCGCTTATCTGGATTCCATCAAGGCCCGGGATCCCGCTCCCCGCTCGCGGTGGGAGGTACTCCTGTATCCGGGGGTTCTGGCCGTTGGCCTGCACCGTCTGGCGCACTGGCTGTTCCGCGGCGAACTGTATTTCTTCGCCCGGCTGATCAATCATATTTCGCGATTTCTCACCGCCATCGACATTCATCCGGGCGCCAATATCGGCCGGCACCTGTTTATCGATCACGGTTTTACCGTCATCGGCGAGACCGCCGAAATCGGCGACAATGTCACGATCTATCAGTGTGTTACGCTCGGCGGTACCAATCCGGCCAATGGCGTGGGCGGCAAACGGCATCCGACTATCGAGGATGATGCCATCCTCGGTTCGGGCGCCCAGGTGCTCGGCCCGATCACCGTCGGCAAGCGGGCGCGGATCGGTGCCAATGCGGTGGTGACCCAGGACGTTCCCGAAGGCGCCACGATGGTGGGCGTGCGGGCGCGTCCGACGCTGGTCGAGGCAAAGGATTACCAGAAGGAATTCATTCCCTATGGCACGCCCTGCAGCGAGATTTTTGATCCATCGACGCAGAAACTGGAAATCCTGCAGTGCGAGATGGAGCAATTGCAGAAACGGATCGCCGCCTTTGCCGAGGAACGAAACGGCGACCGGAGCGGCGTTGCGGAAAAGGGACGCGATAGCGCTTGATGCGTTTCGGCGAATCCAACATTGCGGCCTTTCCCGACCGCAGCCAGGCGTCTCAGGTCGGGTTTGAACGGCGGGAACTCGACCGCATTCTCAATCTCTATGGCCGGATGGTCGCCGCCGGCCACTGGAAAGACTATGCCATGGACATGCGCCGCGATGTCGCGATATTCGCCGCCTTCCGCCGGGCATCCGAGCGGCCCCAGATCCGGATCGAAAAGCGACCGGCAGAGCGCAACCGTCAGGGCATGTGGTCGCTCCATGGCGAACAGGGGCAGATATTGAAGCGGGGCCATGACCTGGCCGGGGTCATTGCTCCGGTCGAGCGAAAGCTAATGAAGCTGGTCGACTAGTGTTTACAGACCGCCGGTTCTGCATCCCGCCAGTCCTGGAAGCTAGCTATCCGCCGCGTCGGTATCGAGCGCATAGCCGGCGGACCGGACCGTGCGAATGATGTCGGAGCGGCCATTGGCATTCAAGGCCTTGCGCAGGCGCCGGATATGAACATCCACCGTGCGCAGCTCGATGTCGCTGTCCTGGCCCCAGACGCTGTCGAGCAGGCGTTCGCGGGAGAATACCCAGTTGGGATGTTCCAGGAAATGGCGGAGCAGGCGAAATTCTGTGGGTCCTAGCGGTATGGTTTCGCCGGCGCGTTTCACCTTGTGACCAACCGTGTCCATTTCCAGGTCGCCGAAGGTCAATTTTTCCCCGGCCAGGGCGGGGCGGACCCGGCGCAGCACGGCCTTGACACGGGCGATCAGTTCGCGCGGACTGAACGGCTTGGTGATATAATCGTCGGCGCCGGTCTCTAGGCCGCGGATCTTGTCTTCCTCTTCGCCGCGAGCGGTCAGCATGATGATCGGGATATTGGCGGTTTCGGAAGAGCGGCGCAGCCGCCGGCAGACTTCGATGCCAGACAGGCTTTCCAGCATCCAGTCGAGCAGGATCACATCCGGGCGATGTTCCTGGACCAGTAGCAGCGCTTCCTCGCCGTCCGGCGTGTGGATGACATCATATTCCTCTTTTTTGAAGTTCCAGGTCAGCAACTCCGCGAGCGCGGCATCATCCTCGACCAGCAATAATTTTGCGTTTGGCATCAGTTGGCCCCGTCCTTGTTCGTGTCATCGACCGGGGTTGTCGGATTTTCTCCGCGGGTCCGCTCGGGCATCGGCTCGCCGGTGGCAGCAAAATAGACCATTTCGGCGACATTCGTGGCATGGTCGCCAATGCGTTCGAGATTCTTCGCGATGAACAGCAGATGCGCCGCTTCGCCGATATCCTTGGGGTTTTCGATCATGTGGGTGATCACGGCGCGAAAGATGCTGTTGTAGAAATCGTCCACGATCTGGTCGCGCCGGTTCACTTCCATCGCCAGTTCCGCATCCCGGCGAGCGAAGGCGTCGAGGGAATCGCGGACCAGTTCGCTGGCGATCTTTGACATCGAGGGCAGCAGCGAGATCGGCCGCAACCGGTGCGTCTGGGTTACCAGCGGCACGCGCTTGGCGATATTTTTCGCATAATCGCCGATCCGCTCGACGACGCCGGAAATCTTGAACGTGGCGATCAGTTCGCGAAGGTCATCCGCCATCGGTGCCCGCAGAGCGATCGTCTGAAAGGTCAGCTCGTCGATCCGCTTCTCCAGATCGTCGATCAGCTTGTCTTCCCTGACCACTTCTTCCGCCAGTTCCAGATCGCTGTTCTCCAGCGCCCGCATCGCCTTGGCAATCGCCTGCTCGCTGCGCCCGCCGATTTCGGCGACCATCCCGCGCAATTCGTTGATATCGGAATCGAAGGCTTTGACCGTATGTTCTGTGCCGCTATTCACCATGGTTGTTCCTGTTCATCTGTACCTTAGCCGTAGCGACCGGTGATATAGTCCCGCGTTTTTTCTTCCCGCGGATTGGTGAATATATCAGTCGTTTCGCCATATTCCACCAGCGTACCGAGGTGGAAAAAGGCCGTTTTCTGGGACACGCGTGCGGCTTGCTGCATATTGTGCGTCACGATGACGATAGCATATTTCCCGCGCAGTTCGTGAATCAGTTCTTCGATCTTCGCCGTTGCGATCGGATCGAGCGCCGAGCACGGCTCGTCCATCAGGATCACTTCTGGATCCACGGCAATCGCCCGGGCGATGCACAGGCGCTGCTGCTGGCCGCCGGAAAGCGCGGTGCCGCTGTCCTGCAGCCGGTCCTTCACCTCGCCCCAGAGACCGGCGCGCTGCAGCGAGGATTCGACGATCTCGTCCAGTTCTTCCTTGCCGGTCGCCAGCCCGTGGATGCGCGGTCCATAGGCAATATTGTCATAGATGGACTTCGGGAAGGGATTGGGCTTCTGGAAAACCATGCCAACGCGGGCCCGCAACTGCACCACGTCCATCCTGGAGGCGTAGATATCTTCGCCTTCCAGATGGATCTCGCCGGTGACGCGCGCGATCGGTATCGTGTCGTTCATCCGGTTCATGCAGCGCAGGAAGGTTGACTTGCCGCAGCCGGACGGGCCGATGAAGGCCGTCACGCTGTCCATGTTCACGTCAATCGAGACGTCGTTGATCGCCTGCTTGTCGCCATAGAAAACATCGACATGGCGCGCGGTCATCTTCGGTGTTCCGCCGTCGGTGGTCATGCCTGGAGTGGCCGAATCTGTCATATTTACGCTTTCGCTCGGTTCAAGTGTTTCTGATCTATGGTCATCGGAACGACTACCAGCGGGTTTCAAAACGGTTGCGCAGGTAGATCGCCAATGCGTTCATGATCAACAGGAATAACAATAATATAATGATGGCCGCCGAGGTCTTCTCGACAAAGCCGCGGTCGACTTCATCCGACCACAGGAAGATCTGCACCGGCAATACCGTGGCAGGATCGGTGATGCCGCTCGGCGGCGTCGCGATGAACGCGCGCATGCCGATCATGAGCAACGGTGCCGTCTCGCCCAGCGCCCGCGCCATGCCGATGATGGTGCCGGTCAATATGCCGGGCAGGGCGAGCGGCAGGACATGGTGAAAAACCACCTGCAGCGGACTGGCGCCGATGCCCAGCGCGGCTTCCCGGATCGAGGGCGGCACCGATTTGACGGCGTTGCGCCCGGAAATGACGATCACCGGCATGGTCATCAGTGCCAGCGTCAGGCCACCGACCAGCGCACCGGATCGCGGCATTCCGAAAAAGTTGAGGAATACAGCCAGACCCAGCAGGCCGAAGATGATCGATGGTACGGCGGCCAGATTGTTGATCGATACCTCGATCAGGTCGGTCAACCGGTTCTTCGGCGCATATTCCTCGAGATAGAGCGCGGCCAGCACACCGACCGGGAAGGCCAGCATCAGCGTGACGATCATGGTGATCAGGGATCCCTTGAACGCCCCCCAGATGCCGACCTGCATCGGATCGGTGGCATCGGAATTGCTCAGGAAGTTCCAGTTGAACCCGGTCGACAGCTGGCCGGCCAGTCGCCGGACGGTCTGCTCCGCTTCGGCGGTTCCGCCACTCTTGTAGGCAACGTCGAGTTGAGAAGTGACGGGAAGATAAACCCTTGTCTTTTCCGCCACGATATCGGGATCGGACAATATCCGGGCGCTGACCGCGGTCCATGCGCCGGAAGAAAACAGGTCGGCACCGTCCGCGCCATATTGGATCTCGATACTGCTGTCGACAATATCGCGCAAACCCATGGCTTGCAGGTTGGCATCCGCATTGGGGCCCTGGAACTGGCTTGGCGAGGCGCCTCCGGTAACGGCGGGAAAATCAATCGTTACCGGCAGCTCGGTCTGGGTGAAGCCGCGGAAACCGTTGCCGACCATGACCACCAGCAGGAACGCCAGGAAGCCCGCGGACAGGACGATCGCGGCGATACCCATCGCCTTGAATCGACGCTCGGCGGCATAACGGCCGGCGATCCGCTTCTGCATCGCTTCGCCCTGCCAGTCGGTCGGGCGGCGGTTGGTGTCGGTGAGACTATTCATATGCTTCCCGATATTTTTTGACGACGCGCAGGGCGATCAGATTGAGCAGCAGGGTGACGATGAACAGCACCAGGCCAAGGGCGAATGCAGCGAGCGTCTTGGGGCTGTCGAACTCCTGGTCGCCGGTCAGCAGCTGGACGATCTGAGTGGTCACGGTCGTCACGCTGGAGAAGGGGTTGGCGGTCATGTTTGCAGCGAGACCGGCGGCCATGACGACGATCATCGTCTCGCCGATCGCGCGGCTGACAGCCAGCAGGACGCCGCCGACAACGCCCGGCAGGGCCGCGGGGATCAGGACTTTCTTGATCGTTTCGCTGTGGGTCGCGCCCATCGCCAGCGAGCCGTCGCGCATTGCGCTCGGCACGGCGGCGATGCTGTCATCGGCCATCGACGAGACGAACGGGATGATCATGATCCCCATCACCACGCCGGCGGCCAGCGCGGATTCCGACGATGCGTTGGAGATGCCGATAGAGACAGCAAAGTCGCGCAGCGCCGGCGCCACGGTCAGCGCGGCAAAATAGCCGTAAACCACCGTCGGTACGCCGGCGAGCACCTCCAGAATCGGTTTCATCCAGGAGCGGAACTTGGCCGGGGCATATTGGGTGAGATAGATCGCGCTCATCAGACCCAACGGGATGGCGACGATCATCGCGATGATCGCGCCGATAAACACCGTACCCCAGAACAGCGGGATGGCGCCAAAGCCGGTTTCGCCCCTCGGCCCGGCGACGGCTTTCGGATTCCACTCGGTACCGAAGAGGAAATCGATCGGCGACACCATGGAAAAGAAGCGCACGGATTCAAAGACAAGCGACAGGAAAATGCCGACAGTGGTGATGATCGCGATCAGCGAGGCGAGCAGCAACAGCAGCATCGTGACCCGTTCGATCTTGGTCCGGGCCCTGAGGTCAGGTTTGATCTGTAGCCACGCATACACCCCGCAGGCGAAGACCAGCAGCAGCGCGGCGACCGCGCCGATCATCTGATAATAGGCAATCGCGTCGCGATAGGGTTCGACCATCGACTGGGACAGCGGGTTGAACGCGTTGACCTGGTTGCCATAGGCAATCGCGCGGGCCTCCGACAGGATCGCCGCGCGGGCAAAGCCGTCCTGCGGCAGGGCCGCGGCAGCCGGGCTGGTCAGCGCAGCGTCTGTGATCAGCGCCGGGCTGACGACATTCCAGAACGTAAGGAAGATGATCGCCGGGATAATTGCCCACAGCGCCACATACCAGCCATGATAATTCGGCAGGCTGTGCAGCACCGAACGGGATTTCTTGCCGGCGGACTGCATTCCGGCAGCCTTCAGGCGACCGAAAAACCATGCCACCAGGCCGAGGCCGATCACGAGAAAAAGAAGCGTCGCGCTTGTCACTATATCTGGTTCCGCCCTTGTATCAAAATCATCTGTAAAAAATGCCGGTTACGGCGCGATTACTTGAGGTCACCGACGGCAAGCGGGGTCATGTTGCTCACCACCCCGATCATCTTTTCCCGCACCGCGTCCGGAGAGGCGATCAGGCCGACCTTGACCAGATAGCCTTCCGGCTTCCCGCCATCGAGAAATTCCATCAGATAGTCCTTCAGGCCTGGAATGACCCCGACATGCTGCTTCTTGACATAGATATACAAGGGCCGCGCTCCGGGATATTCGCCCGAGGCGATCGCATCATAGGTCGGGCCGACCCCGGAAACCGGGATGCCGCGCACGCTGTCGAGATTTTCCTCGAGAAAGCTGAAGCCGAAAATGCCGACGCTGTTGGGATTGGCCTTCAGCTTCTGGACGATGAGATTGTCATTCTCGCCCGCGTCGATATAGGCGCCGTCGGCCCTGATTTCGTGGCACACCGCGTCAAACAGGGCCTTGTCGCTGTCCTTCAGCACCTTGATAGCCGGATCGGTGAGACAGCCGACTTCCATGATCAGCTCGGTGAGCGCATCGCGCGTCCCCGATGTGGATGGCGGGCCGTAGACGCTGATCGGAAGGTCCGGCAGCGCGGCGTCGATGTCCGACCATTTCCGGGCGTTGTTCTCCTTGCCGAACGGCCGCTCAGCAATCGCCCGGTAAATCTGCACCGGGGTCAGGGAATAGGACGGCCCTTCATTGGCCTGGGCAACGGCAATTCCATCGATGCCGATCTGCACCTCGACCACATCGTTGACGCCATTGCTCTGGCACAATTCCAGTTCGGAAGCCTTTATCCGGCGCGACGCATTCTCGATATCGGGTGTATCGGCACCGACACCGGAGCAGAACAGGTTCATCCCGGCGCCGGTGCCGGTCGACTCGAGAATGGGAGAGGGATTGGAACCGTTGATGCTGAACTGTTCGGCCACGGCTTTCGCAAAGGGGAAAACGGTTGACGAACCGACGATACGGATCTCGCTTCTGGTGCCACCCTGGCCCCCGGAAGCCTGATCCTGGCAGGCGGACAGGACAAGGCAGGCGGTCGCAAATATTGCGAGTCGTGCTGTCATGAAAAAATCCCCAGTTTCTCTGCGTTGGGTCCGTGGCAAGAGCTGCCATGGTCCCGTTTAACAGGCTCGATGCGGTGGCTTCTAGGCAGAGGCAATGTCCTGATCATTACAGATATGTTACAGATATGTGACGAGGCCGGAAGTTGCGGTACCCGGCCGGCAGGGCGACCGGGATCGGGCCTCTAGACCGGAGCATTCTGGCTATCTTCCCCGGCAAGAGAATTGCTTGCGATCGGCAGCAGGATCGACACGGTCGTGCCGACGCCGACTTCGCTGGCAATCTCCATGCGCCCGCCGTGCCGTTCGGAAATATGCTTGACGATCGACAGGCCGAGGCCCGTCCCGCCGATCGACTTGCTGCGCCCCTTGTCCACCCGGTAGAAGCGTTCGGTCAGGCGGGGAATATGTTCGGAGGCAATGCCGTCGCCCTGGTCCCGGATCGCCAGACAAAGCATCGTCCCGGTTCTGTTCGGCGCCAGATCTATCGTGACCGGCGTACCCTTCTTGCCATATTTGAATGCGTTGCTGAGCAAATTGTTCACGACCTGCGACAATTGCGCCCGGTCCCCCCGGATCAGCGGGATATTGACCGGCTGATTGACCACGATCTCGGTTTCCTTCTTGCCGCGGCTGTTGATGTAAAAGTCTCTCGCTTCGGTGACCAGTTCGCTGAGGTCGATCTGCTCGGACGGCAGTTCGAACTTTTCCGCTTCGATCCGGGAAAGCGACATCAGGTCCTCGACCAGGCGCTGCATGCGATCGGCTTCGGTGTACATGATCTTCAGGAAGCGGGCGCGGGTCGCGTCGTCCTTGCCGGCCTCCGGATCCTCCAGTGTTTCGAGAAAGCCCTTGATCGCAGCCAGCGGCGTTCGCAGCTCGTGACTGGCATTGGCGACGAAATCGGTGCGCATGCGCTCGGCGGCATAGCGGCTGCTGCGATCCGAAAGCTGGACCAGCTTCAGACCGTCTTGCAGCGTATTGATCCGCAGCTCCCAGCGCTGGTCGGTGCTCCCGACCCCCACCAGCAGGATCGGCTCGCCGGTGTGCCGCGCCTCGGGGTTGGAGAGACGGTCGGCCGCAGCCGGATGGCGAATGGCAATCCGCACATCCTCGCCGACAATATGGTTGCCGAGCACTTTTGCAGCAGCCGGATTCGCAGCGGCCACCTTGGCATTGCGCACCAGCAATATCGGATCGGTCAGCGGATCGATGACATCCTGATAGGCCTCGGACCGTCCCTGATACAATATCTGCTTGCGCTGGCGTTCCAGCGTCGCGGGATCGGGCAAGGGAGGGGCAGGGGGGTCCTGTAGCGCCGTGAACAGGGCGATGGCGCCGCTCGCGATGATCACGATAAACTGCTGGCCGGGCTGCGACATTTGTCCGGCGAGAATTGCGCCACCGACCAGGAATGCTAGCGCAACCAGCAGCCGAAGGGGGGAAATCGCGGTCATCTGGCCGATTCTGACATATTCATGGGCGGCATTTAGGCGGACCCGGGCCGGATCGGCAAACGGAATATTGCCGGACGCTGCACCAACCAGCACCGCGTATAGGCGATGTTAACAATTTTCATGTCTATGTCCCGATAGGAGACGCCTTCTTCCGGCGGCGACTGATTGCTCGCTTTTTGCGAGATTTCTGCTTATGCGTCGAAAACTGAAACTAGGAAAACCACGGACCCGAGCTTGATGACAGACCAAATTCAACCGGAATCGGCAGCCGCTGGCCCGCAGGCATCCGGCGTGGTAACCCGCCGTCGCGCGCTGATGATGGGCGCCATAACCGCTTCGGCGGTGGTCAGCATCAAGCCGGCCTTGGCGCAAACCGCGGGCTCCGTGCTCAATTGCGAAATCCCGGTTCCCAGCAACAACGCCGCCGGTGGCTATATTGGCGCGGACGGTTCGATTGTCTCGGCGGACACACCGGGCGCGTTTCCGCCTGCCGGTCGCAACTTCACCGGCGAGGAGGTGCGTCGGGCGATGAACGGACGGACGCTGCCGGGCACCGCGCCCGATCAGTCCCAGGCCTATGTCAACTACATCCGGCGTCTGCAGGCGGGGCAGAGCGGCTTTACCTGCTACGCCTCGCTGCAAATGCCGCGCTGATATTACCAGCCTATTTTAACATTTCCCTGCTATCAGGCCGGCATGTCGGACCAGAATCGCAGGTAATATGCCATGACCCCTAAATATCGGGCCGCTGCCGCGGATGATCTGATCTGGCACGAGCTGGACAGCATGACCTTGCTGTTTCATCGCACCTCCGGGATCACCCATATGCTCGCGGATCCTGCCCCAGCGATCCTGGACGTGATGGCAGACCGCGCGATGTCGGCACCCGAAATTGCTGCATTCCTCGCGACCGAATATGATGTCGAGCTGGCGACCGACACGGAGACCATTGTCCTCGCGCGGCTGGAAGAATTGTCCGCGCTGGGACTGGTCTCGAGGATCACGGGATGATGCCCGGCCTGAATCAGATCTCGCTGAAAATCGGACCGGCGGCCTTCCGGATCGCGTCCGCCTGGCAGCAGCCGCTCGATCAACTGGCCGCGCTATATGCGCAATATCCGGCACCACCGGACGACATCGTCGACTTCACGGTGCGGCTGGAACCGGAAAAGCCCTGGCGCCGCCATATCCGTCCCTCCGTCCATATTGGTGGCGATTTCTGGCTGCCCGACGCCGCGCCGCTGCCACTCGCGCAGGGACTACTGGCCGCCGAGATGGGGATGAACCTGCAAATGGCGCTCGGCTGGCGCCGGCATCTCCTGCTCCATGCCAGCAGCGTCGAAAAGGACGGCAGGGCACTGGTCATGACCGGCCTGTCGGGATCGGGCAAGTCGACCCTGTCCGCGATGCTGGCGGAACGCGGATGGCGCTTCATGGGTGACGAATTTGCCCTGCTCAGCCTTGATACCGGCGACATATTTCCCTTTCCCCGTCTGATCAGCCTTAAGAATCAGGCGATTGCCGCCATGCAGGCGGTTGTATCCGCCGACCGTTTCGGTCCGGATATGAAGCAGACGCCCAAGGGCGATATCCGCCATCTGGTACCGCCTCTGGGCGCGATCGAACGGATGGACCAGTCCGCCCGCCCGGCGCTGCTGCTGTTTCCCCGCTTCGGTTACGCACCTGCCTTGCGGGACATGGGACAGTCCGAAATATTCGTGCGACTGACTCAGGCCTCGACCAATTATGTTGCGCTGGGCGAGCCCGGCTTTCGTGCGCTGACGCGATTTGTCGGCACGGTTCCGGTCAAGGCGATGGATTACCAGTCCACCGAACAGGCGGAAGAGCTGATCCAGGCCCTCTGGAGCGAGGCGCCATGATGCACGATGCGCGGATATTGGTTGATGCACTGCGTGATCCGGCCAGCGTCGCGACGCTGGCAAGCCACCAGTGGTCCGAACTGATCAGCATCGCCCGCGCCGAATCGCTGATCGGAGCGCTGGCCCACCGGCTGCAGTATGTCGCGGTTCCGGATCGGGTGCGCGCGGTTCTGCAGGACGCGGTCGGTGCCCACGACCTGGCCCGCCGGCAAGCCCTGTGGGAAGCCGATTGCGCTCGCCGTGCACTGGCCGGCTATCCGGGCAAGATCGTGCTGATGAAAGGCACCGCCTATGTTGCAGCGAATCTCTCCGCCGGCGTGGGGCGAAGCATCGGCGATTTGGATATCATGGTGGACCGCGACGACCTGCCCGCCGTCGAGACGGCTTTGCTCGATGCCGGATGGGAATGGGTCAAGCCCGACCCCTATGACGACGAATATTATCGCCAGCATATGCATGAACTGCCGCCGATGATCCACCGGGAGCGGGACCGGATGATCGACGTGCATCACACGATATTGCCGCTGACGGCGCGCCCGGACCCGGATGCGCAGGCGATGCTCAACAATGCCGTTGCGCTGGACAGCGGCCTGCACGTCATGGCCCCGACCGACATGGTCCTGCATTCGATCGCGCACCTGTTTGCTGACGGCGACCTCGCAGGCGGATTGCGCAACCTGTGGGACATCGACCGGCTGATCCGGGAATTTTCCGAAGCCGACGAGGAATTCTGGACGGAGCTGGCCGTGCGCGCCAAAACCCATGGTCTGGTTCGCGAAATGGAGCGCGCGTTGCGGCTTGCGGCACGCCTCTACCATACACCGGTCTACAAATATCGGGCCGGCCAGACCGAATTTGCCGATTATCTTTATGCCCGGCGGATGCTCGCGCGCGACGGCTTCGGCCGGGAAACCCGCAAGCTCACCCGCTTTGCCTTCTACGTCCGCTCCCACTGGCTGCGGATGCCGCCGCTCATGCTGGCCCGGCATTTGTGGACCAAATGGCGCAAAGGCAGCAAAGCGGCAAAATGATGCGTGCCGCGCGCCGACAAACAGGCTGGCCTCGGCGCGCTTCGCATGGCATTAGCCGCTGCAAATGGCCGGACCACGGCCCGAATGACCCAATTTGTTCTGGAGTAACCCGATGACAGATCGCCCGCTCGCCGCAATCATCCTGGCCGCCGGACAGGGCACCAGGATGAAGTCGGAGACGCACAAGGTGCTGCACCCGATCGCCGGCAAGCCGATGCTGCACCATTTGCTCGACACCGTCGATTCGATCGGTGTCGAACGCACCGTCGTCGTCGTCGGCGCGCGCCGGGAGCAGATCGAGGCCAGCGTCGCGGGCCGCAACGTGGCGATCGCGGTGCAGGATGACCAGCTCGGCACCGGTCACGCCGTGGCCCAGGCGCATGACGCGCTGAAAGGCTTCGCCGGCGATGTGCTGATCCTTTATGGCGATGTTCCGATGGTCAGCGCTGACACCATGCGCGACATGATCTTTCGGCTCAACAACGGCAGCGATCCGCGCGCCGTCATCCTCGGTTTCCGCCCCGACAACGCTGGCGCCTATGGCCGGATCATCGCCGACGAGCAGGGCGAAATCGAGAAAATGGTCGAATATAAGGACGCCAGCGATGCCGAACGCCAGGTCACTTTGTGCAACAGCGGCCTGATGGCGGCGCGCTCGACCGACCTGTTCATCCTGCTCGACCAGATCAGCAACGACAATGCCGCCGGCGAATATTATCTGCCCGACATCGTCATGTTGCCGGGTCAGAAAAGCGCGGTGATCGAGGTCGATGATCCGGCCGAGGTTGCTGGAGTCAACAGTCGGGCCGAGTTGGCCGCCGTCGAGGGCGAATGGCAGGCCCGACGCCGCGACCGGGCGATGGCCGCTGGTGTCAGCCTGATTGCGCCCGGGACCGTCTGGTTTTCGCATGATACGGAAATTGCTTCAGACGTTGTGATAGAACCCAACGTGATTTTCGGCCCCGGCGTCTCCATTGCCAGCGGCACCACCATCCATGGCCACAGCCATATCGAGGGTGCTACCATCGGCGCGGACGTCAAGGTTGGCCCGTTCGCCCGGCTGCGTCCCGGCGCGGTGATGGAAGAGGGTTCGAAGGTCGGCAACTTCGTCGAGATGAAGAAAACCATCTTGGGCAAGGGCGCAAAGGCCAATCATCTGACCTATCTCGGCGACGCCGAGGTGGGCGAGGGGGCCAATATCGGCGCGGGCACCATCACCTGCAATTATGACGGCTATTTCAAGCACAAGACGGTGATTGGCAAGGGCGCGTTCATTGGATCGAACAGCGCCCTTGTCGCGCCCGTCACCATCGGGGATGGCGCGATTGTAGGCGCCGGTGCCACGCTGACCAGGGATGTCGCAGCTGACGATCTTGCGCTGGTCCGGGCGGACCAGAAGGCGAAGCCGGGGTGGGCAAAGAAATTTCGCGAGGCCATGCAGAAAAAGAAAGCCGGGGAGAAACGGACATGACCCCCAAGTTTGCGCTCGGTGCGGCCACAGCAGCGGCCCTGCTGCTGACAGGATGTGACAGTCAACCGGCCCCCGATCCGGCGCGCTCCGACGCCGAGCTTGCTCCCGCTTCAAAGCAGTTGGCGTCAGTATCACCGGCCGCACCGGGTCCGCAGAAGGACGGCGCTGCCGCGCCTGCGGGCACCGGATTATGCACCGCTCAGGAGGACGTCGTGTTTTCCTGCCAGCTCGAAAACCGGAAGATTGCGTCGGTCTGCGGGGTCAAGAACCCCGTAGGCGTCACGGTCGCGCAATATCGCTACGGCGCGGCGGGGCAGAAACCCGAACTCAGCTGGCCGAACACCGACAGCGCCGACCGGCTGGCCTTTGCCTCCGTCCCCTATTCGGGTGGCGGTGAGGCCCAGTTGCAATTCCGGCGGGGCGACAATCAATATGTCGTCTACAGCCGGGTCATCCGCACCAATTTCACCGCCGGCGAACCAAATGATCCGGCGATGGAAGACGGCGTTTTCGTGCGCAAGGGAGAAGACGTGGTCGCCCGGCACCGCTGCGACGACCCCGCTGTCGTGCCGATCAGCTATGACAAGGCCGAACGCTATGCCGAGAAGGCCGGCGATATCATCCCACTCGACTATTGACGGAATTCCGGATGAATGATCCCATCCCGATTGTCCGGAATAGCGAGGGCAACCTTGCCAATCTGCCGGCAACGCGCCTAACCGTTTTACTATAGAATCGAAAGACCTGAAAATCATGTGCGGAATCATTGGAATAGTTGGCAGGGAACCGGTCTCGGACCGACTGGTCGATGGGCTCAAGCGCATGGAATATCGGGGCTATGACAGCGCCGGAGTCTGCACCGTCCACGACGGGCAGCTGGTCCGCCGCCGCGCCGAGGGCAAGCTTGCCAATCTGGTGGCAGTGCTCAAAGAGGACGATGCGCCGGGAAATATCGGCATCGCCCACACCCGCTGGGCCACCCACGGCGCACCGACCACGAGCAACGCGCACCCGCATGCCACCGGCGAAGTCGCCCTTGTCCACAATGGCATCATCGAGAATTTCCGGAGCCTCCGCGAACAGCTCAGCGCCCGCGGGAGAACGTTTGAAAGCGAGACCGATACCGAGGTGGTCGCGCATCTGGTCAGCGAGCAGATCGAGGCTGGCAAATCGCCCGAAGCCGCCGTGCAGGCAGTGCTGCCGCTATTGCGGGGCGCCTTTGCGTTGGCCATCGCCTTCCGCTCGCATCCCGACCTGCTGATCGGCGCACGGCTCGGATCGCCCCTGGTCGTCGGCTATGGCGACGGCGAAACCTATCTTGGCTCCGATGCCCTTGCGCTTGCCCCCCTTACACAGAAAATCGCCTATCTGGAGGAAGGGGACTGGGTGGTCATCAGCCGTGCGGGCGCAACCATTTTTGATCAGGACAACAACCCGGTCGAGCGGGAAACCACGACGTCCGGCGTCTCGGCAGCAACGATTGAAAAGGGCAATTATCGGCATTTCATGCAGAAGGAGATCTTCGAGCAGCCGACCGTGGTTGCCCAGACTCTGCGCAGCTATATCCGGCCGCTCGAACAGCAGGTGGCCCTACCGCAAATGGATTTTGACCTGCGTGACATCAAGCGCGTCACGATCGTCGCTTGCGGCACCAGCTATTATGCCGGCATGGTCGCGAAATACTGGTTCGAAAGCTTTGCCCGGGTGCCGGTCGATCTCGATTTCGCCTCGGAATTCCGCTATCGCGATCCGGTACTCGAGCCCGGCGGGCTTGCCCTGTTCATCTCCCAGTCGGGGGAAACCGCTGATACCCTGGCCGCGCTGCGGCACAGCAAGGAAAACGGCCAGAAGATTGGCGTGGTTGTCAACGTTCCGACCAGCAGCATGGCTCGCGAAGCCGATCTCTTGCTGCCGACCCACGCCGGACCGGAAATCGGGGTTGCCTCGACCAAGGCCTTTTCCTGCCAGCTCGCCGTTCTCGCGGCGCTTGCCGCCCATCTCGCGGTGGTCAAGGGCAGGATGACCCGCGACGAGGAACGCGAAGTGGTCAAGCATCTGACCGAAGCCCCGGCTGCGCTCAATGCGGCGCTCGCCCATGACGACGATATTGCCGCGATGGCGCATCTCATCGCCCCGGCCCGCGATGTGCTCTATCTCGGGCGCGGACCGGATTATCCGCTGGCCCTGGAAGGGGCGCTGAAGCTTAAGGAAATCAGCTATATCCACGCCGAGGGCTATGCCTCGGGCGAGATGAAGCATGGGCCGATCGCCCTGATCGACGATGCCGTTCCGGTGATCGTGCTGGCACCGTCGGGTCCGCTTTTCGAAAAGACGGTCTCCAACATGCAGGAAGTGATGGCGCGGGGCGGCAAGGTCGTTCTGATCTCCGATGCCGAGGGGCTGGCCGAAGCCAGCGACGGCTGCGTGGCGACCATCGAAATGCCCAAGGTGCATCCGCTGATCGCGCCGCTGGTCTATGCCGTGCCGGTGCAGCTGCTCGCCTATCATGTCGCGGTGGCCAAGGGCACCGATGTCGACCAGCCGCGCAATCTCGCGAAATCGGTCACGGTCGAATAGACATGGCCACCAACCCGTCGCTCGTCTCTGTCGAAACCGCATCGGGCAAGTTCCAGCAGACGGTGCGGGTCGGCAAGCACATGTTCCTTGCCGACGAACCGGAATCGTTCGGCGGCACGGACAGCGGTCCTTCGCCCTATGACCTGCTGCTGGCGGCTCTCGGCAGCTGCACGTCGATGACCATGAAAATGTACGCCGATCGCAAGGGCATTCCGCTGACCGGCGTGCATATCCTGCTCGAGCATAGCCGCGAACATGTCGAGGACTGCCGCACCTGCAACAACGAGGACAACCGCATCGACGTGATCGACCGGTCGATCATCATGGAGGGGGACCTGACCGCCGAGCAGCGCCGGAAACTGATCGAGATCGCCGAGAAATGTCCGGTTCACAGGACGCTGGAAAACCGGATCGACATTCACACCACCGAGGTGCGGGCCTAGGCCACTCGATCGGGGATCGACGCTGCCCGTGCAGCGCTTGCCATGCGCGCCGGTCTCGCGTAGCTTTTCTGCTCCAACCGGGATGCGCATTTGTCTGACAGGAAAATAAACCACTGGGTGAATGCGGGGCTGATCGATTCCGATACAGCCGAGCGCCTGCGCGCCTATGAGGCCGACCAGTCCCGGCCCCTCGGCCTGTGGTCGCTGATCGGTCTTGGCACCCTGGCGATCGGTCTCGGCATCATCTCGCTGGTCGCGGCCAACTGGGACGCCATTCCCGGAACCGTTCGCCTCGCGGTCCACATCCTGACGATCGCAGCGATTTCGGCGGCCATTTTCGTCCTCCGCCCGCACAACGGTTTTCTCGGCCTCTATCTCAAGGATGTGCTGCTGTTCATCCTCGCCATTCTCGGCGCCACGTTTTTCGGCCATCTCGGCCAGGTCTACCAGACCAGCTCGCCGATCTGGCAGCCAATGGCAATCTGGCTGGTGCTGTTTTCCCCGCTGTTGCTGCTCGCGGGAAGGGGCTGGCTGATCTCGCTGCTGTGGGTCGTCGCGCTGCTCGGCACGGCGATTGCCCATTGGGGCTGGTTGGCCGAACAGGGTGACGCTCCGCCATCCCTGTATATCGCGTTGGTCACCAGCATCCCCCTGGTCGCGCTGCTTTCCGCCCTGGCTTGTCGCGGAAACAGTTCGCGCGAGCCGTTCTGGACGCAGATCGGGCAATTTGCGCTGGCCTCATTTGTCGCCGGCGTTTCGCTGAAGCTGATCGCCGACGGCGTGTCGAACGGTAACCCGTTCGGTGCGCAAGCCGACGCCGGAAAAATCGCGATCATGCAACTAGTGATATGGGCGGCCGCGGCATCGGCCGCTTACCGTCTCGACCGCTCCGCCACCGGGACCAGTATCACAGCCATTCTGGCGGCTGCCGCCTGCGCGAATTTTCTCGGCAGCATCGGCCCGTTTACGGAACCCCTGGCAGGGGCGATATTGTTCATGGCCTTCTGGGCCGCGATTGGCTGGAGCGCGATCTATTCCGGCTGGCGGAACGTCTTCCAGGTGGTTGTCGCGATCATTGCGCTGCGCCTTATCGCGCTGAGCCTGGAACTGGCATCCAACCTGCTGAACAGCGGCCTCGGGCTGATCGTGGCCGGGGTGATCACCATCGGCATTTCTGTCGTCGCCTATCGCTTTTCCCGCGCTTTTGCGCCCGCCAGGTCGGCAACCGCTGATCCAGTCGAACCGGACGGCGAACCATGACCGGCTATCGCCGCCTTGTCCTTCCCCTTGCGCTGGCTCTGCCGCTGGCCGGGCTTTGCCTGACGTGGATATGGACAGAGGCGGAATCGCGGGAAGGAACCGAGTGGAACGTCCCGGTCACCGGCTATGATCCGCGTGACCTGCTGCGCGGGCATTATGTACAGTTTCGCTACGATTGGCCGACCCCGGTCGAGGGCAATATCTCCTCCTGGCCCGGCACCCGAGCCAGCCTGTGCCTCATCGGCACCGCACCCAGGGTCGACCGGGTGGCAGTCCTCCGGCCGGGCCGTTCTTCGCCAGGCCGCTGCGATGCCGTGGCAAAGCCCAACCCTTGGAGCGAAGAAGGCGCCGATGGCCTGGTCCGCGACCGGATTTACGTGCCCCAGCGAGATGCCGTGGACTATCAGGCCAGGTTGCAGGATCCGAGATGGCAGGGCATCGTCCGCATCCGGATCAACCGCTCCGGGTTCATCACGCCGCAATCACTGACCTTTCGGCGGCGCGTGCCGCAAGGCAGCGTGCGGGTGGAGGCAGAGTGAAGGTCATCGTCAAGGGCGGCTGTCATTGCGGTGCCGTGCGCTTCCGGGCGGAGGCGGTCGACGCACCCGAACTGCTGGACTGCAATTGCTCGATCTGCCGGCGGACCGGCTTCCTGCACCTGATCATGGACCACGTGGATTTTACGCTGGTGCAGGGCGGTGATTATCTGACGCGCTATCGCTTTGGCAGCGGCCAGGCCGAGCATCTGTTCTGCCGCCACTGCGGCGTCAAAAGCTTCTATCAGCCGCGATCCCACCCCGACAGCTGGAGCGTGAACTATAATTGTCTGGATGATGGCCATGGCCTCGATCCCCGAATCACGAGATTTGACGGCCAGAACTGGGAAAAGGCCAGGGCCGCGCTGTCCTAGACATGGCCCGATTTCGCCACGAAAACGGCCCGCCGAATTTCTCCTGCGGGCCGTTCCTGCGCAAATTATAATGGCCAGCGGTCAGGCGGCGAGATCGAACCGTCCGGCATTCATGACCTTGGTCCAGGCCGCGATGAAATCGTCGACGAACTTGCGTTCGTGACCATCCTCGGCATAGACCTCGGCCACGGCGCGCAGCTGCGAATTGGATCCGAAGACCAGATCGGTGCGCGTCGCGCGCCATTTCTCCTCGCCCTTCAGGCGGCATTTGCCGACAAATTCCTCGTCGCCGCTTTCGTCCACCACATCCCAGACCGTGCCCATGTGCAGCAGGTTGACGAAAAAGTCGTTGGTCAGCTGCCCGGGCCTGTCCGTCAAGACGCCGATGCGGTTGCCATGCTCGGCATGCGTGCTGACCGCACCCAGCGCCCGCATTCCGCCGACCAATACCGTCATCTCGGGAATCGACAGGCCGAGCAGGCTGGCGCGATCAACCAGCATGTCCTCGGTCTTCACGCTCGCCTTTGTTTGCAGATAGTTACGGAAGCCGTCGGCAAAGGGCTCAAGCGGCTCGAAGCTTTCGGCATCGGTCTGTTCCTCGGTGGCGTCGCCGCGACCGGTGGTCACCGGAACGCTGACCTCGAAGCCTGCGTCCGTCGCGGCCTTTTCCACGGCAGCGCTGCCGGCAATGACGATCGCGTCGGCCATTGACAGCGACCCGCGCAACTCGTCGATCTTCGCCAGCACCCTGGCAAGCTCTTCCGGATCGTTGACCTTCCAGTCCTTCTGCGGCGCGAGCCGCACCCGGGCCCCATTGGCCCCGCCGCGATGGTCGCTCTTGCGATAGGTGGAAGCCGACGCCCATGCCGCCTTGACCAGCTCTGCCACCGAAAGACCGCTGTCCAGTATCTTCGATTTGAAAGCAGAGACATCGCCGTCCGAGGCCTGCTTGCCGGCGGGAACCGGATCCTGCCAGATCAGGTCTTCTTCCGGAACCTCGGGGCCGAGATAGCGAACCTTGGGCCCCATGTCGCGATGGGTCAGCTTGAACCATGCGCGGGCGAAGGCATCGTCGAGCGCCGCCTGATCGTCGCGGAAGCGTTCGGATATCTTGCGATAGTCCGGATCACGCTTCAACGCCATGTCGGCGGTGGTCATGATTGTCGGAACCTTCTTGCCCGGATCCCGCGCGTCCGGTGCCATGTCCGCTTCATCCGGGTTGATCGGGGTCCACTGGCTGGCTCCCGCGGGACTCTGCACCAGCTCATATTCATATTTGAACAACAGCCGGAAATAGTCGCCACCCCATTGCGTCGGGTTGGGCGTCCACGCGCCCTCGATGCCGGAGGTGGTGATATGGCCCTGGCCGATCTCTTCCGGATCGGTCAGCCAGCCAAAGCCCATGCGGTGCAGGGATTCGCCTTCTGGTGCCTGGCCGAAGCTGTCGGACGGGGCGGCGCCGTGGCATTTGCCAAACGCGTGCCCGCCGGCGGTCAGTGCCACCGTTTCCTCGTCGTTCATCGCCATGCGCAGGAACGTTTCCTTCATGTCGCGCGCCATGCCTTCCGGATCGTGCGGATTACCGCCGGGTCCTTCGGGATTGACGTAGATCAGGCCCATCTGGATCGCCGCCAGCGGGTTTTCCATTGCCTTGCCTTCGTCGGGATTGATCCGCGTCGGCACGCCTTCATTCACCCACTGCTCTTCGGATCCCCAGTAGACATCATTTTCCGGCTCGTAGACGTCCTTGCGTCCTCCGCCGAAACCAAACACCGGCCCGCCCATCGACTCGATGGCGACATTGCCGGTAAGCACGAACAAATCGGCCCAGCTGATATGCTCGCCATATTTCTTCTTGATCGGCCAGAGCAGACGACGGGCCTTGTCGAGATTGCCATTGTCGGGCCAGCTGTTGAGCGGCGCGAAGCGCTGCTGTCCGCTGGAAGCGCCGCCGCGTCCGTCGCCGGTGCGATAGGTGCCGGCTGCGTGCCAGGCCATGCGGATGAAGAACGGTCCATAATGGCCATAGTCGGCGGGCCACCATGGCTGGCTGTCGGTCATCAGCGCTTTCAGATCTTCCTTGAGCGCCTGATAGTCGAGTTCATTGAACGCCTTGGCATAATCGAAGTCAGGGCCCATCGGGTCGGGGGAGGCGCCGCCCTGGGTCAGGATATTGAGCTGCAACTGGTCAGGCCACCAGTCGCGGTTGGTGCGTCCGAGCAGCGAGCGTACCTCGCCATCAAAGCCCATCGGGCAACCTTCGGGGGATCCGGTTGTTTTCATGTCCATCTGAATTTCTCCTTTGTGGTGCAAATTTCTGCGGTCAGTCACCTGCGGTGCTTATAGCCCAATTCTGCCCCTGAATAAACGAATTTACCCTGTCTCTGTGACCAACTCGGTCAATCAGTTCCCGTCGAGAAGGGCAGAATCGACTGGAAATTCAGCATGATTGACCACCCTGATCATCCCGCATATAAGAAGCCTCCATTCAAGAGGCGGCCACTCGGGTCGCCTTTTCTGTTTTCCGCGAAAGGAAGCCGACCATGACGATTACACCATTGATGCCCGTTTATCCGCGTTGTGGTTTTCGTCCGGTGCGAGGCGAGGGCGCCTGGCTGATTTCGGAAGACGGATCGCGGGCGCTGGACTTCGCCAGCGGCATCGCCGTCAACCTTCTCGGGCACGGCCATCCGCATCTGACCAAGGCGATCCAGGAGCAGGCAGCAACCCTGATGCACGTCTCCAATCTCTACGGCAGCCCGCAGGGCGAGAGCTTTGCCCAGCGGCTGGTCGACACCACCTTCGCGGATACTGTCTTCTTCACCAATAGCGGAGCCGAAGCGGTGGAATGCGCGATCAAGACCGCGCGCGCCTATCACCAGTCCGCCGGCAGCGACCGCTTCGAGATCATCACCTTCAAAAATGCGTTCCACGGGCGGACGATGGCGACGATTTCCGCCTCCAACCAGGAAAAGATGCACCACGGCTTCTCGCCGCTGCTCGCCGGATTCAAATATGTCGATTTCGACGATCTCGCGGGCGCGAAGGCCGCGATCAGCGACAAGACAGCGGCATTTCTGGTCGAACCGATCCAGGGCGAAGGCGGCGTACGGCCTGCGTCGCAGGAATTCATGCAGGGACTGCGCGAACTGGCCGACGAGCATGGCATCCTGCTTGTCCTTGACGAGGTGCAGTGCGGCGTCGCCCGCACCGGCGCGCTCTATGCGCATGAACTTTACGGCGTGAAGCCAGACGTCATGGCCTCGGCAAAGGGCATCGGCGGCGGCTTCCCGCTCGGCGCGTGTCTGGCAACCGAGGAAGCCGCACGCGGCATGGTGCCCGGCACTCACGGTTCCACCTATGGCGGCAACCCGCTGGCGATGGCCGCTGGCAGCGCCGTCTGGGATGTGGTCGCCAACGATGAGTTTCTCGAGCAAGTCCGCGACACTGGCGACAAGCTGCGCGCGGCGATCGAGCAGTTCATCGGAAATTATCCCGACCTCTTCATCGGCGTCCGCGGCAAGGGCCTGATGCTCGGCCTGATGATGACCCAGGAAACCCGGTCCTTCGTCGCCCATCTGCGCGACAACCGCGGCCTGCTGACCGTTGCCGCCGGAGACAATACGCTGCGGGTGCTGCCGCCGCTGAATATCGACGACAGCCATATCGCCACCTTCATCGAAAAGCTGTCGGCCGGCGCTGCCGATTATCAGGCGCCCGCGTCATGACCCGGCATTTTCTCAATCTCGCCGATGCCGGCGGAGATGCGATCGCCGCGATGATCGCCGACGCGATCGACCGGAAGGCGGCACGGCTCGACTGGCCCAAGGCCAGACCCGATGCCGACCGACCGCTGGCCGATCACGTGCTGGCAATGATCTTTGACAAGAGCAGCACCCGCACCCGCGTATCCTTCGATATCGGGATTCGCCAGCTAGGCGGGGCCAGTATCGTAATGGACAGCGGGTCGATGCAACTGGGCCGGGGCGAAACGGTTGCCGACACCGCGCAGGTGCTGTCCCGGATGGTCGACGCGATCATGATCCGCACCGACGATCATGCGAAAATAGAGGAAATGGCTGCAAATGCCACGGTACCCGTGATCAACGGGCTGACCGACCTGTCCCATCCCTGCCAGATTGTCGCAGACCTGCTCACCCTGGTCGAGCATGGCAAGTCGCTTCCCGGGCTTCAGGTTGCCTGGCTCGGCGATGGCAACAATGTTCTCAATTCGTTGGTCGAAGCAGCGGGCCTGATGAAATTCAACGTGCGCATTGGCTGTCCTCAGGGTTATGATCCCGACCCTGACTTCATCCGCACGGCCCAGGCTGGTGGCGCTGGGATTTCGGTCCATCGCGACGAGAATGAAGCGGTCGCCGGAGCCGATGTCGTTGTCACCGACACCTGGGTGTCGATGGGTCAGGAGCATGTCCACAACAAGCTGGCGGCCATGATGCCCTATCAGGTCAACGATACGTTGATGGAACAGGCGAAACCCGATGCGCTGTTCCTCCATTGCCTGCCCGCCCATCGCGGCGAAGAAGTCATGCCATCGGTAATCGATGGTCCGCAGTCGGTCATCTGGGACGAGGCCGAGAACCGGATCCATGCTCAGAAATCCGTGCTGCGCTGGTGTTTCGGCCAGATCTGATGGTGGACGTCTCCCTGACCGACAGCATCATGTCCTTTGCCATTCCCGGGAAGCATTGCCGCGGCCGCGTCGTTCGTCTGGGCCCCGCGCTCGACGATATCCTGGCATCGCATGATTACCCTCCGCTCATCCGCGAGATACTGGCGGAAGCGGTCTGCCTTACCGCGATGCTCGGCGCGCTCTTGAAGGACGAAGGCTCGCAGCTTACCCTGCAGGCCCAGACCGAAGCAGGGGTCATCAATCTGCTTGCCTGCGACTATCGGGACGGGGCGCTGCGCGGCTATGTCGATTTCGATCGCGAGCGGCTGCTGTCCCAGCCCGTTGCCCCCAGTCTTATGGCGCTGTTCGGCAAGGGATATCTCGCCATTACCTTTGACCAGCCGGCCCCGCGCGGCCGCAATCAGGGCATCGTGCCGCTGGAAGGCGCCAGCCTGGCCGAAGCGGTCCAGAATTATTTCTTCCAGTCGGAACAGATTCCCACGCTGATCCGGGTTGCCATCGAGCAGTCTGCCGGCGGCATTTCGGCGGGTGGCCTGCTCGTCCAGCATCTTCCCGAGGGTGAGCAGGGCCGGGAACGGCTGCATGTCCAGCTGGATCATCCGGAATGGGAACATGTCGAGATCATGGGCGGCACCATCACTCCAGAGGAGCTGACGGACAGTGCGTTGCCGCTGGAAGACATATTGTGGCGGCTGTTCAGCGAGAGCGACGAAGTGAGGGTTCTGAGCGGTAAACCGTGCGTTAAGGGATGCCGATGTAATGAAGACCATATTCGGGACGTGATCGCCCGCTTCCCGAAGGAAGACAAGGAAGATATGGTCAACGAAGACGGAAATATCGCCATTGACTGCGCCTTTTGCAGCAAGACGTTCACGATTACAGGCACCAGCCTCAACAATTGAATTCTGTTGGAAATGGGGCAGATCGGCGAAAACGTCGAATATTTCCTATCGATTGCCGCATTTGGCGACAATAATCGCCATCATTCAAGACTAGAAGTTATTCTCACACTGCCATTCCGGCCACCAACGAGACAGGACCCATCAATGAAAGGCTTGAAACTGATCAAATTTGTCAGCGCAACGGCCGCAGTCCTGTCGGGATTTGCGATTGCCGCCCCGGCACAGACTCCCGGGATGCTGCTGCTGAACGGACTGTCGTCTGGCGAATGGACGCTGCGTGAACGCGGCGCCAACGAGCCGGGCCAAAAGATATGTCTGGGCAATCCCGAGCTTTTGCTGCAAATCCAGCACGGCGGTTCCGCGTGCACGCGCTACGTCATTGAAAATAGCCCGAATAAGTTGCGGGTCAGCTACAAATGTGGCCGCAGTGGCCAGGGCGTCACCGAGATCAAGAAGGAGTCGAGCAGCCTCATCCAGATCTCGACGCAGGGAATTCGCAACAACGCGCCATTTTCTCTGCAGATGGAAGGTCGCCGGACGGGCAGCTGCTAGGCCTGACATAGCCGCAAAACTTGCGCCGTGGCTCGAACGCGATTAGCGGGACGCACCATGACATCCGAATCACGATCAGCGATCATCTTATTGTCCGGCGGGCTGGACTCCATGGTGTCCGCGGCAATCGCCGCGGAGCAGGGCTATCGGCTGATCGCGCTGACCATCGACTACAACCAGCGGCACAAGGTCGAGCTGCAGTCTGCCGCGAGGATCGCCGCCCGTCTTGATGTCGCCGAGCATATCATATTGCCGCTCGACCTCAGCCGTTTCGGCGGTTCGGCGCTGACGGACGACATCGACGTCCCCAAGACCGGTGTCGGCGACGATATTCCGGTGACCTACGTGCCCGCCCGCAATCTGATCTTTCTGTCCCTGACCCTGGGGCTGGCCGAGGCGAGGGACGCGCGCGACATATTCATCGGCGTCAATGCGCTCGACTATTCCGGCTATCCGGATTGCCGCCCGGAATTCATCCAGGGCTTCGAACGGCTGGCTGATCTTGCGACCAAGGCCGGCGATCAGGGCAGCGGATTTCGGATCCGCACGCCCTTGCAGGACATGACCAAGGCCGACATTGCCAAAGAGGCCATCCGCCTCGGACTCGATCCTGCATGGAGCTGGTCCTGTTACGATCCGGTCGACGGCGAACTGGCCTGCGGTCTCTGCGACAGCTGCCGGCTGCGGCAGAAGGGCTTTGCCGAGGCGGGTATTACCGACCCGACGCCCTACGCGATCCCATGAGCTACGCGGTCAAGGAGATGTTCCTGACCCTGCAGGGGGAGGGGGTGCACGCGGGCCGACGCGCGGTATTTGTCCGCTTCGCCGGCTGCAATCTCTGGTCCGGGCTGGAACGGGACCGCTCCACCGCGATATGCCGGTTTTGCGATACCGACTTTATCGGCATGGATGGCGAGGGGGGTGGCCGCTTCCGGACCGCTGCCGCTCTGGCCGAGGCAGCCGCCACCGTCTGGGCCGGCGACCGGGAGTCCCGCTTCGTGGTGCTGACCGGCGGCGAGCCGATGCTGCAGGTCGACGAGGCGCTGATCCAGGCGCTGCACGACCAGGGCTTTTTCATTGCCATCGAATCCAACGGGACGCTGGCCGTGCCCCGCGCGATCGACTGGATCTGCATCAGCCCCAAGGCGCGGAGCGAAACTGTCCAGCGATCCGGGGACGAGCTCAAGCTGGTCTGGCCACAGGACGGCAGCGACTGGCAGGCCATGCAGGGCTGGGACTTCGCCCATTTGCTGCTGCAGCCCAAGGATGCGATCAGCGATCAGGCCGCCAGCCAGGCGCATCTCGAATCCGCCATCGGCTTTGTCCAGGCCCATCCGAAATGGCGCCTGTCACTACAGACTCACAAGATTCTCGGGCTCGCCTGACCGGTTATTCCGCCGGTGGTTCTGCCGGCTCGGCGGCTTCGCCCCCACCAGCTTCCTTCTCGGCATCTGCCTTTTCCGCTTCTTCGGTCCCGGTGGGATCGGTCTGCTGGATCGTGTCGACATCGACCATGTCGTCGCTGATCGTGCCATCGATGACATCGACGTCATCCATGCGGGTCTCGGTCACGTCTTCGGAATCCGGGGCTTCGTTTCCGGAACAGCCGGCAACGCTAGAGGCGATCAGCGCGGCGGCGGCGATTGTGGAAAATTTGATCATGTCTTGTCCTCTTCTCGTCACGGTCGGATCGGACCTACATAGACCCCGCCGGATCGGGATCAATCGCTTTCAGGAAATGCCCGGCGGTTTTTTGCAACGCTTCGTCAAATTGCGCCAGCGTCGCCGCGATCCCCATCTGCGCCAGGCTGGTCACCGGATATTCGCTGATGCCGCAGGGGATGATGCCGCCAAAATGGCTGAGGTTCGGATCGATGTTGACCGAAAAACCGTGCATCGTCACCCATTTGCGGATCCGGATGCCGATCGCGCCGATCTTTGCCTCCTGCCCGCTCGGCGTGTCGCACCAGATGCCGACCCGCCCGTCCACTGCGCGCCCGGCCACGCCAAATTCGGCGAGCGCCGCGATCACCCAGTCTTCCAGGGCATGGACAAATCCGCGGACGTCGGCATTGCGCTTGCGGAGGTTGAGGATGACATAGCCGACGCGTTGCCCGGGACCATGATAGGTATGCCGACCGCCGCGCCCCGTCTCATAGACCGGAAAGTCCCGGCTGAGCAGTTCCGCAGGATCGGAGCTGGTGCCGGCGGTATAGAGCGGCGGGTGCTCGAGCAGCCAGATCAGCTCCTTCGCCTCGCCGCCCTGAACCGCCGCATTGCGCCGTTCCATCTCGGCCAGCGCTTCTGGATAGGCGACCTGCCCGTTGGAAATTCGCCATTCGATGTCATTCGGACTGTTCATAGAAATTTCGTGCACTTTTGCCGGCCGGGTGGCAAGGGCTTGCGGGACAGAAACCGATCCGGAACCGAAAATATGAAGCTGAACTACATGCAAAGCTGGAATCGCGCGATGGCCCTGCTTCTGGCCAACAAGGAAGCCGTTATCGCGATCGCCGGCGTATTCGTCTTTCTGCCGACGCTGCTGTTCGCCCAGTTCGTCACCCCGCCGGTTCTCACCGGCGACGAGGACGGCAATGCCGTGCTGGCCGTCTATTCCGCCTATTTCAACGACAATGCGATCGCGATTCTGGCGTCCAATCTGGTGATGAGCTTCGGCAGCCTCGCCATTTACTTTGCCCTGGCCCCGTCCCGCCATTCTACCGTCGCCGAGGATCTGACCGCGGCGCTGAAACTGTTTCTCGTCTATCTGCTGGCCCAGCTGTTGAGCGGGCTGGTCGCCTTGCCGGGCTTCCTGCTGTTTGTGATCCCCGGCTTCTATATCACCAGCCGGCTGATTCTGGTGCCGGCGCTGATCGCCGATGAAGGCGAACGGAACGTGGTGGATCTGCTCCGCAACAGCTGGTCGCTGACCAGGGGCAACGGCTTCGCCATCCTGCTGTTCCTGCTGATGATCGGCATTGTCGGGATCATCACCATCGGCGTGCTGGAAACGGTAACCGGTGTCATCACCGGCCTCGCCACCGGCGGAGCGGGTTGGCCGTTTATCGAGAATCTCGTCGCATCGTTTACCGGCACGGCGTTTCAGCTGGTGCTGATTGCGGTGATCGTTTCGCTCTATATCGCGCTCACCGGCAAGAATAGCGACGTCAGCAACGTCTTCAGCTGAGTATCGGGATATGCGGGGCGGCGGTCCGCGGCAGGTGACCGGAAAGGCGCGGATCGTCCATCTGGCCGCTTTGCTGCCGGAAAATGCGAAAACCGCACCGCTGGTAGAAGGGCAGGGCACGCGGCGAGTCCTGGGTGCAGGTGTGCAGCCACACGCGCTCGACCCCGTCGCGCCAGGCCATTTTCAGGGCCTCGGCCATCAGCCAGCGCCCCCGGCCCTTGCCGTTCTGCTCCGGCACCAGTCCGAAAAAGGCGATCTCGCATTCGCCCGGCACCCGAAAGTCGAGTTCGATAAATCCGGCCGGCTGCTGCTTGTCCCGGACGACCGATATCTCGACGGCAGGATGCTCCAGGATCGCCTGAAGCTCCTCCTCCGCCATCAGCAGCCGCGAAATCCACAGCCACGGTTCGCCGACTTGCCGGAACAGGGCTCGATATTCCGCGGTTGACGGATCGCGCCAGCGGGTAAGCTCCAAATCGCAGCGGGTGTCCGGCAGCTGCGGCCTCTCCCGCATTTCCAGATGGGTGATGATCGTCGCGACCTTCCCCTTGGGCACATCCTCCACCGACATCTCCGGGCGGCCTAGACCCATTTGGCCTCGGGCGGCAGGCTCATCAGGATCGCGTCGACATTGCCTCCGGTTTTCAGGCCGAAGGTCGTGCCCCGGTCATAGACCAGATTGAACTCGGCGTAGCGGCCGCGCCATTCCAGCTGCTGCTGCTTGTCTTCCGCGCTCCATTCGGTGGCCATCCGCTTGCGGACGAGCTGCGGGAATATGTCCAGAAACGCCCGCCCGACGTCCTGGGTGAAGGCAAAATGGCGATCAAAGTCGGATTCCTTGTCGAGTTCGAGATGATCATAGAAGATTCCACCGACACCCCGGTGCACCTTGCGATGCGGAATATAGAAATAGTCATCCGCCCATTTCTTGAACCGGGGATAATATTCCGGGTTGTGCGGCGCGCAGGCCGAACGGAAGCGGGCGTGAAACGCCTCGGTGTCTTCGTCATAGGGCAGCGCCGGGTTGAGATCCGCACCGCCGCCGAACCATCGCTTGGTCGTGCACAGGAACCGGGTGTTCATATGGACGTTCGGGACATGCGGGTTGGCCATGTGCGCGACCAGACTGATCCCGGTCGCGAAAAACCGGGGATCCTCGGCAGCGCCGTTGATCTGCGCCCGGAATTCCTCGCTAAACGTGCCGTCGACGGTGGAGATGTTGACGCCGACCTTCTCGAATATCTTGCCCTTCATCAGGCCCTGGACGCCGCCGCCGCCAGGGCTGCCATCCGGATTCTCGCGATCCCAGGGGATATAGTCGAACCTGGCTTCGCTGCCCGCTTCCGTCTCGATCGCCTCGAATTCAGCGCAGATGTCGTCGCGCATTTGCTGGAACCATGTCTGGGCGGTCTGCTGCTGGTCGTCCAATATTTTCGTCATTCTGGAAATTGTCCTGTCTGTCTAAGCGCCTCGCCCAGGGCCATGCCAGCGGAAACCGCGAGATTCAAGCTGCGCATGCCGGGCCTCATGGGGATGGTGATTCTGCCATCGCACTGGTTATGTACAGTAAGGGGAACTCCTGATCCCTCCGAGCCGAACAGCAGGATATCGTCGGCCCGATAGCCGAATCCATAATGTGGCTGATCGGCCTTGCTGGACAGCAGGATGATCCGCGCCTTGCGGGAATCGCAGGTTGCACGAAACGCATCCCAGTCGGCGTGACGGGTATAGCGAACATGCTCGAAATAATCCATCCCCGCGCGTTTCAGACTGCGGTCGCTGAACGGAAATCCGCACGGTTCGATGATATCAACTTCGACATCCAGACAGGCACAAGTCCTTAATATCGTTCCTAAATTTCCCGCTATCTCGGGTTGATACAATGCTATCCTCATGGGCTCGTCACCATGCGCGGGAAGTGAATGTTTGGTCAATCGAAAATTCCCTGTTGGCAAACCCTGTCCTTCGCGGCTATCAGGCGCGCAAATCACTGCCCGTTCAGGCTGTTGGCAAGCAGTTCAGAACATCCGGGCAGTGCAGGGGTCTAACTATTCTATAGGGCTTGTTTGCATGGCAACGGTTGAAACAGCTGAAACGGCAGTCGCAGAAGAAAGCGGCGTTCGCCGCCGGGACTTTATCAATATCGCGGCGGTGAGCTTCGCTGGTGCAGGGGCGGTGGCAACGGTCTTCCCGCTGGTCAACCAGATGAATCCCAGCGCCGACGTGCTCGCGCTCGCATCGGTTGATGTCGATGTTGCGGCGATCGAGCGCGGTCAGGCGATCAAGATCCTGTGGCGCAAGCAGCCGGTATTTGTCCGCAACCTCACCGACAAGGAAATCAGCGAAGCCAATGCGGTCGATGCTGCCGCCCTGCGCGACCCGCAGACCCTGGCGGAACGCACTGCCATCGGGAAAGAAAACTGGCTGATCACCATGGGCGTCTGCACCCATCTTGGCTGTGTTCCGCTCGGCGCGGCCGAAGGCGAGAACAAGGGCGAGTTCGGCGGTTATTTCTGCCCTTGCCACGGTTCGCATTATGATACGGCAGCCCGGATCCGCAAGGGCCCGGCGCCTCGGAACCTCGATGTTCCGGAATATGAATTTCTATCAGATACCGTCGTGAAAATCGGCTAAAGGGCAGAAGAATATGAGCTTTCCTTGGGCAAACCAATATGCGCCAACCACCGAATTTGGCCGCTGGATGGACGAAAAACTTCCCGTCCCGCGTCTCGTCTACAACAGCCTCGGTGCCGGTTATCCTACCCCGCGCAATCTGAACTACATGTGGAACTTCGGTTCGCTGGCCGGCATCTTCCTGGTCGTGCAGATCGTTACCGGTATCATCTTGGCGATGCATTATGCCGCCAACGCCAATATTGCCTTTGACTCGGTCGAGCATATCATGCGCGACGTCAACAGCGGCTGGATGATCCGTTATGCCCATGCCAATGGCGCAAGCTTCTTCTTCATCGCCATCTATCTTCATATCGGCCGCGGCCTGTTTTATGGCTCCTACAAGGCGCCACGCGAAATGATCTGGCTGCTCGGCGTGGTCATTTATCTGCTCGCCATGGCAACCGCGTTCATGGGCTATGTGCTGCCATGGGGCCAGATGAGCTTCTGGGGCGCCAAGGTCATTACCGGCCTGTTCGAGGCAATCCCGCTGGTCGGCAAGCCGATCCAGGAACTGCTGCTCGGCGGCTTTGCTCCTGACAACGCGGCTTTGAACCGTTTCTTCTCGCTTCACTATCTGCTGCCGTTCGTGATTGCCGGCGTGATCATCATGCACATCTGGGCGCTGCATATCCCGGGTTCAAACAACCCAACCGGCGTGGACGTAAAGGGCCCACAGGACACCGTTCCCTTCCACCCCTATTACACCGCCAAGGATGGCTGGACGCTGGGCGTTGCGCTGATCTTCTTCACCGCAATGATGTTCTTCCTGCCAAACGCACTCGGCCACGCGGACAATTATATTCCCGCCAACCCGCTTTCGACCCCGGCCCATATCGTTCCGGAATGGTATTTCTGGCCCTGGTACGCGATCCTGCGCGCCTTCACCGTCGACTTCTTCTTCGTTCCGGCAAAACTGCTCGGCGTGCTGGCGATGTTCTCGGCGATCCTGGTCTGGTTCTTCCTGCCTTGGCTCGACAAGTCACCGGTCCGCTCGGGTCTGTTCCGCCCCAAGTTCAAGATCTTCTTCGGCATCCTGGTTCTTGACGTCCTGATCCTCGGATATTGCGGCGGCGCGCCGGCTGAGGAGCCGTTCGTGATGATCAGCCAGGTGGCGTCGGCCTACTATTTTGCGCATTTCCTCATCATCTTGCCCCTGCTGTCGCGGTTGGAAAAACCAGAGCCGCTGCCGAACAGCATCACGGAATCCGTGACCGGCAAGCCACTAACAACTGCCAGCTAAGAATTAGGGACCCGTCGTAATGGTAAGAATTATCGGAATCTTGATTGGCCTGTTCTTTTCGGGCTGGCTCCTGATCTCATTCGGAATGGGCGCGGTTGAATATGCCACCAACCCTCCGGTGAAACCGGTGGAATATGCGTTCCACGAGGAACCCAAGGACGTGTCGTTTACGTCTGACGGCCCGCTCGGCAAGTTCGACCGCCAGCAGCTGCAGCGCGGCTTCCAGGTCTACAAGGAAGTTTGTGCCGCCTGCCATTCGATCCGGCTGGTTGCTTTCCGCAATCTGGAAGAAATCGGCTATAACGAGGACGAGGTAAAGGCGATTGCTGCCAACTGGCCAATCGGCGTTCCCGATGCCGACCCCAATACCGGCGAAATGACCACGCGGCCCGGCTTGGCTGCGGACAAGTTCCCGAAGCCGTTCGCCAACGATATTGCTGCCCGCGCTGCCAACAACAACGCGATCCCGCCGGATCTCTCGTTGATGACCAAGGCGCGCGAAGGTGGCGCACCCTATGTCTACTCGCTGCTGACCGGCTATACCAATCCGCCAGCCGACCTCCCCGAAGCCAGCCAGCCTGGTCCGGGGCTGCACTATAACCCCTATTTTGCTAACCTGAACCTGGCGATGGCGCCGCCGTTGGCAGTGGACGACCAGGTAGCCTACTCCGATGGCACAAAGGCCAGCATCGACCAGATGGCCAAGGACGTATCCGCCTTCCTGATCTGGACCGCGGAGCCGAAACTGGAAGAACGGCATCAGGCTGGCTGGGCTGTACTCGCCTTCCTGCTGATCGCGACGATCCTAGCCTATCTGTCCTACCGGACGATCTGGGCCGACGTGAAGGCCGAGAAGAAAAAGAAGGCCGCCTAGTCCGGCTTGCCTGTTTTCAGCGAATTGAAAAGCCCGCCTCTCGCGGGCTTTTTTTCGTCTGGCCGTGCTCTAGCGGGAAAGGACGGAGTCGATGGCGGCCTTCCACCCCGCCAGTCTTGCGGACCTGACCTCGGGATCGATGTCCGGATGATAGGCATCCAGTTCGGACAGCATCACCGACGCCGCCTCGAGCGACGGATAGATACCGGCTCCCACCGCCGCCAGCATCGCCGCGCCGAGAGCCGTGGTCTCGAAAAATTCCGGCCGTTCGACGGGGATATCCAGGATATTGGCCAGATCCTGCACCATCCAGTCATTGGCCACCATGCCGCCATCGATCCGCAGTTTCTGCCAGTCGATGCCGTCGGCGGAAAAGGCGGTCTTCAGATCTTGGCACTGATAGGCCATGGATTCCAGCGCCGCCCGGGCGATATGCGCCTTCTTCGACGAAAAGCTGAGCCCGAGAATGCTCGCCGTCGCCTCGGCGCGCCAGTGGGGTGCCCCTAGGCCCGAAAGGGCGGGGACCAGATAGACGCCGCCATTGTCATCGACCGAGCGCGCCAGTTCCTCGCTCTCGCCTGCAAATTCCAGCAGGCCGATATCGTCGCGCAGCCATTGCATCAGGCTGCCGGCCACGAACACCGACCCCTCCAGCGCATAGACGCGCTTGCCGGCATGCTGATAGAGCACGGTCGCGAGCAACCGGTTCTCCGACCGGGGTGCTGTCTCGCCGCTATTGGTCAGGATGAAGGCACCGGTGCCGAAGGTCGCCTTCGTTTCCCCGACCGACAGGCAGGCCTGGCCGAGGGTGGCCGCCTGCTGGTCTCCGGCAGAACCGGAGATCGGAATGGCGCTGCCAAATAGGCCGGCGGCCGTCTCGCCCAGCGCTCCGGCGCAATCGACGATGGCCGGCAGGGTCGTTCTTGGTATATCGAACAGCACCAGCAGCTCGTCGTCCCAGTCCTCGGCATCGAGCGCCATCAGCATCGTTCGGCTGGCATTGCTGGCGTCGGTGACATGCTGGCCGCCGGTTAGCCGGTAGATCAGGTAGGATTCAATCGTGCCGAACGCCAGATTGTCGCCGGCCGCGCGAACTTCGGGACAATTTTCCAGCATCCAGCCGATCTTGCTGCCGGAAAAATAGGGGTCGAGCAGCAATCCGGTCTTGGCCTGCACCATCGGCTCCAGCCCATCCGCTTTCAGGGCCTCACATTTGGCCGCCGTTCGCCGGTCCTGCCAGACAATCGCCTTGGCCAGCGGTTCGCCATTGCGCTTGTCCCAGGCCACCACCGTCTCGCGCTGGTTGGTGATCCCGATCGCCGCGATCTTGTCGGCACCGCCGGCCTTTTCGATCATTTTCTGGCAGCACCGCAGGGTCTTGTCCCAGATTTCCGCGGCATCATGCTCGACCAGCCCCGGGGCCGGATAATATTGCCGCAAGGCTTCCTGCTGCGATCCGTGCAGCTTGCCGTGCCGGTCGAACAGCATCGCGCGGGTGGAGGTCGTGCCCTCGTCGATCACCAGTATATTCTGCGCCATGGTCCTGCTCCCGCCCCGCCTGTTTCCTGCAAGTCACGCTAAAAGCTCGCTTCGAAAAGGCAAGCGAAAGCCATTTATATTGCATTGCAGCATTGCGCAAATCGCCGGACGGCTTATGACAGCGGCCATGTATGATCTGGCGATAATCGGCGGCGGCATCAATGGCGTCGGAATTGCGCGCGATGCGGCGGGCAGGGGGCTCAAGGTCCTGCTGGTCGAGCGCGACGACCTCGCTTCCCACACCTCTTCCGCCAGCACCAAGCTGGTCCACGGCGGCCTGCGCTATCTCGAGCATTATGAGTTCAATCTCGTGCGCAAGGCGCTCAAGGAGCGCGAGGTGCTGCTGCGCGCCGCCCCGCATATCATCTGGCCGATGCGCTTCGTGTTGCCGGTGGACGAGGGCATGCGCCCGGCCTGGCTGCTGCGGCTCGGCCTGTTCCTCTACGATCATCTCGGGGGGCGCGATATCCTGCCCGGCACCAAGAGCGTCGATCTGCTAGGCGATCCGCGCGGCGACCCGCTGCAGAAGCGGCTGAAAAAGGGCTTCGCCTATTCCGATTGCTGGGTCGAGGATGCCCGCCTCGTCTCGCTGACCGCCCGCGACGCCGCCATCCGCGGGGCCGATATCCGGACCCGCGCCGAATGCACCGGGCTGGACCGCGCCGACGCCCACTGGGACCTGCACATCCGCCAGCATGGCCGGCAGCAGACCGAGCAGGCGAGGGTGCTGGTCAACGCCGCCGGCCCCTGGGTCGACCCGGTGACGGCCCTCTATGACCGCAGCAGCAACGCGGCCAAGCTGCGCCTGGTCAAGGGCAGCCATATCGTCGTGAAGCGCAAATATGAGGGCGACCACAGCTATATCTTCCAGAACCGCGACGGCCGGATCATCTTCGCCATCCCCTACGAAGGCGATCATACCCTGATCGGCACCACCGACGAGCCGAGGAGCTATGCCGAAGGCGACGCACGGATCAGCGACGGCGAAATCCGCTATCTGTGCGACGCCGCTAGCGAATATTTCGATGTGGCCGTCACCCCGGACGATGTCGAATGGACCTATTCCGGCGTCCGCCCGCTGTTCGACGACCACAGCCGCAGCGCCGCCACCGTCACCCGCGACTTCGTCTTCGACTATGACCATGATAAGGGTGCCCCGGTGCTGTCGATCTTCGGCGGCAAGATCACCACCTATCGGGTGCTGGCGCTGCAGGCGATGCGGACCTTGTCCGACGCGCTCGCCATCGACGGCGACGACTGGACCAGGGACGCGCATCTGCCGGGCGGTGATTTTGCGCCCGGCGGCTTCGCGGCGCTGGTCGACGAATATGCGGGCCGGTGGACGTTTCTCGATCGCCCGCTCATCCATCGCCTGGTCCGCGCCTACGGCACCGACACGGCGATCATGCTGGACGGGGCACGAAATCTTGCCGACCTCGGCCGGTGCTTTGGCGCCGGTCTCCATGAAATCGAGATAGGCTGGCTGATCGAACATGAATTCGCCCGTAGCGCCGAAGATATCCTATGGCGGCGCTCGAAGCTGGGTCTGCACATGAGCGATGCCGAGCAGCAGGATGTCGCGACATGGCTTGAACAGCACAACACGCCCGGCCGCGACCTTTCCTGATTGACGAGCCGCAAAAGCGGTGGCAATAGCGGCCCATCCGGTCGATGCCGGACATGCGGGTGTAGCTCAATGGTAGAGCAGAAGCCTTCCAAGCTTACGACGAGGGTTCGATTCCCTTCACCCGCTCCACATTTTTCAATTAGCCGCAGAAAACCGCTACTTTTAAGGCGGCCTCGCGATGACGTATTCCATAGCTTCTCACACATCCAATACCCCGTGTTTGGTGCGTTCACTGGTCGCGTTCATTATGCAGGACGGGGAGATGCGTAAGCAGACCTATCTGATCCGAAAGGGCGCGAGATATCATTTTCGTCGGCGTTGTGAATCAAAACTGTCCATACGTCCTATAAGCATAACACTGGGCACAGCGGATCCAGGCGAGGCGCGCCGTCTTGCCAGCCGGCTTGCCGTGATATGGGATGAGACAGAAATGGACATGCAATCAAATTTCCAGCGCGGCACATTGACGATCGAAGAGCGCGAAGCAATCTTCAAAAATGCTCTCAAAGAAGAACTGGCGCACGCGACCGCTCATAAAGATTCTCCAATAGGAAGCACCTTAACTCCACCATCTCTGCATAAAATAATGGCAGCAGCTTACCGGATCCTCCGGCAGGTGCCGCATGATGCAATAGGGATTGAAGCAGAAATCGTCGAATCCGTAATTGACGATAGCTGGTCAGATGCCGATTTTATGCGGTTGATCAAAACACTTGAGATCATGGTTACGCCAATGAGCGTCAGCTTGTCTGATGCAATAGATGCACTGGATGAACTCGGTATATCTCACAACCAGACAATCCTTGGCGATGCGCGCTACCAAAAGTTGCGCGGATTTGCAGAGGCGCACGATCGAGCGGCATTGCTCGATCATCCCGTTATAAAAACATCCGGACGGGGTGTTATGGCTCTCCTCGATGATGATATTGTATCGCTTGTTTTGCAGCAGCTGAGCGAGAAAGAAACGATCGATCCTTCGCCAGGGCAAGCTGCTGCTAAAATCGGTTGTGGAAACGAATATCTAAACCCCAGCAGCTTGAAATTTAGCGAAATTATCAAGCCGACCCTCCAGGCGCTGTTCATCCAGAAAAAATGGAAGCCGGACAGGGGGCAGCGAGATGCAATCGCGGAGCGGTTTGCCTGGGTTATGCCGCTTCTCTGGCGACCGGATCCGTGACGGTCGCAACATTCTGCATGGCAGGCATGGTTGCACAACCAGCGAGCAGCAACGCTGGAACAGCGACTGCGATCAGATTCATTTTTTTCATAATTTTTCCCCAAATTGCGCTTTGTTCCGCGCGTTCGTTAGATAAAGCGAAGGCCCCAATTGCAGATCTTCAATGCGGCACCTTCTGGCTCATCACCCGTGATGCCCGTCACGCTCATCAAAATCTGTCCCTTGAAGTATAAAATTGCCCGAAGATATTGACCGTCAGCCTGACCAATCCGCTCCCGAAACGTCCCACGCCACAGCAATCGCGCGCGACAAATCGCCGCGGCTGCTCTGGTATCTTCCTGTTTCGGGAATGGCTTAATTGACTTCTAGTGACCTGACTTTAAAGCTTTTATCTCGATTCGCATCCCCCATTTGGGGTAGGCGGGTGATGCGCAGTCTGATCCGGATACTGTCTCTATTAGCAGGCAGGAACCCTGTGCGGTTTGTGTACCGACCGATGAACCATGCAGGGGGGCATTCATGGAAAATCGCGGTTTTTGTACCGAAGAAATTTACGATGCGGCACTGGATTCCGAAAGCCTGGCAGGATTGCCCCGGCGCTTGGCAGAAGCGCTCGGCGGTCGCTCCGCTCTTGTCCAGTGGCAACATAATGACGGATCCATGCAGGTGCTTACGCATTGCGGCTATTTTTCCGATCAGCAACTGATGGCCTATGCGACCGAATTCGCTCCGGTCGACCCGTGGATCAAGGCTGCAGAGACGCGCCAGCCCGTCAATTCAGCGATGGATATGGAAAATCTCGTGTCCTTGGAAACCTACCAGAAATCAGCCTATTATAATGATTTTATCCGGTCGTCCGGCGACGATACATGTCGCGGGGTCGGTGTTCGGATACAGACGGCCTGGGGGACAGGAATGGCGGTTGTCCATCGTGGCCTATCACAGGATCGTTTCGAAGAATCGAATGTCGCAGCCCTCGATGACTATGCCGTTCATCTGCGGAGAATGCTTTCAATTCAGGGTCGCTTCTCCTCTTTCGAGCGTGAAAACCTGACTCTGCAGGGCATGATCGACGCCATGGCAGATGCCGCCCTTTTGGTATCCGGAGAAGGCCGCGTTCTCCAGATGAATGCTGCCGCGGAAAATTACATCCGGCAGAATCGGCTGCTCGTCCATTCCCATGGTCGGATCGAGGCAGTGGGAACGGCGACAAAGCAGCTGAGAATCGCATTGGCGTCAGCGGCAGGAAGCTCGCCGAGTGCGGACGCGATAATATTGGGTTATCACGACGGCCGTCCGGCGATTGCGACCGTATCGCCACTCAAGCTGCCCAACGGGACGCGCGCCGCGATGCTTCTTCTCAGGGTGAATCGCCCGCCCGACAAGGTTCTCGTGCAAAGATTGTCGAGCCTGTTTGGACTTACCCCTGCCGAAGCCGAAATTGCTGCCGGCATTGGTGGCGATAGGTCGCTGCAGGAGCTTGCGGAGGCGCGTCAGGTGTCCCTGTCAACCATTCGCACTCAGCTCAAGCAGATCACTTCGAAAATGGGTTGCAACCGCCAGTCGCAGATTGCCTCTGTGGTCCGGTCGATCATTCCTGGTTGAGGACAAGCTGCCATTCTTTGGCAGTACCCTGCGGCCGACCACCGCAACAGCGGTTCGGCGGCTCACGTGCGTTGACTGATTAAGATTAAAACAGCGCTAGGCCGGAAGGCAGGGTCTTGGGAGGCGTATCGACGAGCACGGCCTGTACGGCTTTGAGCGATCCGATAAGATCGTGCGGGCTGAATGGCTTTCTGAGGCATCCTACCGCTGCCGTGGCGTCCCGGTCAGCCGGGCAATTGCCGCTGACGTGAAGCGAGGGTATCTTCTGTTCCGCCAGCCATTGCGATAGCGAAAGACCGCTGTCACCGTCTGCTAGATTGATGTCGACGAGGGCAAAATTGCACTCCTGTTCGCGGACGATTCGCTGCGCTTCGGATATGTTGCTGGCACATCCGGAAACCGCAATTCCATTGCTTTTGAGGATGGATTCCATTTCCATCGCAACCAGAAACTCGTCTTCTACAATCAGGACACGCATAGTATTACACCAACTCAATTTACTGTTCCGCCTTTAACGGCATCGGTTCAAACATGATCGAGAAGATCGTGCCCTGATCCGACGAGGAGAAGGTCAATTCCCCTCTCAATTGCTGGACGAGCGCGTAGGAAACGCGCATTCCCAAGCCGGACGAAGCGGCCGGATCAAAGCCGGAAGGCAACCCGTGGCCGTCGTCCGCAATCTCGATCCTGATCTTTCCATCATCCATTCTACGCACTGATAACGAGACGGTTCCTTCCGCTTTTTCGTCAAAGGCATATTTCAGCGCATTGGTAACCAGTTCGCTGACCACGATCGCCAGCGGTATCGCCTGATCCAGCAGCAGAACCACTTCATCAACAATGTCGGTGTGGCAGCGCACCCCGTCACTCGGTTTCAGCGCATCGACGGTCTCCGTGACCAGGCTTTCGAGAAATGCGCCCGCGGCGATCCGGTCATGGCTGCTGGTAAGATAGAGCTGGCCGTGCAGCCGCGCCACGACGCCGATCCGGGCCCGGGCATTCTCCAGGCTCTTCTGCAGCTCTGGCGAACCCTGTCCGGATTGCAGCGACAACAGCGAGGTTACCAGTTGGAGGCTGTTCTTGACCCGGTGGTTGACCTCGTAAAGCAGCATTTCCTTCGCTTCGAGCGCTTCCTTTAGCGCGCGCTCGTTGGCCCGGTTCTTGGTGACGTCGCGAATCGTCAGCACCGCCGCGATTTTCTCGCCGTTGTCGTCATAGACCGGCTTGGCATTGCCCTTTGCCAATATTTCCGAGCCGTCCCCGCGACGGATGACCCATTCGCTGTCGGCCGTGGTGACATTGTCCCGCACGGCACGGGTCAGCGGCAGGTCATTGACCGGATAGGGCTCCCGGTCCACCGTCAGCAGCTGGAACGCCGCGGTATAGTCATCCGGCGACACGCCCAGCTGTTCCTGCCCGTGCAGGATCTGGGCGCGTTCGTTCATGTAGACGATTTCGCCTCCCGCATCGGTGATGATCACGCCTTCGCCGAGCTGGTCCAGGATCGCCTGCCGTTCGGCCAGAACACGCTCCAGCGCATAGCTTTTTATCTTCAGGCGCCTGGCGGTCTCGTCCTGTTCCGTAACATCGATGTTGATGCCGAACCAGTGGGTGATCTCGCCTGTGGCATCGCGATATGGCGTGATGCGGGTGAGGAAAGGGCGATAGACGCCATCCGCGCCGCGCAGCGGGAAGGTCATATCGAACGCCTCTCCCGACGCGATCGAACCGGTCCAGGCCTCCATGACATGCGGCAGACGCTGCGGATCATGGACCGATTGCCAGCCCCATCCCTCCATCTCGGCGGGCGTCGTCCCGCAATAGCGGTGCCAGCGCTCGTTATACCATGTGATATAGCCATCGCTGTCCGCCATCCAGCACAGCACCGGCAGATTATTGGCCATTTCCTTGAAAATCAGGGGATCTGACCCATAATCCGGTGCCTGTTCACCGGACTGCAATTTCGACATCGGGATTCTTTCTTCGCGTGATTCGTCACCGCTATCATGAATTATAACAATATTCCATTGGGTTAATAGAGGCCTGAGGGCAGGGCGCAGTGGCGGAGACCGCGCGCCCGCTGAGGCAGACCGCGACATGATTGCGGGCAGGGATCATACTGCAATAGCCCCATATCCTCCGTTAAAAACTGATTAACAGCCGCTAAGGAGCTGGTCTGGCGTCAGAATATGGCGGATACGTCAGCTCAAAACACCCTAGGCAATGAATTCGGATTAAATATTATTAATCTCTTTCAACCTGTTGTATTCGCGATATTATCTGTAATATTTGCGATATAATATTGAAGACCCGCCGGTATGATTGTCACCAGCCGGCATGACCTCCATCCACTCACCCGCCGCCCGGCACGATCTCGAGCCCGCCGGACAGGGCCCCCGGCCCCCCATTTGCCCGCGCATAGTGACGTCATGCGGCCATGACGCTCCGGCCAGGGCCGTCGACGTCGATTCCCGGCGTTCGGGAACCACAATGGCTCAAATCCGCCAAAAATGCCGCTGGCATCTGCCAGGTGCGCTTCCACGAACCCGCACCGGCACCGCCAAGCCAAACAAGAATTCTGCTGTTCGCGTCCCATTGCGGGCAATGGCAAAACTCTTGTCTCGCCACGAACGCCCGGCATCCGGCTCGCAATCATGACGCCAGCACCGCTACTACCCGCAGTTTTCTGCGCTTTTCGGGGACCCTTGGGGAGCGGCTTGCCATCCCTCCATCCGGACCCGGCGGGCAGCAGGGGCCGCGCCATCCAGATCGCCATGGCCCTCCAGCTCGGCCCGGACAAGCGCGTCCGCCACCCCGCAGGTCGCCAGGCCGCCTGAACCGCAAAGCTGCTGTTCCCGGACGGCAGGCTTCTTGTTCCGGATTCCGCCCGTCAGCGTGCGCCTGGCCATGTTCCCCCGTGATCGACGCTCGCGACGAGATACCGGGACGGCTCAAAACACCTCCCTGGCAGCCCGTCGCAAGCCGAAACCGGCAGCAGAACAGGGACGTTCTTGTTCCGCCGCAGCCATGTCGGCCGCTCCGCCAATTTCGCCACCGGCGCAGCGACATAAGCCCCGCCCAGTCCGGTAGACCACAGCTTTCTTGTTTCGCCTCAACCCCATATTTCCGCGCTATCCCGCCGAAATGCGCAGTGCAGCCAGCGAACGGCAGCGTTCTTGTCCGGCCCGCGTTTTGCCGGCAGACAACAAGCCTGCCATCCGGTATTTCGCCTAGATCAATGCCGGCCGGCCCCCTCCTGTCGGGCCGTTCGCCCCGCGCAACGCCATCGCCGCCAGAGATCGCGGACAGGAGGGGACGGCAAACAAGAACAATATCATTCCCGCGCCCGTCCCGCCCGCCACGCCACTCCGCACCGGCCCCGGCCTGTCATGCGCATGAACCGCCGCGCCCGTCCGTTACAATTTGCGACAATTTTCGGCCGTTCTGACAAAGTTCAGCGACAAGTCGCCACTAGAAGGACATCCAGGACGGAAAAAAGACCGTCTGCCTGAACCAAGAGGAACACAGACATGAAAAAGACAATCCTATTCTCCACCGCCACCGCCATGCTGATGGCCGGCGGCATCGCCGTTGCCGCTCCCGGCGACCGCGGCATGCGCGCCGACACCAATGGCGACGGCGCGGTCAGCCGCTCGGAACTGACCCAGTCGCTCGACCAGCGCTTCGCCCGCATGGACGTCAACGGCGACGGCTTCCTGTCCAAGGAAGATCGTGAAGCGAAGCAGGCCGAGCGTTTCGCCAAGATGGACAGCAACGGCGACGGCCAGGTCTCGCAAGCCGAGATGGATGCCGCTCGCGCCGCCCGCGAGGCCCGCCATTTCGAGCGTCGCGACAAGGATGGCAACGGCACGCTGAGCCAGGAAGAAGCCATGGCAAAGAAGGGCAAAGGCAAGGGCATGCGCGGACACCGCGGTGGTCGCGGCATGGCAATGCTGGCCAAGGCCGATAGCAATGGCGACCAGAAGATCAGCAAGGCCGAATTCACATCGATGGCGACCGCCCGCTTCGACCAGGCCGATGCCAACAAGGACGGCAAGCTGACCAGCGAAGAGCGTCAGGCGGCCTGGAAGGCGATGCGCGCCCAGTGGAAAAAATAGGGGCCAATCCCTGAATCCCCTGTTTTGCGAACGGATCGTCAGCCATTCCCCTCCCTCCCGATGGCTGGCGGTCCGTTTCTTTTTGGAATTCCTGTGATAGGGCGAACGGATGACGCACAAGATTCACATATTGCTGGTCGATGACGAAGCCTCGCTGCGCGAGCCGCTGGCGGACTATCTCGTCAAGCAGGGTTACAAGGTCCAGCAGGCAAGCGACGCCAGCGTCGCCCGGTCACTGCTCAACGCCTATGATTTCGACATCATCCTGCTCGACATCATGATGCCAGGCGAGGATGGCCTGAGTTTTTGCCGTCATGTCACCGACAAGACCGAGATCCCCGTGATCTTCATCAGCGCCCGGACCGAGGAAACCGAACGGATCATCGGTCTGGAACTCGGTGCCGACGACTATGTCACCAAGCCGTTCAGCCCGCGCGAACTGGTGGCGCGGATCAAGGTGGTCCTGCGCCGAGCCGAGAAGGGCGCGCCGCGGCAGGTCGGCACCTCGGAGGGCGGCTACCGCTTTTCCGGCTGGACGCTGAAATGCGACAAGCGCAGCCTGGTCGACGCGGATGGCGATACCATCTCGCTGTCCACCGGCGAATATCAGATGCTGCTGGCGCTGGTTTCGCGCGCCGGCAAGGTGCTCAACCGCGATCAGCTGCTCGACATCACCCAGGGGCGCGAGGCCCATGCCTTCGACCGCGCCGTCGACAACCAGATCAGCCGCCTGCGCCGCAAGATCGAGGCGGATCCGAAAAACCCCGAGATCATCAAGACGGTGTGGGGCGGCGGCTATGTGCTGGCCGGCGAGGTCCTGTCGCTGTGAAGCGCCTGTGGCCCCGCAGCCTGGTCGGCCAATTGTTGCTGCTCGTCGCGCTGATGCTGTTGCTGGCGCAGGCGATCAACAGCTTTCTCCTCTATCGGGGTGCCCAGACCCAGAATCTGGTCGAGGCCTCGACCGGTGCCGTTGCCCGGATCGCCTTCGGACTCGAGCGCCAGGCCAGCGACCGACCGGCTCGCCGCGCTGGCTCGATGCGGGCGCGGCGCTGGGGCCAGCTCAAATACAGCGCCGAAAGCGCCGTCACCGATGACATGCAGCGCCTGCCTGAGCTGGAAAGCCGTGCCGGTCAGGCCTTCGCCAATATGGGCACCGGTTTTTCCGAAATCCGGGCGAGCTTCAACCGCGATCTCGACCCGGCAATGGCCGGCCACCTGATCGGTGCCAACCGGGGCGAATGGCGCAAGGGTCCGATCAACCGCTCGATGGGCGGTCGGCTCGAACCGCGCGCAATCCGCGGCTATGTGATCATCTCCGCGCGGCAAGCCGACGGTCAATGGGTCAGCATCGCCTCCACCGTTCGCGGCCGCTCGCCGCTGATGGTGCGGACGCTCTTGCTCCAGACGGTCATGATCTATCTGCTGATGCTGATCCCGCTGTTCCTGCTCGGCCGCTACGTGTCCCGCCCGCTGAAATCGCTGACCGCCACGGCCCTCGATTTCCGGCCGGGAGAAACCCCGGCGCTGCCCGAGCAGGGCCCGCCGGACACCCGCGACCTGATCCGCGCGTTCAACGCGATGGGCGCGCGCGTCAGCACGATGATCAGCGAAAAGGATGTCATGCTTGGCGCGATCGGTCACGACCTGCGGACGCCGCTGGCGGCGCTGCGCGTCCGCGTCGAGAATGTCGAGGACGCCACCGAACGCGAGCGCATGATCGCTGGCATCGAGGATATCGACCATATGCTGGACGACATTCTCTCGCTGGCCCGTCTCGGACGGTCACAGGACCAGGCCGAGCCGGTCGACATCCGCTCGCTGATCGAAACCGTCGTCGATGAATTCACCGATCTCGGGCACATCGTCCGCTATCAGCGCGGCGACAAGCAACGCGCCCTGGTACGCGAGACGCTGGTTCGGCGCGCATTGCGCAACCTGGTCGGAAACGCCACGCTATATGGCAAGGCTGCGGATATCTCTGTGGAAAACTCCGGTGACAGGCTGATGATACATATCGACGACAGCGGGCCGGGCATTCCCGAAGCGACCATCGAATCGATGTTCGAACCATTTCTGCGCGGCGAGGCCTCGCGCAACCGGGCAACCGGCGGTTCCGGCCTCGGCCTGACGCTGGCTCGCGCCATCGCGCGCGACCATGGCGGGGATATCATCCTGAAGAACCGGGCAGGCGGAGGCTTGCGCGCTACGCTGGTATTGCCCGCGGGCTAGTTTTCGTCCTTTGCCGGCGCCGCCACCGGTACGCCGACGCCATCGGCGGCCAGTTCGGCGTCGATGTCCGCTTCCCGCGCCCTGACCGCCTCGTCAGCGACCTCCTCCATCGTACGCGCGTCTGCCTCGATCTGCTCCTCGTGCGCCGCGATCGCCTCTTCGCCCTTCTCCTCGACAGGGGTTTCCGAACAGCCCGCTACGATCAGCGCAAGCGGCGCAAAAAGGGCGGCGATCCTCATTCCGGGGCCGGCATGCTCAGGTCGCTGTCATCATTGCCGACAATCGACAGCACCGTGGTCCAGGCCGCGACATTCTGGCGCAATTCTTCCGGATCGACCTTGTCCAGCGTGTCATCGGGCGTGTGGTGGAGGTCGAAATAGCGACTGCCGTCCTGCTGCAGGTCGATGATCGCCAGATTGTTGTTCTTGATGATCGCCTGCACATCCGCGCCGCCGCCCGCTTTTTGCTGGCCGCGTCCGATGCCGAGCGGCTGCAGCGCCTGCGCGATCTCGTCCGCCAGCGGCGTGGCGGCTTCCGGCAGGTTGAACTCGACGCGCCAGATCCGGCCCGCGCCGAAATCCGATTCCATCGCCAGCGCATGATGATCGCCCTTGCGCGCCTCGCCATAGGCCTTGCCGCCCCAGATGCCGACCTCCTCGGCGCCCGCCCAGAGCAACCGGATGGTCCGCTTCGGCTGCCCGGCCGTCATGATATGTTTCGCCGCCGCGGTGATGATCCCGCAGCCCGACGCGTCGTCGATCGCGCCGGTACCCAGGTCCCAGCTGTCGAGATGACAGGCGATCACGATCATGCCCAGCGAAGGGTCGCTGCCGGGCAGTTCGGCGATGACATTGCCCGATTCCTGCTGGCCGATATTCTTCGGCGTCAACACCAGCTTGAGCTGGACCGGCTGGCCGCGCTCGATCATCCGCTCCAGATTTTCCGCATCGGGGATCGATAGCGCGCCCGCCGGAATCGGCGTCACGCCTTCGTCGAAATTGGTGTTGCCGGTGTGCGGATTGCGATGATAATCGGTTCCGGCAGAGCGGATGACGATCGCCGCAGCGCCCTTTTTCGCGGCAATATTCGGTCCGACAAACCGGGCGGAGCCAAAGGCACCGTAGCTCGATCCGTCCTGTGTCGGCTTCATCGCATGACTGACAAAGGCGATCTTGCCAGCCAGGCTGCCGTCCGGCGCCGCGATCAGGTCCTGCAGGGTCGGGAAATAGGCGACCTCGGCGGTCAGCCCCTTGTCGCCGGTGCTGGCGCTGTTGCCGAGCGCGGTCACCGCCAGCTTTTGCGGAAACGGACTGGTCACCACCGCCGTTTCCTGTCCGCGGACCCAGGTCGGCATCATATAGGGCTCGTTGCGCACATTACTGAAGCCCAGCCGGTTCAGCTTGGCAACCGCCCAGGCTCTCGCCCGCGCTTCTGCCTCGGTTCCGGCCTGGCGGGGCCCGATTTCGGTCGTCAGGCCCTCGGTGATATCCCAGGCGATATCGTCCTGCAGTGCCTTGGCCTGCAGCGCGGCCGGATCATGATCATTGGCCAGGGCCGAGGTGGACAGAAACAGCGCGGTCGCGCCAGCGAGCAGTTGGGATGTTTTTCTCATGATCAAGTGACTAACCCGCCTTTTGCGCTTTGCCAATGGTCTCTTGCGGGTGGCGGGCGGAATAGCTACATGGACCATCAAACAAGCCCCATTTTCCGTGAATGCTGCGCTTGTCGAGGCCGGTTCCGCAAACCGCGCCCTTCGACAGGTTCAGGGCTCGCGCAACAAGACAAGAAAGCAGAATCTATGGCCGTCCAATATAGCTATGTCATGAAGGGTCTGACCAAGACCTTCCCCGGAGCCCCCAAGCCGGTGCTCGACAATATCCACCTGCAGTTCCTGCCTGGCACGAAGATCGCCATCATCGGCAAGAACGGCGCCGGTAAGTCGACGCTGATGAAGATCATGGCCGGTCAGGATGACGAGTTTCAGGGCGAAGCCTGGGCAGGCGAGGGCATTCGCGTCGGCTATCTGGCACAGGAACCCCAGCTCGACGAGAGCAAGACGGTCAAGGAAAATGTCATGGACGGCGTCCGCGACGTCGCCGACCTCGTCGACCGCTTCAACGAAATCTCGAACATCATGGGCGATCCGCCGGAAGACGTCGATTTTGAAGCGCTGATGGAGGAAATGGGCACGCTGCAGGAAAAGATCGATGCCGTCGATGGCTGGACCCTCGACAACCAGCTGGAAATCGCGATGGAGGCCTTGCGCTGCCCGCCCGGCGACAGCCCGGTGACCGACCTGTCAGGCGGCGAGAAGCGCCGGGTGGCCTTGTGCCGGCTGCTGCTCGACAAGCCGGAAATCCTCATGCTCGACGAACCGACCAACCATCTCGATGCGGAAAGCGTCGCCTGGCTCGAAAAGCATCTGATCGACTATGCCGGCAATGTCATACTCGTGACCCATGACCGCTACTTCCTCGACAATGTCGTCAACTGGGTGCTCGAAATCGACCGCGGCAAGGGCCTGCCGTTCGAAGGCAATTATTCCAACTGGCTGGAAGCCAAGGCCAAGCGGATGGAGCAGGAAGAACGCGAGGACAAGAGCCGCCAGAAGGCGATCGAAAACGAACTGCAGTGGATGCGGCAGAGTCCGAAGGCGCGGCAGACCAAGTCAAAGGCGCGTATCAAGTCGTTCGACGATCTCGTCGCCTCGCAGGAAAACCGCGTGATCGGCAAGGCACAGATCCTGATCCAGACGCCCGAACGGCTCGGATCGAAGGTGATCGAGGCCAAGGGCCTGACCAAGGCCTATGGCGACAAGCTGTTGTTCGAGGACCTCGAATTCTCGCTGCCACCGGGCGGCATCGTCGGCATCATCGGCGCCAACGGCGCCGGCAAGACCACCCTGTTCCGCATCATCACCGGCCAGGAAACCCCCGACAGCGGTTCGCTCGAACTCGGCGAAACGGTCAAGCTCGGCTATGTCGACCAGAGCCGCGACACGCTCGACGCATCCAAGAATATCTGGGAAGAAATTTCCGGCGGCCACGACTTCTTCACCTTCGGCAAGAACGAGGTCCAGACCCGCGCCTATGTTGGCGCGTTCAACTTCAAGGGTGTCGACCAGCAGAAGAAGGTCGGCCAGCTGTCCGGCGGCGAACGCAACCGCGTCCATCTCGCCAAGATGCTGAAGGAGGGCGGCAACGTGCTGCTGCTCGACGAACCGACCAACGATCTCGACGTCGAAACCCTCCGCGCGCTCGAAGACGCCCTCGAAAGCTTCGCCGGCTGCGCCGTGGTCATCTCCCATGACCGCTTCTTCCTCGATCGGCTGGCAACGCATATCCTGGCGTTCGAAGGCGACAGCCATGTCGAATGGTTCGAAGGCAATTTCGAGAGCTATGAAGAGGACAAAAGGCGGCGTCTGGGCGATGCCGCGGATCGGCCGACACGGGTGGCTTATAAGAAGCTGACCAGGTAATACGCTCCTTCTCCCGTGAGGGAGAAGGATACGCAGGCTTATGACCCCGGACTTGGTCCGGGGGCATTAGCCGGAGTTGGATGAGGGTGTTCTGAGCGTAGTTTGGCGCGCATCCTTAGCAGCAGTAAACCCTCACCCAGCTGCGACTAGGCAGCAAGCTGCCAAGTCTGCGCAACCCTCTCCCTTGAGGGAGAGGGGCTATTCACCGCGAGCTATTCTTATTTCCCGGATCATAACTTCCAGCACGCCGTCGATATTCTCCATCACTTCATTGTTCCAGAACCGGATGACCCGATAGCCGTGCTCCTCGATGACCCGGGTGCGGGTGGCATCCTTGGCCTCACTATGCTGCCCGCCATCGAGTTCGATAATCAACCTGAGACTCCGCGCGGCAAAGTCGGCGACATAAGAGCCAATGGGAAATTGTTTGAGGAATTTCACATTTTCCAGCTGCCGGTTGCGCAGACGGGACCAGAGCACACGCTCGGCCTCGGTCATATCACGGCGCAGAGTGCGGGCTCGCTGGGTCAGCCGTTTTTCTCCCACTGCTCCCTCCTTCGCCTTCTCCCGTGAGGGAGAAGGATACAGAGCCTTATCGCTTTAGCGATTAGGCGGCGTTGGATGAGGGTGTTCTGAACTCTGAAGCGCAGAACACCCTCATCCAGCTGCGACTAGGCAATAAATTGCCAAGTCTTCGCATCCTTCTCCCTCAGGGGAGAAGGACAGGGGTGCAATAATTTCTCGGATCAGAGTCCGATGCTATCAAGCTTCCAAGAGGCCAAACCCGCCCTTTTCCCGGAGCAGCACAACCCCTATATCAGGACCATGACCAACCCACCCACCATCACCGATTTCGAAACCATCGCCCGGCGCGTGTTTGAAACCATCCCGGCGCCGTTCGCCGGGCATCTCGGCGACATCGTGCTGCGGATCGAGGACTGGCCGGCGCTGGAGATCCTGGACCATTTCGAAATGACCAGTCCCTATCAATTGACCGGCCTCTATCAGGGCATACCGATCGGGGAAAAATCGCAATGGGCGCCGCCGAGCGGGGAGGGGGACACGATCACGCTCTACCGCCGGCCGCTGCTCGCCGAGATGGCGCAGACCGGCGTCACGCTCGACGCACTGATCCGCCATGTCGTGATCCACGAGGTCGGCCATCATTTCGGGCTCAGCGATGCCGACATGCACGCGATCGAGGACAGCGTCGAGGACTGAAGGCGCCGGGGCGGATCAGGCCTGGTAGGTCGGCGATTCCTTGCCCGCCAGGCTGACCCCGACAATCGCGGCCATCGCCGCGATGAAGCCCGGAATGATCTCGTAGACCCCGGGCCCGCCCAGGAAGCTGCTGTTCCAGCCCATCGTAATCCAGAATATCACCACGCCGGCCCCGGTCACCAGCCCGGCGACCGCGCCGGTGCCGGTCATCCGCGGCCAGGTCAGCGACAGCAGGATCAGCGGCCCGAAGGCGGCGCCAAAGCCGGCCCAGGCGTTGCTCACCAGCCCCAGCACCTGGCTGTCCGGATCGCGCGCGATATAGATCGCGACCAGCGCCACCAGACCGACGGCGACCCGCCCGACATTAACCAGCTCCCGCTCGCTCGCCTGCTTGCGCAGGAACAGCCGGTAGAAATCCTCGGTCAGCGAGCTCGACGAGACCAGCAACTGCGAGCTGATCGTGCTCATGATCGCGGCCAGCAGCGCCGCCAGCAGAAATCCGGTGATCAGCGGATGGAACAATGCATTGGCGAGCAGGATGAAGATCGTCTCCGGATCCTCGAGCACCGGCCCGTTGCGCTCGACATAGGCGCGGCCGGTGATGCCGACGCCGATCGCCCCGAGCAGCGCCACGCCCATCCAGCTCATCCCGATATTGCGCGCCGTCGCCACCTGCGGTACCGAGCGGATCGCCATGAACCGGACGATAATGTGCGGCTGCCCGAAATAGCCGAGCCCCCAGGTGATCGCGGACAGAAAGCCGATCGCCGACATCCCCGCGGTCAGGCTGAGAAAATCGGGATCGACCGCGGCCAGCGTCGCCGCCACCGCGCTTGCCCCGCCGTCGTCGGTCAGCACCACGATCGGCATCAGCACCAGCGCCACCACCATGATGCAGCCCTGGACAAAGTCGGTCAGGCTGACGGCCAGAAACCCGCCAACCATCGTATAGGCCAGAACCACACCCGCGGTCATCCAGATGCCGGTCATATAGTCGCTCATCCCGGTATCGCCGAACAGCCCGGCAAAGCTGGTCTCGAACAATTTGCCGCCGCCGACCAGGCCGGCCGCGGTATAGACCGCGAAGAACAGGACGATGATGATCGCCGAGGTCACCCGCAGCGCCAGCGCCCGGTCGGGAAAGCGGTTGGCCAGAAATTGCGGGATGGTCAGCGCGTTGCCCATCCGTTCGGTCTGCTCGCGCAGCCGCGGCGCCACCACGATCCAGTTGACCAGCGCGCCGAGAAACAGCCCGATCCCGATCCACACCTCGACCAGCCCCGCCGCATAGAGCGCGCCCGGCAGGCCGAGCAGCAGCCAGCCCGACATGTCGGAAGCGCCGGCGGACAGCGCCGCCACCGCCGGATGGAGGTTCCTGCCCCCCAGAAGATAGCCTTCGCTGCTGTCGGTCGACTTGCGCCAGGCGTAAAAGCCGATGGCCAGCATCAGGATGAAATAAAGGGCGAGTGAAATCAGGGCTCCGGTCTGCATCCGGCATACATAGCGATTTTGGCGCGCGAGTCACCTTTTGCGTTTTCTGACAGGAAAATCGAACGACCTGCGCTCGGCAGCAATGAAAGGGGAGGCACCGTTTTCCGCCGTCATTGCGAGGAGCGAAGCGACGCGGCAATCCAGAGCGTCGCTCGCCGCCCTGGATTGCTTCGCTGCGCTCGCAATGACGCAGAGCTGTGATGTTGCCGCATGCCCCTTCTCCCGTGAGGGAGAAGGATAGGGAGGCTTATGAGCGTAGCGAATTAGCCGCGCTTGGATGAGGGTGTTCCGCACCCCGAAGCACAGGACACCCTCATCCAGCTACGACCAGGCAGCAAGCTGCCAAGTCTGCGCGTCCTTCTCCCTCAAGGGAGAAGGCTCGAACGATGGAACGCTGCTTCTTCAATCCAGGCTCCCGCACGGGAGAAGAAAAAACCTACCGCAACCGCTTCACGAACAGATGCCCGTGGTCGTCGCGCTTGGTCTGGAAATTCGGCACCGTCTCGAACATCTCGGACAGCCGGGAGAAACCATAGTTGCGGACATCGAAGCTCGACCGGTTGCCGGCGATCTTGCCGACCTCGCTGAGGCTGGCATAGCCCTCCGCGTCGCGTTTCGTCGCCTGATAGGCGTCGATCAGCAGGTTGAGCAGTTCGTCGTCGACCTTGCCGCGGCTGTCGCCATTGCCGTTGCCGGAACTTTCCGGCCGGGATGCCGCCTTGACGTCACTCTTGCCGCCGCCGCGGTTGCGCTTGTCCGCCTGGATCAGCGCGTCGACGTCGATGAAGCGGCTGCACGCCTGCTTGAATCCTTCCGGCGTCTTGGCGCTGCCAAAGCCGTAGACCGGCAGGCCCTCCTGCCGGATCCGCATCGCCAGCGGCATGAAGTCGCTGTCGCTCGACATGATGCCGAAGCCGCCGACATTGCCCCGGAACAGCAGGTCCATGGCGTCGATCGTCATCTTCATGTCGGTGGCATTCTTGCCCTTGGTCAGGTCGAACTGCTGCTGCGGCTCGATGCCATATTTGTGCAGGATGTCGACCCAGCCCTTCAGCGACTGCTTGCGCCAGTTGCCATAGGCGCGGCGGATATTGACGGTGCCGAGTTCGGCCAGCGCGGTCAGCACCGGGTCGATCCCGTTGTGGCTGGCATTGTCGGAATCGATCAGCAGGGCGATATTGTCATTATTCTGGTTCATCGCGCGTAGATGGACCGACAGCGGAAGGTGTTCAAGCGGAAATCGCGCGCCGCGCACGACGGTGACCCGGTCGCCGCCAGGCGCGCTAGGGGACCAGCCAGCGCCCGTGCCAGTGATTCGCGGTCCCGTTCCATTCGAACAGCGCCCGCCTGTGTCCGCTATGGGCGAGATAGAGCCATTCGATCTTGTCCACAGCGATCTGCAATATGGCAAAATGGGTACGGGCAGGGGCAACCTGCTCCGGAGTCGGCTTCACGCCTTCCATGGCGGGATCAAGGCCCGAGGTCGGCGCCGCCACCGGACTGCCCGGGGCCGGGTCGGCGAGATAGCAGCGCTGGCCATAGAGCGAGGCCTGCTCCCAGGCCGAATCCGCCTCGGGCCCCGACGACTGGATCCGGCCTGTCCCCGACAGGCGGAGCTGGACCTTGGCTTGCGGGTGATAGCCGAGCACGGACACGGCCGGTTTCCGGGATATTTCGGCGACTTTGGAACCGCGCGAATCGCAGTTGAACCGCAGGAGGCGGCCGGGCTGATCGACCGCACGCATCACCATCACCCGCTGGCTCGGGACGCCGTCGCCGGTCACGGTTGCGACCGAAGGGGTGTGCAGCGGCGAATGGCGGTCGCTCGCCCCCTCGCGCAACAATTTCCATGCTTCCTCAAGAGAAAGATTCAAGTCATTGAAAAAAGGATCGTCCGTGATTCCGGTCACTCCACGACGGAAAAGGCATCGGTGGCCTCGTCAAGCACGTGCAGCCGGCCCTCGGCAATCGCGAACCAGGCCCCGATCAGGCGAATCGAGCCACTGGCTTCCTTTTCCTGAATGCACGGGAAGGTTCGCAGATTGGCCAGGCTGGTGCGGACGCCTTCATGTTCCATCGCCAGTTGCGCCGCGGGACCGCTCAGGTCGCCATGGTCGTGCGCGACCTTGGCGCGGGCATCGTCGAGCAGGGTGATCCAGTCGGCGATAAAGCCGCCCTTGCCGTGCGGCATGTCCTTCATCTGCTCGGACAGCGCCGCCTGGCAACCGCCGCAACTGCCATGGCCCATGACGACGACCTCGTCGACCTTGAGAAACTGGACGGCAAATTCCAGCGCCGCCGAGACGCCATGCTGGCCTGGCGTCGTCTCGAACGGCGGCACCAGCGCCGCCACGTTGCGGACGATGAAGGTCTCGCCGGGGTTGGTATCAAAAATCTGCGTCGGATCGACGCGGCTGTCACTGCAGGCGATGATCATCACCTTGGGACTCTGGCCTTCCTTCAGTTCGTCCCAGCGCGCGCGCTGGGTCTGCCACTGGGAGGAACGGAAGCGGCGATAGCCGTCGAGCAGGTCGGAGAATTTTGTCATGCTTGCGTTCTTATCATCGACTTTGGGGGTGGCAAGAGTGGTTTTCTTACCCTATTTGGCAGGCATGAACGAAATCACCAGAATTGCACCGCCCGACAGCCCACCCGAACGCCTGCGCAAGCCGGACTGGATCCGGGTCAAGGCGCCAATGGGGACCGAGTTTGAAAAAACCCGCGCCCTGATGCGCGAACACAAGCTCAACACCGTGTGCGAGGAAGCCGCCTGTCCGAACATCGGCGAATGCTGGACCAAGAAACACGCCACGGTGATGATTCTCGGCGACGTCTGCACCCGGGCCTGCGCCTTCTGCAACGTCAAGACCGGCATGCCGATGCCCGTCGATCCGCTGGAACCGCAGCATACGGCCGACGCCGCCGCCAAGCTGGGGCTGGAGCATATCGTGATAACCTCGGTCGACCGCGATGATCTCGCCGATGGCGGGGCCAGCCAGTTCGTCAAGGTGATTGAGGCGCTGCGTCGTACCACCCCGAACACCACGATCGAGATCCTGACCCCCGATTTCCGCAACAAGACGGAAGCGGCGGTCGAGGCGATCGTTGCGGCGCGCCCGGACGTCTACAATCATAATCTGGAAACGGTGCCCCGGCTCTACCCGACGATTCGTCCCGGCGCGCGCTATTATGCCTCGCTGCGCCTGCTCGAACAGGTCAAGCGTCTGGATCCGTCGATCTTCACCAAGTCCGGCATCATGCTCGGCCTCAGCGAACAGCGCCTGGAAGTGCATCAGGTGATGGACGACATGCGCAGCGCCGACGTCGATTTCCTGACCATGGGCCAATATCTGCAACCCACGACCAAGCATGTGAAGGTCGACGAATTCGTCAAGCCGCAGGCCTTTGACGCCTATGCTTCGGTCGCCCGGGCAAAAGGCTTTCTGCTGGTCGCGTCGAGTCCGCTGACCCGTTCCAGCTATCATGCCGGCGAGGATTTCGCGAAAATGCGGCAGGCGCGCGAAGAAAAGCTGGCGCGTTCGGGTGCCCTGAATGCCGGTTCATAGGGAAACCCGGGACCTCCCGTACAGCGCTGCGCAGATGTTCGCGCTGGTGGCCGATGTCGGTCGCTACCAGGAATTTCTGCCCTGGGTGGTCGGCACGCGGGTTCGCTCGGACAGCGAAACCGAGATGCTGGCCGACGTTCTGGTCGGCTTCAAGGGATTGAGGGAGCAATTTTCCTCCCGCGTCCTCAAGGTGCAGGACCAGTCGATCGACGTCGACTATCTCGACGGCCCGCTCAAGCAGCTGCACAACGAATGGCGCTTCCGCGCCCGCGATGGCGGCGGCTGTCATGTCGATTTCTACGTCGAATTCACGTTCAAGAACCGCATGTTCGAAAAACTGGCCGGCCAGATGTTTGCCAAGGCGCTGCACAAGATGACCAGCGCCTTCGTGGATCGCGCCGAGGAAATCTACGGAACCAGCTACTCGCTGTCCTCGGGCAGCAGCAATTCCAGCGCGACCAGCACCGCCTGATAGCGGATCTCGGCCCGGCTCTTGTCCTCGCCGAAAACCTTGCGGTCGGCAACCACATCTTCGGCGCTCTTGTTCTTTTCTGCCTTGGCAAAAACCACGGTTCCGACCGGCTTCTTTTCGCTTCCGCCGCCCGGTCCGGCGACACCGGTGACCGCCACCGCGACATCGCAGCCGGATTTGGCCAGCGCGCCTTGGGCCATTTCCCAGGCCACCGCGATCGATACCGCGCCGAATGTCTCCAGCACGTCGCCACTGACCCCGAGCAGGCTCTGCTTGGCGCCGTTTGAATAGGTGGCAAAGCCGCAATCGAACACATCGCTGCTGCCGGCAACCTCGGTCAGCGCCGCTGCGACCAGCCCGCCGGTGCAGCTTTCGGCAACGGTGATCCGGCGGCCGGCGGCGCGATTCCTCTCGATCACCTTTGCAGCCAGATCGACGATTTCACGGGGCAGGAGATTTTCCATAGACCCGCGCGTTAGCGTATCAGGCTGGTGCTTTGCAAACGGGAATATTCTGCTTCTTGCCGTCTTTCGCCGCAACCTGGACGATCGTCACCAACAGGCTCGCCACATTGGATGAGGGCATCGGTTCGAGATCGCCGTATATCTTGTCGATCACCGAGCAATCCTTGGGCTTGATCTCATTGCCTATCAGCTGCGTGAACATCGCGTCGGCGATCGGTCGCAGCATTGCGTCGTCCATGTTGGCAGGAAGTCTCTCACCCGCCAGCACGTTGACCGCCTGCTTCGCCTGCGGCCATGCCGTGTCGGAAGCCGCCCGGTATTCGCTGAGGCGACGGGAATTCTGGACCATCAGCGGCGACGTCGCGGTCAGGCTGGCCGCGCATTTCGTGCGGCTGGCATCAATCGCCTTGGGCAGAAGATAGGTGACCAGCGCTTCGGCCTGGACGACGCTGAGACAGGCTGCGGTTTCGGCGGATTGGGCCACGGCGGACTGGGTCAGGCCGATCATGGCGAGACCGATGGCGAAATGGGTTTTCATTGTTCTTGCTCCAGAGAGATGGTGGCTATGGCCTGTGCCGCGATGCCTTCGCCGCGACCGGCAAATCCAAGCCGCTCGGTCGTCGTGGCCTTGATGCTGACCCGATCGAGATCGATCGCCAGAATATCGGCCACGGTTGCGCAGATCGCATCGCGATGCGGTTTGATCTTGGGTGCCTCGCAAATCACGGTCATGTCCACATTATGGATCACGCCACCTTTCTCGCGGATGAGCGAGACGGCAAATTCCGCAAACCGGGCTGAAGCGACGCCGCGCCACTGGGGATCGGACGGCGGGAAATGGTCGCCAATATCACCGGCTGCGGCAGCGCCGAGCAAGGCGTCGGTCAGCGCGTGCAGCAGCACATCGGCATCACTGTGCCCGACAAGCCCCGCATCATGTTCGATCTTCACGCCGCCAAGCCACAATTCCTCGCCCGCGGCAAGCCGGTGCACATCAAATCCCATCCCCGTGCGTATCTCGCGCATTTTATCCGGTCCTTTTCCGCCAAAATCGGCTGGCAGCGTGTATTTTTTCAAGGCTTCGTCGCCCTCGACCACCGTCACCACATGACCGGCGGCCCGGAATATCTGCGCATCGTCCGTGGCATCCAGATCGGTGGGAAAGGCATCATGCGCCGCCAGCAGCTTGTGAAAATCGAACGCCTGCGGCGTTTGCACGCGCCAGACACTGGTTCGGTCAACCGTGCGCTCCACATGATCATCCGCCAGTTGCACCATCGTGTCGACGCTCGGCAGCACCGGGATCGCGGCCGATGCGGATTCGAGCCGGTCGAGGAGCCGGCTGATCACCTGCGGGGAAAGAAAGGGCCGCGCCGCGTCGTGGATTAGAATATTTCTGGCGCCGCCAGCCCGCCGGATCGCCTCGAGGCCGTTGCGGACCGACTGCCGGCGGGTCGCCCCGCCGGTGACAAGGTTGAGCGTCGGATGACGGGGCAGGGCGGCCCTGGCCTCATCCTCCTGTCCCTCGGCGATGACCACCCACAGCTGATCGATGCGGGGATGGGAGGCAAGCCGCTCGACGCTGTGCCGGACCATCGGCTTGCCGCCGACCGGCTCAAACTGCTTCGGCCGGTCCAGTCCGGCCCGGGCGCCAGCGCCTGCCGCCACGATCAGCGCGTGATTTTGTTCGGAGGGATCGCGGGCTTCGTCCATGACACGCGATCTACGCCGAGAATGGAGATGAAGCAATTCTTGCCTCGCAATTGATTTGGCGATAGAGGCTGCTTAAATTTTAGGCAGTATCTATGAAAATTGACCCCATATTTATCGGCGACCTGAAGATCGACAGCCCGGTGCTGCTGGCACCGATGACCGGCGTGACCGACTTGCCGTTCCGCAAGCTCGTGCGTCGCTTCGGCTCGGGCCTCAACGTCACCGAAATGATCGCCAGCCAGGCGATGATCCGCGAAACCCGGCAGTCGCTGCAGAAATGCGCCTGGGACCCGAGCGAGGAACCGGTGTCGATGCAGCTGGCCGGCTGCGATCCGGTGACCATGGCCGAGGCCGCGCGGCTCAACGAGGACCGCGGCGCGCAGATCATCGACATCAACATGGGCTGCCCGGTGAAAAAGGTGGTCAATGGCGATGCCGGATCGGCGCTGATGCGCGATCTGCCGCTCGCCGCGTCGCTGATCAAGGCGACGGTGGAGGCGGTCGGGGTGCCGGTCACGGTCAAGATGCGGATGGGCTGGGACCACCAGAGCCTGAACGCGCCGGAACTGGCCCATATTGCCGAGGATCTGGGCGCCAAGATGATTGTCGTCCATGGCCGGACCCGGTGCCAGATGTACCGCGACAGCGCCGACTGGGCCTTTGTCCGCAAGGTCAAGGATGCGGTGTCGCTGCCGGTGATCGTCAATGGTGACATCTGCACGCTGGAGGACGGCGAGACGGCGCTGCAACAGAGCGGTGCCGACGGCGTGATGATCGGCCGCGGTGCCTATGGCAAGCCCTGGCTGCTGGGCCAGTTCATGCACTGGTTCAAGACCGGCGAGCGGCTGCCCGATCCGGACATCGCCACCCAATATGCGATTCTCAACGAGCATTACCGGGACATGATGAAGCTTTATGGCGAGGATGTCGGGGTCAAGGTCGCACGCAAGCATGTCGGCTGGTACACCAAGGGGCTGACCGGCTCGGCGGAATTCCGCAACCGCGCCAACAGCGTCAACGATCCCCATGTCGTGCTGGAAATGCTCGAGGAATTCTACGCGCCCTGGCTGAACAAAGCGGCGGCCTGATGGACGGCATCCCTTCGGGAGAACAGATCCTCGCCGGGCTCAGCCACGCCCTGATCGTCATCGATTCGCGGCATTGCGTGACCCGCGTCAATCCTGCCGGCGAAGCGCTGTTCGGGACCAGCGCCAAGCATCTCGTGGGGCGACCGATCGGCGAGATATTGCAGTTTTCCGACCCGCGGCTGGACGCCGCGCTGACCGACACCGAAATCAGCCTCACCGCCCGCAGCGTCGTCGTCTCGAGCGACGAGCGCAAGCTCGGCATCGCCGATTTCGACATCCATCCGCTGGCCTCCGATTCCGCCTGGCGGCTGATCGCGCTGTCGCTGCTGCCGCAGGACGGCCCGATCCTCGAAAGCGACGCCGGCGATCCCTCCAATCTCGCGATCCGCGCGCCCGACATCCTCAGCCACGAGATCAAGAATCCGCTCGCCGCGATCCGCGGCGCCGCGCAATTGCTCGACCGGCAGCTCGACGAATCGCAGAAGCCGCTGACCCAGATGATCACCGGCGAGGTCGAGCGCGTGGTCAACCTGCTCGACCGCATGCAGACCCTGTCCTCGACCCAGCCGGCCCAGACCCGCGCCGTCAACATCCACAGCCTGATCGACCGCGCCCGCCGCTCGACCGAGGCAGCGAGCGGCCAGCGGGTCAGGATCCGCGACAAGTTCGACCCGTCGCTGCCCGACGCGCTGATCGACCCCGACGCGATGATGCAGGTGCTGACCAACCTGCTCGCCAACGCCGTCGACGCCACCCGCCATCTGGCCAACCCGGAAATCCGCATCATCACCCGCTACAGCTTCGGCGCCTCGCTCTCCGCCCAGGGCGAGAATGCCGCGATCCGCCTGCCGATCCAGGTGATGGTCTGCGACAATGGCCCCGGCGTGCCGGTCGAGCTCGAGCGCGAGATATTCTCGCCCTTCGTCTCGACCAAGAAGGAAGGGCAGGGCCTCGGCCTCGCCCTCGTCAAGAAGCTGATGCGCGATATGAACGGCCGCATCCGCTACGACCGCGAAAACCAGGAGGAGCTCAGCCGCTTCACCCTGTTCCTCCCCCTAGCCCCGAAAAACTGACGTCAGGACAACAGCATGGCCAAGGAAAAGATCATATTGGTGGAAGACGACCTGTCGGTCAGCCATGTCATCATCACCGCGCTGCGCGCCGAGGGCTACGAGGTCGAGAATTGCAAGTCGATCGCCGAGCGCGACGCGCTGATGGCGAGCAGCCGCTACGACCTGCTGCTGACCGACGTCGGCCTCGGCGAAGGCGAGGGCGACGGCATTTCCTCGCTGGACAGCGTCAAGGCGAGCCATCCCGACATCCCGATCATCATCATTTCCGCCCAGAACACGCTGAACACCGCGGTGCGCGCGTCCGAAACCGGCGCCTTCGAATATCTGCCGAAGCCGTTTGACCTCGACGAACTGGTCAAGGTCGTCGGCCAGGCGCTGAAGCCGAAAAGCCAGCACCCGGCCGAACCGGCAATGGACGAGGAAAGCCTGCCGCTGGTCGGCCGCAGCCCGGCTATGCAGGACGTCTACCGGATGATCGCGCGGCTGCTGAAGAACGACCTGTCGGTGCTGGTGCTCGGCGAATCCGGCACCGGCAAGGAGCTGGTCGCGGAGGCCATTCACGGCCTCGGCCACCGCAAGTCCGGACCGTTCATCGCGGTCAACATGGCCGCCATTCCCTCCGAGCTGATCGAGGCGGAGCTGTTCGGCCACGAAAAGGGCGCCTTCACCGGCGCCGTCGCCAGCGCCTCCGGCAAGTTCGAGCAGGCGCAGGGCGGCACCCTGTTCCTCGACGAGATCGGCGACATGCCGATGCACGCCCAGACCCGCCTGCTGCGCGCCCTGCAGACCGGCGAGATTAACCGGGTCGGCGGCAAGGGGCCGGTCAAACTCGACGTGCGGATCATCGCCGCGACCAACCATGATTTTGTCGAACTGATCGAGCAGGGCAAGTTTCGCGAGGATCTCTATTACCGGATCAACGTGGTGCCGATCGAGCTGCCGCCGCTGCGCGAGCGGGCCAGCGATATTCCCGCGCTCGCCAGCCATTTTCTCAAGCTGGCGGTGACCGAGGGCCTGCCCCGCAAGCAGATCTCGCAGGAAGGGATGAACCTGCTCTGCCACCATTACTGGCGCGGCAACGTCCGGGAACTGAAGAACGTGATCTACCGGCTGGTGGTTACCGGACGGGAGGAAACCCTGTCCGAGGACGCGATCCGCCAGATACTGGCAGCGGAACGCGGGGAGGACCGGACGGAATCGGCCAATATGGAGTTCGAAGCCCATATCAAGGCCATCGTCCTCGGCCTGATGGCGGCACCGGAGAAGGAAAATCTCTACGCCCAGGCGCTCGAGAAATTTGAAAAGCCGTTGCTGGTCGAGATGATGAACCACGCCCATGGCAACCAGATCAAGGCGGCCCGGATGCTGGGGATCAACCGCAACACGTTGCGCAAGAAACTCAACGAATATCAGATCGATCCGACCCGTTCGAAATAGACGCGCGCGATGAACGGACGGTCTGGTTGGCTGAACCGTGATATTTTTGCAATATAAGTGCTTTTCCCGCAACGAAACTGTTGTATTGAAAGCACAATGACGGCGTATAACCAACCCCCGGATCCGCGCGTGCCCAACTGGCTGCGACGCCTGTCGCTGATGGCGGAGAAGGAAGCCGTGATGCGGCGGGTGGAATGGGTGGTGATCCTGCTGTTCGGCGCGATCATGCTCGGCACCTATTTCCTGCTGAGCCGCCAGTCCGACCAGACCGATTTCATCTCGCCGCCGCTGACCGCAGCGCTGCTGGTCGGCAACCTGATCCCGGCGATGACCCTGCTGGTGCTGTTCGGCCGGCGGATTGCAAAGGGCAGGGCAGCCCGGTCCTCGATCGGCAGCAAGGGCCGGCTGCACGTCCGCTTGGTCGCCCTGTTCTCGCTGGTCGCCAGCATACCGATGCTGCTGGTCGTGATATTTGCCTCGCTGCTGTTCCAATATGGCGTGGAATTCTGGTTCTCCGATCGCGCGAGGGGGATGCTGGAAAATGCCAATGATCTGGCGCGCGGCTATTACGAACAGAATCAGCGGGAAGTCGGTGAAGAAACGATCACCATGGCCAACGACCTGCGCAACTATCTTCAGCAGGCGGATCTCGAAAGCCCGGAATTTGCCGAAGGCTATGTCTTTCAGGTGTTGTCGCGCAAGCTGAACGAATCGGCGATCATCGAGATCGGCGCCGACGGCGTGGCCCGAACCGCGGCCGCCGTCGACCCCGACAATGCGGACCAGCGCCCCAAGATCACCGAAGCCGTCCTGCAACAGCTTCAGAAAGGCCAGAATTACGTGGTCACGGCCCGGCCCAACAAGATCGAGGCCGTCACCGCTCTGGATCTGAGTTCGCGAATCTTCCTGTACGCGGCGCGGGATTCCGACATGCTGGCGCTCAGCCAGTGGGAACGCGCGCAGGCCGTGCTCGCCGACTATGAGGAGCTGTTTTCCCGCTCCAGGAGCCTGCAGCTCCAGTTCAACGTGGCCCTGTTCGTCATCTCGCTGCTGATTGTCGGCCTGGTCCTGTGGATCGCGCTATTGGTGGCGGACCGCATGGTGCGGCCGGTCAGCGACCTCGTGCACGCGGCCAAGCGGGTCACGGAGGGCGATCTGGCGACGCGCGTACCGACCACCTTTGAAAATGACGAGATCGGGACGCTCGGACGCGCGTTCAACCGAATGACCGAACGGCTGGAAACACAGACCACCGCGCTGATCACGGCAAACGAGCAACTGGGCAGCAGGCGCGCCTTTATCGAGGCGGTGCTCGAATCGGTGACCGCCGGGATCATCAGCCTCGATGAAAAGGGCGAGATCCGCCTGGTCAATTCCCAGGCCCAGTCGCTGCTTTCGAAACCGCTCGACGATCTTCTGGAAGCCGATATCGGCAAGGCGGCGCCCCAGTTTGCGGCGCTGATCGCCGAGGGCGTGGAGAACAGCATCATCGAATTTGCCTCCGATTCCGACATGCGGACGCTGGCGGTAAAGATCGTCGGCGGGCCAAGCGGCCACGTCATCACCTTCGAGGATATTACCCAGCAATTGCTCGACCAGCGCAGGGCGGCCTGGTCGGACGTCGCGCGGCGGATCGCGCATGAAATCAAGAATCCGCTGACCCCGATCCAGCTGGCCGCCGAACGGCTGCAGCGCCGCTTTGGCCCGCGGATAAGCGACGATGTCGACGTGTTCCAGAATCTCACCAACACGATCGTCCGGCAGGTGGGTGACCTGCGCAATATCGTCGACGAATTTTCGTCCTTCGCGCGGATGCCCAAGCCGGTTTTCCGCGACGAGAACCTCCACGACATTCTGAAGCAGGCCCTGTTCATGCAGGACGTCGCATGGTCCGCGATAACGTTCAACTTCGAATCGGACGACCAGCCCATCTCGCTGGTGTGCGACCGGCGGCAACTGGGGCAGGCGCTGACCAACATCATCAAGAATGCCGCCGAAGCCATTCAGCAGAAAGCGGAAAGCAGCAGCGACTTTCACGTATCGGATGGCAGCATCAACCTGGCGGTGCGGACAGAGAACCAGTTTGTCGTCATCGAATTGACCGACAACGGCATCGGCCTGCCGATCGAGCGGGATCGGATCGTCGAACCCTATATGACGACCCGGGCCAGCGGCACCGGGCTTGGCCTGGCGATCGTCAAGAAAATCGTCGAGGAACATTTTGGGGAGATGAAATTCAGCGACGCCGCGGACGGCGGCACGCGGGTGACGATCCGGCTCAATCCGGCGAAACTGGCCCGGCTGTCGCATGATTCGGCGACAGAAGCGGGGCCGTCGCGACCAGACGACGACGGCGCAGATGAACATATGGCAGAAATCGATAAGTGAGAGTTAGAGGTCCAGCATGGCGTTAGATATCCTGGTAGTCGACGACGAGCCCGATATTCGTGAACTGATATCCGGCGTATTGGAAGACGAGGGCTACACCACCCGCGTCGCCGCCAACAGCGACGAGACGCTGGCGGCGGTCAACGAGCGGCGCCCCTCGCTGGTCCTGCTCGATGTCTGGCTGAGAGGTTCGCGCCTCGATGGCCTGGAACTGCTCACCGAACTGAAGCAGCTTGATGCCAAGATGCCGATCATCGTGATCTCCGGCCATGGCAATATCGATACGGCGGTCGCCGCCATTTCCCAGGGCGCGGTCGACTTCATCGAAAAGCCGTTCGAGGCCGAACATCTGCTGCATCTGGTCGCCCGTGCGACCGAAACCGACCGGCTCCGCCGGGAAAACGAGATCCTCAAGGCCCGGGTCGGGTTTGCCGATGAACTGACCGGCAATTCCGCCGCGGTGAACAATGTCCGGGCGACCCTCAAGCGAGTTGCCGGAACCGGCAGCCGGTTGCTGATCTCCGGCCCGGCAGGCGTCGGCAAGGAGGTCGCCGCCCGGCTGATGCACAACTGGAGCTCGCGCGCAGATGCGGCCTTCGTCACGATAAGCGCGGCCAGATTGTCCCCGGAAAGCGTCGAGGAAGAGCTGTTCGGGACCGAACGCGACGGCAAGATCGAGAAAACCGGCCTCATGGAAGAGGCCCATGGCGGGACCCTGTTCATCGACGAGGTCGCCGACATGCCGCTCGACACGCAGGGCAAGATATTGCGGGTTCTGACGGAGCAGAGCTTTAACCGGCTCGGCGGCTCGCAAAAGGTCAGCGTCGACGTACGGGTGGTCTCCGCCACCTCGCGCGATCTCGAGGTTGAGATCCGCGAGAAGCGGTTTCGTGAGGACCTGTTCTATCGGCTCAACGTCGTCCCGGTGGTGCTGCCGCCGCTGAATCAGCGGCGTGAGGATATCCCGGTGCTGGTTGACCATTATGCCGCCCGCTTTGCCGCGGAACAGCGCTTGCAGCCGCCCGAGATCTCGGACGAAGCAATGGCAGCGCTTCAGGCATGCGACTGGCCGGGCAATGTCCGGCAGCTCCGCAATGTGGTCGAACGGACCATCATCCTGGCGCCGAAGGAAAATTTCAGCCGCATTGAGGTCGAAATGCTGCCTCCCGAGGTGCTTGGCAACAACGACGATCTCGATCAGGGCGTTGCATCGCTGATGGGTTCACCCCTGCGCGAGGCCCGCGAGAGTTTCGAACGGGAATATCTGAAGGTCCAGATCCGCCGCTTCTCCGGCAATATTTCCAAGACCGCAAATTTCATCGGCATGGAACGGTCGGCGCTGCACCGGAAACTGAAGATACTCGGCCTGGCGGGTCGCAAGAAATCCGACGGCGAATAAAGGACAAGGTTAAGCGGTTGTCGTTGAGATACAAATCCCATATATATATCGGGGCAGGCCATCGACGACAGACACGGGATGGCATCGGCAAATCATAAAATGCGATCGTCAAGATCGCCAATAATAGGAGTCAAACATGACCGATAAATCAAACAATTTACAGGATTTATTCCTAAATTCCCTCCGGAAATCAAAAACCCCCGTAACGATGTTTCTGGTCAAGGGCGTCAAGCTTCAGGGCATTGTCACCTGGTTCGACAATTTTTCGGTATTGCTCCGCCGCGACGGACAGTCCCAGCTGGTCTACAAGCATGCCATTTCGACGATCATGCCGTCGGAAGCTCTGGACACCAAGCCTTTCGCCGAGCTCATGAACAACGCCAAGTCCCGCGCTGGGGTGCTGCAGGAAGTGTTCCTGTCCGCCGTGCGCGATAGCGGTGATCCGGTGACCATGTTTCTGGTCAACGGAGTGATGTTGCAGGGTGAAGTGGCGGCCTATGACCTGTTCTGCATCCTGCTCGAGCGGGAGGGTCTGTCGCAACTGGTCTACAAGCACGCAATATCCACCGTTCAGCCCGGCGGTCCGCTGAATCTCGCCGATTATAACAATGCCGACGACGGTGCGCATTGATTCCATTTGAGAAGGAAAACATCGATTCCAAAAGCGGGCGGGCGGTCATCGTCCATCCCGACATGGCTTCGCTCAGCCAGACGGCGCTGGAGCATCGGCTGGCCGAGGCGGTTGGTCTGGCTCTGGCCATAGGCCTGGTCGCAACGGCTTCCCATTATTTTTCGGTGCGCAAGGCCAAGCCGGCGACTTTGTTCGGATCCGGTCAGGTCGAGCAGATTGGCAAGATGATGGTCGACAATTCGGCCACGATATTGATCGTTGACGGTAGTCTGAGCGCTATTCAGCAGCGCAATCTGGAGGAGACGCTCAAGGTCAAGGTGATCGACCGCACCGGGCTGATTCTCGAGATTTTTGGCGCTCGCGCCGCCACCGCCGAAGGCCGGTTGCAGGTCGAACTCGCGCATCTCGATTATCAGGCCGGGCGTCTGGTCCGCAGCTGGACCCACCTTGAACGGCAACGGGGCGGTTTTGGCTTTCTGGGCGGCCCCGGTGAGACCCAGATCGAATCGGATCGCCGGATGATCCGGGACCGCATGGCCAAATTGCGCAAGGACCTTGCCCATCTGCGCAAGACCCGCGCTCTGCACCGCGACCGCCGTCAGCGTGCGCCGTGGCCGGTCATCGCCCTGGTCGGTTACACCAACGCGGGCAAATCCACCCTGTTCAACCGTCTGACCGGGGCCGATGTCTTTGCCGAGGACCTGCTGTTCGCTACGCTTGATCCGACGATGCGCGAAATTTCGCTGCCGGGCTACGACAAGGCGATCCTGTCGGATACGGTGGGATTCGTCTCCGATCTGCCAACGCAGCTGGTCGCCGCCTTCCGCGCCACGCTCGAAGAAGTCACGGCGGCCGACATCGTCATCCATGTCCGCGACATTTCGCACGAAGCCAGCGATGCCCAGGCCCGGGATGTGCGTCAGATTCTGGCGGATCTGGGCGTTTCGGAGGAAGCAGGAGAGGGGCCACCGGTGATCGAGGCCTGGAACAAGATTGACCGGATCGGACCGGACGATCCGCAATATGCCCGGATCACGTCACCCTTGCCGGCCAATGTCTGCGCGATTTCCGCTCAAACCGGCGCCGGCGTCGACACGCTCGTCAATCTTGTCGCGAAGACCTTGTCGGAAGGCTACAAGACCGAGCAGATCAGCATCGCGGCGGGGGATGGCAAGCGCATCGCCTGGCTGCATGAAAACGGGCGCGTTCTCGACAGCGATCAGGATGCGGACAATCTGCGACTTACGGTCGAGATGTCACCCCGCAACTGGGGGCGTTATCTCGCGCTGGATTGAATGATCAGCTGCTGGACGGGCTGGTCTTGGCCTTTTGCCATTCGGCCTCCAGCTCGTCGATCGACATTTCCTGCATGTCTTTGTCAATTGCGGATTCTATCTGATTGAATCTCTTGGTAAACTTCTTCGTTGCATCAGCGAGGGCGCGCTCCGCATCGACCTTGTAGTGGCGCGCCAGGTTGACCGCCGAGAACAGCAGATCGCCGATCTCCTCATGGATTTCCGCTTCCGTGCTGGCGTTGGCAACTTCGTCCAGTTCTTCCAGCAGCTTGTCCCGGACCGGTTCCTTGTCGGGCCAGTCAAAACCCACGCGCGCGGCGCGCTTCTGGATTTTCTGGGCGCGGAGCAGGGCGGGCAGGGCCAGCGCCACCCCGTCCAGCGCGCTCGCCTTGCCGGATTGCGCGCGTTCGTCGGCCTTCAGTTGTTCCCATCCGGGGCTTGCATCGGCATCGCCGAAGATATGCGGGTGCCGGCGCGTCATCTTGGCGCAAATCCCGGCGACCACGTCGGCAAAGGTGAATTGCCCGTTGTCGGCGGCGATCTGGCTGTGGAACACCACCTGCAGCAAAAGGTCGCCCAGTTCATCCTGGAGTGCAACCATATCATCACGTTCGATTGCATCGGCCACTTCATAGGCTTCCTCGATCGTATAGGGTGCGATGGTGCCGAAGGTCTGGACCTTGTCCCAGTCGCAGCCGCTGTCCGGATCGCGCAGACGCCGCATGATTTCTAGCAGGGGATCGATCAAGGCTGCTCTCGTTTCCATGGATATTTAAGGTTGATAATATATATTATGTTAAATTAAAGATCATTTGCTGCCACCGGAATCCCCCGGTTCCAACACCATTTCACCCCCCTCCACGCGCCAACTTCGCAACCTTGATAAAAAATTCATCCCGATCACGTTCGAATCCCCGAATTCCGCCGCCACCACGACCGGCAGTTCCTCCACCAGCATCGGTCCGATCTGCAGCGAACCGATCGTTCCGCGCTTTGCCTGAACCGTTCCGTTGGCTGTCGTCAGCACCACCGGGAACGGACTCTCACTGATATCCACACCCGCATTCTGCGCCGTTCGCAACGACATCGCCGTGGTGGTTGCCCCGCTGTCGATCAGGAACCGCACCGGAACCGCGTTAACCTTTCCATCCACCCAGAAATGGCCATCTGCCGACTGCCGTATCCGCAACGTCTCGCCCTCCACGATCTGGTCGTGCGCACCGGCCATTTCTCCCGAGACGCGGCTCCAGACCGCTTTGATTTCCTGCTGGTAGGAAAAACCGACGATGAATATCGCAAAAATCGCGACCCACGCCAGGATGTTCCGCATGATTTCACCGAAACCGATACGGCGCGAAAACAGCGCGCTGGCCACCAGAACAAGAGCACCGATGGCGAACACAAGATTGATATTCTGGTCTTCGGTCAACGGTCAGATTTCTTTCTCATAGCCATCAAAGCCGGGCAGAACATCGTCCGGCAATGTTGTGAGAAGATGGCGATAGTCCATCGAATTGTCCATATGCGTCAACAGGCTGAGCCGCGGTCCTGCCTCCCTGATCAGGGCCAGCGACATCTCCAGATGGGCATGGGTGGGATGTGGCTTGTCGCGCAACGCATCCACGACAAACAGGTCGCAGTCGCGATAGAGTTCCCGCATTTCGCTTGTGACTTCGCCAAAATCGGTCGCGTACACAACAGATTTTCCCTGATGCTCGAATCGCAATCCGGCAGATGTTATCGGGCCATGCGGCTGATCGACATGGCGAACGACAATGTCCCCGATCTCGACATCGCCTTCCAGCACGATAGGATCGCAGATAGACGGATAATATTCGTGCCCCTCGAAGACATAGGCAAACCGTGCGCGCAAGCTGTCCAACGCGAACGGCCGCGCGTAAGCGGGGATTGTCTGCCGCGTCTGCTGGAAGATGGCACGCAGATCGTCAACCCCATGGCAATGGTCCGCATGATCATGCGTCCAGATTACTGCGTCGATACCGGCGATGTCATTGTCCAGCAACTGATTGCGCAAATCGGGTGAGGTATCGACCAATATCCGGGTTGTCTGGCTTTCGACGAGAATGGAAACGCGGGTCCGCCGGTTCTTGGGTTCCTCCGGGTCGCAATCGCCCCAGTCGTTGCCGATCCGAGGCACGCCGGAAGATGTTCCGCAACCCAATAAAGTCAGTTTCAAAGCCACATTCAGGGTCGTGCCTTGGAGAAAAGCCGGTAGAAATTTCGGCTCGTGGTCTCACATAGCTCGTCATATTCCGTATTGCGCAATTCGGCCAAATAGCGGGTGGTATCCGCTACAAATGCCGGCTCCCCCGTCTTGCCCCGATGCGGAACCGGTGCCAGGAAAGGAGCATCCGTCTCTACCAGCAGCCGATCGGACGGTAGTTTTGCGGCGGTTTGCTGGAGGTCCTTGGCATTTTTGAACGTAACGATCCCTGAGATAGAGATATATAGTCCCAGCGACAGCGCTGTCTGCGCAAAGTCTTCGCTGGCCGTAAAACAATGGATAACGCCGGTATAGGCGCCCTGCTCCATTTCTTCCCCCATGATCCGGGCCGTGTCCGCCTCGGCATCGCGTGTGTGGACGATGATGGGGAGACCGGTCTCGCGGGCCGCATGAATATGGGTACGAAAGCTCTGTTGCTGCCGTTCGCGGTCGCTATGGTCATAATAATAATCGAGTCCGGTCTCACCGATAGCAACAACCCTGGGATGTTCAGCTTCTTCGACAAGTTTTGCAAGGTCGAGGTCAGGATGGGCATCGGCTTCGTGCGGGTGAATGCCGATACTCGCCCAGACATCCCTTTCCCGCTCGGCCGTCGCCACAATGTCGCGCCACTCGCTTTCACGAGTCGAGATGTTGAGCATGGCTGTCACGCCGCTGCCCCGCGCCCGATCAAGGACAGCATATTGTTCCTCGACGAGCCCCTTGTAGTTCAGGTGACAATGACTATCGACCAGCATATCAGTCCTCGGCCTCGTCGTTAGGAAGCTCCAGTCGAGGGAAAACCCCTTTAGGTTCAGGCAGAAGAATCCCCGCTTGAATTGGTGTCGCGAGATGCGCAAAATCACGGGCATCTGAAGACTGGCCGAGCAAATCCAGCATTTTGTCGCTGCTTTCCGGTATCGCCCAGCGCAGCATGATCGCGAGCTGGCGGATCGCCTCCGCCGTGTGATACAGAACAGTATCGGCGCGTGCCGGATCGGTTTTGCGCAAGGCCCACGGCGCCTGATCGGCAAAATAGGAATTGGTCGCGCTGAGCCGCTCCCGAATGATATCGAGCGCGTGGTCTATTTTGAACAACCCACCCGTCATGGCAGACTTCACATCGGCAAAGCACTGATCCAGCTGGTCGAGCAACTGTTGGTCCGCTTCGGATGGCGCGCCTGGAGACGGAATCTTCCCGCCACAATTTTTTGCAATCATCGAAAGGCTGCGCTGGGCCAGATTGCCAAAATTATTGGCCAGGTCAGCATTTGTTTTCGTTACAATTGCATGCGCGGAATACGTGCCGTCCTTGCCGAACACAACGTCAGACAGCAGAAAATAACGCAATTGGTCGACACCGAACTGCTCTGCCAGATTCATCGGATCAACGACATTGCCGACGGACTTCGACATTTTCTCGCCGCGGTTGAGGAGAAAACCGTGACCGAAGACCTGCTTTGGCAGGGGCAAACCGGCGCTCATCAGAAAGGCTGGCCAGTAAACGGCATGAAAGCGAACAATATCCTTTCCGATGAGGTGCAGATCGGCGGGCCAGTATTTCGCGAACATGCCTTCGGTCTCGGGATAACCCACGCCTGTCATATAGGTCGTCAACGCGTCGACCCATACATACATGACATGTCCGGGCGAACCTGGAACCGGCACGCCCCAGTCAAAGCTTGTTCTGGAAACGCTGAGATCCCGCAGTCCGCTCTCCACAAAGCGCATCACTTCGTTGCGGCGGCTATCGGGCTGAATGAATTCAGGATGCTCCTCGTACAGCTTGAGCAGCTTATCCTGATATTGGGAAAGCTTGAAGAACCAGGTTTCTTCGGCGGTCCATTCAACCGGAGTCCCCTGGGGGGAGAGCTTGACACCCCCCTCGCCTGCTATCAGTTCGTCTTCTGCGTAGAAGGCTTCATCCCTTATCGAATACCAGCCTTCGTAGCGGTCGAGATATAGATCTCCATTGGCTTCCATTGCCTTCCACAAGGCTTTGCTGGCGTCATGATGCGCCGCTTCGGTGGTTCGACGGAAACCATCATGCCCAATATTGAGCTTATCACACATCTCCATGAAATAGGCTGACATTTCATCAGCAAGCTTGATGGTATCCACACCGGCATCCCGGGCCGTCTGGACCATTTTCAATCCATGTTCATCGGTTCCGGTAATCAGGCGAACATCGCGACCGCTCAGACGAAAATAACGAGCGATCGCATCCGCGGCGATCGCTTCATAGGCGTGGCCGATATGCGGCCGACCGTTCGGATAGCTGATCGCTGTCGTAATATAAAATGGTTCAGACATGCCCATCTCTCTTGATGGGTTCGCGCCGCTTGTAAACAGTCAAAATCTCTATTTTGCCGGTGCGCGTCGTGAGATATCGGCCATCAGGCTACCCAGCCGGAAAACCACGGCCTGATTGTCCAGCGCTTTTGGCACAGCAGTCGAAGCCAGATCGGCGGCTTCGCGCCATTTTGCGATTGCGTCTGCAGAACATCGAAAACCAGGTGTTTTTATCTGCTCGGCTATAAGGCTTGGTGCTCGCTCTAGAAAAGCGCGATATCGATGCGCGGCCGGTTTCAGCGAGAGCTTCCTTGCCAACTCTCCCTTTAAACGATTATCGCTGTCGCCCGTCGCAATGATTTCCCTCGCCATGATTTCCAGCTCAGCAAGCCCCACTTCTACGTATTTCAAGGCACGGCCAGGCGATCCTTCGCCCGCCAGCACCAACGATTCAATTTCGGAGTCATCGAGCTTTGGCGCGGATTCCTTCAGGACCATTCGCATCTGATCGTCACCAAGAGGATCAAAACGCAACATTTGGCATCGCGAACGAATTGTCGGAAGCAGCCTGTCCGGCATATGGCTGATTAGAAAAAAAATCGTGTTTTTGGGAGGCTCCTCGAGGTTTTTCAGCAAAGCATTTGCACCGGCTCGTTCCAGATCATCGGCGGCGTCCACCACCACCACACGATATTCCGATATCGACGGCTGATTCTGGAACAGCGGCTGCAGCGACCGAATCTGGTCAACCTTGATATTGCGAGCAAGCTCCTGTTCGTCGAGCGAACCAAGACCATTGTCTCGCGCCTTTTTCTCTTCCTTGTCACTCTTCGGGCCGCGACGAAGCAGACGAAAGTCGGGGTGGGATCCGGCGGCGAGCAGGCGCCCCGCCTCATCATTCTGCACCGTGTCGAAATCCGTAGGCTGATTGCGGGAGTTGAGCAAATAATGTGCCGCCTGCTGCGCAAAGGCTGCCTTGCCCAGACCTTTGTCGCCCGCCAAAATCCAGGCATGGTGGAGCATGCCTTTCCCGAGCGACTGCCGGAAGACCTGCCGAGGTCGATCATGACCCAGATATGACGTCATGACATCAGATCGTTTAAACTGGCAAGGAGAGTGGCAGTGATTTCCTCCACAGCGCGAGATGCGTCAATCAGCCGAACTCGATCTGGCTCATCGGCTGCAAACTGCCTAAAATTGGCTATTACTGCTTGATGGTAGGAACTGTCCCTACCACCAATCCGGTCACTGTCGCCGCGATCTCTTGCAGCCGCCCGTTTCGCTGCGACCGCCTCCGGCAGATCAAGCACGAACGTCCGATGCGGCATCAAGTTTCTGCTGCCGATAGCGTGCAGCGCCAATATATCGGTGTCGGTGAGTTCCCTATTCACGATCTGGTAGGCCCGACTGCTGTCGATGAAACGATCGCAGATCACCCATTCGCCCCGCACGAGGGCCGGACGGATCAATTTTGCACAATGCTCCGCGCGGGCAGCGGCGAACAGCATCGCTTCGGTTCGAATGCCCCATTTCTCTTCCGCGCCGGTCAGCAACAGTTCGCGAATAACTTCCGCGCTCGCGGTCCCACCAGGCTCTCGGGTCACCGTGACGGTATAGCCCTTCTGCTCCAACTTCTCGGAAAGAGCCTTCGACTGCGTCGACTTTCCGGTGCCTTCGCCGCCTTCAAGGCTGATAAAAACGCCTGCGGTCACGCCAACCCAAGAAGAGACTGTAGCCCGGCCCAAACCCTGTCAAAGAATCCCGCCTCGCCGACATCTTCGCCAGCCACCAACGGCACCACCTGCTGACCGGCATCTGCGGTGGTGACCACCAGTCTGGCGATCGGCTGACCTTTGGTGATCGGAGCCTTGACCGGCCCGTCATAGGTAACTTTCATTGATAGGTCACCGTCGGATGCCTTTGGGATCGTTACAAAAAGATCCTTTGGTGCAACAAGAGAAACAGTGGAACTGTCGCCCAGCTGCACTTCTGCATTCTGAACAGTCGTGCCCTTGTCGAACAATTTTTTCGGTTCCCAGGCATTGAACCCCCAGTTCATGAACTTTACCGATTCCTCGATCCGGCCACTGTAGCTGTCGAGCCCCGCCAGTACCGATACAAGCCGTCGCCCCTTCTGCTCGGCGGACCCGGTGAAGCCATAGCCTGCTTCCTCGGTATGACCGGTTTTCAGACCATCAGATCCAGCGACTTTACCCATCAGGGGATTACGATTGGGTTGCTTGATGCCATTCCACTCGAATTCATCCTGGCCATAAAAAGCGTCGTATAAGTCCGGGAAATTGTTCACGGTTGCGGACCCCAGTGTCGCCAGGTCACGAGCAGTCACCTTTGTGACGCCCTCGTCCGGCCAGCCGTTGCTGTTGCCAAATCGGCTTCGCGACATTCCGAGCTCCTTGGCCCGCTTGTTCATCAGCGCGACAAAGGCCTGTTCGGTCCCGGCAATACCCTCGGCGAGGACAACGCAAGCGTCGTTGCCCGACAGCGTGACGATGCCGTGCAGCAGATCGCGAACGCTGACCTGGTCACCCACCCCCAGAAACATTGTCGATCCTTGATTGTTCCAGCGCTTCCAGGTTTCCTCGTTGACCCGGAATTTGTCATCCAGCTTGAGCTTGCCCTGCTTGACCAGGTCGAACGCAACATAAACGGTCATCATCTTGGCCATCGAGGCCGGAGGAATCTGCTTGTTTGCGTTTTTTTCGAAAAGGACCGCTCCCGACGACAAGTCGGTCATGTACGCAATGGGAGCATCGGTTTCAAACGTGGGAGCAGCCAAAACCACGGAAGACACAGCGATGAGCGGCAGAGACGCCAGTAGATATTTTTTCATTTAGTCCAATATTCCCGATAATATTCAGCGACTCAATGTCATTGATCCGCCCGCAAAATACGAGCTCCGCTATAGCCGCGCTGCTGTGCCTGCACCAGCCCTGCTTGTGCTTCCCGCTCGCTGGGATACGGACCGTAGCGCACACGCCAAATGGTCCGGGTGCCGTCCGGCATCACACTGGCGCCGATTTTTCGAGCCAGAATCTCTGCCCGCGATTTGTCGCTGAAGGCGGCGACCTGCACGGCGTAAGAACCGGCCAATCCACCGACATAGTTATCGCCAATGCTATTTTGCGCTGCGACCGGCCTGCCCGGGCCTTCGACGATGAAACGGCCATCTTTTGACACGGGCACCGATGAAGAAGCCGGATATTTTTTCGGCGGCATGGCAGGGGAAGCTTGGGTCGGTGTTGCGACCCGCGTTGCGGTCGCTGCAGGTCGCGGCAGCTTGTCGAGATTTTTTCGCAATATTGTCAGAAGCGAGTCTGGCGTCGCAATCCGTTCCGCGGCAGGCGCGCCCTTCCTGAGCACAGCGCGCTCCTGTTCATTGGGATTAACTTTACGAACGCGAACGCCGGATACGCCGTTCTGGTCGATACCAAGTTGCTTGGCCGCTCCGTGAGAGAGATCGATCAGACGATCCGTGGCAAAAGGGCCGCGATCGTTCACCCGGACCAATATCGTGCGTCCCGTATCGAGGGCTGTTACCTCGACATAGGAGGGAAGCGGGAGAGTCTTGTGAGCGGCCGAAATTCCTTGCGGATTATACAATTCGCCATTGGCGGTCTGGTTTCCTGCAAGCTCTTCGCCATACCAGCTGGCGTACCCCACTTCGTCGTAGCTGGCGACATCCTCCGGCGTGTAGGTTTGTCCACCGACCTTATATGGATCACCGATTTTCTGCGGGTAATCGGAAACCGCAGCGAACTTGCCCGGCTTTCCTGAAGCTCCCGGTGGCGGCGACCCTTCAGGGAACTGACCAAAGTCTCGCGCGCCGCTGCATCCCGTTAACACCAATATAGTGGCCGACAAGACCCCTAGCCTAACCCCGTATTTCATCCGCCAATAATCCCACTGCTAGTCCGTAAAAATTCGAACAGTTATAGTCCAGAATAACGCGATAATTGCCCGTCAGCAAATAGGCCGTTCGCCCCTGTCCGTCCGGTTCCAGCAACGTCGCCATCACATGCTCGTCGAGGGTTTTGCCGCTCGCGGGGAAAACGCCGAGCGAACGCCACTCCGCCATGCTTTTCCACTGGCTGTGGCGACCAAAGACTCGCGGACAGCGAGTCGGAACAATCCTGCTCTCGATCGCCGCTCGATTGAGCGAAGACGGTACATTCACTGCGATTCCCCAAGGCTCGCCCCTCCGCCAACCGGAATTGACGAAATAATTGGCGATCGAAGCGACCGCGTCATATTCGCTTTCCCAGATATCGGCGTATCCGTCACCGCTGCCGTCCTTGGCCAGGCGGAGATAAACGGACGGCAGGAACTGGGGCTTGCCCATGGCCCCTGCCCAGCTGCCCTTGAGGGCCGACTGGGGCACGCCCTGATCAATGAGCTTCAGCACTGCCAGCAATTCGGGCTCGAACAATGCGCGGCGGCGCCCCTCGTAGGCGAGCGTAGCCAGCGATCGGGGAATGTCGAAATCACCGGTGTAGGATCCGTAATTGGTTTCCTTGCCATAAATCGCCATGATCACCGGACCCGGCACACCGGTTTCCCGTTCAACATCGATCAGCTTGGCGATCAGCCGGCGATAGGCCGACTTGCCACTGGCGATGCGCTCCGGCGTGATGTGGCGCTGCTGATAAGGAGCAAAGGGAGGAATTGCGCTATTCGGGCTGCCGCCGGGCTGGGATTGATCCAGCTCCACAACCCGGGGATTATAGCTCAAGCCCGGAAGCACCCGATCCAGCGTTTGCGCGCGCACCCCTTCCCGCAGCGCTTTCTGACGCACCTGCTGAAGATAGGATTGGAAGCCTGAACTGTCCTGTGCCTGCGCGGCTTGCATCGGCGTCGCCGTGCTTATGCTAAAAAGTGCAGCAGCGCTGCACGCAATCGCGGTCATGATACGCATGAATACTTCCCTTTCGTGGAGACGTTGTCGCACAAAGCGAGTCGGAGGGGAATCCCTAAATGTCTGAAACGGGCCACTGATTGTCTCGAAATAATTGGGATCCATCCCATTAGCGATGATATTTCATAGGTTTACAAAATGTTTTGCGCTTTGGAATCGGGAACGCTAGGACGCGTACGACCCGGCTTCAACGCTATGCGGACAGGTGGCAGAGTGGTCGAATGCAGCGGTCTTGAAAACCGCCGAGGGTGCAAGCTCTCCGTGGGTTCGAATCCCACCCTGTCCGCCATTTCCCCAATCCATAATCCGAATATTTTCCACCGCAGACCAGGCATCGATGATCAGCTGTTCGCTTCCCCGGCTGATGCTGGCACTAATAGCAGTATTTCCTGCAGCCCCGCGCGCTATGCAATTCGGCTTGCAATGGAAGTGAATTTATGACGACATCCAGAAGTTATGACTACATCATTGTCGGTGCGGGATCGGCCGGATGCGTCTTGGCCAATCGGCTGTCGGCCAATCCGGCAAACACTGTTCTGCTGCTGGAGGCTGGCGCTGACGACGATTACTGGTCGATCGCAGTTCCGGGTGCCTACGCCTATACTCTGGACAATGCCGGATTGCTCTGGCCCTATCACACCACGGAAACCGAACACAGCGGCGGACGCAGCTTTGCCTACCCGCGCGGCAAGGTTATCGGCGGCAGCGGCGCACTCAATGGCCTTCTCTATGTAAGGGGGCAAGCAAAAGACTATGACGACTGGGCAGCAGCCGGCAATGGCGGGTGGAGCTGGGCCGAAGTGCTCCCCTATTTCATGAGGTCCGAAAATAACGCGCGCGGGCCAGATCAGTGGCACGGGACCACCGGGCCCCTGCACGTCGCACATCTTGCCGACATGGAGGAAAAGAACATCCTCAGCGAGGCTTTCTTGAACGCGGGACAGCAAGCTGGAATGCCGCTCGCGGAGGACGTCAATCGCGGCGACCAGGATGGCATATCATATTTCCAGATCAACACCAAAGACGGCACCCGATGCAACACGGCCCGCTCTTTCCTGAAAGACGCCAGAAGGCGACCGAATCTGACGATCGAGACCAAAGCCTCCGTCCGCAAGATCATGTTGGACGGCAAGCGGGCGACCGGAGTGGAATTTCTGCAACACGGACAGGCCAAGGTGGCGTCAGCCAATCGGGCCGTCATTCTTTCGGCGGGTGCAATCGCAAGCCCTCAGTTGCTGGAGCTCTCGGGCATCGGCAATCCCTCCATATTGAAGAAAAACAATGTGAATCCCATCCACGACTTACCCGGTGTCGGAGAGAATTTGCAGGAACATTACATGGTGCCGTTCCTCTGCCGCGCGAGCGAACCGGTTTCGATGAACGAACAGGCCAGAGGCTTCAATCTGGTCCGGGAACTCTTCAAATATGCGCTCCGCCGCAAAGGCATGCTATCGAACAGCGGCTTTCATGTTCAAGGCTATTTCAAATCCCGTCCAGAGCTCGAACGCAATGATATGCAAATTCATTTCTTTCCCTTCACCGGCGAAACAGACCCGGAAAAAGCAAGAAAGAACAAGCTGCAGGACAAACCGGGGTTCACTTTCATGTTTACCCAGATGCGTCCTGAAAGCCGGGGCGCCACGCATATTCAAAGCGCCGATCCAGACGTTATACCAGTGATAGATCCGGCCTTTCTGGAAGCAGAAGAAGATCGCCATGTCTATATCGATGCGGTCAAATTTGGCCGCGAAATTCTTTCACAGCCAGCGATTTCATGCTTGACCGAGGCAGAGCTGGTACCCGGCCCCGCCGTAGGCAGCGACGAGGAAATTGCCAACTTTGTCAAATATGCCGGAAACTCGATGTACCATGGTTGTGGCACTTGCAAAATGGGATCCGATGACATGGCCGTGGTGGATGATGGCCTGAAGGTCCACGGAATAGACGGGCTCTACGTGGCGGACGCTTCGATCATGCCCAGAATTACCTCTGGCAATACCAATGCGCCAACGATCATGATCGCCGAGAAGGCATCGGAGATGATTCTCGGTGCGTGACCACGCATTTTAACCGGCCAAGGATATTGCAGCGGGTAGCAGGCGGCGGAAAATCTTGTTCACAGAAGCGGTGATCTGATAAACGCTGGCCAATGCCAACCGATACTGTCCACCCGATCATATTCACGGATCTCGACGGAACCCTGCTCGATCACAAAAGCTATTCGGTCGATCCGGCAGACCGCCTTATTCGCCAGTTGTCTGAAAGTGCGATAGCCACGGTCATTCCGGTTACCAGCAAGACGCTTGCAGAATTGCAATCCTTGCAGCGCTCCCTGCCCATTCCTGAAACAGCAAGTGTCACCGAAAATGGTTCGCTGATTTTTTCGCCCTCAGGGGTCCCGTTCCGCAGTGACGGCAAAGCGCATGAATTGCTGACGGGCATTAGTTACAGCGCAATACTGGCCGCACTCGGCATGCTGCCGCGATCCTTCCGCCAGCATATCACGGGATTTTCGGATATGTCCGTGAATGAGGTAGCAAATGCGACAGGCCTGAGCATCACCGACGCGGAGCTAGCCAAGCAGCGGAACGCGACCGAGCCCTTCCTCTGGACCGGTTCGGATGCTGCGTTGAACGAGTTGCGATCCTTGATGGCCGATCGAAATATCAGCATTCAGCAGGGCGGGCGTTTCTATCATTTCACCGGCCCCGCGACGAAAAGCCTGGCGATGAATCGCATCATGTCAGCCTTTGAAGCCCAAAGCCCCGAGCGCAAGATCGTTTCAATCGCGCTGGGTGATGGTCCCAATGACCTGTCAATGATCGAAGCCGCCGATATCGGCGTAGTCATGCCCAACCCGGAAGGGGTCACGATCACGAGCAGCAAACCCCATGTCCGCAAAGCCCCCACATCAGGTCCTCACGGGTGGTGCCTTGCAATCAGGGAAATTATTGCGGAATTGGGTTTGATCCTGCCGGAAAGCTGATTAGGCTGGCCGTTCGGAAACTGCAGAGGCACCTATGGCTGATTTTCATCAAAACGGTATCATCTCTACGCTTCACAATCTTACCGATCGCACCACGGAATCCCTAGAAGCCGACTTGATGGGATATCGGTCGACAAACCCGATGGCGTTAATCCTCCCTAGTCTTTTTTCAGAACTTGAGGGTCCGGCGCTGGAACATATCGTCGATGAACTGTGCGGTGTCCCCTATCTGGATGATATCATCATCGGACTGGATCGGGCGGACAAGGATCAGTTCAAATATGCACGGGATTATTTCTCCCGGCTCCCGCAGCGCCATCATATCCTCTGGAACAGCGGCCCTCGGCTCACCGCGCTCGACAAAGAACTCCAGGAGCGCGGTCTTTCACCGGCCCAGCCGGGCAAGGGGCGAAATGTCTGGTTTTGCTTTGGCTATTTTCTGGCCGGAACCGATGCTCAGATTGTCGGACTGCACGATTGCGATATACTCACCTACGATCGCGGGCTGCTTGCCCGGCTGATGTACCCCGTGGCGAACCCATCCTTCCCCTATGTTTTCTCCAAGGGCTATTATGCGAGGAACACCGACGAGAAGTTCAACGGGCGGGTGGTTCGCCTGCTCATCGGTCCACTGCTGGCAGCGCTAAAGAAAGTGTGCGACCCGAATGACTATATCATTTACTTGAACAGCTTTCGCTATGCCCTGGCCGGCGAATTCGCAATGGGCCGGCAGGTTGTCAAGAACCTGCGCATTCCGTCTGACTGGGGCCTGGAAATTGGCGTCCTTTCAGAAGTGTGGCGCAATCACACACCCCGGTCGATTTGCCAGGTGGAGATCGCGGACAATTATGACCACAAGCATCAAATCGTCTCTCATGACAATCCGGAGACGGGCTTGTCGAAGATGAGTATCGACATTACCAAGTCGATTTTCCGCAAACTTGCCACCGACGGACAGGTCTTCTCCCACGGTACTTTCAGGACGCTCAAGGCGACCTATTTTCGCATAGCACTCGATCGCATAGAGACTTATTATAATGACGCGGTCATGAACGGCTTGACGCTCGACAGGCACGAGGAAGAAACCACAGTCGAGCTTTTTGCTCAGAATATCATGACGGCCGGCGAGGTTTTTCTCGAGTCTCCGAACGAAACCCCCTTCATGGCCAACTGGACCCGGATCAACAGCGCGATTCCAGATTTCACCAACCGGTTCAAGGAAGCCGTTCGCCTTGACAACGAAGACTAGATCGGAACGGATGCACCGTTGCCGAACCAAACGGTCTGATAGGGCGACAATGGCATTTCGCCCTCGATATCGATTACAACATGGCCTGAAATAAGATCGCGCCAAGTATCACCTGCAATCAGGTTTATATCAGCCAAGGACAGGATCTTCTCTTTGTCGGTCACATTGGTGATCGCAAAAATGCTCTGCTTTCGATCCTGACTCTGTCTCCAGAAGCCGAACAGGCCCTCGGGCAAAGCCAGCGTAAACTGCACCGCATTTGGGTGAAAGGCCAGTTGGCCCTTGCGGATTGCAACGAGCGACAGGAAGCGGGAGAAGACTTGCGCTTCCGTCGATGAAGGATCGCCCAATTTTGCGCTGACTTCATCATAATCCAGTTGCCGCCGGTTGATCGAGCGGTTGCGGCCGGTAAGATTTACTTCTTCATATCCGTTCGGCGTGGCCAGCAAACTGTGAATATAGATCGCCGGAATACCTTCGAGCGCCAGCATGATCGCCATCGCTGCCATGAAACGATCAACGTGAAATTCGTCAGGCCCGTCCAGCGTCCCTTTCATGGCCTCGAAGAAAGATATGTTCATTTCGTAAGGCTTTTCCGTGCCGTCCGGTCCTCGCCGCATCGAAACGCGACCGCCGAATCCTTCGACGGCTGACAGCATCCGGTCGACTTCGCCTTGTGGCAAGACACCTTCCGTAGGGCGCAAGCCGATCCCGTCATGACTTGCGGTGAAATTGAGATAGGTGCAGCCGGTCAGTGCCGGCGGATTGCTTCTGGTCAATCGCTTGAGATACAGGGCATTGCCCGTCAGCAGGGCGTGCGTCAGCAACGGCGGCAATGAAAAATTGTAAATGACGTGCGCTTCATTCTGATTGCCGAAATAGGTCAGGTTTTCATGATTGGGAATATTTGTCTCTGTGATGATGATCAGCGTTTCCGAATGATGATCCATCAATGTGCGCAGCAGTCTTATTATCTCGTGCGTTTCATCCAGATTTATTGATGCTGTTCCGGCTTTTTTCCACAGGAAGGCAACCGCGTCCAAGCGAAATATTCGCACGCCATGTTCGATATAAGCCCGGATGATCCTGACGAACTCAATCAGAACCTCGGGGTTTCTGAAGTCAAAATCCAGTTGGTCGGTGCTGAACGTACTCCAGACGTGGCGATCGCCGGCAGCAGTGCGGAAGCGGGTCAGTAGCGGATGCGATCTGGGGCGCACCACTTGTCCCAGATCAGTCGCAGGATCGGCCGTGTAATAATAATCCTTCCCGGGCGCCTCATTGGCCAGAAATTGTTGAAACCAGACCGATTTGCTCGATCCATGGTTTATAACCAAATCCGCCATCAGCCGGTAATCCTCGGCGATTGACTCGATATCGGTCCAGTTGCCGAGTTCATCGTCAACCGCAAGATAATCAATAACCCCGAAACCATCGTCAGAACTGTAGGGGAAAAAGGGCAATATATGTACTGTGCCGATGGCCTGACCGATATGCTCATCCAGAAACCGGTGCAATGTCTTAAGCGGCCTCTCTCCCGCCGAGCGAATAGTTCCGCCGTAGGTAATCAGCGCTACGTCCGTCTGATCCCACAAATGCTTGTTGGCGATCTTTCTGCGCTTGATGATCTTGCCTCGGTCCGGCCAGAACAGGTCGATGATGCGCTCCGCCAGCAAATCGCAGTCCAGATCGGGATAAACGCTGCGAAGATGGGAGATCAGGCGTTGCGACAAATGGTTGATGGTGCCCTGATCATTCATGAATTGGTCCCCGGGTTCGCAAATGCCGCTTGACCCCGACCGAATTATCGGGAGTTTATTGTGCAGTGCATAAAACAACAGATCCCCGTTCAGCAAAAGCTTTTTTGAAAGCCATGTACGAGCGTGCACTGGCACCCGCGCTCCCGGCGAACGCCATGCGCGACCTGCATTGGCCTGCGGTTCCGGGACGCACTTATATTTTGTCCGTCGGCAAGGCCGCGACCCATATGGTCGCTGCCATCGAGAAACGAATGCCGGAGAAAGCTGACGGGCTGATAGTCACCCGGAAGGGCTATGTTCACGCTGGATTCGGACCATCCGGACTGCAACTTGTCGAAGCTTCCCATCCCGTTCCTGATGCAATTGGGGCGGACGCGGCGCAGTTGGCATTGGCTGCAGCTGGAACCTTGGACGAGAAGGATCTTCTGCTGGTCCTGATGTCCGGCGGCGCCAGCGCATTGCTGCCGGCTCCAGTTGAAGGCCTGTCGTTAACACAGAAACAGGACATTACCCGAAGTCTTCTGATGAGCGGCGCTCCAATCAGGGACATGAACATCGTTCGGAAGCATCTGTCGGCTATCAAGGGCGGTCGTTTGGCCGCAGCCGCCTGGCCCGCAGCGACGCACATGATTGCGATCTCCGATATACCCGGCGATGATATCGCATTGATCGGTTCTGGTCCGACCGTTGCCGACGATTCAACCTGTGCCGAGGCCCTGGATATCGTGGCCCGATACGGGATCACCCTGCCCTCTGAAGTAACATCAGATTTGGAGCACGGAAAATTGGAAACACCAAAGCGGACTGATCCGAGGATGCAGCGCTCCACCGCTGAAATCTGCGCCCGACCCGCCGATATGTGTGCGGCGGCGGCGATTGTCGCGCAAGAGTTGGGATATGAAGCCATCATGCTGGGCGATGCACTGGAGGGTGATGCATTGGAACTCGGCCAGCAACATGCGTTAAAGGCGCTCGCGTTGCGATCCGAAGGGCGCAAGGTCGCGCTGATCTCTGGCGGCGAAGCCACGGTAACGGTCAGCAATCGCGACGGTCGCGGGGGTCGATGCACGGCCTACCTGCTTTCTTGTGCCCTGAATTTGCAGGGCGCTGACGATATATACGGGTTTGCAGCGGACAGCGATGGCGTTGACGGTTCGGAAGACAATGCGGGCGGATATCTGTGGCCCGGTATACTCGAAGATATGGGGGGAGGCGAACACGCCCGTCAGATGTTGCTCGACGACAATAGCTACCTGGCGTTCGACAAAGCGAACGCCCTACTGATGACGGGTCCGTCCGGAACAAACGTCAATGATCTGAGAATTCTGCTCATCGGCTAAGAGGTCCATTGTCGATGAAAAGGGTCGGCGCTGGAAGTCAGTCCAGCATGTTGGTCAGGCAGACAAGCGTACCTTTTCGACGCCTCTGTCCAACCATTCCGCTGCGAATGTTTCCGATGTCACCGGCTTGGAGATGTGCCACCCTTGTCCTATATCGCAACCATAGCGCGTGAGCAGGTTCATCGACGCCTGATCCTCAATCCCCTCCGCCACAATCTTGAACCCGAGATCATGGGCCATTTTAATGGTGGACTTCACCATGACGCGATTGGCTTTATCCCGCGTCATGGTCTTTACGAAGCTTTGATCCAGCTTGATCTCGCTCACTGGAAGCTTCTGCAAATAGCTCAGCGTCGATTGGCCGGTGCCATAATCGTCGATTGAAATCCTTATTCCCGCTTTTTCTATTTTCTTGAGGGCAGCGATCGATTTTTCAGGATCGGCAAGTGCGGCGGTCTCGGTAACCTCGAATACTATCTGCGCATTGCTGGGCGGTGCATCGGTGACCATCGCAATGGCCTTTTCCACGAACACCTGATCGCCCAATAGCATCGCCGAAACATTGACCGAGCAGGATAGTCGCGGTCGCCGCCAGCTGGCCAGATCTTTCAAAGCTCGATCCAGCACATATATCGTAAGCGCGTCGATCCGACCTGCCTTTTCCAGCATGGGAATGAAAATTTCTGGGCTGACCATACCATGCTGCGGATGGTGCCATCGGACCAGAGCTTCCGCTCCATCGAGACAATTGGCTTTCAGATCCCATTTTGGCTGATAGACCACGCCAAGAGCACCATCTTTGACGGCCTGATCGAGTTCCAGTAGCAGGCTGTGCTTCTCGCCGATCTGCTTGTCGAACTGCTTGTCATGCCAAGCCCATTTCGTTCCGAGAAATGCGGCCTGTTCGGATGCCGACCTTGATTCGTCCAGCGAACCGTTGCTGACGCCAAAAATTGCGTCAATTTTGATCTTGGTATCGCCTGCCATTACGGGCGCCTGCAGGAGCGCAATTGCGGTGTCAAAATGACCCTTCATATCTCCTGCATATTCACTTTTCACGATCCATGCCACCATGTCGGAATCGATGTGATAAATTTGTTCGTCGCGGGCGAGAAAGCTCAGCCGCTTTGCGAGATTCTGGAATAGATCTTGCCGTGAAGCCATATCTGTCAAGACCAGCAGTTCCCGAAAATCGGCAATTCGCGCAGTGGCGGTGTAAGATGATCCATCGTCCGGCATGCTCTTGGCCATGGCTGCTTCGTTGGGAAAGCCACTCATTTCGTTTAAGAATCGACTGACCTTCAATGCCGAGGTCGTAGACAGGAACTTTTGCAGCAGGACGTATACCGTGAGGAACGCGAGAGCCGGAACCGTCGAGAATGTGAACAGATTAAAGGCATCTGCCAGATAAAGAACTGTCAGTAGAACAACACTTGTTCCCACTGCTATGCCAATCATCGTACGGGAGGAGAATATTCGAGTGGTGATGCATATCAAGATCAGAATGGCAGACAGAAGAAGCGCAAGAAACTTTCCGAAACTTGGCAAGTTGGTTTGTTGAATCAGCGTTTCGGCGGCAAGCGCCTGGATAACGACACCCGGCACAATACCAAAACGACTGATCGGGTATCGATCGCCCAGTTCAATCGCTGTCGCCCCGATCAATATCTTCTTGCCGGATATTATTGGTGAAAGATCCTTTTCACCGAAGAGATCGATGAAACTCAAACGCGGTATGGTTGCAGGATCGATCGACTGATCAATGGCGAAGCTCTCGTCGATGTCGCCGGCAGATTCGGCAACCATGCTGGCCAGCGAGGGACGAGCGACTCCCGCCGTAGTGGTGCCATAGCTGTATCGATTCAATTCCCCGCGAGAATCCGGGTGAACATTTACGGAAGCCAGAAACACGTGTTCGCGAAAGGGACCAATTGGCAAGCTTTCAACAAATGCTTCTTTTCCCATGGAAGCTTGCTGCCGCATCGTCGGCAAGATGACCGTGGCGTCGGACTTCGCAAGGGACTCCGCAAACAACTGATCATTCCGAGCATCTGAGCGAGAGGAAAAATCGATGTCGAAGGCAATTTGCGCAGCGCCCGCCTTGTTCAGCTTGCTGACGGCTTCTGCATAATAAGCTCTCGGCCAAGGCCAGCGATCCAGAGCATGCAGGGATTCGGCATCAATTTCCACAATGACAATTTCGCCGGAGGCGGAAGTCTCCAGCAGACCGGCACGGATATTGTCCAGCCGTCGCTCGGCATCATTGCCGATCTCGCCCCAGATCAGAGCCAGTCCAACCAGAAACGCCAGCAGCCAAGCCGCCAGAAAGTGTCGAAACGCCGCCGCTTTGAAATATGAAAGGATAGTCTTCAACAAAAGCTCCGCCCGCTTATCAGAAGTGAGCATAAGGCAGACCGGTCTATTTTACGTTAAGATCGGGCTCCCAAAGAAACTGATGACTTCCGATATTTCCGTTCGGTAGTTCGTTATCGATCGCCTCGATTACCGCCTGCATTGCCATTGCCATTACCGCCTGCATTGCCGTTGCCGCCGGCATTGCCATTGCCGTTATCACCAGCATTGCCGTTGCCATTGCCGCCGGCGTTGTCGTTTAAGCCATTGTCGAACCGATTGCCGTTACCCACCGCGCCGGGGTTGCCGTTCATTCCGTTGCTGGCATTGCCGAACGCCGGTGCGGACCGATCTCCAGCAGCAAGCCGATCAGTCGGGTTCCTGGCTTGACCATTGCTGACAAGGCCTTCAGTCAAGGCACTGAATGAAACTGGTACGTCCATAACAGGTGCGGCAATTGTCCCGTCGAACGCGCTGTTGGCGATCTCTACCAAAGCCGCTTCGGCCATGGCTTCGGGAGTGTCAGCGCTGCCAGCAGGAGCATTCGGGGAATCAATCGTCCGGGCTTCCGTCCCCGAAATTGTCAAACGGAACTGCTGGTCGCGGTTTACAACTCCGATCATACCCGGCGACAGAAGCTGCGATGCTCCGCCATCGAGTGTAGCGACCTGAACAGCACCATCTGTCACCTGCACGGCTGTCCCAGTGTCTGATACGGTAACGCTGAATGTGGTTCCCTTGACCACAGCCGCCAGATAGGGCGTCTTTACCCCGAAATGTGGTGTCGCCTTTTTATCGATCCGGAAGATGACGTTTCCCAGTTCTTCAAAAAACTGCACCACTCCCCCAGACTGCTTCGGTTCACTGATGCGCAGACGGCTATTGGGAGAAACGACTACATATTCTTGACCACGCACCAGAACGGCGCGACTTTTGCTGCCGGTCGTAATGATGTCACCCGCTCTGAGATTGCCTCCACCGAGGGCTATCTGCGACACGCCGGCGCGGAGAATGTTAACAGTCCCAGCGCTCTCGGATAACTTCCACTGTGGAGTTTCTGCCTGGGCAGTGCCGGCGGTCAAAATCGCGAGTATCGCGAGCATCTTTTTCATTTTCTCAATCGCTCTTCGTTGATTTAGGACAAATGTTGAATTCGAACATGGTCCCACACTTCTCCCTTCTACGATCCAAGGACTGCGTATATCGTTTAAGAACGCACTGAATATTTTGTTAAACTTCGCCACTGCTAAGCAAATGCTAAGGATTGCAGCATAAACGGGTTTTTTACTCAGGAGTAGTTCGTGCGTTTGAAATCCGTCCATTGTGTGTTCGCTGTGTTGGGGCTTTATTCCTCCAGCTGCCTTGCCCAGCAAACCGGAAACCCGTTTGAAAGCGTTGGAACACCCGGAGAATGGACCATCGAACCGCGCGCGGGAAATGAAGTAGTGCGACCCGTGCCGGCTTCCGAACCCGGTTTTGCACAAGCTCAGGAAACTTCCTCTGTCATAATTGGCGCGGTCAACATCAGGGCCGGCCACGATATACCTTCGGACGCCCTGGCTAGCAGCTATGCAAGCTTCATCGGACAAGAAGCGAACGACCAGACACTTCGAGACTTGGCCACTTCTGTGTCTTCGGCTGCGAGAGACCAGGGCTATATCTTCGCTAGCGCAACCATTCCCTCGCAGTCCGTGAAAATCGGAGTGGTCGAAGTGGTACTGGATCCCGGTGCGATTGACGACGTCCGCATCACAGGATCAACAAACAGACAACTTAAAAAAATCCTCGATCAACTCATCCGTATGCCTGCCCGTTCTCATATTGTCGAACGGCAGCTCTTGCTCGCAGGTGATTTGCCTGGGATCACCTTGCTGAACTCGAGCTACCATCATGAAAATGGCAAGGGCGTGCTGATCGTTTCCGTGCGGGAAGACAAGGCCAATGGGCATCTGACTTTGGACAATTATGGGCCATCGACCCTGGGCCCCGTTCGTGCTCGGCTTGATCTGGATTTGACATCGTTGCTGACGGATAGCGACGTGCTGACCACAAATGTCATTAGCTCGGCGTTACAACCAGATGAACTCACCTATATTCATGCACGATATGCCATGACACTGGCCGACGGCGGTACCGTGATTGGGCTGTCGGGCGCGGCCGGTCGGACCGCATCCGGCGGCTATCTGTCCGGTTCCAACTTCAGGGGCCACAATCGTTACGCGTCTGTATTCCTAAATCATGCTCTTCGACGGAGCAACGACTTCAGCCTCTGGCTCAATGGCGAACTGTCCTACCTGGATGTGGAGCAATCTCAAGACGGGGTGCTGTTTCAAGACGATCAGATCGTAACCGCGTCAATCAATTTCTCTGGCAACTACAATGTCGGGATTGGCCGGATATATGGGGGGTTAGGTGTTACTCAGGGCTTGGGAATATTGGGGGCGAACCGACGCGGCGATCCCTTGAATTCACGAAGCAACGGAAGCGGGGAATTCACCAAAGCCAATTTCTGGATCAACTCTATCTTGAATTTTGGAGGAGGCTACGGAATGAGGCTCGCCGGTAACGCGCAAATTGCCTCTGATCCGCTACTTGCCGCCAACGAAATTGCGATTGGTGGGCCCTATTTCGGGAAGGGCTTTGACTTTAGTGAACGATTTGGTGACGAAGGAGTACTCGGGCTTGCGGAAATTCGGCGCGAGTTCAACGATGTCAGTGACTGGCTTGACTGGGTCCAACTCTATGCCTTTGTCGACGGTGGATATGTCTCGAACATAGGAACTGGCTTTGGGGACGGATCACTAGCCTCCGCCGGGGGAGGAATCCGATCGCAGTTTGGCAGGTTCGATCTTGGTATTGAAGCGGCAGCGCCGGTTAACAACGAACGCTTCGAAAGCGGGGATCAGTCACCAAAGGTCAACATCCAATTGGGCCTGCGTTTCTAGCAAGAATATTGCCGGCACAGGAACAATGCCGGTCATATTCCCAACCGACAAGCCGCGCCGATGTGTCCTTCCGTCAATCTCCCTTTACGGGACGGGTATTTGAACTGGCATAACCGGCATAGCTATCAGTAAAAGAGAAAAGAACGCCGTCGGCCTCTTCGGTCGCGTAACTGCTTGCCTCGCTTTCGGAGCTGCCAAACGCCATCTCGTCCTTCTTCATCGTTGCAATCATAGCAGTCCGTTGATCATTACAGGCCGCGGTTGCGGCTTTCTTGAATGCACCGGCACCGACCTTCTCATCCAGTTGCGCGATGGTAAATTCAGTCAGGCAATTGGAATATGCGAGGCGGGCGGTCTCAGCGTCGGCGATTGCCGCAACGGATGCGGTGCTCAGCAAAGCGGTGGTCAAAAATGCAATCATGGCTGTCATTCCTTTAATAGAAATCACTTATAGCATGATTGGATTTGGCGAGAAAAGAAGATTCCGCAATCGTCCTCCCATTACATGCACCGCACAGACCGCACCAAGGGCGCAGTCTGCTGACAGGTTTTGCGAAGTTGGAATCAGGCGCCGTCTACCTCCCCGGACCCATGCTAGCGGATAATAAAAGGGTTGCATCATTGAACATTTTAAGAGAATGACGCGGCAGATATCGGGTTTCTCGTAACTGAGAATTCAAAGGGAAATCGGTGAGGAAAGGATTTGCACCCTTTTCGAGTCCGGTACTGCCCCCGCAACTGTATGCGGCTAGCTGATATGCCAAATGCCACTGGATTTTCGGATCTGGGAAGGCGGCATACCCAGCAGCGATCCGCAAGTCAGGAGACCTGCCCTGTATCGTCGTTCTTCAGCCGGACGGGGTGTGTCGGGTGAACGGGGATTCCCCTGCGTAACGGCATTTTGAGTCGTTAACACAAGGGAACATATCAGTGTCTAAATATAAACTACCAGTTGCCCAGCTTTTGGGTAGCGTCGCTCTGTTGCACAGCTCCGTCGCCTTCGCCCAAAATGATAGCGGTGAAGATGATGGCGATCGTGGTGAGCTTATTGTCGTGACCGGAACACGCTCGGGCGATGGCGTAGCTAAGGAGCTTGCTGCCGGTTCGCTGACGGTCATCGACAGCAGCCAGATCGTAAATCGTCAAGTCCGTCTCGTGGCCGACGTGCTTCGAGATGTTCCTGGTATTGCAGTCAGCATAACCGCAGGACAAACCCAGTTGCGGTTGCGCGGAGCAGAAGGCAATCACACGCTTTTCCTGATCGACGGAATAGAAGTGTCGGATCCTTTTTTCGGGGAATTCGACGTCGGCACTCTGATCGCCGACGACACGGCGCAGATTGAGGTCCTGCGGGGCCAACAGAGCGCGCTATATGGATCGGACGCGATCGGGGGCGTGATTCACTATCGCACCTTGAGCGGGGCCGTCGATCCTGGCCTGTCGGCCCGAATTGAAGGCGGCTCTTTCAACACGATCAACGGCGCTGCGCGCCTCGGGGGAGTGAGCGGCGATTTCGACTATGCAATCACTGCTTCATTGGCGAGCACAGATGGCCAACCCAATGCCCGCGAAGGGACAAGAGATCTCGCCAGTGACAATCGCGCGATTGCCTTTGTCGGCAATCTTCAGGCAACGGACAATCTGAAATTCGGCGTGGTGTCTCGCTATTCCGAAAATAGTGGTGACTTCAACGGCAGCAACAGCGATCCCGCAAGTCCTCTGTATGGCCAGATCGTCGACACGCCTGGCAGACGGTTCGAAAATGATGGTCTGTATGGCCTGGTCAAGGCAGAACTCGATCTGATGGACGGAGTCTGGTCGCATCGACTTTCCGCGCAGTTTGCAGATAGCAAACGGCGCAGCTACTCCTCGCCAACGCAGAGCTCACAAAGCTCCGGCAAGCGCCTCAAGGGGAGCTATGAAACCACCGCGAAGCTCACCGCGGGATCTACCGAGCATCGCATTACATTTGCCGCTGATCTGGAGCGTGAAACCTATCGCAACGGCGATCCCTCCGCCTTCACGGGAGAGAAGAGCAGCGAAAACCTGGGTTTGGTCGGGCTCTATGAACTCCAGGCTGGCGATCGAGCCACATTCAGCGCCGCCATGAGATATGACGACAACAATCGGTTCGCCAATGCCACCACGTATCGAGTTCAGGGCTCCTATCTCCTGGGCACTGGCACTCGTCTCCAGGCGGCATATGGGACAGGCGTCAAAAATCCTGGGTTCTTCGAGCTGTTTGGATATTTCGACGGAGTGTTCATCGGCAATCCAGATCTGACTCCGGAAAAATCTGAAGGATGGGAAGTCGGAATTATCCAGCAATTTTTTGATGGCGCTGGAACGATCGGCGCAACCTATTTCCGGAGCCGCTTGAAGGATGAAATATTCACCACCTATCCGCCCCCGACATTTACAGCGACGCCAGCAAATCGGACAACGCTTTCGAAACAGAACGGCGTTGAAAGCTGGCTCGATATTGATCTCAACGAAAGCTGGCGGATTAACGGCAGCTACACCTATTTGCGCGCTCGCGAGAACGGCGTTCAAGAGGTGCGGAGACCAAATCACATCGCCAGCCTCGCCATCGACTGGCATCTTCCGGGCGACAAGGCCGGACTGACTCTGGTTGGTCGCTACAATGGATCGCAGCAAGACGTTGCGTTTACCGATCCGAGCTTCATCCCGGTCGATGTTCGACTGGAAGACTATCTGCTCTTCAATTTGAGTGGGCGGGTGGAAATTGCGAACAACATCGAATTGTTCGGGCGCGTTGAAAACTTGTTGAATGAGCGTTATGAGCAGGTGTTCAGTTTCGTTTCGGCTGGTAGGTCTGTCTACGCCGGCATTCGCGGTCAATTTTGAAGTCATTAGAACAGAGGAAAACAAGCTTATGATTACACAGTCATTGTCCGGGAAGGCAGAAAATGTCTGGGCTGCTGTAGTAGCAACTGCCTCCGTGTTGGGAAGCTGGATATTTGCCTGCATCACACCATTTTCAGCCATAGGTGTTTTGCTCGCTGCAACGCTTCCGATGCGCAAGGCGGTCGCATGGATGGGCGGCGTGTGGATCGCCAACCAGCTGGTCGGGTATCTGATCCTTGGCTATCCACGCACGATGAACAGCTTCGCTCATGGCGGCAGTCTGCTGGTGGCAAGCATCGCAGGTCTTCTGGTTGCTGTAGCCGTTCTGAAGACGCGGAATGACAAGGGTTTGGCCAGTCTGGCGCTGGCATTTGTTGCGGCCTTTGCAACCTACGAATTGCTGTTGCTCGCGGCGGCATTTGTGCTGGGTGGTATTGAAACCTTTGCCCCTGACATCGTCTGGCTGGTGGCCAAGAATGATTTCTTCTGGTTCGCCGGCCTTCTCGCCGCTCGCGTTGCCCTGACTCGCGCCTTCCCGCGCTTCTATGCACCTCAGATGGCTGTCCGCTCGGCATGACCAGCGACCTTCGTGTCGTATCACTTTTGCCCAGTGCCACGGAAATTGCCGTGGCACTGGGTCTCGAAGCCAATCTGGTCGGCCGATCGCACGAATGCGATTTCCCGAATTTCGTCGGCGCCCTGCCCGTCTGCACCTCAACCAAACTGGAAAAGGGCTTGCAGTCGGACGAGATCGACAAGCGCGTCCAGGAAATCGTCCGTCAGGGCCTGTCAGTCTATGAAGTCGACACCCCGCTGCTCCAGTCCCTGGCACCCGATGTCATTCTGACTCAGTCGCAATGCGCGGTCTGCGCAGTGACGCCTGATGACCTGGAAGACGCGCTGGCAACGTGGATCGGGCAGAAGCCGCAGTTGATATCTCTGGCCCCCGACAATCTCGACGACGTTTGGGGGGACTTTCGTAAGGTCGGCGAGGCGGTGGACAGGACTGAAGAAGCCGAGCAGGCCATCGCGGAACTCCAGCAAAGATTGCGCAAGCTCGGCACCGACCGGGAACACCGGCCCAGCGTTGCCGCGATCGAGTGGATCGAGCCGTTGATGGTGGCCGGGAACTGGGTCCCCGAACTGATCGAAATGGCTGGCGGCGAGTCCCTGTTCGCAACCGCGGGCCAGCATTCGCCGTGGCTGGAGTGGGACGATTTGCTCGCCTCTGATCCAGACCGGATCATCTTCATGCCCTGCGGCTACCAGATTCCGCAGACTTTGGCCGAAATGCCCACGATGGTGAAGCATCCGCACTGGGCGAAGCTGTCAGCGGTCAAGAAAAACCAGGTCTTTCTGGCCGACGGACATCATTTCTTCAACCGACCCGGACCGCGGCTGGTGGAATCGGCGCAGATCATCGCCGATACGCTCCATACGGAGGGCGAGGACATGGGCGATCTTGCCAAGGGCTGGATCCGCTGGACGGGGTGAATAGCAGGCCAGCCTTCATAACTTGATCCGGTAGCGGGACAGGCTTTCATAGAGGGGCTGGCAAGCATCGGCTATTCGCCGCACTTCGTCACTCAAATCCGGCGCAGCGCTTTCGGTTTCGCCAAAACCGGTCGTTTCCAGCACCCGGCCATACCAGTGCGACGCCCATATTCCATCGGTGTCGCGCGGCCCGGCTGGCCAGCGCAGCATGCCGGCGTCCCAGGGAATTTCGAGGGCGGAGCACAACGCTTTGAGATGCGCTTCGGGATCGCGCAATATGTTGGCGCTGTCCAGAATGATCGGCGGCTTGCCGGTCATCTGCGCTGCCTGCTCGACATAATCCAGCTGCCGCGCATAGCCGAGATCATCGGCGGTTACCTCGACCCGTTTCGCGGTATAGCTGGCCACGACCCGCGACGGATCCCGGATCAGAAACGCATGGCGATGGTCCGGGAAATCGGCGATGGATATATCCGCCACCATATGGTGCGGCATATGCTTCTGATACCAGAGTGGCTGGCCACCCGGCACTGGTCCGCGCATGCTGTCCACCACCGATTGCCAGTCGCAGTCCATCGAGGCGATCACTTCGTCCGCCATCGGCTGGCGCTGGCCGGTGGTCCTCAGAAAGGCGCCGTAGAAAGGCTCGTCGGTGACCGCGCAGTCGCTGCGTCCGCTAAAGCTGCGCATCATCGCAGTCGAGATATTGCGAGGACCGGACCACATGGCGATACGGATGGGGTTTTTCATGATCCGTCCTTCGTCATTGCGAGCGAAGCGGGCCGGAGGCGACCGAAGGTCAACCAATCCAGTGCGTCGCTTGCCGCTCTGGATTGCTTCGTCGCAGCGCTCCTCGAAATGACGGCGTCAGGCGACATCATTTTCGATCAGCTCCCTGTAAAGGCCCTGCAGGCGTTCCACCATCGGTCCCCTGCCCTCGGTCAATTTTCGTCCGTCCACCTCCGTGGCGGGGACCACGCCGGCGAAGGTGCCGGTGACAAAGGCTTCGTCCGCGCCATAGACATCGGTCAGCGAGAAGTTCTTCTCGAACACCGGAATGTCATTTTCCCGGCAGAGTTTGATGACATTGGCGCGTGTGATACCGCCCAGGCAATAGTCGCCGCTCGAAGTCAAGACCTCACCCTTGCGGACGATGAAGAAATGGGTCGAGTTGCAGGTCGCGACAAAGCCGTGCGGGTCGAGCATCAGCGCTTCGTCGGCACCGGCCTGGGTCGCCTGAATACAGGCGGTGATGCAGTTGAGCTTGCTGTGCGAATTGAGTTTCTGGTCCTGCACGGCCGGGTCGCCGCGCCGGACATGGACAGTGAACAGTCGGATGCCGTTCTCGACCGTGCTTGGCAGCGCCTCCTTATATTCCGGGATGATCACGATCGTGGCGGGCGAAATCACCACGCGCGGGTCCTGATAGGGGGTCGAACGAATACCGCGCGTCACCATCAGGCGGATATGAACGCCCTCATGATCGGCCATGACGTTGCCGCTAATCGTTTCGTAAAGCCGGTCGACTAGTGCTTCCCGCGTTATTCCGATATCCATCGCGATTGCCTTGGATCCTTCGAACAGCCGATCGAGATGGGCGTCGAGAAAGGCGATCTTGCCGCGGTGCACACGCAGCCCTTCCCAGACCCCATCGCCGAGCATGAAGCCGCTGTCGAACACGGAAACCGTCGCCTGCGCGCGCGGCGTCATAGCGCCGTTGATATTGATCAGAATATCTTCGTTGCGCGGGTCGGCGGCAAAGTCGTGCGTGCCCTTGGCCATGGAGAATTACCTTTGGAATTGGCGGGAAATGGAAGCGAACTTTACAAACTTTACAATGTTATAAAAAAGTAAATCCACTGCGGCGAGGAAAGCTTGTTTTGCGGGTGCAGACGATCTGGAATCAGCAGCTTTCATGGCGCCAAGACTAGCGCAGTTAGGGATGTGTAGGAAAGTGTTTGTTGGCTGGCGATTGTCGCTTTCGGCAGGCAGTATCTCGCTCCCGTTCCCTTGTTTCAAACGGATGATGCAGGAGATGGGCCCCTGCCTGCGCAGGGGTGCCGAGCATGATGTTTTTCTGTTTGAAGCAGACGATTGTCGAGGGGTTTTGTGCCCCGCCGCAGAGCGGGGCCCAGAATAGTCCTGCCCGATCATCTGGACCCCGCCCTGCGGCGGGGTACAGATTTCGCTACATATGCAGAACCCGGCCATAGGCGTCGAGCACGCTTTCGTGCATCATTTCGCTGAGAGTCGGATGCGGGAAGACGGTTTCCATCAGCTCGGCTTCCGTCGTTTCCAGCGTCTTGCCAATGGTATAGCCCTGGATAAGCTCGGTGACTTCCGCGCCGATCATGTGCGCGCCAAGAAGTTCGCCCGTCTTGGCATCAAACACCGTCTTGATGAAGCCTTCGGTCTCGCCGAGCGCGATCGCCTTGCCGTTGCCGATAAACGGGAACTTGCCGACCTTGACGTCATGGCCCGCTTCCTTTGCCTTGGCTTCGGTCAGGCCGACGCTGGCGATCTGCGGGTGGCAATAGGTGCAGCCGGGGATATTGTTGACGTCCATGGGATGCGGGTGGCCGCCGGCGATCGTCTCTGCCGCAATGACGCCCTCATGGCTCGCCTTGTGCGCCAGCCAGGGGCCAGCGGTACAGTCGCCGATCGCATAGATGCCCTCGATATTGGTCCGGCAATATTCGTCGGTCTTGATATGATAGCGGTCGTCGGGCTGCACGCCGAGCTCGTCAAGGCCGATTGTCTCGATATTGGGCTGGATGCCGACAGCGACGATGACATGGCTGAAGTCATGACTGTCCTTCTTGCCCTTGCTGTCCTCGATCTCCGCCTTGACGCCCTTGTCGCCGACTTCAATGCTTTTCACGCCGGCGCCGGTCATGATGGTCATGCCCTGCTTTTTCAGAGACTTCTCCAGGAAAGCCGCGACTTCTTCGTCTTCCACGGGGACGATCCGGTCGAGCATTTCAACCACCGTTACATCCACGCCGATATCATTGTAGAAGCTGGCAAATTCGATGCCGATCGCGCCGGAGCCGATGACCAGCAATTTGCTCGGCGTTTCCGGTGGCGTCATGGCATGACGATAGGTCCAGACGCGCTTGCCGTCGGCTTTGGCGAAAGGCAGATCGCGGGCGCGGGCACCGGTGGCGATGATGATGTTCTTTGCGGTGAGCTCTTCCTCGCCCTTCTCGGTCTTCACCGTCATCTTGCCGGGCGCGGTGATCTTGCCGTCACCCATCACGACATCGATCTTGTTCTTCTTCATCAGGCCGGTGACGCCCTGGTTGAGCTGCTTGGCAACACGGCGCGAGCGCTTGACGATGGCATCCAGATCGGCGCTGATCTTCTCCGCCACCAGACCATAATCGCTGGCATGTTTCATATTGTGAAACACCTCGGCCGAGCGCAGCATCGCCTTGGTCGGGATGCAGCCCCAGTTGAGGCAGATGCCACCAAGATTTTCCCGTTCGACAATCGCGGTCTTCAGGCCGAGTTGCGAAGCCCGGATCGCAGCGACATAGCCACCGGGGCCGGAACCGAGAACGATGAGGTCGTAAGTGCTTGCCATGATATTCCTTTTGGTAATTTTATTCTAACGAGGGCACCTGCACCGGCTGGCCCTTGGCGTCTACCGCCACAAATATGTAGGTTCCCGATGCGGCTTTCATCATCTCGTCCTGGTGCCGGTCGCGCCGATAGGCCTCAACCGCAACGGTCATCGAACTGCGGCCAATCTTGGTAAATTCGGCATAGACGGATAATTCATCGCCAATGCCCACCGGATGGTCAAAGCGCAGGTCATTGGCACCAACGACGACCGACTGGTGACGACTGTGTTGCGCCGCCAGCGCCCCGCCGGCCTGTGCCATTTGCCCCATCAGCCAGCCACCAAAGGCCACGCCATAGGGATTACCCTCCGTCGGCATGACGATGGTGCGGATTGCCGGAATCTTATGGGCTAGGTCGGTCAAGCCAGCATCCCCAGCGGGTTCTCCACCGTCTCCTTGAACGCCTTCATAAACGCTGCCCCGGTCGCGCCGTCGATGGCGCGGTGGTCGAAGCTGCCAGTCGCAGTCATGATCGTGGCAATCTGGATGCTGTCATCGATGACGACCGGTTTCTTGATCCCGGCGCTGATCGCCAGGATCATGCCTTGCGGGGGGTTGATGACCGCGTCGAAGGTGGTCACGCCAAACATGCCCATATTGGACAGGCTTGCGGTACCGCCCTGATATTCGTGCATCTTGAGCTTGCCAGCCTTGGCGCGCTCGGCGAGGTCCTTCATTTCGGTGGCAATGGTGCTGAGCGACTTGCTGTCCGCGCTGGCGATGATTGGGGTAATCAGGCCGCCGGGGATGCTCACCGCCACCGCGATATCGGCGCGCTGGTAGCGGATCAGATTGTCCTCGGTATAGCTGACATTGCTGTCCGGGGCCTGCATCAGCGCCACCGCCTGCGCCTTGATCAGCAGGTCGTTGACCGACAGCTTGATGCCGCGAGATTCCAGCGACGCATTGAGCTCGCCGCGCAGTTTCAGCAGCTTGTCGATATTGACGTCGATGCTGACCCGGTAATGCGGGATCGTCTGCTTGGCTTCGGTCAGGCGGCGAGCGATAGTCTTGCGCATGCCCGACAATTTCTCTGCTACGTGGGGTATATCGAAATCGCCGGAGGTGCTCGCAGCTGGCTTGGCCGGTGCTTTCTCAGGCGTCGCGCTCTCGGATTTTTCTTCGGCTTTGTCGCTCTTGACCGGTGCCGTCCCGCCCTCTGCCGCATCAATATCTGCCTTGATGATCCGTCCGCCAGGCCCGGAGCCGGAAACAGCCGCCAGATCGACGCCTTTCTGCTCCGCCAGGCGCCGGGCCAGCGGGCTGACCTTCAGCCGGTCATCACCGGAATCCGGTGAGGATTTTGTTGCCTGTTTCGGAGATTCAGACTCTGCTTCGTCCTTTTTTTCCGTTTCCTGCACTGATTCTTCCTTCGGCTTCTCCGCCTTCGCCGCCGGCTCGTCGGCCTTTTTCTCTTTCGATGCAGCGGGCGCTTCAACCTCGTCCGCATCTTCGCCTTCTTCGGCGATAATCGCGATCACGGCCCCGACCTTTACATTTTCCGTGCCTTCGGCGACGACGATCTTGGCGATCACGCCTTCGTCAATCGCCTCGAATTCCATCGTCGCCTTGTCGGTCTCTATCTCGGCCAGCAGATCTCCGGAAGAAACGCTGTCACCTTCCTTCACCAGCCATTTGGCCAGCGTTCCTTCTTCCATGGTCGGGGAGAGAGCAGGCATTTGCAGATTGATGGGCATGGCCGGTTTTCCTGTATTGGTCCTGTTTTCGCCCCAAGCTGTCCAACATTGAGCTTATGGCGTCAAGGGCGGTCGCTTGCCTTGCGGCCATTTTTATCGCAACAGGTATTTCTGACAGGAGGAGGAGGGTTCATGCGTACATATCTGGTGGTGATCGACGAGACCGACGAGGCCAGTCTGGCGCTGCGCTTTGCCTCTCGCCGGGCGATGAAGACGAACAGCGCACTGCACATTCTGGCGCTGGTGGAGGCCGAGGATTTTGTTGCCTGGGGCGGAGTCCAGGCCACGCTGGAGGAAGAGGCGAAGAACCGGGCCGAGGCGCTTGTATCCGGTGCCGCGGGAAGCCTGTTCGAGGAAACCGGAATCCGTCCCTCGATCACGGTGAAGCAGGGCAAGGGTCCGAAGGTCGTGCGGGAGATGATGGACGAAGTCGACGGCCTGGCGGCGCTGGTGCTGGGCGCGGCCGCGACGGGCGCGCCGGGACCCCTGGTCAGTCATTTTGCCGCCACCGAGGCGGGCTCCCTGCCCTGCCCGGTGATGGTCGTGCCGGGCTCGCTGAGCAAGGAAGAGATCGACCGGCTAAGCTGAACTGTCTGCTGCGAGCGCGCCGCGCGCCGGATAGCCGGTCTCGATGGCATGGTCGATACCCTGCAACAGCTGGTCTAGCGACGGGCGCGTGAAGGGCATGCTCTGGATACTGGCGAAATAGAGACTCTGGTCGGGCTTGACGAGCAGCAAGGCCGGCTCGGAAAATATCGGGGGGTCGTTACTGCCGGGGCGTCCCGACGAAATATAGAGACCAAGGACGCGCGCAAGATTTTCGTCGAGGCCATAGCCGATCATCAGGTCATCAACGCCCCATTGCTCTGCAGACGTCTGCGCGCGCTCCTTGCTGTCCATGCTGATGGCGACCACCGTCACCCCGCGTCTGGCGAAATCCCCAAGATGACGCTGCAGGTCGCGAAGCTGCGACTTGCAGACCGGACAGTGCACGCCGCGATAGAAAAGCAGCAGGGTGAAATGGTCGCCGAGCCGCTGGCTCAGCTGAAACTTGCCACCGTCGGTCATCGGGAGGGTAAAGTCGGGGACGGTTCTGGCGGGGAGAAGTCGGGACATGGGGCGTTCCTTTTCTGCTGACCGGACAACTTTGGTCCGATCGATTTGCTGCCGTTCGACGACCCGCTCCTATTTCCGCCGCTTCTTGCCCATATGGCCGCGGACATTGGCGGGCTTTCCCGGCTTGCCCTTGCGATGCGGCTTGCCCTTGCCCGGGCGGCGCGGGGCCGGTCGGCCCGGCATGTGGTTGGCCCCTTCGGGAAGCTCGAACAGCAGGCTGCCGGTGGCCGCATTGGCCTCGACGAGCCGGAGGTCGATCTTCTGGCCGATATTATAGGTCGTGCCGCTGTCCATGCCGGTCAGCTGCTGTTTGGATTCGTCATAGTCAAAGCGCTCCGCGCCGAGCGTGCGGACCGGCACGAGGCCATCGCCGCCGAGATCGTCTACGGTGGCGAAGAAGCCGAAGTTCTGGACGCCGGTGATCCGGCAATGCACCACTTCGCCGACCCGGCCCGCGAGATGGGCGGAGATATAGCGATCAACAGTTTCCCATTCCGCCTTCATCGCCCGGCGTTCCAGTTTGGAGATTTTTTCCGAGATCAGTTCGAGCCGCGCGGCTTCTTCCTTGCCCAGGCCCGAATAGGCAGGGATGGATTCGTCGTCCGGCTCCGGCTGTTCGAGCTTGCAGGCACTGACCAGCGCGCGGTGGACGATCAGATCGGCATAGCGGCGGATCGGGCTGGTGAAATGGGCGTAGCTGCCGAGCGACAGGCCGAAATGACCCATGTTGGTATGGCCGTAATAGGCCTGGGTCTGGCTGCGGAGAATCTGTTCCATGACCAGCGGCAGCAGCAGTTCGTCGTCGACCTGCTCGATCAGGTTGTTGAACACCGCCGGCTTGATTACCTGGCCCATGGCGAAGCTCATGTCGAAGGTCTTCAGATAGTCCTTCAGCGCGATCAGTTTCTCGCGCGAGGGCGTTTCGTGGACGCGGTAGATGACGGGTGACTTTTTCGATTCCAGCATCTTCGCTGCCGCGACATTGGCAACGATCATATAATCCTCGACCACGCGGTGCGCGTCGAGCCGTTCGCGAATCGCGATCTCGACGATCTTGCCCTGGTCGTCGAGCACCACCCGCTTTTCGGGAAGATCGAGATTGAGCGGCTCGCGTTCATCCCGCGCTTTTGCGAGCAGCTTCCAGCAGGCCCAGAGCGGTTCGAGCGCTTTCTTTTTCAGCGGGTGGTCAAGCCTGCCGTCGATCGCTGACTGCGCATCCTCATAGGCGATATTGCCGGCCAGCCTGACAATCGCGCGGGTGAAGCGGGAGGCGATCACCTGCCCCTTGGCATTGATGGTGACATGACAGACCAGCGAGGCCCGGTCGACACCCTGCTTCAGCGAGCAGACATCGGTGGACAAGGCTTCGGGCAGCATCGGCACCACACGGTCGGGAAAATAGACGCTGTTGCCGCGCTTGTAGGCCTCGCGGTCGAGCTTGCTGCCCGAGCGGACGTAATAGGAGACGTCGGCGATCGCGATCAGCGCCTTGAACCCGCCCTTGTTGTCCGGGCTGTCGTCCGGCTCCGCCCAGATCGCGTCATCATGGTCGCGGGCATCAGCCGGGTCGATCGCGACAATCGGCAGATGCCGAAGATCCTCGCGCTTGTCCTCCGATACCGGCAATTTCGTTGCCCGCTCGGCTTCCTCGATCACGGCCTCGGGAAAATGCAGCGGGATCTCGAACTTGTGGATCGCGATCAGGCTGAACGACTTTGGCGCGAACGGATCACCCAATATCTCCTTGACCCGCGCCTTCACCTCGGAGCCGCGCTTCAGCGGTTCGGCCAGCACCAGATTGCCCGGCTCGGCGTCGCCCAGCTCCAGGATCGGCGTGCTGCGGCGGATCTTGCGGTCGACCGGTTTCAACCAGTAGCGGTTCTTTTCATCCTTCTCGACGATGCCGAGCAGCATTTCGCTGGTCTGGGCCAGCTTCTTCATCAGGAAGGCGACATGGCCCTGCCCGCGCTCTTCGGTCCGGGCCAGAATGCGGTCACCGATGGCCAGTGCTGCCCGACGGCCCTTTTCCTTGATCCGCAGTTTCGGTGCGGGTGCGCTTTCCGCTTCCCATTTCTCGGGAATGCCGATTGCCTCGTTGCCGTCGATTTCGACGATCTTGAGCACGGTGACTTTAGGAATTCCGCCCATTTTGTGAAATGCCCTTCCCGGTGTGCTGTCGATCAGCCCTTCGTCGGCCATATCCTTGAGCAAGGCTTTCAGCGCGATCTTGTCCGAGCCGCGCAGGCCAAAAGCCTTGGCGATTTCGCGCTTGCCGACCTGCTGTTCGGAGCGCTCGATGAGGTCGAGAATTTGCTTGCGGGTCGGGACCTGCTTCGGTTTGTGAGGCTTTCTCGGGCCGGCCATCAATATGCTTTGCCGATGAGGATCCGCTCGACCGCGGGCTCGCCGGTAAACAGGCACTTGCCGTCCACAGGCGCAGCATTCAGCGGCACATTGCGGAACGTCAGCTTCAGTTTCTTGAGCCGCTCCTCGATCGCTTCCAGTTCGGCACCCGTAGCCTTGCACCATTGCACTTCGAGCCACCCCGGATATTTCTTGTTTTCCTTGTAGAAGCGCTCGACGTCCGACCAATGTTCAACACCGCGGGTGATGTTGCGGTGGAGCCGCTCGGTCGCCTCTGCGTGCAGGGCCGACTGGATTTCGGTGAGCAATGCCGGGATTTCGGGCAGGAACTCTTCCCTGACCAGAAATTTCGTGTCCAGCTTGCCGCTGTCCTGGTACAGCGCATCCCTGCGGATCATCGCGACCTTGCCCTCGGCCATGTCCCGGGGACCGATTTCGAGAATGATCGGCGCGCCCTTCTTGACCCAGGACCATCGTTTGGTCTGCGTCTTGGCGCCGCTCACGTCGAGTTTCACGCGCACGGCTTCATCAAAGGCCTTGAGCCCCGCGATCTCCTTGGCCAGTGCCTTGCAATATTCCAGAACCTCTTCATCCTCGGGCTTGTCGCGCAACAGCGGCACGATCACCACCTGATAGGGCGCAATCAGCGGCGGGACGCGCATGCCGTCATCATCACCATGGGTCATGATGACGCCGCCGATCATCCGGGTGGAGGTGCCCCAGCTGGTTGTATAGGCGAACTGGAATTCACCATCCTTGTCCTGGAAGCGGATATTCTGGGCCTTGCTGAAGGTCTGCCCGAGAAAGTGGCTGGTCCCGGCCTGCAAAGCCTTGCCGTCCTGCATCATCGCCTCGATAGAATAGGTCGCGTCGGCACCGGGAAAGCGTTCGTTCTCCGGCTTCTCTCCGGCAACGACCGGCATCGCCAGCACATTTTCGGAAAACTCCCGGTACATTTCCAGGGCGTTCAGCGTTTCTTCCATCGCCTCCGCGCTCGATGCGTGCGCCGTGTGGCCTTCTTGCCAGAGAAATTCGCTGGTCCGCAGGAACATCCGGGTGCGCATTTCCCAACGAACGACATTGGCCCACTGGTTGATCATCACCGGCAGGTCGCGCCAGCTTTGTACCCAGCGGGCAAAGGCGGTGCCGATCACGGTTTCCGAGGTCGGCCGCACGACCAGCGGCTCTTCCAGCTTGGCATCGGGATCGACGACCAGGCCGCCGTCCTCGCCCTTCATCAGCCGGTGATGGGTGACGACCGCCATTTCCTTGGCAAAACCGTCGACATGTTCGGCTTCCTTGGCAAAATAGCTGAGCGGAATGAACAGCGGGAAATAGCAATTTTCATGGCCCGTGGCCTTGATCCGCTGGTCCATCAGATACTGCACGCGCTCCCAGATGCCATATCCCCATGGCCGCATGATCATGCAGCCGCGCACGCCCGATTCTTCCGCAAGGTCGGCTTCGGAAATTACTTGTTGGTACCATCCCGCAAAATCATCTGCGCGGGTGATGGAAAGAGCATTTTTTTTCACTTGGTTTTCCTGCGGATTAATATGTTCCGGTAATCAGCTGTCGAGCTTGTCGATCTTGGACTGAATGTCGGCGAGCTGTTTTTTCAGCGCGATGATCTCTGCATCCTTGTCAGACAAGTTTTCATCCCCGCCATCCTGCGGATCGCTGTTGCTGTTGTTGCCGAGGCTCAAGGCCTTCTCGAACACACCCGCCAAGGGGCTAGCCTTCAGGGCATTTTCGACCGCTTCCTGAAACTGTTTCTGGTTCTTGACCGCCATCTGGCCAAGCGGGTTCTTGTTCAGCGCGCCTTCGACCGCTTCCTGGAACTGCTTCTGGTTCTTGCGGAAATTGTCCATCGACGCTTCGAGATAGGATGGCATCAGCGACTGCATGCTGTTGCCATACATCGAGATCAACTGGCGCAGAAACTTCACCGGAAGCATCTGCTTGCCGCTGCTTTCCTCATCGACAATGATCTGCGTCAGCACATTGTGGGTAATATCTTCGCCCGTTTTTGCATCGACAACGACAAAGTCCTGGTCGCTGCGGGTCATTTCGGCAAGAAAGTCGAGGGTGATGTAACTGGATGTCTGCGTATTGTAGAGACGACGATTGGCATATTTCTTTATGATGATCGGATCGCCTGGATTGGTATTCTTGGACTTGGCCATGTCAGCTCCCGACGGGTCAGATTCTCGCTACTGCGCAAGATTGTCTACCCGTGAATTATCAAAATGTTGCAGTAGCACTAAACCTATTTGTGCATTGCCGCAACTTCTGTTGTTGTGCAGCATTTTTGCGCAGCAATTTTCGTTTGTGCAGTTGCGTCAATCGGGTACTTGCCGCCTAGATCCACTGCCGTGAAACGCGACGACCGAGACCGGTGATCAGTTCATATTGCGACAGTCCGGACTGTTCGGATGCGGCCTGCAGATCATATTCGCAATCGACCCAGTCCCCTTCGTTCAAGTCCGGCGCCCGGCTCAGGTCGATCGCAATCAGGTCCATCGAGACGCGCCCGAGAACCGGCAGCTCCACCTTCTCGTGACGAAAGATCCCGCGATTGGAAAAACCCCGCAAATAGCCATCGGCGTAACCCATCGCGAGGATGGCGGCAGCATGCTTCCGGTCCGCAACATATTGCGCATTATAGCCAAGCCGGTCACCTGGCTCGAGCTGGCGAATCTGGAGGATCTCGGCCTGGGGAAAAACCACCTGGCGGATATGGGCCCCCAGTTCCTTGCGCTGGATACCGCCATATAATGCGAGCCCGGGGCGCGTGACATCGAAATGAAAGTCGCTGCCCAGTGCGATACCCGCGCTATTGGCCAAGCTGGCGCGCCGATGCGGAACAATTTCCATGGCGCTCCTGTAGACGGCCAGCTGGGCGCCGTTCTGGGGTCCGTCTTCGTCGGCGGAGGCAAGGTGGCTCATCAGCATGTCGATTGCCATTCCATCAAGCATACCCGGCTGGAGATCTTCCGGATTGATCCCGAGGCGATTCATGCCGCTGTTGATCATGATGTCACAGACTTGCCCCATCCCTCGCCAGCGTTCCAGCTGTTCGAGGCTGTTGATCACCGGCTTGGCGGGCGACTGCGAGGCAAACGGCATGTCGACAGATCGGACGCCATTGAATACGGAGACCGAAGCCTTGCCGGCGGTCAAATCCTCGATTTCCTGCGCTTCCTGCCAGTTTGCGACGAAAAAATCCTGGCAACCGGCAGCGAGCAAATGGCGCACAACACCGCGCGCGCCGAGCCCGTAGCCATTGGCCTTCACCGCAGCACCTGCCTTGGCGGTACCGGACAGGCGATTCAGGGCCTGCCAGTTTGCCACCAGCGCGGCGCTGTCCAGCTGCACTCGGGCGGTGGCCGGTATGGTTATGTGCGCATCACTCATGAAAAGAGCGTTAGGGCCTTTGTCGGTCTTCGTCGAGCGCCGCTTCGGGATCATCGGGGATGCCCCACCAGCCCACCACCAGCGCAATGAAAACGAAAATCCACGTGTACCAGAGGCCGGCATAGACGTCACCGGATCTTGCAACGATATAGCCGGCAATCAGCGGCAGGAAGCCACCGAAATAGCCAGCGCCGATGTGATAGGGTATCGACATCGAGCTGTAGCGGATCTTGGCCGGAAACATTTCCGACAGCAGCGCAGCAACCGATCCGTAATTCATAGCACTCAAGGCGCCGAGCAGAAGCAGGATACCGACGATTCCCGCCAACGCCAGAAAGGAGGGCTGACGGTCGGAAAACTGATAGCCATATTCGCTGAGCCTGGATTCCATTTCCAGTTTTCGGTCGGCCGTGCTGGCTGTCAGCGTATCTTCGACGGGCAGTTCCGTGCCCCCGACGGTGACCCGCAGGAGCTGGCTCTCCACTACATCATAAGGCACCCCGCTGGCGGTCAGCGCCTCGAGAATCTTTCCGCAATCGCTTGGCTTGCTGCCGACCAGATCGGCAAAAGGATCGGTACTGCATTGCTGACCGGCAACCTGCACCGGTGCGGTTTCGGCAGCGTCCCATAGCCCCGGATTCGCGAGATTGCCGAGCGCCCAGAAGCTGGGAAACAGCAGCAGCAGGATCAGGATATTGCCGACGATGATCGGTTTCTTCCGTCCCACCCTGTCAGACCATTTGCCGACGAACAGGTAAAAGGACATGGCGAGCAGGCCGGCGATGAACACCAGAATTTCAACGGTGAGGTCATCCACCCGCATCGGTCCGCGCAAAAAGGACAGACCGGAGAAGAATGCCGTATACCAGATGGTGGTCAGACCGCCGGTGATGCCGAACAGTGCAACGAATATCCGCTTCTTGTTGCCGGGATAGGTGAAGCTTTCGGTGAAGGGGTTGCCGGCCATTTCGCCCGCTTCCTTCATCGCCTTGAACACAGGGCTCTCGGAAAGCTTCAGGCGCATCCAGAGCGAAATCGCCAGCAGGATGATCGACAGCAGGAACGGCAGGCGCCAGCCCCATGCGGCAAAATCATCCGGCGGGATCAGGAAGCGGCAGGCCAGGACCACGGCGATGCTGAGCACGAAACCGCCGGCGACGCTGGCCTGGATGAAGCTGGTATAAAAGCCGCGCTTTTCCCGTGGTGCGTGTTCCGCAACATAGATGGCGGCGCCGCCATATTCGCCGCCCAGCGCCAGCCCCTGCAGGATGCGCAGCGAGATGACGATGATCGGTGCGGCAATACCGATGCTGGCGGCGCTCGGGATCAGGCCGACCCCCGCAGTGGCAATGCCCATCAGCGTGACCGTTACCAGAAACGTATATTTGCGACCCAGCTTGTCACCGAGATAGCCGAACAGGATGGCACCGAGCGGGCGAAAGCCAAAGCCGATGGCAAAACCGGCCCAGACCAGCAGCAATTGCAGGGTTTCGTTTCCCGAAGGGAAAAAAGCGGCGCCGATCAGGGAAGCAAGCGTGCCGTAGATGAAGAAATCATACCATTCGAAGATCGTGCCCGCCGACGAAGCGGCGATGACCAGGCGGATTTCTTTCGACGTCGGCTCTCGTTGCCCCGCCATTGCTACGTCACCGGCCATCCATTGCCCTCCCCAAAGGCTGTCTATTCCAGTTCGAGTATCACGGCATCCACCGCAAGGCTATCGCCTTGTGCCGCCTCCAGCGATTTGACCACGCCATTCTTCTCGGCGCGCAGGATATTCTCCATCTTCATCGCTTCGACAACGGCCAGCGGCTGGCCCTCGACCACGGCATCGCCTTCTGCAACATGCAGCGCGACCAGCAGGCCGGGCATCGGGCAAAGCAGAAACTTGGACAGATCGGGCGGGATTTTCTCGATCATGTGGACCGCATGCTGCGCGACATGGGCGGGCAGGATGCGCGCCTTGTGGGTGGCACCGTGGCTGTTGAGCGCGAAGCCGTTGGCGGTCTTGGCAATCTTGACCGAAAGCGGCTTGCCGGCGACTTCGGCAAGGATCAGGCTGTCGCCCGGCGTATATTCGGTCGACAGGTCGACTTCCTGACCGTCGACGGTGATTTCCTCTTCGGAGATCGACACGTCGATGATGGTGTCGCCGATCTTGACCTGCCATTCCGATGGCGGGTCGAGGCGCTTGCCGAGCTGGTTGTCGACGCGGCGGGCGCGGTCGGCGTGGGCGGTCGCGGCAAAGGCACCGATCGCGGCAAGATTGCGCAGCAGTTCATCGGACGCGGGCGCGCCCTGAAAACCGTCGGGATATTCCTCGGCGATGAAATTGGTCGTGATATTGCCTTCGCGGAACCGCTCGTGCTGCATCAGCGCGGAGAGGAAATCGATGTTGTGGCCGGGTCCCTTGATCTCGAACCGGTTGAGCGCGTCGATCTGGCGGTCGATCGCCTCGATCCGGGTCTCGCCATAGGTGATCAGCTTCGCAATCATGGGATCGTAGAAGATCGAGACCTCGCCGCCCTCGGCGACGCCGTCGTCCACGCGGATGCCCTCTTCCGCTTCCGGTGGACGATATTTGACCAGCCGACCGGTCGACGGCAGGAAGCCGCGATAGGGATCCTCGGCATAGACGCGGTTCTCGACCGCCCAGCCGGTCAGCGTGACCGCGTCCTGGGTCAGGGGCAGTTTCTCGCCATAGGCGACGCGGATCATCTGTTCGACCAGATCGAGACCGGTGATATATTCAGTCACAGGATGCTCGACCTGCAGCCGGGTGTTCATTTCGAGAAAATAGAAGCTCTTGTCCGCGCCGACGATCAGTTCGACCGTACCCGCGCTGTAATAGCCCACGGCCTGCGACAACGCGACGGCCTGTTCGCCCATCTTCTTGCGCATTTCGGGATCGACGAAGGGCGACGGCGCTTCCTCGACGACCTTCTGGTGGCGACGCTGAATCGAACATTCGCGCTCGCCCAGGTAAATCACATTGCCATGCTTGTCGCCGAGTATCTGGATCTCGATATGGCGCGGCTGCTCGATGAATTTCTCGATGAACACGCGGTCGTCGCCGAAGCTGGCGAGGCCCTCGCGCTTGGTTGCCTCGAAGCCTTCACGGACGTCCTTCTCGTTCCAGGCGAGGCGCATGCCCTTGCCGCCGCCGCCGGCGCTGGCCTTCATCATCACCGGATAGCCGATTTCGGAAGCGATGCGCACGGCATGTTCGGTGTCGTCAATCTCACCGATATGGCCCGGTACGACGCTAACGCCGGCTTTCTCGGCCAGTTTCTTGGACTCGATCTTGTCGCCCATGGCGGCGATGGCGTTGATCGGGGGGCCGATGAAGGCGATGCCATTGTCGTCCAGTTCCTGGGCAAATCTGGTCCGCTCGGACAGGAAGCCATAGCCCGGATGCACGGCTTCCGCGCCGGTGTCCTTGCACGCCTGGATGATCTTCTCGGCGACCAGATAGGATTCGCCGGCGGGCGACGGCCCGATATGCACGGCCTCGTCCGCCATCTTGACATGCGGGCTGCGCGCGTCGGCGTCGGAATAGACGGCAACCGTCTTGATCCCCATTTTCTGGGCGGTACGGATGACCCGGCAGGCGATTTCGCCGCGGTTTGCGATCAGGATTTTTTTAAACACTTTTATTCGTCACCTTTTTGAGATCGGTAAATGTAAAACACGAGTATCGCAATTGCGAACGCTGGAGCTCCAAAAAATAAAATTCGTCTTGTAGTTTCCGCCATACAATCATTTTGATCCACGCCAGGACAATCCCCCATCGCTGCCATTGCCATCGCATAGAGAACAAATGGTAACATTGTGACGCCCAATAAGAAGCAGCCCAACGCGGGGTTTGATTTCACTCAGCAGCCTCCAGCACATCATCCCTCGGCTCTGCTGCCATCGGCACCAGACCCAGTTTCTTGAACATCGCTTCGTCCGCGTCGTCACCGGCATTGCCGGTGGTCAGCAGCTTGTCACCGGTGAATATGCTGTTGGCACCCGCGAGAAAGCACAGGGCCTGCGTGCTCTCCGACATGCTTTCGCGGCCGGCGGACAGGCGGACCATCGAGGCCGGCATGGTGATCCGGGCTACAGCGATGGTACGGACAAATCCGATATCGTCGATCTTCGCCAGCGGCGTGTCGGCGAGCATATCGCCGAGCACGGTGCCCTTGACCGGAACCAGCGCATTCACCGGCACGCTCTCCGGATGCCTTGGCAGGGTCGCCAGCGCGTGGACAAAACCGACGCGGTCCTCGCGCGTCTCGCCCATGCCGACGATGCCGCCGGAACAGACGTTGATGCCGCTGTTGCGAACATTTTCGAGCGTCTCGAGCCGGTCGCCGAAGGTGCGGGTGGTGATCACCTTCTCATAATGCTCGGGCGAGGTGTCGATATTGTGGTTATAATAGTCGAGACCCGCTTCGGCGAGCATCTTCGACTGTTCCTTGGTCAGCATACCCAAGGTCATGCAGGTTTCCATGCCCATCTGGCGGACGCCCTGCACCATCTCGATGATCGCCGGCATGTCGCGATCCTTGGGATTGCGCCAGGCAGCACCCATGCAGAAGCGCGATGACCCGCGGTCCTTGGCCTGCGCTGCCGATTGCAGCACGGTGCGGACATCGAGCAGTTTCTCCGCCTTCAGCCCGGATTTTGCGCCCGCCGACTGGTTGCAATAGCCGCAGTCTTCCGGGCAGCCGCCGGTCTTGATCGACAGCAGAGTCGAAAGCTGCACATGTCCCGGCTTGTGATTGGCGCGGTGGATGGTGGCCGCCTGGAAGACGAGGTCGTCGAACGGCAGGTCGAACAATGCCGCAATCTCCTCGCGGGTCCAGTCGTTGCGGACCGCGTTCCCTGCCGCAGGGCAGGGTCCGGAATGGTCCTGAGCAATCGTCTGGGTCCCGGCCTGCGCCGGGGTACTGAAATTTTCGTCTAGACTCATTCTGCAGCTTCCTCTTCGGGGGGCATGTTGTGCCCCAGCAGTCTCAATATGTCGGCGGCACATTCCACAATATTGCTGCCCGGTCCATAGATTCCGACGACGCCGCTGTTGCGCAGAAATTCATAGTCCTTGGCAGGGATAACGCCGCCGGCGAAAACCTTGATATCGCTGCGCCCGGATTCCTTCAGCAGATTGATCAATTCGGGGATCAAGGTCTTGTGGCCCGCCGCCAAGCTGGAGGCTCCGACCGCATCCACCCCTTCCGACAGGGCTAGCTCGGCAGTTTCCTTCGGAGTCTGGAACAGGGGCCCGGAGATCACATCGAAGCCCATGTCGGTGAAGGCGCTGGACACGACATTGGCACCGCGATCATGGCCGTCCTGGCCCATTTTCGCGACCAGGATCTTCGGCTTGCGACCGAGCCGCTGCGATACCGAATCGACGCCTTCGATGACCATCGCGTAGCGGGCATTGCCTTCATAGGCCTTGCCGTAAATGCCCTTGACCGGGGTCGGGCGGGTTTCGTAGCGGCCGAAGACCGCTTCCATCGCGTCGGAAATTTCACCGAGCGACGCACGCTGGCGGGCCGCATCCACGGCGAGCGCGAGCACATTGCCATTGCCCCTGGCGCCATCGGTCAGGGCTTGCAGTGCCTTCTGGCAGGCGGCCTCGTCGCGGTTGGCGCGCATTTTCTCGAGCCGGGCGATCTGGCCCTGGCGGACCTTGGCATTGTCGATGTCGAGCGTTTCCATGGGATCTTCGGCTTCGCGGCGGTATTTGTTGACCCCGACGATCACGGCATCGCCCTTGTCGACCGCGGCCTGGCGGCCGGCAGCCGCTTCCTCGATCATCGCCTTCGGCCAGCCATCGGCGACCGCTTTCGCCATGCCACCCTCGGCATCGACCTTTTCGATGATCTCCCAGGCTCTTTCGACCAGTTCGTCGGTCAGCGCCTCGACATAATAGCTGCCCCCCAGCGGATCGACGACCTTGGTAATCCCGGCTTCTTCCTGCAGGACGATCTGGGTGTTGCGGGCAATGCGCGCGGAAAAATCGGTGGGCAGCGCGATCGCCTCGTCGAGCGCGTTGGTGTGGAGCGACTGGGTACCGCCGAGGGTCGCCGCCATGGCTTCAACCGTGGTGCGGATCACGTTGTTGTAGGGGTCCTGCTCGGTCAGCGAGACGCCGGAGGTCTGGCAATGGGTGCGCAGGGTTTTGGAGCGTTCGGACTGGGCGCCGAGGTCGGTCATGACAAGGTGCCAAAGTTTGCGCGCAGCGCGCAGTTTGGCAACTTCCATGAAGAAGTTCATACCAATTCCGAAGAAGAAGCTCAAACGCCCTGCAAAAGCGTCAATATCAAGCCCAGTTGCCATGGCTTCCCGGGCATATTCCCGGCCATCGGCAATGGTGAAGGCCAGTTCCTGCACGGCCGTCGCTCCGGCCTCGTGCATATGATAGCCGCTGATCGAGATGCTGTTGAATCTCGGCATGTTTTCAGAGGTATAGCCAATGATGTCGGAGATGATCCGCATGCTCGGCGCGGGCGGATAGATATAGGTGTTGCGGACCATGAACTCCTTCAGGATATCGTTCTGGATGGTCCCTGAAAGTTGTGCCTGCGACACGCCCTGCTCTTCCGCCGCGATGATGTAGAAGGCGAGGCACGGAATCACCGCGCCGTTCATCGTCATCGACACCGACATTTCGTCGAGCGGGATCTGGTCGAACAGGATCTTCATGTCCTCGACGCTGTCGATCGCCACGCCGGCCTTGCCGACATCGCCGACCACGCGCGGATGATCGCTGTCATAGCCGCGGTGGGTGGCAAGGTCGAAGGCCACCGACAGGCCCTTCTGCCCCGCCGCCAGATTGCGCCGGTAAAAGGCATTGGATTCCTCGGCCGTCGAGAAGCCCGCATATTGCCGGATCGTCCACGGCCGTCCGGCATACATGCTGGCCTTGACGCCGCGGGTGAAGGGGCCGAAGCCGGGCAGTCCCGGATCGATGCCTTTTTCGCTGACATCTTCCGCCGTATAGAGCGGCTTGACATCAATGCCTTCCGGGGTGTGCCAGGTCAGGTCACGGCCCTTGACTTCCTTGTCAGCCAGTTCCTGCCAGTCCTTGATCGTCGGTTTGTCGGTCATATCTGCCCTGCTTATAATGTTTGGCTCTCATAGCTATCAATGGCGAGCCTGTCGAACCCCACCCATTGATAGGGGGCGGTCGGCAAGAAGCCCCGCAATGACGGCGATCATTCGCCCTTGAATTCGGCCTTGCGCTTCTGGAGGAAGGACATGGCCCCTTCCCTCGCGTCCTTGCTGTTGCCGGCGATCCGCTGCCCTTCGGCTTCGGTGAGCAAGGCAGCCGCGTAATCGCTTTCCAGCGCCTTCGCCAGATTCTGGCGCATCACGCCGAGAGCCACGGTTGGACCGGCGGCCAGGCGCTTTGCCAAAGCCTGCGCTTCCGGCATCAGCGCGTCATCCTCGACGCATTTGTAGACCAGGCCCCAATCGGCGGCCTTTTCGCCGGGAATCTTTTCACCGAGCATCATCATTTCCGTGGCGCGGGCCTTGCCGACCAGGCGGGTCAGCATCCAGGAGGCGCCGCCGTCGGGAACCAGACCGATATTGACGAATGCCTGGAGAAAATAGGAGGATTTTGCGGCAATGGCGAAATCGCTGGCCAGCGCGATCGAGCAGCCAACGCCGGCGGCCGGGCCATTGACGGCGGTGATCGTCGGGATATCGAGCCGGGCGAGCTTCAGCATCAGCGGATTATAATGCTGGTTGAGCGCGGCATAGGAGGCTTCGCCCCCCTTCACAGCGCTGTCATTCTTCGACTGAAGGTCGGCACCGGCGCAAAAGGCGCGGCCCTCGCCGGTGATGATCACGGCCCGGGCATCCTCGAGCAGGTCGAGTGCGGTGTAGATGTCGTCGGCCATGGCCAGCGAACAGGCATTCAGCCTTTCCGGCACGTTGAGGGTGATGGTGGCGACCTGGTCGGTTATGTCGAGCTTGATGTTTTCGAAGTTCATTTTTGATCCTTTGCTTCCTTCTCCCTTGAGGGAGAAGGTTGTGAAAACTTGGCAGCTTGCTGCCTAGTTGTAGCTGGATGAGGGTGTGCTCCCTATCGAGTGCAGAGCACCCTCGTCCAACTTCGGCTAGCTTCCTTCGTCAGCAAGCCTGCGTATCCTTCTCCCTCAAGGGAGAAGGTTTGATGCTCCTAATGCCCCTGGGGCGTTTCCATGATTTCGGTCAGCATCCCGCCCATATCCTTGGGATGCACAAAAAAGATAAGCGTGCCGTGTGCGCCGATGCGGGGGTCTCCGAGGACGCGCTTGCCCATCGCTTCGAATTCCGCCTTGGCCGCGTGGATGTCCGGTACCTCGAAGCAGATATGATGCTGGCCGCCCAGCGGGTTCTTGGTCAGAAAGCCGTAAATCGGGCTCTCCTCGCCCAAGGGTTCGATCAGTTCGATCTGTGTGCCATTGGTCGGCCCTTCTGCCGGTGTATCGACGAAACAGACCTTCACGCCCTGTTCCGGCAGGTCGAAGGGTTCACAGATTGACGTGGCGCCCATCACGTCGCGCCAGTGGGCGATGGCGTCGGTGATCGAGGGCGTGACCACGCCGATATGGTTCATTCTGCCGAGTTTCATTCCATTTCTCCGTTGCCGTCATTGGGAGCGCAGCGCTGCAATCCGGGGCGTCGCTTGCCGCCCTGGATGGCTTCGTCGCTGTCGCTCCTCGCAATGACGAAATGACCATTCATAACCATTTTTTCAGTGCCCCTCGCCATGGGGAATGAACCGGTGTACCAGTGGCGCGATTGCGGCACCGACGAGGGTCCCGAGAAGACCCGAAAGGACGGCAAAGGCAATCCCGCCGACAATCACACTCGCCGATGCCGGAAACAGCCCGACCAGCGGATGCGAGATGATGTCGATCAGATGCTCCGGCCCGTGCCAGCCGATCGCCGCGATATTGTGCACCAGCAGGCCGCCGCCGACCCAGGCCATGGCGAGCGTGCCGATGATCGAAATACCGGTGAGCAGTTTCGGCATGAAGCGCACCAGGCCGCGACCGAAGGATGCGATCGCGCCCTCATTCTCTTTCGCCAGATGGAGCCCGATATCGTCCATCTTGACGATCAGCGCCACCGCGCCATAGACGACCACGGTGATCACGATCCCGATCAGCGCAAGAATGATCCCCTGCTGCCACCAGACCTGATCGGTGACTTCCGACAGGGCGATGGCCATGATCTCCGCCGACAGGATCAGGTCGGTGCGGATCGCGCCGGAAACCATGTCGTCTTCGCGGCCAGGGCCCCCGACGATCGCCGGCTGTTCGTGCTTGGTCGTCTCGTCGACCCGGAGCCATTCGAGGATCTTTTCCGCCGCCTCGTAACAGAGAAACAATCCGCCCATGACCAGGATGAACGGGATCAGGAACGGCGCGAACTGTCCCAGCAGCACCGCCGCCGGCAGCAGGAAAACCAGCTTGTTCTTGAACGACCCCTTGGCGATTTTCCAGATCATCGGCAGTTCGCGGGCCGGCGAGAAGCCGGTCACATATTGCGGCGTCACCGCGGCATCATCGATCACCACGCCGGCAGACTTTGTGCCGGCACGGGCGGCTGCGACACCGATATCGTCAACCGATGCGGCGGCGACCTTGGCGATCGCGGCGACGTCGTCGAGAAGAGCTACTAGACCGGTTGGCATGAGTGGCCTCCGTCATTGCGAGGAGCGAATGCGACGAAGCAATCCAGGGCGTCGCTCGCGGCTCTGGATTGCTTCGCTACGCTCGCAATGACGCCGGTAGCTGTGAAATCGTGGAGGATGGCTGTCAGTCCCGCTGGCAAAAATGCCCTGTCATTGCCAGGAGCCAAAGGCGACGCGGCAATCCAGTGCGTGCTGCCACCATCGACGGCGCTTGCCGCTATGGATTGCTTCGTCGCTGCGCTCCTCGCAATGACGCTACCGGCCCGGACGTGCTCGGAAAGGAATAGTGAACTTGTCGGCATCAGTTAGCCGTCATTGCGAGCGGAGCGAAGCAATCCAGGGCCGCGCGTGCTGCTTTCGAATGATTCGACGCCGTATGCCCAGCAATCAGGTCATTTGGTGATATCATCAAACAAGTCCTTCCATTGCGGGTTAGCCGGTTCGATCAGCGCGATTTTCTTTTTGCGCGATCCACCCTTGATCTGCTTCTCTCGCAAGATTGCCGCTTCCATATTGTCGTGCATTTCAAACCAGACCAGCATCTTGCAGCCGTAGCGTTTTGTAAAGCCCTCGGCGAAGCCCTCGCGATGCTGCCAGACCCGCTGCGGGAGGTTGGAGGTTACACCGGTGTAGATCGCTCCGTTGCGTTTGTTTGCCATCATGTAGACCGCGGGTTGTTTCATTGTTGATCATTGCACCCCGTCATTGCGAGCGCAGCGAAGCAATCCAGAGCCGCGAGCGACGCCCTGGATTGCTTCGTCGCTTCGCTCCTCGCAATGACGGGTAACAGTCTTTAACTGCAAATTATCACAACGGAATATTGTCATGCTTCTTCCACGGATTCTCCAGCTGCTTGTTGCGCAGCTTTCTTAAACCAAGCGCCACCCGGCGGCGGGTGGAATGGGGCATGATGACCTCGTCGATAAAGCCTTTTTGCGCCGCGATGAAGGGGTTGGCGAAGCGGGCTTCATATTGGGCGGTGCGTTCGGCGATTTCGTCGGCTGTCCGGCCGCGGAAGATGATTTCGACCGCGCCCTTGGCGCCCATTACGGCGATTTCTGCGGTCGGCCAGGCATAGTTGAGATCGCCGCGCAGATGCTTGGAGGCCATCACGTCATAGGCGCCGCCATAGGCCTTGCGGGTGATGATGGTGATTTTGGGCACCGTCGCTTCGGCATAAGCGAAGAGCAATTTCGCGCCATGCTTGATGATGCCATTATGTTCCTGGCTGGTGCCGGGCAGGAAGCCGGGCACGTCGACCAGTGTGACGATCGGAATATTGAACGCATCGCAATAGCGCACGAACCGCGCCGCCTTCTTGGAGGCGTTGATATCGAGGCAGCCGGCGAGCACCATCGGCTGGTTGGCGACGACGCCGACGGTGGAGCCTTCCATCCGGCCGAAACCGCAGATGATATTGCCGGCATGGGCGGGCTGGACCTCGAAAAAGTCGCCCTCGTCGAGCATCTTGCGGATCACTTCGTGCATGTCATAGGGCTGGTTGGCATTGGCCGGGATCAGGGTATCGAGGCTTTCCTCGAGCCGGTCCCACGGATCGGCGGTCGGGCGTTCGGGCACTTCTTCCCGGTTCGACAGCGGCATGAAGTCGATGAAGTCGCGCGCCGCGAGCAAGGCCTCAATGTCATTTTCATAGGCGAGGTCGGCGACGCTGGTCTTTGTCGTGTGGGTGATGGCACCACCCAGTTCCTCCTGGGTGACGATCTCGTTGGTCACGGTCTTGACCACATCGGGGCCAGTGACGAACATATAGCTGCTGTCCTTCACCATGAAGATGAAGTCGGTCATCGCCGGCGAATAGACCGCACCGCCGGCGCAGGGGCCCATGATCAGGCTGAGCTGGGGGATGACACCGCTGGCGAGAACATTTTTCTGGAACACGTCGGCATAGCCGCCGAGCGAGGCGACGCCTTCCTGGATGCGGGCGCCGCCGCTGTCGTTGATGCCGATGACCGGCGCGCCGACCTTCATCGCATTGTCGAGCACCTTGCAGATTTTCTCGGCATGGCGTTCGGACAGCGAGCCGCCGAAGACGGTGAAATCCTGCGAGAAGACATAGACCAGACGGCCGTTGATCGTGCCGGAACCGGTGACGACGCCGTCGCCGGGAATATGCTGTTCGTCCATGCCGAAATCGACGCAATTATGTTCGACATACATGTCGATTTCCTCGAACGAATCCTCGTCGAGCAGGATATCGAGCCGCTCGCGCGCGGTCAGCTTGCCCTTGGCATGCTGGCTGTCGATCCGTTTTTGTCCGCCGCCGAGCATGGCTTCGGCGCGCTTGGCTTCCAGTTGTGCAATAATATCTGACATCGGTCCCCCAGGGTGAATCACGTTTCGTGATATGCCCTAGTCAAAGAATGGCCAGAAAGGCAATCGTCAATAGAGATTAATTGAACGATTAAATTTCAATTGCAACCAACGGGTGCCGTAGCGTCACTTCAGCAGCACAAGTTCCTCGGCCATGCTGGGGTGCAGCGCGACGGTATCGTCGAACGCCTGCTTGGTCAGCCCGGCCTTTACCGCCACCGCTGCCGCCTGCAATATTTCCGGGGCATCGGGTCCGATCATGTGCAGCCCGAGGATCTTTTCGGACGGATGCTCGACGATCATCTTGTAGAGGCTGCGCTCCGCCCGGTCGGCGAAGACGTTGCGCATGGCGCGGAAATCGGACGAGTAGATCTTGATATTGCCGTATTTCTCGCGCGCCTGGCCTTCGGTCAGGCCGACCGAGGCAATCGGCGGCTGGGAAAAGACCGCCGACGGAATGCAACTATAATCAACCGTGCGGGGATTGTTGTTGAAGACGGTTTCGGCAAAGGCCTGGCCTTCGCGGATCGCGACCGGGGTCAGCTGCACGCGGTCGGTGACGTCGCCGACGGCGTAGATATTCTCGACATTGGTCTGGCTATATTCGTTGACCTTGATCGCGCCCGTCTCGCTGAGCTCGACCCCTGCCTTGTCCAGACCAAGGCCGTCAATCTTGGGCCGGCGTCCGGTTGCTGCCAGAACGACATCGGCCCGCACCGGCGCGCTCTTGCCATCCATATAGACGTCCAGCGCACCATCCTCCCGCTTCTCGATCCTGTCAAAGGCGCAGTTGAACTTGTAGCTGATGCCCTTGGCGAGGGAGATCTGGATCAGCCGGTCGCGGACACTCTCGTCATAGCCGCGCAGGATGATGTCGGACCGGTTGACGACGGTGACGTCGCAGCCCAGCCCGTTGAAGATACCGGCAAATTCGTTGGCGATATAGCCGCCACCGGAAATGATCATCGATTCGGGCAGTTTCTCGAGATGGAACATCTCGTTCGACGTCGACATATGCTCGCTGCCCGGGAATTCGGCGACCAGCGGCCAGGCACCGACCGCGATCAGAATATGCTTGGCGGTGACGGTCTTGCCGCCAGCCAGCCTGATCTCGTGCGGTCCGGTCAGTTCCGCCCGTTCCAAAATAATCTCGACGCCGTGATTCTTCAGCGTGTCGGTATAGGCGTTGTTCAGCCGGTCGACGTCTTTCAGGACATGGTCGCGGAGCGTCGGCCAGTCGAATTTCGCATTGTCCCAGGTCCAGCCGAAATTCTTGCCGTCTTCCAGTTCTTCGGAAAAATGCGAGCCGTAGACCAGCAGCTTCTTGGGCACGCAGCCTCTGATGACGCAGGTTCCGCCGACCCGATATTCCTCGGCAACCGCGACCTTTGCACCGAAGGATGCCGAAACCCGCGCTGCCCGCGTCCCGCCGGAGCCTGCGCCGATAACAAACAGGTCATAATCATATTCCGCCATTTATAATTCCTTGTTGTCAGACATCGAAGGCCCGCTTTTTGAGTTCTTCGGTCGACGCATCCAAACGGTTGCCGTCGTCAGCCGAAAGGCTATTGGCCATGTGCTTGCCCAGCTCGACGCCAAATTGATCGAACGGATTGATATTCAACAACGCCGCGTTGACGAAGGTGCGATGCTCGTAAAAGGCGAGCAGCGACCCCAGCGACCGGGCGTCGAGCGTCTCCACTAATATGGTGACCGAGGGTCTGTCACCCGGATAGTTTCGATGACTGTCATCGGATTTCTTGCCCGCCATCAGCGCCGCGCCCTGCGCGAAGCAATTGAGCAGCAGACCATTGTGATGCGCCGGGTCCAGGGAATCGCCCGGTTCGACGACGGCGAGAAATTCGACCGGCACCAGATGGCTGCCCTGGTGCAGCAGCTGGAACACCGCGTGCTGGGCGTCGGTGCCGACGCCGCCCCAGACGATCGGGCTGGAATGGAGAGCCAGCGGCTCGCCGTCGAGGGTCGCCGATTTGCCGTTGCTCTCCATCTCCAGTTGCTGGAGATAGTCGGGCAGCAGGCCTAGCCGTTCGTCATAGGCAAAGACGGCGCGGGTTTCGCAGCCGCGGACCTGTGCATAATATTGATCGGCAAAGGCGGCCAGCACCGGGATGTTGCCGGCCCACGGCGTGGTTTCGAAATGCGAGTCCATGGCCGCTGCCCCGGCCAGCAGATCCTCGAAAATTTCCGCTCCCAGCGCCAGGGCGACGCTGAAGCCGATCGAGGACCAGATCGAGTAGCGACCGCCGACCGTGTCCGAAAAGGGCAATATCCGGGTCTCGTCGATGCCGAAGGAAACCGCCTGCTCGGGATCGGCGGTCAGCGCCACAACCTGTCCGAGCGGGTCGTCGACCCCCTGCTCTCCCATCCAGTCGAGCACCGACCGGGCGTTGAGCAATGTTTCGGCGGTGGTGAACGTCTTCGAGGCGACGACGAGCAGGGTCCTGTGTGCATCAAACCGCTCCAGCACGGGTTCCAGCGCGCTGCCGTCGATGTTGGAGACGATGGCGAGCTCATATTTCTCGTCGCCGAGCCGCAGCGCCTGGTACAGCATCTTCGGGCCGAGCGCCGAGCCGCCGATGCCGAGATGGATGATCTGGCTGATCTCTCCCAGCGCGCCGGCATCGATCGCGCCGATCAGGCTGTTCATCCGCTGGTGCAGCGCCCGGGCGTTTTCGACGCTGGCCGGATTGCCGGTGCCGCGCTCTGCGCAATGTTCGGCGGCCCGGCCCTCGGTGATATTCACCGGCTCCCCGGCAAGCAGCGCCGCGCGCTTGTCGGCCAGGGCCAGGTCGTCGGCCAGCGCTGCGAATGCCGCCAGCACCGGCTCGTCGAGATGGGTTTTCGAAAAGTCGAAATAGAGACCGTCGAAGTCCAGGCCAAGCCTGCTCGCGCGATCGCCGTCGGCTTCGAACAACCGGTTCAGCGGGATCCGGGGTAGCGCGGTGAGCGCCTGCCAACTGCCTGAGGTCATGCTATCATCCGATCTGTCCGTGCTGCGTTATGCGTCCTGCCTGCCGGTCATGCCCTATCCGCCGGGCAGACGCGCCTCAAGTTGAAAATCATGACGACCGCGACATTGCAAGAATTCTTGACCTCGCTGCCATTGTCGGCGAAGGGGCGCCATGGCGCGACACAAAGCAGAACGATCGGAAACCCGCGACTTTGTCGCATTCCTGGTGAAACTGGCTTTGTTCGTGCTGATATTGCGCAGTTTCATCGTGTCGCCGTTCAACATTCCCTCGGAATCGATGCAGCCACGGCTGGTGGTCGGCGACTATCTGCTGGTCGCGAAATGGCCGTACGGCTTCTCCCAGTACAGCCTGCCGTTCAGCGCGCCGCTGATCCCCGGGCGGATCTTGCCCCACGCGCCGACGCCCGGCGATGTGGTTGTGTTCAAGGCGCCCCCCAATGCCCGCGATGACTATATCAAGCGGGTGATCGCCTTGTCCGGTGATATCGTGCAGGTCACCGATGGCGTCGTTTCCATCAACGGGACCGAGGTTGCACGCGAGAGAATCGAGGATTTCGAGCTGCGCGTCACTCCCAACAGCCCCTGCTATCGCCCCGAGTTTGAATCGCCGGGCGAAAATGGTACAAGGGTCTGTCGCTATCCCCAGTTCCGGGAAACCCTGCCCAATGGTGTCAGCTACCGAATTCTGGACATTTACGAAAATTCGGAAGGCGACAACACGCAGGCCTTTGTGGTCCCGGACGGTCACATGTTCCTGATGGGCGACAATCGCGACCGCAGCGCTGACAGCAGGTTCCCCGCAGAAGAGGGACAAGCGATCGGCATGGTGCCGCAGGAGAATCTGGTCGGCAAAGCACTGGTTTCGGTTTTCTCTACCGATGGCTCTGCCGAATGGATCAAGCCCTGGACATGGTTCAGCGCGGCTCGCCCCGACCGCATCGGGAAGAGATTTTGAGCAGGACGGACTTTCTCGACTGGATTGCCGCGATAACGGATGCACAACCGTTGAACGCCAATCTCTACAAGAGAGCGGCAACGCACGGCAGTCACGGCGATGAAGACTATCAGCGGCTTGAATTTCTGGGCGATCGCGTGCTTGGACTGGTGATCGCCGATCATCTCTACCACGAATTCCCCCTGGAGCCGGAGGGACAATTGTCGCAACGGCTAAACGGCCTGGTATCGGGTCCGGTCTGCGGCGATGTTGCCAGGCAAATCGGGGTTGGGGACCATATTCTGCTCGGCAAGCAGGCCCGCGATGATGGCGCCCGGCACAGCATCAAGGTGCTCGGCGATGTCATGGAATCGCTGATCGGCGCGGTCTATCTTGATCATGGCATGGAGGCGGCCCGCGCTTTCATATTGAAACACTGGGACGACCGGATTTCGGCGGCCGTGAAAGACGTCAGGCATCCCAAGTCTGCCCTGCAGGAATGGGCGGCGGCCAACAACCGCAGGGTTCCGACCTATGAACTGATCGACAAGAGCGGACCGCACCACGATCTGAAATTCACCGTCCGGGTGACGGTGACCAATATAGGGTCGGTGGAAGCGACCGCTTCCGCCATTCAGGCAGCCGAAACCGGGGCTGCGAAGAAATTTCTGGAAAAATTCACATGAACCAAAAATGTGGCGTCATCGCTCTCATCGGCGCGCCCAATGCCGGCAAGTCGACCCTGATCAATGCCCTGGTCGGACAGAAGGTCGCGATTACCAGTTCCAAGCCGCAAACCACGCGCACCCGGCTGCTGGGGATCGCCATCGAGGACGATACCCAGCTTCTGCTGGTCGACACGCCCGGAATTTTCGAGCCGCACCGCCGTCTTGACCGCGCCATGGTCTCTGCCGCCTGGGAAGGCGCCGAAGATGCCGATATCATCGTGATGCTGGTCGATGCCCGCGCCGGACTGGGAACCAAGGTTACATCGATCGTCGAACGCATAAAACACCGTTCGGAAAAGACCATATTGGTGATGAACAAGGTCGACATCGCCGCAAAAGAGAAAATGCTCGGCCATGTCGTCAAGCTCCACGAACTTGCCGATTTCGACGAGACATTTTTTGTCAGCGCAAAGACCGGTGACGGTCTGGAAGAGCTGAAAGCATATCTGACCAATGCCATGCCGGAGGGACCGTGGCATTTCCCCGCGGATCAGGTCTCGGATGCCAGCGAACGCATACTCGCCGCCGAAATTACCCGGGAACAGGTGTTTCGGCAACTGCATGCCGAGCTGCCTTACGCCACGGCCGTCGCGATGGAACAATATAAGGAGCGGCCCGACGGGTCGATCGAGATCCACCAGCAGATCCTGGTCGAGAAGGCCAGCCAGAAGGCGATCATTCTCGGCAAGGGCGGACACCAGATCAAGGAAATCGGCGCCAAGGCGCGGGCCGAGCTGTCCGGCATATTGGGCAAGCCGGTCCATCTCTATCTGCACGTCAAGGTCAGCGCCAACTGGGACGAGGACCGCAGCCTCTATCAGGACATGGGTCTCGACTGGGTCAAATAGCTGGGTCCGGCTGGTTGTGACCGCCCCGGCCAGCAGCAGCCTAGGTAGTTTCCCGGATAGCCGCGCGCGGTGCCGACGCATATCCCGATCCTGAAATCCGGCCGGTTGAACATCGTCAGTCCGGACCGGGACAATCCATCCTTGAAGGAACCAAGATGAGCCATGTAGCCCACGATCTCCACGCCGAATTTCCGAACGATGGCGACATTTTGCATGATCTGAAAATGTCGGACGGGCATTTCCGGACCGTTGCTGATCGATATCATGACATCAACAAGGAAATTCACCGGATTGAAGCCGAGGTGGAAGCAGCCTCTGACGAACGCAGCGAGGAATTGAAGAAGCAGCGCCTGCTGATTCTGGATGAAGTGGCGGCGATGATCGCCCAAGCGAAGACGGCCTGAGTCAAAAGCGCGAAAGATAGGACCAGAGAAAAATCCTTCCCGCTTGCGCGGAGGTGACAGTCCGCAGGGCTGACGGAGGGGCTTCTGGGCCAGGAGCTCGGCTTAGACGCAGGCCCCTCCACCACGATTTGCGCGGCCCCCCTCCCCGCAAGCGGGGAGGAATTTTTGGCAGAATTCTAAAAAGGCAGCGGACTGTGTTCTTCTTCTCCCGTGAGGGAGAAGGAAACAGAGCCTTATGAGCGGAGCGAATTATACCAACCTGCAATGATCATGACCCACGGGCCCATTCGCGGCGGCCGATGGTCATAATGCGCCAAGGCTGATCGACGAGCTTGTTCCACGCCTCGCAGCAGTGGTCGAGAATATTGTCGTGGGAGGTGAACACCCTGTTGGACAGCCAGTTGTCGCGCATGAACTGCCAGATATTTTCGACCGGGTTGAGTTCAGGGCATTTGGCCGGGAGCGCGATGATGCTGATGTTGCCGGGCACATCCAGTTTGTCGGTCATATGCCAACCGGCCTGATCCATCAGTACGACAGCGTGAGCGTCGGGGGCGATGGCGAGCGCTATTTCGGCCAAATGGAGCGTCATGGTTTCGGTATTACAGAAGGGCAGAACCAGGCCCGCGCCCTTGCCGTGCTCGGGGCAGATCGCGCCGAAGATATAGGCCGATTTCGTCCGCTGGTCTTTGGGTGCCGA
>NZ_JBALTN010000010.1:0-170422 GCF_036964565.1 Parasphingorhabdus sp. | reverse complement strand
CGCAGATTACGTGCCCGTCATCGTCGATGAGAATGGGATTTGTCCACCCGAACTTCCTCATGCTCCGCTGGATCTTCTTTATCTGGGAGCGCGAATGCGTGTTGGGATTGTTCGCATAGACAATCACCTCATCGATCGGCACGTAGCTGAACGCGAGGGGGCGGGACGGGATTTTAGATTTTACGTTGGATTTGGACATTATTCACCTACGGATTAATTTTATTTAACATTTTCCGTGGTGATAAGTTCACCGTATGTTCTATCAAAGCAGGTTTGTCCAGACCTGAAATGACCTACCCCGCTAGAAAATGCATAAATGTTTGAATGTGCAAACAAATGCCAAATGTTCGCACGAGATTGCATCTCGTTCCCACGAACATGGCGCAATCTTCCCACGAACATCGGATATGGGAAAACTGCCCTGGACGCCCGTAATTGCTGGGGGTCTGAAAGGTCAAGCGGTGCGATTCAGCCCGAATCCATCGATTTTCCCACTACTTTCCCACGAATATGGGAAGATCACCGCTGAGACCGGTTCGCTACGGACTGCGTCGCGCACCACCATTTCCATCCTTCTGAAATAGCGACTTAAATCGATATCCGTGCCGGATCATCGCCGGGCAATCTATCGCGTTATGGCCGATGCAGTCGGGCAGGGGGCTGGTCCTGAGAGTGGCCGGCTGATCCGGGCGCATGTCGCGGATGGCAATTCCACGTATTGCAATGCAGCGCACCAGCGGTTTCTGCTACCAGCAGCAACAATTATAAATTGCTAAAAAAGCAACATGCCGCTAATAATTGCTAATATAGCAAATTAGCATATGGGGCGGTGATGAAGATTCTAGTTCGCAGGAAGCATATCCTGCTCGCGCAGCCTTTTCGGGTTGCCTTTGGCACAATTGCCGGCCTCGATGTCATCGAAGTCACGGCCCACGAAGGCGGCAAAGTCGGGCGCGGCGAATGTTGTCCGATGGGCATTTACGGCCAGGACGCCACCTCGACGCTCGCCGAAATCGCGACCGTTGCCCCAAGACTGGAAAGCGGCGAGCTGGACCGGCTGTCCCTCCAGCAGGAATTGCCGGCGCAATCGGCGCGCAATGCCATCGACTGCGCTCTCTGGGATCTCGAAGCCAAAAGCTCGGGACAGACGATCTGGCAATCGACGGGCCTTCAGGCACCCGACACGATTCCGTCAGACGTGACCATCGGCATCATGTCACCGGAAGAGACAGCAAATTTCGCGGCAACGCTTGAAGACGCCTCGATGATCAAGCTGAAACTGGGGGGAGATTCGGACCTCGAATGCCTGGCCGCCGTCCGGTCTGTGCTGCCCGATGCGCGGCTTTTTGTCGACGTCAATGCCGGGTGGACTCTTGACCGGCTCAACGAAGCCGCTCCGATCCTGGCAGATGCCGGCGTTTTCATGATCGAACAGCCCTTGCCGCCCGAAGACGATCTGCTGCTGGATGGATATAATCGGGCTGTGCCGCTTTGCGCTGATGAATCCTGTCACGACCGCAGCGACCTTGCCCGACTGGCCGGGCGTTTTGACTATATCAACATCAAGCTGGATAAAACCGGCGGACTTACCGAAGCGCTGGCGCTCGCCGAAGCTGCCCGCGTCGAGGGCTTTCGCCTGATGGTCGGGTGTATGCTCGGCTCTGGTGTTGCGATCGCCCCAGCCTACGTCGTCGCCTCGCTCTGCGACGTGGTCGATCTCGATGCGCCGCTGATCGTCAAGGATCCGGCGGATGCGGGCGTGCATCATGATGGTCGGTGCCTGCATCGCTTCCCATCGGAGGTCTGGGGCTGACGCACCGATGGGCCTCCTGAAGCGTTTCCCTCGACTCGTGGCTAGCCAAGCCGAGAAGCAGGGATTAGTAGGTCGCAACGTGAATCATCAAAGGGGGCGGCAGGTAGGTGAGATGAAGGACACGATCGGTGGCCTGCTGCGGTCCATTCGCAAGCGTCGCAAGATGACGCTCGAGCGGCTTTCGGAGTTGACCGGTATCTCGGTTTCCTCGTTGTCGCGTATCGAGAATACGCAGCTCGGCCTGACGATCGAGAAGGTGGATCTTCTCGCAAAAGCACTCGATATCGCGCCAGAGGACCTGATCTCGCGCAAGCCCGGCGCCGTCGATGGCGGAGCCGTCGATACGGTCGGGCATGCTTCGGATCTCCGGCGCCTGAACGTGGATCGCGCGCGGGATCGCGACCGCAAGGCAAGTTCCTATCGCGAACTCAATCTGCGATATCTTTTCGACGAGGACAGCGATCGTTCGCTGGACTGTATGCAGATAACGATCGAGTCGATCAGTGTTTGGGATTCGGAATTCGTCCGGCACCCCGGAGAAAAGATCATCTATGTCCTGCGTGGCGACGCGGTGATCTATTGCGAAGGCCATGCGCCGCTTATTCTCGAAACCGGCGACGCGATCTTCATGGATGGTCAAATGTGGCACAGCACGGTTGCGGTCCACGGCGCGCCTGCCGAGCTTCTGGTGACCTATTATCACGGCCCTCACGCCGCCGAGGGACTCTTCGAAACCCAGGTGTTCACGCCCCAGAGCTGGGCCTCGCTCAAGGCAAACTAGACGCCGGTACCCCGTTGAACGCTGAAATCCATTCGGCGATCGCGTCCGTTTGCACGGGTGTTCAGTCCGATTCCAGTTATTGCTTGATTAGCAAGTTATATTTGCATATTGCACATAATGCAAAATTGCTTGGGGTGGGTGAGTATATGCAAGTGCATGGGGGCGTCATGATTGTCGGAGCAGGGCAAGGGTTGACCCGGCCGCCGGTGGTTCTGGTCGGTTGTGCTCCGCGCTCGGCAATCAATCACATGGGGCGCTCACCGCTGCCAGTCTTTACAGAAGGGGATTATCGATGACTTCATTTTCGACGAAAAAGGCGCATTTTTTTCTGGCGTCGGGCGCGGCGCTCTTCATCCTGTCTCCCGCCCACGCGCAGGAAACCGACCAAGTTTCGGAAAATGAAACTTACTCTGGCGAGATTGTGGTGACAGCCCAAAAGCGGGCCGAACGCCTGATCGAAACGCCGCAATCGATTTCCGTCCTTTCCTCGGAGGAATTGTCCAAAATCGCCGCCAAGCAATTCGTCGATTTCGCCAACACGGTTCCGGGGCTCCAATATACCTCCCAGGGTGCCGGCACGTCCCAGATCAGTCTGCGTGGCGTCACCAGCGGTGCGGATGTATCGTCGACCGTCGGCGTTTATGTCGACGAGGTTCCCTACGGATCGAGTTCGGCCTTCGCCAATGGCGCGCGGCGAGCGCTCGATGTGGGGCTGTTCGACATAGAGCGTATCGAGGTCCTTCGCGGGCCCCAGGGCACGCTCTATGGCGCGAGTTCGATGGGCGGTGTCCTCAAATATGTAATGACGAAGCCGTCGCTGACGCAATTCGAGACGAAGGCGCAGCTTGGTGTCTCAACGACGCGGTTCGGAGGGACGAGCTATGATGCCTCGGCGGTGGTCAATGCGCCGATCGCACTCGACAAGGCAGCGGTTCGGGCGAGCGGATTTTATTCACGGGACGGCGGTTATTTCGACAATATCGTTACTGGAGAGAATGATGTCGATCGCGGCAAGGTATATGGCGGACGCCTCGACGCACTGTTTGCGCCCGCAGAGGATCTTTCGATCCGGCTCACCGGATTCGCGCAAGATGTCCGCCGCCAAGGCGGCAGCTATGCGAATATCGGTCTCAATGGCGTGCCCGTCGCGGGATATCTCGACCAGGCCCATCCGCTTGACGAGCCTTTCCGCTCCGATTTCCGCCTCGGAAGCGCGACGATCGACTATAGCTTTGCCGGGGCGACGCTGACGTCAGTGACCAGCTACCAGGTGAACAAGACGTTCGCCACGACCGACGGGTCAGCGGTCTACGCTCCCTTCCTTCAGATCCTGGCCAACATTCCCGCCGAAGCCGTGGCAATCAATGAACTCGCCCGCACGCGCAAGTTCACGCAGGAAATCCGCATCGCATCGCCGACAGAGCAGACGATCAGCTGGTTGGCGGGTGGTTTCTATACCCGCGAGAAGAGCCTGTTGCGGCAAGTCGCCGACACCTATGGCGCGGGGCTCGTTCTTCTGCCCAATATCAACGCGGTAACCGCCGCGATCGACAGCACCTACGAAGAATATGCCGTATTTGGAAACCTGACTTGGCGCTTGACCGAAGCCTTCGATGTGAGCGGCGGTATTCGCTATGCGCACAACAATCAGGAATTCACCCAGGATGCGTCGGGCATATTCGTTGTGTCGGCGCCCGGATCGAGTTCGAGCGAAGGGGTGGTGACATACCTCGCCAATGCCCGGTACCGCATCGGTCGCAACGCGACGGCATATGCGCGCTTTGCCACCGGCTATCGACCCGGCGGCCCCAATTTCCGCGTTATCGATCCGGCGACCAACCAGCCCTCTCCCCCGACGTTCGATTCCGATTCGTTGAACAGCTATGAGCTTGGCTTCAAGGCCGAGACCGCAGACCGCAAGTTCGGTATCGATCTGTCAGGATATTATATCGAGTGGAAGGATATCCAGCTGCTGAGCCCAGTGGCCGGCGTTGCCAATTTTGCAAACGGCCCGGGCGCCCGTATCAAGGGTGCCGAAATGACCCTGACCGCCCGCCCGGCACGGGAATTCGTCGCGACCGGAAGCTTTGCCTATAATGACGGCTACCTGACTGACGACGTGCCGCTGCTCGGCGCGCGCAAAGGCGAGCGACTGCCGAACACGCCGCATTTCACCGCCGCCGTCAATGTCGACTACAGCATGGTCGAAAGCGCGCTCAAGCCCACATTCGGGGCGACCTTGCGTTTCGCGTCCGATAGCAAGGCGAGTTTCGATGCTAGCCCGGCGCTCAGGCAATATGACGTCCCTGACTATGCCACTGTCGATTTGCGGGGCGGCGTGTCCTTTGGCCCGGTCGATGCACAGGTCTATGTCCAGAATCTGTTCGATACGCGAGGCCAGCTGGCGGCGCAGACGGTTCTCTCGCAGCTCGGCGGACCCGCACAGGTGCTTGTCCTCCGGCCGCGAACGGCAGGTCTTCGGCTGACTTCGCGCTTCTAGAAAATGTCGGCCGCTGGCGCGCCGTTTTGAATTGCTCCAGCGGCCTTCTTTCGGGATCGCGGCCATTGGCAACGCTCCGGTCGCCACGCAAAGCCTGCCGGACGGCGCTGCCAGTGATTCAGTCTTTTGTGAGGAACGGATGATGATGGAAAAAACCCTGGCGACGCATTTTGATGAAGCCCGCATGGATGCGATTTTTGCGCCGCTCGACCAATGTCGTCTGCCCGGCGCGGCAGTCGCTGTCGCGATTGACGGGAAGCCCGTCTATCGCCGCGGTTTCGGCCTTGCCCACATGGAACTGCCGGTGATCCTCGGCCCGGCCATGCGCATGCGGATCGGCTCGACGACCAAACATTTCGTGGCGCTTGCCTTTCTGCTTCTCTGTGAAGAGGGGCGTGCAAGTCTGGATAACCCGATAGGGCGCTATGTTCCCGAAATTCACGAGGCCAGCGGGCATGCCACAGTGCGTCAATTGATGGGGCACACGTCGGGCATTCGTGATGCGATGACGATATCGATGCTGATCAATGGCGCGGCCACGCGGGTCAGCGATGCGGATATCCTCGAACTTTACCAAACACTCGCTGATGTCGATACCGCAGCAGGGACGAGCTGGAGCTATAACAATGGAGCTTATGTCCTGCTGACCGCAGCGATCGAACGGATCACCGGCGAGTCGCTCGAGACGGTGCTGCGCGAGCGAATTTTTGAACCCGTCGGCATGCATGATACCATGCTCCGCCGCTCCGATAACGATTTTGTTGCAAACAGCGCGGCGCTCCATTTCCGGACCGCGGAGGGCCGGTTCACGCGTGATTATATGGGATCCGAGATCAGCGGTCCCGGCGGTATTGTCTCGACCATGGATGACATGCTGCGCTGGCTTCGCCACATGGACGATCCCCGGGTCGGATCACCGGAAAGCTGGTCCCTGATGCGCGAACCGCACCGGCTCCAGAACGGGACCTCGACAGGCTATGGTCTCGGGCTCGTCATGGGCCACTATCGCGGCGTCGAGACTATCTCGCACGCGGGTGGCGTGGTGGCGGGCAATTCTCAGATGATCAAGGTTCCCGCAGCCCGTCTCGATATTTCCATCGCGGTCAATCGGGCCGATGTGAACGGTGCGGATCTCGCAAACAAGATCATAGATGCGTGCGTAGAGGGCCTCGACCCGGTGATCGAGGTGCCCTTCGAAAAGCGGACTGGCCGGTTCCTATCGCGGAGCAGTGGCCGGGTTGTCGAGCTGCTCGCGCATGGCGACATGCAGTTGATGGCCGTTGATGGTCAACCGCCGCTGCCGGTCACCGACGACGGGCAGGGCAATCTGAAGCTGCCAGACATCATGTCCTTCATTCTTCAGACGGCCCGGATCGAAGATTCCACACTCATCCTCACCGAATTCGGGAATACCGATCATCTCGAGCCGATCGAAGCAGAACCCGGCGCCACGATCGGGGATCGAGCCGGGCGTTTCATCGCCTCTGCCGCTGCGACGCGGGCAGAAATTTGGGAAGCGGGCGGGGCTAGTCATCTCAAGCTTGTCGGAGCGGTGGGAACGGCAAGCTATCAACTCACGCCGGTCACGCCTGCGATCTGGAAGGCAAGCTGCGTCGGGGCATTTTCGATGCTTGGCGGCATCCTGACCCTGGCGGGCGACGGGGACGGGTTCGAATTCGCATCGGGGCGCATGCGCGCTATCCGATTCGCTCGAGCGGGATAATTGATACTGCCGGCGTTTTGCCAATTGGCCGGGGCGGACAAGCGAAGCCGGGCGTGCGGTTGCCAAGATAGAGCAGCGGCTGGGAACCGACTTCCAGGCGGCCGATATCAATATTTTCGCGCGACCAAAAGCGGAGAAGGCGAATAATTGCTGCTCTCGCGACCGGGAGGCGGTTGATCGCGCAGGCTAATAGGCGAGATCGATGGCGACGCGGATTGTCCGGGGTCGCAAGGGGGTCAGATAGCCATCGCTGCCCGGCACGAAGGGAGTGCCCAGCGCAAAGCGATTGCCGCGCGAGTCGAGCAGATTTGTCAACGTCAGGGTCAATCCGCGGGTCTGGTTGCCGATACGCGCCGCCAGACCGGTATCGACATAGTCGCCTTGGCCTTCACCCAAAATCGGACCAATGCCGAGGCGAGAGGGTCCCACATAGTTCGCCCATCCCTGGATGCGGAAATCCTCGTCGCCAATGACGGTCGAATAATTGGCCGAGCCCCGGACGGCATGACTGGCGACATTGGGTATCCGGCCCAGTCGTTCCAGGGCAGGAATGATGACCGGCGGCGACATGTCGAAAGCGGGGCCGCCAAATGTCACGGCAGCCAGCCGCAGCGCGGGCGATAGCCGGGTCACCCGGCTTTCATTGTACACCGCACCCAGTTCGAGCGACAAGCCCCTGACCGGCCGGAGCGCGACAGAGCCGGATATGCTCGTGATCTTGCCATCACCGATATTCGCCGTGGTCGGGAAACCATTGGCATCGATATAGTCCGCCTGAATGTCGCGCCAGCGGCTGTGCGAGATCGAGATGGTTGCATCGAAGGGCGTGATTCCCTTGCGTCCGAAACGCAAGCCGGCATCATAGGTGGACACATGATCGTTGCGAAAGCGCTGCACAAAACTGCCGTCTATGGATAGGCCCCCGGGCCGGAAGCCCTCCTGATAGCGAGCGTAGAAAGTCGCATTCCTGTCCAGAGTGACGAGAATCGATGCCGATGGCGAAAAATTCTCTTCCTTGCGGCGGGCGGTGATCGCCCGGCTTGACTGGGTCAGTGCCAGCAGCGCGTCGACATCCTCCCCGCCACCGCCGAGCAGGGCATGGGTATAGCGCACGCCACCGGTCGCCACCACCGCGGGCAGGAGTTCGGCGGACGCCTCGCCATAGGCTGTATATTCGGTAATCCAGTTGGACACCCCGGCGATCGAGGACCGGAAAATCTCGCCGCCGAAGGCTCGCGTCTGTCTGGTTTTGTTGTCGACGAAGCTCGTGCCGACGACCCAGCCCAGGCCGTCCTGATAGGGACGCGACAGGCGGGTTTCGCTCGTCCACATCCGGGTCTCGTTTTTCTGGTCAAACAGGCGAGGGATGTCATGGGCGAGACTGGCATCGAACCGCTCGAAGAGATGGTGATCGACATAGGCGTGCGAGGACTGAAGGTGGAGATCGCCCCATTCCTTCGTGACCACGATCATCGCCGACCCGTAGCGTGCCTTTGCCCCCTGCTCGACAAGGCTGCTGCGCGTCAGCGGCGGCGCGCCCTTGTCGGCATATTGGGCATCCTCCGCCGTTATGGTCTGATGGATGCCGCCGGTGTCAAAGGTCCAGCCGTCGCCAAGGTTCAGGCGAAGCGTGCCACGCCCGCCGCGGATATCTGTCCGGTTCACATCCCGCTGGCCGAGCAGGGGATTATCGATATATCCGCCATCGCTGATGGAATAGCCGACCAGGCGCAGGGCATGGCCGCTGTCTCCCAAAGGCAGGTTTGCGGTCGCCGACAAGTCGCTGCCGGGCGCGCCATGCTGGACCAGAGAGACGCCCGCGGACGCCACCAGCTCGGGCGCAGTGGGGTCCGGCGCATTGGGTATCATCCGGATAATACCGCCCAGTGATCCCGCACCATATAGCGTACCCTGCGGTCCCTCGAGGATTTCCACACGGTCGATGTCGTATAGTCGCAAGTCGGGATCGGGCGCGTTGTAGCTCAGCCGGATATCGCCCAGATACTGGCCCACGGTTGCCTGGGTCGGGCCGGTGAAACTGGAATCCGCGATGCCCCGGATGAAGAGCTTGTTGCGGCCGCTGCCCAGATGCGTGGACGATATCGTCGCCATCCGCGACAATATCGAATCCATGCCTCTCTCGCCACCGAAGCTCAGATCGGTGCCATCCAGGATGGTGACCACCCCGGCATATTTCACGTAGGGCGTGTTGACCTTGCTGGCCGTGACGACAATTTCTTCCACCGGAGAGGCCGTTGCCGGTTCCTGCGGCGGGTCCGCATTCACCTGCCGCGCCTTGGGCGGCGCTTGCTTCTGGCGACTGGCGATGGTGGTGCCGCGCGGACGCCGCTCTATCCGCCAGCTGGTAGCCCCCACCCGGACCGCGTGGGCATCGGTTCCTGCCAGCATGCGGGCAAGCGCCCTCTTGGCGCTCATCCTGCCGCGGACCGGCTTCACGGGTTTTTGCCACAGCTTCGCGTCGGCAACGCTGATGCTGATGCCAGCCTGCCGTCCCAGCAGAGGCAGGCTCTGCAGCAGCGTGCCGCTGGGCAATTCGATCGCGCGCGAGTCATCGCGCGCCGCGACGGGCATCGCGAACAGCAGCAGCAACAAGGCGAATGAGATACGGGCGATCATTTTAGCGGGTCAGCAACCATCCTTCGGTTTGTTTCTGTGCGCGAATGCCGGCAAGTGCTGCAAGATCGTCGATCACTTGCTGCTTTTCCTCGTCCACCAGCAAGGCACCGCGGAACGGCAGGGCAGCAACATCCGGCGCCACGGCGATGGTCAGGCCAGCCGTCCTGCCCAGATCTTCGGCAACTTGCGCAATCGATGCGCCATTATAGACAAGCTGGCCCTTCCGCCAGCCGCCGATACTGAACACATCGATCGGCTGCACCTGCGGACGTCCACCCTGGTCCGGCGCCTCGAGACCATAGCCGGCATTCAGCCGAACATTGTCGCGTCCGGGATTGTAGACGACCAGCCCCTCCGACACGGCAACGCTCACCGCATCGCGGCGCCGGATCACATTGAACGCCGTTCCCAGATCGACCAGCCTCGCGTTGCCGGCCTCGACCACAAAGGGGTCGCCGTCGCGGTGGACCACATGAAACATCGCCTCGCCGCTTTCAAGCCGGGCAAACCGCGGACGATCCTCGTCCAGTTCGATGACCGTCCCGCCATTGATTTCAATCCGGGTGCCATCGGCCAGCGCCACTGTCCGATGCTCTCCTCCCAAAGTCTCGATCCGGTTGGTGTCATTGCTGAACAGGGAAAAGCTGATAACGCCAACCAGCGCTGCCGCCATCGCGCCGCCCAGCCACATCCTGCGGGTTGCAGCGACCGGCCGGCCGACAATCTCCGGTCGCTCGACAGGCTCGGCGAGGTGGGCAAGGTCGGCATCAAGGCTGGCAAGCCGGTCATAGACGGCGGCGTGCGTCGGACTCTGCTCCAGCCAGAGGGTGAACGCGTCCCAATCATCAAAGGCCGGATCCCGCTGCCGGATCAGCCAATCCGTTGCCTGGGCTTCAGCGCCCGACGCCATATTGTCACTCATCGGCTTGACCCCCCAATGCCGCCAGGGCGCGGTAGACCTTGCGCAAATCGGCCTCGACCGTGCTCAGGCTGACGCCCAGCCGAGCCGCGATGTCGCGCTGGTTCATGCCCTCGATACGAAAATAACGGAAGCTGGCCGCGGCCCGTTCGCCCTGCGCGCTGATCACGGCGTCCGCGCGGGCAAGCTCCTCCCGCGAAATAAGCGATCGCTCGACCGACGGCTGAACCCGGCCCAGATCATTCTCGCCCCATGCCTGTTCGCGCGTTTCGGCGGCCCTGGCCGAGCGGTGGCGGTCGAGCATGAGATTGTTGGCGGCGCGGAACAGGTAGGACAGCGGGTGCGCCACCGGGCCCGTCGGCGAGCCGGCAATGTGGAACCAAAGCTCCTGAAAAACATCTTCGGCGCTATCGCCCGCGCCACGCGCCGCCAGAAAGCGGATCAGCTTTTCGCGATTGTCCAGCAGCACCGCTTCGAGCCCATGCGCTGTCTCAGCTTCTCTGTCCGTCCTAGTCATGCAATGTTGACCCCGGTGCATCTTTTCTGGGCTGGCCAGTTTCGTGACTCCGCCATCGCACGCACCCTTCGCCGGGGCGCTATATAACAGCCGCATCGGACCGCGCAATAGCAGCATGAACGGATGAGCGCTGATCGAGGCTTGGGTGGCAGAAATGTCGTTGTCCTTGTGGTTCGGATGGAAAAGCAAGGGAGGGAAATGGGGGTGGGGGGTCGTTCCCTCCCTTGCAGTCTGGCTTGGGCGAATGTGCTAAAGCCCAAGCCTTACGCTGGCCCGGAAGGCAATGGCGGCATGGCTCTGGTGTTCCTCGACCGACAATTCGCCGCCGACCTGAAAACCGGAGTTGCCGGCAACCGCGCGCACGCGGCCGATCCAGCCGCTCTCGCGTTCGTCCGGAACGAGGGTGAACGGATCACCGTCATTGAACTGGGCGACGGTGACGCCCAGTGCCCCGCCGACGATCTGGCGGCGGCCCCCTTCCAGCTCAAAGCGGTACCAGCCGTCATACTGGTCAACTCCGCCCCAATCGAGGCCGAGCGCCACGGTACCGGACACCGCAAGCTCGTCGCTGTCACGCTCGGCAACGGTCAGGTCGAGGGCATCCCCGCCGCCTGTTTCCGCATAGCCATCCTCTTTCAGCTTGTAATAGTCGACGGCAAGGGTCGGCCGGATCGAGAAATTTCCGGAGCGCAGATCGTGGCTCACGGCGCCGGCAGCGGACCACAAGCTGCCGTCCCATTCGGCTGACATCGTCTTGATGACATCTTCGCCTTCAAGCGCGCCGATGAAATAGCGCGAGCCGTCAAAATTGATCTTGGCACCGGATACCCGGGCATGGGCCAGCCAGTTTCCGGTTTTCAGTCGCCAATAGCCCGCCAGTTCCCACTGGATCGACCGGATTTCATTGCCGTTGGCACCGTTGCCGTCCTTGCCGTTCAGATATCCGACGGACGCCCCGAAATTGCCGATACCGGTCTTGTGCTCGGCGCCGGCCGAAATACCCCAGCCGCCGATGTCATAGCCGGCCGTGTCACCGACGCTCTTCGACGTGCCCCATCCGGCCTGTGCTATCCAATAGCCCCAATTGCCTTCATCCTGGAACGGACCTTTCGGATCGGCCAGAAATCGTGCCAGTGCGCGCGATCCCGACGTCACCGTTTCAAACAGTCCGCCCTCATGTTCGGGCAGCATCTGCTGAAGCTGGGACCGGAATTCCTCCTGATTGTCGATAGCCAGGAAAATATCCTCGACATCCTCATCTTCGGCCAGTGCGGCATAGGCTGCCGAAAAGGCACTTGCTTCCGACCGGTTGAGGCCCAGTTCCGTCGTATCCTTGCGCGCCACGCTGACGATGACCTGATTGGTGTTCGAACTGACCGAGCCTTTGTAGAGGAAAGGCAGCAGCGTCGTCGATGCCGTCAGGTTGTTGGCGCCCGCCAGGGTTCCGGCCTGGACCACGACATGATCGCCTTCGGCGCCCTTGACGTCGGTGAGCTTGATCGCGAGTTTGGAACCTGTTGCGAAACTTGCGCTGCCCGATACCTGCAGAATGGTGTCGGTGTCGCCGCCAAGGGTTACCCCGATCACGCCGTTGCCGGTAACATCCAGCGACGCGATCTGGGCGGCACCGATGACATCGAACGTGCCACCGGAGGCTGTCACAGCAAGGCCCTGGGCATTGGCCAGCGAACCGGAAAAGCGCGATGTGCCGGCCAGTGTCAGGCTGTCAGCTCCCCCGCCAAAGTCGGCGCTGCCAGTGAACACCGAGGTTCCGGCAAGGCTGATGGCATCGGCACCACCGGCAAAACTCGCCTTGCCGGTGTACGTGGCATCGCCCGACAGGGTGAGCTGGTTGTCGCCCGTTCCAAAGCTGCTGTTGCCGGTCACCTTGCCATCGGCGATCTCGAACAGGTCGTTTCCGCCACCGAAACGGACATCACCGGTGATGGATGGGGCTTTGGCCGTCGAGGCAACGGCCGTCTGCCGGATGACAGCACCGGAATTATTTGCCGAGAGGTCGATGGAGACGTTGCGAGTGGATGTGCCGAGCGCACCCGTGGCAAGGATTGTCCCGCTGTTCTCGACCAGCGCAACGGTGCCGGATTTGTCGACAATGGCAAAGGCGGCCGCATCATTGCCGCCAGCCTTGGCTTCAATCGTGCCGCTGTTGCGGACGGTCGGGAGGTTTGCACCAGCGCCGATCAATACACCCGTGCTGACGGAGGTCGCGCTGCTGCCGCCGGTTGCCTGAATGGTGCCGGCATTCCGGATTTCCGGTGTCGTCGCGCCGGCTCCCAGTTGCAGTGCGGTCGCCGACCCGCCATTGGACGTGGCCTTGACCGATCCGGTGGCGCCGATGCCGATGCCGCCAGCGATCGTGACGGTGCCGCCCAGCCCGCCGACTTGCAGGCCGTTGGCATTGATACCGGCATAAAGGCCGCCGCCCAGAATGCCGCCGTCGATGACCAGGCCAAAGCCCGTGCCCGTCCCGGCAACGGGACCGATGGTGACGGCGTTGCTGCTATCGCCGATGCGCATCGCCGGTGCGGCACCATAAGAGCGGACGAGGGCCGAGCCTTCTTTCGAATCCTCGATGCCGTCGTCATCTTCGTCCTTGTCCGTGGTGCTGTTGTCCTTTGGCGGCACGGCGAGAATGATGCCGCCCGCGACATTGCCTTCGATCGACAGGGCCGGCCCGCCTTGCAACAGGTCATCCGCATCCAGCTTCGAAGCATCCGCGGGCGGCGTCGTGTAACGATAGCCGGTCGAGCTCAGCGAGCCCTGTACAACCAGCGCCCCGCTGACATTGCCTTCGATGCGCGCTGCAACCGCATCCGCGCCCTGCGCGGAGATGGTTCCGGCCAGCCGCACATTGCCATCGACATCCTGGACGCCGACGCCGAGCGCACGGTCCCCGAGTACCGAGATATTGCCGTCCGTTACCAAATTGCCTGTCAAAGGTCCGCCAAGCCGGATACCGGCCGAATCATTGCCCTCGATGGTGATCGCGCCGCTGTTCGTGATATTGCCGGTGAAGGAACCCGCTGTGGCTATGCCCGTCCGGTTTGTCCCGAGGGCAAAGGGTCCGTCAATATCGCCATCATTGTCTGCATCGGTCGGGGTATAGGGTTCATTGACGATGATCTTGCCGCTAGCGGCGTTGGTAATCGTGCCGCTGACCCCTGCATTGGCCAGAATGCCGGTGGCATTGCTGGCATCGTTGATCTCGATCGTACCTTCGTTGATCAGCTTGTTGTTGCTGTCAATGGTAACGGCAACCCCGGTCGCCGGCTTGATCGAGCCCGCCGACGTGATCTTGATATCATCGGCAGTTCCGGCCTTGATCGTTGATGTCCGTACCGGAGTGGTCGTCGCGGTCGCCACCGTCGTTTCCGCATGAGCGGGGATCGACAGGACAGCAAACAGACAGGTCGACCCGAGCAGATAGTTGCGCATACAAATCCTCTTGTGATTGGCGGGATAAATTTCCCTGTGCAAAGACAAGACGGAGTCATTCCCCGGGAACCTTGGAGCGATGATGTTTTTTTTGGGGGATGGGTGAGGGGCTATCCGTTGCCCGGGCGGGCCGGAGCCGAAGATAGGCTATTCAGGGCGCGGATAGATCTCCGTCGCGCGGATCTATCAGGCACCGTTCTCGTCATCGTGAAGCGACATCAGGGAATCGATGAGGTTGCTGTCTTCGCTCGACATCACCCCCAGCACCAAGGCCTCGTCAAAGCCGTCGGTCGCGATATAGGCATGGCCCATGTTGGAATCGATATAGATCGATTCCCCCTGGGACAGGGTGACCGGATCGTAGAACTCGCTGTGGACCTCGATCGCCCCTTGCAGAACGTAGATATATTCTTCGCCCGGATGCTTCACCAGCTTGCCGAATTCCTTGGTGCTCTTCGCCCGAATGCGCGTGACCACCGGAATCATCCGTTTGTTGCGCAGCTCCGTGCAGAGATAATGATAGTCATAATTGGGCGTCTTCACGCGAACGGCGTCATCGATCTTTCCGAGACTGCGGCGCGCGGTGACCGGCTGTTCGGCGTTTTCCGGCTGCGCGAACAATTCGGTGATCGGGATGCCCAGCCGGTCACTGAGCTGCAGCAGCTTGTCATAGGTCAAGGTCAGCCGGTCATGCTCCACCTTCGACAGGGTCGAGACCGGAATTCCGCTCTCTTCGCTCATTTCTTTCAGCGTCCATTGGTTGCGACTTCTCAAACCGCGGAGAAGGGCGCCAAGCGTCTGTCGCTCCAAACTCATTACATTATCTCCAAACCAATTGACTGCATTTTCATTTCAGGATAGCAATGACCTAATCAAGACCGTTATATAAAGTTTATAGAATAGAAAAATTTCATGGCGATTGCAATCAGTCAGTCAGGAAATCGAATAAGGGCGGAGAGTTAGCATGACAATCAGACGGACCATCATCGGCGCGGCTTTGGCTATTTTGGCGATACCGGTACTGGCGCAGGTCGACTTGCCGCTCACTCCCGACGCAACGCCGGCGGTCGCGCAGACCGAAGATGTCCAGGTTCCTTCTTCGGGAGCGAAGCCGCTGACCAGCAGCGACGTCAATGCCTGGCTCGACGGATATATGCCCTTTGCCCTGGCTTCATCGGACATTGCCGGCGTGGTCGTGGTCGTGGTCAAGGATGGCGAGATCATCAGCGAGCGCGGCTATGGCTATTCCGACGTTGAAAAGCGCAAGCCGGTTGATCCAGAGCGCACCCTGTTCCGCCCCGGTTCGGTTTCCAAGCTGGTGACATGGACTGCAGTCATGCAAATGGTCGAGCAGGGCAAGATTGATCTCGATACCAATGTCGACCAGTATCTCGATTTCAAAATCTCTCCCGAACAGGGCGACCCGATAACGATGCGGCAACTGATGCAGCATACGGCGGGATTCGAGGAGAACGCCAAGTCTATCATTGGCCGTGGTCCCAATTCCGTTCCGGACTATGTCGCGCTGCTCAAGCGCTGGACGCCCGAAACCATCTTCGAGCCCGGCAGCACGCCGGCCTATTCCAATTATGCCACGTCGCTGGCCGGCTATATTGTCGAGCGCGCGTCCGGTGAAAATTTTTATGACTATGCCGACCGGCATATATTCGACCCGCTGGGCATGGATTATGCGACGATGCGCCAGCCATTGCCCAAGAAATTGGTGCCCTACATGTCAAAGGGCTATGCAAGGGCGAGCGAAGACGCGCGGGATTTCGAGCATGTCGGTCCTGCTCCGGCGGGTTCGCTGTCCGCGTCCGGCGCCGACATGGCGCGGTTCATGATGGCGCATCTGAACGGCGGCGAACTGGATGGCCAGCGGATTCTGAAGCCGGAAACCGCGCGCCAGATGCATGATTCCCCAACGACATTTATTCCGGGCCTGAACCGGATGGAGCTCGGTTTCTTTGAAACCAATGTCAACGGTCGGCAGGTGATCGCGCATCTGGGCGATACGTCCGACTTCCATACCTCGCTGCATCTCTTCGAGAATGAAGATACCGGCTTCTATGTCTCGTTCAACAGCGCCGGCAAGCAGGGTGCTGCCGGCACCGTCCGGATCGCGCTGTTCCACGATTTTGCGGACCGCTATTTCCCCGGCCCGCCGATGCCGGCTCCGCTCGACAGCAAGACGCAGCGCGAGCATGCGCAATTGATGGCGGGCACCTGGGAGGGTTCGCGCCGTGCCGAGTCGAGCTGGTTCCGGCTTCTCTATTTCACCGGCCAGACCCAGGTCGGGGTGGCGGAAGATGGCAGCTTGCTCGTCCCAGATCTTCTGACCCCGGGCGGTGCCCCGCGCAAATGGGTCGAAGTTGCGCCCTTCGTCTGGCAGGATCCGGTCAACCATGAAAAGCTGGCAGCCAAGGTCGTGGACGGCAAGCCGGTGCGCTGGTCCTTCGACATGATCTCGCCGTTCATGGTGTTCGACCGAGTTCCCTGGTACAAGGATTCCGCATGGCTGATGCCAGCGGCTATGGCTGCACTGGCGGTCATGTTCATCACCTTGCTGCTCTGGCCGGTGCGGGCACTGGTGCGGCGCCGCTACCAGGCACCTCTGGTGCTGGAGCGCAATGACATGCGGGCCTATCGGGCCACCCGGATAGCCGCCGCTGCCGTGGTGGTGCTGATCCTCGGCTGGGTCGGGTTCATCAGCCTGATCTCGATCGAAGAAGCCAATCTCAACGGAGGATTCGACTGGCTGCTGCAGGTTCTGCAGATCTTCGGTATCCTGACGATCATTGGCGGCCTGGCCGCCACCGGCTGGAACCTGTTGCAGGTCTTCCAATCTCCGCGCAGCTGGCAGGCGCGCGCGTGGGCCGTGGTGCTGATGGTAGCGATGTTGCTGATTACGTGGGTCGCGCTGGTTGCGGGCATGCTGACCCTTGGACTGAATTTCTGATGTCCCGGGTTCGGCTGCACGTTGCCATCGAACCTCTCCAGCTCGCCACTCCCTTTCGTATCTCGGGCCACGTCTTCTCTTCGCATGACGTCGTGGTCGTGACGCTGGTCAAGGGGTCGTATGCAGGGCGGGGCGAAGCCTCCGGGGTCTATTATCTTTCCGAGGACGCCGCTGTGATGGTCGCGACCATCGAGAAGGTGCGCGCCGCGATTGAGGATGGCGCCGATCGCGTGGCCTTGCAATCGCTGCTCCCGCCTTGCGGAGCACGCAATGCTCTCGATTGCGCGATGTGGGAACTCGAAGCAGCGGAAGCGGGCAAGCCGGTATGGGAGCTGGCGGGATTGTCAGCACCCCGTCCGCTGGAAACGACTTTCACGCTGGGCGCTGACACGCCTGAAAAAATGGCGGAGGGCGCTCGCAATTACAGCCATGCGAAGCGGATCAAGGTCAAGCTGACCGGCGATGCCGAGGACGATATCGGCCGGATCGAGGCCATTCGGGCCGCACGACCGGAGGTCTGGCTGGCGGTAGACGCCAATCAGGGATTTACCCGCGACACCATCAAGCTTGTGATGCAGGCGCTGACCGCCTGTGGCGTCAGCCTGCTCGAACAGCCGTTTGCGCGCGGGGACGAGGGCGCTCTCGACGGCTTTGACTCGCCAATACCGGTGGCCGCGGATGAATCTGCCCTTTCGCTGGCCGACATTGACGGTTTGGTAGGGCGCTTCGACATCGTGAACATCAAGCTGGATAAATGCGGCGGCCTGACCGAAGGCCTGGCAATGGCGCGCGCCGCTCGCGCGCGTGATCTGGGGGTCATGGTTGGCAATATGGTGGGCACCAGCCTGGCGATGGCGCCGGCCTACGTGCTGGGCCAGCTGTGCGAAGTGGTCGATCTCGACGGCCCGATCTTCCTGACGGAAGACCGCAAGCCTTCCATCCGCTATGCCGACGGCCTTGTAACGTGCGATGACAATATCTGGGGTTCTGGAAAGCCGGTTCAGCCATGATGGTCGCCACCGAAAAAACCTGGTTCGGACAGCCACGCGGCCTGACCATCCTGTTCCTGACCAACATGTGGGAGCAGTTTTCCTATTTCGGGATGCGGGCGCTGCTGATCTATTACATGACCAAGGAACTGCTGATCGATCAGCAGACGTCGTCGTTCATATACGGCAGCTACACCGCGCTCGCCTATTTCACCCCGATCGTCGGCGGAGCGATTGCCGACCGCTGGCTGGGGAAGCGAAAGGCGGTGATCATCGGCGCCACGATCATGGCGGCGGGGCATTTCATGATGGCCTTCGAGCCGATGCTCTATGTCGCGCTGGCCACTATTGCTCTGGGCAATGGTCTGTTCCTGCCGACATTGCCCAGCCAGATCAATGATCTTTACGGGCCTGGCGACCCCCGGCGTCCCTGGGCCTATAATGTCTATTATGTCGGGATCAATATCGGCGGATTTCTGGCACCCTTGGTGTGCGGAACGCTGGGCGAAGTCTATGGCTGGCACTGGGGATTCGGCGCCGCCGGTATCGGCATGTTTCTCGGGCTGTTGATCTATCTGGTCGGAGGCAAATATCTTCCCCCGGAACCGAGCCGCTTTGCCAGCGCAAGCGACGAAAAGCGGCCGAACGATTTCCGCCCCTATCTTTTCCTGCTCGGCATTGGCTTGGCGGTGACCGTGTTCCGCGGCGCCTATGAACAGGTCGGGAATACCGTGGCGCTTTGGGCCGATACCGGGGTCGACCGGCTGGTGGCCGGCTGGACCGTGCCGATGACCTGGTTCCAGTCCCTCAATCCGCTGCTCGTCATTCTGATGACACCGTTGCTGCTTGCGCATTGGCAGCGGCGTGCGGTGGGAGGAAAGGAGCATGAGCCGATCATCAAGATGGCCATCGGAGCGCTTATCGTGGCCTGCGCCTATCTCGTTCTGGCGGCAGCGACCGTTATCAGCGGGGATGATCGCGCCAACGCGCTGTGGCTCGTCGCCTTCTTCGCCATCTTTACCTTGGGCGAACTCTATATTCTCCCCAATGGTCTGGGATTGTTCGCCCGGCTGGCGCCGCCGCGCTTTGGTGCCACCACAGTGGCGGCCTGGTACCTGACGATCTTCAGCGGCAGTCTGGCTGCCGGGCTGGTCGGGACGTTGTGGAGCGTTTTTGAACGACCGGTTTTCTTCCTGATCCTCGCCGGTATCGCGACGATCTCGGCGGGAATTCTCTACCTGCTCTCGCCAACCGCCGCGCGCGTCATTGCCGAGCACGACCAGGCGGTTCGCCCGCAGCTTTTACCGATTGACAAATTATCTAATTAGGTACTAGTTTTCCTGATCAGGACATAAAAATCAAAAAACGGGGAAAAATCATGCTTTGGGGATCAAAATCGTCAAATTTCGTCAATGGCCGGACGGCACGGGCAAGCGCGATCCGCACTGCCGGCATGTCGACCGCATTGGTTGCCATGCTCTGGAGCGGCGCGGCCTGGTCTCAGGAACAGGCCGACGATGTGGATGAGGCCGGCGCGAGAAATTCGGGTATCATCATCGTGACCGCGCAAAAGCGCGAGCAGACGCTGGTCGATGTGCCCCAGTCCATCTCGGTCGTATCGGGGGATGCGCTGGAGGCGCAGCAGGCATCATCCTTTCAGGATTACCTGAACCTGGTGCCAGGCCTCCAGTTGGTGCAGGACACGCCCGGCTTCGGACGGCTGGTCATTCGCGGCGTCAATACCGGCGGCGTCGCTTCGACGGTTGCGACCTATGTCGATGAAACGCCCTTTGGTTCGAGCAGCGGTCTCGTCAACGGCGCCATTCTGGCCGGCGATTTCGACACATTCGACGTTGCCCGCGTCGAAGTCTTGCGCGGCCCCCAGGGCACGCTGTACGGCGCAAGTTCCCTCGGCGGCGTGGTCAAGTTCGTGACGAACGAGCCAGACACAACACAATTTGTCGGTCGCGTCCGGGGATCCGTCGAAACCGTCAAGGGTGGCGATATCTCCTATGCAGGCAACGCCGTGATCAACGTGCCTCTTGGCGACACATTGGCCTTCCGGGCGTCAGGTACCTATCGCAAGCAGGGCGGCTTCATCGATTCCATCGGCTCCACCTCGACGGATCTGTTCGGTTCGACCTTCACCTCGCGTCAGGCAGAAAATATCAACGGCACGAAATCCTATGGTGGTCGCGCTTCCCTGAAATTTACGCCAGACGATGCGTTGTCGGTACGCCTCAGTGCAATTTTCCAGAATTTCGAGGCCGATGCCCCATCCTCGGTCGAAAGCGATCCCGATACGCTCGAAACCCTGTTCGGACGCCCGACCCAGTCGCTGTTCGTATCGCCTGCAAGCGATGTCAGCTACCGCGTCTACAATGGCGTGATCGACTATGATTTCGGCTTCGCCACTCTGACGTCTTCGTCCAGCTACGCCACGCTGGAGCAGCAGTTCCGCGATGATCTGTCCTTCAACCTGAGCACGGCGCTGGGCCTGTTTCCCGACCAGATCTATCTCAACCAGACCACGCGCGCGAAGAAGTTCACACAGGAAGTGCGGCTCGCATCGTCCGAAAGCAGCTTCATCGACTGGATCATCGGCGGCTATTATACCAAGGAAAACGGCCTGATCGATCAGGAGTTCATCCCGGTCACGCAAGGCACGCTGAATCGCATCACCGCTCTGGGCACGCTGGCGATCGCGACTCTGGATTCCGAATATGAGGAAATCGCGGGCTTCGCCAACGCGACCGTACATCTGGGCGACCGGTTCGATATCGATCTTGGCGGACGCTATAGCCACAACAACCAGAACGCGTTGCAGGGCACGGACGGGCCGCTGGCCGGGGGGCTGACTTCGGCAAGCCAGAATTCCTCCGAAAATGTATTCACCTATTCGGTCGCGCCAAAATTCAAGTTCGGCGACAATGCGTCCGTCTATGCGCGGGTCGCAAAGGGCTTCCGCCCGGGCGGGCCGAACGCTCTGGCCCCCGGAGCGCCGGCCAGTGTGCAGACCTTCGATTCCGATACGGTGCTCAGCTATGAACTGGGGGTCAAGGCAGCTACGCTCGACAACAGCTTCAGCATCGAGGCCGCCGTCTACCATATCGACTGGAGCAACGTGCAGCTGATTGCCGCGATCGGCAATTTCAATGTCAACACCAACGGGCCGGGGGCCGAGAGTGACGGTCTGGAATTTACCGCGACCGCGCGGCCAACCCCGGGTCTGGTGCTGTCGGTCAACGGTGCCTATACCGATGCCCGCCTGACCGATGACACGGTCGTGGTTACCAACGGCGTGCCCGGCGCCAATCTGGTTGGGGGCATCAAGGGCGATGCTCTGCCCTTCACTCCGAAGTACAGCATCAGCGTGAACGGCGACTATGAATGGTCGCTCAGCGACAGCGTCACCGCTTCCTTCGGCGGCTCGCTGCGGTTCCTGTCCAAGCAGTCCGGCGCGTTTGACGGTGCTTATCGCACGGCCAACGGCCGGCAGCGCGAGCTGCCTTCCTATGAGGTAATCGACCTGCGGGCAGGTCTCGACTTCGGGCAGTTCCGCGTGGAAGGATTTGTAAGAAACCTCACCAACAGCGACGGAAAAACCTCGATCGCATCGCTCAATTCCAATGGTCTGCCGGTTTTGCCCAACGGCGCTATCGGCACCGGCATCATTCGGCCACGCTCGATCGGTCTGGCGCTGACGGCCGAGTATTGAGGCATGGATGCAGGCACCGCGACGACCGCGCAATCTCGATGGCGACCGCGTGACGCGGCGCCAACGCTGCCCGGGCCCTATCTGCTTTTTCTGGGCGACACGACAGAACCGGGTTTCGCAAAAACCGCTTTCGGCTTGAGCGATTGGGCCGGGGACAAATGCGTAGGCGAATATTGTTTGCCCGAGGCAACGGTGTCGACCGGACTGAAGGCGATGACACCGGCCGAAGCCTATGCGGCCGGTGCGCGCTCGATGATCATCGGGGTGGCCAATCCGGGCGGCATTGTCCCGGCCAGCTGGTTGCCGGCGATGGTCGATGCGCTGAATGCGGGTCTTGACCTGATCAGCGGCATGCACTCGCCGCTCGCGAGCAATTTGAAAATGCGCCATCTCGCGGATAGCCTGGGGCGCAGCCTGATCGATGTTCGATGTCCGCCGGCCAATATCCCGGTAGGAACCGGACGCAAACGCACCGGCAAGCGCCTTCTCACCGTTGGCACCGATTGCGCGCTCGGCAAGAAATATACCGCGCTGGCACTGGCCAGGGCGTTTGCCGAACGCGGATTGGACTGCGATTTCCGGGCCACCGGCCAGACCGGCATCATGATCGCCGGCAGCGGCATTCCGATCGATGCCGTGGTCGCGGATTTTCTCGCGGGCGCGGCGGAAATGCTGAGCCCCGACGCGGACGAGGATCACTGGGACGTCATCGAGGGGCAGGGATCGCTGTTTCACCCCGCCTATGCGGGCGTTTCGACGGGCCTGCTCCATGGCAGCCAGCCCGATGTCATCATATTGTGCCACCAGGCCGGCCGGCAGAATATCCTTGGCCTGGACCAATACGCCCTGCCTTCGGTCGAGGAGGCCATCGAGCTCAATCTCAAATTGGCGCGCCGAATCAATCCTGCGGTTCGCTGCGGCGGCGTCAGCATCAATACATCGCATCTAGCCGAGCCCGAAGCCGACCGCCTGCTTGATCGGGAAAGTGCACGGCTCAACCTACCGGCCGCCGACCCGATGCGGGGCGGCTCCCGCTTTGCTGCTCTGGTGGAAAGCTGTCTCGCCGGATGATCGGAAACGCGGCACGCGCGCACCTGTCTTCCCGTCGGATTCTTTCCGGATCCATCTGTCCCTGCCGGATCTTCCTGCTTGCCGATTGCAACGGCCATTGCTGTCCGGAGCATATCATTCTCTCGCCTATAAAAACGGAGCTGTCCCATGCTTGATGTTCGCCGAATTATCCTCTCTGCGGCAGCCGCGGTCAGCTGCGCCGTCCCTCACATGCCGCTGCTGGCCGCCCCGCCCGCCAATTTCGACAGCCATGTGGAAGATGTGCGCAAGAATGCCGGAACGCCGGGCCTGGCTATTTCCATCGTCGAAAATGGCGAGGTCACGCTGGCGAAAGGCTATGGTGTTCGCAAGATCGGGTCCGACGACAAGGTCGATGCCGACACGATTTTCATGATCGGCTCGACCGGCAAGGCGTTCACCGCTGCCGCTCTGGCCACATTGGTCGACGACGGGAAAATCGGCTGGGACGATCCGGTCATCGACCATATGCCCTGGTTCCAGATGTACGATTCATGGGTGACGCGCGAGATGACGGTCCGCGACCTGCTGGTCCACCGCAGCGGCCTGCCGCTGGGCGCGGGCGACCTGCTCTACGTTCCGCGCGGCGACATATCGCGCAAGGAACTGGTGCGCCGTCTGCGCCATATCAAGCCGGAAACCAGCTTTCGCAGCGAATATGCATATGACAACATCCTCTACGCGGTCGCAGGGCAGCTGATCGAGGAAGTCAGCGGTCAGAGCTGGGAAGCCTATATGCACGATCATGTGTTTGCGCCCGCAGCTCTGAAGACTGCCGCCGCCACCGATGCCGCGCATTTTGGCAACCCCAATCGCGCTTTCCCGCACGGCCGGGTCGGCGGCATCGTCCGGGGATTGGGCGACCAGACGTTGCTCGATGAACGCGATCAGCTGGGCCGTGCTGCCGCACCCGCCGGCATGATCGCGATGAGCGCCAAGGACATGGCGCGCTGGCTGCAGATCCAGCTGGCATCTGGCGCGACGCCCGAAGGCGGCAGGCTGTTCAGCGAGGAAAGCGGCCGGGAAATGTGGGAGCCGGTCACGCCGATGCCGATCCCAGCGCCGCGCAAGGGGCTGGAAGAGCTGACACCCACCTATCAGGCCTATGCGCTTGGCTGGCAGGTTCAGGACTATCACGGGACGCAGATCGTGTGGCACGCCGGCGGCCTTTTCGGATTTACCTCGATCGTGGTGCTGATTCCGGAGAAGAATATTGGCTTCGCCATCGAAGTGAACGCCGAGGATATTCAGCCCCGCTACGGACTGATGTACCAGTTGCTTGACCATTATCTGGGCCGGCCAGCTCAGGACTGGCCTGCGAAATTTGGGGCCTTTGTCAGTGAACGGCTTGCCGGGGCCGCAGCGGTGGTGAGCGGTGCGAAGGACCAGCCGGCCGATGTCGGACCCTCGCTTCCGGTCGCCCGCTATGCCGGGACCTATGCCGATCCGTGGTATGGCGATCTGGTGGTTGCCGCCGACGGCAAGGGGTTGAGCGTGAATTTTGCGACAACTCCGGGAATGAAGGGGCGACTCAGGCATTGGCAATATGATACTTTCGTCACCGAATTCGCCGATCCGTCGATCGAGCCGGCCTATCTGACATTCGCGATCGGGGCCGCGGGCAAGGTCAAAGGGGTGACGGCAAAGGCGGTTTCGCCGATTGCCGATTTCAGCTTTGACTACCACCATCTGAATTTTGTACCGAAAAACGAAAAGGAATGATCTTGGCCTATTTGAAAAGAGCAGCTTTCACGGCCGCGATGCTTGCCTCGTCGAGCCTGGCGACAGCGCAACCCGCCGCCGCGGATCGGGCAACCGCCGCCCGTGTCGAGCAGGTGCTCAGCGCGCATCCCGTCATCGACGGTCACAATGATCTGCCCTGGGCCTTGCGCGAGTGGTTCGACGGCGATCTTTCAAAAGTGGATCTGGCCAAGGATACCGCTGGCCTGCCGCCACCGGAATCGATGCCCGATGCCATCCCGCTGATGACCGACATACCGCGCCTGCGCCAGGGACATGTCGGCGGCCAGTTCTGGTCGGTCTGGATTCCGGTTTCGGTCACGGGACCGGAAGCGGTTGAAATGACCGTCGAACAGATCGACCTCGTCAAGCAGATGGTCGCTGCCTATCCCGCCGATTTCGGCCTCGCCCTGACCGCCAGCGATCTGGAGGGGGCAATGCAGGCCGGCAAGGTCGGGTCGCTGATCGGCATCGAGGGCGGCCATCAGATCGGCGGGTCGCTTGCGGTTCTCCGGCAGATGTACGCGCTCGGCGCACGCTACATGACCCTGACCCATTCGACGAATACCGAATGGGCGGATTCCGCTACCGATTCGCCGGTTCATGGCGGTCTGACGTCCTTCGGCGAGCAGGTCGTGCGCGAGATGAATCGGCTCGGCATGCTGGTCGACCTCAGCCATGTTTCGCCCGAAACGATGAAAGACGCGCTGGCCATCTCCACGGCCCCGGTCATTTTTTCCCATTCCAATGCGCGCGGCGTGACCGATCACCCGCGCAATGTGCCGGATGACGTGCTCAAGCTGCTGGTGGCCAACAACGGCATCGTCATGGTCAATTTCTATCCCGGCTATGCCTCCGAAGCCCGCCGCCGCTGGGATGCCGAACTCGCCGCGCAGAAGACGCGGCTCAATGCCCCGCCTTATGGCGGACTTTATATTGGGCAGCCGGACAAGGCGGCTGCCGCTCTCGCCGAATGGCAGAAGAAAAACCCGATGCCGCGCACCACGATCGCCATGGTCGCGGATCATGTCGACTATATCGCCAAGACCGCCGGTTTCGATCATGTTGGTCTGGGCGCCGATCTGGACGGAATACCGGATGCGCCCGAGGGACTCGACGCGGTCGACAAATATCCGGCGCTGTTTGCGGAACTCGTGCGCCGCGGCTGGAGTGACGACAATCTCGCCAAGCTCGCCAGCGGCAATCTGCTGCGGGTTCTTCGGGAGGCTGAAAAGGCCGCTGCATCGGCGCGATAGTCCGGCGAGCGGCCTTTTTCGTGGATCAGGCGACCTTCGACGGCTGACCGGCTGCCACGATGTCCTGCGCCATCCGGTCGGCCAAGACATTCGTGGCGATTTTCTCGGCTTCGGACCGCCGCACAAGCTGCATCAGCCGATGCGGTATCTGCGCCACCCGGCTTTCGACCGAGTCGGTGGTTTCCCGCAGATATTCGGCCGCGACATTGATGATGCCGCCGGCATTGACCAGGTAATCCGGCGCATAAAGCACGCCCCGGTCGGCCAGCTGCTGGCCCTGCATGGCCGTTGCCAGCTGATTGTTGGCGGCGCCGCAGACGACAGCCGCCTTGAGCAGCGGGATGGTCGTTTCGGTCAGAATATTGCCGAGGGCGCAGGGCGCGAACACATCCATCGCCACCGCCTGCATTTTCTCCGGCTTGACGATCTCGGCACCCAGTTTCTGCGCCGCGAGGGCAGGGGCTTGCCCGTTCAGGTCGCTGACCAGAAGCTTGGCACCGGCCTGGTGCAGCAGTTCGCATAGCGCAAAGCCCACGTGGCCCAGGCCCTGGACCCCGACGACGACATCCTTGAGATCAGACCCGAACCGGTGGCGGACCAGCGCTTCGATCGAGAGAAACACGCCTTTCGCGGTCCAGGGCCCGGGGTTGCCGCCCGCCAGTCCGGGACGGCTGGGCAGGCCCGATACATAGCCCGTTTCGGTGGCGACCATCTGCATGTCCTCGACGGAACACCCGACATCTTCCGCCGTCACATAGGCCCCGTCGAGGCTGTCGACCCAGCGGCCGAATGTTCTGAACATGCGGTTCCGGTCGAAATCGGGTGCATCCGCGTTCTCGGGCAACATGATGACCGCCTTGCCGCCGCCGAAGGGCAGGCCGGCAAGGGCGTTCTTGTAGGCCATGCCTTCAGACAGCCGCATCGCATCCTGGACCGCCCCTGCGTAATCGTCGTAATGCAGCACCCGGCATCCGCCAGCGGCCGGACCGAGCGTCGTCGAGTGCACGGCGATAACCGCCTGCACGCCTGTCGCTTGATCGTGGAAATTATATACCGCCTCATGGGTCATGAGAGGGTTGCGGTGGCTGACCATGGTTTGCTCCTGAAAAGGCTGGTTGAAAATATGGTCCTATTTAAACCGGAATAGCGGAATATGTTGGTCTATCATTGATTGAATCCACTCTTATGTGCATAAGGAAGGCATAATAACGACATAAATGGAATAAATTATGCAGCTTGATCGCTATGAGAGAAAAATCCTCGAAATATTGCAGGAGGATGCCCGGATCTCGAGCAGCGAACTGGCGACGAGGGTGGGCTTGTCGCAATCTCCGTGCTGGCGCCGGGTGAACATGCTCGAGGAATCCGGGGTGATCCGCAAGCGCGTGGTGCTGGTGGACCGCAAGAAGGTCGGATTGCGCGCGCAGGTATTCGCCCAGGTCAAATTGTCGGCGCACGGCCGGGCGCATCTGGCGGATTTCGAAGCCGCGATTGCCGATATCCCGGAAGTGATCGAATGCTATGTCCTGATGGGAACCGTCGACTTTCTGCTGCGGGTCGTCACCGTCGACATCGAAGCCTATGAACGGCTGTTCTTCGAGAAGCTGTCCAGATTGTCCGGCGTGCAGGAAATAACCTCGAGCATTGCCCTGTCCGAAATCAAGAGTTCGACCGCCCTGCCAATTCATCTAACGGAATAGCGATCGGGCCGGGATTCCCGGAAATCAGGCGAAAATGCGGGCGGCGGGCGACAAAGGTTGCGTTCGAAGCCTCTAATGCGATACTCTGCGCCTGCCAGCCGACTGACCTTCCCCCATTTGGTCATCGTCTCGTTCCACCATGATCTGCAAATCTGCAAAACTAGAAATCTCGGCATAACTGTAGGAAAAGCTTGATTAATGAATACTCTGATTGATTTCCGGGACCAAGTCCGCACGCACCATCGCACCGACGAGGCGGAGATTCTGGAATATCTGGTTTCGAAATACGGACCCGACGAGAATATGCGCAAGCGCATCCAGGAGCGCGCGATCCAGGTCGTGCGGGAGGTGCGGAGCGCCTCGGGCCCGACCCTGACCGAAAGCTTCCTCGGCGAATATGGCCTGTCGACTGACGAGGGCCTGGCCCTGATGACGCTGGCCGAAGCCCTGCTGCGCGTTCCGGACAGCCAGACGATCGACGACCTGATCGAGGACAAGATCGGCCCCTCCAACTGGCGAGAGCATATCGGCCAGTCCGAGAGTTCGCTGGTCAATGCCTCGACCTACGCCCTCGAAATGACCCGCAGCGTGATCAACAAGCCGGCCAGCCGTGGCCCGCTGGATGCCTTGCGCGGCGCGATCAAGCGGCTCGGCGAGCCGGTGATCCGCATGGCCGTGCGCCAGGCGATGAAGGAACTGGGCAACCAGTTCGTGCTCGGCGAGGACATGAAGCTGGCGCTGAAGCGGGCGGAAAAATGGAAGGCCAAGGGCGCCACTTACTCCTATGACATGCTCGGCGAGGCGGCGATCACCCAGGCCGGTGCCGACGAATATTTCGCGGCCTATGAGGATGCGATCCGGGAAATAGCCAAGGTCGCCGTATCCGACGACCTCCGCGAAAACCCCGGTCTGTCGATCAAGCTGTCCGCTCTCTATCCCCGCTACGAAATGAGCCAGCAGGCAAAGGCCGTTCCCGAGCTTGCCGACCGCGTTGGCCAGCTGGCGCGCGCCGCCCGCGATGCCAATGTCGGACTGAACATCGATGCCGAGGAAGCCTTCCGGCTCGGCCTGTCGCTCGACATGATCGAGATGGTGCTGAGCGATCCGCGCCTGACCGGCTGGGACGGCTTCGGCGTGGTCGTGCAGGCCTTCGGCAAGCGGGCCAGCTTCGTGCTCGACTGGCTCTATTCGCTGGCCACCCAGCTCGACCGCAAGATCATGGTCCGGCTGGTCAAGGGTGCCTATTGGGACAGCGAGATAAAGCGCGCGCAGATGGACGGCGTGCCCGATTTCCCGGTTTTCACCACCAAGTCGGCCACCGATATCAGCTATATCTGCTGCGCCTCGCAACTGCTCAACATGACCGATCGCATCTATCCGCAATTCGCCACCCACAATGCGCACAGCGTCGCGGCGATTCTGGAAATGGCCGGCAACAGGCAGGATTTCGAGTTCCAGCGCCTCCATGGCATGGGCGAAACCCTGCACGAGGCCCTGCTGCGCAACGAAAAGGTCCGCTCGCGGATCTATGCACCGGTCGGCAAGCATCGCGAGCTCCTGGCCTATCTGGTTCGCCGCCTGCTCGAAAATGGTGCCAATTCCTCCTTCGTCAACCAGCTGGCCAACCATTCGGTGGCCGCCGAAATGATCGCCACCGATCCGTTCAACACGCTGCAGGCGGATCAGCAGGCGAGCCGGTCGAGGATCATCAAGCCGTCCGATCTCTACATGCCGGAGCGCCTCAATTCGCGCGGCTGGGATCTGGCCAACCGGACCGACATGAACGATTATGTGTCGGAGCGCGCGCCCTTTGCCGAAAAGCTGTGGCGGTCGTCGCCGATCACCGTGCGGCCGGTCACCAGCGGCACCGCGCACAAGATCTTCAATCCCGCGATCACCGACAGTCAGGTCGGCGAAGTCATCGAAGCCGATGAACAGCAGGCGCTGGATGCCATCGAGGAGGCCCGCCCCTGGAATGCACCGGTCAGCGAACGGGCTGCGGTTCTGCGCAAGGCGGCCGATCTCTACGAACAGCATCACGGCGAGATTTTTGCGCTGCTGGCCCGGGAAGCCGGCAAGACCCAGTTCGACACGATCGCCGAATTGCGCGAGGCGGTCGACTTCCTGCGCTATTATGCCAAGGAAGCGGAGAAGACACCCGACAGGAAGGCCCGCGGCATCATCGGCTGCATCTCGCCATGGAATTTCCCGCTGGCAATCTTCACCGGGCAGATCGCGGCGGCTCTGGCTGCCGGCAATGCGGTGCTGGCGAAACCGGCCGACCAGACGCCGCTGATCGCGGCTCTGGCGACCCATTTGCTGCACGAGGCCGGCGTCCCCCTGCCAACACTGCAGCTGCTTCCCGGCGCCGGTGCCACGGTCGGCGCCACGATCAGCGGCGATCCCCGGATCAACGGCGTTTGCTTTACTGGCTCGACTGCCACCGCACAGGCCATCCATCGCAATATCGCGGAGAATGGCCAGGCTGACTCGCTGCTGATTGCCGAGACCGGCGGCCTGAACTGCATGATCGCGGATTCGACCGCGCTGCCGGAACAGACCGTGCGCGATATCGTCACCTCCGCCTTCCAGTCGGCCGGCCAGCGCTGTTCGGCGCTGCGGGTGCTCTATCTGCAGAAGGATATTGCCGAGCCGTTCCTGAACATGCTGAGCGGAGCGATGGAGGCCTTGTCGCTCGGCAACCCCTGGTGGCTGTCGACCGATATCGGGCCGGTCATCGACCGGGCATCGCAGGACAAGATCAGCAAGCATATCGCCGCCGCCAAGGCGGACGGCCGCTTGCTGATGCAGCTCGATGCACCGGAGGACGGTCATTTTGTCGGCCCCGCTGTGATCCGGGTCAACGGCATCAACGATCTGGAAGAGGAAATATTCGGACCCGTGCTGCATGTGGCGACCTATGAAAATGACCAGCTTGACCAGGTCATCAGCGATATCAACAATCGCGGCTACGGACTGACCTTCGGCCTGCAGACCCGGATCGAGCGCCGCATCGACAAGCTGACGGGCGCGCTCAAGGTCGGCAATATCTACGTCAACCGCAACCAGGTCGGTGCGGTTGTCGGGTCCCAGCCATTCGGCGGCGAAGGCCTGTCGGGTACCGGCCCCAAGGCCGGCGGGCCGCATTATCTGCCCCGCTTCTACGAAAACGCCGGACCGAGAAACCCGGTCCATCCCGGGCAGGACCTGCCCCACGAAACCGTACAAGCGGCGCTCGACCAGTTGCCAGCGGCCGACCCGGGGCCGCGCAGCGCGGTCATGATGCCCGGACCGACCGGCGAATCCAACGAACTGTTCACCTATGCCCGGGGGACCATCCTCTGTCTCGGGCCGACGCCGGAAGATGCCGCGAAACAGGCGGACATCGTAAGGCAGCAGGGCTGCCAGCCGCTGGTCTGCGTCCCCGGTGCGACCGGGGAGCAGAGCCTCGACGGGTTTGTCCCGCGCGCGATGCTGGCCAACCTGTCCGGCCTGGACGGCATCGTCTGCTGGAGCGATATCGAGGATATCCGGGCGATCCGCATGGCGCTGTCCAAGCGCGATGGCGCGCTGCTACCGCTGATCACCGAGGAAAATTTTGATCATCAGTGCCTTGTGGAGCGCCATGTCTGCAACGATACCACCGCTGCCGGCGGCAACGTGTCGCTGCTGACCTAGGAATGATCAAATGGCGAAGGACGGGCTCTTTGACATGATGCAGCTTCAGGCTTGGCCATGAACCGCACCGCTGCCAAGGCAATATTGTGGATTCTGCTCGCCGTCCCCGCCGCGCTGATGCTGGCACCGGTGTTCAAGGGTGACGCGCTGGCGATGGATATGCTGCACCCCAGCGGCGAGACCTCGATCCGGTTGATGATTCTGGCATTGCTCGCCGGCCCGCTGTCGGAGTATTTCGGACGGAACCGCTTTTTCCGGGCCTGGCTCGCGGTGCGTCGCAATCTCGGCGTGGCCGCCTTCGCTTATGCCTTACTGCATATGCTGTTCTACATGGCGGACATGGGCACGATAGGCGCCATGATGGGCGAGTTGGGGCTACCCGGGATCTGGACCGGCTGGCTGTCGCTGCTGCTCATGGTGCCGCCGGCTGCGATCAGCTTCAACTACGCAATGCGCAGGCTCGGCAAGAGCTGGAAAAAGCTGCAGCGCCTGGTCTATCTGGCGCTGCTGATCGGGCTTGCGCACTGGATCTTGCTCAACTGGACCTGGCAGCCCGCTGCGGCGCATCTGGCACCGCTCGTCGTGGCGTGGACCCTTCGCGCCATGGGCCGCCGCAGGCAAAGACATCAGGGACTCGCGTGACGTCCGGGCGGCCGTTTGCCGCTCAGCCTATCTCAGCTCGACAGCCCGCTCATAGGCGGCCTGCAGCGTATCGCGGATCAGGTCCGAATAGACTCCGCTGCCGTTCAGCGCGTTGAGACCGGCGGCCGTGGTTCCGCCCTTGCTGGTCACGCTGTTGCGCAAATCCTCGAGCGACCGGTCCGATTGCCGCGCCATTTCCAGCGTCCCCTGCACAGTGCCGAGAACCAGGGTCCTGGCGTCTTCCGCGCTGAATCCCAGCGCCTCTGCTGCTTCGATATAGGCCCGCAGCATTTCGAACACGTAACCCGGGCCGCTGCCCGCCACCGCTGTCAGGCGATCCAGCATGTCTTCGCTGTCCACCCAGACGATCTCCCCCGAACACAGGGCCAGCTGTTCTATCAACCCCGTCGCTGCCTCGGGTACATCGCCATGGGCATAAAGCCCGCTGACGCCCTTGCTGATGAAGGCGGGCAGGTTGGGCATGATCCGGATAACCGAGCGGCCGGCCGCGTGCGCTGCCAGCCGGCTGGCGGAATATCCCGCCGCAATCGAACTGATGACGCCGTCGGGCGCGAGAACCGGCAGATAATCGGGAAGCACCGTATCGATCAGCTGCGGCTTGAGCGCAACGATCAGACAGTCGAACATCGCTCCGTCCAGTTCGTCGACACTGTCCACCTGCGTGACGTGCTCGGGCAGGTCGGGCTTGGCGGGATCTGCCACGGTGAACTCATGGTCGGTCTGCTCCGCCCATGCCTTGAGCAGCGCACCGCCCATGTTTCCGCAGCCCAGCAGCAATATTTTTTTCAAATCAATCTCGCGTTGTCTGTTATAAGGGAATTTCAGGATATGCTTAGTACTCAAAACAGCGTTGTCAACAAATGCAAGTTTTTAAAGCTTCTGTGCAAATTTGGGTATTTTGATCACTAAATTATTGCACTGGATCAGATCAGTCCCTACCTGCGGGGCACATTATGAAGGACAAGGCATAAAATGGTAAAGGGCAAAACGATAGTCGTAAAAGTCGGATCGAGCCTGCTGGCAAATCAGGAGCGGCTGACGCCGCGTTGGGCGTTCATGCACCATCTGTTGTCGGACATCGCCCAGTTGCGCGAATCGGGTGCCAAGGTGATCCTGTGCTCGTCCGGCTCTGTCGCGCTGGGCATGAACATGATCGGCGAAAGGCCGGAAACGGCAGGATTGCGGGACAAGCAGGCGGCTGCTGCCTGCGGCATGCCGCTGCTGCTCAACGGCTACAAGCAGGTCGCCCACGAATATAGTTTCGAGATCGCCCAGGTGCTGGTGACCCTGCGCGATCTGGAGGACCGCAAGCGCTTCCTCAACACCAAGAACACCGTCGACCGGCTGCTCGAGGCCGATATCATGCCGATCATCAATGAAAACGACACGATCACCACCGAAGAAATCCGGGTCGGTGACAACGACCGGCTGTCGGCGAAGATTGCCCAGATGCTGCAGGCCGACACGCTCGTCATCCTCACTCAGGTCGATGGCCTGTTCGACCGCGATCCCTCGGAGCCTGGCGCGAAGCTGGTCGAGGAATTGAGCGATGTGTCCCCCTATCTGGCTGTCACCGAAGGCGTCAGCAGCCTCGGCAGCGGCGGCATGCTGACCAAGATCCAGGCGGCGCACATGGCCCAGAATGCGGGTTGCGAGACGCTGATCGCGCACGGGGAATATGAACATCCGGTGACGTCGGTGCTCAACGGCGAGCGGCGCCACACCACGATTCTGGCCAACGAACGGCCGGAATCGGCATGGGCCAACTGGCTATCCGACCGGCTGCAGATGGCCGGCAGCATCGTGATCAATGAAAAGGCGGCCAAGGCGCTTGAATCCGGTCCGCGCCACCTCGGCCGGGAAGACGTGCTTTCCATCCAGGGGCCCTATGTCAAGGGGGACGTGATTCATATCTACGGCGAGTCCGGCAGCGAGATCGCCCGCGGCCTGACCAACTTCTCCTCCGACGAAACCATGGCTCTGGCCCGCAATCCGACGATGACCGCCATGCAGCTGCTGGGGTACAAGACCGGTGGTACGCTGATCACCGACAAGAATATGGTGGTGCTCGACGATCGGCACCTGCCCTGGGAACTGCCGGCCGGCGACGGCATGAACGAGGTGTCCTCCTCCTAGGGCCGGATTTCCCCTATCTCCAGGATTGGCGCGGAATCGATGCGGTTGGCGTCCATCATCACGGCGATCCGCTGCACGGAAGAGACCAGCAGATTCTGCTCCCACGGTTCGAGCTTGGCGAAGGCCAGGAGAAAATCCTCCTGTAGCAGCTCCGGCGCGTTGCGGATGCATTCGCTCCCCTTTTCGGTCAGGATAATCTCCACCGAACGGCGATCGTCCTCGTTTTTCTCCCGCGTCACCATCGCCGATTTTTCCAGCCGGTCGACGATCGAGGTGACCGTGGCGTGCGACAGATGGACGGATTTCGCAATCACCGACGGTTTGGCCCGCCCCTCCTTGGCCAGTTCCTTCAGGACCAGAAGCTGCGGCGTGGTTTGGCCCGTTTCCTTTTCCAGCTTCTTGGACTGTAGGTCGATCGCCCGGTTGATCTGGCGCAACGCCACCAGAAGTGCATTTGAATTTGACATGACCAGCCTGCTACAGGATTTTGAATGGGATTGCCCGGCTTTTTCCGAGGCCGGGCCTTGCACGCGCTCCCCTGCTGCTATTCCCGCACCGCAGCCAGCGCCGCGCCCGCCGCAAAGGGCGTGATCGCCACCAATAATAGCGAAATCGCACCCAGAAACAGCAAGGCACTGCCGCCCGGCGCGGACAGGCTTCCCGCTCCGAAGATCAGCAGCGGGATCGCCAGCGGCACCAGCAGCAGGCCGCCGAGCGCGCCCGCGCCCTTCAGGCCCGCGGTCAGCGCGGCGATCATCACCGCCAGCCCGGCGAGGGCAGGGGTGGCAATGGCCAGGCTCGCCAGCAGCGTGCCCAGCGCCGCGCCTTCCAGCCCCATCAGCCCGCTCGCCAGAAAGGCGGCGAGCAGCAGCGGCGGACCAAAGGCCAGCCAGTGCGACACCATCCGCGCCGCCGCGATCATCTCGTCGGACAGCCCGCGCACGATCAGCTGGTCATGCACGCCATTTTCCAGATCGGGCTGGATCAGCCGGTCGAGCGGCAGCAGCGTCGCCAGCAGCGCCGCGATCCACAATATCCCGCCGCCGGTCTGCAGCAGCAGGTCGCGGTCCGGCCCGACGGCAAAGGGAAACAGCGTCGCCGCCGACAGATAGAAAATCACCGGCAGCCAGGTGCCGCCGCTGGCGTAGCTCTGCCGCACGTCGCGCCAGATGATCGTCGCAAGATTGCCGATCATCTATAAGCTTCCAATTCTTCCAATGGCTCGAGCCGCAGGCTGATATCAAAGGCGATCGGCAGCGGAATATGGCTCGCCGCCAGAATCATCCCGCCGCCATCCAGATGCTCTTGCAGCACCGTCCCGAGCTGGCTGACCGAATCGCTGTCGAGGCCATTGGCCGGCTCGTCCAGCAGCCACAGCTGAGCGCCTGACAAATAGGTCCGCGCCAGCCGCGCCCGCTGCCGCTGGCCGGTGGAGAAATAGCGCACCGGCACCTCGGCCAGATGACCCAGCCCGGCCCGCGCCATCGCCGATGCGGCGTCGGCCTCGCTCCTGCCGTCCAGCTTCGCCCAGAAGCGCAGCGCCTGTGCCAGCGGCAGATGTTCGTCCAGCGCCAGCCGGTCGTCACACAACGCCCGGGTCCCGGGTGCCCGGTAGTTGCCGGCCGAGGGCGTGAGCAGCCCGGCCAGCAGCCGCAGCAGGCTCGACTTGCCAACGCCATTGGGCCCGGTCAGCAGTCCGGCCTGTCCCGCATCCAGCGCAAAACCGAGCCCGCGGAACAACAGCCGCTCGCCGCGCACGCAGCCCAGCGCCTCGACCACGAGCCGCTCGTCGCTTCCGGTTGACTGTTCCTCTTTCATCGCACAGACTTAAGGCATGAATTGGCGCGAAAGCCAAGCAAGGAGCAACAAATATGGTAGCGCAACTGACCGAAAGCGAACGCAAGGCGGCGCTCGGCACACTGTCCGGCTGGGACTATGACGGGAACCGCGACGCGATCCGTCGCTCGTTCAAGTTCGGAGACTTCACCGAGGCCTTCGCCTTCATGACCCGCGTCGCCTTGCACGCGGAAAAGGCCGACCATCATCCCGAATGGTTCAATGTCTACAACAAGGTCGACATCACCCTGACCACCCATGACGCCGGCGAAAACGGCGGCCTGTCGCAGCGCGACGTGGATCTGGCCACTGTCATCGAGGCCTGTCTCTAGCCGCTATTTGTCGTCCGCCCCCGCGAGCACGTCGCCCAGGTTGCTGGCCAGGCTGACCGACTGCTTGCGCACCCGCCCCGGCATCCAGCGCGCGGCAAAGGCGAGCTGCTTGGCCATCTTGTTGACCGGCGTGTGCACCTTGTCGCCGTGCACCGCGGCCCAGGCCGCGGGCCCGATGATCGCCACCGGGCTGACCATCACGCCGGCCTCTTCCAGCCTCTGCTTGCCGCTCTGGTTGCTGCCCTCGACCACCGCCGAGATGATGTTGGTGTCGATGAACCCCGGCATCAGCGAGCGCGACCTGATGCCATATTTGCGAAATTCGATGTCATGCGATTCGGCCAGCCCGCGCACCGCGAACTTGGTCGCGCTGTAGACGCTGAGGTCGGCCACCCCGTAGATTCCCGCCGCCGATGCGGTATAAAGGACGCAGCTGTCGGGCGTGTCCTTCAGCATTTCGAAACAGGCGCGGGTGCCGCTGATCACGCCGGTCAGGTTGATCGCGATCATCAGGTCGATCGCCTCGTCGGTCATCTCCTGGATCGGACCGCCTTCGCCAATCCCGGCATTGTTGAACAGCACGTGCATCCTGTCGCCGGTGATTGCGCCAAATTCTGCAACCGCCTGCTTCCACTGCGCCCGGTCGGTCACGTCCAGCCGGTGGACCGAGCTCTGGCCCTCGGGCAGCATCGCAGCGGTTTCGGCCATGCCCTGATCATTGATATCGGCAATGCCGACAAACCATCCCTTTTCGGCGAAATAGCGCCCGACCTCGCGGCCGAGGCCGGATGCGCCGCCGGTGATGAAGATCGTCTTTTGTCCGCTCTGATAGCCCATGTTTCCGCTCCCGCCTGCTTATTGACATTGATGTTCATTCGAGCCGTTTTTGACGCGGACGTCAAGTGGGGTTGGACATGCGCGGCAAAGCCCGTCACTATGCGTCGATGCCTGTCTCCGGTCCCTCCATCCGCCTCCACGATGTCAGCCGCCACTATGGCGCGATTCGGGCGGTCGACGGGGTATCGCTCGACATTGCCGCCGGCTCGCTGGTCGCTCTGGTCGGTCTGTCCGGCTCCGGCAAGTCCACCCTGCTCAAGATGATCAACCGGCTGGTCGAACCGACCGGCGGCACCATCCGGATCGGCGATGATCCGGTTGATTCGGTCGACCCGCATGTGCTGCGCCGCCGGATCGGCTATGTCTTCCAGAATATCGGCCTGTTTCCGCACATGACCATAGCCCGCAATATCGCCATCGGCCTCGAACTGGCCGGGGAAAAGACAGGCCGCGACGCGCGCGTCGCCGAGCTGCTCGATCTCGTCGAACTGCCGCGGGAGATGGCGTCCCGCATGCCCGACCAGCTGAGCGGCGGCCAGCAACAGCGCGTCGGCGTCGCCCGGGCGCTGGCAACCCGGCCCGGCCTGATGCTGATGGACGAACCGTTCGGCGCGCTCGACCCGGTGACCCGCGACAATCTCACCGACCAGTATAAGGCGCTGCACGAACGGCTCGGCCTGACCACGATCATCGTCACCCATGACATGGCCGAGGCGCTCTACCTGGCCGACCGCGTGCTGGTGATGGAGGCCGGCCAGATCCGGGCGGACGCCACCCCGGCCGAGCTGGTCTCCGGCGATGTCGGCGCCGAAGCCGAAGCGCTGGTCTCCATCCCCCGCGCCCAGGCCGCGCATCTGATCGCGCTGGGCAAGACATCATGAACGCCGCCTGGCAACAGGCGCTGGCCCGCGTCCCGGAGCTGCTGGCGGCGCATGTCCAGCTGAGCTTTTCCGCGCTGCTGCTGGCGATGCTGATCTGCCTGCCGCTGGCGATCTGGGCGGCGCGTTCGCCGCGGATCGCAGCGGTCGCGCTGACCGTCGCCAGCCTGATCCAGACCATCCCCGGCCTGGCGCTGCTGGCGCTCTTCTATCCGCTGCTGCTGGGCGTGTCGGCGCTGGTCGGCGGCGGCATTTCCGCCTTCGGCTTCCTGCCGGCGCTGCTCGCACTGACCCTGTACGCCCTGCTGCCGATCCTGCGCAACGCGGTGACCGGCCTGACCGGTGTCGACCCGGCGGCCAGCGAGGCAGCCGACGGCCTCGGCATGACCGCCTGGCAGAAACTGCGCCATGTCGAGGCGCCGCTCGCCGCACCGATGATCATGGCCGGCATCCGCACCGCCGCGGTCTGGACGATCGGCGCGGCCACCCTGTCGACCACCGTCGGCCAGCCCAGCCTCGGCGACCTGATCTTTGCCGGGCTGCAGACGCAGAACTGGACGCTGGTGCTGGCCGGCTGCCTGTTTTCCGCCGCGCTGGCGATCGCGGTTGATCTGCTGCTCGGGCTGATCGAGCGCGGCATCCGCGAGCGCCGCCGGGTCCTCGCGATAGCCGGGGCCACGCTGATCGCCGCCGGCCTGCTGATCGCGACGCTGCCGCTGCTGATCGCGCGCGACAATGTCGTGGTCATCGGCGCCAAGAGCTTCTCGGAACAATATATCCTCGCCCGGCTGATCGGTTCGCGGCTGGAGGAAGCGGGATATGCGGTGCGCTACCGCGACGGCCTCGGCTCCGCGGTGGTCTATCAGGCGCTGGCTGCCGGCGATGTCGATGTCTATGTCGACTATTCGGGCACGCTCTGGACCAACCAGATGCAGCGCACCGACAGCCAGCCGAAAGCCGCGATGCTCGACACGATCGCGCAATGGACCAGCACCAACCATGGAGTCACCATGCTCGGCGCGCTGGGCTTCGAGAACACTTATGCCTTCGCCGTCCGCGCCGCAGACGCCCGGACCAAGTCGCTGGCGACGCTCGATGATCTGGCGCGGGTCTCCAGCGACTTCAATTTCGGCACCGATGTCGAATTTCTCGAACGGCCCGAATGGCAGATGGTCCAGGACGCCTATCCGATCCGCTTCAAAAATGCCCGGGCGTTCAACCCGACCTTCATGTATCCGGCGCTGAAAAGCGGCGAGGTCGACGTGATCTCGGCCTTCTCCTCCGACGGCCGGATTGCGGCCAACAATTTCGTCGTGCTGGAAGACCGGAAAGGCGCGGTCCCTTCCTATGAAGCGATCCTGCTGCTCGCACCGGAGCGCGCGGGCGACGACCGGTTCGTCGCCGCGCTTGAGCCGCTGATTGGCGCAATCACGGTGGAAAACATGCGGGAAGCCAATTATAGGGTCGACCGTGAAGAGGACAAGCAGACGCCCCGCCAGGTGGCGCGCTGGCTGGAAAATAATCTGAGGAAATGATCGTGAAACCTGCCTTTGCCCATCTGTTGAGAATTGCCGGCCTGGCCGCCATGCTGCTGCTTGCCAGCCTTTCGGTAACCGCCAGGGCGGAAGTGTCGGTCACCTTCTATTCGCATGATTTCGGCAAGAATTTCCCGCACGCCTTCTTTGTCGCCAAGGGCGAAACCGCCGATGGCCGGCAGGTCGATACCGCGTTCGGCTTCACCGCCGTCAACGTGTCGCCCGGCATATTGTTCGGTTCGGTCGACGGCCATGTGAAAGCGCCATCGGCCAGCTACATCGCCAGCAGCAATCCGCATTTCACCGTCAGGATCAAGGACAGGCAATATCGCGAACTGCTGGCCGTGGTCGACAAATGGCAGAATATTCCTCAGAAAAGCTACAGCCTCAACAAGCGCAACTGCGTCCATTTCATCAATGATGCGATCAAGACGCTGGACCTGAAGACCAACCTGAAGACCGCCAACTGGAAAAAGCCGCGCTCCTTCATGGAAGAGGTGATGCGGCTCAACCCGTTCCTCAAGTGACCAGCAAGGGATATCGCCTATGACGGACGTGTGCATGATCATTGGCGCCGGCGCCGGCATTGGCGGTCATGTCGGCAAGCGCTTTGCCGCCGAGGGCTATCACGCCGCCCTCTGTCGCCGCAGCAACCGTGACGGGCTCGACGCCATGGTCGCGGAAATCGAGGCCGCCGGCGGCCAGGCATCGGGCCATCTGCTCAACGCCGTCGATGAAGGGGCGATCGAGACGCTGATTGACGATGTCGAGGCGGAGATCGGGCCGATCAACGTGCTGGTGTATAATCTCGGCGCGCAGATCGGCAACCGGTCGCTCGCCGACACCCCGCTCAAGACCTTCGAACTGGGCTGGCGCATGGGCAATTTCGGTGTTTTCCGGGTGGCGCAAAAACTGTTCCCGAAGATGGTGGCGCGCGGCGGCGGCGCGCTGCTGGTCACCTCCGCCACCTCGGCGATGCGCGGCAATGCCGGGCAGCACAGCCACGCCGCGGCGATGGGCGGTCGAAGGATGCTCTGCCAGTCGCTCAACGCGGAATTCGCCTCGCAGAATATCCATGTCGCCCATATCCTGATCGACAGCGCGGTCAACGCGCCGGACACGCTGGGCAAGCTGCTCGGCCCGGAGCGCTTTGCCGAACTGCGGGAGGCTAAGGCCAATGGCAAGGACGAGATCATGGAACCCTCGGCGATCGCCGACACCTATTTCCACGTCGCCCACCAGCACCGCTCCGCCTGGACCTTCGAACTCGACATGCGCGCCTTCAGCGACACCGCCTGGTGGAATCATCCGCTGGATATCTAGTGACCGGGAAAATGATTGCATCGCTCAAGGGACGTCATTGCGAGCGCAGCGCGGCAATCCAGAGCGGCACACACACAGGCGATAGTGGGTAGACTCTCTGGATTGCCGCGTCGCTTCGCTCCTCGCAATGACGGCGGTCAATCCAGCTACATCACCATCACATGATAATGGTGCCAGGTGAAGATCGCCACGGCGCCGCGGTGCGGCGACCAGGCCTCGGCGATTTCCCGCACCGCCGGTTCCGAAGGCCGTTCCGCCAGCCCCAGGAAATTGCCGACACCGACCTGAATCGCCAGGTCACCCGCAGGCCAGATGTCGGCGCGGCCCTCGGCAAACAGCAGGTAGATTTCCGCCGACCAGCGGCCAACGCCCTTGACCTTCGTCAGCAGCGCGATAGCCTCCTCGTCATCCTCCGGCAGATGGTCCACATCCAGCCCGCCCGACAGGATCAGCTCGCCCAGGCTGCGCGCATAGCCCTGCTTTTGTCGCGACAGGCCGCAGGCCCGCAGTTCGTCGAACTCGGTGGCGATCAGCGCCTCCGCTGGGCATCCTTCGCCCAGCCGCGCCTCCAGCCGGTTCCACACCGCCGCCGCCGACGCGACGCTGACCTGCTGTCCGACAATCGTGCGCAGCAGCGTTTCGTAGCCCCGCGGCCGGATCCGCGGTTCCGGATAGCCGGAGGCGGCGATCGCCGCGGCCAGCCGCGGTTCGATCGCGCTCGCGTGGTCGAGGCCGGCGCGGATCACTTCTTTTGATAGGCCCATTGATTTCCGCTTCCCGCTTCGACCCTTGATTCTTTCTTGCGGTCCAGACATAGCGTGCGGGATTCTATATTAACAGTCACGACAAGGGGTAGCTATGCCAACGATTCACGTAACCGGCCGCGACGGCGAGGAAAAGGCGGTTTCCGTCGATGCCGGAATCAGCGTCATGGAAGCGATTCGCGACAATGGCTTCGACGAGCTGCTCGCCCTGTGCGGCGGCTGCTGCTCCTGCGCAACCTGCCATGTCCATGTCGCCGCCGACTGGAAGGAAAAGCTTCCCGAGATGAGCGAAGACGAGGACGACCTGCTCGAAAGTAGCGACCACCGCGACGAATTCTCCCGGCTCAGCTGCCAGATCGAAGTCTCGGACGAACTCGACGGCCTCAAGGTCCGCATCGCCGAAGAAGACTGAATTTCTGCCTGTGCCCCTGCGAAGGTAGGGGCCCATCTCTTGTCCTTGCGTCTAAAAAGCAGAGCGAAAGCTGGACGCTGAACGAAGGCCGGTTATTCCCCCTCCCCCTTAAGGGAGAGGGTTGCGCAGACTTGGCAGTCCTGAGCTTGTCGAAGGGCTGCCTAGTCGAAGCTGGGTGAGGGTGTACCGAACGGTACTGGCACAGCAACCCACCAGCGGAACACCCGCATCCAACTCCATCTAGCCGCCTGCGCTGACGCTTCGGCGGCAAGATTTCGTATCCTTCTCCCTCAAGGGAGAAGGGCAAGGATCCTAAAAAATCGCTGTCCTACACCCACCCCAACAAGCTATTATCACCCCCACTCCCGCCACCTGCGTGGGCACAGGCTCTTTGACAATCTGAATAAGCAATCGGCATTTTCAGCCGGCCCGCCTTCAGACCCGCCGAAAGGTCACACTCGGCACCCGGCTGGCTTCCAACAAATGACAGAAATTTGCGGCTTTGGGGCAAAAGTCACAGAAATTAAAAACGCGCGTTGGTGTAAACTTGCGGCTCGCACTAAAACACGAAGCCACCAGGGATAAAAGCGCGCACATATTCCTTTGGCGTCTTCCACTTCGCGCCTTCGCGCGAGTCCAGTACGCTAACTCCCACAACCGGGTACGCAAAACCGCTCATAGGCCCCAAGTTTGACAAGCTTCGGCGACTAGTTCGCCAGTTTGACGATCGCCAGCGGACCACCGGTCGTGCTGGTCGCCTCGCTGACCTTCCAGCGCAGGATTTTCAAGCCACCCATGCTGCTGTAGCCGTCGGCGGTGTTGTTGCTCAACACCTCGCCCTCGGTCTCGATCGAGAAATTGCCGTCGATCGGCTGCATTTTCTGCGGGCTGGTCCCGGCCATTGCCATCGGGCCCATGGCTCCGGCCAGTCCGCCTGGGCCCGCCATCGCCGGGGTCGACACCTCGATCTCGCCGCCGCTGCGCCGGATCACCTGCACGAAGGGAAACTGCATCGTCGCCCCGGGGATCGTCGGAAAGGCGAGCATCTGATCGAACCGGCCGCTGATCCGGTATTCGACCTCGAACAGATTGTTGCCCACATATTCGACCTTGTCCCAGCCGTCATATTTGGCAAGCTGCTCGGCAAATTTCTCCAGGCCCTCGTCATCGCCGGGTACCGCTCCGCCGAAAACCGCGCGCATTGCGGCCTTTTTCTGCTCTTCGTCCTTTTTGCTGCTTTCGGCGCTGCTGGCCATCATGGCCATGTCTTCGTCATGCAGCCGCTGCCGTTCGGCGATCTCCTCTGCGGTACAGGCGCGATCCTCGTAGGAATAAGGTTCGGAATCGCTGGCCGCCTGTTCGGCATAATCTTCCACGGCATAGGCAAGCGGCGTTATTTCGCCGGTGTCCTTGTCGATCTGGTTGGTGCACCGCTGTTGATCGGGATCAAAATCGGTAGCCGCCGCGGGCTTTTCGTCCCCGTCGACCAGTTGCATCTGGCCAACATAGCTGAAGCTGTAGGTCCCGTCGTTCATCAGCCGCAGCTTCGAGTCAAACTTGCCCGGCAGCAGCAGGCAACCCGCCAGCAGCAGCGGCGCGGCCAGTGCCAGCGCCGATTTCCAAAATGTCCCCACGATCAGTCCCCCCGTTTTCTGGTATACTCCGCATATAGGGCAATGGCCGCCGCATTGGAAACATTCAGGCTTTCCATCCTGCTGCTCATCGGCAGTCGCGCCAGCGTGTCGCAATGCGCCGCGACATTCTGCCGCAGCCCTTCGCCTTCCGCGCCCATCACCAGCGCCAGCTTGCCGGTGCCCATGGCGCTGTCCAGCTCGTCCGCGGCATCGCCGTCGAGCCCGATCCGCCAGTAGCCGGCCTCGGCAATTTCATCCAGCGCCCGCGACAGGTTGACCACCCGGATCCACGGCACGATTTCCAGCGCGCCCGAAGCCGACTTGGCCAGCACCCCCGATTCGGGTGGCGCATGGCGGTCCTGGGTGATGATCGCGGCGGCGTCAAAGGCCGCGGCCGAGCGCAGGATCGCGCCGACATTATGCGGGTCGGTGACCTGGTCGAGCAGCAGCAGCGGCCGGTCGCTGCCAGCATCGAGAATTTCGCCCAGCCAGCGGTCGGGCAGGGGGTCGACGTCCGCCACCATCCCCTGGTGCGGCGCCTCGCGCGGGATCACCCGGCCGAGATCTGCGACGTCGCAGATCACCACCGCGATATCCGACGGAATCTCGATCGTCGCCAGCGCCTCGCGGGTGATCGAAATCTTCTTGATCACCCGTTCCGGATTGTCGAGCGCCGCCTCGATCGCGTGCCGTCCCCAGAATTTGAGTCCGCCGCCGGTTTTCTTGATGGATTTGTTCTTGCGTGCCATTTCCCCCCTGTAGCCGCTAAGCCATCTGCGGACAGCCCTTTTTTTCTGTCAATTTGCGAGGGCAGGCATTGACAGTTTGCCATCCCTTCGTCATTGAGCCGCTCTTGTCGCCCCCGGGCGGCCTTGGATACCCGGATGGACAGGTGGCCGAGTGGTTAAAGGCAGCAGACTGTAAATCTGCCCGCGTAAGCGTACATAGGTTCGAATCCTATCCTGTCCACCATCCCTCAGATTTTCGCGATCACTCCCCTGCCGGGGCTCGCAGTCCGGGCCGCAATCCTGATGCCTGGCCGCTCTCGCATGTTGCTCGCCCAGCGTCGAATCGCCCGTAAGACATTGGTTGTTTTAAGTATTTTTTAATACACAAAGCCTACACGGGCATTCATTGGGGCGACCAGGTTCCTTTGATTCGGTAAGAGACCTTGCGCCGTTCTAGAACGGGGTAAATGTAATGACTGCGCAACCACAATTTTGCGACGACGAGACGTTTTGGGACACGATCGATGCCTATGATCGTGAGACGAGAATTGATGTAGAAGCGGATGCACAGCTCTTCCGCGACATGGATCAGCCGGTTGATATTTGCATTCAGAACCTGTCGATCCACGGGGTCCGGGCGACCAGCGATTTCCCGCCTTCGGTCGGCGAAGCCATTGAAATCGAACTCGCCGGTCTCGGCCGGTTTCAGGGCGTGGTCCGATGGCGGCACCAGAACATCTTCGGCATCCACACGTTCGAGACCATTGATTTGAGCGTGTTTCTGGACTGACGGGACAGAACCGGTTGCGGTCCGCTCGAAACCGCAACACTGCCATCTTGACGCGCCAAGGGCCTTGAGCCATGCGCTGCCGATGCGATTTTTCTCCGACAATGCTGCCTCGGTGCATCCCAGGCTCCTCGAAGCGCTCGTTGCAGCGAATGCACCGGACAGCGCCTATGACGGCGACGCGCTGAGCGCGCAGCTCGATGCTGCCTTTTCCGGCCTGTTCGGGACCGAGGTCGAGGCGCTCTGGGTGGCCACCGGCACCGCCGCCAATTGTCTGGCGCTGGCGGCCATGTGCCCGGCGCACCAGGGCGTGATCTGCCACCGCGAAGCGCATATCGAGCAGGACGAGGCGGGTGCGCCCGGTTTCTTCACCGGCGGCGCCAAGCTGATGCTGATCGAGGGCGAGGGCGCCAAGCTCTCCCCGGAGGCCGTGGAAGCGCATTGCGCTGCGATCCGCGACGATGTCCACCAGGTCCAGCCCGCCGCCGTCTCGATCACCAACGCCAGCGAATATGGCCTGGTCTACCGGCCCCAGGAAGTCGCTGCCCTGTCCGATATCTGCAAGGCGCGCGGCCTCGGCCTGCACATGGACGGCGCCCGTTTTGCCAATGCCGTTGCCACGCTCGGCTGCTCGCCGGCCGAACTGACCTGGCAGGCCGGCGTCGATGCGCTCAGCTTCGGCTTTGTCAAGAATGGCGGCATGGGCGCCGAGGCGCTCATCTTCTTCGATCGCGATCTGGCCGCCGAAACCCGCTATCGCCGCAAGCGCGCCGGCCATTTGCAATCCAAGGGCCGTTTCCTGGCGGCGCAGATCCTGGCGATGCTGCAGGACGACCTGTGGCTCGACAATGCCCGCTCGGCCAATGCCGGCGCCCAGATCATCGCCGCTGCGGCGGGCGATCGGCTGATACACCCGGTCGAGGCCAACGAGATTTTCATCCGGCTGTCCGCTGACGAAGCGGCGGACCTGCGCGCCATCGGCTTCGACTTCTACGACTGGGGTGACGGGCAGGCGCGGCTGGTCACCAGCTGGAACCAGAGCGCGGACGATATCCGCCCGCTCGCCGACGCGATTGCCGCGCTGTGAGTGGCGAGGAAAGCGCTGAAACCAGCCTGCTCACCCCGCGTATCCTGATCCCCTTCCTGCTGGTCTCGCTGATCTGGGGATCGACCTGGCTGGTGATCAAGGACCAGATTTCCGAAGTGCCGCCGAGCTGGTCGGTCAGCTACCGTTTCCTGATCGCGGCCGCGGCGATGTTCGCGCTGGCGGCGTTCAAGCGGCTGCCGTTCCGGCTCGACCGCACCGGCTATCTGCTGGCGCTGATCCTCGGCTTCTTCCAGTTCACCTTCAATTTCAATTTCGTCTACAACGCCGAGCTGTTCATCACCTCCGGCCTGGTCGCGGTGCTGTTCGCGCTGCTGATGGTACCCAACGCCATCATGGGCCGCATCTTCCTCGGCCACAAGCTGACCGCGCCGTTTCTCGGCGGCTCGGCGATCGCCGCCACCGGCATCGCGCTGTTGTTCTGGCATGAATATCGCTCCTCCCCGGCCAGCCTCGAACAGGTGCTGCTCGGCGCGGCCCTGACCTTCGGCGGCATCCTGTCTGCATCGGTCGCCAATGTCATGCAGGCGGGGCAGCGGCTCAAATCCTATCCGATCATCACCGTTCTGGCCTGGGCAATGCTGTTCGGTGCGCTGATCAATGTCGCGGTCTCCTGGGTCACCGTCGGCCCGCCGGTCTATGAAACGCGTGCGGCCTACTGGGGCGGGATCGTCTATCTCGGGGTGATCGGTTCGGTCGTCACCTTCCCGCTCTATTTCTCGATGATCCGCGAGATTGGCCCGGGACGCGCCGCCTATACCAGCGTGCTGGTGCCGGTGGTGGCAATGATCCTGTCGACCCTTTTCGAAGGCTATGTCTGGACCGGGCTCGCCGCGGCGGGCGCGGTCCTGACCATGGCCGGCCTGCTTGTCGCGCTGCGTGCCCGCAAGCCGAAGCTGCCCCGCATCCCCGCCTGATTTCAGCCGAGCAGCGCCTGCAGCCCCGCCTTGTAGTCGGGATAGTGGGGCTCCCAGCCAAGCAGCCGCTTCGCCTTGCCATTGGCCACGCGGCGATTCTCCTCATAGAATCCCAGCGCGGCATCGGACAGGTTCGCCTCTTCCAGCGACTGCAGCGGCGGAACCGCCAGGCCAAGCAGCCGGGCCGCATGGGCCACGATCTCGTGCTGCGGCGCGGGCAGGTCGTCGGATAAGTTGTAGACGCCCGCCGGTCCCTCGAACGACGCCATCACCCCTGCCACAATATCGTCGACATGGACCCGGCTGAACACCTGTCCGGGCATGTCGATCCGGCTGGATCTCCCCTCGCGCACCCGGTCAAGGGGGCTGCGGCCCGGTCCGTAAATGCCGGGCAGGCGAAACACGCGCATGTCGTCGCGCAAATCCTGCCAGCGCTGGTCGGCCTCGCTGCGCGCCTGGCGCCGGCCCGAGCCGATCGGCGCGCTTTCGTCGACCCAGGCGCCGTCGGCATCGCCGTAGACGCCGGTCGAGGACAGATAGCCGCTCCATTGCAGCGTCGCCTCCCCGATCGCTTCACCATAATGATCGAGCACCGGTTCGCTGCCGTCGCGGGCCGGCGGCACCGAGGACAGCACATGGCTGGCCCCGGCCAGCGCCGCCAGCACCGATGTTCGGTCGTCAAAGCCGATCGCACCGTCGTGCGCCTCGCGCCGCGTGCCGATCACTTCCCAGCCGTCCGCTCTCATCCGCTCGGCCAGCCGCGCGGCGGTATAGCCCATTCCGAAGATCAGCATGCGGTTGGCCATCGTCTATTCCTGCTCCAGCCGGCCCGGATTCAGCATGGCCGGATTTTTGACGTGATCCGCCTTCCACTGCATTGCTCCACGCACCCGGGTGGCGCCGGACGGGTGATCGAAAAACAGCATTTCCTCGATCGGTCCCGGCTCGATCTTGCGATATTCCGACAAACGCATCGCCACTTTTGCGAAGCCGTCGGGCTCCCTGGCCGTGTCGAGGCCAAAGCGATCCGCCTCGATTTCATTGATCCTGATCAGGCTGTTGATCGCCGGGGTGGCAAGGAAGAAATAGGCGGTCAGGATCAGGCTCAGTAGGGGTATCGCCGCCGGATCGCTGATATTTCCTACGCCCCATCTTGCCCCGTGTCGCTCGATCAGCCGCGGGGCCAGCTGCGCGACAAGGAACAGTCCCAGCGCGACGATCAGCGCGAGCACCAGCACAATGCGCCACGTGTGCCCCAGCACATAATGTCCCATTTCATGGCCCATCACCGCGGCGACCTCGTCCGGTCCGGTGCGTTCCAGCAGATTGTCGTTGAGCGAGATCCGGATGGTCGGCCCGACCCCCGAAACATTGGCCGATATCCGCTTGTGCTGCTTTGACTGGTCGAACACGTAGATATGGTCGCCGGAAATATCATATTCCGCCGCCATCGCGACGATCCGGTCGCGCAGCGGTCCGTCGGCCATTTCCGTATAGTCGTTGAACAGCGGCGCAATGAACACCGGTCCGAGCAGCAGCCCGATGAACAGGAAGCCCGCGATCACCCCGGTGCCCCAGATCCACCACCGCTTCGGCGAACGCCGGATCACCGCGAAAATCGCCATGATGAGCAGCGGAAAGACAATCAGCGATATGACAAGGCCGATCATCTGTTCGCCGAACCATGCGCCAAAGCCCTGGCTCATCAGGCCATATTGCTGTTCCCGGAAAAAACCGGTGTAGATGGTCCACGGCAGGGTGAACAGGAATCCGGCAATGACATAAGGCAGAGCGTAGATCCCGGGCTGCAGCCATTCCCTTGTCGTCACCCGCGCCGCCCAGTCGCGGAACCGCGACGACAGGCGTGATTGCAATATCACGAAATCGACCAGCACCCCGATCAGCGCGCCCCACAGGATCAGCCAGTAACCGCCTTCGAAATAATTGTTCGATTTCTCCAGATCAGCGCCCTGCAGACTGTCGATATAGGCGCGGCTCGCCTGCTCGACATCGAAGGCCGGTGCGGCGGTCTGGGCAAAGGCGGTTTCCGCCGGCAGCCCGGCCAGCAACATGATGGCAAGAGCGAAAAGCAATAATCTGGACATGGCCCACTCCCTTTTCCCCCAGCCATAAACGCAATTGCGCGGGGTGCAAATGGCTCTTATGGCATGGGCCATGCTAGATATTCAAAAAGCCCCCAATGACGAAATGGCCGATGCCGCGCCAGCCCCCAAGGATCCCGCGACGATCCGCCGCCAAGACTACCGCCCGCCGGCCTGGTTCATTCCGGAGGTGGAACTGGACTTCGATCTTGCGATCGAGCGCACCCTGGTCCGCTCGAAGCTTGATGTCCGCCGCTCGAAAAGCGCAAGGTCCGATGAACCACTGGTGCTGCAGGGTGACGATATCACGCCGCTGTCGGTCAAGGTCGACGGTGCGACCCGCACGGACTGGTCGCTGGTCGGGGGCGATCTCGTGCTGCCGCTGGCCGGGGCCTCGCATGTCGTGGAGATCGAGGTGGAACTCGATCCGTCGACCAACACCCAGCTAATGGGCCTCTACGCCTCCAACGACATGCTCTGCACCCAGTGCGAGGCGGAAGGTTTCCGTCGGATCACGTTCGCGCCGGACCGGCCCGACGTACTGAGCCGCTATTCGGTCCGCATGGAAGCCGACAAGGTGAAATTCCCCGTCCTGCTCTGCAACGGCGACAAGGTCGCCGAAGGCGACGCCGACAATGGCCGCCATTGGGTCCAGTGGAATGATCCGTGGCTGAAGCCGAGCTATCTGTTCGCGCTGGTCGCCGGGGATCTGGTCGCCAACAGTGACAGCTTCACCACCCGTTCCGGCAAGCCGGTCGAACTGAACATCTGGGTCCGCGACGGCGATCTCGAGCGCACCGGGCACGCGATGAAGGCGCTCAAGGACTCGATGCGCTGGGACGAGGAAACCTATGGCCGGGAATATGATCTCGGGCTGTTCAACATCGTCGCGGTCAGCGATTTCAACATGGGCGCGATGGAGAACAAGGGACTCAATATCTTCAACTCGCGTTATATTCTCGCCGATCCGGAAGTCGCCACCGACGCCGACTATGACGGGATCGAGGGTGTCGTCGCGCACGAATATTTCCACAACTGGTCGGGCAACCGCGTCACCTGCCGCGACTGGTTCCAGCTCAGCCTCAAGGAAGGCTTCACCGTCTACCGCGACCAGAGCTTCTCCGCCGACATGGGCTCCGCCGCACTGAAGCGGATCGAGGATGTGCGGATCCTGCGCGCCGCGCAATTCCCCGAGGATGCCGGCCCACTGGCCCATCCGATCCGGCCGGAAAGCTATCAGGAAATCTCCAATTTCTACACCGCCACCGTCTACAACAAGGGCGCCGAAGTCATCCGGATGATGAACACGCTGATGGGACCGGACAATTTCCGCAAGGGCACCGATCTCTATTTCGACCGCCACGACGGCGAGGCCGCGACGTGCGAGGATTTTGTCGTCGCGATGGAAGATGGCGGCGCGATCGACCTGAGCCAATTCCGCAAATGGTATGAGACCCCGGGCACGCCGCGAGTGTCCGCGAAACTGTCGCACGATCCGCAGACCGGCACGGCGACGCTGCACCTGACGCAGAAAATAGCGCAAAATGGGGAGATGCCGAACGCCTCCGATTTGCTCGTCCCGCTGCGCACCGCGCTGCTCGACCCGGAAACTGGCGCACATGACGGCGAACAGCTGCTCTTGCTCGACGAGCCGGAGAAAAGCTTCACCTTTGATGGCCACAAGGACCATCCGGTGCTCTCGATCAACCGCGGCTTCTCCGCCCCGGTCATCCTCGAAAGAAACCAGAGCGCGGAGCAGCTGGCCTTCCTGTCGGCGCATGACGATGATCCGTTCGCCCGGTTCGAGGCGATGCAGCAGCTGATGACCCACTATCTGACGGCGAAGGTTACCGGAACCCCGGTGGACCGCGATATCATCCTGCTCGCGATTGCAAAAATCCTTGCCGACGCGTCGCTCGATCCCGCCTTCCTCGCCGAGATCATCCTGCTGCCCAGCGAGGCCTTTCTCGGGGACCAGATGGTCGAGGTCGACCCGCAGGCGATCCACGACGAGCGCGAAAAGCTGCGCGGCAAGATCGGCGTCCAGTTCGAAAAGCAATTCCGCAAGCTCTACAAGTCCTGCGCGCCAGGCGAATTCTCGCTCGATCCCGAAGCCCGGGCGAAGCGCAAGCTGCGCAATGTGACGCTCGGCTATCTGGCCGCATCCTACACCGAAAATGCTGCCGAAACCGCCTTCGACCAATATCGCGAGGCCGACAATATGACCGCCATGCAGGGCGCGCTGGGGGTGCTGTCGCATCTCGAAGCGGAAGAGCGCACGATCGCGTTCGAGGATTTCTACAAGCGGTTCCGCGGCAATGCGCTGGTTCTCGATAAATGGTTCAGCCTGCAGGCGATGTCCCAGCGGCCGGACGCGCTGAAACGCGTCGACGCCCTGTCGCGCCACCCCGACTTCACCATGGCCAATCCCAACCGGGTGCGCGCGCTTTACGGCGCCTTTACCGGCAATCAGGTCCGCTTTCACGATCCGTCGGGCAAGGGCTACCAGATGATCGCCGACATGGTGATCGCGCTGGACCGGCAGAATCCGCAAACCGCCGCTCGCTTCATTCCGGCGCTCGGTCGCTGGCGCCGCTTCGAGCGCGGCCGGTCGGAGCTGATGCGGCTGGCGCTGGAGAAGATCGCGGCGCAGCCCAACCTGTCGAAGGACGTTGCCGAACAGGTCCACAAAAGCCTTGCTTGATATCAGCAGATCTTCCCTGCTCGACGGCACAGCCCACGGCTTTCTCGGCCGGGCAGGCGGCGTTTCCGAGGGGATTTACAGCGGTCTGAATATCGGCCTCGGCAGCGACGATGATCGCGCGGCAATCATGGAAAACCGCCGCCGCGCGACCGAAGGCGTGCTGCCCGGCAGCGCGCTGGTCACGGTCCACCAGATACACAGCGCCGATGTTGTCACGGTGACCGGATCCATGGACCTCGAGCAGCGCCCGCAGGCCGACGCCCTGGTCACCGACCGGCCGAACATGCTGCTCGGCATACTGACCGCCGACTGCGTGCCGGTGCTGTTTCACGATCCAGAGGCGCGGGTGATCGGCGCCGCCCATGCCGGCTGGAAAGGCGCGCTCGCGGGTGTGACCGACAATGTCCTGATCGCCATGGAAGCGCTGGGCGCAGACCGCGACCATATCGCCTGCGCCATCGGTCCCTGTATCGGCCAGGCCAGCTACGAGGTCGATGCCGGCTTCCGCACGAAATTTCTGGATGCGGATGCGGACAACGAACGATTTTTTGCTGCCGGCAAGCCCGGCCATTTCCAGTTCGACATCGAATCCTATGTGGCTGCCCGGTTGCAGGCGGCCGGGGTCACCAAGGCCGACAAGCTCGGCCTCGATACCTACGTTCACGAGGATCGCTATTACAGCTACCGCCGCTCCTGCCATCGCGGCGAGGCGGGCTACGGCCGCCAGATTTCGCTGATCGGCTTGGCGGAATAAGATTGATTTCCCGCGTCACCCCGGCGAAGGCTGGGGTCCGGACCAATCGCACGTCAGGGAACGGCTGACCGGTTTGACAGGGGGACAGGAGAGGGCATGAACGCACAACGCATCGGTTTGGGGGCGGGACTTGCCCTGTTTGTCGTCATGTTGCTCCTGCCCGCGCCCGCCTCGATGTCTGCGCCCGCCTGGCACGTCGCCGCGCTGACCATCCTGATGGCGGTCTGGTGGATGACCCAGGCGATCCCGCTGACCGCGACCGCGCTGCTGCCCTTTCTTGCCCTGCCGACCATGGGCGTGATGGACGCCGCCGATACCGCCAGCGAATATTATTCCCCGATCCTGTTCCTGATTCTCGGCGGTGCCTTTCTGGCGCTGGCGATCGAACGGGTTGGCCTGCACAAGCGACTGGCGCTCGCGATCATCGGCCTGTCCGGCAAGAGCGCCTGGGGGATATTGTTCGCCTTCATGACCGCCACCGCCTTGCTCAGCATGCTGATCTCGAACACGTCGGCCACCTTGATCATGGTGCCGATCGCGCTTGCCGTGCTCCTCGCCGGCGGGGTGCAGGACAAGGAAACCGGTGGCTTTGCCGGTGCGCTGATCATGGGCGTTGCTTTCGCTGCATCGATCGGCGGGCTTGGTACCCTGGTCGGCAGCCCGACCAATGCCATTGCCGTCGGCCTGATCAACAAGACGCTGGGCATGCAGATCGACTTTCTTGACTGGCTGATGTACGGCCTGCCGATCGTGATCCTCGGCATTCCCGCCTCGGCAGCCATTCTGATCGCGGTGCAAAAGGTCGGCCGGGACAGCTTCGACGGGGTGAAGGCAAAGGCCGTGATTGGCGCTTCGGGACCGTGGAGCCTGCCGGAAAAGCGGCTCGTCCCGGTCGTCGCGCTCGTCGTGCTCGGCTGGCTGCTGCTGCCCCAGCTCAAGCCCCTGTTCCCGGACGGTGCGCTGCACGATGGCAGCGTTGCCGTTTTGGGCGGGCTGCTGCTGTTCATGCTGCCCGACGGCACCGGGCGCAAGCTGCTCAACTGGGACGAGGCGGACCGCGCGCCATGGGGCGTGATCATGATGTTCGGCGGCGGCCTCGCGCTGGCCGCCGGGATCATCGAATCGGGCCTCGCCGACTGGCTCGGCCTGATGCTCGAGCCGCTCAGGACCGTCCCGGTGATCGTCATTGCCATCGCGCTGGTCGCGCTGGTCATCCTCGTCACCGAATTTGCCTCCAACGTCGCGACCGCCAGCGGCGTCATGCCGGTGGTCGCCAGCCTGATCCTTGCCACCGGCGCCGATCCGGTGCTGCTCGCGGTACCCGCAGCCATGGCTGCCAGCTGGGGCTTCATGCTGCCCAGCGGCACCGGGCCCAACGCGATCGCCTGGGCGACCGGCCATATCGAACTGCCGAAAATGCTGAAGTCCGGATTCCTGCTGGATCTGGCCGGAATTCCCCTGATTATCGGCTGCATCTGGATGGTTGCCATTGTAACCACATAGCTTTTCGTCCATGGTTTCTGCAGGATTTTAATCGATAAAGGGAAGAACATGTCCGATCATGACGATGACGTCGCCGGTATCCCGGTCACCCGCCGGATGCCCAAGGCCCCGATAGAGAAGATTGGTGGCCGCAAGCTGAAGCCGGCAACCCTGATGATGGGCCACGGCTATGATCCGGAGCTCTCGGAAGGATCGCTGAAGCCGCCGATCTTCCTGACCTCGACCTTTGCCTTTGAAAATGCCGCGGCCGGCAAGCGCTTCTTCGAAGGCATCACCGGCAAGCGTCCGGGCGGATCCGACGGCCTCGTCTATTCGCGCTTCAACGGCCCCAACCAGGAAATTCTCGAGGACCGGCTGAGCGTCTGGGACGAGGCGGAGGATGCGCTGGTCTTCTCCAGCGGCATGTCGGCGATCACCACCGTTCTGCTGGCCAATGTCAACCAGGGCGATGTCGTCGTCCACAGCGGCCCGCTCTATGCCGCGACAGAGACCCTGATCAACAAGATCCTCGGTCGCTTCGGTGTAACGTTTCTCGACTTTCCCGCCGGGGCGACCCCGGGCGAAGTCGCCGTCATGCTCGAACAGGCGAAGGACAAGGCCAGGGCCAGTGGCGGCAAGGTCGCGATCATCTATCTCGAAAGCCCGGCCAATCCGACCAACGCGCTGGTCGATATCGAGGGCGTTGCCGATGCCCGCAAGCAGGTATTCGGCGACGACGAATATGCGCCGCCGATCGCGATCGACAACACCTTCCTCGGCCCCCTCTGGCAGCAGCCGCTGAAGCACGGCGCCGATATCGTCATCTACAGCCTGACCAAATATGTCGGCGGCCACAGCGACTTGGTCGCCGGCGGCGTGCTCGGCAGCAAGGCCCATATGGACCCGATCCGCGCGATCCGGAACACGATCGGCACGATCTGCGACCCGAACACCGCCTGGATGCTGATGCGCAGCCTCGAGACGCTGGAACTGCGCATGTCCCGCGCCGGCGAAAACGCGCTCAAGGTCTGCACCTTCCTGCGCGACCATCCCAAGGTCGACGGCCTCGGCTATCTAGGCTTCATCGAGAGCAACAGCCAGAAGGACATCTACGACCGCCATTGCAGCGGTGCCGGCTCGACCTTCTCTCTGTTCATCAAGGGCGGCGAGGCGGAGGCCTTCCGCTTCCTCGACACGATGAAGATCGCCAAGCTGGCGGTCAGCCTCGGCGGCACCGAGACCCTGGCCAGCCTGCCGGCGGCGATGACCCATCTGTCGGTCCCCGACGAGCGCAGGGCGGCGCTCGGCATCACCGACAATCTGGTCCGCATCTCGATCGGCGTCGAGGATCCGGACGACCTGATCGCCGATTTCGAGCAGGCACTGGCGGCGGTCTGACGGACAGCCGTTCGACAGGGTTTTCTATCGGCTGGCGCGAAAGAAGATGTGACTAACCGCTTTCACCCGCTGGCGAATTTGGATAGACATCGTGGATGCCGCTGCTCAGAATCCCCCATCTTGCCGCCCTGTTATGCCTTGGCCTGACCGCCTGTTCCGGGAGCGAACCGGAGCCGGAGCGCGCGCCGGTGCCGGTGGTCGGACAGGACGTTCGCTTTCTGCCGGAACGAACGGAGGTCGAGGCAATCGGCACGGCACGAGCCGCCACCTCTGCCGAAATCTATCCCGAGACCGCGGGCCGGGTCACCCGCGTGCTGTTTACTGCGGGCGACTTTGTGCGGAGCGGCAAACCGCTGCTGCAGCTGGATGCCCGGCAGGAGCAGCTCGCAGTCGATGCCGCCCGGGTCCAGGTGCGCGAGGCCGATCAGCTGCTGTCGCGCTACCGCCGGATCGAGGACACCGGCGCCCTGTCCGAAAGCCAGATCGAGGCCGGCGAAACGGCGCTCGCATCGGCCCGCGTGGCGCTGGAGCAGGCGCAGACATCGCTGGCTGACCGCACCGTCCGCGCGCCCTTTTCCGGCCATGTCGGGCTGACCGAAATCGATCCGGGCGACCGGGTCAACGATTCGACGCCGATCACCCAGATTGACCAGCGCGGCACGCTCTACGTGGATTTCCCGGCGCCCGAGGCGGTGTTCAACGTCCTGCGCCCCGGCCAGACGGTGCAGGTCACGCCCTTTTCCGATCCTTCGCGTACCCTTGAAGCCCGGGTCGTCGCGACCGACAACCGGATATCGCAGGACAGCCGGGACTTCATCGTCCGCACCGCGATTACCAATGCAAAGGACCGGCTGCGTCCGGGCATGAGCTTCCGGATCTTGTTCACCCGCAACGGCGAGACCCGCGCGGCGGTCCCGGAAGAGGCGATCGTCTGGGGCGGTGAGGGTTCGCATCTGTTCGTCGTGCGCGCCGGCAAGGCCCGCCGGGTGCCGGTCACCATCACCTCCCGGCGCGACGGTCTGGTGTTCGTCGACGGCGCGGTCGCGCGCAGCGACCGGGTGATCGTCAAGGGCGTGCAGAAGATTCGCGACGGACAGGATATCCGCCTGGTCAAGCCCGCCGCCGCCACCAGCCAGGATGTCCGCGTCCGGCCGGCGGGTGCCGCCGCAACCCGTGCCACTGGTGCCGATGGCGAATAGGAACGATCTTCCGATGCTGGCCGTCAAGCGGCCGCTGCTGATCGGGGTGCTGAATCTGCTGATCGTCATCGCCGGCATCGCCGCGCTGACCGGCGTCGAAGTCCGCGAGCTGCCCAATGTCGACCGGCCGATCGTGTCGGTATCCGCGAGCCTGCCCGGGGCCGCACCGGAGACGATGGATGCGGAGGTCACCAGCATCCTCGAGGACGCTGTCGCGCGGGTATCGGGGGTGCGCCAGATCAGCGCCTCGAGCGAGGAGAATAACTCCCGCATCCGCGTCGAATTCAACCCCGGGATCGATCTCGACACGGCGGCGTCCGATGTCCGCGAAGCGGTCAGCCGGGTGACGCGCGAATTGCCCGACCGGGTCGAACAGGTGACCGTGGTCAAGGCGGACCAGGACGCCCAGCCGATCATGACCCTGGCGGTTCTGTCCACCCGCTATGACCAGGCCGAACTCACCCGCATCGTCGACAATGACATCATCCCGGAACTGCTGACCGCCGAAGGCGTCGCCAGCATCGAGCAGTTCGGCACCCGCGCCCGGCAGATGCGGGTCTCGGTCGATCCGGCGCGGCTCAACCGCTACGGCCTGACCCTTACCGATGTCGCCGACGCGCTGCGCAGCGCGCCCTATGACGTGCCGGTCGGCTCGTTCCGGTCCGACGCCCAGGAGCTGGTGGTCCGGGCCGAGGCCAGCGCCGTCGATCCGCAGCGCATCGAAAATATCGTCATTGCGGGCAACACGAGGATCGGCGACGTTGCCGAGGCCGGCTTTGCCCCGGCCGATGCGACCAATTTCGTCCGGCTCGATGGTCAGCCGATCATCGGGCTCGGCGTGGTCCGCCAGGCCAGTTCCAACACCATCGAGATTTCCGACGCGATCCGCGCCGGCGTCGACCGCATCAACCAGCGCTTCGAGGGGGTCAGCATCGAGGTGGTCTCCGACGATGCCGAGTTCATCAGCATCTCGGTGCGCGAGGTGCTGATCACGCTGGCCTTCGCCATCGCCGTCGTGGTCGGCACGATGCTGCTGTTCTTCCGCGCCTGGCGACCGACGATCGTGCCAAGCGCGACGATCCCCGTGGCGCTGGTCGGGGTGATCGCGGGCATCTGGATGATGGGCTTCTCGATCAACCTGCTCACCCTGCTGGCGCTGGTGCTGGCCACGGGCCTGATCGTCGACGATGCCATCGTGGTGCTCGAAAATGCCCAAAGGCTGCAGAACAAGGGCATGGGCCGCCGCGCGGCGGCCGTGGTCGGCACGCGCCAGGTCTTCTTCGCCGTGGTCGCCACCACCGCGGTGCTGGTTTCGGTGTTCGTGCCGATCAGCTTCCTGCCGTCGGAGGCCGGGCGGCTGTTTCGCGAGTTCGGCTTCGTCCTGGCGGTGGCGGTGATCATCTCCTCCTTCGTCGCGCTGTCGCTGGTACCGGCGCTGGCCGCCCGCTTCGACCTGACCAGCGACAACGACAATCCGGGCCGTCTGGCGCGCTGGGGAACCCATGCAACTCACCGCTACGAAAGCCTGCTGACCCGCTGCCTCGACCGGCCGCGGATCGTCGGCATCGGTTGCCTCATTCTGGCGGTGCTGGCCGGCCTGCTCTACACCCAGCTCGACAACGAACTGGTGCCGGACGAGGATCGCGGCGTGATCACCGTCGATGCGACCGGCCCGGACGGCGTCGGCATCGCCTTCATGGACGGCGAGCTCGACGAGGTCGAACGGGTGCTCCAGCCCTATCTCGACAGCGGCGAGATCCGGAGCACCTTCTCGATCGTCGGCCGCTACGACCCGAACCGCGTGCGGGTGACCGCACAGCTGTCCGACTGGGACGATCGCGACCGCAGCCAGACCGCCATCGTCGAGGAACTCAACGAACCGCTGCAGGATATCCCCGGCTCCCGAACCAATGCCCGCGGCCGCGGCACATTGAGCTTCGGCGGCGGCGGCGAGGGGATCGAGGTTGCGCTGACCGGCGCCGACTATGAAGAGATTTACGAATCCGCCCAGGCGCTGGCGACCGCGATCGATACGCGGTCCGAGATATTGTCCAATGCCGATATTTCCTATCAGCCCACCCAGCCGCAGCTGTCGATCCGGATCGATCGGCAGCGCGCCGCGGATCTGGGTATTGATCTCGACGATCTCGCCCAGACGCTGCGCGCGATGGTTGGCGGCGAGGACCTGATCGATCTGAACGTGGATGACCAGGCGGTGCCGATCTTCCTGACCGCGCAGGCGGTGACCGTGACCAATCCGTCGGATCTCCGCAATCTCTATGTCCGGGGGACGGACGACGCGCTGATTCCGCTGTCCAGCGTGACGGAGATAGAGGAACAGGGAGTGGCTGCGGAACTGGACCGCACCGAGCAGCGCCGCGCGATCGAGATCAACGCCAATATCGCAGCCGGGACGCCGCTGCGCGACGCAGTCGACGAGATCGAGGCGCTGGCCGGGGATGCGGTCGCCCCCGGCATCGACATGCTGTTGCAGGGCGAGGCGGAGAGCCTGGAGGAAACCTCGTCAGACCTGCTGCTCACCTATGCCTTCGCGCTGATCATCGTCTTTCTGGTGCTGGTCGCGCAGTTCGAAAGCCTGACCAGCGCGCTGGTGGTCCTGCTGACCGTGCCCTTCGCGTTGGCCGCCGCCATTTTCTCCCTGTTCCTGTCCGGCATATCGCTCAACATCTATTCCCAGATCGGCCTGGTCATGCTGATCGGCCTGATGGCCAAGAACGGGATATTGATCGTCGAATTCGCCGACCAGTTGCGCCATCAGGGCCGCAGCGTGCGCCAGGCGGTGGAAGAGGCCGCCGCCATCCGCCTGCGGCCGATCGCGATGACCCTGATCTCGACCGTGCTCGGCGCCTTGCCGCTGATCCTGGCGAGCGGCGCCGGATCGGAGGCCCGCCAGTCGATCGGCTGGGTGATCGTCGGCGGTCTCGGTATTGCGGGCGTCTTCACCCTGTTCCTCACCCCCGTGATCTACCTCGGCATCGCCCGCTTCGGCAAGCCGCGCAGCGTCGACCTGAAACGCATCAGCGAAGAGATCGACGCGGCGGATGACGAGGACTTGATGGCGGCACCGGCATGATGCGGTTTGCGGCCCCCTTGCTGCTCGGTTCGCTGCTGGCGGGTTGCGCCGGCGGTGCGCCCGGACCCGATTTCACGCCCATCGCCGCCCCGCCGTCCTACGCCGCGGACCTGCCGCCATCGGGACTGGCCGAGCAATGGTGGCGTGGCTTTGGCGATCCGGTGCTCGACGAGCTTGTCGAGCGCGGCCTGGCCAGCAATCTTGATATCGATGCCGCGTCCGCTCGTCTGCGCTCGGCGGAGGCGCTTCTGAAGGCGGAGCGGGCAGATCGCCTGCCGTCGCTCGATGGCTCGGCAGAGGCCGGCATCACCATCGGCGATGATCGCGACACGTCGGCGACGGCCGGACTGTTCGGACTGTTTGATCCCGACTTCAACGGGCGGCTCGCGGCGGAGGTGCGCGCAGCTGCGGCCGATTACGCCGAAGCGGAATATCTGCAGGCCGACCAGCGCCGGATTGTCGCTGCCGCCATTGTCAGTCAATATATCGAATATCGCCGCAGCGGCGCGCAGCTCGAACTGCTCAACCAGTCCACCGACCTGCAGGAGCAGACCCTGCGGATCGTCACCCTGCGCTTCGAGGCGGGTCTGGCGGCCAATCTCGATGTCCGCCGTGCCGCCGCCGATCTGGCGCAAACGCGCGCGCGCAGCGGCCTTATCGCGATTGATCGCGCCAGCGCGGCAAACGCGCTCGCCGTGCTGATCGCCGAGCCGCCTGGTACGTTCGCTCCGCCCGACGGCGAGGCGCAGGGCGAAATCCCCGATTATGCGCGGGGTCCGGAGGCCGGCCTTCCCGCCGATCTCTTGCGTCGGCGCACCGACATTCTGGCCGCCGAGGCCCGGCTGGCGCGCGCTGCCGCCGCTATCGGGATCGAACGCGCCGACCTGCGGCCGTCGCTGACCATCCCCGGCACCCTGTCGATCGGCGACGGATCGCTGGGCGGGCTGTTTTCCGATTTTCTGATCGGACTGGCCGCGGCGATCGACATACCCTTGTTCGATGGCGGCCGCCGGCGCGCCGAAGTCGCCGCCGCAGAAGCGCTCGCGGATGCCCGGCTGGCGGAATATCGCGCGACTTTCCTGGACGCTCTCGGCGAAGTCGAAAATGCCCTGGTGTCGATTGACGCCTATCGCCAGCGCGGCGCCGCTCTGACCGAAGCCATCGACGAAAGCGAGACCGCGCTCGAACAGTCCAACGCCCTCTATCGCGAAGGCCTGGCCTCCCTGTTCGACGTTCTCGACGCCCAGCGCCAGCTGATCGCCAGCCGGCAGTCGCTGATCGACAGCAACGCCGCGCTCGCCAGTTCCTTCGTCGCCTTTCACGCGGCGGTCGGATCGGGCGGCTATGAGGCAGGGGAAGACGACGAGCGATGAACGGTTTAATTGGATCGCGACCGGCATCCGTCTGACGAGCGACACCTGATCTCCGAAATGTGCATTCGGCCTTTCCTACACCCCCGCCAATCGGTTATTCTGGGGCCGTCCCCGCGTGGACGCTTTCATGGTGGATGGAAAGGATAGGGCGCCATCATTACCCGGACGACATCTCACGCCCCCTGCGAAAGGTCACACTCGGCCGTTCGGCGCGACCTTCGCAATGGCGGAATTCCGGGCATAACCGGCAAAAGTCACGGAAATTAAACATGCACGAAAGTGTAAAGCAGCCAGCGATCCGCGACCGCGATTTTTTCCGCCGGCACGCATGCGCCCGACGGCGCTTGCTATTCCTCCGCGATCGCCTCGATGGCAATGATTTCGATCGCGTCTTCCCGGCCGCCAAAATCGGCCAGGTCTCCGGTCGTCAGCCCCATCAGCGCCCGGCTGATCGGGGCGGAAAAGGAAACCAGCGCGCTTGCCGGGTCGGCTTCGTCATCCCCGACAATGGCAAGCGTCTTCTCGCTGCCGTTGAGCAGAAATGTCACCCGGGTACCGAATTCGACGCTCGCCCCGCTTGGCAGCGGAGGCAGCTCGGCCGTCGATTGCCTGGTGTTCCAGTAGCGCAGGTCGCGTTTTGCGATCTTGAGCGCCGTTTCGTCGGTCAGTGCGGCGATATCCGCCTGCAGCGCAGCCACGCGCTGCTTGATCATTCGCAAACCGCGCGCCGTGACCCAGTTGGGGCCGACCGGAATCGGATGCTCGAACTTGGGTTCCAGATGCTCGTCGTCGCCCTCCCGGCGAAACGCCACGCTCATGGTTCAGCTCCCGGCCTTGGGCGTGACCCAGATGTCGACCGGGGCGACGAAACGGCCATGCGCCGGCGTGCCGACATCGATCCGTTCGGCAGTAACCCGCTCGCCGCTTTCCAGCGTGAAAGAGGCCCATGGCTTGGGCATGCGGGCAAAGGTCATCTTCTGGATCGGCTGACCGGTGGCGCTGTTCATGATGGTGGCGATGATGCTCATGGCGGTGCGCTTGCGATGGATAGGCCCGACTGTCAACCACTGCCGAAAGACGTGACCCGGCGGTCAGCGCCAGTCGACGATCGGCCAGCCGCGCAGCTCGGCCAGAAGCCGGAGCGGCAGGGTCGGGGTGGTCGCGATCGGCTCGTCGGCAAATTCCAGCATCGCCTTGTCGCTGACATGGTCGGAATAGGCGCGGACATGGCTGTCGCTGCGCAGCCAGCCCTGCGCGGCGAACAGTTCCTCGATGCGGCAGATCTTGGCGTTGTCATAGCAATTCTCGCCGATGATCTGAGGCCGCACCCGCCCTCCGGCGTCAACCATGAGCCGGGTGCCGATCACGTGATCGAAACCGAGCCGACGGCCAATCGCCTCGGCATACAGTTCATAGGATGCCGTGACCAGGACCAGCGTCCGGCCTTCGGCGCGATCCGCCTCGATCTGGTCGAGCGCCTTCTGGTACCGGTTGGCACGCAGCACACGGTCGGCGAACCGCTCGATATGCGGCTGCAGATCGGCCTGTTTCGGCCCGCCGCCCATCATCAGCCGCTGGTTGAAGGTCTTCAGCTGGCCGCGGCTGATCACTCTCAGTCCGTAGCCGAGAAAGCCGAACGGCAGCAGCGGCAGGGCGACAAGCCGCCACGGCGCCCGCGCGAAAAGCAGGTGGAACAGGAACGGTGTATAGGTCCCGCGCACCGTGATCGTGCGGTCCATGTCGTAAAGCGATATTTTCTGCATGCCGTCCCGCAATTCCCGTTCCCGCCGTGCCATAGCAGCCGCTGCGCAAAAGCGCCAAATATTTGAGCGGTTTAATCGCTTGAGCTTTGCCCGAAATTCGGTCACCTATGGAGTTGATGGCTATACCCAGCGATTTTGTCGAAGAAACGGCCGAAAACGGAGCAGTGACCCTGCGTTTTTCCGGCGATCTTTCGATTGCCAGCATGGGGGACTTGCCGGAGCGACTCAGCCAGTATGACGGCGACGTTCGCAGCATCGATATTGCCGATACCGGCTATGTCGACACGGTCGGCGCCTGGCTGGTGCACCGGACGGCGCGCGACAGGGGTGCTGAGATCACCGGGGCCGATGACGATGCCCAGCGGCTGATTGCCGCGGTCGCTGCAGCGGACCAGGCGACCGATATCCGGCCCGAACCACCCAATCCGGTGCTCCGCGTGCTCAACGAGGTTGGCGAGGCGACAACCATCGCCTTCACCACGCTGACCGGGCTGGTCGGCTTTTTTGGCGCGATCATGATCGGCTTTTTTAGGCTGGTTCGCCACCCCGGGAAAATCCGCTGGAACGCGGTGATCCAGCGCTTCGACGTTGTCGGCGTCCGCGCGCTCGGTATCATCGGGCTGATGAGCTTTCTCATCGGCCTGGTGATTGCGCAGCAGGGCGCGGTCCAGTTGCGGCAATTCGGTGCGGAAGTATTCACCGTCAATCTGGTCGGCCGGCTGACGCTGCGCGAACTCGGTGTCCTGATGACGGCGATCATGGTCGCGGGCCGGTCCGGCTCGGCTTTTGCTGCGCAGATCGGGACGATGAAGCTGACCGAGGAAATCGACGCGATGCGCACGATCGGCGTCTCCCCGATCGAGGCGCTGGTGCTGCCGCGTTTCATCGCCGCGGTGTTCATGCTGCCGCTGCTCGGCTTTTACGCATCGGTCGTCGCGATCATCGGCGGCGGCCTGCTCAGCTGGGTCGAGCTGGATATCCCGCCGGCCACCTTTTTCTCGCGCATCCGCGAGGTGGTGCCGCTCACCGATGTCTATGTCGGGCTGGTGAAAGCACCGGTCTTCGGAGCGATCATCGCGATCACCGGCTGCTATCAGGGGATGCAGGTCAAGGGCAATGCCGAGGACGTCGGCAAGCGCACCACGGCGGCCGTCGTCCAGGCGATATTCCTGGTTATCGTGCTCGACGCGTTTTTCGCGGTCTTCTTCACCTGGATCGGATGGAACTGATGCGCGATTCGAACGCCATTGCCTATGATCGCGACTATGATGGCCCGATCGTCAGCGTGCACGGCCTGCGCAACAGCTTCGGCGATCAGGTGGTCCACGACAATCTGGATCTCGACGTCAAGCGCGGTGAGATCATCGGCGTTGTCGGCGGTTCCGGCACCGGCAAGTCGGTGCTGATGCGCTCGATCATCGGATTGCAGACTCCGGACGAAGGCGAAATCCGCGTCTTTGGCGAGCAGATTCTGGGCAAGTCCGATGCCGAGACGATCGAAATCCGCAAACGCTGGGGCGTTCTGTTCCAGGGTGGCGCGCTGTTCTCCACGCTCACCGTCGCCGAGAACGTCATGGTGCCGATCCGCGAATTCTATCCCGATATGGATCGCGACTTTCGCCGCGAAGTCGCCAAGTACAAGGTCTGCCTCTCCGGCTTGCCGCCGGATGCGGCGCCGAAATATCCTTCGGAGCTGTCCGGCGGCATGCGCAAGCGCGCTGGCATCGCCCGGGCGCTGGCGCTCGATCCCGAGCTGTTGTTTCTCGACGAGCCGACCGCAGGGCTGGATCCGATCGGGGCGGCCGCGTTCGACAATCTGACCAAGGAACTGCAGCAGACGCTTGGCCTTACGGTGTTTCTGATCACCCATGACCTCGATACGCTGCACGCCATTTGTGACCGGGTCGCGGTGCTCGCCGACCAGCGCGTGATCGCGGTCGGCACGATCGACGAACTGCTCGCGCTGGATCACCCGTGGATACAGGAATATTTCAACGGGCCACGCGGTCGCATGGCGTCGGCGGGAAAGAAGATGCTCGGATGACCGCAGGGAAAACGATCAGAGAAATGTTGCAGGTGGCGGCACCGCCCGTCATAGAGGGGAAATAGATGGAAACGCGCTCCAACCATATCCTTGTCGGTGTTGTCACTTTGGCGATGCTGGCGCTTGTCGCCGCCTTTCTGGTCTGGATCGTCCGCTTCGGCGACGGCGAAACCAAGCAATATGACATATTCTTCTCCCAGTCGGTCGGCGGCCTCGCGTCTGGGACCGGCGTCACCTTTGCCGGTGTGCCGTCCGGGCAGGTGATCAAGGTCGAATTGTGGAAGAAGGACCCGAATTTTGTCCGCGTGCGCATTGCCGTGAGCAAGGATACGCCGATACTGGAAGGCACCACCGCCACGATCCAGAGCGTAAGTTTCACGGCCCCGCCGAATATTCAGCTCGACGGTGCCAAAAAGGGTGCGCCGCCGATCACCGAGCTCGGGCCGGAAGGCGTGCCGGTGATCCCGACCAAGCCGGGAGCGCTCGGCGAACTGCTCAACAGCGCTCCGCTTGTGGTGGAGCGGCTGGCGACGCTGACCGACCGGCTGACGCAGCTGCTGTCGGATGAAAACCAGAAGTCGATCAGCGGCATCCTTGCCAACACGGATCAGCTGACCGGAACCCTGGCGAAACAGGCACCGGCGCTGGAAGCCCTGATGACAGAATCGCGCATCGCCATTCGCAACGCCGCCGTGACGATTGAAAAACTCGGGCTTGTCGCAGATAGCACGAATGACTTTCTCACCAACAATGGCCAACCGGTTGCCAGGAACCTGGCGAACACGCTCGATGCCGCCGACAAGAGTCTGCGCGCGCTCGAGGGGGTGCTGAAAAATGCGCAGCCTGGTGCCGAGCATTTTTCCAATAAAACGCTGCCGGAGGTCGATCAGCTGGTGCAGGATATGCAGGCGCTTACGAAGTCGATGACCAATGTGACGGAACGGCTGGACCAGGGCGGGGCCGGGTCCTTATTGTCGGCACCGGCGCTGCCCGACTATGAGCCGGGACAATGAAGGGGCCGACTATGATGCGCACATTTCAACTTTGGCAAGCCGCGGGTCTGCTGGCCGCTACTGCAGCACTCGGGGGTTGCGTCAGCTTCGGTGGTGCCGAACCACCTCCCTCGCTGCTCTCGCTGTCGGCGAACCAGAAGCTGGCCGCAGGATCCACGCAGAGCGGGCCCCAATCCGGCTCGCTGGTGGTGGCGCTTCCTGCCGCCCCGCAGAAACTGGACACGGTTCGCGTACCCGTGCAGACCAGCGGCTCAGGCATCGCCTATCTGAAAAATGCCGTCTGGGTCGACAAGCCGGCTCGCCTGTTTCAGAATCTGCTGAGCGAGACGATTGCTGCCCGCAATGGCCGCTTGGTACTGACCGCCGCGCAAGCGGGCGGTCTCGCACAAACCTATATCACCGGCGAACTGGTCAATTTTGGCCTCGACGGTCCGAGCCTGACCGTGACCGTCACCTATGACGCGGTCAAGATGACCGACGACAAGCCCGTGGAGAAAAAGCGCTTCGAGGCCAGCGAGCCGGTCTTTGCCGCAGAACCCGGGGCGGTAGGCGAAGGCCTGAACAAGGCGGCCAACAAGGTGGCTGCCGATGTGGCCGCATGGATAGGTTAAGCGCTCGCTAGCCGTTCATTCGTCGCCATAGCTGAACCCCTCGGGTTCCGGCCAGTCCAGAGCGGTCGCTGCCATCACCCGGAACAGGCATCCCATCTCGTCCGGATGGGTGAGCCGCTGGTGCGCGGCACGGATACTGTCCGCCTGCTTGGGTTTTGCCGCAATCAATGCTGCGGCGCGTTGGTCGATGCCCAGTGATTTGAGCCACTGCCCTTGTTCTGCCGGGCCATGCACGGCCAGCATGCGCGTCCGGACGATATTGGCCAGCGTATGGAAATCGACATGGGCGGTCAGATCGGATGCTCCCGGGCAGTCAAACGGACTGATCGGCAGATGATCCTTCACCGCCTGCAGCGTGCTGCCGGTGCCCGGCCTCGCGTAGCCGTAATCGATGATCAGCAGCGTGCCACCCTGTTTTGCCAGACGATGGGCGATATTGCCGGCCCATTCCACGCTGACCGGCGATCGCTCCAAGATCGTGCCTTCGGGAAAACGACTGGTGCCACCACCCACTAGATCTTCTGCGATTTCGTTGCTCGGCACCGCAACAAACCGGCTGCGTTCCCGCGCCACCATCTGCCGTCGCCAGCCGCCGGCGGTTGCGACAAACTGCTCCACCGGCAGGGCGTCGAAAAACTCGTTGGCAACGATCAGCAGCGGTCCGTCTTCGGGCAGGCTTCCGACGTCGTCATGCCAGACCGCATCGGGATGAAGCTGGGCCTGGCGTGCCTTCAGTACCGGGCTGGTCTCGACAAGGTGGACCGCCGGATGACAGCCGAACTTTGCCAGCGATCGCAGCGCATCATGTGCCAGAGTGCCGCGTCCGGGCCCCAGTTCGACATAGTGGCAATTATCGGGTGAACCCTTGCGCAGCCACAGGTCGGCCAGCCAGATGCCGACAATTTCCCCGAACATCTGGCTGATTTCGGGCGCGGTGACAAAGTCGCCCTCCTCGCCCAGCGGATCCTTGCTCGCATAATAATGGCTATTGGCAATCGCCATATAGTCGCCGAGCGGAATCGGACCTTCGCGGTCGATCCGCTCCGCGATCACATGCGCTGCAGTGGGCTGTTCCGCACTGATGCCGTCAGGCAACGCTTCGGTCTCCCGCCACCGGTTCGACGCGCGCTCGGCGGCCCTTGGCGGTATAGACCAGCCATGCACCAAGCAGGATCATCGGCACCGTCAGCCATTGCCCCATGCTGAAGCCGGACTGCTCCACCAGCCAAGTCAACTGGGCATCCGGCTCCCGGAAGAACTCGACGGTAAACCGGCTCAGGCCATAGACCAGCAACCCGGCGCCGACGAGCTTGCCTGGCTGATAGCGGGCATCGGTTTTCCAGAATAGCAGCGACAGGATGAGAAAATAGAGAATGCCTTCGAGGCCGGCTTCGTAAAGCTGGCTGGGGTGCCGCGCCACATCGCCGCCCATCGGAAACACGATCGCCCACGGCACATCGGTAGTCCTGCCCCAAAGCTCTCCGTTGACGAAATTGGCGAGACGACCGAAGAACAGTCCGAACGGAATGACGCAGGCGATATAATCGCACAGTCTCAGGAAATCGAGCTTCTCCCGCCGCGCCGTCCACCACAGCGCGAGCACAACGCCGATCGTGCCGCCGTGCAAGGACATCCCGCCTTTCCAGACCTGCAATATCTTGACTGGCTCCAGCAGAATTTCGGGACTGTAGAAAAACACATATCCCAGGCGACCGCCGATGATGATACCAAGGGTGGCCCAGAAGATCAGGTCATCGGCATGGCGGCGGGCCATGGGCGAGCCTGGCTGCGCAACCAGCTTGGTCAGATACCAGTAGCCGAGCAGAATGCCCGCGAGATATGCGAGAGAATACCATTTCAACTGGAAAAATCCGAGGTCGAGCGCATTCGCAGAGAGGCCGAGCTCCGTAAACTGGGTAAACTGGCTCGCATTGGCCAAGATAATATCAATCAACTCTTTTCCCCGTGTGGTTTCCTGTCCATATAAAGGGAAAATCCCCTTTACCAAGAGGGAACAACGGGAGACTTGAATAATGGCGACCTCTGAACTCGATGTGATAATTGACAAGACGCTGGAAGCGTTGACGCAGCCTGGTCAGTTGCTGGAACTCGACACGATCAACAAATACGGCGTCGAAATGCCGATCTTCAAGAATGCCCCCCAGAATGTCTCCGATTATTTTGCCTATTTCTGTCATCAGCATGCTGACAAGGAATTTCTGGTCGATGGCGATATCCGCCTGACCTTCGGAGAGGCTTACGCGGCTGCCCGCGCTTTGGCCGGAGGGCTGGTCGAAGGCTACGGCGTTCAAAAAGGCGATCGTATCGGAATCGCCGCGCGCAACTCGGCCAACTGGGTCATTCTTGATATGGCGATCACCATGGCCGGCGCAGTTTCTACGAAGCTCAATGGCTGGTGGCGAGGCGACGAACTGGCAGACGGGATAGAGGATGTAAGTTGTTCCTTTGTTTTTGCCGACTATCAGCGGGCTCAGCGACTGGTGGACTCCAAGCGCGATCACGGCGCGGAACTGCTGATCTTTGAACATGATAAATCGCCGCTCGAAGGGCTGAAGGTCATGCTCGAAAAAGGCGGTGGCGCAGATACGCCGCTGCCGCAAATGCAACCCGAGGACAATGCGACCATCCTGTTCACTTCCGGTTCGACCGGGCGCTCGAAGGGTGCCTACGCCGAGCATCGATCGGTGGTCCAGGGGGCCATGAGCTTTGTCGGCACGGTTCTTGTGCTGGTCAACATCATGGAAAAGCAGGGCAAGATGCCGGACGGCCAGCCAACCGCATTGGTCTGTGTGCCCCTGTTCCATGTCACCGCGTCGGTGCCGCTGGTCCTGGTCAGCTATGCGATCGGGCGCAAGCTGGTGATGCTCAACAAATGGGATGCGGAAGATGCGATGCGCCTCATCGAGAAGGAACGGGTAACCTATTTTGTAGGCGTGCCACTGATGAGCATGGAAATTTACTCCCACCCGCATTTTGACAAATACGATCTGAGCAGCTGTGTCACCATGGCGGCGGGGGGTGCGCCGCGCCCGGTCGAGCATGTCCGTCGGATCAAGGAGAAAATGGGCGATGGTTATCCGGTGATCGGCTATGGCCTGACCGAAACCAACGGTGTCGGCTGCTCCAACCAGAATGAGAATTATCTGGCCAAACCCGACAGCACCGGTCGCGCCACGCCACCGATTGTCGATGTCGCGATCCTCGACGATGACGGGAACAAGCTGCCGCAGGGCGAACGCGGAGAAGTCTGCATCCGCACCGCAGCGAATTTTACCGGCTACTGGAACAATGAAGAAGCGACCCGTGACGCCTTCACCGACGACGGCTATTTCCGCACCGGCGATATCGGCTATCTCGATCCCGAGGGCTATCTCTACATCGTCGATCGCAAGAAGGAGATCATCATTCGCGGCGGGGAAAATATCAGCTGCCAGGAAGTGGAGGCCGCCGTCTATGCCAATCCGGCGGTGGCAGAGGCCTGTATCTTCGGAGTGCCGGACGAACGGTTCGGTGAAGTGCCCGCTCTGGTCTATCACACAAAGGACGGCCACAGCTTGCCGAAGGATGAACTGATGGAATCGCTTAAGCACCAGCTCGCGCCGTTCAAGTTGCCGGTGCATGTCTGGCAATATGAAGAGCCGCTGCCGAAACTCGGTACCGCCAAAATTGCCAAGATCGTACTGGCGAAAAAGCACCGGGACGAACTGGCCGGCACTGGATGAACATTCGGGCCAATATTCCAGCGGCACCAGCCGACCCTGCCACCCGGATCAACCGGCAGCGCGACGTCATCAATCGCCGGGTGCTGGCTGAAGAAATAGAAAAGTTGATCGCGGCGCAAGGCATGGCTCAAGCGCGCCCGGATATCTTGGCGCTGTTGCAAAATGCGCTGGGCGAAGGTCGCTCCGAGATCAGCCGACGCTTGCGTGAAAAGCCTTCGGCCGGGCATGATGCCGCAGCGGCGCAATCCTTTCTGGTCGACCAGCTTGTCCGGCTGATCCATGATATCGCGGTCAACCATCAATATCCGGTCAGCAACCCGTCATCGGGAGAACGGATCGCGGTGATGGCCGTCGGCGGCTACGGCCGCGGCGAGATGGCACCCCACAGCGATGTCGATATTGCCTTCCTGACCCCTCACAAGACCAACAGCTGGACCGAGCAGGCAGTCGAGGCGATGCTTTACTGGTTGTGGGATCTGGGCTTCAAGGTCGGACAGAGCAGCCGGTCGATCGACGAGATGGTACGCATGGCACGCGAGGACCTGTCGATCCGGACCGCGTTGCTCGAAGGACGCTATATCTGGGGCGATACCGCTGTTTACGAAGAATCCAAGCAGCGGTTCTTCAACGATGTCGTGACCGGCACCGACAGCAGCTTCGTCGCCGATAAACTGGCAGAACGCGACGCCCGGCACATCAAGATGGGCGACAGCCGCTATGTCGTGGAACCGAATGTGAAGGAGGGCAAGGGCGGACTGCGGGATCTGCAGACGCTCTACTGGATCGGGAAGTATATCCACCGGGTCATGTCAGCGAGCGAACTGGTCGACGTGGGCCTGCTCACCGCCGACGAGTTCAAGCGCTTTCGCAAGGCGGCAAATTTTCTCTGGGCGGTTCGCTGTCACATGCACGATATCACCGGTCGCGCGGAAGACCGCCTGACCTTCGACCTGCAGCCCGAGGTGGCCCGGCGGATGCGTTTCGCCGACCGCCCGGGAAAATCATCGGTCGAGCGGTTCATGCAATATTATTTTCTGAACGCGAAAGTGGTCGGCAACCTGACCGGTGTGTTTCTCGCCCATCTTGACGAGACCCACAATGCGGGCGTGCGGCGGTTCCTGCCTTCGCTCACCCGGAAACCGAAGAAACTGAACGGCTTTGTGCTGGATCGCGGCAGGCTCGCCCTGCCGAACGAGCAGTTTTTCGAAGAGGATCCGGTCCGGCTGCTTGAAATATTCTGGCTGGCCGACAAGCACGAGCTGGAAATACATCCGCTGGCGATGCGTTCCGCACGGCGCGATGCCAAGTTCATCGACAATAATATCCGCAAGGATGCACGGGCGAACAATCTGTTTCTCGATGTGCTCTGCTCGCCGCGCGATCCCGAACTGGTGCTGCGCTGGATGAACGAAGCGGCGATCTTCGGTCGTTTCATTCCCGATTTCGGGCGGGTTGTGGCGCAGATGCAGTTCGACATGTATCATCATTATACCGTGGATGAACACAGTATCCGGGCGATCGGGCTACTCGCCAAAATTGGCCGCGGCGATCTCGAGGCCGATCATCCCAACAGCACGGCTACGATGGAGAAATTGCAGAACCGGCGCGTGCTGTTCGTCGCCACGCTGCTGCACGACATTGCCAAGGGACGCGGCGGCGATCACAGCATATTGGGCGCGGAAGTGGCCAAGAAGCTGTGTCCGCGTCTCGGACTCAAGCCCCATGAAACCGAACTGGTAGCGTGGCTGGTGCGCAATCATCTGCTGATGTCGGCGGTGGCCTTCAAGCGCGATCTCTCCGACTTCAAGACCATCCAGGATTTCGCCAGCCGGGTGAAGAGCGTCGAACGCTTGCGCCAATTGACGGTTTTGACGGTCGTGGACATCCGTGCGGTCGGCCCCGGTGTCTGGAACAGCTGGAAGCGGCAATTGCTGACGGACCTTTTCGAAGCGGCGCAGGAAATGCTGCTGCTCGGCCACAAGCAGCGCGGCCGAAAGGAACGGATCGATCAGAAGAAGGCGATATTGGCGGAAACGCTGGATCTGCCCGATGACGAATTCAAGCCGTTGGCCAAGCGCTTTACCGATGCATATTGGATCGCCGAGCCGGATGACATCATTGCGCAAAATGCCCAGCTTGTCCTTGATGCCGGGGACACTGACCTGGCGATAGTCGCTGACGTCTATCCCGAACGGGGTGCGACCCTGATCACCGTCTATGCCGCAGACCATCCAGGGTTGTTCTACCGGATTGCCGGGGGCATCCATGTCTCGGGTGGCAACATCATCGATGCACGCATCCACACCACCCGTGACGGCATGGCGCTCGACAATTTTCTGGTTCAGGATCCGCACGGCAAACCGTTCTCGGAAAAGGGACAGCTGGACCGGCTGAAGCAGGCGGTCGAAGACGCGCTTGCAAACCGCACGAAGCTTTCGACGAAACTGGAAGCCAGGCCGCTGGCTCATGCCCGTGCCAGAGCCTTTGAGATCACGCCCTTTGCCCTGGTCGACAACGAGGCTTCCAATCGCTTCACCGTGGTCGAAGTCAATGCTCAGGACCGCCCGGCCCTGCTCAACGAGCTGGCTTATGCACTGTTTGAATCGAAGGTCACCGTGCACAGCGCGCACATCGCCACTTACGGAGAGCGCGCGGTCGATACATTCTACATCACCGATCTGCTGGGGGGGAAGATTACCAGCAAGCAACGGCTGAACGGATTGCAAAAACGCCTTGCGAAGGCGGCGGAACGGAAGAGCGGCAAGGCCGCCAGCTAGGACTTTTTCGTCTTCAGTGCTGCCAGCGCCCCGAACGGCCCTGCCTCTTCCTCTGTCTTGAGAACCTCGCGCGCCAAGGCGTCGGCGTTCGGGCCACGCGGGAACGGATCCAGGGCAAGATAGAGGGTCTGGGCAATCGCTTCGCCTATATCAAACTGACCATTTTCATATTCGACGATGTCGCAATCGTCCTCGGACAGCTCGATCTCTTCGTCCGTCCCCTCAATTTCCAGTTTTGGAACGACGGCAATGTCAAAATTTTCGCGCATCCGGACCTGAAAACTTTCACCCGTTACCGAGCAAAGCTGTTGCAGGTCGGATTCGATTCGCCCGGTAAAGCTGATCCGCTCGTCACCGTTCTGCAACGTGTAGGTCGCATTCAACGACGTGATTTTCGGCAGGTCAAACCGTTCAGCGAGCCCGCGGCATTCATCCGCATTCGCGGACAGCTTGCCCGTCCGCGGCTTGGAACCCAGTTCCGAAAGCTTGACGACATGCGAAAACTCCGGCCCGTCACTCATGGCAGCTGGCCCGCAACGATGGTTTCGGCATCGCGATCGCGCAGGGCGGCATGATAGGCGGTCAACCGGCCGATGAGATGGTCGAGCGCGGCATCGTCCGGCTTTTCGCCGCGAAATATGTTGCGGATGACAGCCTCCCGCAGGTCTGCACCCTGCTCCAGAGCCGCGCGATAGGCACCGACCCGACCGCCGAGCGCGCCCATGATCCGCCCGACATGCTTGCCGACGATCATGTCGCCAATGCCGATCTGGCGCAATTGCCCGTCCATGTCCCTGATGAAGAGCTCGGTCAACCAGGCAAGCTCCTGGCCGCGGTCCGCTTCCTTCTCTAGCCGGATCAGCACCAGCGAAAAGATCGCCGCAATCATGTCGAAACGGCCGTCCAGACTGTCCGGAACCTGTGCCTGCTCGTACCAGAACAGCTGTCGTCCTTCGCTGATGATCGCATTGTACAGCGGCTGCATTTTCTGGTTCGGATTGTCGCGAGAAAAAATCTTGCTGAAAAAGGACATTGCTGGTTCCGCTGGTTGGGTTGCAAGTTTATGCGTGATCAGGTCGGTTGTTAAGTCTGGATACAGGGCATATTGATATTTATCGCGCGAGATGCAATGGGCGATGACTGGTCGGGCGCCGATATGGTGCCGGCTTCACAGTGGAGAATGAGTTCGATGGTCGGCAATATCAAGAAACATAGCCTTTTGATCGGGCTTCTGGCTGGCACCATGGCCGTGGCCGGATGCACGCAGGTGCGCGGCCATCAGGGATATATTGCCGACGAAGTGCTGATGTCCGCGATCCAGGCTGGTGTTGACAACCGGCAGTCGGTCGAAGCCTCGCTCGGTCGGCCCACCTTTACCGGGCAGTTTGACGACGACACCTGGTATTATTTGTCGCGCGACACCCGTCAATATGGCTTCAACAACCCGCGGCCGCGCGAGCAACAGGTGATGCGCGTGAAATTTGATGCGGATGGCAATGTCACCGCAGTCGACCGCACGGGCCTCGAACTTGTGGCCAACATCAGCCCCGACGGCGACAAGACCCCGACTCTGGGTCGGGACCGCTCCTTCTTCGAAGAGCTTTTCGGCAATATCGGTGCAGTCGGCGCACCGGGCGCACAAGGTCCCAGCAACGATCCGACCCGTCCCTAGCGGGCTTGCCTATTTGGCAATGCCGCTGGCCGCCAGCACCGCCAAGGTTACCAGTTCCGATGCAGTGGAAGCCATCGTGGCAATCTGAACCGACTTTTCGAGTCCGACCAGCATTGGTCCGATCACCGAATCGCCTCCCAGTTCGCGCAGCAGTTTTGCCGAAAGATTGGCCGACTGCAGCCCGGGCATAACAAGAACGTTGGCCGGTTGTGACAGGCGGCTGAACGGATAGTTTGCCATCAGCTTGGGATTGAGAGCCACGTCCGGCGCCATTTCTCCCTCATATTCAAAAGGCACGCGCCGCTGATCGAGCAGGGCAACGGCTTCGCGGAGATTTTCCAGCCAGCGTCCTTCGGGATTGCCAAAGGTCGAGTAGCTGAGAAATGCCACCCGCGGTTCGTGACCCATCTGCCGCGCGACGGCGGCTGTCTGCTCGGCGATATCGGCAAGCTCATGGGCGGTTGGCCGTTCGTTGACCGTGGTGTCGGCCATGAAGACCGTGTGGTGCTGACCGACCATGATATGGATGCCAAGAGCGGTACGGCCTTTCTCGACATCGATCACCTTGGCAATATCGCGGAAGGTTTGCGAATAGGGCCGGGTCACGCCGGTAATCATGGCGTCGCCCTGGTCCATGGCCAGCAGCGCTGAGCCGAAAATATTGCGGTCCTGATTGACCATGCGCTTGATATCGCGCTCCATATAGCCCCGGCGGTGCAGGCGGTCGTACAGCATGCTCACCATGTCGGGAACCAGCGGACTGTTGCGGCTGTTGTGCACCTCGAAGCTGTCCGGATCCCGGACCCCAAGTTCCTTGAGCTTTTCCCGCACGCGGTCATCGCGTCCCACCAGGACCGGGGTGCCATAGCCGCCATCCTGGAATTGAATCGCCGCGCGGAGAACGACATCTTCTTCCGCTTCGGCAAAGATGATCCTCTTCGGCGACAGGCGGCAGGCTTCGTACGCCTGGGTCAGCACCGACGTGGTCGGATTCAGCCGGGCTTTCAGGCTCTGCCGATAGGCATCGAGATCGGCGATCGGCTTCTGGGCAACACCGCTGTCCATGGCTGCCTTGGCCACGGCAGCCGACACCACATCCATCAGGCGCGGATCAAAAGGGGCCGGGATGATATAATCAACGCCAAAGCTCGGTGCATTCCCGCCATAGGCAACGGCGACCTCTTCCGGAACCTGCTCTCGCGCCAGTTCGGCAATGGCGTGCGCGGCTGCGACTTTCATCTCCTCGTTTATCCGGGTTGCGCGTACGTCCAGCGCGCCGCGAAAGATGAAGGGAAAGCCCAGAACATTGTTGACCTGATTGGGGTAGTCGGAGCGTCCGGTGGCGATGATCGCATCCGGCCGCGCCGCCTTGGCGTCGGGCGGCGTGATTTCCGGGTCCGGATTGGCCATCGCAAAGATTATAGGCTGCGGCGCCATGTCCTTGACCATCTCGGGTTTCAGCGCGCCAGCGGCCGAAAGGCCGAGGAAAACGTCCGCGCCACTGAGGGCGTCGGTCAATGTGCGCGCATCGGTATCAATGGCGTGCGCGGATTTCCACTGGTCGACATCGTCGCGACCGCGATAGATCACGCCGGTCCGGTCGCACATGGTCAGATTGTCATGCGGCACGCCCAGGCTCTTGATCAGCGAGGCGCAGGCAATCGCTGCGGCACCGGCACCATTGACCACGACCTTCACGTCCTCGATCTTGCGGTTGGTCAGCAGGCAGGCGTTGATCAGGCCGGCCGCAGCGATGATCGCTGTCCCGTGCTGGTCGTCGTGAAAGACCGGGATATTCATCCGGTCGCGCAGGGTCTGTTCGATGATGAAACAATCCGGCGCGGCAATATCCTCCAGATTGATGCCGCCAAAGCTCGGCTCCATGATCTGAACGGCGTTGATAAAGGTGTCCGCATCCTCGGTATCAAGTTCGATGTCGATGGAATCGACGTCAGCAAAGCGCTTGAACAGCACCGCCTTTCCTTCCATCACCGGCTTCGCGGCGAGCGCTCCCAGATTGCCCAGACCGAGGATCGCGGTCCCGTTGGAAATCACGGCAACCAGATTGCCCTTCGCGGTATAGTCGTAAGCTTTGGAAGGATCTTCGGCGATCGCCCGAACGGGGACCGCAACGCCGGGAGAATAGGCGAGGCTCAGATCACGCTGGGTGGCCATAGGCTTGGAGGCGATGATCTCGATTTTTCCGGGACGGCCGTGGGAGTGAAAAAGCAGCGCTTCCCGTTCCGAAAATTCCAGATTGCTCTCAGTCTTGTCAGCCAAATTATATCTCCGCATGTTGATTGTCGGCTTGCCTGCGCCGATCGGATGGTCACGTCCCGCTCCGAGGCTTACTCGCTTTGATGCGGAGCCGCAATATCAACTAAATTTCAGCGCGATATGTTCGCCGCTCTTTTATGTCCTGCTGCACTCGGCTATCGCGTGGCCATGGCAACCCAGACTCAGGACAAGACGAAGAATCGTTCCACGGGGTCGGCATCGGCAGCGGACAAGGTCACGCCGATGATGGAGCAATATTTTGCGCTCAAGGAACAGGCAGGCGATTGCCTCCTGTTCTATCGGATGGGTGATTTTTTCGAGCTGTTCTACGACGATGCCAGACACGCGGCGGCCGCGCTGGATATTGCGCTGACCTCCAGGGGCAAGAATGCGGGCGAGACGATACCGATGTGCGGCGTGCCCGTCCACGCGGCGGAAGGCTATCTGGCGAAACTGATCCGGGCCGGTTTCAAGGTGGCGATTGCCGAACAGATCGAAACCCCGGCCGAGGCCAAGGCGCGCGGTGGCTACAAGGCGTTGGTCGCGCGGGACATCATTCGCTATGTCACGGCGGGGACGCTGACCGAAGACAGCTTGCTTGATGCCCGCAGCGACAACATGCTGGTCGCGGTGGCGGAAGTGCAGGGCGACATCGGTCTCGCTGCGGCGGATATCTCGACCGGAAGCTTCGAACTCGCAACCATCGCCGACGATGCCCTGGAAGCAGAACTGGCGCGGCTTTCGCCTTCAGAAATCATCTGCCCTCCCTCCATGCTGACCCGGCTGCACAAGGCCACTGGATGGGCAAAGGAAAATTTTGCCAGCCTGGATGCGGAGAAGCGGCTGTGCGACCATTTCGGGGTCGCGACACTGGATGGCATGGGCGAATTTTCGCGTGCCGAGCTGGCGACCGCGGGCGGGTTGGTTGCCTATGTCAATCACGTGTCGCAAGGCCGGGCGCCCTATTTGCACCCGCCGATGAAGCGAGAGACGCGGGAGTTTCTTTCGATTGACGGCCCCACCCGCGCCAGCCTTGAGATTGACCGGACTCTGGCGGGCGCACGCGAGGGCAGTCTGCTACACGCCATCGACCGCACGACCACACCCGCTGGAGCGCGTTTGCTGGCCCGCGATCTGGCCGCGCCCCTGTTCGCGGAAACGCCGATCAACCGGCGCCTTGGTCTGGTGCAGTGGTTTCATGACGGACCGGGACTTCGCGACGATGTTCGCACAGGCCTGAAGGCGTTGCCGGATATCGGCCGGGCTCTCGGTCGGGTCTCTGCCGGGCGGGGCAGCCCAAGGGATCTGGGACAGATCCGTGACGGTCTGGATGGCGCGCGGATATTGCGCGAACTGCTGGCGGACGCGCTCGGCCTGCCGGAGTTGCTGGAAAAGCTCTTGCCGCTCCTCGACGGCCATGGCGAACTGGTCGACCTGCTCGGCCGCGCGTTGGTCGAGACACCGCCGACGGAAATGAGCAATGGTGGCTATATCGCGGCCGGTTTCGACGCGGCGCTGGACGAGCTGCGGAGCGCCGGCTCGGACGGGCGTCAGTCAATCGCAAGGCTGGAAGCGCGCTATCGCGATGCGACGGGGATCAACACGCTCAAGATCAAGCATAATGCGGTGCTTGGCTATTTCATCGAGGTGCCAGCACGGCACGGGGACAGCCTGATGGCCGAGCATTCGGGCTTTACCCACAGGCAGACGCTGGCCGGGGTGGTCCGGTTCAATTCGACCGACCTGCACGAAGAAGCACTGCGCGTTTCGCAGGCCGGGGCCCATGCGCTGGCGGCAGAAGCAGCGCATTTCGAAATGCTGGTCTACCGGGTGTTGGCGCGCAAGCAGGCGATCAGCGAAAGCGCCGACGCGCTGGCGCGGATCGATGTCGCTGCCGCCCTCGCCGAACGCGCTGCCGAGGGCCAGTGGTGCCGCCCGCAATTTGTCGACGGCAATATTCTCCATATCGAGGCCGGTCGGCACCCCGTCGTCGAGACGGCGCTCGCGGCCAGGGGCGAGGCGTTTGTCGCCAATGACTGCGGCTTGGCTGACGATGAGCGGCTGTGGCTGGTCTCCGGACCCAATATGGGCGGCAAGTCGACCTTCCTGCGCCAGAACGCGCTGATCGTCATTCTGGCGCAGGCCGGTGGTTTCGTGCCCGCTTCGTCGGCGAAGCTCAGCCTGGTTGACCGGTTGTTCAGCCGGGTCGGTGCCTCCGACAATCTTGCCCAGGGTCGGTCGACCTTCATGGTCGAGATGGTTGAAACCGCCGCCATCCTGTCGCAGGCGACCCAGCAAAGCTTTGTCATTCTCGATGAAGTGGGCAGGGGAACCTCCACCTATGATGGTCTGGCCCTGGCGTGGGCGGTGGTCGAGGCGGTGCACGAAACTAACCGCTGCCGCTGCCTGTTCGCCACCCATTATCATGAGCTGACGAGGCTCGCCGACCGGCTCGATGCACTGTCTCTCCACCACGTTCGTGCCCGCGAGTGGAAGGGCGATCTGGTGCTGCTCCACGAACTGGCCAAGGGTCCGGCAGACCGCAGCTACGGCCTGGCCGTGGCCAAGTTGGCGGGAATTCCGAAACCCGTCCTCCACCGCGCCAAGTCGGTGCTCGACAAGCTGGAAGCGGGCAAGGCGGAAACCGGCGGACTCGCCGCCGGTCTCGGTGATTTGCCGCTTTTCGCTGCGAGCCTTGCGGAAGTCGCAGAAAAATCCGATAGCTTGCGCGAGGCCCTGGCCGCACTCGACGTGGATGCTCTGTCGCCGCGCGAGGCCCTGGATCAACTATACGCATTGAAAGCGCAACTCGAACAGGAATGACGATATGAAAAAATGGATATTGATACTGTTGGCCGTTGTCGTCGTGGGTGGCGGTGCCTTTGTCTATTACACGCGCAGCGCCAATGCCGAACCGCTGGAAGTGGGCGCCAGCGCGCCCGATTTCACGACCACCGGCGCTCTCGCCGGCAAGGAGTTTCAGTTCTCGCTCGCCGACAAGCTGAAAGACGGGCCCGTCGTGCTCTATTTCTTTCCCAAAGTGTTCACTGAAGGCTGCACCATCGAGGCGAATATGTTTGCCGATGCAACGGCCGAATTCAACGCGGCGGGAGCCACCGTGATCGGCATGTCCGGCGACGATATCGACGGCCTGAAGAAATTCTCGACCTCAGAATGCCGCGACAAGTTTGCGGTTGCCCAGGCCGATGACCAGATCATCGCCGACTATCAGGTCCGCATGGCTCCCGGCCTGGCGATGACCAACCGCACCAGCTATGTCATCGGACAGGACGGCAAGATTGCCTTCGTCCACAGCGCGATGAAGCCGCAAGGCCATGTTACAGGCACCCTGGAAAAAGTGAAGCAGCTTTCCAAAAGCTGATTAAAGGCTTGCTTTTGCATCGCCCCTATACTGAAAGACGCCGATGACCGACCATGCACCCGATCCCGCCATGCTGGCCAAGGCGGAAACGCTCACCGATGCCTTGCCCTATATGCAGCGCTATACCGGCAAGACCTTTGTCGTGAAATATGGCGGACACGCCATGGGAGACGCCACGCTGGCGCGCAATTTTGCCGAGGATATCGTGCTGTTGAAAGCGGTCGGGATCAATCCGGTCGTCGTCCACGGCGGCGGCCCGCAGATCGGGGCGATGCTGGAGCGGGTCGGCGTCGAAAGCAAATTTGTCGATGGTTTGCGCGTGACCACCAAGGAAACCGCCGAGATAGCCGAAATGGTGCTGTCTGGTGCCATCAACAAGGAACTGGTGAGCTGGATTGAACGGGCCGGCGGCCGCGCGATCGGTATATCCGGAAAGGACGGCGGTTTTGTCAAAGCCGCCAAGCTGCGTCGCACCGAACGCGATCCCGACAGCAATATCGAGCGGATCATCGACCTCGGCTATGTCGGCGAACCCAAGACCGTCAACCGCAGCGTCGTAGACATGATCTCGTCGGCCGGCATGATCCCGGTGATCGCGCCGATTGGCGTGGGCGACGATGGTCATACCTATAATATCAACGCCGACACCATGGCCGGGGCGGTTGCCTCGGCGCTGCGCGCCGCCCGGCTGTTCCTGCTGACCGATGTGGCCGGCGTGCTGGACAAGCAGGGCGAACTGCTGACCGATCTTGCGCCAAGAGCGATTCGGGAACTGGTCAGGGACGGTACTATCTCGGGCGGCATGATCCCCAAGCTCGAGACCTGCGTGAAAGCGGTGCAGGAAGGCGTCGATGCTGCGGTCATCCTCGATGGCCGCATTCCGCACGCGATGCTGCTCGAAATCTTCACCGTCAAGGGGGCCGGCACGCTGGTCCGTGACGATTTCGAACCGGTTGATTAAATCGCCGACTGTCTTATATATATGATACAGCAAGTATCTGGCCAAGCCGGTGACAAACCGCTGGCCGCTCCGCCAGATTATCGATAAAGGTTCCGCCATGGCATTCGCAATTCTTCAGATTATATCCATACTGCTCAACGTGGCGATCACCGTCATCATCGTACAGGCGATCATGAGCTGGCTGCTGGCCTTCAACGTCATCAACCTGCAGAACGACATCGCCCGGGCGATCTGGACAACGCTGGATGCTCTGACAGCGCCGATCTACCGGCCGATCCGCAAGATCATGCCCGATTTCGGTTCGATCGACCTTACGCCGATGGTCGTGATCATCGGAATCATCATCTTGCAGGATGCGATCCTTCCGCCGCTGGCTCAGGCACTTCTGGGTTGAGCGCCGCGCAGATCATCGATGGCAAGGCTTTTGCTGCGGGTCTGCGCGAACGGATCCGGGAAGCGGTTCCCGCGTTCGTGAAGCATGCGGGTCGCGCACCTGGCCTGGCCGTGGTTCTGGTCGGCGACGATCCGGCCAGCCAGGTCTATGTCGCATCCAAGCACAAGGCGACGATCGCGGCCGGTATGGAAAGTTTCGAGCATCGCCTGCCCGCTGATGCGTCGCAGGAAACATTGATGGCTCTCGTCGAACAGCTGAATGCCGATGAAGCCGTCGACGGGATATTGGTCCAGCTGCCGCTGCCCCGGGGCCTCGACGAAAAAGCCGTAGTCATGGCGATCGACCCCGACAAGGATGTCGACGGCCTGCACGTCATCAACGCCGGTCGTCTCGCCAATGGCGAAGAGGCGCTGACACCCTGCACGCCGCTGGGCAGCCTGATGCTCCTGAAAGACACGCTTGGCGACCTGACCGGACTGGACGCCGTCGTCGTTGGCCGTTCGATCCTTGTCGGCAAGCCGATGGCGCAATTGCTGCTTGCGGAAAATTGCACGGTTACCATGGCGCACAGCCGGACCCGCAACCTGCCGGACGTCGTGCGCCGCGCCGATATTGTGGTTGCCGCGGTCGGCCGTGCCGAGATGGTCAAGGGCGACTGGTTGAAGGATGGTGCGGTCGTGATTGACGTGGGTATCAACCGCCTGGACCCGGAACCAGGCACGGATAAGGGCCGGCTGGTCGGTGACGTCGCCACCGCCGAAGCGCTCGACCATGTGCGGGCGATCACGCCGGTACCGGGAGGGGTTGGACCGATGACCATTGCAGTGCTATTGCGCAACACGTTGGTGGCCGCGTCCGCGCGCGCCGGACTGGAAAAGCCGAAGGGGCTGTAATGCGAATATTTGGCGCAATCGGAATCGCCCTGCTGCTGGCTGGATGTGCCACCGGCGGCAGCTCTAGTGATCGGGAACGCTATAATCGGGTCATGGGGGCACCGGTTGCCAATCCCAGTGCCGTGGTGCAGGCAGAGCTCGCCTTTGCGCGGCTGGCGCAGGAAGAGGGCCAGTGGACCGCTTTTCGTGAAACCGCCACCGATGACGCGATCATGTTCACGCCCGAACTGGTCAATGCCCAGCAATGGCTGAAGGGCAAGGCCGATCCGGCGCAGGCGGTCACCTGGCAGCCCCACCACATCTATATGTCGTGCGATGGCAGCATGGCGGCTTCGACCGGTGCGTGGCAGAATGCCAGGGGCGAGTCCGGCCATTTCACGACGGTCTGGCAGCAATCGGATTTTGGCCAACGCCGCCCCGACAGGAATGTCGAGTGGAAATGGGTGTTTGACGATGGCCAGCCGCTGGCTACGCCGCTGGCGGAGCCGGACTATGTCGAGACCGAGGTCGCCTCTTGCAAGGCCGGTGCGCCTGCACGAACTTCTCCGACCGGTCTGAACGCCAACGGCCAGACCGGGGCTTCGGCTGACGGTAGCCTAGTCTGGAAGACCGGCTTTGCCGATGACGGTTCACGGACAGTGTCCGTTGATCTGGCACAGGATGATGGCAGCTTCAAACGGGTCCATGAATATAAAATCCCTGCTCTGGCCCAATGATCGAACTGTTCATATCTTCCTTCATCACCTTTTTCGTGGTGATTGACCCGCCAGGCTGCGCACCGATCTACGCCAGCCTGACCAGCAACGTGCCGCCGCGTGATCGCAAGATCATGGCGATCCGGGCGATCATGGTCGCCGCGATCATATTGCTCGTCTTCGCCATGTTCGGCGAACCGATGCTGAGTGCGCTGGGTATCAGTCTCGACAGCTTCCGGATTGCCGGCGGCATCATGCTGTTTCTGATTGCGCTGGAGATGGTGTTTGAAAAGCGCACCGAACGGCGCGAGGATCGCGCACAGGAAATAATCGAGCAGCCCGAGATCGAGGATGTGTCGATTTTTCCGATGGCGATGCCGATGATTGCCGGTCCCGGGTCGATCGCTGCCGTCATGCTGCTGACATCGCAGCACGACGGTCTCGACAATGCGTTCGTAATTCTGGGGGCTTTGGGAACGGTGCTGCTACTGACGCTGATTGGACTGATCGCGGCAGGCCCACTGATGCGGATATTGGGGAACAAGGTCGAGGCGGTCATCACCCGCGTGCTCGGTGTGCTTCTGGGCGCGCTGGCGGTGCAATTTGTTGTCGACGGGCTGAACGCAAGCTTCTAGCGTTGACGACGCTGCCGATATCGAGACATCACCCTGCGATTATTTTACCACGCCACTCTGTGACAGCAGGGTATAGGCCCGCTGAGCAAGCAAAGGATTGATAATCAGGCGGCCGATGAACTGTTGCGGGCTCTCGCTATCCTTTTTGCCATAAGCGGCCACAAGCCGGTCCCAGGAGGCACGAGAGTCTTCAACGCGGCCATTTTTGGCATAAACCATTGTCATGGCAATATCATAATAGGGTCCCGCGCTTGTACTGGACGGGACGATTTTTTCTGCCAGCTCGAGGGCTTCCCTGTTTTTTCCTTCGGCCAGCAGCGTGAATACCAGCCCGGTTTCCGCCAATATTGAGCCGCGTGGATCAAGGGCCATGGCGCGCTTTAGAAACACGATAGCCTCTCGATCGCCGCACGCAAAGAGATGGGCGCCGATCTGGGCCTGGATCGTGGCTTCATAGGGATTGAGCTCCGCGGCCTTTTGAGCGAACTCCTTGCCGCGGTTGCAATTGCCGGTCAGGAAACTGGATCTGGCCAGGGAGAAATTGGCTGCCGCATCTTCTCTGCCGCGGACCATTGCGCGCCGCGCATATTCCATTCCGACCACTGGATCGGGCTGATGCCCGGTGACTTCTTCCCGCAAGAACGACAGGTAAGAGCCAGCCGCCAAAATTCGGCTGTCGAGAGGGTCGGCAGCAAGCGATTTGCGGATGCAGGATTCGACCACAGGCAATAGCGCCGGGTCGCGATTGGCGCGGAAGCTCTCGAACCGAAGAAGACAGGCGTGGCCGACCATTGCATTCTTGGGCAAATGTTTGCGCTGATCGGTTGCTATAACACCGTAAATGCTGGCAATACGGCTCGCTACAAGCCCCAGTTGCTCATGATAGTCGGCAGCGGATTCGGGCACCGGAATCGTGGTCGACCAGATCGTTTCGTCGCGAAGCAGCGAGACAACCGAAATATTGATTTCTGGTCCGGATGGTCCGTCCACGATCTTGCTTTGGAACAGATAGGAATTTTCCCCGTTCCCGGCGTTGATATTGGCTTCGCTGGCTGCCGCGAGACGCACTTGCGAAGACCGGGCAAAAGCGTCCTCGAAAAATCGTTCGATCTCGGCGGATGTTTTCTCGCCTGTATCCGCACCGCTTTGCTGCTTGGTCGCAATATATACCTTGGGGGGAAGAATATATCGGTCCGGATCGGCGTTGACCTCCGACAGCGAAGGGGTAACGCTGTTCATTACCCAGAAAAGGCCGATCCCTGTCAGCAGCAGCAAGGCGGTGAGGGCGAGCGCCTTCTTCCAGCGATCCAGGCGAGAGGGCCGCAGGTCCTGATTTGCTGAAGCTACTGCGGCTTCGGGATGCACGGCGGCTGCATCCTCTCCTATCGGTACTGCTTCTGCATCATCCCTTTCGATCTCGACGGCATAATGGCCAATCGGAATATGCAGCCGTTCCGCCCTGCCGCGAGCGGCGTAATAAGCCGAGAGCATCTTGCGCAATCTGCCCACCTGTACCCGCGGATAGCTATCCGCCTGCACATCGAAATCCTCGGGGCGACCGAGACCGTCCACCGCAACCTGATAGGCCTTCGGCGGGTTCCCGGGATTGGCGATAGCCTCTTCGACCAGATAGCGGAGCAACTGGGTCATCACCGGCGACCGAATGAATTCGGGCGCCTGCAGAATCGCTTGCGTTTCAGTTCGGAGCAAATGGATCCGCTGCTCTTCCGATTTTGGCGAGGACATTATTCTGGCCTCCCTTTGGCTAGTGTCATTTCAGGCGTCGTTACACCGTACAGAAACAAGTGTATCAGGAAAAATTCACCCAGTCGCGAAGGCTGATCCATCCTTCCCGACCGACAATGATATGGTCGTGCACGGTCAATCCGATTTCTTTGCCCGCTTTTAGCAGCTTGTTTGTTGCCTCGATATCCCCCTCGCTGGGGCTGGGATCGCCGGAGGGATGATTGTGGGCCAGAATCAGGGCCGTGGCATCCAGCGCCAGCGCACGCTTCAATATCTCCCGCGGATAGATGGGGGCTTCCGATATCGTCCCCCGGCTCACGACTTCGTCACTGATCAGCCGGTTCCTGCTGTCCAGAAACAACACGCGGACTTCTTCGACTGGCAGGCGCGCCATCGCGACCACCAGATATTCTATGACGTCTGCGGCCTTTGATAGGCTGATGCGGTCCATCATCTCGTCCTTGGAAGACACGATTATGGCTTCGCGGACGAGAGAGAGTATGGCGCGAGCCGGGCTGTTGTCGGTCGCGCGAAAATTGGAATGCAATATCGCCCCGATAGACCCGAATTCCTTGATCAGCGAGTCCGCTACGAAAGCAGCATTATCTATCTTCGCAGCGGTGAAAAGTCGCTCCAGGATCTGTCGACCCCGAATTGCCGAAGACGTTGCTGGTGCCGATAGGTGCCAATCGTCAAGACAACTAACATGGGATAAACCCACACGGCAATTATAACGTAGTAGGCTTGGGGAAGTAGTTCCGGAATTATCATCATTGGGATATGTGACAAAACCTGTATTACCTGCATGGAAGAGATCCACAGCGTCCAATACCTTTCTGCACTCAGTGCCAACATCACGAATGCGAACAAAACAATTGCATCGACAATCAGAATACCTAGCTCTGGATGTGCAAATCTGGTTTCTGATGGCGAGGCTGCAAGAACTGTAAAACCGATCCCTATAAGAAAGATCAGTACAGCCCGCCTTTCGGGCGGGCCTCCCCTGACGACCGAAAAGATACAGACGGCCGTCAGGAGAACTAAAAAGAGATCAATCCGAGACATTCCGTTACACGACCAAATCTCGAATGATCGGTCAAGTCTCGTACGCCTTTTTAGGCGCTTTCCACAACGCGAAGCGGGCTGGTAATTGTTTCGGTGCCCATAGCCTGAGCGGGAGGGCATTCAAAAACATCTCCCAGACCCACAGTCCGCAAGCCCGCGTCTTCACGATCTTCAGCGAGATGCTGGTGCGCTTCGACGACTTCCCGGTAGCTGCGCGCCGTCTTGGCCGCGGCGGCAATCAGCTTTTCGGATGCTTCCATGCCCGCGGTGAGCGAAAAATGCGTTCCTTTCGCCAGCCGGGCCTTCGCAATGTTGCTCATCAGCTCACCCATCTGGAGCATTGTCATGTTCAGGGATTTTTCGACTTCATTGATTTTCTTGGCGATGGGGCGAGCGGCTTCGATACGTTGGTTCAACATGTGACTCTCCAGGCGCCGAATCGCTCCGGCGTCGATTGGTAGCTAAAATTTCAGGGTTAGGTCAGGCTGATCAATCTGCTTAACAGCATGGCTGCGAGGCAGACGAAGGCAAAGGCGAAGGCGAGTTTGACCGAAAGATCGGCAATCGCCCATATCCGCTGCCCCTTGTTTAGATCATTGCCCCTTTCTCCCTGCTTGCGAAACGGCACGGACAGGATTGGATTCGGGAAGGTGGCATAGGTTTGATAGGCCGACTGCGCTTCCCTGACCCTGTCCGGTGTCGTTGCCTCTTGTCCAGGCAGGGGATAAATTGCCCCGGATTTCGGCTTTTCGGCAATCCCAATATCCTTGGGCACAAAAAATTTGGGTTCATGGCCCTCGTGCGTGGCGAGCATCCTCGCCGCTGCCTTGCTGCTGGTAACCTGCAGCTTCTGCCGCGCCGCACGCAATCTTTCGTTGATTACGTTGGGCGTTACGCCAAGCTCCTGTGCGGCGGTCTTGGCATCGTGACCAGCCAAAAGCAGGCGGAGAACCTCTTTCTCATTGTCGTTCAGGTCATCGCAAGGAGTTCTGGTCATTGGCGCATCATATGTCAGGGTCAATCAATTGGCAAAAAAGAATGGCAGGCGGAAATGCAAACGGACGTATCTTATTGGCTCAAGAGCGATATTTCTTCGGTTCGGCTAGGGTAATATCGTGTGTTACCGCTACAAAAGGTTAATCGCCCGCCGTTAAAAACTAGGGATTTCGGTTAATATTGATGTGAGGCGGCGCGAAAAATATTAATTTGTAACCCCGGCCATATCCAATGATACGGGTTCAAACTCTGGAAGGACCGACGGGGCGTCCATAGATAGGGCGTTCGGCAAGAGATCCTTGGCGTTGGTTTGTTTGGCACGGTTGCTGCTCGGTTCTGGACCCCCGGAATTCTAGTGGCTCCGCTTTCATCTACCATCGTTCGGGGCGAACGAAATATTCTGGTCAGTATTTCCTCGCTCCTATGGGTTTCGAACCAAACCAGAAGAAGCGGGCAAACCCGCAACGCTTCTTTGGATAAACAATCCGGGCTGATCCATTTCTCCCATGACTGGATCAGCCCGGAGATTGTTTTGTAGCCGGGCAATGACCCGGAATTTTTTTCTTAGTTAGTGGCGTAGTGTGAGTTTTTTGACTGATCTTTTCAAAACCGATGACAATGGCCCGAGCCCCAGAGACAGAGAACTGTTTCTGGGACATATTCTGACGTGGGGCTCCATCATCATTACGTTCATCGTCGTCATCGTTTTTGCCGGCATCAATGCCGCCGAAGAAGGCGATACGGCCAAGGCATTGGCCCCGACGATACAAACGGGTGACGCCGCGATTTCCTGACCATTCGCGTTGCTGCTGGCTGGCCGTGGGAATTGCCCCTTCAATCTGTGTATAATGACTGCCGGGGGCAGAACGGCATTGTGGCAAATCGCGCAGCCACCTTTGCAGCTATCGGCGGTCGTCCAGCTTGCGCGCTTCCTCAACAAGCATGACCGGGACTCCATTGCGAATCGGATAGGCCAGGCCGGCGGCCTCGCTGACCAGTTCTCCCTTGTCCGCATCGTGGATCAGCGGCGTGCGCGTCATCGGGCAGACGAGAATTTCCAGCAGTTCGGGATCGATGTTTCTTTTGCGATCGTTCACTGTAGCGTGACCCGGTCGTCATCCCCGTCCTGCCGGCCGAAAAACTGCAGAAGCTGGATGATCAGCTCGGCGCGATTGGCGAGGCCGTCCACTTCCAGCAGCGCCTGTTTCGACGCCGCGTCGAACGGCGCGATCTGGGCGATGCCGTTGACAAAGGCCATGTCGTCCAGTCGGCCAATACTGTCCCAGTCTACCTGATAGCCCTGCAGTTCGGCAAATCTGCGCGATTCGATCTCCAGCGCGGCGCGTTCGGCGCTGGCCAGCACCTCGTCGAGTTCCTGATCGTCCTCGATCTCGGCGCGAACCTGTCGGAAAGCCGTGGATGCGTCGATCTCCTCGACCACCCGGAAGCGCGCGATGCCTTCCAGCACCACGTTGAAGCGGCCATCATCCAGCGCCTCGATATCTATGATCTTGCCGAGGCATCCGATATCGAACAGGGCAGGGCGCGTCCCGGCCTCCTTCGGCTGGATCATGCCGATCCGGCGGTCGCGCGCCATCGCGTCGTTGATCAGGGCGCGGTAGCGGTCCTCGAATATGTGCAGCGGCAGATGCATGCCGGGGAACAGCAACGCGCCGGCCAGCGGGAAAATCGAGAGGCGTTTGGTCTCGCTCATCCGAACAGCAGCGCGCTGAGCTTGCGCCGGGTCGCGGCGACCCATTCGTCCTCGAGCCCGACCATTTCGAACAGCGACAGCAGTTTCTGCCGCGCCGCGCCCTCGTTCCACTCCTTGTCGGAGGCGATGATCGTCAGCAGATGCTCTGCTGCCGCCTCATGGTCGCCGGTGGCGATCAGCGCCCCGGCCAGGTCATAGCGCGCCTGATGGTCCTTGCCATCGGTGGCAACCGCCGCCTCCAGCGCCGCCATCGTCTCCGCATCCGGCCGGTCCTTGGCCAGCTGCAGCGTGGTCTGCGCCCGCTCGATCGCGGGATCGCTGCGCAGCTCCTCCGGCAGCCCGGCGATCGCCGCCTCTGCCTGGTCCAGATGATTCGCCGCGACCATTGCCCGGATCAGTCCGCCCAGCGCCTCGGCATTGTCGGGAGCCATTTCGGCAATCTGCGCGAATATCCCGGCAGCCCGCTCAGCATCACCGCCGGCCAGACTTTCCTCGCCCATTGCCAGCAGCGGTGCGATGTCCTGCTCCGGCTCGGCATCGCCTCCCACCGGCAATTGCCCGAGCAACTGGTCGAGCGCACCGGTCAGCTGGCTCTCGCTGCGGGCGCTGGTCAGGTCGGCGACCGGCTTGCCCTGGAAAATCGCGTAGACGGTCGGGATCGACTGCACCTGGAACTGCGCGGCGATGAACTTGTTCTCGTCGACATTGATCTTGGCCAGCACCACGCCCTTGTCGGCATAGGCGGCGGCGACCTTTTCGAGCAGCGGCGTCAGCGCCTTGCACGGCCCGCACCATTCGGCCCAGAAATCGAGAATGACCAGCTTGTTCATGCTCGGTCCGACGACCTCGCGCTGAAAAACCTCTACCGCCTTCTGTTCTTCGACCGTCAGTCCTGCTGTTGCCACATTCTGCTCCTGTTATCGCGCCCGGCCCATGCCCGGACCGGCGCCAAATCGTTCATCTTGAGGTCTTTATGTGGGGTCCGGCGCACCAATGCCAAGGATATTTTTGCATTTGCTGTGCCGGAGAGAAGGATTGGGGCTTGCGGGGTATAAAAACCCATGCTAACCGCGCGCCTCAATCTGCTGATGACGATACCCATGTCACAGCCGCCGAGCGGGCGTAGCTCAGGGGTAGAGCACAACCTTGCCAAGGTTGGGGTCGAGAGTTCGAATCTCTTCGCCCGCTCCAGTTTTTCCAAGATTTTCGCGATTTATGGCCTTGACGGGCCACCTACTAGGTTACGGGCTAGGTTACGCCACATGGGCGCTAGCTATCCAATAGACACCTCGCCAGAGGCGTCACGCTTTGCCTTGCGCTCTAGTGCTTTAGCTATCTCTTGATCCACCCGGATGCGCGAGTGTCGTTTTAGCTTTCTGACTTGCCCAGAGATTTTTTTACCCAGCTGGCCAAAGTCTTCGGCCGCCCGGACCACGTATGTCCAGAAGGTCCAGGTTTTGTTTGTAGAGTTGGGCTCAAATCCTTCGACTTTTCCGAAACGCTTGGTGAATTGCTCAAAATTGAACATATTGCACAGTTCGTCATACGACTTATCCGGATATCGCTTCACCGTTGCCTCTGCGTGGTTGCGCGCGACCGATGCGACTTTACGGTAAAGGTTCGACATGGTCGAATCACGGAGGTAAACATTCTGACCATCGTATCGGAAGCCGAGGTATTCGAGGCCGTTCTTTCCCTTGCCAGAGATCAGCTCGCACCGCTGACCATCACAATCTTGCGTGTAGCGCACCAACGATGTTTTTTCAGGTTTGATTATAAGCTGAGTACCATACTTCCGAATTCTAGGCGGTAGTTCGTCCATTATCTGACGGGCCTTGGTCAATGTCACCGGCAGGACTAGAAGGATGTCATCAGAATACCTGACGTACGAGCCGCCGAGCTTGCGTGCCAACTCGTTCATCTCAACATCGAAGTCGATTAGGTAGAGATTAGCTAGAAGGTCAGATATTGGCGCCCCCTGCGGTATGCCGTGTGGCTCCTTGTTGGGTTCGACCAGCGATGCATACTGCCCGTTTTCTCCAAGGATTTTTTCTCTGAAGTCGCGGGGAGAACACAGCTGGGTTGGAATGTCCTTGTAAGGGACGAGATAGCCATCAATTGGATGGCCGCTTTTAGTGGTTCGGACCCCGTAAAAGCCGAGGCGTCGGTAAGCGGCGATGCGATCCACAACGCGATATTTGGTGATATTTTTAAATACTGCAAAGTGATCAGGAGGTAGCCGGTCAACATTAAGCAACCTGCACCAGAGCTCTTTTAGTCGTTCGTGGTCGATTGACTCGAAGTAGCTGCTAATATCGACTGCGATTGCGAAGCAGTCACCCAACCCGCGTATGCGGTCGACGGCTTCCCGAGAAAATTGGATATTGCATTTTCCCCGGTGAGGATCGGCTTCCGTCGGGATGCGGCGATATGCAACGGGGCAGTGGCTTATGCCCAATCGCTCGAGTTCGAGCTCATATGGCTCGCTCAACAGGTGCCGATAATAGGCAAAAATATATGCATCGCGCCGGGCGGCATACCGGATCGGTCGATCTTTTTTCTGTGGGCGGGGTGCAGCGCTGTCCTTAACAGATCGAAAAGGCTGCCACCCTTTCATATACCGCAAGAGTGGAAAGAAACTGTTTTGAGCGACTCGGGCCGGATCGGTCACAAGTGCCACAATTTCATCCGGCTTGATAATCTGATCGAAGTGCGGATAGCGCTTAAGATCACTTTTCCTTAGCTGCCATTCCTTCATGTCGCTCCCTTCAACGAGAGGGGGCAGGTAGCAATCGTTTCCATCCGATTATAGCTACCGCCCCGCACCGTTGGCAACGAACTGGGCGCACCCAGCTCTGTCTGGAAGTAATTCGACGTTGTCGAGTATGCTGTAACCGTCACCGGTATCGCGTATATTGCGATATTCGATTGGCGGGAAATCCGATCCTCGGCGTCCAACGGAGTTGCCATAATGACTATCCGCCTTCTGCTTCAGCTCACGATTATCCTTTACAGTCATAACGCGCTACTCTGATCCCCTAGTGAACAGATTGTAGAACATTGAGTGAACATTTTAGAAATGTCAAGCAATGGTTCGACGTTTTTGGAAATTGTCCACACAACGCGGCAAAAGTGCTCACGTTCGCCGTGACACAGGGATGACACGGCCGATTCTGCGGCCCTTCGCTCTCAAACGGCTTGCGGCATTGGAGGCAAGGCCGGGTCGAGGTCTCTAGCGTTCAATCTTTCGCCAGCAGCATAAAGCCCAAGGCCTGCGACTGCGTCATCGTCATTAACCGCAGCGCGTCCGCTGTTCCGGGCGCGTGGCGAAGCACGTCCACCCATAACTCGTTGCCGCGCTCCATCCGGCACATCTGCCCAAAGAAGGCCCCGAGCTCGGCCATCGGGATTTCGAACAGGCGTGCGAACTTGCGGATCATCGGCACGCTCGGCCATCCGCTCGGCTCGATAGCGCGGGCGTGAATCAGCGTTGCCAGGTGGGCGGCGCGGGTCCGTTCATCGAAGCGCGCCGCATATCCATCGGCAATGGCCTCCGGAGAGAACGTCACCCCGGGAACAGCCGGTCAGACCGGGCCTTCATAATTGCCATCTCGGCCGCGCGTTCACCGTAAGCGAGCTCGATCAGCACTACGTCCGTGCCGCTATGGTCGAGGAGTGCCTTCTCCGGTGTTATCCCGGTCTGGGCGGCGATCTCCCCGGCGCGCTCGATTATCGCGTTTCCGTACTCCGCTGCCTTAAATAGTGGCTCCGCTTGCCCGATGGCGATCTCGGCAGCATTCTTGCGGATAGGTATTCCGGTGCACTTCATAATCACGGCGGTTGCGCCCTTCACGGCCGGATTATCGACCGAGGAAATCTCGTTCACGGTCATATCCCGGATAATCATCTTCTTCTGTTGGGCGATCACGATGCTGTCTCCTTCGGAAGGTAATGGTTAGTAAGGTCATTGGTGGCTGTTCGTGCGACGGCATCGGCAATCGGACCTTGTGCCCGGGCGGGAACATGTAAGAGGCCCAAATGCTTCGTCAGATTCGGAGCCGAGACCTGCATCTGCCCCACAATCAGCGTCCGGATCACGCGCAATAGATTACCGCTGCTGCCATAGTCGCTTTGGCCCGAGGACCGCACCTCGTTGAAGAAGGTTCGATCAGCGTCCAGCAAGCCCTCAAGGGATGCCTCAACTTCGACAATTGCCGCGTCCAATCGCGCAGCCGCCGAAATTCGTGCTGCGGCCAACCTGTTTAAGTCCGGCTTGGTCGCTTCCTCGCTAGACGGCCTGTTCCAAATCTTCATAGTTGTCTCCTTTTTCGTTACCGATGGTGTTGGTTTCGCCCAGCGAAGCACGGAGCGAGGCGATTAAGTCCCTCGCCTCCTTCGTATCAAAGCCCGCACCCTCGAGGTCGGCCCGGCGCAGTCGCCAGAATTGTTCCTCGAAAAGCGGGCGATTGGCTTCGTCTCGGGCGCGCATCAGCGTCCAGTGGTCATAAATTGACACGGGTTCACGCTCGCCGCGCATCAGGCGGTCCTCGTCCCACAGCGTGGCGAGGTCCGGGGTCGAAGGAGCTTTTTCGCCCATCTCCATCAACAGCGATATGCGAAGCGCACGGCGCGCGTCCGGCCCCATTATCCGATAGCCCACCGCGAAGGCGAGTTGGTCAAGGGCGCTATCGTGGTTCATGGTCAATCACCTCAGCCGGTGCGGGCAGCTGCGGCCGGAAGCTCTGGGCCATCTGCAACGCAACCTTCGCAACAGCATCGCCCAATACACCGACATCGAGGTCGTGGGTTACGCGGCCTCGGACCGCTACGCTGGCTGTCTCCCGATATGCTGGCAGAAGGGCCTTGGCCCGAAGCTCGAGGAGCCGGTCGGAATATTTTCGGACGGTGCCGACAATCTTTTCACGATGGCGGCCGCCGAAGATGGGCTCCTCCCATCCTTCCTGCGCGCGCCGGAATATCTCGGCCTCGACCGATGCCTCCGCCGCCTGCATCGCTTCATCCCATTGCGCGGCAAATTGCTCGTCCCGGGTGCGTTCGTCCTTAAATGTCTGGACAGCACCGTATTGGCTCGAAGCACGCGGGCTGGCAGCTCGGGCGGCCCGGACAAGGATGCCGTGGCGGGCCAGCTCTGCGAGGAACATCTTCTTACGGCGGTCGGTCAATTTCATAACCGAAACGATAGCTGGGGTCCGTTGGGAAGCGAACGGTGGAGGATTGATAACATAACAAAATAATAAAAAGTGATGAAACATGTTGACAACAGTTAATAGGATGATAAGTTCCTCATATCGGACAAAGGAGACGAGCAATGACGATTAGGCCACGCCTGACAAAAGGAAGAGATGGTTTCGGTAAACGCGTTGCATGGGAGCGGTCGCAAAAGGGCTGGACCCTAGCAGAGCTTGGGCGAGAAGTCGGAGTTTCCAGCACATGCGTTTGGAATTGGGAAGAGGGAAACACACACCCACGCCCGGGCAGTCTGACGCGACTGGCGCAGGCGCTAGACGTGTCTGCCGACCGTCTACTCGAGGGGGAGGAGGTGGAGGCGATAGCTGCAACTGATGAGCGCAGTGGGGGTGAGCCAGATACGCCGGTGTCCATGGCGGAGCTTATCAACAGCTCTCGGGACGCTATTGCCCTCGCAGCAGGTCTCCCATCATCGAAGGTTCGGATTACGCTCGACTATAGCGAATGAGCGCTGTGGGAGATCTTGCCGGTTAGCCTCAACGATAGCTGGGAACCATTGGGAAGTGAACGGCGGAGGATTGATCACGGTATTGTTGCGGCTGTTGAACACCAGAAGGAAAAAGCGGAAGCATTCCCGCTTCGGTGGGGCCGCCCACACCGGCAACTCGGTAGACCACTGACCACGTTTTCTTGCCAGTGGGCGTGACCCGGAGCCGGAGGCCGTCGCAACTCGTGTCGCGGACCTCGAGCGATTTCATTCCAGTTGGAACCCGGAGCGCGCTCAAGTCAGCGTTTGCCAGTCGCCGCTGCTTCATCTCATATTGCTTCGGTTTGTCCTTGGGCCTGCTTGCCATCCTATGCTCCTCTGGTAACCTTAGGTTACGCGCTAGGTTACCGGGGAGCATTCCCCGCCGAACCGTGCCGAACCCTTAAGCTTCCCGAATAGCGTGAAATGCTCAGTAATCCTAGTATTTTTCGAACGCGACGAATTGCGGAGAACCTCGGAGAACCGCAGGAGGCTCGCCTTGCCAAGGTTGGGGTCGAGAGTTCGAATCTCTTCGCCCGCTCCAGTTTTTCCAAGATTTCTGATCACTTTTGCCTTCGGGCGATAGGCTATAGGTAACCCGCAAGGTAACGCAAGTCAGTGCTTTTAGGCTCCCTTTCGGTTCTCTTTCTGCTATGTATTGGTAGAGAAAACACGGGGGAATTGAATGGCTTGGGATAAGCTCGACATACGACCACCGTATCAGAGAGAGTTCATTTACAAAGATAAACAGCGTGATGCAGTGATAGACACAGCGTCGCGGGAATTCCCACTAAACGTGATGTATTGGGCCGTTAGAGACGACGGAAATTATGAAGTCATCGATGGACAACAACGAACAATATCCCTTTGTCAGTATGCGGAAGGCGACTTCTCTGTCCAACTGGGGAGCTTTCCAGAAAAGCGCGCGTTTCACAATCTTCAGAAAGATGAAAAGCAGGCTCTGCTCGACTATAAACTTATGGTGTATCTTTGCAGCGGCACGGATAGCGAAAAGCTCGAGTGGTTCAGAACCATCAACATCGCGGGCGAAGAGCTGACGGATCAGGAACTTCTAAACGCTGTATATCATGGCTCGTGGGTTTCAGATGCAAAACGATATTTCAGCAAGAGCAATTGTCCGGCATACGCGCTAGGCTCAGATTATCTGAGCGGGTCTGTAATCAGGCAGGATTTTCTCGAAACTGCAATTAGCTGGGCATCAGAAAATGGCGGCGTTGAGAAATATATGTCAGCGCACCAACATGACCCAAGCGCAAATGACCTTTGGCTCTATTTTAGTTCTGTTTTGAATTGGGTGAAAGCTGTTTTCCCGCACTACAGAAGAGAGATGAAGGGAGTTCCTTGGGGCTTTCTCTACAACGATTTTCAATCCGCTAAATTGGATCCAAAAGCGCTTGAGGAAGAGGTGTCGGGACTGATGGTTGATGAAGATGTGACCAACAAAAAGGGTATTTATTCCTACGTTCTAAGTCGCAAAGAGAAGCATCTCAACATTAGGTCATTCTCCCCAAATCAGCGCCGCGAGGCGTACGAGCGACAGGCAGGAGTTTGCCCGATATGCCAGGAGCATTTCGACTTATCTGAGATGGAATCGGATCACATAACACCATGGCACGAGGGCGGCCTAACTAGTGCTGAAAATTGCCAAATGCTTTGCCGAGAAGACAACCGCAGGAAATCTGGAAAATAGGGTCAGCGATGCATCATGTTGCGCGTCGTACATTTGCTGCATCACTGACACAGCCACATCACTGTGGGGACGATCTCGTCATACACCTCCCGCCGGTTTCGATAATCGCGCGGTCGGTCACTCAGTCCATCGCCAGCAGCATGTAGCTGTAGGTACGCGATTGCCCCCTCGTCATCAGCCGCTTCGCGTCCGCCGATCCGGGTGCGTTTCGGAACACATCCACCCAAAGCTCCTCGCCGCGTTCCATCCGGCAAATCGCCCAAGACACCAACATCAAGGTCGTGCGTTACGCGGCCACGGACCGCAACGCTGGTTGTTTCCCGATACACTGGCAGCAGGGCCTTCGCCCGGAGCTCGAGGAGCCGGTCCGAGTATTTGCGGACGGTGCCAACAATCTTTTCACGATGGCGGCCCCCAAATATCGGCTCCTCCCATCCTTCCTGCGCGCGCCGGAATATCTCGGCTTCGACCGATGCCTCCGCCGCCTGCATCGCTTCATCCCATTGTGCCGCAAATTCCTCGTCCCGAGTGCGTTCGTCCTTGAACGTCTGCACAGCGCCGTATTGGCTCGAAGCACGCGGACTTGCCGCCCGGGCGGCCCGGACAAGGATGCCGTGGCGGGCGAGCTCTGCGAGGAACATCATTTTGCGGCGGTCGGTCAACTTCATAGCCGAAACGGTAGCTGGGGTGCGTTGGAAAGCGAACGGGAAAATATTGATAGCAAGAGCATAATATGAGCTCTTTAAACTCAAATAAATTGCATCCGGAGATATTGTGTGATATGTTCATAAAATCATGATTCACAATTTAGTGGATCACGATGGATAGAAGCATGGAAGGGATGAATTTATGAAGCCGTAAAATGGCGCTTTTAGATCCGGCGCAAATATAAATTGGATTCTTTGGTAACTAAAATGGAGAAAAATTATGAAGAACATGTTCGGATTGCGCCTTTATTATTGCCAGACCTAGAATTTATGGCTTAAAATAAGGCCGTAGTCCGCATCTGTAAGGATGTGGCTATGAGTAAATACAATGTTATTGTTGGCGACGATTTTCAAATCGAAGCCTTTGAATTGCAAGACATCGAAGATATTAGCAAATTAAGTAAGATTGCGAACGGACGCGCCCAACAACGCATCCAAGAACGGCTTACATATTTGATCTTAATCTCGATTGTCGCCGCCCTCCTGAGCGCTACAGCGATTGGCCTGTTCGATGGGTCTTTCGATGAAGTTGGCTTGGTGTGGAGTGCTGCGGCCTTGCCGCTTGGGTATATTTTGAAGGCTTTTTTTGACGAGCCTAAGCCACCATAGAAAGGTAAAATGGATTATGTCGAGGCCAGCTAGGGCCAATGGTCCGGAGCTAAAGCGGGTACAGATGGAGATGCCTCCGCGATCCGTCGAACGCTTAAAGCGCCTACAAGAAGTGACCGAGGCAGCGTCCTATGCCGAAGTCATGAAGAACGCGCTGCGCCTATACGAGGCTCTGATAGACGAAGTCGAAACAGGCAACGAGATCATGGTAAAGCGCGGTGAGCACACCATCCCACTCATGATATTTGCGGCCTAAGTAGGCTCCGATATGCTTGCCACGGTCAGCGACAGCGCAGTTGCAGTCGGTTGCTCGATCGGCCACTGGATTTACAACTTTCAGACGCTCATTACCGGCGCAGCAGCAATTGTGGCGGCTTGGTATGTTGGGGCTCCAGTCTGGCAGCAGCTGAAGGACAACAGACTTCAGACACAAATTATGCACCGGGAAACGCTAGCTGTGCGACTGCGAGAAGCCGAGGAACGGGCCGCCCGGGTTGCGACAGCAATAGACGAACCTCTTTTGCAAGCGCAGAGACTAACAAGTTATCCGCAAGGTGAACCGCGCGAGGTTGGGCCGCATGATGCGTTTGAAATGATGCGAATACTAGAGGGGCTGCTTGATTGGTATCTCATCACGCTTCGCGGCACAGAGGACGCCTCTATCGAAAGTGCAAAGTCTGAGCTTTCCGAAGCGCTCGACGGTCTTAGCAGGACGCTCAACTCAGTGCATTGGCCGGATCACAACGACCAAAGCGGCGATGACTATTGCCTAACTGATGAAGAATGGGCGGAGGTACTGCGGAAGGCTGATGAAGGAAAAACGCTAGCCGCTAAAAAGGTCAACGAGGCGTGGAAGGCCAACCGGGCGCTCAAAGCGGCACAACAGACAGGGACCAATGAGCTACGCCAGCAGATTGCCCGGCTAGACCAGACCATCGCCCAAACCAGCTAGTCGTTTCCCCTAGGATACCCTGGCCAATGGTGTCGCACTATCGAAGCCAAGCATTGCTGGAATAGTAGAGATTGAGCTAGGCCTTGAGGACGAAGGCCCCGCATCATGCGGACCTCCGTTCGTATGCGAGTTGCATCAACTCGCGCAGCAGCTCGGCTCTATTCTTGACCAACTCCTTGGTGAGACGAAGCCGATAATTACCCCAACGCTTGTTGTATTCCAGCGTCTCAATTCCAGCCTCCTCGATCTTTGCGTCGAGTTCCTCTGTTTCCGGGAGTTTCACGTCGAGGTTAAGATTGCTTTTCTTCGGGCGGAACGTGACAAAGTTGTATGGCTGCCCATCGCGAGACAGGCCGATATAGAATTTGTTGTATTTCAGCTCTAGCGATGGATCGAATCCCCTGACCGTTCCAAGCAGCTCGTCCGCGAGCGAGACGGTGGCCTTCGTTGCGCGCTTTTCCCAATACGCTCGGTCGGTGGGAGCGGCCTCCGCATCCTCGTCCTCATCAACAAGGCCGCGAGACATTTCGTCCATGACAGTCGTGAACACGAGCGTGACATGTTCCCCAATGCACAAGGCCTGCATTTGGATCGCGATAAGCGGGATCGTCCCGTTAAAAAGGGAGATCACATTCAGGAACCGGCTTGTAATGTCCTCCGCGACGATGACAGCGCAGTGATCATACTGGGGGTATCGCTTACGCTCTATGTCCCAATATTCGATGGTCCGGATAATATGCGCTTCGTCGGTCGATCCGAGTTGAAGTTCAACCTCGTAACGCCGTTTAGTATCGGCATCTTGTAGCAGCAGATCAAGACGGCCCGCGCGGGGGTGTATGCGCTCCTGATCTCGAAGGACAAGGTCACCGAGGCCCAGGATAGACGGATCATCGGCAATAAGCTGTTGAACCCACTTTTCCGAATACTCAGGATGAGTCCGCATTAGCAGACGTTCCGGTTTCACATATCCTTTGGTCACACGAGCCCCCTGACAACTTTCCGACTGTCGTAGTAGCTAAACGCTCCGCTTTATTCCAGCTATTTGGATTCGTTGGCTCGGCGCCGGACCCCCGCACGGAATGTGGATACCGAGGGGCGAAGGCCCCGCCGGTTAATGCCCGAAACGCTAGATGGGGTCTGTTGGAAAGCGAACGGCGAAGGATTGATAAGATAATAAATTAATAAAAAATGATAAAACTTGTTGACGTAAGTTGATGCGCTGATAAGTTGCCCATATCGGACAAAGGAGACAAGCGATGACGATTAGGTCCCGCCTGACGAAGGGAAGAGATGGTTTCGGTAAACGTGTTGCATGGGAGCGGTCGCAGAACGGCTGGACCTTAGCGGACCTCGGGCGAAAGGTCGGAGTTTCCGGCACCTGCGTCTGGAATTGGGAAGAGGGAAACACACACCCCCGTCCCGGCAGTCTGTCGCGACTAGCGCAGGCGCTAAACGTATCCGCCGATCATCTACTCGAGGGCGAGGATGTGGAGGCCATCGCTGAGACTGATGATCGCAGCGCGGGTGAGCCAGATGCCCCGGTGTCGATGGCGGAACTAATCAACAGCTCTCGGGAAGCTATTGCTTCAGCAGCGGGTCTCCCATCATCAAAGGTGCGGATTACGCTCGATTATGGCGAATAAGCAATGCGGGAGACCTTTCCGGTTACCTTGCTGCGCGGGTGGCGATGCCGGGGCCATCGAATCGTTGACGATGGCCCCGACGGCCTGAACCTCGAGGAGGTTAGGTGCTTAGTGAAGGCCATATTTCCCGGCACCAATCGCGGCCATCGGTCGCGGGGCCACGACGCCCGGCTCGGAGCCGAGGTCCTCCGCGCGGTGCTTGATCCATAGCGTGGCTTCGGCGATTGCTTCGAGCGTTTTCTCCATCCGTAGCAATTCGCTGGCGCTATAACCTTCGCCGGGCTGGTCCTGTCCCCACAACAAACCACCGGAAAGATAATCGGCAATCAGCCAAATGTTTTCGAGTGCTATATCGACCGCCTGCTTCGTGTCCCCATAGGCGTCGAATGCATGGGCAATGCGACAACCGGCAAAGGCGGCAGCGAAGCCGTCCATCTTGTCGCCCCGGTCATTCCAGTGCCCTTCCGCAAGCTCCTCGAGCAGATAGACGATTTCGTCCGGCTCCCAATCCACGTACTCATTATTGGTCATATCAGTATCCTTCCTGTTCCTGTGATACATGGCGGCCCAGCCGCTCAGCCGGGCCGCCGTATTGCTTTCAATCCAGCCATCCCCGAATAAGCTCTTCGTCGCTGTCGGTAAGCGGCCGCGTCTCGGCTCGGATCAACAGCACGTCGCCTTGGGGCTCCCCGATTGTGCGCCCTGTCTTCCAAGTCGCTTCGGCAAACAGTCGCTGAACGAGCGACAATCCCTCGGGCGTGAGCGCCTCTCCGAAATGGTTGAACAACCGCTCGACCTTATGTGATACTTGCATTTGTCATTCTCCTTATTTTCACCGCCGGTTGGTGGTGTCAGGAGAGAATGGCAGGAGCTCAGGAAACTGCACTTGCCCTAATTCCGTACGGCGGAGCCGGACCACCTAAACGCCTTGCGGGAGACCTTGCGGGAGACCTTGGCCCAAGGCCATGTAGTGAGAAGCCCAAGGAACCTTGGCACGATAGGCGAAATATACCAACGGTATCGACATCCACGGGCGCGGCATTTTCTGCGTCACCATTTGCAATGCCGATGATTGAGCCGACTATGACGACATCACCGGAAATGATAGCCGCCGGAGCGGTCAGGGTGAGCGTATTGCCCGGTTGAACGTAGTTTTTCATGATTCAAAGTCCTTTGCTTGTTCGGAAAATGATAGATTTTGGCGGCGGTCCAACAATTAGCGAGTCAATCTCCCGGTCCACGGCGGCAAGAGCCGCTGCCATTTCCCGGTCAGATGAATAGTCAACCTGTTCGCCATTCTGGTCCCGGAAGGACCGAACGCCTTCCAAGCGCGCCTTAAATAGCTCTTCCCGCCATTTCTGGAGATCAGCCAAAGTTGCCATTACAGTTCATCCGCTCCCGGGTTGCGATAGGCACCGCGCCAATCAACCGCGCCACAACCAAAGTCGAGAACAACTCGGAACTCCCGGCCTAGAACCTCCCAGCCGTCACGGCTGGCAAGCTGTGGACCTTGAGCGGATGACAGATAAGCATATTCGAGAACAGGCGATGCAGCGGGGTCCGCAAAAATATACCAATCGTCAGCAGTCAAGTTGTAGGAATGCCTCACCACTTACGATCATCGAGCGGGCGACAGCGGATTGCAGTCCATAAAAATCGGTCAAACCGTCCATGTCGCAATCAGCTGCCCAGCCATTAAATGCAGATTGCAGCACCGGACGCAGTTCACGGTCGGGATGTTGCGGCGTCGGCATTATGCCAGCGCCGATTAGCGCGGTTGTCCACGCGGAAACGCCGCTAGCCATCCACGCATTGTTCTCAGTTGCATGGCGAGCCTTGCGAGCAATTAGCGCGCTTCCGGCAAGAGTCTCCGGCCCATAACTCCCAAAAGCTGCATTGCCACGTTGCCCAGATGCTGCGTCAAAGCGCCGCTGGAGCAAGTCGCGGGCAGCGGGGCGAGACAATCCGCGTCCGAATAAGCTGGAGCGCAACGTCCAGCGCACCATTGAGGACGCTATGCCCTCGTGGCGTGGAGCCTTCCGCTTTCGTTCCATGATGGATAAGTATGACAGCCGCCCCGTGGCACGTTAGCGAACGGGATATGCTAACAACCCGGTTCATAGCCGCCGCGTCGTTTTCCTCCAGATCGCGAAACGACATCGCCAGCGTGTCAATGAATATGAGCGCCGGACATTGGCTTGCGACAATCTCCCTGAGTTCCTTCAAATCGGGGCTGTCATCATTGAGCAGGTCGGAAACGCCGTCCACGACGTAAAAGTCCGGTGCATCACCGATATTTTGCCGGAGCGCCGTCACACGGCCCTTCATGCCGTGCGCGTCCTCAGCGGCAACATATAAGACCTTGCCCGGTTTAGTGCGCAATCCGAACGCCTCTTCGCCCCGTGCAACGTGGAATCCCAAATAAGGTGCGATAGTTGATTTGCCGCCGCCGGGTGCTCCGAATATGCAGGCGACGTCACCCGGCGCAATTAGGCGCTTAATGACATAACCTCGTGCCGGTGCATCTGCGCATTGGGCGGGGTTGAAAAGCTGGAGTCGTGATATCGACTTGGGCTTGTCCCAAGTTTTCGGATTCCAGCCGTAGTTCTTTGCCACGTCATAAATGCTTGCTCCGGTAGTCGGCTTGCCGCTGCCTTTGCCAAAGGACTCCCAGACCCTCTGCTGATCTGTGGCGTCATATTTGTCACTGGCAGCGCTCCAGTCGCTCCACAACTCAAAGCCGGGACCATCACCGTCAAACTCATAATGCAACGCTGCCCCGATTTTCAGCCATTGCTCCCGATCATCGCGAGCATCGGCTGGGATTGCATCCATCGCGCTTGTCAGCTTTTCGATATGCGGGGCGGGCCGCATATCCATATCGTCAAGTTCGGGGACGTGCCAAAAGTCATCATGATTTCCGATGTCATCGGCAATCGGCTCCGATTGACCTCGATAAGGTTTTCCGTTTTTGCCCAGTGCGCTTTTATCCAGTTGCTCCAGCGTGTCGATTGCAGCACCTTCAATCATGATTGTTTCCGGGACGGATTGCCCGTCCACGCCGCCATAATAGTAAGCCTGAGACAAATTGAACGATTCCGGTGCCAATGCGGCCCCTAGAACGCCATGCAACCGCGCACAAAGGCGTTCCCGATCAGTTGGCGGCAACGATTGCGATGTCGGGCATAGGATACGCCAGCGCGGTTTATCTGGAGTATGCGACGGGCTGGTATAGATCAGACCCGCGATGCCCGATTTGCGCAGCATCTGGGCAGCCTTAGCCGGGGATATAGTTTCCCCATCATAATCGCCTTCAACGCCCTCTATAGCTATAACATTGGCATTATGGCGCAATGAGCCTTTGCCAGTTTTTCGTTTGCCGAATGACGCTAACTTGAGCCAAGGCAATTCAGATTTTTGTGCGCCGGATCGTTTGACGATTTTAGGACCAAGCTCCCGGATGGTAACTTGATGCGCATAAACTTGCCGGGCGCTGGCGCTCTTAAAACGGCTCAGCGTAATCTGTCTGTCTAACACGCTACTAACACGCATAGTTTGCAAAAACCTTAGTTTTGCGTATCAGTTTTGCCCAGCTTTGCGCGTCTAAGCTGTTGTTTTGCTTGGTTTATGGTTTCCTTGCCAAGGTTGGGGTCGAGAGTTCGAATCTCTTCGCCCGCTCCAGTTTTTCGGAAAAAGCAAGCATGCGGCGCATGTCTGCCCGAAAAACTCCCCAGCGCAAGCGAAGGTGGCTTGCCCCAGATTGCCCCGCCTCATCACCCTGCGAGAATCGGCATTGCCGTCGCTCCACCAGTGCACCCTGCCGCAATCCACACCGCCTTCCCGGCGAAAAATCTTCGTCCGGACGGTTCTCCTCAAGCCTGGCAAAGTTGACACAAGTGACGTGATTATCCGGCGAGATTCGGTTGAACCGAAGACGGGCGTCGATGAACCGTTGCGATATCTGGCCGCCTGCAAGGTTGCCCGCCTTTGCCGCTCCCAGGGCGTTGCGCTTCGAACAGGCGGCTTCTTTATCACAGAGCGCTGCTTGTAGGAAAGCGGGTTCGCGGCGCAATCGCCCTGCGCAGGCCTCAACCTCTATGGGGCGCTCGGCAGACCAGCCGCCGGCCCTAGCCCTCCCGCCGTTCCAAGATCCCGGTGACCAGCGCCAGATCAGCCGGCTTGTCGACATCGATCGCCGCTTCCGCAAACGGCAATATGATCGGCTCGGCGCGGAGCGACAGGCTGTCGCCGGCGCGGGCCATCGCATCCTTGAAGCTGATCGTGCGGCTGAGCGCGCGGAGCAGCAGCCGGGGTCCGAAGCGGGCGAATATTTTCCAGCCCTTCTTGCGATCCTGTTCGACCGATGACCAGAAGGCGACCGCCGGTTTCGCCTCCTCATTGTAGAGGGCGAAGAGATTGGCGCCGCTATAGGCGCCGCCGCGGAATTTCAGCCAGGTGCGGCGAGCATCGGGATAAGCGGCCAGCATCGTCCGGCGCTCGACCACGCCGACCGCGACATTCTGGCCATTGTGCCCGGCAATGAAACTGTCGATGATTTCTCCGGTCAGCAGCGCATTGTCGGCGGTGGTCACCAGAACCGGCCAGGGGGCGCCGGCGGTGCCGACAATGGCGTGGACGCTGGTGGCGATGCCGTCACCCGATGCCACGAAGGCGATGTCGTCGCGCTCGGCCAGATCTGCGCCGAGGGCGAGCTTGAGGGCCTCGGCCGACTGGGCCATGACCACGACCCGCCCGACATGGCGCGAGGCCAGCAGCGCACGCACCACCCGTTCCAGCATCGTCTGGCCGGCGATCGGGATCAGTGCCTTGTAGAGAACGTTGGAAGCATCGGCCATCAGGTCGGGTCCCGGGCGCTGGCCGGCCATGATGATCGCGGTCCACAGCCTGTCTCCCGTGGCCGGGCCGGAAACGGACGCGTCGGGCCGGGGGCTCGAATCATCAACGGGGATCACGGTTTTCATGCTCATTTTCCATCGCAACCGGTGTAAAGGCGGTAGGCCCAAGCGCCTTAGCCGTCAGGCACGCCTTTGCAAAGCGGGACCCGCAAATATCGGTGCCGCAAGCGCACTATCTCTGCCCGGATGGTGACCGCGTGGACTTCTGCCTAAAACATGTCCAAGGACAGGACAGGGCGGAACGGTTCCGCCTTGGACCAGCGAACAAACGGGTCGGACATCCGATGGAAGCAGAATGACAACTGGAAAACCCGGCGACCGCCCGCGGATCGGCTTCTTGTTCAATCATGACGAACTGCACCAGGTCGCGCACACCGCCCCGATCATTTCGGCGCTGCAGCGGCAGGCGCCGGCGGCGAGTGTCGAGGTCATCACCTCCAGCGAACGGCAGGCCGAAGCGGTGCGCAGTTTTCTGGATCCGGCTTGCTCGCCACCGCTATTCCGGTCGATCCGGCCCGGCCGCGGCGCGCGCCTCGTCGAGGCCCTGCTCGGCAATATGGTGCCGCTCAACCGGCTCAGCAGCCTGAAGCGCGCGACCAGCCTGTTCCGCCAGTATGATGCGCTGGTGGTGCCGGAGACGACCACGACCTTTCTGAAGAAAAATGGCGGGCTTGACCGGCCCGCGCTAATCTTCTTTCCGCACGGGGCCGGCGACCGGTCGATCGGATTTTCGCCGGAAATCGCCCGGTTTGACCATGTCCTGCTGCCCGGCGCAAAGACCCGCGACCGGATGCTCGCCGCCGGGGTAATCCGTCCCGACCATCACAGCATCGTCGGCTATCCCAAGTTCGAGGTTTTTGGCGATCGCCCCCCGGTCCGGCTGTTCGCCAACGACCGGCCGACGGTGCTCTACAACCCGCATTTCGATCCCCTGCTTTCATCCTGGTTCCGCTTCGGCGAGCAGGTCCTCGACCATTTCGCGCAGCAGAGCGCCTATAACCTGATCTTCGCGCCGCACGTCATGCTGTTCCAGCGCCGGGTACTGGCCTCGGTCGAGCACCGCCTGTTGCGGTTCCGCCAGAGCATAGACCCGCGCTACGCCGCGCTGGACCATATGCATATCGACACCGGCAGCCCGCGGAGCGTCGACATGACCTATACCAATGCCGCCGACATCTATCTCGGCGATGTCAGCAGCCAGATCTACGAATTCATCCGGACCCCGCGCCCGGCGATTTTTCTCAATTCCCATGCCGCCGAATGGCGCGGCAATGCCAATTACGAACACTGGACGCTCGGCCCGGTGCTGGATGATATCGCCGATCTCGCGCCGACGCTGGCCGACGTCACACCGCTGCCCGAGACCTATCGGGCGGCACAGGCGCAGGCCTTTGCCTATTCCTTCGATATGGATCATCGCCAGCCGCCATCGCACCGCGCGGCGGCCGCGATCACCGAGTTTCTGATGCGGCCGAAACCGGACCAGCCGGGCCCTACGGGCTAGCCGGCTCGATCGTCAGGAAATCCCGGATCTCGACCGAGTTCGGGCCAAGCGTGATCGGATTTTTTACCCCCGGCAGCACGCAGATATCGAACAGTTCGGTGATCGCGCCCTCGAAGCGCAGCCAGTGGGCGAGCGCGCCGTCTTTCTGCGACACGATCTGGACGCCGCACCAGGCCTCGCGGTCCTTTTCCTTCAGCCGGTCATCCAGCGCCAGGCCCTCGAAATGCCCCTTGCGCGGTTTCGAAAGGGTGACAAAGGCATGATCCGCGTGAAAGGCAAGCCCGCGCAGAAAACCGGGGAACAACGCCAGCGGCACGAAGCGCTGGTCGTGTGGGTCCAGCCAGCCCAGTTCCCCGGTTCCGGAATTGAGCAGCCAGACCCGGCCCTCGTGGACCCGCGGGCTGTGCGGCATCGACAGCCCTTCGGCGATGATGCGGTTGCTTTCGACCTCAATGACCAGCCCGCCCGTGTCGCGGTCATCGCGCCAGCCGTTGGCGGTATCGCTGCGGGACACGGCGCTGACATATTTCGGCTTGCCGTCGACCATCGCCAGGCCGTTGAGATGGCAGCGATCCTCCGCGACCAGCGCGCTGATGAATTCGGGTTTCCATACCGGCTTGAAACTGTGGGTCAGGCTGGGCTCGCACAGGCAATTGTAGAGCGTGTTGACGAACAATATCCGGCCATTGGCCTGAATGCCGAGTTCGTGGATGTCGATATTACCGGTGGTCTGCAGGTTGCGCGGCACATAGACCTTGTCGTGCACCTCGTTGGCGCGCTGGCCGGGGGCGAGGACATTTTCCATCCGCACGATCTGGGTCAATGTGCCGAGATAGATGCGGTCGCCATTGCCGGTCAGGCCCATTGCCTGCGGATAGACCGCCTCGTGCAGCGCCATCTTGCCCTGCGGACCATGGCCGATCAGATAGAGCCGCCCGGTCTGGTAGGAGGTGAAGCCGAGCGCGATATTGTGGCTCGCCAGAAAGGCGGTGAGCCCGGGAGAGAAGCTGATATCGATGCTGCCGGTCTCGGCGGCGGCGGTCGGCGCGGCTTCGGTGGGGATATTCCGGTCTTCCGGCGCGACGGTTTCGACGTCTTCTGTGCCCGGCCTGTCCTTGCTCACAACATCGCTCCCGCTCTCCGATCGGCTCCGGTCAGCGATCCTTCCACAAAAGGATGGTGGGGCAAAGGCTTAAATGGTCCGGCCGCATCGCCCGTTGCCGTCGGTCCGGTTTCGCGGTGCGTCAGAAATCGACCGCGATGCCCTTGTGCTCCCAGTCGCCATAGCGGGTGGGCCCGCCTTTGCCGGTGATTTCATCGGCCTTCTCGAGGGGATCGGGCTCGGGCACCGGCTTGCTCCTGGAAAGATGCGCGGGCGCCTTGACGTGCGCCGGTCGCTCGCCCGGTTTTCTATCGCTTTCGGTCATATTTTTGCCTGTCCGCCAAATTGAATCGTCCCGCCTCTGATCTTATATTGAGGATGAACCAACCATATTCAAGCGGATAGAGACGATGAACTTCATGAAGACAGGCATGCTTTTGGCGGCGCTGACCGCGCTGTTCATGGCGATGGGCTATTCGCTGGGCGGCAGCGGCGGCGCGATCCTCGCGTTGCTGGTCGCGGCGGGGATGAACCTGTTCACCTACTGGAACGCCGACAAGATCGTGCTGAAAATGCACAATGCGGTGGAGGTGGACGCCGCCAGCCATCCCGAATATTACAACATGGTCCGCAATCTCGCGCAGCGGGCGCAGCTGCCGATGCCGAAGGTCTATATCGTTGACCAGGCGCAGCCCAATGCCTTTGCCACCGGCCGCGACCCCGAACATTCGGCGGTTGCCGCGACCACCGGCCTGCTCCAGATGCTCAGTCATGACGAGATCGAGGGCGTGATGGCGCACGAGCTTGGCCATGTGAAGAACCGCGATACGCTGATCATGACGATGGTCGCGACGATTGCCGGCGCGGTGTCGATGCTGGCCAATTTCGGCCTGTTCTTCCGCGACCGCAACGCCGGCATCGCCGGGCTGATGGCGGTGCTGATCGCACCCTTTGCGGCGATGATCGTGCAGATGGCGATCAGCCGCACCCGCGAATTCGGCGCCGACGCCGCGGCCGCTCGGATCAGCGGCAAGCCGCTGTCGCTGGCCTCTGCCCTGGCCAAGATTTCCGGCGTTGCCGCGCGCACGCCCAATCCGGTGGCCGAGCGCAACCCGGCGGCATCGCAGCTCTATATCGTGCCCGGCGGCGTGCGGCAGATGTTCTCCACCCATCCCGCGACCGAGGACCGCATCGCGGCGCTGCAGGCGATGGCAGATGGCGGTGGTTTTGACGGTGGCCCGGGCCGGTCTGGTGAGCCCGCAACCACGGGCCGGACGCGCAAGCCGAGCGCGCTCGATCCGACGCGCTAGTCTGCGGCGATCCCCGGTAGGGCGGCGGGACGTTCCGGTTGCCCGCGACTGTCAGGCTCAGTTGGTCAGGGCCCTGAATATCAGCGCCATCGACTCGGAAGGACCGAGCGTGGGAATTCCGGACGTGATGGTGGAACCGGTTACCGACCCGCCGCGCGGATCGCTTTCGTCGGTGCCGCTGGCGTTATCGTCTTCGACGTCCGCTGCCGCGCTGCAGCTGGTCCCTGAAACCATCGACGCGGCAACGTAGCTTACGGCCGCCGGCAACGGGATGGTTGCGACCACCGCCGTTGCCGGCCCGGTGCCGGCATTTGAAACGGTCATGCAATAGCGGACGCTGGCACCGGGAATGGCCTTAGGGTTCGACCCGGCATTGACCGGATCGCTCAACACATAGGACACGAGTGTCACCTGGATATCGGGCAGGCGGACCGGCCGCAAGGAAAGGACTCCCATTGCCCATCCCTGCACACGGTTGAGCGAGTAGCTCATGGCTGTTGTTGCCGAACCAGATTTTGTGCTTCCCGCACCGATGACGTCTGCCGCATTCAGGCGGTTCCACCTGCTTGTCTGCCCCGAGCCTGCCGTGACCGAATTGACGTTGTCGTCAGCAGAAATCGCTGCGAGAACCACTTCGTCGGGAGCGCTGGCTACGCTCGCAGAGGCGGTGAGGGAATTGGTGCCGCTGGCGAATTGCGATGCGGAAACCGGGTTCGTCTGGTCGACATTGGCGAACGAGATCGCGGCTCCGATTATAGCGGCAGTCCCGTCAAGCCGGACCGAGACGCTATTGGTCCCGGTGGGGGGAGCAACCAGACCCCAGACTTCCACCCTTGTGTCGCCACTCGCATCCGCGCTCGTCCCCAGGAAGGTCATGGCGCGGCCCGCGTAGCTCGCCGAAACCACACGGTCATTGTCCCGCTCGATGGCCATCGACAGGATGAGAAACCGGTTGCTGCCGCTGCCAACCGTGTGGTTCCAGTTGAACGTGGTGCCGCTATCCTCCAGCGTGCTGGCGGGATCTATGGCAATGCTCTGGGCATGGACGCGGTCCGCATCCAGCGCGAGCAGCAGGCAAAGCCATGCCGCAAGGGAAAGCACGTGGCTACCGAGTGCAGGCACGATGGAAGGGCCGCGTGTCCGTTTCATATTCATGGCGTCGACGGAACAATTGTTCGGGTTGCGGAGAGCGACAGGTTTGATAGCGATTGGCAGCCGATCTCACCGAGATGCTGGCGTTTTCGGGAGCCTTGCTGTCGATCTGCCGCGGCAGTCACCGGGGCCAGTGAAGCCCGGACTGTCTGGCCGGGAAGCACAGGCTGATACCGACAATCACGATCATCGAGGTGGGGATGAACCGAAATTCTCTACCGCACTTCTGTCGGGGATTCGGCGGTCAGTGGATCTTGACCGTGTCGCGACATCGCACGTTCGCGGGATGGTTTCTCATCTGCGCAATGCTGGCTGCTGGTCCAATTATATTCGCCGCCAACATGATAGACCAGTTCCACTTCGGAGCAGTGGACAGAAGGCATCGTGTCGGGGTCTTCCCAACTCACTTTGGAAGACGATTCAATATGTGGTGTAACAGTGGATGAAGCTATCATTAAAGAAGTAAGTTTCAATAATAATGATATACTCATTATATCGCCCTTTGTTGTATGATATTAGTTGGACAAGGCTTTTTCTGAACGGAGATATTGGTCTTTTCACAATGTTGAATGCCTCAAAGGCAGTGGCCAACCAACCTTTGAGACATTCCCCCCATGTCGCTCTGGCCTGCGATATGATTTTTCACGGCCTTTCCGGCTGGTTGTTAAGATCGACCGACGAAATTTTTCACCCGGCGTGGGTCAGAGGGCGGGACGGTCGAAGCGCTGGGGCAGCACGAGCTATCCGGCTCGGGCAAGGCCGGTCTGTTTCCCAAAGCCGGGTCGTCGAGCGCGGTCAGGTCGCGAACGAGGATATGCTGCTCCGCAGCGGGGGTGATGTCTCGTCAGAATTTGACGGATCATCCTGTAAACCAGCTTCCGTTGCGCGACCCTGCGGCAAGGGCTGCAGGAATAGCAGACTCAGGAAATAGCCGAGGATGGCGCTGGCTCCGTAGCCGACGACGGGCGTCGGATAGGCTCCGATCGCGGCGGCGGCGATCAGGGTCAGCCAGCTGCCGGCAAGGACATGTTGTGGGACGGTCCGCTGCGCCCCTGGCACGAACAGGATCGGGCAGACCAGCGTCAGGCAGCCGGCCCATAGCAGCAGCCCGACCCACGGACCGATGGCAAAGCCTGTCCATAATATATGGTCGACGAACGGAACCGCCGGCAGGCGGTCGGGCAGCAACAGGGTGATGGCAAGGGCGATCGCGCAGGCCATTGCCGTGCCGAAGGTGAGCCTTCCTGGCCGGAACAGGCCGACAAGCGCGACCGCGACGAACAGCATGACCGCCATCGCCCGGTCGGGCTGAATCGCCATGGCGGCGGCGGTCAGCACCATTGCCGTGGCCGTTGCCGGATTTTGCAGCCTGGCAAAGCCGGTCACCAGGATCGGCAGGAGGATGAGGCTGGTCTGGATGAAAAAGGGACCGATCGCCAGCCACCGCCGGGCCTCCTCCACGGCATGACCGAATGTCGCGGTTCCCAGCAGGATGAGGGCGCCGGCGAACGCGACGCCCATAATGACCTGATCGTTGATCCGGACCGAAGCGCGCAGGCCGAGAGCAAAGAACAGGCCGATCAGGATCGCCGCGCCGTTGACGGTCACCATCGTCAGCGGCGCGCCGGCGATCAGGAGATAGGAAAGGCCGACGAGTCCTCCCGCCAATCCGCATCCCAATGTCAAAATCGAGAATCTGTCCGTCACTAGCCCGCTCCCTATCCTTCTTGCCCAAATTTCCTGCTCGAGTTGAAAGCGGGCGCAGGCAACCAGGCAGCCGAGCGCAAAATGGGTCGCGGCCCTTCGGTCCTCGATTGCCGCGATCTCCGCGACCATCGCCTGCGCCCAGCTCCTGCGATGACCTGGGGCCAGCCACAGGACCATGCGCTGCAGGGCGCGCCGGCTCATGTCGGTTTCGCCCGCAGTGCCGGCTGCGGCCTGCCGCGGTCGTCCCGGGCGAGATCGGTCGCCAGCGCCCGGCCCGAGTCGGTCAGCCTGTACATATGGCGGGGAGGGTGGCCGTCGACCGGCGCTTCCTGCCATTGCGATTCCAGCAGCGCCTGGTCTGCCAGCCGCGCCAGCATCGGATAGAGCGTGCCCGGCTTGATGCCGGTGACCTGCATGATTTCATACCCATGCAGGCTGTCCGAAGCATCGAGCAAGGCGGTCAATGCCAGTCTGGTAGCCTTTGATGGAGCGCGCTGTTTTCGCATGACGATTTATATCGATATATATCGACTTAATGTCAACCGGATTGATGGCGGCTTCGCGCCCATCGCCTGGAGCGGGAGGCATGCAGCGATTCCCGTCCCTCCGGTTCCCGGCGTTTCATTGCAAAAGCTTGATCGAAACGCGGGAAGGTCTATGCGGTGCGGCAGCGCGAGCCATCCGGGTTCTCGATCTAAAGCCGTCGTGGAATCGAACAATGAACCAGCCCAATAACGCCATCCCCGGTCTCGCCACGCGCCAGTCCGCCATTCGCCTGCTCGACGCGGTCTGCCGGCGCGGAGAGACGCTGGACCAGGCGATGCCTGCTGCCACAGGCAAGCTTTCCAATCCGTCGGACAAGGCGCTGGCCCACAATATCGCCGCCAATGTGCTGCGCTGGATGACCGCGCTCGACGCGATGATCGACAGCGCCACCCGCAACCGGCTGGCCGACGATGCCAAGCCGCGGATGGCACTGCGGATCGCGCTGGCGCAGGTGCTGATCCTGGATACGCCGCAGCATGCTGCAATCTCGACCGCTCTGCCGCTGGTCCATGGCGGCCCGCGCCGGCTGGTCCACGGCGTATTCTCGACCGTCATGCGCGGCGTCGAATCGGGCGCGCTGAAACTGCCCGAATTTCCCGAAATTCCCGGAGAAACGCTGGACCGCTGGACACAGAATTGGGGAGAGGATGTCGCGCTTGCGGCCAATGCAGCCTGGGCCAGGCCCGCGCCGCTGGATCTCGGCTTCCGGACCGACGACGTCGGCGCGCTCGAAGGCGTGCAGCTGGCCCCGAAACATCTTCGGATGCTGCCAAATCTTCCGGTCACCGGCCTGGCCGGCTTCGATGAAGGGCAGTTCTGGGTGCAGGATCTGGCAGCCTCGATCCCCGCGCGGCTGTTCGGAGAGGGGAACGGCAAGACGATCCTGGATCTCTGCGCCGCGCCCGGCGGCAAGACCATGCAGCTGGCCAGCAACGGCTGGAACGTGGTCTCGGTCGACAGCAGCGCCAAAAGAATGGAGCGTTTTCGGGACAATCTGAACCGCACCGGCTTGCAGGCCGAGGAAGTGATCGCCGACCTGATGCAGTGGCAGCCGGCCGAGCCCGCCGATGCCATCCTGCTCGACGCGCCGTGCAGCGCCACCGGCATCTACCGCCGCCACCCCGATGTGCTGCACTGCATCGGCGCCCGCCAGATCGCCGACCGGGCCGAGACACAGCGCGCGCTGCTCGACCGGATCGCACCATGGGTCAAGCCGGGCGGGACGCTGGTCTACGCTGTCTGCTCGCTGGAACCCGAGGAAGGCGAGGAGCAGATCGAGGCTTTCCTGGAGCGTCACGGCGAGTTTGCCATCGACCCGGTCGCCGCCGACGCGCTGCCCGAGGGGCTGCTGCCGACCGATGACGGTTGCGTCCGGACGTTGCCGACGACGCTGGCCGAAGCCGGTCATGTCGACGGTTTCTTCATCGCCCGTCTGGTCCGCAAATCCTGATATTCTACATATTGTGAACCTGTCCCCAATCTGTCCACAAGGGACTGTGGCACCATCGGATTAGCGCCTTGCCTGCCGGGTCCAAAAATTCTAGGGCCGGAACAAGTTTAAGGAAGCGCCATGTCCGACAGCATTCGTATCGCCCCGTCCATACTCTCCGCCGATTTTGCCCGTCTGGGTGAAGAGGTGCAGGCCATCGACCGGGCCGGCTGCGACTGGATTCATGTCGACGTGATGGACGGCCATTTCGTGCCCAATATCACCATCGGCCCGGCGGTCGTGAAGGCACTGCGTCCGCACAGCGCCAAGCCGTTCGACGTTCATCTGATGATCTCCCCCGTCGACCAGTATCTCGAGGCCTTCGCCGACGCCGGCGCCGACATCATCTCCTTCCATCCCGAAGCCGGCCCGCATCCGCACCGCACGGTGCAGACGATCCAGGCGCTCGGCAAGCAGGCCGGCGTGGTGCTCAACCCGGCGACGCCGCTCGACATGCTCGACTATCTGATCGAGGATCTCGACCTGATCCTGGTGATGAGCGTCAACCCTGGTTTCGGCGGACAGAGCTTCATCGACAGCCAGCTGCGCAAGATCGAGGCGATCCGCAGCCGCATCACCGCCACCGGCAAGGACATCCGGCTGGAAGTGGACGGCGGCATCGATCTCGCCACCGCCCCCAGGGCGATTGCCGCCGGTGCCGACACTTTGGTCGCCGGGACGGCCACCTTCCGCGGCGGTCCCGACCATTATGCCGCCAATATTGCCGGCCTGAGGGGTGAATGACCACGGGGAGCGCTGACCGGCTGGATCTGGGCGACAGCGACCCCGACGATCCGGCCACCCACGACGAGAATGACAGCGCGCCAGAGGGGCGAAGCCTCACGCTGCGCCACGACCGCGACCGCGGCCAGTCGCTCGCCGAGCAGGCGGCGATGCTCTATTATCGGCTGACGTGGCGGATGCCGATGCACCGGTTGCGCCTGTCGGGGAAATTGCCGCTGCGGCTGCTCGCCGTGCCGGTCGATCCGGTCGAGGGCGACCGGGTGCAGGGCATGGCGGTGCGCGCCGGCCATTTCCTGTTCCGCGGGCTCAAGAAGACGCACGAGAATATCGACTTTGCCAACCTCCGGCTGCCGCCCCAGTTCGAGGACTATGTCCACCGCTTCCAGTGGCTGCGCGACCTGGATACCGCCGCGTCCCGCGACCAGGCGGTGCCGGTGGCGGAACAGCTGGTCAGCCAGTGGCTCGATGCCAATGGCGCGGTCATCCGCCAGCCCGCGTGGCGGCCTGACAATTGCGGCTGGCGGCTGATGATCTGGGCCAGCCACGCGCCGCTGATCCTGTCTTCCCGTGACCTGATCTACCGCTCCAAGCTGCTCAACCATATCGCCCGCACCGCGCGCCATCTCGACCGCACCGCCGACAAGGCGGAATCCAGCCTCGGCCGGCTGGTGGCGTGGAGCGGGGTGGTCGCCGCATCGCTGCTGCTGCCCGAAGGCCGCGTCCGCCAGATCGTCGGCGAGGCCGGACTGCAAAAGGCGATGGGCGAATTTTTCTTTGCCGATGGCGGATCGGTCTCGCGCTCGCCGCTCAACCAGATCGACGCGGTGATCCTGCTGTCGATGCTGAAACAGGTCTATCTGGCCCGCAACGAGGACCCGCCGGCCTTTCTCGAGGAAGCGCTCAACCAGGCGGTGCCGCCGCTGACCGCGCTGACTCATTTTGATGGGACCATGGGCAACTGGCAGGGCAGCGGCGCCACGTCCGCCGAACAGGTGGCGCAGGTGGTAGAGGCCAGCGGCGTGCGCGCCCGGCCGCTGCGGCAGGCCCGCGATTGGGGCTATCAGCGCGTGGCTTCCGGACGATCAGTGCTGATCCTCGACGCCGCGCCGCCGCCGATCGCGCGCATGGCGGTAGCCGGCTGCGCCTCGACCCTGGCATTTGAATTTTCCAACGGCGACTGCCGGATCATCAGCAATTGCGGCGGTGCCGGGCTGGTCGGCGCGACCATTCCGGCGGCACTGGCGCGCGGTCTGCGCACCACCGCCGCCCACAGCACGCTTTGCGTCGCCGACAGCAACAGCACCTCGATCCTCCCCGAAGGCAAGCTTGGCCGAGGTGTCAACGAGGTCGAGCTTTTCCGCCGCGATGTCGAGAACGCGACCCGGCTGGAAGCCAGCCACGACGGCTATGCGCGCCGCTTCGGCCTTGTCCACAAGCGGCTGCTGCTCATGCGCTCGGATGGTCTCGAGCTGCGCGGCGAGGACATGCTGATCCCCGACGGCAAGAAGCGCCGGCGTCGCAAGGAGGATATACCCTATGCGCTGCGCTTCCATCTCGGACCCGATATCGAAAGCGACCTGATTTCCGAAGGCAAGGGCGTGCTCTTGCGTTTGGCGGACGGCAATCTATGGCAGTTCCGCTCGACCAGCGGAGACATTCAACTGGAAGAAAGCGTCTGGGTCAACGGCATGGGCATTGGCCATGACGTCCGGCAGATGGTAATTTCCGGAACAGTGGGCAGGGGTGGCGGTGCCACCGGCTGGCTGCTCAAACATATGGGGTAAGAATGACAGAGAATATCAAAATCAAGCGCGCCTTGTTGTCGGTTTCGGACAAGAGCGGCCTGGCCGAACTCGGCCAGCAGCTGGCGGCGATGGGCGTGGCCCTGATCTCGACCGGCGGTACCGCCAAGGCCCTGCGCGAAGCCGGGCTCGAGGTCGCGGACATCAGCGACGTCACCAATTTCCCCGAGATGATGGACGGCCGGGTCAAGACCCTGCATCCCAAGGTCCACGGCGGCCTGCTCGCCCGGCGCGACGATCCCGGCCACGTCGCCTCGATGGAGGAACATGACATCGCCGGCATCGACCTGGTGATCGTCAATCTCTACCCCTTCGCCCAGACCGTCGCCAGGGGCGCCGGGCGCGACGAGATTATCGAGAATATCGATATCGGCGGCCCGTCGATGGTGCGCAGCGCCGCCAAGAATCACGATTTCGTCACCATCGTCACCGACCCGTCGGATTATGCCACCCTGCTCTCCGAGCTTCAGCAGAATGACGGCGGCACCTCGCTGGCCTTCCGCAAGAACATGGCTGCCAAGGCCTTTGCCGCGACCGCCAGCTATGACGGCATGATCGCCCAGTGGTTCGGTTTCGCCGACCAGGGCAAGATGTTCCCCGATACGCTGCCGCTCACCATGAGCCGCCCGGTCGAGCTGCGCTACGGCGAAAATCCGCACCAGAGCGCCGCTCTCTATCTGCCCGACGGCCCCTCGGCCCGCGGCATCGCCCAGGCCGAGCAGCTGCAGGGCAAGGCGCTCAGCTACAACAATTACAACGATGCCGACGCGGCGCTGGAGCTGGTCAGCGAATTTCGCGACGGCCCGCCGACCGTGGTCATCGTCAAGCACGCCAATCCCTGCGGCGTCGCCAGCGCCGACAGTATCGTCGAGGCCTATCAGGCGGCGCTCGCGTGCGACAGCGTCTCGGCCTTCGGCGGCATCATCGCGGTCAACCGGCCGCTCGATGCGGCGGCGGCGGAAGCGATGACCGGCATCTTCACCGAAGTCGTCTGCGCGCCCGATGCCGACGATGAGGCCAAGGCCATTTTCGCGAAGAAGAAGAACCTGCGCCTGTTGCTGACCGGCGAGCTGCCCGATCCGGCGCGGACCGGCATGAACGTGAAGAATATCGCTGGCGGCTATCTGCTGCAGAGCCGCGACAATGGCCAGGTCTCGCAAGATGAGCTGACATGCGTCACCAAGCGCCAGCCGAGCGACCAGGAACTGGCCGACTGCCTGTTCGCCTGGACGGTCGCCAAGCATGTCAAGTCCAACGCCATCGTCTATGCCAAGGGCGGCGCCACTGCGGGTGTCGGCGCGGGACAGATGAACCGCCTCGAATCGGCGCGCATCGCTGCCTGGAAAGCCCGCGATGCCGCGGAGAAAGCCGGCTGGGACGAGGCCCGCACGATCGGCTCCTCGGTCGCCTCCGACGCCTTCTTCCCCTTCGCCGACGGCCTGATGGCCGCGGTCGAGGCGGGCGCGACCGCGGTGATCCAGCCCGGCGGCTCGATCCGCGACGACGAGGTGATCGCCGCGGCGGACGAAGCCGGCCTCGCGATGCTGTTCACCGGCATGCGGCATTTCCGGCATTAGGTAATTTTACCTTCTCCCTTAAGGGAGAAGGATATGAAGGCTTATGAGCGGAGCGAATTAGGCGCAGTTGGATGAGGGTGCACTGCTCTTCGGATTGAAGAACACCCTCATCCAACGCCGGCTAATCCGCTTCGCGAATAAGCCTCTGTATCCTTCTCCCTCACGTGAGAAGGAACCGCATCAGTCAGGTATGATAATGGCCAAGAAAACCCTGTTCTCGCCTCGCGAAGAAATATTGTCGCTCGTCAGTGGCGGTGAGCTGACCGTCAAAGTCACCCCGAATGCGGGAGAAAATAGCATCAGCATGCCGGACAAGAATGGGCCATGCGGCATATTGCTGGTCCGCGTTACCGCTACACCAGAGGATGGGAAAGCCAATGCGGCCGTTTTGAAACTGCTGTCCAAGGCGCTCGGGCTGCCCAAGACATCGCTCGCAATTGTCCGGGGCGGCAATGCAAGAACCAAGACAATCGCTATTCCCGATTGATACGGGCACCGGGTCTTTTTCCGTCATCAAACTGGTTGCGCAGACTCGCAAACTTGTTTGCTAGTCGTAGCTGGGTGAGGGTGTACGACACTCCAGAGGGCAGAACACCCTCATCCAAGTCCGGCTAATTCGCTTCGCTCATAAGCCTCCCTATCCTTCTCCCTCACGGGAGAAGGTTTGGATAGGCAGGAACCCGTGCCCGTGCGCAGGGTCAAGCGAGGCGCGTGACTCGTTTGACGGCCCATCTCCTGAACCACAGTCTTCATGCGTTATCTATGGAATAACATTCTGCCGGCTCAAGCACCGAAGCCCTTCAGCCAGATTCACCTACCTTGATGACACTGGATGGACCCCTGCCTGTGCAGGGGAACGACTATTCCGGTACGGCCGCCTGGGCGTTTTGGCCGTCGCCTTCCGGTGCGGCGATGATGTCGCGGGTGACGCTGCCCTTGTCGACCGTATAGGTATCGGGATCACCGACCGAGGAGCGGATGCCGGCATCGGCTTCGCCGGCCTGTCCGACCACCGCCGATTCGGTGATGCTGCGCGCCTGCGGGCCGCCGAACAGGGCTTCCAGCGTCTGCTGCTGCACGCCGCCGGTCTGGGGTCTTGGCTGGCCGGGCTGCGGCGGGACCAGCGTGAAATCGGGCGGGATAACCAGCGGCGGCTGGCGCGAAACGGCGAATTCATCGGGCCGGTCACGGTCGAACAGCCCGCTCGAGCCGCAGGCGGTCAGGCTGGCCAGCGAAACAAGGCTGATGGCGACGGTCGATTTACGCATGATATTGTCCCTCAAAAATCTCTTGTGGAGCCTGATAGCGCGCTCCTGACACAGGTCAACTTTCGTCAAGCTGAACATTGTCTTTTGTCTCGCCCGTCTTTTCGCGGATTAGCAGCGCCCGTGCAAGCAGGATTACGACGCCGATGCTGATGCAGGCGTCGGCCAGGTTGAAAATCAGGAATGGCCGGAAATCGCCGACATGCAGGTCGGCAAAATCGGCGACATAGCCGAGCCGCGCGCGGTCGACGATATTGCCCATCGCCCCGCCGAGGATCATGCCGAGCGCGACAATGTCCCATTTGGCCCTTTCCCGGTTCATCCAGACAAACACCGCGATGCCGATCAGCCCGGTCAGCGCGACCAGCGCCCAGCGCTGGAAATCGGTGGAGGCGGTCAGGAAGCCCATCGACACGCCGTAATTTTCCGCCCAGGTCAGGTTGAAAAAGGGCACCAGCTCGATCTGTCCGCGCGCCGGCAGCTGCAGCAGCTGCATGACGCCAAACTTGCTCGCCTGGTCGAGGACAAAGATCAGAAAGGCGATGATCAGGCCGGCGCGGCGGTATTTGGTGATTTGGTCGGTCATATCATATTCCGTTCGTGCGGAGCGCAGTCGAGACACAGGGGCAGGGCCAGCAGCGTCATTGCGAGGAGCCGCAGGCGACGCGGCAATCCAGGGCGTCTATCCGCTATCGCCGGTGTGTGCCGCTCTGGATTGCTTCGCTGTGCTCGCAATGACGGCCTTCGTGCAAGGAATTGCTTGTCGGATATTTTCAGGAGGATGCGGCTGGTTCTGTTCACGCCAGCACCTCCGCACAACGATCACACAGCATGCCATCCTCATCCACTTCCGGCAGCAGTCGCCAGCAGCGGCCGCATTTGTGGTTGTCGGTCTTGGTGACGGCGATTTCGCCACCATCGCTGACCTTTGCGACAATCGCCAGCTCGGCAAATTCGTCCGTGCTGATCGGCAGATCGCTCATCGGATAGACGACTTCGGCTTCCAGGCTGGAGCGAATCGTCTTTTCGCGTCGCAACGGTTCGATTGCCTCGGTGACCTTCTCGCGGGCATCGCGAATCTTCTGCCATTTGTCCGCAAGGCCGGTGTCGGACCAGCCCGCATCAACCTCGGGCCATTCCTTCAGATGGATCGAATCCGCCTCGTCCGGGAACCGGCTCTGCCAGATTTCCTCGGCGGTAAACACCAGCACCGGCGCGATATAGCGGGTGAGGGCGTGGAACAAGATATCCATCACCGTGCGGTAGGCCATGCGCTTCGGATCATCCGGCGCATCGCAATAGAGGCAATCCTTGCGGATATCGAAGAAGAAGGCGCTCAGGTCTTCCTGGGCAAAGGCGTTCAGCACCCGCATATAGGGACCGAAGGCGAAATCGTTGACATGCCGCTTCAGCTCCGCGTCCACCTCCGCCAGCCGGTGCAGGATATAGCGTTCCAGCTCCGGCATATCGGCCACCGCCACCCGCTCGGCCTCGGTATAATCGCCAAGGCCGCCCAGCATGTAGCGGAAGGTGTTGCGCAGCTTCCGGTAGCTGTCCGAAACCCCCTTCAGGATCTCGTCACCGATCCGGTGATCCTCGGTAAAATCGACACTCGCCGCCCACAGCCGCAATATATCCGCGCCCTGCACATCGATGATCTTCTTCGGATCGAGCGTGTTGCCGAGCGACTTCGACATTTTCTTGCCGGTCTTGTCGAGCGTCATGCCATGGGTCAGTACCGCCTTGTAGGGCGCCCGGCCCCGCGTGCCGCAGGTTTCGAGCAGGCTCGACTGGAACCAGCCGCGATGCTGGTCGCTGCCTTCCAGATAGAGATCGGCCGGCGACTGCTGCTCAGGCCATTTGCCGCTTTCCAGCACAAAGGCATGGGTGCAGCCGCTGTCAAACCAGACGTCGAGAATGTCGGTAATCACTTCATAATCGTCGAGCGCATGGTCGTTGCCGAGAAACAGCTGATGGTCGGCATTGAACCAGGCATCGGCCCCGCCGGTCTTGAATGCGGCAATGATCCGCGCATTGACCGCCGGATCGTTGAGATATTCGCCGCTCTTGCGATCAACATAAAGCGCGATCGGCACGCCCCACGCCCGCTGGCGCGACAGCACCCAGTCGGGCCGGCCTTCGACCATTGATTCGAGACGCCGCCGCCCGCGCTCCGGCACAAAGCGGACCTTGTTGCGGATTTCGTCCAGCGCGACATCGCGGAGGGTGGCCCCTCCACCATGCTGCGCATGGTCCCCCTCCCCGTCGCTGCGCGCCAGGGAGGATGCATCCCCATTTCCTCCCTGCGCCGAAGGCGTGGGGAGGGGGACCGTCGAAGACGGTGGAGGGGCCGAAAGCGGCGCATCCATCGGCACAAACCATTGCGGCGTGCAGCGATAGATGATCTTCGCCTTGGACCGCCAGCTGTGCGGATAGCTGTGGGTGAAATCGGCGCTGGCCGAGAGCAGCGCGCCCGCTTCGCGCAAGTCCGAACAGATCGGGCCATCGGGGCCATTGAAATTCTTGTTGATCACCCCGCCGGAACGCTCGTCGCCGCGCGGCAGCCATTCCCAGTCCTCGCGATAGACACCATCGGCCTCGACCGCGAACACCGGGTTGATGCCATTGGCCTTGCACAGAATGAAATCATCCTCGCCATGATCGGGCGACATATGCACCAGCCCGGTACCGGCATCGGTGGTGACGAAATGCGAGCCGTCGAGAAACGGGCGGGGCTTGGTATAGAATTCACTGTCCGGGAATTTGTCGGCCATCGGGTGTTTGGCGATGGCACCGGCGAGTTGCGAGCCTTTGCCTTGCCAAGCGATTTCGGTCGCCTCTTGAGCGAGGAAACGGCCATATAGTTCACCGGATTCAACCAGAGCTTTCGCGACTAGGTATTTTGGTCCTTGATGCTCGCCTACCAAAACATATTCAACATCCGCCCCATAAGCGAGCGCCTGATTAACCGGAATCGTCCAAGGTGTCGTGGTCCAGATCACCGCATGCGCACCCACCAGTTCCGGCGCCTTCGGCGCTTCAACAATCTCAAACGCCACATCGATCTGCGTCGAGACAATATCCTCATATTCCACTTCGGCCTCGGCCAGAGCGGTCTTCTCGACCGGCGACCACATCACCGGCTTGGCCCCGCGGTACAATTGCCCCGCTTCGGCGAACTTCAATAGCTCGGCAACAATCGCCGCCTCGGCGTCATAGTCCATCGTCAGATAGGGCTTGTCCCACTGCGCCAGGATGCCGAGCCGCTTGAATTCCTCGCGCTGCACATTGACCCAGTTGTCGGCATAGGTCCGGCATTCGGCGCGGAATTCGCTCGCCGGGACCTCGTCCTTGTTCAGCTTCTTCTTGCGATATTGTTCCTCGATCTTCCACTCGATCGGCAGGCCGTGGCAATCCCAGCCCGGCACAAACGGCGCGTCCTTGCCGAGCAGAGACTGCGAGCGGACCACCAGATCCTTCAGCGTCTTGTTGAGGCTGTGGCCGATATGGATATTGCCATTGGCATAGGGCGGGCCATCATGCAGAATGAATTTTTCGCGCCCAAACCGCGTTTCGCGCAGCTTTTCATAGAGACCAATCTGCTGCCAGCGTTCCAAAATCGCCGGTTCCTTTTGGGCAAGGCCGGCTTTCATCGGGAAATCGGTTTTCGGCAGGAAAACCGTGTCTTTATAATCTGCTTTGGGATCGGTCATGACCGCGGGGATTAGGGGAGGCGAGGCGCCGGTGCAAGCGGGATTTGTGCAGCGCGGGAACCTTCAAATAGGCTTGTCATTGCGAGGGCTGAAAGCCCGCGGCAATCCAGAGCGGCAAGCGGCGCCCTGGATTGCTTCGCTCCGCTCGCAATGACGAGTAGGGCTGCTCAACCCGGCAATCCCCGCGCCCCGATCCGGCTGCCTTCCTGCTGCTAGTTGCCTTCCTGCCGTTCGTGGTGAGCCTGTCGAACCACGCCTCTCGTCGCAAGGCGCCCTTCGACGAGCTCGGGACGAACGGCACTCCCCGGCAAGCCTGGCCCTTGGCTCGACAGGCTCCGGACCGACGGGCATAGGCGATCAGCGCACCAGCGCCGGCCCGACCTGCCGGATATCCTCGACCATCACATAGCCATTATAGTTGCTCGGAATCTCGGTGAGTTGCGCGCCCTGGGTCAGGCCGCGGCCGGAGCGGTCCTTGTCCATTGGACCGGTGATCAGGATCCGCGTCCCGGCCGCCTCCATCCGCGCAATCGTGCGATTGGGCCAGCCGGCCATCACCCACTGATAATCCAGCGGCACCAACAGCGTGCGCTCGCGGCAGCTGTTCGGCATGATCCCCAGCCAGCCCATCCAGGCATAATCTTTGGTGCAGGCCTTGATCTCGTCGGTCGTCCAAGCCCAGGCGCCGGGGAACAGCCGGCGCATCCGCTGCACCGGACCCTCCGCCCCGTAAAAGCCGTCACCTTCCGCGACCGGGTCGCGCCCGGCCGCCTTCAGGATCGCCGCCAGCTGGTCGGCCTCGGCCGCGTCCTTGGACTTGAAATTGAACAGGAACGGCTTGCCGCTCTCCGCCGCCAGCGCCTCCTCCACGGTCGGAATCTTGCCGACGCCCTTGCCGCGCAGCGGAAAGCTCTTGCCGCCATCAGCGCTATAGCCGTGGCCGATATCGAGCCGCTTCAGCTGAGCCAGCGTCAGGTCGCGGGTATCGCCCTTGCCGTCGGTCCGGCAATCGACCGTCCAGTCGTGAAACAGGACCATCCGGCCATCGCGGGTCGGCGCGACATCGACCTCGACCATGTCCGCCATGGCGCTCACCGCAGCGCGGATCGAATGGACGGTATTTTCAAATATCTCGAGCTTGTCCTGGCCCGCCAGCATCCGCACGGCGGTACAGTCATCCCTGCCGACGCCGGACGGATCATGGAGATGGTGGACGCCGCGATGCGCGATCATCTTGAGCCTGCCTTGCGGCTCGGAGGCCCAGCGCGAATGGTTGAGCAGGAACAAGAGCACCAGTAGCATCCACAAACCGCCGACGCCCCAGAGCAGTGTTCGCTTCATGCAAGCAGCATCCTCGCCCGCTCGCAATCCTTCTCCATCTGCGCCTTCAGCGCCTCCAGATCGTCGAACTTCTGTTCGCCGCGGAGGAAATGGTGCAGTTCCACCTCGATCGTCTGGCCATAGAGATCTTCGGCAAAATCGAAGAAATAGGGCTCGAGCAATTCCTTCGGCGGATCAAAGCTGGGGCGAATGCCCAGATTGGCCGCGCCGTTCAGCACCCGCCCGTCGGGCAGCCTGCCCTTGACCGCATAGATGCCATATTTGGGCCGCAGATACTGGCCCATGTCGATATTGGCGGTGGGGTAGCCAAGCTGCCGCCCGTTCTTGTCGCCGTGGATCACCTCGCCCTGGATCGCGAACGGCCGGGTCAGCAGGCGGCCCGCTTCCTCGCAATGCCCCTCTTTCAGCGCCGCCCGGATCCGGCTGGAGGAAATGACATCGTCGCTGTCGCTGATCGGCCGGACCGCCTCGCTTTTCAGCCCGTGCTCGGCACCGACGGCATGGAGCATCTCGACATTGCCCTTGGCACCCTTGCCAAAGGTGAAATCCGCACCGGTGACCACGCCGGCCGCGCCAAAGCGGTCTACCAGCAGTTCGGTGATGAAATCCTCGGCCGTCGTCCCCGCCAGCCCGCCATTGAATTCCAAGACCAGCATCGCGCTCGCCCCGGCGTCGCAGAAAAGGCGCTGGCGCTGGTCGAGCGAGGTTAGCCGGAAGGGCGGCAGGTCGGGCTTGAAAAAGCGTACCGGATGCGGATCGAAGGTGGCGATGATCGCCGGCCGGCCTTCCTCCCGCGCCCAGCTCAGCGCCTTGCCGGCGACCGCCTGGTGGCCGAAATGGAAGCCGTCGAAATTGCCCAGCGCCAGAATCGCCCCGCGCAGCGCGCCCTCGATCCGGTCTTGTCCGTTCAGTCTGATCATCGAGTCGCTATCGCGGGCTTTTGCATTTCATTCAACAAGTTCGTCATGCCGGACGCGACCGCGCTCTATTCGGTGACCAGGTTGCGGGCATCGGCACCGGGCTTGACCACCAGCGGGGTCGCCGGGGTAACCTTGCCTTGCGGTGGCGCGGCGGTCTTTGGCAGGGGCTCGATGCCCGCCTTGATTACCCGGAGCGCGTTCAGTCCCATCACCGCCCGGATTTCCGCTTCGGCAAAGCCGGCATCCATCAGCGCCTGCGTGATCTGAACGATGCCGCTGGTGTCGAAGCGCGTGGTCACCGCGCCGTCAAAATCGCTGCCCAGCGCGACATGCTCGATCCCCACCAGGTCGCGGACATGTTTCGCCGCCTTGGCCACGGTCGCCGGATCGGTATCGCACATCGCGCCGTCCCAGTAGCCCAGGCCGATGACCCCGCCGGTCGCGGCCACGCCCCTGATTTCCGCGTCGGTGAGGTTGCGGTTGACGCCGCACACCGCCTGCACGCCGCCGTGGCTGGAGACCACCGGGCGCCGCGCCATCTTCAATATGTCGGCGACCGTCGCATGGCTGGAATGGGCGATATCGACGATCATACCCTTCTGCTCCATGTCGCGGAGGATGGTCCGGCCGAATTGGGTCAGCCCGCCCTTCTTCTCGCCGTGCATCGAACCGGCCAGTTCATTGTCGAAAAAATGCACCAGCCCGGCCATCCGCATCCCGGAATCATGAAGGTTCTGGAGATTCTCCCGCTCGCCTTCCAGCGTCTGCAGGCCCTCCGCCGAGAACAGCACGCCGATCGGTTTCCCGGTCCGGGCGCGGAACTCGACCAGCCCGTCAACATCGGCCGCGTTGCTGACCTTGGCCAGCGCCCCGGCCGAATCCTTCACCGCCCGATCGAGCTTCTGGCCGTGATAGAGCTGCCGCTCGAGCAGCGAGAACCAGGTCCGCATCGGCTGCAGCTGAGTGATTGCCAGCAAGGTGATATTGTCGGTGTCGGCGCTGTTGCTGTCGTAATTCTGGCCGCGCGGCGTCTTGCTGACGCTGGAGAAGACCTGCAGCCCGACATTGCCCTGCTGCATGCGCTTGAGGTCGATATGGCCATAGTTGACGCTGTCGGTGATCTTGCGCTGCCACAGCAGGGTGTCGCCGTGCAGGTCGACGATCATCAGGCTGTCGTGCAGCCGCTGCGCCTCGGCACTGATTTCCGGCAACGGCTTGCCGTCGACCATGTTGGTCTGCTTTTCGAACCAGGCGGGCCCGAAGATCAGGAAGGCAATGATGGCAATCGCGACGAGACCGAGAAGGGCCAGCGCGACCTTCTTCATGGCGCTTTTCGCTTCAGGGTGACGAAGCTGTAGGCGGGCTTGCCGTTTTTCGCCTCATGATCCTCGCGCGCGATCTCGTCCCAGGCGGCGCCGTCAAACGCGGCAAGCTTGATATCACCCGCCGGCTTGTCATGCACCTCGGTCAGTTCGATGCGGTCGGCCTTGGCCAGAAACGCCTTGTAGATCTGGGCGCCGCCGATCACCGCGATATGCGGGGCATTGGCCTTTTTCAGCGCCTCTGCCACGCTGTGCGCCACTTCCGCGCCGTCGGCTTCCCAGTCGGTGTCGCGGGTCAGCACGATATGCCGCCGGCCGGGCAGCAGTCCGGGCAGGCTGTCGAAGGTCTTGCGCCCCATGACCATCGGCTTGCCCATGGTCATCGACTTGAATCGCCGCTGATCCTCGGGCAGGTGCCAGGGAATGCTGTCGCCATCGCCGATCACGCCGTTGTCGGCGCGGGCGAGAAAGAAGATGATTTCAGGATGGTTCATGGGCGACGCCTAGCGCAGTTCCGGCAGACTGCAAATTAGAAATGCAATTTTGTAACATGGCCCATTTTCCGGCCCGGTCTCGTCTCGCCCTTGCCGTAGAGATGCAGGTGGTTGGCCCCGTCGGCCAGCAATGCCTGCCACGCGTCCGCCTGCGCACCGATCAGATTGTGCATTTCGACCCGTTTTGCCGCAAGACCCGTGTCGCCCAGCGGCAGGCCGCAGATTGCCCTTATGTGATTCTCGAACTGGCTGGTGACCGCGCCCTCGATGGTCCAGTGGCCGCTGTTGTGCACCCGCGGCGCCATCTCGTTGAACACCGGCCCCTCGGCGGTGGCAAAAAATTCGCAGGTCAGCACGCCGACATAGCCCATCGCCTCGGCCATCCTTGCCGCCAGGCTGCGTGCTGCATCCTGTTGCGCCAATATCGCGCGGGGTGCGGGAGCGGTGGAAACCGCCAGAATCCCGTCCTCGTGGACGTTATGGGGTGTGTCCCAGAAGCGGATCTCGCCGTCCCGGCCGCGCACCAGGATGACGGAAAATTCATGGTCGAAGGTCACGAAGCCTTCGGCCACGCAAGGCTTTTGCGCCACCGCCTGCCAGTGCGTATCGAGATCGTCGCCCGGCTGGATGCGGGACTGGCCCTTGCCGTCATAACCCATGCGGATGGTCTTCAGGATCGCCGGCGCGCCGATCTCGGCAATCGCCTTGTCGAGCGCCGCGCGGTCGGTGACCTCGGCAAAGGGCGCGGTGGTCCCGCCATGGTCGCGGGCAAAATTCTTCTCGGCCACCCGGTTCTGCGCGATGTCAAGCGCGGCAATCGGCGGATGCAGCGGCGCGCAGGCGGCGATCCGGTGCAGCGGATCGACGGGTACATTCTCGAATTCGAAGGTGATGACATCGCAGCTGTCGGCAAAGCGGCTCAGGGCGTCGATGTCGTCGTCCTTGGCGCAGGTGAAGGCGGCGGAAACTTCCGCTGCCACACTGTCGGCATTGGGAGCATAGATGTGGCAGCGATAGCCGAGCTGCGCCGCAGCCACCGCCAGCATCCGGCCCAGCTGGCCGCCGCCCAATATGCCGATGGTTGATCCGGGGGAAAGGGGGGTCACGATCCGGGCTACTCGGGCCGGTCGGCGACCGCTTCGGTCTGTTCCGCGCGCCACGCGTCCAGCCGCTCGGCGAGGGCGGGGTCCGAATTGGCCAGGATCGCGGCCGCCAGCAGCGCCGCATTCTTGGCCCCCGCTTCACCAATCGCCAGGGTGCCGACCGGCACGCCGGCGGGCATCTGCGCGATCGACAGCAGGCTGTCCATGCCGCTCAGCGCCTTCGACTGGATCGGCACGCCGAGCACCGGAATACGGGTCATCGACGCCGCCATGCCGGGAAGGTGCGCGGCCCCGCCGGCGCCGGCAATAATCACTTGCAGGCCGCGGTCCGCCGCCGATGTCGCATAGTCGTAGAGGCGGCCGGGCGTGCGGTGTGCGGACACGATCTGTACGTCATGCGGCACCTGCAGCTTGTCGAGAATGTCGCTCGCGAGTTTCATGGTGGCCCAGTCGGACTGGCTGCCCATGATGATTCCAACCGGAGGAGGTGCTTCGACCATTTTTGCCCCTGACAAATGCTGCGGAAGCAATGCCGTTTAGTGGGGAATGGGTGCGAAGGCAATGCACCTTGTCGTGCCTCGCTGCATCGCCGGGTTCGGCCTAACGATCGGACAGATAATAGCGTTCGATCTCGTTGAGATCATCATCCAGTTCATAGATGATCGGCTGTCCCGTCGGGATTTCCAGCCCGGTGATCTCGTCGTCGGGAATCTTGGACAGATGCTTGACCAGCGCCCGCAGGCTGTTGCCATGGGCAGAGATCAGGATCCGCTTGCCGTTCTGCAATTCGGGGGCAATCCGGCTCTTCCAGTAGGGCAGGACGCGGGCGATCGTGTCCTTCAGGCTTTCGGTCGCGGGAACCTCGATACCCTTGTAGCGCGGGTCGTTGGACATCTGGTAGGGGCTGTCGGATGCCATTGGCGGCGGCGGCGTATCGAAGCTGCGCCGCCAGATATGAACCTGCTCGTCGCCATGCTGGTCCCGCGTCTCCTGCTTGTCGAGGCCGGTCAGTCCGCCGTAATGGCGTTCGTTCAGCCGATAGTTTTTTTCCACCGGCAGCCACAGGCGGCCCATTTCTTCCAGCGCCAGATTGAGCGTCTTGATGGCCCGTGTCTGGAGGCTGGTGAAGCAGGCGTCCGGATCAATGCCGCGTTCCTTCATCAGTTGCCCGGCGGCCTTGGCTTCCTCGACACCCTTTTCGGTGACGTCGACATCCCACCAGCCGGTAAAGCGGTTTTCAAGATTCCATTGCGACTGGCCGTGGCGAAGCAGGATGAGTTGCGGCATAGGATGTCCTTAAATCTTGGGTTCGGTCTCCCCCTAGCGATGATCATATGGGTCGCCAAGAGCGATTTCATCCGGAAACCGGGTGATGGTCGGCCGGTCGTCCCTAATTCTGTCGCAGCAGTGAGGGCGATGGCCGGATCAACAGCAATGGCATTTTCCGCTATGCACAACCAGGTCAGGGGGACAGGCGCCCCAGCGGATCGGCCAGTCGGTCGCGCACGGCCTGCCGGCCGGATCTCCGGTTTTGCGATCATCGCGCGAGCCGCCGCCGACCATCGCCGCCGTTACGGCCTCTGCGAGAAACCGGCGTGCCCTTTCAGCATCGCTGCCGCGTCAATCGCGCCCGCATCCCCGGTTTTTCTTGTCTCGGAATGTAACATATTCGCAACACACGACTGCCAATCGGCCCGTTTCGCCCCCACTGCGCTTGATTTAACGGTGCAATTAAACGACGGACGCCGCCGCAGTCGTCGGAAAAGCAAGCCATCCCCCAGGACATTGGCGCGGCCGAGACTGAGTTCAATCGGAGTATATCAATGAAAACCATCCATAAAATTCTCATGACGGCCCTCTGCACGACAGCCATGACAGCCCCCGCCTATGCGCAGGATGCCGGCCAGGACGCCGAAACCTACGACGAAAATGTCATCATCGTGACGGCCACCCGCCGCGCGCAGGATGTCCAGGACATTCCGCTGGCGGTGACCGCGGTCAGCCCGGTTCAGCTGGAACGCCAGGGCGTTGTCAGCGTCGGCCAGATCACCAACGTATCGTCCAGCTTCTCCACCTCCAACGCCCAGCTGGCGTCGGGCTCGGTGGTGCTGCGGATTCGCGGCGTCGGCACGACCTCCAACAATATCGGTTTTGAATCGGCCGTCGGCATCTTCATCGACGGCGCCTATCAGTCGCGTCCCGGTGTTGCGCTGTCCGAATTTGTCGACGTCGAACGCGTCGAAGTGCTGCGCGGCCCGCAGGGCACGCTGTTCGGTCGCAACACCTCCGCCGGTGCGCTGAACATCACCAATGTCCGCCCGGATCTGAGCGAATTTGGCGGCTTTGCCAACGCGACTTACGGCAATCGCGACCTGATGAGCGTTCAGGGCGCGGTCAACGTGCCGATCGTCGAGGACAGTCTGGCGCTGCGCGTCACCGGTGCCTATCGGGAGCGTGACGGCTATGTTACCGTGGTCGACCCGACCGGCGCGAAAATCGGCGAATCGAATGGCACCGACCAGTATCTGGTGCGTGGCCAGCTCGGTTTCGAAACCGACAGCGGCATTCGCGGCCGTCTGATCGGCGATTATGCCAAGAGCTCCGCCGGCTGCTGCACGCCGGTCGAAGTCTATCAGTCGCCGCTGGAAACCGCTGGCCTGTTTGCGGCGGTCGGCCTTGGCCCGCGCGGCGGCATGGCAGCCCCGGATGTGGCGGTTAACCCGTTCGACACGACGACCGCAGAACGCGCCGTCGACAATCGCATCGCGACCGCCAATTTCGCGCCACGGACCAATTTTGACCAGTGGGGCGTCACCGGCGAGGTCGAAGTGCCGCTCGGCGACAGCGCGGACCTGATCTACATCGGTTCCTATCGCGAATATGACGCCAGCGAGGCCTATGACTCCGACTTCTCGGGCCTCGATGTCTTCAACGTCACCGACAATTTCACCTCGATCGAAACCATGACCCACGAATTGCGGGTGCAGGGACAGGCGTTCGGCGGTGCATTGAACTGGCTGGTCGGCGGCTATTATTCCAAGGAAGATATCTCGCAGGACGTGTCCTTCGCGCTCGGCGAAGATTATGACCAGCTGGTCGGCGCGATCCTCGCCGGTGCCACCGGCGGTGCCAGCCTGAACCCGGCAAGCCCGATCTTCTTTGGCGCCACGCCGCTGCAGAACATCACCGGCTTTGATCCTGCGACCATCACCAACAACAATCTATATTCGCAGAACAGCGAAAGCTGGTCGATCTTCACCCACAACACGCTGGAAGTGACCGATGGCCTCGAACTGACCGTTGGTCTCCGCTATTCCGACGAAAGCAAGGATGGCGGTTACGCGGCCGGTCCGAACAACAATCCGGTCTGCCCGGCAATCGTCGGCCAGATTTCGCCCGGTGGCGGCCTGAGCGGCCTTCCTGCCGCTCTGCAGAACGCGTTTTTCAGCCTGGGTTGCTTTGCCTTCACCTCGCCGGCCGACGCGCCTTATGCAGCGGCGCTGCCATCGCCCCGCACGTTCAACAGCAAGTTCAGCGACACCGAGCTGATCTATACCGGCAAGGTGGCTTATGCCTTCGCCGATCCGATCAACATCTATGCCAGCTTTACCCACGGCTACAAGTCGGGTGGCTTCAACCTCGATTCGACGGCAGCGGCCGGCGGCGCGGATCCGCGGTTCCTTTCGGAAGAAGTCGATGCCTATGAAATTGGTCTGAAAGCCAAGTTCCTGGACAATGCGGTGACCCTGAACCTGGCGGCCTTCCGCGAGGAGTTCTCGAACTTCCAGGTTCTCGAATTCACCGGTGCGCAGTTCCAGACCTTCAACGTTCCGAAGGCGGAAACCCAGGGCGTGGAAATCGAAACGACGATCCGTCCGGACGACCATTTCACGGTCAACGCCGCGCTGACCTTCACCGATGCCAACTATCCGCAGGACTGCGCCGGTACGCAGACCAACCCGAACGTCGTGGCATTGTGCGGCAATTCGCTGACCAACGCTCCGGATATCGTGGGTATTGCAGGGGCGACCTATGCCAATGACATTGGTACCAACCTGAAATATTTCCTGAACGCGCAGATGCGGTTCGAAAGCGATCGCCGGACGTCCACCCAGGCCGTCGATCCTGCCAATCTGGCAGCGATGATCCCGGTTCCGTTCGACGAGCAGGATGGCAACATCAAGCTCAACCTGCGCGCCGGCATCGGCAGCCAGGACGATACGTGGGGCATCGAGGCTTTCGTGACCAACCTGACCAACGAAGTGACCCGCGGTGTCACCTTCAACACGGTGCTGCGGTCCGGTTCGCGCTCGGCTTTCGTCCAGGAACCCCGCAGCTACGGCCTGACCCTGCGCGGCAAGTTCTAGGCGCCACCATCATCGCGTGACTTCGTGTCACCAGACAATCAGGGGCCGGTTTTCCGGCCCCTTTTTATTGCGCGGCACAAGCATTGATGCAAAAGACTGGCCGCATGAAAAAATTTATCTTCCAGACCGTTCCCGTGCTCCATTTCGGGCAAGGCTGCCTCGGCGAACTTCCCTCCCAGATCGCCGCCCTGCGCGCGTCGAAACCGATGATCGTCACCGACAAGGGCATCGTCGCGGCGGGCCTGATCGCTCCGGTGGAGCGGACACTGGCCGACGCCGGGCTTGACGCGGTCATTTTCGACGCCGTGGTCGCCGACCCGCCGGAAGCCATTGTGCTGCAGGCCATCGAAGCGGCGAGAGCGAAGGGTGTGGATATCGTCATCGGCCTCGGTGGCGGCAGCTCGCTCGACACCGCCAAGGTCGTCGCCGCGCTCGCGGTCGACAACGCCCAGCCGCTGGCCGAGATCTACGGTGTCGGTGCGCTGCAGCGCAAGGGCCTGCCGACGATCCTGATCCCGACCACCTCCGGCACCGGCTCGGAGGTCACCGCGATCTCGATCCTGACCACCGGCGAAACCACCAAGGCGGGCATCGTCTCGCCCTATCTGTTCGCCGACGTCGCGCTGCTCGACCCGGCGCTGACCCTCGGCCTGCCCGCCGCCGTCACCGCTGCCACCGGGATCGACGCGATGGTCCACGCAATCGAGGCCTTCACCGGTCGCCACGCCAAGAACCCGGTCTCCGACATGCTCGCGATCGAGGCGCTCAGACTGCTCACCGGCAATATCGAAACCGCCTGTACCAACGGACAGAATATGCAGGCCCGCGAGGCGATGCTGCGCGGCTCGATGCTCGCCGGCCAGGCCTTTGCCAATTCACCGGTCGGCGCGATCCACGCGCTCGCCTATCCGCTCGGCGGCATCTATCATGTCCCGCACGGCCTCTCCAACGCGCTGGTCATGCCCTATGTGATGCAGTATAATCTCGAGGCCGCGGCGCCGCTCTACGCCCAGCTGGCCGATGCGCTGGACGTGCCGCGCGGCAGCGAGAACAGCCACGAGGCGAGGGCGCAGCAGCTGATCGACTATCTCGAAGCGCTCGCGGTCAAGGTTAAGGCGCCCCGCAAGCTGCGCGAGATCGGCATAAAGCAGGAGGCGACCGCCGAACTGGCGGAAGCGGCGATGCTGCAGACCCGCCTGCTGATGAACAACCCCAGGGAACTGACCCAGGCCGACGCGCAGAGGATCTACGATGCCGCCTGGTAAAGCCGAGCGGGCCGCACCGCCGGTCCGCGCCGACTATCGCGCCGGCTCGCTGATCACCACCCGCTGGAACGACAATGACCCCTATGGCCATGTCAACAACGCCATCTATTATTTCTGGTTCGACACCGCGGTGAACCGCTATCTGGTCGAGCAGGGCGCCCTCGATATCACCGGCGGCGCCACCATCGGGCTGGTCGTCAACACCAGCTGCGACTATTTCGCCCCGATCGCCTTTCCCGATGACGTGATGGCCCGCATCCGCGTCGACCGGCTCGGCACCAGCAGCGTCACCTATGGCGTCGGCCTGTTCCGCGGCGACGAGGACAGCGCATCAGCCGCCGGCAGCTTCACCCATGTCTATGTCGACCGAGCGACCCGTCGCCCGGTTTCCCTCCCATCCCCCTTGCGTTCCGCGCTGGAAGCGATAGAGTTTTAATCAACTGATTAAACTCTTGGGAGAGAGACATGCTACGCCCCTTTGACAATGACGAACGCCGTGAATTCCGCGCCACTTGCCGCCGCTTCATCGAAACCGAACTGCAGCCGCATGCCAACGCATGGGACGAGGCCGGCGAAATCCCCTGGGAGATGCACCAGAAGGTCGGCGCGCTCGGCGTCTGGGGCTTTGGCGTCGACGAGAAATATGGCGGGCTCGGCATGGACGACATCTTCATGCGCGCCGCCTGGGGCGAGGAGGCCGCCCGCGCCCACAATGGCGGCACGCTCGCCGCGCTCGGCGGCCGCTCGATCTCGATCGGCCCGATCCACAAGCTGGCGTCCGAAGACATCAAGGACCGCATCCTCAAGGATATCGTGCTCGGGCACAAGGGCTCCAGCCTCGGCATCACCGAGCCCGGCGGCGGCTCCGACGTCGCCAACATGCAGACCACGGCGCGGCAGGACGGCAACCACTGGGTGATCAGCGGCGCCAAGACCTTCATCACCGGCGGCATGACCGCCGACTATTATGTCATTGGCGCCCGCACCGGCGGCGAGGGGTTGAACGGCATCTCGCTGTTCCTGGTCGACAAGGATGCCGAGGGCTTTTCGCGCAGCGCGCTCGACAAGAAAATGGGCTGGTGGGCGTCGGACCAGGCCTCGCTCTATTTCGACGAAGTCCGCGTTCCGGCCGAGAACATGCTCGGCGAAGAGGGCCGCGGCTTCATCCAGATCATGCACAATTTCAACCACGAGCGGCTCGGCATGGTCGCGCAGAGCCTCGGCATGATGCGGGTGCTGCTCGAATATGCGATCGATTATGCGCAGCAGCGCGAAACCTTCGGCAAGCCGCTGATCCGCCACCAGGTGATCCGCCACAAGATCGCCGAGATGTCGGCCCGCATCGACCGGCTCGACGCCTGGCTCAACCAGATCTGCTGGCTCGCCGAACAGGGCGAGATGCCGGTCGCGCAGATCTGCAAGGCCAAGTTCAGCGCCACCAAGGATCTCGAATATTGCGCCAGCGAGGCGATGCAGATCCTCGGCGGCGCCGGCTATCTGCGCGGCAACCCGGTCGAGCGCTTCTACCGCGAGGTCAAGGTAATGGCGATCGGCGGCGGCTCGGAAGAAATCATGCGCGATCTCGCCGTCCGGCAGATGGGCCTCTGATCGCGCTTGCCATTGCCGGTTGCTGGGGCATAAGCAGGCGGCTCAAAGACCGTTCGTGCTGAGCCTGTCGAAGCACTTGGTGTGGCGACTGCGCACCCGGTTATATTGATGGAATGAAATATGCCTGACCTCGAACCGGCCTCTGTACATGCTGACGAAAACGTGCCGCTGCTGCCGGTCGGGTCGGTGCTGGTCGGCCTGCTCGCCTTCGCGTCGATGGATGTCGTGATGAAAAGCCTGGCGATCAGCATGGGTGCCTATAACGCGATCCTCTGGCGGGTGCTGGCTTCGCTGGTCCTCGTCTCGCTGGTCTTCTTTGCCCGTCGGCCGAAAATGCCCGGCCCCGAAGCGCGCAAGGTGCATCTGCAGCGCGGCATCATCGTCGTCTTCATGTCCTATCTGTTCTTCTGGGGTCTGGCGCGGGTGCCGCTGGCCGAGGCCATTGCGCTGTCCTTCATCGCACCGATCATCGCTCTCTATCTCGCCGCGGTGTTTCTCGGCGAGACGATCCATCGCAACGCTATCTACGCCTCGGCGCTCGGCTTCGGCGGCGTGCTGGTGATTGCCGGGGGACGCGCCACCGGGGACTATGATGAAGCCGCGCTGCTCGGCATCGGCGCGATCCTGCTGTCGGCGGTGCTCTATGCCGGCAACCTGGTAATCCAGCGGCGGCAGGCGCTGCTCGCCGGTCCGATCGAGATCAGCTTCTCCCAGAATCTGATCGTCGCCGGCGCCTTTCTGCTGCTCGCTCCCTTCTTTGCGGTGCTGCCGGACAAGGCCGACTGGCCGCTGATCGTCGCCGGCGCGATATTGTCGATCATCGCGGCGGTGTTCATCGCCTGGGGCTACCGGCGGGCCGAGGCGAAGAATCTGATCAACCTCGAATATAGCGCCTTCATCTGGGCAGCGATCTTCGGCTGGCTGTTCTTTCGCGAACCGATCACCCTGGCGACGGTGTCCGGCACCCTGCTGATCGTCGCCGGCTGCTATCTGGCGACGCGGCGGGAGCGCAAGGTCGCCCATATCGAATCCACCGCGGTCTGACCATGGCGCTGCGCATCCCCAATCGGCAGGCGCGCTGGCTCTGGCTCGAGGCGCAGGGCCTGTCGGATGCCCCGACCGGTCCGCTCGACCTGCCGGACACGATCCGCCGCCTCGGCTTCGTCCAGCTCGATACGATCCAGAATGTCACCCGCGCCCACCATCATATCCTGTGGAGCCGCAACCAGAATTACCGCGAGCCGATGCTCGACCGGCTGCTCGGCAGCGACCGGGCGGTGTTCGAGCATTTCACCCATGACGCGTCGGTGCTGCCGATCGAATTTTACCCGATGTGGCAACGCCAGTTCCGGCGGCTGGGGGCAAAGGTCGCCGGCCACGCGTCCTTTCAAAGGGCGCTGCAGCAGGTCGACGCGCAGCACATATTGTCCAGGATCGCCGAGGAAGGCCCGCTGTCCACCCATGCCTTCGACACCAGGGTCGAGGGCGAACGGCAGATGTGGGACCGCCCGCCGCACAAGCGGGTGCTCGACCAGCTCTGGTATGCCGGTGAGCTTGCCACCGCGCATCGCGAGAATTTTGCAAAATATTATGATCTGCGCGACCGGGTGATCCCGGAGCAGCACCGCCAGCCCACGCTCGACGATGCCGGTCAGGTCGACTGGCTGTGCCGCAACGCGCTCGACCGCCTGGTCTTTGCCTCGCTTGGCGATATCCAGCGCTTCTGGGCCGCGATCGACGCGAAGGAGGTCCGGCTGTGGTCCGCATCGACATCGGATCTGGTTCCGGTGCAGCTGGAGGCCGATGATGGCAGCTGGCGCGGGATGCTTGCCCCGGCGAATATCGGGCAGCGTCTGGCGGAGGTGGCCGAGCCGACCTCGCGGCTGCGCATCATCAATCCCTTCGATCCGGTGGTGCGCGACCGCAACCGGCTGGAGGCGCTCTTCGGCTTTGCCTATCGCAACGAGATGTTCGTGCCCGCAGCGCAGCGAAAATGGGGCTATTATGTCTATCCGCTGCTCGAGCGCGACCGGTTCGTTGGGCGGATCGAGGTCAAGGCGGACCGGGGGGCGGGCCATTTGCGGGTGACGCAATTCTGGCCCGAACCCGGCGTCGCCTGGCCAGCCGCGCGTCGGCGCAAGCTGGCGGCGGAGCTGTCACGTCTCGGACGGCTGATCGGCGTCAGCGCCGTGGTCTGGGAATGCGAAGGCGGTTCTTGAAGGACGCGCGGCCTATTTGACGATGCCGCGAAAACGCAGTTCGCCGGACGCGCCCGGCGCGATCGGCATCGGCAGGGCCCAGCGAATATGGGTCACATCCGAGGCCACGGCCGGCCGGCTGGCCTGCTCGGCGTCGGTGACGGTCAGTTCCGCCAGCTTGCCGAAATTCTGTCCGCCATCGACCGACACCAGCGCCCAGTCTTCCAGCACCTCGACAAAGGTCACGGCGCTATGCACGGGATTGTTGATGACAAAGCCGGTCACCACATCCTGGCCCGAATTGCTGTACCGGTTGATGAACAGCAGCTTGTCGCCGGGAATGACCTTCACCGCGGCCGGGTCCAGCAAGACGGTCGCGCTCGCGCCGTTCTCCGATACCTCGGTCCGTTCGACCCGGATCGAGCTTTCGATCTTCACGTCGGACTGCGCCGCGGGTGTGGCCGTCTGCACGGCAGCCGCCAGCGGCGACGCATGGGCAATGTCCGGCAGGGACATTCCGGTCGCCAGAATTCCGGCAACCATCGTGGCTTCGACAAAAATATTACGCATGTTCGACATGTTCCGCGATCCCGTTGAGCAATGACAACCGGGTAGGATCACCCGGTCTTTCTGAGCTCGAAACATGGACGATCTTGGTTAAAATGGGGTTAAAGCCGCGCGTGAAACGGATTGCCGGAGCAGGCTGCGCACGTGATATTTGTTGCCGCCAAATCCATCTTATTCGTTGGCATCGCGAATCATCCCCCGCTAAAGAGATCGGCGATGGGTCGAACCACATATCGTTGCCGCCTCGGCATGCTGGTCATTGTGCTGATGGGATCGCTCATCCGGCCTGGCTACGCCCAGGTTGCGGACCAGCCGGCTGCCGATGTCCAGGGTCTGGACGATTTCGACAGCCCTCTCGATCCCGACCAGCCGCTCACCGAATTTTCCGATTTCGGGGTCGAATGGCCCGATCTGGAGGAGGTTTCGGAACCGCTGATCGAGGAGAGCGAGGACGAAGCGGTCCCGGCCGAGGCCCTGGTCGACGGCGGCGAAGGTCAGCCACCCCAGACGGCCCAGCCCGCCTTGGCGGACGCGGCACCCGGCAATGAATATCAGCCGACCGATGCCCTGAGCGAAACCGCCTATCGGATCAGCTTCGAAGGCCTGCCCGACGCGCTCGGGGACAGCTTTGGCAGCCGCTTCGAGATTTTGTCGGTGCTGGAGGAATATCGCGGCGACGATGCCAATTTTGCCCAGATTCGCCGGCGCGCGCAGAGCGATGCCGAACTGGTCGAACGGCTGTTGCGGATCGAGGGCTATTATGACGCCGTCGTGCAAACGCGGTTTGATGCGGACGGCGACGAGCGGGTCAAGGTCGTGATCGACGTGCAGGCAGGGCCGCTCTATTATCTCGACGCCATCGCCTTGCCCGGGCTGGACAGCGCAGTCGCGCCGGACCCGCAGCGATTTCGGGACATTTTTGCGCTGCAGCCGGGAGAAACCGTCAACAGCGACCGGATCATGGCGGCCATCGACCGGCTCGATACGGCCATGGCCGAAAATGGCTATGCCTTTGCCACAAGCGGCGAACCGGAACTGGAAATCGATCACGCCGAACGGCTCGGCGATCTTGCGGTTCAGGTGACCCCCGGCGGCCGCTACAATTTCGGCGCGATCACAATGGCCCGGACCGAACTGTTCGATGCCGACCACGTCCAGCTGATTGCGCGCTTCGATCCCGGCGATCTCTATCAGGCGTCCGATCTGGAAGACCTGCGCCGCGCGCTGATTGCCACCGGGCTGGTCTCGACCATCACGCTCGAGCCGGTGGTGGCGGACGATCCGGGCAAGGTCGATATCGCGGTTGACGTGACCGCCGCGCCCCTGCGCACGATCGCCGGCGAGCTAGGCTATGGCACCGGCGAGGGCGCCCGCGCCGAAGTCAGCTGGGAGCATCGCAATTTCTTCCCGCCCGAAGGGCTGGTGCGCGTCAGCGGCGTGCTCGCGACCCAGGAACAATCGGGCAGCATCGCCTTTCGCCGCAACAATTTCCGCCGCCGCGACAATATTTTCAACGCCCGCACCGCGCTGAGCGTGGTCGATCGCCCGGCGTTCAAGGCCCAGACCTTCTCGGTCGCCGCCAATTTCGAGCGGCAAAGCAACCTGATCTACCAGAAGCGCTGGAGCTGGTCGGCCGGGGTCGAGCTGCTCGCCTCGCGCGAAACCGATGTGACCGGGCCGACCGGCGCCACCGGCCGGGACACGTTCTTCATCGGCTCGCTGCCGGGGCTGGTCACCTATGACGCCAGCGACGACCTGCTCGATCCGACCCGCGGCTTCCGCCTGACCGCCCGGGTGGCGCCGGAAGCATCGCTGCAGGACGGCAGCTTCTTCTACGTCCGCAGCCAGCTGGACGGCAGCGCCTATTTCCCGGTGTCGGACAAGATCGTGCTCGCCGGTCGCGCGCGCTTTGGCACGATAGCCGGGGCCGGCAACAACCGCATCGCGCCGTCCCGCCGGCTCTATTCGGGCGGTGGCGGCTCGGTGCGCGGCTATGGCTATCAGCGGATCGGGCCGCGCGATGCCAATAATGACCCGGTCGGCGGCCGCTCGCTCGTCGAATTCTCGCTCGAAGCCCGCGTCAAGACCGGGTTTTTTGGCGGCAATCTCGGCATTGTTCCGTTTGTCGACGGCGGCAATGTCTACACCAGCAGCACCCCCGATTTTTCCGGCATGCGCTACGGTGCGGGTCTCGGTGTGCGCTATTACAGCGACTTCGGACCGATCCGCATCGATGTCGGCACGCCGATCAATCCGCAGCCCGGCGATTCCCGGGTCGCCGTCTATGTGTCGCTCGGGCAGGCGTTCTGAATGACCGACACCGCCGCCCAGCCCCGCTCCGGACTGATGACATGGCGCTGGCCGCTGCGCAGCCTGCTGGCGCTCGGATTGCTCTTTGTCCTGGGCATTGCCGGTGCGGCCATCTGGCTGGACAGCGATGCCGGCCACCGCTTCGTGATCAACCAGATCGAATCGCTGGAGCCCAAGTCCGGCCTGCGCATCGGCATCGCCGATATCGACGGCTCGCTCTACGGCACCGCGCAGGTGCGAGGCCTGGAACTCCGCGATCCCAAGGGCCGGTTCTTCACCGCCGGAACGGTGGCGGTCGACTGGAATCCGCTGGCCTGGATCTTCAATGAACTCAACATCTCCGATGCGGTGATCGGCAAGGCGCGGCTCGACCGGCTGCCGGAACTGGTCGACACCGGCGAGGACCAGCCGCTGCTGCCCGGTTTCGACATCTATATTGGTGCGTTTCGCGCCGACAATCTGGTGCTGGGCAAGGCGATCACCGGCAGCGAGCAAACCGCCGACCTGGCCGGATCGGCGGACATTCGCGCTGGCCGAGCCATGGTCAATCTCAACGCAACGACCAGCGGCAGCGGCGACAAGCTGCTGCTCGCCCTGAACGCGGAGCCCGATCGCAAGAAGCTCGATATCGACGCCGAGATTGTCGCGCCCGCCGGCGGCGTGCTGGCCGGGGCTCTGGGACTGGAACGCGATCTTGCGGTGACCCTCAAGGGCGACGGCAGCTGGCAGAAATGGGAAGGCGAACTCGCCGCCCTGAGCGGCGAGGACTCGCTGGCCCGGATCACGCTGGAGGCAAGGGAGGGGCTGTTCAGCTATGACGGCACGCTGTCCGGGTCGGTGCTGCCAAAAGGCGTCGTGCAAAAGCTTACCGCTCCCCGTCTCGCGGTCAAGGGCACCGCCAGTCTCGAAAATCGCCTCGTCTCGCTTGATCTGCAGGCGCGCTCCGCCGCTCTCTCGCTGGTCGCCAGGGGCGGCATCGATCTGGGCCGCAGCAGCCTTGACGCGATGCGGATCGAGACCAGGCTGATCGATCCGTCGGCGCTGGCCGCCAATATGAAGGCCCAGGATTTCGAACTGAAGGCGCTGCTGAACGGCAAGTTTTCGGAGCTGCGCTACCAGTATCTGCTGACCGCGCCGCAACTGGCGCTGGGCAAGACGCTGCTGACCGGCGTCCGCGGCGAAGGCGAGGGGCAGCGCGATGCCGGTGGCTGGGATATCCCGCTCGAACTGTCGGTCGGCACGCTGATCGGCAATGGCGAATTGCTCAAGCAGCTGCTGTCGGGCTTTTCTGCCGATGCCCGGCTCCGGCTGGTAAAGGACCGGCTGTTCGCCGAGCGGGCCCGCGTGGCGACCAATGTCGCGAAGGGGACGCTGGACTTTGAACTCAAGCCCTCGACCGGCGACTTCGCGGTCGATATCGCTGCCACCGCGCCGGGATTTGCGGTGCCCGGGGTCGGCCTCGCCGATATTGTCGCCGACATCAATCTCGGCCCGGGGCCGCGCGGGCTGGCGCTGGACGGTCAGGTCAATGCCCGGCTGCGCCGCTTCGACATCGGCTTTCTCCGCGACCTCGCGGGCGGCCTGCCGGAACTGGACACCGGGCTGGTGCTGGGTCCCGACGGCCTGCTCCGCTTTTCCGACCTGACCGTGACCGCGCCGAAAATCACCTTCCGCGGCGCCGGCCGCCAGACCGCCGCGGCGAAATTCGCCTTCCAGGGTTCGGGCACGCAGGCCAGCTACGGCCGCTTCGATCTCAAGCTCGACGGCCCGCTCAACCGGCCGAATATCGCGCTGCTGCTCGACAGCCCGCTGCCCGCCCTCGGCCTGTCGGCGGTCAACCTGCGCCTCGACCCGACCAGCTCCGGTTTCTCCTACGCCGCGGCCGGCGGATCCACCCTCGGGCCATTCACGAGCACCGGCACCATCGGTATCGCCCCGGGTCAGGATACCGCGGTGCGGGTTGACCGGCTGCTGGTCTCCGACACGCTGGCGACCGGCACCATATTGACCACGCCCAACGGCCTGTCGGGGACGCTGGCCGTCAGCGGCGGCGGTGTGAACGGCAGCGTCCTGTTCCGGCCCGGGGCGAACCGCCAGCTGATCCGCGCCGACCTCAAGGCCGAAAATGCCCGCTTTGCCGGCAAACCGCCGATTTTCATCCGCACCGCCGTGCTCGACGCCGATATCGTCCTGATCGAGGGCCGGTCGAATGTCGATGTCACGCTGCGGGCGCAGGGAATCAGTCGCGGCGAGCTGATTGTCGGCCGGATCGCCGCCAACGCCAAGCTCACCGACGGCCGCGGGTCGGCGATCTTCACGATCGCCGGCACCCGCGGCAGCACCTTCGAATTCCAGGCAAAGGCGGACATCACCCCGGACCTGTACCGGATCACCGGCACCGGCGAATTCATGGGCCGCAACCTGCGGCTGACCCGCGCGCTCGAGCTGCGGCGGGCAGGCGACGGTTGGACCGCATCGCCGACCACCATCCGCTACGGCAGCGGCAGCGCGCGTTTCTCCGGCCGGCTCGGCAGCGGCACCTCGCGGCTCGACCTGGCGATGGCAAAAATGCCGCTGTCGCTGCTGGATATCGCCGATGCGGAGCTCGGGCTGGGCGGCACCGCCAGCGGCACCGTCAAGCTCAGCCAGACGGGCGCGCAGGTTCCCGTCGGCGATGCCCGGCTGACCGTCAGGGGGCTGACCCGGTCCGGGCTGATCCTGACATCGGCGCCCGTCGACCTCGGCCTCAACATCGCCATTTCCGCGCGCAACGCGGCGGCGCGCGGAGTCATCAAATCGCCCGACGGCAAGACCATCGGCCGCTTCCAGGGCCGCGTCACCGGGCTCGGCGCCGGCCGCTGGCAGGACGAGCTGCTGCGCAAGCCGCTGTTCGCCCAGGCCCGGTTCAATGGCGGTGCCGAAAGCCTGTGGCGGCTGACCGGCATCGAAACCTTCGACCTGACCGGACCGGTTGCAGTGAGCGCCGACGTCAGCGGCAATCTCGCCAATCCCAGCATCGAGGGGCAGGTGCGGACCAGTAATGCGCGGCTGGAAAGCCCGCTGACCGGGACCGTGGTGTCCAATATCCGGGCGGCCGGCCGGTTCAACGGCTCGCGTCTGGTGCTGCCCAATCTCACCGGCACCACCGTCGATGGCGGCACGATCAGTGGCAGTGGCAGCTTCAACTTCGCCGTCGCCGAAGGCGAGGGCATCGGCATTGCCATGGATCTCGACGCACAGCGGGCGGCGCTGATCGCTCGCGACGATTTCGCGGCGACCGTAACCGGACCGATCCGCATCCGCAGCGCGCCCGACGGCGGCCTGATCTCGGGCGATGTCACGCTCAACCGCAGCTTCTTCCGCTTCGGCCGGGCCAGTGCATCGGCCAACCTGCCCGACATCAAGACGCGCGAGATCAACCGGCGCGCGGACGAACGCCCGATCCGCCTGCGCAGCCGGCCCTGGCGCTTCGACCTTACGGCCAATGCTCCCAACCGTCTGCGGGTCGAGGGCCTCGGGCTGGACAGCGAATGGCGGGCCAATCTCAAGATCACCGGTCCGGTCGACAATTTCGCCATCGTCGGGGCTGCCAATCTGCTCGACGGCAATTATACCTTCGCCGGTCGCCGCTTCCGGCTCGAACGGGGCCAGATCCGCTTTGTCGGCAACCAGCCGGTCAACCCCATACTCGACATTGAGGCAGAGGCCAACCTGACCGGTCTCAACGCCACGATCAACGTCACCGGCTCCGGCAACCGGCCGGAAATCGCCTTTTCCAGCATCCCCGCGCTGCCGCAGGACGAGCTGCTGTCCCGCATCCTGTTCGGCTCCTCGATCGCCAACCTGTCGGCCCCGGAGGCGGTCCAGCTGGCCGCCGCGGTGGCCTCGCTCAACAGCGGCGGCGGGCTTGATCCGATCAACCAGCTGCGCAAGGCCGTCGGTCTCGACCGGTTGCGGATATTGCCCTCCGACCTCGACGCCGGGTCCGGCACCTCGATCGCCGCCGGCAAATATATTACCCGCCGCATCTATGTCGAGCTGATCACCGATGGCAAGGGCTACAGCGCCACTCAGCTGGAATTCCAGATCACCCGCTGGCTGTCGGTCCTCTCGACCATCTCGACCCTCGGACGGCAGAGCGCCAATATCCGGGTGAGCAAGGATTATTGAGCGGCCGCCAGCCAGGACCGGCAGATTGTTGCTGCGGTCCTGATTGCCAATGTCGAACGGGCGGTGTAACGCCCGGACATGTCCAAAGCTGATCGACTTGACCGCCTGGACGCGCTTCGTTCAGACCTGGAAACAGAATATCGCGCCGCGCTGCTCGACGCGCTGCGGGTAACGGCCGCTGGCAAATGGGGCCTTTTTGACCATAATGCCGACCGCCGGGCCCGCGCGGCCGTGGCTCCGACGATCGAAAATCTGAAGGAAACCGCGGACGCGATAGACCGGGCAAGGGAGACGCTCGCCATGCCTCCGTTCGAACTGCACCAGCAATTTCTGGCCGCGCGCGGCCCGGTCGGCCCACAGGCCGTTGGAGAGCCGAAACAGGCGCAGGCCTGGCTGGATCTGCTGGCCATCGAGGATGACGAACAAGCCGGCTAGCATCCGCTCAATCGCCTGCCTCCTCGCGCTTCGCCGTTACTTGCCAGCGGCGGAGATTGTCCCGGCTTCGATCGGCATCACCACCGGCAGATGTTTCAAAAATACATCTTTTGCGCGCAGTCGCTGCTGATCGGCTTTCGCCGCTTGCAATCGGTGAAACCCATCGATAAGGGCTAATGATAATCGATTGCAACAAGGACGATCAATGTGACGCGAAGGGCGATTCGGCTCTGGTTTCTGGTGCACAAGTGGAGCAGCCTCGTCTGCACCGCTTTTCTGCTGATGCTCTGTCTCACCGGCCTGCCGCTGATATTCCATGACGAAATCGACCTGCTGACCGAAGAACAGCCGGCGTTCGGCATGCCCGGCGTCGGCTCGTCGGGAACCGCCGAAGGCCTGCTGTCACTGGACGAAATGATGCGCCGCGCGCTCGCCAACCGTCCGGGCGAGGTGCCGGTGTTCATGGCCTTTGACAATGATCAGCCGTCGATGACGGTCACCACCGCGCCGCGCCCCGGTTCGCCCGCAGCCGACATGACCATCCAGTCCTTCGACCGCTCGACCGGCCAGCAGATCGGCATGGTCGCGGAAAGCGACGGCGGCGTGATGCACTTCCTGCTGCAATTGCACACCGACATGTTTCTCGGCCTGCCGGGCATGCTGTTCCTGGCGCTGATCGGGATATTGTTTACCGCTGCGCTGGTATCCGGCGTGGTGCTTTACGCGCCGTTCATGCGCAAGCTCGATTTCGGCACCGTCCGCGTCTCGCGCAGCCCGCGCCTCAAGTGGCTCGACTATCACAACCTGCTCGGCATTGTCGCGCTGGCCTGGATGCTGGTGGTTGGCCTGACCGGCGTGATCAACGCGCTGTCGACGCCGATCGAGGATATCTGGCAGGCGGGCGAACTGGCCGACATGACCCGCGAATATGCCGGGCGCGAGGCGCTGCCGCCGGCGCGCTACGGATCGCTCGACCGCGCGATGGCGCGGGCGCGGGCAGTGCTTCCCGGCAACAACCCGCAGTTCATCGCCTTCCCCGGCGGCAGCTTCAGCTCCGACCATCATTATGCGGTGTTCTTCCAGGGCGATACGCCGCTGACCGAGCGGCTGCTGACCCCGGCGCTGATCGACGCCGAGACCGGCGCGTTCACCGATGCGCGGCCGATGCCCTGGTATTATCAGGCGCTGTCGCTTTCGCGGCCGCTGCATTTCGGCGATTATGGCGGCCTGCCGCTCAAGCTGCTGTGGGCGGCGCTGACGCTGTTCACCATCATCGTGCTCGGGACGGGACTCTATCTCTGGCTAGTGAAGAAGGAATCCTCCTCGCGGGCGCACCTGCGCAAGATCGAGCAACTGGCGGTCCCGGCGGAATGAGCAGGCACAACAAGCGCAGCCTGCCGCTCCGGGCGATCTTTGCATCGCCGGTGACGATCTTCCTGATCGGCATATTTGGGCTGGTGAGCGCACTGACCGGCGACGGCTGGCGGGACGGCCTGTCCTGGCTGGCGCTGGCCGCGCCGGTGGCCGCGCTCGCCTGGGCGCTGCGGGCCCGGCGTTACTGAGCATTTGAATTCGGATTTGAAAGGGAAATAAATCATGAACCACAAACATATGCGCGCTGCGCTCCTGGTCGCCGCGGGCTTCACCGCGACCACGCTGGCGGTCCCGGCCCTTGCCCAGGAATCACAGGCCGACAAGGACCTGATCATCGTCACCGCCCAGCGCGACAACCAGACCGGCGTGCGCCAGGGCGGCAGCGCCGGCGTGCTCGGCAACAAGGCAGCCGAAGACCTGCCGTTCAGCGTGCGCAGCTACAATGCGGCGCTGATCCTCAACCAGCAGCCGCAGACGCTGGGCCAGGTGCTCGAGAATGATCCGACCATCCGCACCACCACCGGCTTCGGCATCGCCGGCGAATTGTTCAACATTCGCGGCTTCACGCTGGCCGGTGACGATATCGGCTATGACGGGCTCTACGGAATCATGCCGCGCCAGCTCGCCGCGCCGGAACTTTATGAATCGGTTGAGGTGCTCAACGGCGCCAGCGCCTTCCTGAACGGTGCGGCGCCGGGCGGATCGGGCATCGGCGGCAGCGTCAATCTCATTCCGAAACGCGCCAGCGAGCGTGAAATCACCCGCGCAACGCTCGGCTATACCGCATCCGAACATGTCGGCGGCAGCTTCGACGTCGGCCGCCGGCTGGGCGCCGATGGCGAATGGGGCGTCCGCATCAACGGTGCCGCGCGCGCCGGCGATGTCTCGGTGGATGACGAATTCCGCAGCACCTATGTGCTGGGCGGCGCGATCGACTATGATTCCGGGCCGCTGCGGCTTTCGCTAGACGTTGCCTATCAGCGGATCAAGGTGGCGCATTTCCGCCCAAAGCTGAGCGTGTCCGGTCTCGGCGTGATCCCCGAGGAACCCGATGCCGACACCAATTTCGGCCAGCCCTGGCAATATACCACGCTGCGCGACGTCTTCGGCCAGTTCCGCGCCGAATATGACATTGCCGAGGACGTGATGGCCTATGCCGCCTTCGGCGCGCGCGACGGATCGGAATCCGGCGTCTACAGCACGCCGACCCTGGTCGACGCGACCACCGGCGACATTTCGGTCAGCAGCTCCTTCATTCCGCGCACCGACAACAACGAGGCAGCAACGGCCGGGTTGCGCGCCCGGTTCGAGACCGGCGGGGTTTCCAACGAGATCAATGTCGGCGGCTCGATCAACTGGCTGGTCAACCGCAACGCCTATGAATTCTACACCAATTCGCCGGGCCTCAACAATCTCTACGACCCGGTCGAGCTGCCGCGTTCCACCACCGTCTCCTTCGCCGGCGGCAATCTTGCCGATCCGTTCCCGATATCGCGGACCCGCCTGCGCAGCGCCTTCCTCTCCGACACCATCGGCTTCTGGGACGACAGGGTGATGTTCACTGCCGGCGTGCGGCTGCAGGAGATCCGTTCCAAATCCTATTCCTATTTCGGCGGAGCGCTGCAAAGCGAATATAAGGAAGACGCCTGGACGCCGGTCTTCGGTCTGGTCGTGAAACCGGCCGAGGGATTGTCGCTCTACGCCAATCGCATCGAATCTCTGGTACAGGGTCCCAGCGCGCCCGCCAGCGGTGCCAATCCGGCGGGCGGCAACCCGCTGCCGGTCAGCAATGCCGGCGAAACCCTCGCGCCCTATGTGTCGGAACAGTACGAGATCGGCGGCAAGCTGACCCTCGGTCCGGTGGACCTGACGCTGGCTCTGTTCCAGATCGACCGCGAGACCGCCATCCTGCGCATCGACCCGGATGATGCAACGATGCTCGAATTCGGGCCGTTCGGCACCCAGCGCAACCGCGGCATCGAGTTCACCGTCGCCGGTGAAATCAGCAAGGGCCTGCGCCTGATCGCGGGCGGCTCGGTGATCGATGCCAAGCTGCGGCAGACGGAAAATGGCGTCAACGAGGGCAATGAAGCCGTCGGCGTGCCGGAATATCTGCTCAACGCCAATGTCGAATGGGACGTGCCCTTCGCCCCCGCGCTGACGCTGACCGGCCGCGCGGTGCACACCGGCAAGCAGCCTGCCAATATCGACAACACGCTGTATCTCGATTCCTGGACCCGGTTCGATCTCGGTGCGCGCTATGTTGCGGTGGTCGGCGACAAGCCGCTGACCCTGCGGCTGAGCGTCGACAATATCGCCAACACCGCCTACTGGGCCTCTGCCTTCGACACGTTCCGCCCCGACCTCGCGCTGGGCACGCCGCGCACCTTCAAGGCCTCGGCAACGATCGACTTCTAGACACCACGAGGCTCCCGCGGCACCTTCCGCGGGAGCCTCGCGAGCGGCTCGCCGCCTAGTGCGTCCAGTCGAGCGTCAGCGTCTCGAAATGCCAGCGCAGCTGGGCTGCTGTCGCGCCTTCGACGTCGTTGACCCGCCGCAGCACCGCCTTGCCTTCGATGCGTAGGGGGCGGCCGTTCCCGTCCGTGCCGGTGATGGTGACCGGCGCCGTGTAATAAAGCGATCCCGCCGCGCCCTCCACCGTTCCGCCGGGAATGGCAACGGTAATCGCCGACAGATCCGCAAACAGGCCGGCAAACTCGCTCTTGCTCCACTTGTTCTTGTCGGGTGGGCTGAGCAGGGACCAGGCCTGGTCGAAGGCGCCGAGTTCGATCGCGCGCGCGAAGGACAGCAGAATGTTGCGCGCGCCCTTTTCTCCGCGCTCCGCCTCGGGGATCAGGGTTGGCGGCGAAAGATCAGGCGCGCTGTCATTGGCGGTGGCGCCCGCGTCGGATGATGGCGCATCCATCTCAGCATGCGGCGCGGCGGCGGGGGAAGCGCCGCGGTCCGGCTGCGGTTCGTTCTGCGGCGTCTGCGGCTCGCTGCATCCCAGCAACAGAAGGGCGGGGGCCATTGCGGCCCAGAATTTGTTCGGGGTCATCCGTCCTCAACCCGCAGGCCGGCCAGCGGTTCCCGGCTCGCCGGGCCTTCCGCCATGATCTCGCCACGAAAAAGCCCGGAGCAATCGCTTGCCCCGGGCTTGTCTGCATTCCATCGGATCGCAGCGATCAGCTCGAATAATACATGTCGAACTCGACCGGGCTCGGCGTGGTTTCCCAGCGGCTGACCTCTTCCCATTTCAGCTCGGCATAGGCGTCGATCTGGTCCTTGGAGAAAACGTCGCCCTTGAGCAGGAACTCGTGATCCGCTTCCAGCGCTTCCAGCGCCTCGCGCAGCGAACCGCAAACGGTCGGCACTTCGGCCAGCTCCGCCGGTGGCAGGTCATAGAGATTCTTGTCCATCGCGTCGCCGGGGTGGATCTTGTTCTCGATGCCGTCGAGGCCCGCCATCAGCAGCGCTGCTGACGACAGATAGGGGTTGGCCAGCGGATCGGGGAAGCGGAACTCGACGCGCTTCGCCTTGTCGCCCGCGCCGTAGGGAATACGGCAGGAGGCCGACCGGTTGCGGCTCGAATAGGCGAGCAGCACTGGCGCTTCGAAGCCCGGAACCAGCCGCTTGTAGCTGTTGGTGGTCGGGTTGGAAAAGGCGTTGATCGCCTTGGCATGTTTGATCACGCCGCCGATATAGTGGAGGCACATTTCCGACAGGCCGGCATATTCATTGCCCGCGAACAAGGGCTTGCCGTCCTTCCAGATCGACATATGCGTGTGCATGCCGCTGCCATTGTCGTCCTTGATCGGCTTCGGCATGAAGGTCGCGGTCTTGCCATAGGCATGGGCGACCTGCTGCACGACATATTTGTAGACCTGTACCCGGTCGGCGGTCTGGGTCAGCGTGCCGAAGGTGATGCCCAGCTCGTGCTGCGCCGAGGCCACCTCGTGATGGTGCTTGTCCATCGGCAGGCCCATTTCCAGCATCGTCGCGACCATCTCGCCGCGGATGTCGACGCAGCTGTCGACCGGAGCGACCGGGAAATAGCCGCCCTTGGCGCGGGGCCGGTGGCCCATGTTGCCGACATCATAGTCGCGGCCGCTGTTGGTCGGCAGTTCGATATCGTCGATGCGGAAGCCCGAGCGGTCATAGCCGTTCTCGAACTTCACGTCGTCGAACATGAAGAATTCCGGCTCCGGTCCGACATAGATGGTGTCGCCGATGCCGGTCGATTTCAGATAGGCTTCGGCGCGGACAGCGGTCGAGCGCGGGTCGCGGCTGTACAGCGATCCGTCGCCGGGCTCGACGATGTTGCAGACCATGATCATCATCGGCGTGGCCGAGAACGGGTCCATGTAGACCGCGTCAAGGTCGGGGCGCAGGATCATGTCGGATTCGTTGATCGCCTTCCAGCCCTCGATCGAGCTGCCGTCGAACATGAAGCCCTCTTCCAGCACGTCTTCGTCGATCACGCCGGCGCACATCGACAGATGCTGCCACTTGCCGCGCGGATCGGTGAAGCGGACATCGACCCACTCGATCTCCTCGTCCTTGATCATCTTGATAATATCGGATGGTGAATTGGCCATTTTTTATCCCTTGGTTTTGCGTGTTTGGATGGGTTGCGAAAGAAAGATCAGATGGCGTCGTTGTCACGCTCGCCGGTGCGGATGCGCAGCGCGGCCTCGACCGGAATGACGAAAATCTTGCCGTCGCCGATCCGGCCGGTCTGGGCGGCGGCGGAAATTGCCTCGACGGTGCGGTCGGCAAGGGCGTCCTCGACCACCACTTCCAGTTTTACCTTGGGGAGAAAGTCGACGACATATTCGGCGCCGCGATAGAGCTCGGTGTGCCCTTTCTGCCGGCCAAAGCCCTTTGCCTCGGTCACGGTGATCCCGGACACGCCGACTTCGTGCAGCGCTTCCTTGACCTCGTCGAGTTTGAAAGGCTTGATGATCGCTTCAATCTTTTTCATTTTAATACGTCCCCGTGTACCTCATCCTCGGCCATTCCGCTTGCGCAAGGGGAAGGAGCCTCAGCCGGGCACAATTGCCCGGAACTATTCAATTACCATGCCAGAATTGATTCGCGAACAGAATCACCGGAATGCGTGCCTGCATTGCTAATGGCTAATCCGCCTTCTGACAATGCCGCCCAAAAAACAGGCATTTGCGTCGGCAAATGACCATAATTTAGGCAGCAGGCCGGGCCCGCGGACGATGCTCAGCGCGCGGTGGGCGCGGTCATCTCCGGCAGGTGCTCCTTGGTCCAGTGCGACCGCTCGACGATATAGTGGCGGATATTCTCCACCTGCGCCGGGCTAAGCTGCGAGCCAAAGCCGACCATGCCGTGCTGTTTCAGCGCGCCGCCGGTGACCACCGATGCCCAGGCCTCCTCGTCGCCGAGCACGCCGCTGATCCTGAGGTCCGGCGTGAAACCGTTGCCGACCGCGCTGTCACCGTGGCAGACGATGCAGTTGCGCCCGTACAGCCCCTTGCCGGCGGCGATCTGCGCCGCGGTGCCGGTCTGTGCCGGCGGGTCCCAGACGACTTCGCCCTTGTCGGGCAGCGGCGGCAGCTTCGCCTTGCCGCCCAGTTTCATCACCACCAGCCGCGGAATATTGGGCACCTGCCGGGTGGCGCCGCCGGCAACCCCGGCGACCAGCGGAAAGGCGCCGCCCTTGCTGGTCAGGAACGCGACATATTGCTCGCCGTCGACCATATAGGTGGAAGGCGCGCTGACGATCCCCGACTGCATCGGCAGGCTCAGCAATTCCGTGCCCTTGTCGGCCGAATAGGCCTTGAAAAAGCCGGTGCTGGTGCCCTGGAACACCAGGTTGCCTGCAGTCGTCATCGTGCCGCCGTTCCAGGCCGCGGGATAGTCGACGCTCCATTCGACCTTGCCGGTCTTCGGGTTGAACGCAACCAGCTTGCCGGTGGTCGCGGCAATCGCCGCCTTGTAGACTTCCTTGTCGTCGGGCAACTGGGCAATCGACCAGCCGACCCCGACATTGAAGCCAAGCCGTTCGCGCTTCTTGTCGATGTCGCTCGCCGGTACTTCATAGCCCTGCGGGATCTGCTGCGCCGGAATATAGACCAGCCCGGTCTTGGGATTATAGCTCATTGGATGCCAGTTGTGCGCGCCCAGCGCGCCGGGAATGGCGATGAACGGCTTGCCGGTCTTGTAGAAGCGCGCGTCCGGATTCTCGATCGGCCGCCCGGTCTCCAGGTCATAGCCGGTCGCCCAGTTGATTCCCTCGACAAACGGCTCGGCGCTGATCAGCGTGCCGTCGATCCGGTCGATGACGAAGAAAAAGCCGTTTTTCGGCGCATGGTACAGCACCTTGCGCATCTTGCCGCCGATCTGCATCTCGGCCTGGATGATATGCTGGGTGGCGGTATAGTCCCAGGTCTCCGCCGGGGTTTCCTGATAATGCCACAGATATTTGCCGGTGTCCGGATTGACCGCGACGATCGAGGACAGGAACAGGTTGTCGCCTTCGCCGCCCGAACGCAGCCCGTGGTTCCACGGATTGCCGTTGCCGACGCCGAAATAGAGCTGGTCGAGATCCTCGTCATAGACGATGCTGTCCCAGACCGTGCCGCCGCCGCCGGATTCCTTCCACTCGCCATCGCTCCAGGTCGCCGCTGCCGCCTTGGCGAAAATCTCGTCGCTGGCCGCGCCGTCCGGCTTTCCTTCCGGATTGGGCACGGTGTAGAAGCGCCATTTCAGGGTCCCGTCGCGGATGTCATAGGCGGAGACATAGCCGCGGACGCCGAATTCCGCGCCGCCATTGCCGATGATCACCATGTTCTTGACGACCCGCGGCGCACCGGTGATCGTGTAGGGCTTGCTGTTGTCGGTGGTCTGCGTCTCCCACAGGCGCGCACCGGTGTTGCGGTCAAGCGCGATTAGCCGCCCGTCGATCGTGCCGAAGAACAAGGTGCCGCGGTTGATCGCGACGCCGCGGTTGACCACGTCGCAGCAGGCGTCGACCGCCTTGGCACCATCGACCGCGGGATCATAGGACCAGATTTCCTCGCCGGTCTTGGCGTCATAGGCAAAGACCTTGGACCAGGCGGTGGAGATATAAAGCTTGCCGTCGACCTCGATCGGCGTGGCTTCCTGGCCGCGCGCGTCGGGCAGGTCCTTGAACCAGGCGATGCCCAGCTCGCCGACATTGCCGTCGTTGATCTGGGTGAGCGGGCTGTGGCGCTGTTCCTTGGCATCGAAGCCGATATTGCTCCAGTCGCCCTCGACCGTGGTCTCGGGTGGCGGCGGCGCGCTGGTCTGGCTTTCGCAAGCCACCAGCAACAATGGCATCAATATCAAACCCAGCCTGCGCATCACCCGTCTCCCGAAACCGCCGGACGGTCAGCCGCCCTTGCAATTTAATTGACTAGCTAAACTCCGGGCAGCAGGTCAAGGATTAAAGGCCTGTCGCACCGGACGCCTCACCGCGCCGCGCGTCTCGCCGCGGATCGCTCGCGGTTTAGGCGGCGACCGTGTCCCCGGGACCGCTCAGTTTCATTTCCAGGCCTTCGCCGGTCGCGCACCACTCCAGCGAAGCGTCGAGCGACGCCGCCAGCGACTGGATCACCCGCGTACCAAGCCCCGTCGCGCCCGCCGCGCGCGCGGTGGCCTCCGCGCCTGCCGCACCATTGTCCCGGCAGACGATCGACCATCGGTCGTCGGTCGTTGCGATCGCTATCTCGATCCGGCCGGCGTCTGCGAACCGCCCGTGCTTGACGCTGTTCGACACGAATTCGTTGACGATCAGCAGCAGCCCGTTGGCGAGATGGGGCGACGCCTGGCCGCCGCCGACGGTGACCGTCAGTGTGATGTCGTCGGGCAGCAGCTGTCCGAGGTCAGCCCGCACCCGGTGGAACAGCGAGCTCAGGTCGACCGACTGCCCGTGTTCGAGGTCGTGCAGCTCGGCGTGCAGCGAAGACAGGGAGCGGATCCGCAGGCCGGCGTCTTCCAGCGCCTCGCGCACATTCTCGTCTGCCGCTCCCCGGGCTTTCATCGACAGCAGCGATCCGATCGCCGCGAGCGAATTTTTCACCCGATGGTCGATCTCGCGGCGCAGCACCCGTTCGCGCTCCAGCGACCGGCGCAGGTCCAGTTCCCGCATCACCAGGCGCGACAGCGCCATCAGCACCCGGCGCTGCTGTCCGGTCAGCACGCGCGGCTCGTGGTCGAGCACGCACAGCGTTCCCAGCGGCAGCCCGTTGGCGCCCTTCAGGACCGCACCGGCGTAAAAGCGGAAGCCCGGCTCGTCGGTGCACAGCGGGTTGTCGGCCATCCGCGCGTCGGCCAGCGTATCGGGAATCTCGACGAAATCCCCCTCCAGAATGGCATGGCCGCACAGGCTGGTGTCGAGGGGCGTCGACCGCACGCCGAGGCCGATCTCCGCCTTGAACCACTGGCGATCGGCGTCGATGAAATTGACCACCGACACCGGCACGTTGCACAATTGCGAGGCCAGTTCGACAATCTCGTCAAAATCGCCTTCCCGGTCGGTGTCGAGTATATCATAGCGGTGTAGTTCGCGGAGACGCTCGGTCTCTCTCGGGTGGGGTGCAGGCTTCATCGGCTGCTGATAGCAGATCGGGATGCAGAGGGAAGAGCCGTTCGCCACCCCTTCGGATTGTTTCGGTTCGCCAGTTGCGCGGCAGCGAGCGAATGTCGCACCGTCCTGCTTTGCGGAACCGGCCCGGTCGTCAGCCCCCGTTTTGCAGGATCAGCGCCGGCAGCAGGGCAAAGCCGATCGCGATCAGGATCACCGACAGCCAGCGCCAGCGCCCCGATCCCTGCCACATGCCGGAAAGGGTCTTGGCGAATCTCAGCATCTCCGATCGATCGCGGCTGATGCGCAGGGTGTAGATCGCCGCCCCCGACAGCGCCAGGCCGGTCATCGCCAGCCCGAACAGGAACCACGGGACCTTGGTCCAGTAGCCGCCGAAATATCCGAAATGCAGCGGATCGGCCATTTCCGAAATGCGCTGGTGGAGGTTGAGGTCGCGTCCGTCGGTGACCAGCAGCACCTCGGCGCTACGCGCATCGACCCAGACCGCATTGGAGCGAGGGCGGACCAGCACCGCTTCATAGTCGCCGTGCAGCTCCAGCAGCGGCTTTTCCGGACTTGGCAGGATCACCCGCTCGACGCGCAGCGCCGGGCGGGCGGCCAGGGCCGCTTCGAAGGCATTGGCCAGGCTCGGCGGAAGGGGGGAGGGTTCCGCTCCTGCCTCGACCTCGACGCGCGGCTGCGGCGGTGCATCGCCGCCGAGGCTCTCGACGAAATACCACAGGCCCGACAGGCCGATCAGCGCGACAAACCACAGCGACCAGACCCCGGCCAGCCGGTGGAAATCGCCCCACCAGGTCCGGGCATCGCGCTTGCGCAGCGGCTTGGCGAAGCCGCGCCACCATTTCTTGTAGACCACGAAGGAGGTGACCAGGCTGATCAGCAGCAGGAAGGCGAGGGACGAGACGATCGGAACGCCATATTTGACGGGCAGATTGAGATGCCGGTGCATGTTGCGCAATATGCGCTGCGCGCCGACCCACGGCGCCTCGCCCTGGATTTTGCCGGTCGTCGGGTGCGCGTGCAGCAGCCCGAGCGAACCGTCCTGGTGCTCGATCGTCACTCGGGCGGCGAAGGCCGAAGCGGTCGGTGCGTCGATCGCATTGGCCTTGGCGACGCCGGGATAGCGGGCGGCATTGTCGGCGATCTTTGCCCAGGCCACCGGCCCGTCGGCGCTTGCCGGCGACACCCGCAGGCTCGGCTGCAGCAGCCAGTCGATCTCCGCGCTGACCACCGCCAGCGTTCCGGTGAACAGGATGAAGGTCAGGAACAGGCTGAGCTTCAGGCCGACCCACTGGTGCACGTTCCACCAGGTGCGCGCGGCCTTGGGCGCGGGCTTCGCGCGCACCGGCAATGCGCCGCCGCTGTCCCGCGCCATGTCCATCAGAAGCGGTAGCCGAGCTCGACGAACAGCGAGCGTGGTTCACCGGGGAAATGGCCGGTGCGCTCGATGAAGCCGGATGCCGCGTAGGTTTTGTCGAACAGATTGTCGATCCGGACCATCGCACGGATCGGACCGGTTTCATAAATCAGCGAGGCGTCGAACACCATATAGGGGTCGACCCGCTGGCCGTCGATGCTGAACCGGCTGGAGACATAGTCGCCGCCCAGCGCGGCGGCGAGGCCCAGCTCGGGGAACTGGTAGCGGGTCCAGAACCCCAGCTGGTGCTCGGGCGCATTGGCGAAACGGTCGCCGACCGCGTTGGAAAAACCGCCGCCGCCATTGTCGGCGCTGATCCTTGTGTCATTATAGCCATAGGCCAGGGTGACGACCCAGTCGGGGGTCACGTCTGCAGCGATGTCGAACTCGATTCCCTTGCTGGTGATCTCGCCGAGCGCCACCACATCGTCGACCCCGTCATTGCCGACATCGCCGCGCGGGTCGGTCTGCAGGATATTGGTGCGGCGGATCCGGTAGGCGGACAGCGACGTCTGGATCCGGCCCCCCATCAGGGCGGTCTTGACCCCGCCTTCGAAAATATCGCCCGTGGTGGGCGCAAACGGGCCGCCGGCCAGCGGGTTTTGCGAGGCCGCGCTCTGCGGTTCGAAACTGGTCGCATATTGGCCAAAGGCCGAGATCTCGTCGGTCAGCCGGTAAACCGCACCGATCCGGTAGGTGGTCTCGTCATCCTCGAACACCGTGCCATTGGCATCGTCGCGGAAACTGTCGCGGCGGATGCCGCCGGTCACGATCAGCCGTCCGATGGTCAGTTCGTCGAGCAGGTAGAAACCGGTCCGCCGCCCTTCGGTCAGGGTGATGTTGAACGGTCCCTGGTTATAGGTCGCCGGGTCGGACTGGCCATAGACCGGGTCGAACAGGCTCAGCGGGCTGGGCAGGCCGGGAGTGACCGTGGTGACGCCGCGCAGCGAGCGGCCCTGGAAATATTGGTCGGAGATGAAATGGTCGAACCCGGCGAGCAGCCGGTTGCTGACCGTGTCCGAAATACCGGCGGACCACACCGCATTGGCCCCGAACGACCAGGTTTCCTGTTCGCGCCGCTGGTCGCGGAATTCGCGGATCGAGGCGTCGATGACGCCGTCGCCGTCGGAATCGAACAGGCCGCGCGGCTCGTGGTAATTTTGCAACTCGACCGCCTTGTTGTAGCGGACCGTGGCGTCGACGGTCAGCCCGGCAACCGGCTCCGCCTTCAGCTGCATCTGCAGCACGTCGGATTCCAGGTTCAGAAAATCCGTTGGCTCGTTGTGGTTCCAGCGCCGGTCGGTCAGAAATTCGCCGTCATCGTCCACCGGCACGCCGCGCAGGCGGTTGGCGTCGAGTTCCTGGTCATAATGGGTGGCCTGGATATCGATCCGCACCGGGCCGGGATCGAACGACAGCCCGCCATCGGCGATCATCGTCCGCGATGCGGCATTATAGCGGAACGTCCCGCGATCCTCGTAGAATATCCCGCCGCGCGCGGCAAAGCCGTTGCCCAACGGCGCGTTGATCTCGGCCGACCCGCCCCAGCGGTCCTCGGTCCCGGCGATCGCCTGGATCTTGCCGCTGAGCCGGTCATTTTCCGCCTTCTTGGTGATATAGTTGAACACGCCGCCAGGCGCGCCCGGGCCATAGAGCATACCGGCGGGGCCCTTCAGGAACTCCACCTTCTTCACGTTGAACAGCTGCGGCACCGAAAAGCCGGCATAGGGATCACCGCGCAGCCCGTCGTAGAAAATCTCCTCCTGGCGAAAGCCGCGGGCGGTGACCCCGGCATAGCTGAAGAAACTGACGCCGGAAATGTTGCGGTACAGGTCCTGCGCGTCGCGCGCGCCCTGGTCCTCGATCAGCTGCTCGGTGATGGTGGTGATCACCAGGCTCGATTCCAGCGGCCGGGTGGACAGCTTGCCGGTGCTGGTCTCCTCGGCCCGGTACAGCTTCTGCGCCCGGCCGGTGACGATGATCACATTGCCCTCGTCGTCGACCGGGGCCGGTGCCTCGGCGTCGGCACTGCCCGCCGCGCTCTCCTGTGCCAGCGCCGGCACCGGCAGCAGGCTGCCCCCGAGCAGCAGGATCTTCAGACGGAGAAAATTGGCTTTGGACACGATGGACACCCCTTTTTGCGAATCGTTCGCAGAGGCTGATAGGCAAGACGCTATTGCAAATCAATCGCAATTATACGCAAGTTGTTCGATGGCCGCTGACCACCGCATTCCCGGGCCCGTGCGTCGCCCCTGCTCGCCGGGCTTGCACTGCCGGTGCCGCGCGCTAATATGCGCCATGCCCAAAAAACCAGATGCACCGGCCGCGCCGGACCACATGCCCGCCCGGAAGCCCGGCGCGCCCGCGCTGCTCTCGCCCAAGGGCAGCGCCGGCGAGATCGCCACCGCCGCGCTGATCATCATCGCCATCGGCGGCCTCGCCTGGCTCGCGGTCGAACTCGCCCGCTTCTTCCTGCTGATCTTCGCGGCGATCGTCATCGCGGCGGTGTTCGACGCCATCGCCAGCTGGCTCAGCCGCCGCACCGGCATGCCGCGCCCGCTCGGTCTCGCGCTGGCGGTGATCGGCATGTTCGCCATGTTCGGCGGCGCCTTCCTGCTGTTCGGCTCGCAGATCGCCAGCGAATTCGACACGATCCGCGCCACCGTCCCGCGCTCGATGGAGAGCATCGAGCAGTTTCTCGACCGCTACGGCATGGGCGACCGCGCCCGCGAGCTGGTCGAGACCGGCAGCCAGGACATTTCCCGCATCCTGTCCAGCGCCGGCGGCTTCGCGCTCGCCGCGGGCAGCGGCATCGCCGATGCGGTGCTGGTGCTGGTCGGCGCGATCTTCCTCGCCGCCGATCCGGCGACCTATCGCCGCGGCCTGCTGCTGCTGGTCCCGGCCCGCGCCGAACCGACCGCCGGTCTGGCGCTCGACGACAGCGGCAAGGGCCTGCGCGGCTGGATGATGGGGCAGGCGGTCTCCTCGCTGGTGGTCGGCGCGCTGACCTGGCTCGGCCTCGAACTGCTCGGCGTCCCCGCCGCCGGCGGCCTCGCCGTCGTCGCCGGCCTGCTCGACGTGATCCCGATGATCGGCCCGGTGATCGCCGGCCTGCCGGCGGCGCTGCTCGCCTTCACCGTCTCGCCGGTCACCGCGCTGTGGACGGTGCTATTGTTCCTCGGCATCCAGCAGCTGCAGGGCAATTTCCTGCAGCCGATGATCCAGAAACAGGCGGTCAACGTGCCGCCGGCGGTGCTGCTGTTCGCGGTGCTCGCCGCCGGGCTGCTGTTCGGCTTCATCGGCGTCCTGCTCGCCGCGCCGCTGACCATCGTCGTCTTCGTGATGGTCCAGCGCGTCTACGTCGAGGGCCTGCTCGGCAAGCCGGTCGAGGTCGGCGGCGGCGGCTGACCCAGCCGCGCCTCGCATGAGAGAAATCCCGTCAGGGGTGAGCTTTATGCCGTCAGGGGTGAGCCTGTCGAACCCCGCCGCACGCCGTGAGTTGCACTTCGACAAGCTCAGTGCGAACGGCAGCCAGTTACAGAGGTGAAAAACAGAGCGTGGAGAAGGTCCTGATAAAAGACAGGTGCAGTCCTCCTCAGCGCGGCTTCTTGGCGATCGCCGCGTTGAAATCCGGGTCCTTCTTCGCCACCCAGTCGACGAATTTGCGCACCGCCGGGTCGGCGAGCAGCCCCTCGACATCCATGCCGTGGCGCTGCAGCTCGCTGTTGGTGAACTGGGTGATCAGCATCTTCTGGCAGATCGGGTGCATCGGCACCACCTCGCGGCCGCCCCGGCTCTTCGGCACCGGATGGTGCCAGACCACGGTCTCGCCGACCGGCCGCGCACACAGCCAGCAGGGCAGCGGCACCGGTGCCTCCTCGGCCTCGTCGCGCTCCGGCTCGCGGTAGCCGCCATGTTTCGAATGTTTGCGCGCCATCACATACTGCCTGTCTTGCCGGGTGGGAAGGGGGAGGCCTAGGCCCGCGCGGCGCCTATGGCCAGCGAAAGCTGGTCCCGCCGCCGCCCGCCTAGCGCCTCAGCCAGTGCCGCAAGCCGAACCAGCCGAGCACGATCAGCCCGAGCAGGAGGCAGAAGCCGACGACCCCCCAGAAGGCCCATCGCGCATGGGCAAAGGGTATGCCCTCGACATTCATGCCGAGCAGCCCGGTGACAAAGGTCAGCGGCAGGAAGATGAAGGCGACCACCGCGATCATCAGGCTGCGCTGGTCGACCAGCTCGGCGCGCAGGTCGGTGATCTGCTCGTGCAGCAGCGCCGCCCGCTCGCGGATCGCCTCCAGCTCCTCGGCCATCCTCGGTGATCTCGATACTATGCTCGAACCGCGCCGTCAGCGATCGGTCGCGGGTCACCGCGGTCCAGCCGTTGTCGAGCATCTTGCAGGCATATTTGCCGATATTGATCATCGGCTCGATGGTGAAGAACATGCGGGGCGCAGCTCCGGGAATTACGATGACAGTGAACTTTTCTAAGTCGCCCCCACCCCAAATTACCGCCGAACCCGATCCGTCTTCCCAAACTCGCTATCCAACCGCGCCACGAGCTTCTTGAGCGCACCGTTCGCCGCAGCCTCCGGCTCACCCGCCCGGTCCGATGCAGCAACCGGCTGAGCGCCAGCGGGGCGCGCTTCGATCGAGGCCTCGACGCCGTCCGGGCCGTCCGTGTCGCCATCAATATCGCGCACATGCACCGCGATCCGGGTCAGGCGGCTTTCGAACCGCGCGAGCCGTTCCCGGACCCGCATCTCGACCCGGTCGGCCATTTCGCTGGTGCCTTCGATATTGCTGTCGCTGTTGAACTGGAAATCCATGGAAGCCCTCTCTAGATTATCTATCATATAATCTACCGCCCAACCGCGGGTTCGTTCCGGACAGCGGGAAATAGCGGGAACCTGGAGTCGAGATATGAAGCAGGAAAATTTTGCAGGAATTCTCAAGGGCATCAAGGATGCAACCGCCTTTGTTCAAGGCAAGCGATCCCGCGCGCTAGTGGTGCCCGCACCAAAACCTAATAAGGCGGGCAATCCAGCCCCTTCGCACTCTTCGTAAAGATCTCGCACCCGTCCTCGGTAATCCCGATACTATGCTCGAACTGCGCCGTCAGCGACCGGTCGCGGGTCACCGCGGTCCAGCCGTCGTCGAGCATCTTGCAGGCATATTTGCCGATATTGATCATCGGCTCGATGGTGAAGAACATGCCGGGGCGCAGTTCCGGGCCGGTGCCGGGCCGGCCGGCGTGGACGACTTCGGGGGCGTCGTGGAACATCTGCCCGAGCCCGTGGCCGCAGAAATCGCGGACCACCGAATAGCGGTTGGCTTCGGCGTGGCTCTGGATCGCGTGCGCGACATCGCCCATCCGGTTGCCCGGCTTCGCCTGCTTGATGCCCAGCATCAAACATTCATAGGTCACCTGGACCAGCTTGCTCGCCTTGATCGGGGTCTTGCCGACCAGGTACATGCGGCTGGTGTCGCCGTGCCAGCCGTCGACGATCGGGGTCACGTCGATATTGATGATGTCGCCCTCGACCAGCTTCTTGTCGCCGGGGATGCCGTGGCACACGACATGGTTGATCGAGGTGCAGCAGCTGTGGGTGAAGCCGCGATAGCCGAGCGTCGCCGGCACCGCGCCGGCGGCAAAGGTCCGCTGGCGCACGAAATCGTCGAGTTCGCCGGTGGTCACGCCGGGGACGACCAGCGGCACCAGCGCGTCGAGGATATCGGCGGCCAGCCGGCCGGCCCGGCGCATGCCCTCGAACCCGTCGGGGCCGTGCAGCTTGATCGCGCCGGTGCGCGCATGGGGGGTGGTGTCTTCCACGGTCAGATAGTCTGTCATGCCGCCTATATAACGACGGAATCGCCAAGATGCGAGGCCTGCCGTGCACATATTCTCAGTTATTTAACACTCCTCTGCTAGCCATCGGGGTTTGTTGACCAGAGCCTGACCATGCGCACCACGTTGAAACTGTTGCTGATCGCCGGGGCGCTGCTGCTCGAATGGGCGCAGATCGCCGCGCGCATCGAATCGCTGCTGGCGCCGACCGTGCAATGGTTCGGGCTGGCCGCCTATGCCGGGCTGCTCGGCATTTGCCTCGCCGGCCTGATCGCCGCCGCCTTCATCCCGCTCGCCGCGCTCCGCTGGCTGTTCGCGGCCGGTCTGGCGCTCGCCGGGATCATGGTCGGCACCTACGAATATACCGTCGACGACCAGATGCCCTATGACGCGTTCATCAGCATGATCAACGCCTCCGGCTCGCTGCACGAGGCCTGGGGCCAATATGCCGGGGCGATGGTGCTGGGCGGGGTGCAGGCGCTGCTGCTGCTGCTCGGCATCGGCCTGCGCGCCGGCCGGCACCGGCCGGGGCAGGGGTCCGGGCGAGGGCAAGCACAGGACAATCGGACACCGACACGGCGGCGGCTGCCGGCGTGGCTGGCGCGCGCGCCGGCCCGCGGGTCGCGGCACCGGCCGGCGCTGGTCGCGGCGCCGCTGCTGGCGCTGGCGGTGATGGTCGCGGTGCTGTTCGCGCGCGGCGGCGAGGGCGGCCGCGGGCTGCCGGCCAGCTATACCGGCGCCGCCTACAGCCTGCTCTACGGCTACGAGCGCGCCACCGCGGTGATCGAGCCGCGCCAGCCGGTGCGGCTGGTCCCGGCGGCGCCGCCAAACGGCGACGGCGATATCGTGCTGCTGGTCGACGAGAGCATCTCCGGCCATTATCTCGACATCAACAATCCCGCCGGCGTGCGCAGCGGCCTCTTGCAGCCCGCGGCCGGGGTGGCGGTGCACAATTTCGGGCTGGCGGTGTCGATCGCCCACTGCAGCGCCGCGGTCAACTACACGCTGCGCCACGGCGGCACCCGCGACGACTATCAGCGGATCAACGGCACCATGCCCTCGCTCTGGGCCTATGCCAAGGCCGCCGGCATGGAGACCGTCTATATCGACGTGCCCCGCACCCGGCGGATCTTCAACAATCTGATGAACGACAGCGAGCTGGTCGACATCGACCAGTGGATCGAGTTCGACGACGTGCCGATCCAGCGCCGCGACCATGCCGCCGCCACCGCGCTCGCCGGCTATCTCAATGACGGCCGCCGCCAGTTCATCTATCTCAACAAGATCGGCGCGCATTTCCCGATTCACGACAAATATCCCGACGCCTACATGCGCTACCGGCCGGTGCTGCCGCGCGGCCAGTATCTGCACATCGGCGACACCGGCGACCGCGACGGCTTCTCCGGCTCGCGCGAAAGCTGGGTGCTCTACCGCAACGCCTATCGCAACACCCTGCTGTGGAACGTCGGCGGCTTCTTCGACCGGCTGCTCGGCGCGGCCGACCTTGCCGGCGCCACCATCCTCTACACCTCCGACCACGGCCAGAACCTGCACGAGCGCGGCGGCACCGGCGTCGTCACCCATTGCTCGCCCGACCCGCAGCCGGAAGAGGGGCTGGTGCCGCTGGTCGTGCTCACCGGCGCAGCTCCCGCCCCGGCATCCCCCGCCGCCCCGACCGCCCCGGCACGCACGCCCGCCATCGACTGGACCGCCGCCGCCGCCACCGGCCGCAACCGCTCCAGCCATTTCCAGATCTTCCCGACCATGCTCGAGCTGATGGGCTATGACCCCGCCGCCGTCACCGCGCTCTACGGCAGCGACCTGCGCAGCGCCAACCCGGCGCCCTTCGCCTTCAACTACCGGTTCAACGCCCGCCTCGGCCGCGCCCCCGGCTGGCGGCAGATCGACCTCGCCCGCATCGCGTATCCGCCGGCCTCCGACTTCGCCGCTCCCGCAAGCTCCGCCAGCGGCACCAAATAACATATTCCCAAATCCCGCCCCGCCGCTCTATAGGCATCGCCATGACCCAAGAAAAAATCTGGACCGCCGCGCTGATCGTGATCGGCGATGAAATCCTCTCCGGCCGCACCCAGGACAAGAATATCGCCCAGGTCGCCGCCTGGCTCAACGTCCAGGGCATCCGCCTCGCCGAGGTCCGGGTGGTCGCCGACGACATGGACCATATCGCCGAGGCGGTGAACATCCTGCGCGCCCGCAACGACTATCTGTTCACCACCGGCGGCATCGGCCCGACCCATGACGACATCACCGTCGACGCGGTCGCCGCCGCGCTCGGCCTCGCCGTCACCATCCACCCGGAGGCGCGCGCCATACTCGAGGCCTATTACGAGACCCGCGGCGGCCTCAACGAGGGCCGGCTGCGCATGGCCCGCGTCCCCGACGGCGCCGAGCTGATCCCCAACCGCATGTCCGGCGCGCCCGGCATCCATCTCGCCAATATCTACATGATGGCCGGCGTCCCCCACATCACCGCCGGCATGCTCGACGCGCTCACCGGCACGCTCGAGGGCGGCGCGCCTTTGCTCTCCGCCACGCTCGGCGCCTGGGCCCCGGAAAGCGAGATCGCCGCCATCCTCCGCGACACCGAAAAGGCGCACGACGGCTGCGTCATCGGCAGCTACCCCTTTTTCCGCAGCGGCACCGTCGGCGCCAATTTCGTCGTCCGCTCGACCGACGCGCACGCGCTCGAAGACTGCCGCGCCGCGCTCAAGACCGCCCTCGAGGCCGCCGGCTACGCCGTCACCGACGGCGGCATCTAGCGAGCGTGCCCCCTCGTCATTGCGAGGAGCGCAGCGACGAAGCAATCTAGGGCGTCCGGCCACCATCATCAGTGCATGCCGCTCTGGATTGCCGCGCTACGCTCGCAATGACGGCAACCTCACGAGTGCTGGAAAACACAGCAGTGTCCCGTGTTCCGCGCTCGACGCGGAACCCTGCGCGGCAATAGCCATCAGTCCCTGTCCCCAGAGCTCCGCGTCAAGCGCGGAGCACACTCCCCCCAACCCGAACTCACTCCCCCCTCAACCCCGACAAGGCCCCCTCCCAGTCCACGCCCTCGTCCCATTCCACCCCCGGCACCACCCGCGCGCGGTCGCCGGCGACGCGCATCACCGCGTCGATCACCGCCTGGTCGATCCCCTCGCCGGTGTATATGTTGACCGCCCGGTGGCCGCCGCCCCGCATCCGCTCGCGCAGCGCCTCCAGCTTCGCCGCCAGCGACGCGCTGGCCCGCTGCTGCTCGGCGGTGACGTCGCTCTTGCGCCCGTCGGGGTCGAAGCGGATCCCCCGCTGCCACTCCTCCCAGCTGATCATGGTGCTCGCCGCCTCCGCCTGCGCCGCGCCCTCCGCCGCCGCCTCCGCCGCCAGGTCGCCGCGCCGGATCAGCAGCGCCAGCATCGAATCCGACGGCGTCACCCGCCGCTCGACCTCCTCGCCGCCGCGGTAGATCACCGTCTCCTTGCCGACCACCGCATGCTGGTGCGCCACCGCCACCAGCCCGCGCCGCGCATTGGCCTGCGCCGCCTGCCAGCGCGCCGCGATATCCGCATCCCGCCGGCGCAGCCGGTAGGCCGACGTCGTCGATATCCCCACCACCCGGCAGGCATCGGCGACGCAGCCGCTCTCGCGCAGCACCGCCAGAAACGTCTTGCGCCGCACCTCGGTCCACCCGTCATGGCGGGGCTTGCGGGCCGGGACGGGCAGGGCGGGCGGCGGCACCACCGCCAGCGCCGAGCCGGTCTCCGTTTCCCCCGAGCCTTCTCCCGTTGGCCCCGCGCCTTTTCCCGTTCGTCCTGAGCCTGTCGAAGGACCCCGCCCACCTGTTTTCTTCCTAGCCATGCCCCGAATTTACCAAAGCCCCGAACCTGTAGGAAAGCCCCCCGGCTGGACAATTTCGGCCACCCCGTTCGCGTCGATCGCAGCCGACACCGGGGCAACGCAAACCCCGCGTCCCGCGCTCCGCGCTCGCCTGTCCCCGCGAAGGCGGGGAATGCGGAGCCCTGCGCGTCAAAATACCGATGGTGATGGTGGCCAGAGCTCCGCGTCAAGCGCGGAGCACCCGCACCAGCAAGGTTGCGTACAGACAGCAAGGACAACCGTCATTGCGAGGAGCGCAGCGACGCGGCAATCCAGGGCGTCTGGCCGCCATCCTCATTGCCTGCCGCGCTGGATTGCCGCGCTGCGCTCGCAATGACATCCGGAATGGAGCGAGCTGCCGTTGGCCCTGATGCTGTCGAGCCGAAGGCCCACCATTTGCCGTTGGTGGTGAGCCTGTCGAGCCGAAGGCCAGCGCAGCTAACCACGCCTCCCGGCAACCGCTGCACTTGCATCAGCAGGCGCCCTGCGGTTCGACAGGCTCAGCCCATCCTGTCGGATCAGTCGGAAGCGCTGCTCTCGCTCGCTTCCTCGGCCTCGCTCGCGACCGGCTCGGACACGGACAGCGGCTCCGCCACCGCGCCCACCGCCAGCGGCGCCTGCTTGACATTGGCAATCGCCAGCTCGACATCCTCGTCGATAAAACCGCTCACGACGCCGCCCTTGGGCAGCTCGGCGCTGGTCCCGGTCATGAAGAAACCGGCAATCGGCACCAGCGCAATCGCGCCGACCACGCCGGCGGTGCCGGTGACGCCCTTGTCGTCGAACGATCCGGTCAGCCGGATCTGCCGGCCATTGACCCGCAGGTACAGCAGTTTGGCATCCAGCTTCCCGGACTTGCCCCACATGCCCTTGTTGCGCACGCCGACCAGCTCGCCCCAGGCGGGCGTCCCGGCCGGGATCACGGTCACGCCATTGACCTCGACCGGCGCCGACACTTCCAGCATGAAGCGCTGGCCGATCTTGGCGGCCTTTTTCTTGGTGGTGATTTGCTCCATCATGCTGAGCGCCACGGGCGTGCCCGCGCGCAGCACGGCATTGACGGTCACCGGCGCGGCGACCGGTGCAACCACCGGCACGGCGGCAACCGCTGGCGGCGGCGTAGCCATATCCTGTGCGTGCGCACCCTGCGCGGCCAGCGCCGACAAGGCGAAGGTCAAGATCAGTTTTTTCACAATAGCTCCCCTTTTACCATCCGGGACCGGCAAGTGCCTGATCCCGACCGTCAAATACCCCTGTATTTAACGGGATCGGCATAGGGCAAAAGCAGCGGGGCAGCTATTGTTTTGATCGGGGCCAGGAACAGCGCGACAGGCGCGAATTTGGGCCGCTGTTGCTGTTCATTCTGAACCCGACGAGCGACAAGGCTCGCCAGCTGAGGCAATTTGTGCACTTTCACCGTAATTCCCACCGTAATTGGAGCACCGCTGAGGTCATTTGTCGGGTAGGGCAAGTGGTGCAGTGCCACCGTAAAGCAGTGTCATCGTATAGAAAATCTTGCTATCTCGACACACCGACTCATGAATCTAATTTAGTTTCTAAACCATCAGCATTGGATGAAATGTGGCTAGTCTTTCGGAACGCGAGGTGATTAACAAGCTCAGACAAGGCAAAGATGCGTGGAATGAATGGGTTCAATACAATCCCGAAGGTTCGATTACATTCAGAAATATCAGTTGGTTCAATGTTTTCATTCAGCAGTCTCAACCTAAGCCGCTCTTTTCATTCGAAGGCTATTTGATCCCAGAAAAGGGGCTATGTTTTGAGAATGTTCAATTCAACAATGGCATTTTGATATTCGAAAAGAACAAGATTTCATCGCAAATAATTTTTACGCAATGCAATGTATTTTCGTCTCGACTGCTTTTCAGTGATTGTTATTTCAAAGATGCCGAGCTTGGTTTTTCGGCCTCTGATGTTCGAGAATCACAAATCGAAATAGTTGGAGGTAACTGTACCAAGTCTAAAATATACTTTGATGGTAAGTATCGTGCATCATCCATTGTTATTGAAAGTTTAAAAAGATCATCTGTTAATATCAAATTTAACATCCCAAACTTCGTTCAATCAAAATGCAAGTTGCAGAAAAACCGGTTCAGCTCCGCAAGAATCGACTTAAGTCAGACTAAGTTCGACGAGAGACTGGAGTTTAACGATAACCAATTCAACTCATCAGAAATCGACCTCTCAAATATCATATTCAGCAAGGGGATTTCGTTCGAGCGGAATGATCTGGGGACTGGAAAAATCGATTGTTCAAATAGCAAATTCAAATCGAATACGAAGTCGATTTCTAGTTTTGTAGAAACCAGACTAGGCAAAGGGGACTTCACATTCCACAAAGTTGAAGCGGCGCAAACCGATTTTATTTTTGATGGCAGCGTGTTTGGTGAATGTGAAATAGATTTTGAATCTATCAGTTTAACCAACAGCGACTTTAAATTCCAAAAGTGCGAAATAGAAGCCGGTAATTTCCGAATGAACGGCTTCATTATGGACAGTCGGCTTTTAGGTTTCGCAGATTCGCGGTTTGGAAAAGCGAGCGTCAGTTTTCGAAATTTAACTTCATCCGCAGATTTGATTGATTTCGCAAATTGTAGATTTGAAGGAGACAAGCTGTCATTCAGCAAAAGTAAGTTCTCCGGCCAAACTTTTCATTTTGTCGATGTCATTTGTTTGTCGGAGAGACTGGACTTTTCACTATGTACTCTGCCGGCCCACACGCAATTTTGTCGTTCAAAACTAGGGGGAATGACCCACTTCAAAAATTCCAATTTTGGAGTTGAAAATGAGGGAGTACTCGACTTCAATTCTGCAAGCTTTTCTGACAACAAATTTGATTTTGACGACTCTTCATTTATGTCCAGGTTTACCTCATTTGACAATGTAGACATTGCTAATGCATCAGTGCATTTTCAGAATTGTAGCTTTCATGGGTACACGCATTTCCAAAACCTAGTTGGGGTTACCCATTCAGAGACTTTTACCTTTCGCGGATCGGTATTTGAGAGGTCGCTAGTACTCTCATCAAGCGATATTTTTGGATGTGACGTGACCCCCAACGTTCATCCATTTGCGATTAGAGTCTCGGCATCGTTATTGCGCGACTGCGCGGGTGAAGCAAGGGGCTGCGTAGCGTAGCCTCCGGCTATGCGGAGCGA
>NZ_JBALTN010000009.1:0-176707 GCF_036964565.1 Parasphingorhabdus sp. | reverse complement strand
GTGAGGTTCGTCATTGGCTGTTTTCCTTGTGATACAGCCTTATATCAAAATTGATCTGCTAAGTAAAGTATATAATTGCCGATTTTTCTAGGGCTTTAACTAGCAACGCCGTTCCGGCTATGGTTGAAATTGGCTCAACCATACCCTACTCCGCAGCAACCCCAGCCTGCTCAAACATATCCGCGCCCTGGTCCTCGACCGGCGCGTCCTCGTTGGCGACCTTGCCCTTGCGCTTGTCGAAGCTGGACCAGACGTCGTTCCATTCGCCCTTGGTCGCGCCCTTGGAATATTCGGTGGCACGGGCCTCGAAGAAATTGGCGTGCTCGACGCCGTTCAGGAGCGGGGCGAGCCACGGCAGCGGGTGGTCCTCGATCATGTAGATCGGCTGGAAGCCGAGCTGGCCCAGGCGCCAGTCGGCGATGTAGCGGATGTAGCGCTTGATTTCCTTGGCGGTCATGCCGGTCACCGGGCCGTCGCTGAACGCGAGGTCGATGAAGGCATCTTCCAGCCGCACGGTCTTCTGGCAGCAGTCGATGATGTCGTCGCGCACCGACTTGGTCAGGCAGTCGCGTTCCTCGACGAAGGTGTGGAACATCTTGATGATGCCCTCGCAGTGCAGGCTTTCGTCGCGGACCGACCAGGTGACGATCTGGCCCATGCCCTTCATCTTGTTGAAGCGCGGGAAGTTCATCAGCATGGCGAAGCTGGCGAACAGCTGCAGGCCCTCGGTGAAGCCGCCGAACATCGCCAGCGTCTTGGCGATATCCTCGTCGGTGTCGACGCCGAACGTGCCCATGTAGTCGTGCTTGTCCTTCATCGCCTCATATTCGAGGAACATCGAATATTCGCTTTCCGGCATGCCGATGGTGTCGAGCAGGTGCGAGTAGGCGGCGATGTGGACGGTTTCCATGTTCGAAAAGGCGGTCAGCATCATCTTGATCTCGGTCGGCTTGAACACCCGGCCATATTTGTCGTGATAGCAGTCCTGCACCTCGACATCGGCCTGGGTGAAGAAGCGGAAGATCTGGGTCAGCAGGTTGCGCTCGTGGTCGGTCAGCTTCTGCGCCCAGTCGCGGCAATCCTCGCCCAATGGCACTTCCTCCGGCATCCAGTGGATCTGCTGCTGGCGCTTCCAGAAGTCATAGGCCCAGGGATATTCGAAGGGCTTGTAGGTCTTGCGTGCTTCCAGAAGGGACATGATATTCTTACTCCGCTTTAAACTTGTCACCCCAGCGCAGGCTGGGGCCTGAATTCAATCTCATTTCATCCTCTCCCCAGCGGGGAGCGGCAACGCAGACTTGGCAGCTTGTCTGCCTGGTCGAAGTCGGTGAGGGGGTTCGATGCCGATGGTGCAGAGCACCCTCACCCAGCTTCGGCTAAATTCCCCCGGATAAATCCGGGCTCATCAAGCCTGCGCAACCCTCTCCCTCAAGGGAGAGGGGTAATAGGCTCCTTTGCTTCCGAATAAAACGGCCCCCTCCCTAAAGGAGCGAAAGGGAGGGGGCAGTGGGCAAAGCAAACGTCAGGCGCCTCCGGCGTTTGACGTGCAGCCCCGGACTGGATCCGGGGTCCAACTCCGATCCTTGCATCCTAACGCTAGAGCGGGAGATGGGTCCCCGCCTTCGCGGGGACACAAGGCGTCCAGGCCTACTGACACGCCAGACATTCGTCATAGTCGGTGGTGCCGGCGGTGGTCATCAGCTCGACGGTCTTCGGGTCGAGCGTGTTGTCCGCCTCGACGCCGCCGCCGGTCGGTTCGCTCATGATCGTCTCGCCACCGGCAAAGCCGGCGCGCTGGATCGATTTCGAGCGCAGATAATAGAGCGACTTGATGCCCAGTTCCCAGGCGCGGAAGTGGAGCATCAGCAGGTCCCACTTGTCGACATCGGCCGGGATGAACAGGTTGAGCGACTGCGCCTGGTCGATATAGGGCGTGCGGTCGGCGGCCAGTTCGAGCAGCCAGCGCTGGTCGATCTCGAAGCTGGTCTTGTACGTGTCCTTTTCCTCGGGCGAGAGGAAGTCGAGATGCTGGACGCTACCGCCCTTCTCGAGGATCGAGTTCCAGACATTGTTGCTGTCCTTGCTCTTTTCCTGGAGCAGTTTCAGCAGGTGCGGGTTCTTGACCACGAAGCTGCCCGAGAGCGTCTTGTGGGTATAGATGTTCGCCGGGATCGGCTCGATGCAGGCCGAGGCGCCGCCGCAGATGATGCTGATCGAGGCGGTCGGAGCGATCGCCATCTTGCAGGAGAAGCGCTCCATCACGCCCTGGTCGGCGGCATCGGGGCACGGCCCGCGTTCGTGGGCAAGCATCATGCTGGCCTCGGATGCCTTCGCCGAAACATGCTTGAAGATCTTGAAGTTCCACGATTTCGCCAGCGCGCTTTCGAAGCCGAGGCCGCGGGCCTGGAGGAAGCTGTGGAAGCCCATCACGCCAAGGCCGACGCTGCGTTCGCGCATCGCGCTATATTTCGCCCGCGCCATTTCCTCCGGCGCGCGGTCGATATAGTCCTGCAGGACATTGTCGAGGAAGCGCATCACGTCTTCGACGAAATCCTTGTCGACCGACCATTCGTCCCAGGTTTCGAGGTTGAGCGAGGACAGGCAACACACCGCCGTCCTGTCCTCACCCAGATGATCGCGACCCGTGGGCAGTGTGATCTCGGAACAAAGATTGGAAGTGGACACCTTCAGGCCGAGGTCGCGGTGATGCTTGGGCATCATCCGGTTCACGGTGTCGCTGAAGATGATATAGGGCTCGCCGGTGGCGAGACGGGTCTCGACCAGCTTCTGGAACAGACTGCGGGCGTCGACCGTGCCGCGGATCGAACCGTCCTTGGGCGACTTGAGATGGAATTCGGTGCCGTCGCGGACCGCTTCCATGAACTCGTCGGTCAGCAACACGCCGTGGTGCAGGTTCAGAGCCTTGCGGTTGAAATCGCCGGAAGGCTTTCTAATTTCGAGGAATTCCTCGATTTCCGGATGGTTGACGTCGAGATAGCAGGCGGCCGAACCACGGCGCAGCGAGCCCTGCGAAATCGCCAGGGTCAGGCTGTCCATCACCCGCACGAACGGGATGATGCCCGAGGTCTTGCCGTTCAGGCCAACCGGCTCGCCAATACCGCGGACGCTGCCCCAATAGGTGCCGATGCCGCCGCCGCGCGAAGCCAGCCAGACATTCTCGTTCCAGGTGTTGACGATGCCGCCGAGGCTGTCGTCGACGCTGTTGAGATAGCAGCTGATCGGCAGGCCGCGGCCGGTGCCGCCGTTGGACAGGACGGGTGTCGCCGGCATGAACCAGAGTTTCGAAATATAGTCATAGAGACGCTGCGCGTGCTCCTGGTCGTCGGCATAGGCGTCGGCGACGCGGGCGAACAGATCCTGATAGGATTCGCCGGGCAGCAGATAGCGGTCGTTGAGCGTTTCCTTGCCGAAATCGGTCAGCAGGGCATCGCGGCTTGCGTCCACGGTGATCTTGAAACGGCGCTTCTCGACGCTGTGGCTGTCACGCTCGGCCTTGAGTTCCTTCTCGTCATTGGCCTTGGCCGACGCAGCTTCGGCTGCCGCCTTCTTGCTGACCTCCGGTTCGCTGACCGGGCCTGTATTTTCGGTTTTGCTTTTTGGCGTATCCAATACTTCAGTGCCCATTTCACTCTCACTCACATCTGTTCCGGAACCACTGTCGTTGTCACGGTTGTCTCTAAAATCCATCAAAGCCCCCTCAAATCACACTACTATTCCAACGATCCCAACGCTCTATCGGCGTCACGATCATCGCGATTTCCTCCGGGCATTTGTTCCTGTCTTGTTCGACTCGGGTCGAAGCTTTAATCCTAACAGTTTTACCACCCCGGCGGGTAAATTTTTCTACCCTCAACCCCGTATTTTTCCCTGTTCATTCAGCAAAAGGGCAGCCATCCACCGAGTCGGCGTTGCTTATGACTAACACTATAAGTTGGTATGCCCCCTTGGCTGAACCACAACCTATAGTGGCTGAATCAGAATTTTATGCAAGGGGGTAAATGACATTTTAAGGACTCTATTCGTCGCATAAATGAATCGCTTCGTCGAAGGCCGATTTATGCTGCAGTGCAGCGACGCATGGACCCTCTAAGGCTCGCCGAGAGCGCAAGAGTCGATGTCGAAAATCGGCAGAAATCTATCCACAGGTCATGCACATGCCCAGGTGACGATTTTGTGACACCATATCTTGTGCACTGGCCGATGGTCGGCGGCTTTCGGGAGGATGCCAGCGGCCATCGCAATCCGGTTGTCAGGCAAGCGAGGCGGCAGCGACGGATCCCGACCCCCGGCGCCAGCCCGAGTCGCTTTTCCGGCCCCGGGCGGCAGCGGCGATCACCGGCTGCGCGTCACGATATCGCCGTCAGCGATCTCCCGCAGCGCAGCGGCCAAGGCATCGACATCCGCCATGGCGTTGAACAGCGCCGGCGTCACCCTGACGCAGGCGCCGCTGGCGAGGCCGGTGCGGTGGACGGTGAATATCCCGAACCGATCGAGCAGCGTGGCGGCCAGCGCCCGGTTCTCTGCCTCGGAGGTGCGGCCGGACAGCCGGAACGAGGTAATCCCGCCGTGCATCCGGGGATCGTCCGGCGTCAGAACCTCTATGCCGGGCAGACCGCGCACCTTGCCGACCCACCGGTCGCGCAAGGCCTTCAGCCGGGCCGCCCTGGCAGTGGCGCCGATCATCGCCTGGAAATCGAGCGCTGCCGGCAGGGTCAGGCTGGCCGCATAGTCGACGGTTCCGGTGTGGACGCGCGAGGAAATGCCGCCGGAGCCGGGATTTTCATCGGCAATGTCTGGATCAATCGCCGAGACCCGGCCCTTGCGGATATAGGCGGCGCCAACGCCGAGCGGAGCGCCCATCCATTTGTGCAGGTTCAGACCGACGAAATCGGCACCCAGGCCCGCAATATCGAAATCCACCTGCCCCAAGCTGTGCGCAGCATCGACGATCACATCGATCCCTCGCGCGCGGGCCAGCGCCGCGACCTCGCGCACCGGCAGCTGAAGCCCGGTCCGGTGACTGATATGGGTCAACAGCACCAGCCGAATCTCCGGATGATTTTCAAAGGCCTCGGCATAGGCGTCGATGACATTCTGGTGGCTGGCCGGCTCCGGCAAGGCAATCCTGATCGTCCGAGCCCCGCGCCGCGCCATGCTGGCCTCCAGACTGGCCTGCATGCTGCCATAGTCGAGGTCGGCATAGAGCGCCGCCTGCCCCGGCTTGATCCGGTTATAGCCACCGATCAGCGCCTTCAGCGCCTCGGTCGCATTGCGCGTCAGGACGATTTCATCCTGATCCACGCCGAGAAAGGCGGCAAGCCTGTCGACTACCGAGCGCATGTCGGCGCCCATGCCGCGGCGGGCATAAAAGCTGGTGTCCCGGTTCACCCTTGCCACGGCGTCCTGGTAGGCGGCCAGTACCGGTCGGGACATCATGCCCCAGTTGCCGTTCTCCAGCTGGATTACCGCGTCGGTCACGTCATATTGGGCGGCGATGCGCGCCCAATGGGCTTCATCGCCGGCCAGCGCCCTTCCCTCGATCGGTCCATCCAGGGGTGCCGGCCGCAGGGCGGTGGCGGGGAGCATCGCTGCCCCCGCCACCGCGCCCTGCAGGACGGCCCTGCGGTTCATCCCTGTCCCGCCCGACATTCAGAACTGCACGCCAAGGCGAGCGAAATACTGGCCGCCGTCGGTGTCATAGGGGGCGTTGCGTGAATAGATCAGGCCGCGGCTGGCCTGGAAGGTCGCCTCGTCCGGATAGGTGTCGAACAGATTCTCCGCGCCGACCGTCAGGTTGACATGTTCGCTGAACCGGTAACCGACGGAGAGATCGAACAGCACCGTGGCGCCAAATTCCTGGAAGATGTCCCCCGTGGCGTTGCCGCTGCTGTCGGTCCACGCACCGTAATAGCGGCTGTGCAGCGTCAGGTCGAAATCACCCAGCTGATAGCCCAGCGTTGCCGTGGCATTGTTCTGCGGCAGGCGTTCCTCGAATATCCGCCGCTGGGTTTCGTTGCCGATCGTGCTGCTGGCGCCGCCGGTGACCTTGGTCTTGTTGTAATTATAGGCAATGCTGGCGCTCAGCTTGCCCGGCCCGACCGGTCCGCGATAGGCCAGCACGGCATCGATACCCCGGGTACGGGTGTCGAAGTCGTTGGTAAAATAGCTGACGCTGGTGAACCGGTTGGGGTTCGCGACACCTGCCGGAACGGCGAAGGACGCGGACTGGCCGAAACGGCTATCCACCTTGATCTGGTACAGATCGATGCTGGCGGAAATGCCATTGTCGCCCTGATAGGCGAAGCCGGCGGTGAGGCTTTCCGATTCCTCCGGCCTGAGCGGCTGGGCACCGAGCAGAACGGCCAGCGGATCGCTGGGCGAGAGACGGCCGCGGGTAAACACCTGCAGGGTCACCGTATCGAGGCCCTGACTGGTGTTGGCGGTGTTGAGCTGTGCCGGAGTCGGCGCGCGGAAGCCCGTCGAATAGGTGGCCCGCAGGGCAAAGCCGTCGACCGGCTCGACCCGTCCGGAAAGCTTGTAGTTGAACGTGTCGCCGAATTCGGAATAGTCTTCGTAGCGGGCAGCGGCACCGATGGTCAGCATTTCGACCGGCTGCCATTCGAGATCGAGATAGCCGGCATAGCTGGTCTGGTCGAACGTGCCCGCCTGGATCGGACTGAAACCGGGGAAGCCGTTGGAATTGGGCGCCAGCCCTTCCGCTGCGCCGGGTCCGATGGCGTAGGAGGCCGGATCGCCGGCACCGACCTCGTAGGTCTCCTTGCGGCGTTCGGCGCCGAAGGCGACGTTGACCGGCCGGAAGCCGCCCAGGTCCAGCTGGTAGACGAAATCGGCGTTGAGGTTGAACTCGCGCTGTTCGAGCCGGCCGAGATAGAAGCTCGTCGGGCTGTCGGGGCCGAGCGAGGCATTGAGCGATTCGCTCATATTATATTCGATCCGGCTGCGCCCGGCCGAGGCGCTGAGGTCGTAGGTGAAGCCGCCATCGGCGAGGTCGCCGCGCAGTCCGCCAACGGCCTGCAGATCGCTGAACTCGGTTCCGAAGCGCGGGGTGAAGCCGGTGGGATAGATGCTGAGGAAATTGAAGCCCGGGAAGACCGTGGTATCCTTGAACACGCTGCCGGTGCCGACCGGGTTGCGCCAGTTGAAATCGGTCACGCCATCGCCGTCGGCGCCGGTGCCGAACGCGTAGAATTCGAGGCCGTCGGACAGCTCATATTTCATGTTGAAGGCGCCGCGGATGGTCTGCGTGTCCGGCTGGCCCCAGCGCTGGACCGGGTTGGGGATGGCGAGATCGGGCCGGGCCTCCTGAAGCGCGATGGCGTCGGGGCGCTGGCGGGTTCTGGAGGTCGCCGCGCCGTCGGAAAATTCCGCGGTCACCACCAGGCTGCCGCGGTCGCCCAGCGCCACGCCACCTTGCAGGCCGACCTGATAGCTGTCGCCGTCGTTTTCGTAATATTGCGAATATTGACCGAACATCTGCAGGCCCGGCGTGTCGTCGAGAATGAAGTTGATCACACCGGCGATCGCATCGGACCCATATTGCGCCGAAGCGCCGTCGCGCAGCACTTCGACCTGCTTGACGGCAAGGCCAGGGAATGTGTTGAGATCGGGGGCCTGCGCACCGCGCGAACCGAGCAGGGCGGAACGGTGGTAGCGCTTGCCGTTCACCATCACCAGCGTGTGATCCGGCGACAGGCCGCGCAGGCTGGCCGGGCGGACAAAGGCCTGGCCATCGGCAGCGGGCAGACGCTGGACATTGAAGGAGGGCAATTGCCGGGCGAGCACCGTCGCCAGGTCGGACGAGACAACCGAATCGATCGCGTCGGAGGAAATGATGTCGACCGGCGCGGCGGTGTCGAACTGGGTGCGCCCGATATCGCGGGTTCCGGTCACGATGATCACCTGGCCCGACGCGTCGGAATCGTCGGTCACCGCCGCATCGCCGGCGGACTGTGCATATAGGGGCGAAACGAACGCGGCATTGAGCGCCAGATAGGCGCAACCAGTAAGAAATTTCATGATTTTCTCCAGATTTTGATTGATTGGTCGACCGGCGATCTAGGAGCGCACCGAGACCGGCAGATGACCCTACGAGGTCAGTTTTGTTGCAATGCAAAATAAACTGCGCGCACCGATCGGGAGGGGAAGCCGAGCCGCGATCATAGCGATGGCATTTTGCCGAAAGCCGCATTATGGCGCGGCGATGGATTCGATCCGCGCCCTGATCCGCAACCATGTCGCGCTTGCAGCCGTGCTGCTGGCGGCGGCGCTGCTGCTGAAGATCCTGGTGCCGAACGGCTATATGGTTTCGACCCAGAACATGGTCCTGACCGTCACCATCTGCGCCGATTCCACCGGCGAGCAGATCGAGCGCCGGATATCGATCCCGATGGAGGACAGCGACGGCCAGCACCAGAGCAGCGCCAAGGGGGAATGTCCCTATACGGCGCTGACGATGAGCGGCGTGACCGGTCCCGGCATGGCGCTGCTGGCGCTGGCGATCGCCTATATTCTTGCGCGCGGGCTGGCCCCGCTGCAGCTGGGCACGCTGCTCGAGACAGCGCGGCTGCGGCCGCCGCTGCGGGGACCACCCGAGGCTGCCTGACGCAGCCGGACGGTCCATCGCCCTGCCTGCCATCGGCCGCGGTTCTCCGCGCCGATAGCCGACTGGCATTCGATCCGAAACGGCTGCGCGTCACCGCCCAGCCCCATTCATTTCCGGATCAGGAATTCCATCATGAAAATATCTTCTCTTGCGCTTGCCGCAGGCCTGTTAGGCACCCTCACCTCCACCCCGGCCTTCGCCGGCGCGCCCGACCCGTTGGCCAGCACAGCGACCCCGAAACCCAGGCCAGCCGCCCAGCAGGCCGATACCAGCTTTTCCGTCGGCGAGATCGTCGTCACCGCCAGAGGCATGGCGGGCAGCAGCGACAATGTGCTGACCTCGGTCGACCGGATGGGCGGCGATGTCGCGCAGCGCGCCGACGTCGACAATGTCTACGAGCTGATCGGCCAGATGCCGGGCATCCAGGTCACCGATTTCAACCAGGGCACGACGAGCGGGAAATTCTCGATGCGCGGCTTCAACGGCGAGGGCAATATCAACGCCGTCAAGCTGCTGATCGACGGCATTCCGTCGAACAGCAATGACGGCAACATGCCCTATATCGACGTCGCCTTCCCGCTCAACATTGCCGCGATCGAGGTGGTGCGCGGGACCTCGGACCCGCGCCATGGCCTGCACGCGATCGCCGGCAGCGCCAATATCCTGACCCGTTCCGGCGGCAGCTATGTCGATGCGCGCGCGTCCGTCGGCAGCTATGACACGCTCGAGGGGCAGCTGGTCGCGGGCCTGGAGCGCGGCGCGGTGAGCCAGAATTACCAGATCGCCTACCGCGACAGCGACGGCTATCGCGACCACAGCAGCAGCCAGCGGCTCAGCCTGTCGGGACGCTGGGGGCTGGCGCTGGGCGAGGACGTCCGGCTCGGCGCGATCGCGCGCTATTATGAGGCGGATGCCGAGGAACCGGGCTATCTGACCTTCGCCGACAGCCGCGCCGATCCGCGGATGACCAACGATTATAACATATCCGACGGCGACAGCCGCACGATCCAGCAATATGCGGTGACCCTCGATGCGTCCTTTTCCGACCGGCTCGACTGGTCGGCGATGGCCTATCACAACCGCTTTCGCGACGATCGCTATGTCAAATTCTCCGCCGCCGCGTCGCAGCAGCGCCGGCTGACCGCGGAGGACCATTTCGGCCTGTCGACGGCGCTGCACTGGCACGGCTATCTGTCGGAGATACCGCTGATGCTGGAGGCGGGCGGCAATGTCGAGTGGCAGGACAACCGCTCGGCCCGCTGGCTGTCGGTCGAGCGGGTGCCGACCAGCCAGACCCGCGACCAGCAGTTCGACCTGACGGTCGGCGGCGTCTATGTCCAGGCGATCCTGGAGCCGGCGGCGTGGCTGCGGATCACGCCGGCCTACCGGATCGACCGGGTCGGCGGCGATTTCAGCAACCGGCTGAACGGCAGCGCGGCGCCGATCAACGATTATGGCAGCATCGAGCAGCCGAAGCTTTCGGTCGCGATCCTGCCGGCGGAGGGCGTGACGCTGTACGGCAACTGGGGCAGGACCTTCCAGATCGGGCTGGGATCGGGCGCCTATCTGATCCCGCCGCGGCAGCAGGACCTGGCGCCGTCGATCAACACCGGCTGGGAGCTGGGCGCGAAATATCGGCTGGGCGAAACGGTCGAAGCGCGGGTGGCCTATTGGGAGCAGAGCGCGACCGGCGAAATCGCCCGCAAGCTCAACGACCCGCTGGGCGATTTCGAGAATGTCGGCGCGACCGACCGCAGGGGCGTTGACGTGCAGCTGGGCGTGAAGCCCGCCAGTGGCCTGTCGCTCTGGGCCGCGGTGGCGTGGCAGGAAGCGACGATCGCGCAGCCGCCGGCGGACTCGCCGCAACTGGTCGGCAATGCCATCAACCACACGCCGCGCTGGCTGTGGTCGGGCGGCGCCGAATATGCCCCGTCCGAATCGCTGAGCCTGTCGCTGACCGGGCGCGGGCAATCGTCCTACCACCTGACCACCGCCAACGCCGAGGGCAAGTGGGGAGAGCTGGCGGTGTTCGACGCCGCCGCGCGGTTCCGGGTGAACGAGCGGCTGGAACTCGGGCTGGCGGTGAAGAATCTGGGCGACCGCTATTATGAATATGTCTGGTGGGACGGCAGCCAGACGCTGCACAGCCCGGCCAATGGCCGCAACGTCACCGCCAGCGCCAGGCTGCGCTTCTGATGCGGGTCCGGGGAGACCGGCTGCGGGGCGCGGTCCGCACCGTCCATCTGTGGCTCGGCCTGACGATCGGCGGGCTGCTGGCGCTGCTCGGTCTCACCGGGTCGGTGCTGGTCTTCTACCCGGAGATCGACACGCTCCTGCACCCGGAGATCCAGGTCGCCGGGCCGCAGCATCCGGGAGCGGCACCGGACTGGGACCGGGCGCTGGCAACGGTGCGCGCCGCCTATCCCGGCAAGTCCGGGCCCTGGCGGTTCGAGGTCACCGGAGAGCCGGGCGCGGTTCCGGCCCGCTATTATGATCCGCCCGAGCGCGCCGGCCATGGCTTCCGGCCGATGATGGTCTGGCTGGCGCCGGACGGATCGCGGGTGCTGCGCCGCGACTATTGGGGCGAATATGCGATGACCCTTGTCTACGACCTGCACTATCGCCTGCTGCTCGGAACCACCGGCGGTCAAATCCTGGGCTGGCTGGGATTTGCCATGCTGGCGTTGCTGCTGAGCGGCCTGTGGGCCTGGTGGCCGCGCGGATCGTGGGGCAAGGCGTTGCGGCTGAAACTGCGCGGGCATCCGCAGCGCCGGCTGCGCGACTGGCACAAGCTGACCGGCCTGTCGGGCGGGCTGTTGCTGGTGATCCTGACGGTGACGGGAATCATGCTGGAACTGCCGGAGGAAAGCGATGCCGCGCTCGCCGCCGCCGGGCTGCCGGTCGACCCGATGCCCCACGTCCACCGCCCCCCCGAGCCGTCGGGGCCGCCCCGGCCGATCGCGCAAATTCTGGCCGCCGGCCGCGCCGCCCTGCCCGGTGCCCGGCTGGCCTGGATCGAAACCCCGCCGGCCGGGGGCGGCATGTTTCGGCTGCGGATGCAGGTGGCGGGCGATCCCAGCCACCGCTTTCCGCACAGCTATGTCTGGGTGGACAGCGCCAGCGGCCGCGTCCTGGCCGTGCACGATGCGCAGGCGGCGCGGAGCGGGAGCGTGGTCAACAACTGGATCCACCCGCTGCACGAAGGGTCGGCGGGCGGACTGGCGGGCCGGATTCTGGTCGCGATCTGCGGATTGCTGCCAACGCTATTGCTGGTGACGGGCCTGCTGCGCTGGCGTGGCCGGCGTGGGCGGCTTGGGGCCGCCGGGTTTTGAGAGCGTCGGAATGTTTCGGAACTATGTCCGTTTTGCGCCTTCATTGTCGTCATTACCCATGTCGAAATTTGTTGCTGAAAGTCGACATTCGGCGCGTACTCTTTTGCTCGCGCTCGAATGGCAGCAACTGGGTGGGAAGCTGTCGGTCAGATTTTAGGTCGCGTTCGGCAATGTCTGACACTGTGCAGCAGTTATTGTCAGTCAGCTTTGTCGCCATTTCCAAGCTTACAGGCCGGTCCTGCGGAGCTTGAAACGTAACAAGCAAATAGCACTCGACAGGAGCTATGTTAGTCTAGTAATACACCCAATGACAAAAATCTTAGCAGAACGGCGAGAAGCTTGGATGACAATTTCCATCTTTATTGCCTTATTGTGCGGCCTTAGCGGCCTTGCGCATTTCGCGATCGTCCAACTTAATCCGGCAAGCATCTATGCCGGTGCGCTCATGTGGTGCCCGGCTCTGGCGGCCCTTATTACTTTGAGCATAAGGGGGCGGGCATGGTCTACGCTGCCCTGGAAATGGGGGCACTGGCGCTTCTATTGGCAGAGCTACCTGATACCAGTCTTATATGTCTCCGTTGCTTATGGACTGATCTGGGCGCTTGGATTAGGCGGGGGGCCGAACCGCGAAACCGTAGCGGAATGGACGACCGAGCTTGGTTTTGAGCCCGGAAGCGTATGGGCCCCGCTTCTGGTCATGACCGGCCTTTTGGCGACGGTGCAGCTGATCAAGTCGCTCGGGTCGATCATTGGCGAGGAAATCGGATGGCGCGGGTTTTTCATCTGGGAGCTTCGCAAAGTATTGCCATTTGGCGGTGTCTCCTTGGTCAGCGGCCTCATATGGGCCGCTTGGCACTTCCCGATAATCATTGCCTATGGTGGCGGTGATCCAGCGAGTCAGTTGGGTTGCTTTACCCTGATGATCGTAAGCATGTCAGTCATCATGACTTATTTTACGTTCCGATCGGAGAGCCTCTGGCCTGCCGTCTTCTTCCACGCCGGCCATAATATATTCATCCAAAAAATCTTCACGCCATTGACTGAGCAGAACGAGACAACTGGATTGTGGATCGACGAATATGGCCTGATGGTTCCGATCATAGTGACATTCGCGGCGCTTTTCTATTGGCGGAAAGCCAAAGTAGAAGGCATGTAGCTCAGCGCGGCATTCCATGACATAAAGTCGATATTCGTATTCTTGCGGCATAAGGCAAGCCCCTCGAAACAACCATTCAGCCACTTTATATGAACCACGCGATCGGAAGCCATCCCCTGCTTATCGGGCAGGTTGAGGTATGGCGCGCTGTCCCGATTGAAAGGTCAGCCCCCCATCGCTGTCGATAGCGGCCGACACGTCGGAGTCGCCATGGAGAAAGCCATCGATCCAGAGGTTCCCCTCGGCGGTAACCCATGCGCGCAGGCGAGTAGCCGGCATTTCGACTTCTTGTCCCACGGGTTGTAGCCCGTTGATTTGACCCCCGTCGTCGTAAACGATCCCGATGTCCATTGACCCTCGATCAAAATCGATGCGAACCTCCGCAAAGTCGTCGGTGACGGAATAGACGTGGTGGCGACGATACGCCCCGAACTGCTCGATGAATTGGCTCCAAGTAGCATCCATTGCTCCGGCAGGCACATTGGCAGCCATTTTCTGGCTGAAGTGCTCCGCAAGCCCGGTGTGACCGTTCTTCGCCCAATCAGTAATGGCTTCGGCGGCATCTTCCGCGAGTGGCCCATCTGCGTGAACGAGTTTTGGCAATTGCAAGACCGACCAGCTTCCGTCGGTTTCAAGCCAGATCTGCCCCATAGCATCGGTTTGGAGCGTAAAGATGCGGTCTTCCGGTAGCCGGTAGGGCCCCTCCAGCGTCTGGCCCGTCAGCGACGGAGCAAGGGCCGGGACGGTCGCTGGCGCGTTGCCCGCGACAACGGATGAAACCAACTGTCGCAAATAGGCTTCGCTGTCCGTGATATGATCAAGGTCAAGAGTGCGATTAAGATCTCCGAACACCGCACGATGTTCTGCCGGAGTCAGGACCAGATAGCTGACGGTGCCCGGCATTGTGCCGTCATGGGCGACCTGGCGCACACCGTCGACGTCCCGGACAAGCCAGCCAAGCGCGAAAGATTCGCCGGGATTGCGGGTCGGGGCCACCGGCGTCCACATTCGCTCAAGAGACTCCGGCGCGAGGATGCGGCCCGCCATCAGGGCTTCGCTCCATTTCAGCAGCCCCTCCGGGGTCGCCCGGACACCTGCGGCGCTGAACGTCTGCGATGGATCAATGACAGGGGCAGGCAAGAAGCTGTCACCACGCCGTTCGAACGCTGTCGCATTGGGGTAACCAGATAGGTCTCGGCAAAGGCAAAATTCCTTGGACACCCCGGCCGGTGCCAGCACGAGCGCGTCCAGTGCAGAATAATAGGGCATGCCGGTTGCAACCTCGATGATGCGACCCAGCAGAATATAGCCGGAATTCGAATAGCTGTAGCGTGCGCCGGGTTCGAACAGCAGCGGTGCGGCTGAAAACTGGTCGATCAGGGCGCTTGTGCTGGTCGGCAATGCGAGAACATTGAAATCGAGCGGCTCGTCGCCAAGCCCCTGATCGTTCTTAAGAAGACTGGGCACGCCGCCTGTATGGCTAAGAAGTTGAGCAATCGTCACCCCGGCGAAGGGCCGGTCCGCATATTCCGGGAGATAGTTCGCTACGGTATCCGTCAGATCGATACGGCCGTCCTCGACCAGCCGCATGACCGTCGTAGCGGTCAGGACCTTTGTCACCGATGCCAGTGGGTAGGCAACCTGGGCACCATTGACGATATCGCTTCCGGCTGCCGCAGCGCCGCGCGCGTCGACAACATGCACGATGCCGCGTTCAGCAGTGGCGACAACGCCGGAAAAGCGTCCAACCCGGGCATCGTCCGCGAGATCCGCAGCCGATTCTGCGGCAGCCTGACCCGTTATGCCGGCAGCGAGCAAGATCGCTGAGATGAGAAGGGTAGCCGATCGGCGCAAACGACTCTTTCCCGATGGCAAGCAAGGGGCGCGCTCGGGCAATAAAGGAATGTATTTCATGGAAGATCTCGATGTTTAGATAGGGACAGGAAAGCGGGGGTCAGGTGGCCGGCTGAAGGCCGGTATAAATCAGTGTCAGGCCGACAGTGTTGGCCAAGCCGTGCGACAGGGTGAGTGGCCATAAATTTCGTTTGAAAAACACATAAAGAATGCCAGAAACCAATGCGACGCCGCCAGTCGCGAAAGCACCGCCAATCCCCTGATAATAATAATGCTGCTGCCCGAACAGGACAGCCGGCATGATGATCGCGATGACCAAACCGAATGGTATGCGCGTAAACAGCGTCTCAAACCGTGTAATCAGCAGACCGCGAAACAGCAATTCTTCGGTAAAACCGCCAATGATCCAGGCCACGGCCAGCCAATAGACGAAAGCGGCTGTGTTTCCGGGAAGGCCCGCAAATCTGCCGCTCTTGCTGGGCGCAGCCTGCGCTGCAACATCCCCCAGTGCGCTGCTAATGACGGATTCTAACAAGATGCCGGCAGCGGTGGTTAAGACCAGTGCCACGAATGTCCATACTAGCGTTTTTCGCCAGCTTGGAAGTTGTTTTAGGCCAAGGTCAACCCAGCTCTCACCACTTTTCCGCAGGCGCCAACTCGCAACGGCGAGCGCTGATAACAAGGATATCGGACCTGCATAGGTCCACAGCGTTTCAACGCTCAACAAAGCATATTTCAGGATCAACATTGTCCCAAGGACAAGACCTATATCGATTGCCGCTTTTTGCGCGGCCTTGTCTACCGTGTCGTTGGGAAGCTGCTTTGTTCTGGAAGAGGCGATTTTCATGATATTTCCAGATTGTCTGGATTATTCACAATGCGCGAGGATCGCCGGGAATTGATACGTTCAAGGATAGGCGATCGCTCGAGTGCCTCGATGGCCCGCATCGCCATGGCGGCGAGATCGCATTCGATCTCCTCAAACAAGGCAGCGAAAACGTCTGCGACCTGAACCATAAGCTCGGTCAATCGAGTGAACTGATCCGTTCCTTTGGCTGTTAGAACCAGTATTTTTCTGCGGCCATCGTGAGGATCGCTTCTGCGCTTGATCAGCCCTAACTCGATCAGCACGTCTGTGCGCTGTGTGACCAGCTGATGAGGTTGTTCCAACCAGTTGGCGATGTCCGCTGCCGATATCTCACCATGCTCCCCAACCAGTAGCACAATCGAAACCGCTCGTGATGGAACATCTATATTCGCATCGCGGAGCATATCCTCCCCTTGGCTGGCTATAACATCAGTCAAGCGCGTAAACTTGTTGGAAATAAATGCACCGTGAAGCGGATGGGTATCAAGATAAGCCATTTTCGATTTGATCCCTATATATACAATCAATTGTGCAATAGTTTGTATATATAGGGATGTCAATGCACTTCTGCCGGCATTTTCGGCGCTTCCCATATGCCATGTGGCTTTTCCATACTGTCGGCAGCGTCGACTGCTCGCTTGGCAGAGCTAGCTTGTGGAGAAGGCATCATCCGCCAGCATATGAGTTTTCGCAAGACCGACCGATTGGCTGCTTCAGGTTTCAGGAAACGAAGTTACCGTCGGGAATGACCACATATGGGGCGGAAGCAGCCATTGCAAGAAGCTCGATGTTTGTTGGCTGCTTACTGGATTGACGGCCCCATAAGCAGACAGTCGGCAAACGGCCCACTTCGCGCTAACAGATTTCACCCACCCGGGCCCTTGCATAATGCAATGCTGCGGGCCCACTCCATCGGGCAGGATCCGCACCGCAGGATGAACGGACGGAGGCCGGTCGCACAACCCCATTGGCCGGACGCGCGATTTCGCCACAAAAACTTGCCCGGACCGGCCCGATCCGGCAAAGACCCTTTCGACAGCCTTTCGCCGATATTCTGGAGCAACCATGACCACGACCATCAAGACCGCCGACCTGATCGAGAGCGTCGCCGACGCGCTGCAGTTCATTTCCTATTATCATCCGATGGATTATATAAGAGCGCTCGGAAAGGCCTATGAGGCGGAGAAATCGCCGGCGGCGAAGGATGCGATTGCGCAGATCCTGACCAACAGCCGGATGTGCGCCGAGGGGCACCGGCCGATCTGCCAGGATACCGGGATCGTCAATGTCTTTGTCAAATGGGGCATGGACTGCCGGCTCGACGACACGTCGCAGTCGATGCAGGAGATTGTCGACGAGGGCGTGCGCCGCGCCTATCTGCATCCGGAGAACAAGCTGCGCGCGTCGATCCTGACCGACCCTGCCTTCACCCGGCGCAACACCAAGGACAACACGCCGTCGGTGCTGCATGTCGAGATGGTGCCGGGCGATCGCGTCTCGGTGGATGTCGCGGCCAAGGGCGGCGGCAGCGAGAACAAGTCGAAATTCAAGATGATGAACCCGAGCGACAATATCGTCGACTGGGTGCTGGAGATGATCCCGCAAATGGGTGCCGGCTGGTGCCCGCCCGGGATGCTCGGCATCGGTATCGGCGGGACGGCGGAGCGCTGCGTGCTGCTCGCCAAGCAGTCGCTGATGGACCCGATCGACATGGGCCAGTTGAAAGAGCGCGGACCGCAGAGCGATATCGAGGAAATGCGGATCGAGATTTTCGACAAGGTCAACGCGCTCGGCATCGGCGCGCAGGGGCTTGGCGGGCTGTCGACGATCCTCGACGTCAAGATCAGTGACTGGCCCTGCCACGCGGCGGGCAAGCCGGTGGCGATGATCCCCAATTGCGCGGCGACACGGCACGCGCATTTCACGCTGGATGGCAGCGGGCCCGCCTATCTCGAGCCGCCGAAGCTGGAGGAATGGCCGGACGTCAACTGGACGCCGTCATCGGAAGCCAAAAGGGTGCATCTCGACCAGCTGGACGCGGCGGAAGTGGCGACCTGGAAACATGGCGACCGGTTGCTGCTCAACGGCAAGATGCTGACCGGCCGCGATGCGGCGCACAAGAAGATCAAGGATATGCTGGACGCCGGCGAGGAGCTGCCGGTCGAATTCCGGGGGCGGGTGATCTATTATGTCGGGCCGGTTGATCCGGTCGGCGAGGAAGTGGTGGGACCGGCCGGTCCGACGACGGCGACTCGGATGGACAAGTTCACCGACATGATGCTCGAACAGGGCCTGCTGGCGATGGTCGGCAAGGCCGAGCGCGGGCTGGACACGGTGGCCTCGATCAAGAAGCACAGGAGCGCCTATCTGATGGCGGTCGGCGGCAGCGCCTATCTGGTGTCGCGGGCGATCAAGGGATCGAAAGTCGTCGGATTCGAGGAGCTCGGCATGGAGGCGATCTACGAGTTCGAGGTGCAGGAAATGCCGGTGACGGTGGCGGTCGACGCCGAGGGGCAGAGCGTGCACCATCTGGCGCCGCTGGTCTGGCAGGAGAAGATCCGCAAGGAGGGGTTGCTGGAAAAGGCCTGATGGCGCGCACCAGCGGCGCGGCTACCCGGTGCGGAGCATAGAAACGGGCGCTGCCGGCGGGAGCCGGGACAGCGCCCGATCTCTGTTCAGATTTCGCGCCGCGTGGTCGTGGTCGTGGTTTCGCCGACCGGAGCGTCGGGCGATACGTCGCGCGAGCGGGTGCGGTTGGTGGCCGACATCAGGCCGATGCCGATGAGAATGACCGCGCCCACCGCGATATAGGTCGGAGGTGCGCCGAGCAAGAATGCGCCATAGGCAAGGCCGCCGACAAACACGAAAAAGCCGATCATATAAAGCGAAAAAGACGACATCGAAGATACTCCTGTTGCACCAGATTTGGGCCTGGTATCAGACATACGTCTGGCGCAGTCCGAGGTTGCACTAGCCGTGAATCCTTAACAGACCGTCTTTCCATCTGCGGAGCGGCGACAGGGCGGGCACCCCCTGCCCCCGGCCAGCGGGCGCGTGGAAAAGGACCACCGGTACAGTCGCGATCGAACGCCCGTTGCGGCTCCGTGCAACCTTTTGCCGGATCAGCGATTGATCCAAGACTCCGGCAGGGAGTCTTTCTGTAAAGGACGTTCATGTGTTCACGCAGCTCAATCCGCCCATTCCGCTGAAGGTGATCGGCAAGGGTGACGGCATGGCATTTGCAGTGATCGACTATGGCACCGAGCATAATCTGCTCTGGGTCACCGCGATCGATGCGACTGGCGAAATATGGTGTGCACCCAATCCGAAAGTGCGGATGCAGAGCAACTGGAGCCTCGGCCGGTCAGCGCCGGCGGAGTCCCGCGGCGAAGCACCGTCGTCGCCGGAGCTGAAGGCGATCTAGGCCGGGAGCGGCCGCCATGGCCGACGCCGCTATTTGGCAGACCGGCGGCACCGCTCCGAACAATAGAGGACGTTGTCCCAGTCACGGGCCCATTTCTTGCGCCAGGCGAAGGGCCGCTGGCAGACCGGGCAGATTTTTTCGGGCAGGCGGCTCTTATGATGCGCCATTGTTCACCTCGCGCGGCCGCGACCCCGGCAGGATCGGCCTGCATGTCTTGTCAGCCAGATCCATGGGCCGCTCCTTCATCCGTCGGCGGATGATTATTGTTCTGATCAAATGACAATGGCAGCAAATGCGCTTATATCAATGCCATGTATATTTTTATCATATTCGTCTGCGGCATCGCCAATTTCGCGATGCACAAGGCGATGCTGGAGAGCAACCACCCGCTGATCGCCGAGGCCCGCGGCAGCTTCCGCCGGATGCTTGGGCCGCATGGCAGCTATTTTCTCGAGTTTTTCATGCTGGTGGCGGCGATGATCTTCGCCAATATGGACATGCTGAGTGCGGTCATATTCTATTTTGTCTATACCCTCGCCAATTGTGCGGCGGCCTGGGTGCTGTTTTCAAACAAGCGTTGATATGGAAGGGCTTGCCGGAAACTGACCGGACGCCGTTCGTCCGATTACAAATGTAGTTTATCGAAAGCCGGTATCAGCTGATATTTTCGCGCCCTAGCGCCCATGACAGAAAACGAACGGGGAGTATGAGGGCGTGATCAGCAGACGAGCGTTGACAGCAGGCCTGGTTGCCGCGCTGCATTGTTGGCCAGTCGCGGCCCTGGCACAGGATGCGGCGGTCTCGAGCCTTCAGCCGCGGGTCGAAAACGGGCGGCAGGTCTATCTGGCCGAGCAGTTCGCCCGCTTCAATCCGCGCACGGCGCTGGATATGGTGACCCAGGTCCCCGGCTTCACCATCGACACCGGCGACGAGGATGCCCGCGGCCTGGGCCAGGCCGACGAGAATGTGCTGATCAACGGCGCGCGCATCTCCGGCAAGAATATCGACGCCTTCACCTTTCTCGGCCGGATCTCGGCCAGCAATGTTCTGCGGATCGAGATTGTCGACGGGGCGACGCTGAGCATTTCCGGGCTTTCTGGCCAGGTGCTCAACCTCGTGACCAAGGCCTACGAGGGTGCGGGGCTGAACGGCAATTTCAAATGGGATCCGCGCTGGCGGCGCTCGGGCAGCAACTGGTTTGCCGGCGAGGCATCGGTCAGCGGCAAGCTGGGCAAGGGTGATTTCACCCTGTCGGTTGAAAATGATGCGCAACGCAGCGGGGTCGAGGGGCCGGAACGGATCACCGACCGGTTCGGCGGCCTGCTGTTCGAACGCGACGAGGTCGCCCGGTACCGCCAGGACCAGCCCAAGATCAGCGGTGCCTACAGCCGCACCAGCGAGGGGGGAGCGGTCTTCAATGCCAATGCCGCCTACCAGATCTACCGCAAGCGGGAAACGGTCGCGACGGATCGCACGCAAGCCGGGCAGCCGGATATTTTCGAATTTTATTCGAGCAACGAGGACGAGTGGAATGGCGAATTCAGCACGGATTATGAATTTGGCCTGGGCGGCGGCCGGCTGAAGCTGATCGGCCTGCAGCGCTTTGAACATAGTCCGGTCAGCAATTTTTTCGGGCAGACGTTTTTCGATGGCAGCACCCCGCCCAACGGCAGCCGGTTCGACCAGACAACGGATGAGGGCGAGTCCATCCTGCGCGCGGAATATGGCTGGAAAACCGCAGGGGGATCGGACTGGGGCATCAGCGTCGAGGGCGCTTATAATTTTCTCGACAACAAGGGCGCGCTGGCGGAACTCGATGCCCAAGGCGTGTTTCAGCCGGTTCCGCTGACCAATGCCAACAGCAAGGTCACCGAATATCGCGGCGAGGTCATCACGTCTTACGGCCGCCCGCTGTCGGACGCGGTCACCCTTCAGGCGACGCTGGGCGGCGAGTACAGCAAGATCAGCCAGACCGGCGCGAGGGGCGAGAGCCGCTCGTTCGTGCGACCGAAGGGATCGGTCTCGCTGGCGTGGAAGCCGCAGCCGGATCTGGACATCAGCCTGAAGGTCGAACGGCTGGTCGGCCAGCTGAATTTCTTCGATTTCGTCGAATCGGTCGATGTCTCGCAGAACAACGGCAATGCGGGCAATCCCGCGCTGGTACCGCCGCAAAGCTGGCGGGCCGAACTGGAGACGACGCGGAAGCTGGGACCATGGGGGTCGTTGACGGTCAATATCTATGGCGAGCAGTTCAGCGATATCGTCGATTCCATCCCGATCACCGCGACGACCGAGGCGCGGGGCAATCTCGACAGCGCGACCAGCTATGGCGTGGAGCTGACGTCCAGCATATTGTTCGATCCGATCAGCTGGCGGGGCGCGAAGCTCGATTTCACCGGGGAAGTGCGGAAAAGTTCGCTGCGCGACCCGCTTACCGGCATCCACCGGCGGATCAGCGACGACAAGATCTTCACCTATGAAGCGACCTTGCGTCACGATATTCCCGGCAGCGACTGGGCCTGGGGCGCCGGCGTCGAGGACAGGCGCTATTCCGACTTCCTGCGGCTCGACCAGATCACCCGCTTCCGCACCGGAGCGCCCTACAGCTGGATCTTTGTCGAGCACAAGGACGTGATGGGGCTGACCGTCCAGGCCAATCTCGGCAACCTGTTTGGCCACAGCGAGAATTTCACCCGCACCGTCTATGCCAACCGGCGTGACGGACCGATCGCCTTCATCGAGGATCGCAGCCGGCAGTTCGGCCTGATCTACCGGCTCACCGTCAGCGGCAGTTTCTAGGGCCAGGACCCAAGCGTACCGCGCCGTTGCACCAATAGGCGCATGGACTTTCATCGCCGGCATCCCTACATCGGCAGCCATGCCACCTGATTATGCCACCGAGGGCCAGATCGACCCTCCGATGATCCCTACGCTCAAGCGCTTTCTGCCTTATCTCTGGCCCAAGGACGAGCCGGGCCTCAGGATGCGGATCATCGTCGCCGGACTGCTGGTGCTGTGCGCCAAGGCGGCGATCCTGACGATGCCGTTCCTGTACAAGGCGGTGATCGACGGCATGTCGGACGATGCGCTGGGTACCGAGCTGACCGTGTTATTGGCGCTGGTCGCGGCTTACGGCGTGGCCCGCTTCGGGCAGGTGCTGTTCGACAATATGCGCAACATCGTGTTCGAGAAGGTCGGTCAGGAAGCGGCCCGGCGGCTGGCGACCAATGTCTTCACCCATTTGCACAGCCTGTCGCTGCGTTTCCATCTCGGCCGGCGCACCGGCGAGGTGACCAAGGTGATCGAGCGCGGCACCAAGAGCATCGACGTGATGCTCTATTTCCTGCTGTTCAACATCGCGCCGACGGTGGTCGAACTGGCCGCGGTGCTGATCATCTTCCAGATCAAGTTCGGCTTTGGCCTGGTCGCGGCAACCTCGGCGATGGTCGCGATCTACATCATCTTTACCCGCAAGGTGACCGACTGGCGCAACGCGCTCCGGGCGCGGATGAACGACATGGACACGCGGGTAATCGGCCGTTCGGTCGACGCCCTGCTGAACTACGAGACGGTCAAATATTTCACCGCCGAACGGCGCGAGAGCGATCGCTATGACCAGGCGATGCGCGACTGGGCCAATGCTGCGGTCAAGTCGGAGAATTCGCTGGGCCTGCTCAATATCGGCCAGTCGATCATTACCAACCTGACCATGGTCGGGGCGATGGCGTTCAGCGTCTATGGCTGGCAGCAGGGCGACCTGACCGTGGGCGACCTGGTGCTGGTCAACGCGCTACTGATGCAGCTGTTCCGGCCGCTCGACATGCTCGGCATGGTCTATCGCACGATCCGCCAGGGCCTGGTCGACATGGACGCGATGTTCAAGCTGATCGATACCAGGCAGGAGGTCGTCGACAAGCCCGGAGCCAAGCCGCTGCAGGTGTCGGACGGCACGGTGCGGTTCGAGAATGTCGTGTTCAACTATGACGACGACCGCCGCATCCTGCACGGGCTGGATTTCGAGGTGCCGCCCGACGGGACGCTGGCCATTGTCGGGCCTTCCGGTGCCGGCAAGTCGACGATCGCGCGGCTATTGTTCCGCTTCTACGATCCGCAGGCGGGGCGCATCCTGATCGATGGCCAGGACATAGCCGAAGTCACCCAGCACAGCCTGCGCGGTGCGATCGGCATCGTGCCGCAGGACAGCGTCCTGTTCAACGACAGTATCGGCTATAATATCGGCTATGGCCGCGAGGGCGCGACCCAGGCGGAGATCGAGGAAGCGGCGCGCGGCGCGGCGCTCGACGGCTTTATCGCCAAGCTGCCCGACGGCTATGACACGCAGGTCGGCGAACGCGGGCTGAAACTGTCCGGTGGCGAGAAGCAGCGGGTGGCGATTGCCCGGACGCTGCTGAAAAATCCACCGATCCTGATATTGGACGAAGCGACCTCTGCGCTGGACAGCCGCACCGAAGATGAAATCCAGGCGACTCTGGCCAAAATATCGGAGCGGCGCACGACGCTGATCATCGCTCACCGGCTGTCGACCATCACCCATGCCGACGAGATTATCGTGCTCGACAACGGGCGGATTGCCGAGCGCGGCAGCCACCGGCAGCTGCTGGTCAAGCGCGGGCTCTATGCCGACATGTGGAAGCGGCAGGCGGAGGACCAGCGCGAAGTGGCGTGACGGCCAAAGCGGATTACATTTTCGGTCATCGCCGTTTTTCCGGTTTCGCAGGCGGCCATGTCTGGCTAGGGAACAGGGCATGACCGATGCCCTGCTCCCCCTGCTCAAATCCACCTTCGGCTTCGGCGCGTTCCGCGGCATGCAGGCGGCGGTGCTGGAGCGGGTGATGGCGGGGCAGAACACGCTGGCAGTGATGCCGACAGGCTCAGGCAAGTCGCTCTGCTACCAGCTGCCAGCGCTGGCCAACACGGGCACGACAATCGTGATCTCGCCGCTGATCGCGCTGATGCACGACCAGTTGCGCAGTGCCGAGGCGGTAGGAATCCGGGCGGCCACCCTCACCTCCGCCGACGACAATCGGGCCGAGACCATCGCCCGGCTGAAGGCGGGCGAGCTGGACCTGCTCTACGCCGCGCCGGAACGGGCGTCGCAGCCGCATTTTCGCGAATTGCTGGAACAGGCCGACATATCGCTGTTCGCCATTGATGAAGCGCATTGCGTGTCCGAATGGGGCCATGATTTCCGGCCCGACTACCGCCTGCTGCGGCCGCTGCTGGACCATTTCGGGTCGGTGCCGCGGCTGGCGCTGACGGCCACCGCCGACGCCCATACGCGCGAGGATATTCTGGTGCAGCTGGGGATCCCCGCAGAGGGCATGATCCTTGCCGGCTTCGACCGGCCCAATATCCGTTACGGTATCAGTCCGCGGTCAGGGCTGGCGCGGCAGATTGGCGATCTGGTCGCGCGCACGCCGGGGCCGGGCATCGTCTATGCCCAGACACGCGCGGCGACCGAGAAGATGGCCAGCCAGATCGCTGCCACCGGCCGCAGCGCGCGCGCCTATCATGCCGGGCTGCCGCCGGAGGTGCGGCAGAAGAACCAGCATGATTTCGTCGCCTCCGAAGACATGGTGATGGTCGCCACGATTGCCTTCGGCATGGGCATCGACAAGCCGGACGTGCGCTTCGTCGCCCATGCCGGGCTGCCCAAGTCGATCGAGGCCTATTATCAGGAAACCGGGCGTGCGGGGCGCGATGGCGACCCTGCCGAAGCCCATATGTTCTGGGGCGCGGAGGATTTTGCCAAGGCGCGGCAGCGGCTCGGCGAGGTTGACCAGAGCCGGCTGGACAGCGAGCGGACCCGGCTGGCGGCGCTGGGCGGCCTGGTCGAAACCGCCGGATGCCGCCGCGCGGTCTTGCTGCGGCATTTCGGCGAGAACCCGCCGGAGACCTGCGGCAATTGCGACAATTGCCTGAACGCGCCGGAAACCCGCAATGTCACCGAGCTGGCGCGCAAGTTCCTCTCGGCGGTGTATCGCACCGGCCAGAGTTTCGGCGTCACTCATCTCGAGGCGGTGCTGACCGGGCGGCAGGAGGAGAAAATCCTGTCGCGCGGCCATGACAAGCTGTCGGTGTTCGATATTGTCGACGAAGAGGAAGCACCGCTGATCAAGGCGGTGGCGCGGTCGCTGCTGCTGCGCGACGCGCTGCGCAACACCGAGCATGGCGGGCTGATGTTCGGGCCAGACGCGCGCAAGATCCTGAAGGGCGAGCAGGAAATCGCCATCGTCGAGCCGCCGAAGCGGCTATCGCGCAAGGGGCGCGGCGGCGGACCTTCGCTCAATCCCTTTGGCGACCCCCTGTTCGAGGCGCTGCGCAAGAAGCGGATGGAACTTGCCACCGAACTGGGCGTGCCACCTTATGTCATCTTCCACGACAGCGTGCTGCGTGATATGACCGGTTTCAAGCCGCGCAGCCTGTCGGCGCTCGGCGAGCTTCCGGGGATCGGTGCCGCGAAGCTGGAGAAACATGGCGAAGCCTTTCTGGCGGTGATCCAAGAGGTGACCGAAGCGCAGCAGACATGAAATTTTCAGCCGCCCTGTTGTTGCTGGTTTTGTCTGGCTGCAGCGCGGCCACAGCGACCGACACAGACATTCCGACAGAGGAGATCACGAACATGTTCCGGAAAATCAACGACACAATCAGCGTAGCCCCCCAGATAGACCTGGATGATATCGCCGCGGCGAAAGCGGAAGGGGTGACGCTGATCATCAACAACCGGCCCGATGGCGAGGACCCCGCTGCGCCGCAAAGCGCGGATATCGAGGCGGCGGCGCGCGAGGCGGGGATGAAATATATCGCGATACCAATCACCCACAGCGGCTTTTCCGGTCCGCAGGTCGATGCGATGGTCGCGGCGCTCGCCGATGGCGACAAGACCCTCGCCTATTGCCGCTCGGGCACTCGCTCGACGCTGCTCTGGTCGCTGGCGCAGGCGAAACAGGGCTTCGATCCCGACGAGATTTCCCGGCTGGCCGGCAATGCCGGCTATGACATCACGCCGGTGCGGGCGATGGTCGACGCGCTAGCGGCGGGGAACTAATCGCGGCATCTGGACAGGAACTGACATTCGTGTCAATAGTCCGCTATTATGGAAAGCCTGCCATCCCCGACCGACTGGGCGGTCCCGTTCTTCATCATCACCGTCGCCATGGAATGGTGGTGGAGCCGCAAGAACAAAAAGATCCGCTACGAGACCAGGGATGCGCTGACCTCGCTGGCGCTGGGGACGGGCAGCGTGGTCGCCGGTATCCTGACCGGCGGCTTGGTCCTGGCCCTCAGCCTGTGGGTCTATGAATATCGGCTGCTCGATTTCGAGATCAGCTGGGCCAATGCCCTGTGGCTGGTGCCGCTCGCCTTTGTCCTCGACGATCTCGCCTATTACTGGTTTCACCGCACCGCGCACCGGGTCCGCTGGTTCTGGGCGGCGCATGTCATCCATCACAGCAGCCAGCATTATAATCTGACGACGGCGCTGAGGCAGACCTGGACCGGATTTTTCGCGCTCGGCTTCCTGTTCCGGCTGCCGCTGTTCCTGATCGGTTTTCCGCCGGCGCTGATCTTCTTCCTCGCCGGACTGAACCTCGTCTACCAATATTGGATCCATACCGAGGCGATCGACCGGATGCCGCGCTGGTTCGAGGCGGTGATGAACACCCCGTCGCACCACCGGGTGCATCACGCGACCAACCCGCGCTATCTCGACCGCAATTATGCCGGGGTGTTCATCGTCTGGGACAAGCTGTTCGGAACTTATGAGCCGGAGACGGAAGAAGAGGATATCCGCTATGGCATCATCAAGAATCTGGACAGCCACAACCTGCTGTGGGCCGCGTTTCACGAATGGATCGGCATCGGCCGGGACCTGTGGTCGGCACCGTGGCGGTACAAGTGGAACTATCTGGTCAAGCCGCCGGGCTGGAGCCATGACGGCAGCCGCGAAAGCAGCGAGATGATCAAGGAGCGCTGGCAACAGGGCCGCGAGAGCTGAGGATAGCAGAGATTACATTTTTGTGACTATCCTTTCCCCTGAAAAAGGCGCAAGCGCGACATAGAGGGTTGGGACCCCTCCAGACGTGCAAGGGTCGCACGCGGGTCGGGGCATTGGAATCATCTTGAAATTTTCAGACAGCTGCGGCCGCTCCGTGCGTGCGCAGACGATTTGCGGCATCGCCAATGCCTCCTGCGCAGGGCGCGGCTGATGGACATGAGCGACACCCGGGACATCCACATCGACCGCCCGGTGCTGCGGGACCGGATCGTGCCGACCGCCTGGATATTGGGCCTGCTCGGCGGCAGCCTGCTGATCGTCGTTGCGATGATGGACCGGGCCGGCCTCGGCATGGATTTCCTGAAGCCCAGCAATGCAAAATATCTGCTGGCGCTGCTGCTGCTGGCGACGATCCGCTTTAGACTGCGGAATCGGTCGACGGGCCGCGAACGGGTCGCCCGGGACTTTTGCGAATATGTCGGCCTGTTCCTGTTCATCAGCCTGCTGGGGGCGACCGCGACCTATCCCGCGGCCGCTGCGACCAGCGGTTTTGCCGACGCCGCGCTGGCGCGGATCGACGCGCTGATCGGCTTCGACTGGATCCGGTGGTATATGCTGGTGGTCGACAATCCCTGGCTGCAGACCGTCGGCCGCCTGGCCTATGCCAATATCTACATGTCGCCGGTGCTGCTGCTCGGCGGGCTGGCGCTGAGCGGGGAGCGCGCGCGGGCGCAGCTGTTCCTGGTCAGTTTCTGGCTGGCCGCGCTGGTCACCATGCTGCTGTTCCTCGCCATGCCGGCGGTCGGGCCGCTGGCCTATGTGTGGCAGGGGCCGGTTCCCTATATGCCGACCAGCGCGCTCTATCAGGCTGAACTGCTGCCGATGCTGCGCGAGAACAGGCTGGGCGCGGTCGATCTGGGCGCGCTGCAGGGGCTGGTCTGTGCACCGAGTTTCCATACGGCGGCTGCGGTCATCTATATCGCGATTGCCTGGCAATGCCGCTTTCTGCGCTGGCCGCTGCTGCTGATCAACTGCGCGATGCTGCTGTCGACACCGGTCGAGGGCACCCATTATCTTATCGACATGATTGCGGGCGCCATGGTCGGTTTATTTGCACTGTGCACGACCGGTGCAATACAATATAGCCTCCCCAGATTGCGACAAAAGCAACGGTGGAGAGAGACAGAAATATGGCAGAATTTGACATCATCGTCATCGGCGGCGGCTCCGCCGGCAGCGCCGTCGCGGGACGGCTGAGCGAGGATGGCAAGCGCACGGTCTGCCTGATCGAGGCGGGTGGCCGGAACAATAATTTTCTCGTCAAGACGCCGGGGATGATGCCGTTCCTGCTGAAAAATGCCAACTGGCGGTTCGACACCGTGCCGCAGAAGGGCCTGAACGGCCGCACCGGCTACCAGCCACGCGGTCGAGGGATGGGCGGGTCGAGCGCGATCAACGCGATGGTCTATATCCGCGGCAACCGCTGGGATTATGACAATTGGGCGGCGATGGGCTGCGCCGGCTGGTCCTATGACGACGTCCTGCCCTATTTCAGGAAATCAGAAGGCAACGAGCGCGGCGGTGATGCCTATCATGGCGGCGACGGCCCGCTGTCGGTGTCCGACCAGAAATGGCTCAATCCCGGAAGCCTCGCCTTTGTCGAGGCGGCGCGCAACCTGCAGCTGCCGATTCTCGACGATTTCAACGGCGAGAAGCAGGAGGGCATGGGCATCTATCAGGTCACCCAGAAGGACGGCGAACGCTGGTCCGCCGCGCGCGCCTATGTCGAGCCGGCGCGGGGTCGGCCGAACCTGACGATCCGCACCAAGTCGCTGGTCGAGAAGCTGATCGTCGAGGACGGCCGGGTCACCGGCGTGCAGATCAGGCGCGGGGCCGGCCGCGAGACGATCCGGGCGCGCGGCGCGGTGGTGCTGTCTGCGGGGGCTTTCGGTTCGCCGCATATCCTGCAGCTGTCCGGCATCGGACCGGCGGCGCATCTGCGGGACAAGGGTGTGGATGTGGTGCTCGACAAGCCAGAGGTTGGCGAGAATCTCAAGGACCATATCGACTTTGTCTCCGGCTACCAGACCGAATCGCGCGAGCTGATCGGGGATTCGCTGGCCGGCACGGTGCGCATGGCACGGGCAATCCTGCAGCACCGGATGAAGCGGACCGGGATCATGACGACGCCCTATGCCGAGGCGGGCGGGTTCTGGAGCAGCGGGCCCGAGGTGCCGGCGCCCGATATCCAGTATCATTTCGTTCCGGCGATGCTGGAGGATCATGGCCGCGAGGCGGTCAAGGGTCACGGCTTCAGCTGCCATGCCTGTGTGCTCAGGCCGCACAGCAAGGGCCATGTGCGGCTGAACAGCGACGATCCGACAGCGCCGCCTTCGATTGACCCGAATTTCCTCAATGACGACCGCGATATCGCGACGCTGCGCAAGGGCGTCCGGCACATGAAGCGGATCCTGGAAACGCCGCCGCTGACCGAATTTTCGCCGACCGACCGGCACCCAATCGACATCAACAGCGATGCCGAGCTGGACGCGCTGATCCGGCAGCGCGCCGACACCGTCTATCACCCGGTCGGCACCTGCCGGATGGGTTCGGACGAGGCGGCGGTGGTCGATCCGAGGCTGAAATTCCGGGGGCTGGAAGGGCTTTATATCGCCGATGCGTCGATCATGCCGGAGATCATCAGCGGCAACACCAATGCGCCGAGCATCATGATCGGCGAGCGGGCGGCGGAATTCATCCGGGCGGATCTGGCGGGCTGAGCGGGATCCCCTGCCCTCAGATTTGGAAGAATTGGATGCTTTCAAAGGCGAGTGAAATCAGGATGATAGCCAGCGTGAACAGCGCCAGGCCGGCGGAGACCAGCAGCACGTAGGAGGGCGGCACCTTCCGGGTCTGCAGGGCAACCGTCGCGGCGGCGAGCGGCATCTTGCCGGACAGCAGGGACAGCGCCACGGAGACCGCGAGCGTGACCACCAGTCCGATCAGGTTCCACCACATCCAGAACAGGCCGGGCTGGAACTGCCAGAAGTACAAATTGAGCAGCAGGCCGGCGAGAAAGCCGATATTGGTGCTGAGCACGGTGCGGCGGCGCCACAGGATGGCGATCAGGAAGACCCCGAGCACGGGGCCGTAAAGGGCCGAGCCGACCTTGTTGATCGCCTCGATCACCGTCGCCGATATGTCGCCGGAGTAGAGCGAGAAGAACAGGATCACCGCTCCCCACAGCAGCGCCAGCAGCCGCGCCCAGAGCAGCTCGCGGCGGTCATCGCGGGCGTGGACACCGAAGCTCTTCAGATCCTCGATGGTCACCGCCGACAGCGAATTGACCGCGGAGCTGAGCGTCGACATCGCCGCCGACATGATCGCCACCAGCAGCAGGCCGATCACGCCATTGGGCAGATATTCGATGATGAAATAGGGCATCAGATGGTCGGGGCTGTCCGCGGGAATGCGCGCCATAAAGTCGCTGTTGGCCGCGGCGATCACACCGACCGCCAGACCGGTGATGCAATAGAGCAAGGTCACCGGAAAGCGCAGCAGAGCGTTGGCGACGAGCAATTTGCGGATGTCCCCAAGGCTCCTTGCCGACAGCGACCGCTGTGCCTGGGTCTGGTCGCAGGCATAATAGGAGACATAGAGCACGAAACCGCCGAACAGCATCGGCAGCAGCGCGAATTCGTCGGTGACCAGACCGGCATAGCTCCATTCGACGACCTGCAGGCGCGCCGGATCGATGCTCGACCAGAATGGCTGCCAGCCGCCGATGACCGAGATGGCCGAGGCCAGGCAGACCAGCAGGCCGAGAACGATCAGCACCATCTGGATCGCGTCGGCATAGACCACGGCGCGGATGCCACCGAGAAAGGAATAGAGGATGGTGATCAGGCTGATCGCCAGGATCGACTGGAGGAAGGGAATGCCGAGCACCGCCTCGATGATCAGACCGGTGGCGTAGACCATGATGCCGGTGCCGAAGGCGCGGACGATCTGGAAGGCAAGGCTGATGAAGAAACGGGTCGACCGGCCGATCCGCTGTTCGAGAAAGTCGAAGATGCTGATCACGCCGGAGCGATAGAGCGGCGGCATGATCACGAACATCACCAGCAGCATCGCCAGCGGCACGGCAAATTCGAAGGTCAGCCATTTCAGGCCGCCGCCCTCGCGCAGGCCGACAAAGGCCGGGGCGGAAATGAAGCTGATCGCCGAAAGCTGGGTGGCCATGGTCGACAAAGCGAGGGGAAACCAGCCGATCGCCTTGTTGCCGAGAAAATAGTCGCCTTCGTTGCTTTGCCGGCTGAGCATGATCCCGAAGACCAGCATCGCGGCCAGATAGGCGAGAATTACGAGATAGTCGAAGCCGTTCATGCCGGCCATTCATAGCCCAGTATCGGCAGAAAACCAAAAAAAGGGCCGGGATGCTTGCACATCACCGGCCATGAGTTTTTTGTTCGCAGGAGGAACAAGGTGAGGCGCCGACCGGATTTGGGAGGAGAAGGCCGGCGCCAAACTCGGAATATCAGTAGTTATAGGCGCGCTCTCCGTGTTCGCCGAGATCGAGGCCTTCGCGCTCGACTTCCTCGGTGACACGCAGCCCGGTGACCAGCTTGGCGACGAACATCGCGATCGCGGTACCGATGCCGGCCCAGCCGATCGTGACCAGCACGCCGATGATCTGGGTGACAAGCTGTGCGCCCATCGCGGTGGAACCGTCGCCGGGTCCGCCGAACATCGGCTGGTAGACAATGCCGGTGCCGATCGCACCGACCATGCCGCCGACGCCGTGGATGCCGAAGGCGTCCAGCGAGTCGTCATAGCCGAGCTTGGGTTTCAGGAAGGACACCGCATAATAGCAGACCAGCGAGGCGACCGCGCCAAGGATGATGGCGCCGAACGGTCCGCTGTTGCCGGCGGCGGGAGTGACCGCAACCAGGCCGGCAATCACGCCCGAGCAGAAGCCCAGAGCCGAACCCTTGTGGCCGCTCAGCTTTTCGGCCAGCATCCAGAACAGGGCACCGGAGGCGGTGGCAACGAAGGTGTTGATCATCGCCAGGCCAGCCGTGCCGTCCGCTTCCAGCTCGGAACCGGCGTTGAAGCCGAACCAGCCAACCCAGAGCAGGCCGGTGCCGATCATCGTCAGCGTCAGGCTGTGCGGTGCCATTGGCTCCTTCGGGTAACCCGTGCGGTTGCCGAGGATGAGAGCCGCGACCAGCGCCGAGACACCGGCGTTGATATGCACCACGGTACCACCGGCAAAGTCGAGAGCGCCCATTTCAAACAGCAGTCCGCCGCCGGCCCATACCATGTGCGCGATCGGGAAATAGACGATCGTCAGCCAGACGGCACCGAAGACCATCACCGCGGAAAATTTCATCCGCTCGACCACCGAGCCGAGGACCAGCGCGAGCGTGATCGCCGCGAAGGTCATCTGGAAGGAGATGAACACATATTCCGAGATCACTTCGTCGGAGAAGGTCGCCGCGGTGCTGGAACCGTCGACACCGGCGAGGAAGAACTTGCCCCAGCTGATGAAGGCATTGCCTTCGGGACCGAAGGCGAGGCCATAGCCGTACATGACCCAGATCAGCATCGCGAGACAGGCCGCGGCGCCGATTTGCGTCATCGTCGAGAGCATGTTCTTGGTGCGGGTCAGGCCGCCGTAGAACAGCGCGAGACCGGGAAGGATCATCAGCAGCACCAATATGGTCGCCGTCATCATCCAGGCGTTATTCCCCGGATTGGGCACGGCCGCGGCCGCCTCGACGGCCTCTTGCGCAAAGGCGGGAACGGACATGCCGGCAATCGCCGCCATCCCCGTCACTTTTGTCAAAATTTTTCTCATGAGTATCTGCTTCCCCGATTATATTGCTGTGTCGCCGGTTTCACCGGTGCGGATGCGGACGGCGTCTTCGAGACCGAGCGTGAATATCTTGCCATCACCGATCGATTCCGTACCCGCCGCGGCCTGGATCGCCTCGACCGCCTGAGCCGCGACAGCGCTGCTGCAGGCCACCTCGATCTTCAGTTTCGGCACCATGTTGGTGGTATATTCCGCGCCGCGATAGACTTCCGTCTGGCCCTTTTGCCGACCGAAGCCCTTGACCTCGGTTACGGTCATGCCGGTGACACCGACACCGGTCAGCGCTTCACGAACATCGTCAAGCTTGAACGGTTTGATTATGGCTATGATAAATTTCATTACGCCCCCTATTGTTGTTGCCAAGGGGCTCTTCGCAAGGCCTGTGCCAGAATCGGAAGGCGCTGGAATCAAAGGATTTTGGGAAAATCGGGGCGCTTAAGAAAGTGTAAATTTTGTGCATTGCAGCACAAGTGCTTAATTATTAGGCAGCACGCTCCGCCAGCCGGGTCAAGATTTCCGGGATGATTTTCTCCGCTTCCCGCCGTCCGATATCGATCAGTTCCTCGGCGCGGGTGAAATTCTGGATGTCGATATGGCCGACCTTGGGCGACATCGCGAAATCGGGGGGATCGAGGGCCAGCGAATAGCGGCCGAGGTTGCGCAGCGACAGGCCGATCGAGGCCTTGACGATGGCCAGGCTGTTGGGTTCGCGGTTGCCATGTTCGGCAATGCCCGCCGCAATCGAGCGGTTGAGATAGTCGTCCTGCAGGTTGACCGACAGGCACAAAGCCTCGGGTGCGAGCTCGCGCACCGGCGATACCGGTACCGGCAGCGCCGCGCCGCCGTCGACGAGCAGGCGCCCTTCATGCTGGACGGGCTTGAAAATGCCGGGCAGCGACATCGACGCGCGGATCGCCGGCACCAGATTGCCCGATTTCATCACGATCGTGTCGCCCGTGCGCAGGTCTGCGGCGACCGCAGCGAGCGGAAAGGGCAGATCCTCGAACCGCAGTTCGCCGAATTCGGCCTCCAGCTCCTTTTCGATATTGCGCGCGCCCATCACCGCGCCGCGCTTGAAATGCGGGTCCATGAAGCGCAGCATGTTGCGGAAATTGACGTTGCGGGCCATGTCCTCGAGATAGTCGAGCTTGCCCACCGCATAGCTGGCGCCGGTGATCGCGCCGATCGAGGTGCCGGCGATCGCGGCGATTTCCAGCGGGCTATCGTCGATTGCCCGCAGCACGCCGATATGGGTCCAGCCAAGGCCGGCACCTCCGCCCAGCGCCAGCGAGATCTTGCCGGCGCCGCTCACAGCGAGACGTCCTCTGCCAATATCGCTTTCGCTTCTGCCAGATCCTCGGCCAGCACCATCACCCGGGCGGGCAAAGCGATGCCGGCGCCTTCGACGATGTTCACGCCGCTGTCGAAACAGACCGCGCCGATGCCGGCGGCCTCCAGCCGGCCACGGATGATTTCGGCCTCGACGCCGTGCATGTGGCGGGACAGTTCTACCAGACTCATGACCGCCTATCCGCCAAAATAGCGGTCGGTGGCGCGGGTCGGCAGGCCGTCGATGCTGGTCAATCTTTTGGCCATTTTTTCCCTCCAGGCGTCGGGATCGGCCTGGCGGTGATATTTGACCAGGGTCTGACGCTCGGCTTTCATGTCCATTTGCGGCACGCCCCAGCCGCAGCTGGTCTGCACGCTCTCGATCTGGATGTCGAAAATCTGGCGGGTGCCGGGGAGGATGTCGAAATACCGGGCGAGTTCGTCCCAGCCGGCATCCTGCGGCAGCACCGGCCTGCCGGTGCCGTAGAGCCGCATGATCAGCGCCGGATTGGCGAAATTGTTGAACATGATGGTGATCCGGCCGTCGGCGACCAGATGGGCGTGGGTCTCGTTGCCGGAACCGCCGAGATCGAGATAGGCGACCCGGTCGGGACCGAGCACGCGGAAGGCATCATAGCCCTTGGGCGACAGGTTGATCCGGCCGTCGGACGCCGCGGTGGCGACAAAGAACATCGGCTGCCCGGCGATGAAGGCGACGTGATCGTCGGTCAGTGTCTCAAAAAAATCCGCCATGTGTCACCCTTCCCAGTAAAATGGCCCGCCAAGCAGAAGCTTCCAGACCACGACCAGAAGCCAGTGGATCAGTATCACAGGCCACAGGGACTGCGACTGAATCCTGACATGGGTCAATACAATGCCGAGGATGAACGTAGCAAACAGAAACGACGGCTGCAGGAAAATCGCGGACCAGGGCGGACCGAAGGCCAGCGCCTGAAACGGATGCCAGAGCACGAACAGGGCAATCGACAGCCAGTTGCCCGCGCGTTGCGAAAAGGCCGCGAACCAGGAAAGGAGCAAGCCGCGGAAGACCAGTTCCTCGGCCAGCGCCGGGAGGAAGAACAGGAGGACGGCGGCGGTCAGGGCGGCGGGGATGTCGGTGACTGGATCGAGCGAGAGCCAGCCGCCGAGATATCCCGACAGGGCGACGATCGCCACGGCGGGCAGGACGACCATCGATGCCGATGTCCAGCGGGCGCGGTCCGGCCAGACCGTGAGCGCGCGCCATGTCTGCCGCGCCGCGATGACAGCCATCGTGCCTACCAGCTGGCGCCGTCGTCGATCGCGGCCTGCTCGTCGGCCCGCGTCTGCCGCCCCAGCACCGCGTTGCGGTGCGGGAAGCGGCCGAATTCCGCGATCACGTCGCGATGCTCGTTGGCATATGTCTCGTTGCGGCCGAGCCTGGTGAACAGGGCAACCGACCGGGTCTGCAGCTGCAGATCCTCGGCGTGCATGAAGGGCATGTAGAGAAAGGCGCGCTGCTCCTCGGGAAGCTGTTCATCCAGTTCCAGGGCCACCGCCCGTTCGGCGATCTGCTGCGCCAGATGGTCGGTGGCATAGGCATCGGCGTTGTCCCGGAACATGTTGCGGGGAAACTGGTCGAACAGGATGACCGCGGCGAGCGCGGTTGCCGGCGAGCCGAGAAAGGCATCGGCGGTTTTCGATTTCTCGTCCTGCCAGAGCTCGAGGAAACGTTCTTCGATCTCGCTGTCGACGGCGTCGTTCTTCGTCCACCAGTCATCCGAATTCAGTTCGTCGAACCAGTAGGACAGGATTTCCGCGGTCCAGCTCGTGGGCGCTTCCGGTGCTGTCATGCTCAAGCGGTCCCTCCGACGGTCAGACCTTTTACCAGCAGCGTCGGCTGGCCGACGCCGGCGGGCACGGACTGGCCACCCTTGCCGCACATGCCGATGCCCTCGTCGAGCGCCATGTCGTTGCCAATGCCGGCGACCTTGGTCAGCACGGTGGGGCCGTCGCCGATCAGCGTGGCGCCCTTGATCGGGGCGCCGAGCTTGCCGTTCTCGATCTTGTAGGCCTCGGTGCAGGAGAAGACGAACTTGCCGGAGACGATATCGACCTGGCCGCCGCCGAAGCTTTTCGCGTAGATGCCGTTCTTGACCCGGCTCATCAGTTCCGCCGGATCATCCTTGCCGCCGCGCATGAAGGTGTTGGTCATCCGCGGCATCGGCGCATGGGCGTAGCTTTCGCGGCGGCCGTTGCCGGTGGCCGGCACGCCCATCAGCCGCGCGTTGAGCCGGTCCTGCATGTAGCATTTGAGGATGCCGTCCTCGATCAGGACATTTTCCTGGGTCGGCGTGCCCTCGTCGTCGATGCTGAGCGAGCCGCGCCGTTCGCGGATCGAGCCGTCGTCGACGACGGTGACGCCGGGAGCGGCAACGCGCTGGCCGATCTTGCCGGAAAAGGCGCTGGTGCCCTTGCGGTTGAAATCGCCCTCGAGGCCGTGGCCGATGGCTTCGTGGAGGATGATGCCGGGCCAGCCAGGGCCGAGCAGCACGGTCTGTTCGCCGGCGGGGGCGTCGACGCTTTCCAGATTGACCAGCGCCTGCGCGAGCGCCTCGTCGACGGCGCGGTTCCAGCGCGCTTCCTCGAACAGGTCGTCGTAGAGATAGCGGCCGCCCATGCCGAAGCTGCCGCTTTCGCGGCGGCCGTTCTGCTCGGCGACGATCGACACGTTGAGCCGGACCAGCGGGCGGACATCGGTGGCGACAAAGCCGTCGGGACGGACGATCTCGACGACGCTCCAGCTGCCGGACAGGCCGACGGAGACCTGGGCGACGCGGGGATCGCGGGCGCGGGCGGCGGCGTCGATCTGCTGGCAGAGCGCGACCTTCCTGGCGAAGGGAATGGCTTCCAGCGGATTGGCCTCGCCGTAGAGATGGCGGTTGTTGCCGCGCGGCGGCGGGGCCTTTTCGCCCTTCGCCGGATCGAGCAATTGCAGGGTCTGGGCGGCGCGGCGGATGGCTGCCTCGCTGATCTCGTTGCTGTGCGAGAAGCCGGTCATCTCGCCGGAGACGCCGCGCAGGCCGAAGCCGCTGTCGGTGCTGTAGTCGGCGGTCTTCAGGCGGCCGTCGTCGAAGCCGAAACTCTCCACCGCGCTATACTGGAGATAGAGTTCGCCATCGTCACAGGCCGACAGGCTGCCGGCGACCAGCGCCTTGGCGCGTTCGGGGTCGAGGCCATCGGGACGGTAGAGAAAGGAGCGGGGGTCAAGGGTGTCTATCATCCATTCCATATAGAAATGAATCGGGGGCCTTGCACCCCCTATGTCGGATTATTCTTCCGGCTGTCCGGGCGCAACGTCGGCGGGGCCGCCAATCAGCACGAAGCGCCGGTCGCAATAGCCGCAGTCGACATAGCCCTTTTCGTCAATCTCCAGCCAGACGCGGGGATGGCCGAGCGCGACGCCGCCCGGAATGTCGGTGGCACCATCGCAGGCGTTGCGCTTCTTGGCGGTTCTGAAAATTTCCGGGGCGTCGATCATGGAGCAGCGATTAGCAACGGATCGGGTGCCGCGCAATCCTGGAAATGTCAGTAATAGTTCATCGTGATCGGAAAGCTGCCTTCATAGGCGCCGCCGCGCTGGTTGGCGGCAACGTCGAGCGTGGCGCCGAGCCGCAGCGTGATCACGTTGGTCGAGGCTATGCGGAACAGGCCGGGGAGAAACAGCGGCGTGAGATTGTCGGCCTGAAGGGTGAGCGCGCGCATCGTCATGTTGCCGCCGCCGCCGATGCGGTTCAGCGTGTAGCTGTTCGAGGGGGTGCTGATATAGACCAGCCGATTGCGCGTGCCAAAGCCGCGGAATTCGGCGTTGGAGACGGTGCCGCCCGCCGCCACGACCGAGCCGGTGACGGACCGCGTTCCGGCCGTGCTGACCACCGCGGTTCCGCCCGAGGCGCCGGGAATCAGGTTGCCGAAACTGAGATCCGCAACCGGAACCAGGGACAGCGGGCTGACGACGACGGCGTCGGTGTCGCCGCTGTCGGTCTGCGCGATGGCAACCGGCGCGATCGCCAGCAGCACAAGCAGGAACATCAGGCCGCCAATCAGGCGCGGAAAAATCTGGTCTCTGGTCATCGCAAAAAATTCCTAGATAGAACCTTGTAATTTAACATGTACGCGCTTGGTTAATTTCCCGGTAACGCAGAAAAGGCCGTCGCCGGGCTATTGATAGTCGATACTGATGTTGAAACTGCCGACATAGGCGCCGCCGGCCTGGTTGGGACCGATCGTCAGCCTGCCGCCGAGCTTGTAGACCGCCGACCCGCTGGCACCGAGCGTGCGGTTGCGGGTGCCGTTGCCGCCATCGAGCCGGAACTGATCGACCCGCATCGTGTCGCTGCCGTTGATCCGGGTCAGGTCGATCTGGTTCTCGCTCACCGTCAGCCGGACGGTTTCGAAGGGGGTGCCCTGGGCGATGAAGGTTGCGACCGAGCGGGTTCCGCCCAGCGACGTGGCATTGCCGTTCAGCCGGACGATGGCACCGGTGACCGCGTCGATCCGGAACCGGCTCTGCGTCGTGCCGGCGGCAAAGTCGCCAAATTGCAGGTCGGCATTCTTGCTGATATTGACGCCCTTGTTGAGGACGGTCCTCGTCTGGGCGCTACCGGTGGACGCTTCGGCGGCGGACGCGGGGAAGACAGCTGCAGCGGCACAGCACAGGATCACCGCGCAGCGGTTCCCGAACCCAAAAGCTCGCCTGGAAGAATATCCCTTTTTCACCACTGGGCGTGTAACGGTGAAACCCCTAAATTAAATTGAATATCAGGGTTAACGCGTCGTTTACCGATGCTGACCGGCTTTCCGCCAATCCGTGCAGAGATGGAGATATTCCCCATCATCGGGCCAGGCACAGCAAAGCCTTTGATTGTGCCCGACAAGATGGTTATGCGAGGCGCATGACACATGCAGCCATATCGATCCAGAATCTCTCGAAAACCTATGCCGGAGGCAAGCAGGCGCTGGACGATGTCAGCTTCGACGTGCCGCGCGGATCGATCTTCGGGCTTCTGGGCCCCAATGGCGCGGGCAAGTCGACGCTGATCAACATATTGTCCGGCATGGTGCGCAAGACCGGTGGCAGCGCCGGCATCTGGGGTTTTGATATCGACGACAGCCCGCGCAACGCCAAGGCCTCGATCGGGATCGTGCCGCAGGAGATTATTTTCGACCCGTTTTTCACGCCCTTTGAAGCGCTGGAAGTGCAGGCCGGGCTCTATGGCGTCGCCAAGGCCAAGCGGCGGACGATGGAACTGTTGCGCGCGGTGCATCTGGAGGACAAGGCCGATGCCTATGCCCGGACCCTGTCGGGCGGGATGAAACGCCGGCTGCTGGTGGCCAAGGCGATGGTCCATTCGCCGCCGATCCTGGTGCTCGACGAGCCGACGGCGGGCGTCGATATCGATCTGAGGCAGCAGCTGTGGGAATATGTGCTGGACCTCAACAAGGCCGGCGTGACGATCGTGCTCACCACCCATTATCTCGAGGAAGCGGAAAATCTCTGCGACCGCATCGCCATCATCAACCATGGCAAGCTGATCGCCAACAAGCCGACCCCCGAACTGGTCGACATGGCGCGCGAGAAGCTGGTCGAGCTGACGCTGGACCGCGACATCAGCGAGGCGCAGGACGCGGTGTCCTTTGCCAATGACCTGTTCGAGAAAGCCGAGATCATCGGGCCGCGCACCGTGGCCGTCACCTACAACAAGGACCGCACCAACGCCGGCGGCGTGATGGCCGCGATCCAGAAACGGGGCTTTGCCATCGTCGATGTCACCACCAGGGAAGCGGATCTCGAGGATGTGTTTCTCAACCTGACCCGCGCCAAAGCGGCGTGAAACGGATGCACTGCCTTCAATCCGTTAGTGGTGAGCCTGTCGAACCACGCCTATCGAACGAGAGCCGTCCTTCGACAGGCTCAGGACTAACGGAAATGATCAATTGAAACACGACGTCATCATTGTCGGGTCCGGTGCCGCCGGGCTGACCGCCGCGATCACCCTCGCCCGCACCCACAAGGTGCTGGTGCTGGCCAAGGGCGAACTGACCAGTGGCTCGACGTCCTGGGCGCAGGGCGGGATCGCCGCGGTGCTCGACGCGGGCGATACCTTTGCCAATCATATCGACGACACGATGGTTGCGGGTGCCGGCCTCAACCGGCGCGAAACCGTGGAATTCGTGGTCGAGAATGCACCGGCAGCGATTGCGCGGCTGGAGGACATGGGCGTTCCCTTCAACAAGGAAGCGGAAGTCCTGCATCTCACCCGCGAAGGCGGCCACAGCCACCGGCGGATCGTCCATGTCGATGACGCGACCGGCTGGGCGGTGCAGGAGGCGCTGCAGAACACCGCCGCGGCGCATCCGAATATCACGCTCCGGCCGCATATGGTGGCGATCGACCTGATCGTGGACCGCCATGCGGAAAGCCCGACCGGTGCCCGCAATGTCTGGGGCGTCTATGCACTCGACAATGCGACCGGCCATGTCGAGACGCTGACCGCCCGGGCGACGATCATGGCCAGCGGCGGTGCCGGGCGCACCTATCTGTTCTCGACCGCGCCGCGGGGCGCGACCGGCGACGGCATTGCCATGGCCTGGCGCGCCGGGGCGCGGGTGTCGAACATGGAGATGATGCAGTTCCACCCGACCTGCCTCTACAATCTGGAGGTCAAGAATTTCCTGATCACCGAGGCGGTGCGCGGCGAAGGCGGGCATCTCAAGCTGCCGGAAGATGCCGATGACGAGGCGGGCGATCGCTTCATGACCCGCTTCGATCCGGAACGCATGGAACTGGCACCGCGCGATATCGTGGCGCGCGCCATCGACCACGAGATCAAGCGGCTCGGCCTGGACTATGTCCATCTCGACATTTCCCACCGCGACCCGGAATTCGTCAAGGGCCATTTCCCGAACATCTACGAGAAGCTGATGGGTCTGGGCATCGACATGACCAGGGAGCCGATCCCGGTGGTGCCGGCGCAGCATTATACCTGCGGCGGGATCCTGATCGACCTGGCGGGGCGGGCCGACCTGCCCGGCCTTTATGCGGCGGGCGAGTCGAGCGAAAGCGGCCTGCACGGGGCCAACCGGCTGGCGTCGAACAGCCTGCTCGAATGTTTCGTCTTTGGCGACGCGGCGGCGCGCGATATTGCCGAGCACTGGGACGAGTTGGCCGAACCGCCTGCCATCCGCCCCTGGGACGAAAGCCGCGTCACCGACAGCGACGAGGAAGTGGTGATCAAGCAGACCTGGACCGAAATCCGCCGCTTCATGTGGAATTATGTCGGCATCGTCCGCACCACCAAGCGGCTCGAACGCGCGCAGCACCGGATTGACCTGCTGCGCGGCGAAGTCGAGGAATATTACGGCAATTTCCGGGTGACCCAGGATCTGATAGAATTGCGCAATCTGATCGAGGTGGCGGACCTGATCGTGCAGTCGGCGCTGGCGAGGAAGGAGAGTCGGGGGTTGCATTTTATTACCGACTATCCGGATTTGGCGGAAGAGGCGGTGGATACGGTTTTGGCGCCGTGAGTTTCTACCTCAGATCCAGGGATCGCGCCGGGCGATTTTCCGTGTAATCCACGCTTTCGCCAACAAAAGAGCGCTTCACAATAGCTGTAGAATCGTCGGCTATACTGCCTTTCAAATAGTCCACGCCATCTTCTTCAGAATTGCTGCGGATTCGGGCACCCTCGTGTGGATCATTCATGAAGCGATCCCAGCCCAATACCACCGCGACGAGAAATATCATTGACGGCGCGAACCAGTCGACCTTGAACGCAGCCACTGCAAAGAACAGCACCGAGCCCGAAATCAAAAGTGAACCGAAAAAAATTGACCGTGCCAACATTTCAGAATTATTCTTCATCGCGCTTACCATCACTTTTCAATCCCAAACTTGTTGCAACCAATGCGCCGCCGGCAATCCAAAATTGCGGTGCGGTTGCAAATGCGAACGGGTTAATCGCTGCGTCAACGACTCCCAGCGCAATCAACCCAAGACCTGAAGCAAATGTTAGCGCATTTTTCGACAAATTGCATCTCTCATAAAATCGAGAAATAGTTACTCAAGATCAGATATTTGCAACTCTTTTGCAGGATGATGGCCGTGTTTGGTAAGGAATTTGCCCAACGATGGGGCTATTATTTGGATCCTACTCTGTAATCTCGCACTTTGTGCTTCTCCAATTCTGCCGGATCAAACCATACCGGCTTCAGCTTCTTGTCGACAAACAGCTGCATCTGGTCGGTATAATGTTTCGAATCCGGGCGGGTCGTTGCGGAGCCGAAGGGCTGGATCGAGCGGGAGCTGACCTGCCCCGCCCTGTTCCATTCGATGAACATGATGTAGCTGTCGCCGTGGCGCACGGACAAACGTCCATCCTCATCAACATCCCACAGCGTCGAGGCGCGGATCGTGTCGTTGCCGCCGTCGACCGGGAGGTCGACATTGCCCTGGCGCAAGCGCAGCACGTCGAGCATCGGCGGATCGATCCGGCCGAAATACTGCGTCAGATGGTCGACGGTTTCCTGCAATATCTGGCGCGGGTCGGGCATTTTGTCGCGCTGATAATGCGACTTGTTGGCCGGGCGCAGCGCCATCAGCGCGAGCGCGTCCGCCGCACCCTTGCCGTCGAGATTCCAGTCCCATTCGGCCAGCAGCTTCTGCGCCTTCAGCAGTTTTGCGCTGTCGCTCAGGTCGAGCGCGGCGATCCGGTCGAGCCAGTCCTTTGCATAGCCGGCCTTCTCGTAGCCCGTGTCATATTTGATCGCCCACAGTTCGGCATCGGTGATCGTGCCGTCGCTGTTCGCCTTTTCCAGCAAGGCAATCGACCGGCGCGACCGGTTGGTTTCATCATCCTCGATGCCGAGCAGCGGCGAGAAATTGTCGGGCTTCAGTTCGGCCCCCGGTCCCGCCGCGATATAGGGCGTGTTGTTGGCGTTCATGACATAGCCGGAGGCGGGGTTGACCAGCGCCGGGACGCGCGTGAACGGCAGGGTTTTCTGCCACAGGGCCTTTGACGTGTCACCGGGCAGCAGCGTCCGCCAGTCAAAGCCCTCGGGCCGGTCCGGGAACATCGCGTTATAGTAGAGCCCGATATTGCCCTTGGCATCGGCATAGATGAAATTGGTCGCGGGAACGCCCTGCCCTGCCATCGCCGCCTGCCATTCGTCGAGGTTGGTCGCCTTGTTGATCCGGTAATATTGGGTCAGCATGTCGAGCTGGTCGATGCCGGCATAGCGGAGCGCATAGGCGCCGCCATCGTTCATGATCACCGGGCCGTGGATCGAGCGATAGGCGATCTGCGGATAGGGGATGACGAACGGACCGAACTTGATCTTCAGCCAGACGCGCTTCTTTTCCAGCGGCTTCCATTCGCCGTCGAAACGATAGGCGTCCTTCTGATCGTTCAGCGTCAGCTTGTAGATGTCCACCAGATCGGGCCGGTTGACGGTGTTGGTCCAGCCGAGATATTTGTTGTGGCCGAGAAACGGAAAGGGCGAGCCGGGGAAATTGGCGCCGGCAAAGTCCCAGCCCTGCTCGCTGTGCACGACCAGTTCGTACCAGGCGACGTTGCCGCGCAGCGGCTGGTGCGAGTTGGAGATCAGCCGGGTCTTGCCCTCGGGCGAAAGTTCGGGAGCCAGGGCATAGGCATTGGACCCGTTTTCGTCCGGATCGGGACCAACGGGAGTGGTCACTTCTTCCTCGATCATCTTGTCGGGGCTGAGCGGGTGGACCGAGGTCTTGACCGGTTCTTCCGACAGGCGCGGGCCGCCCTCGCGCGGCAACGGCTTGTTCTGCACCAGCGCCTCGATCGGGTTGTTCAGGCCGAAAAAGAAAGGCGAGCGCAGCACGAAGCCGGCGGCGATATCCTGGCCGTTGACGGGGAACAGCCTTGCCAGCTTGACCTCTTCGGGATGATCGGCAGCATAGGCATTGAGGCCAGAGGCATAGCCATCGAGCAGGGCGCGGACATCCGCCGGCAGGTCGCCATATTGGCGGGTCACGGTGCCGCGGACGTCGAGCAGGGCGGCGATATAGTCGATCGGTGCGCTGTCGGCGCCGTTGAGGGTGGCCATGCGGCCGCGAGTCATCGCGGTGACTTCCTGAAGCGTCGCGAAATCATCCTCGGAATGGGCATAGGCGACGCCATAGGCGACGTCGGGATCGGTCTTGCCGAAGATATGCGGCACTCCGAATTCGTCACGGACGATCCGCGCCTCATAGGCCCGTTCGGGCGGCGGCGCGGACCCGCTGATGCTCAGCGGCTCCCAGATCGCCAGGCCAATGGCGACCAGCGCCACAAGGATCAACAGCCCGACGCCTGCCCGCTTAAGTGTTTTCACGTATGTGTTCCTCCCGGCCAGTCGGTTAGGCTGGCAAATGCTCTTTTGCTACCGGTAGCGCCTACCATATAAATCCGCAGGAAAAAGTGACAATGCGCTTGTGTTGCCCGACTACCACACCATATTCATGACAAGATATTGAGATTGAACAGGACCAACCTATGAACCTCGAAAAATTCACCGACCGCGCAAAAGGCTTCCTGCAGTCGGCGCAGACCGTCGCGATCCGCATGAACCACCAGCAGATTACCGCCGCGCATATCGCCAAGGCGCTGCTCGAGGACGATCAGGGCATGGCTGCGGGGCTGATCACCCGCGCCGGCGGCGACGCCAAGCAGGCGCATCGGGAAATCGATGCGGTGCTGGCGAAGATTCCGGCGGTATCGGGCAGCGGTGCGCAGCAGACGCCGGGCCTGAACAATGACGCGGTGCGGGCGCTGGACCAGGCCGAGCAGATCGCGGACAAGGCCGGCGACAGCTATGTCACCGTCGAGCGCTTGCTGCTGGCGCTGCTACTCGCCAAGGAGACGGCAGCGGGCAAGGCGCTGGCCGCTTCCGGGGTGACCGCTGAAGCGCTGAACAGCGCGATCAACGAGCTGCGCGGCGGCCGATCGGCGGACAGCGCCTCGGCCGAGGAAAGCTACGAAGCGATGAAGAAATATACCCGCGACCTGACCCAGGCGGCGCGCGACGGCAAGCTCGACCCGGTGATCGGCCGCGACGAGGAAATCCGCCGGACGATCCAGATCCTGGCGCGGCGGACCAAGAACAACCCGGTGCTGATCGGCGAGCCCGGCGTCGGCAAGACCGCGATCGCCGAGGGCATGGCGCTGCGCATCGCCAATGGCGACGTGCCCGACAGCCTGAAGGACCGGCGGCTGATGGCGCTCGACATGGGCGCGCTGATCGCCGGGGCGAAATATCGCGGCGAATTCGAGGAACGGCTGAAAAGCGTGCTCGACGAGGTGCGCGGCGCCGAGGGCGAGATCATCCTGTTCGTCGACGAGATGCACACCTTGATCGGTGCCGGCGCGTCGGAGGGATCGATGGATGCTTCCAACCTGCTGAAGCCGGCGCTGGCCCGCGGCGAGCTCCACTGTATCGGTGCCACGACGCTCAACGAATATCAGAAATATGTCGAGAAGGACGCCGCGCTGCAGCGCCGGTTCCAGCCGGTGTTCATCGGCGAGCCGACGGTCGAGGACACGATCTCGATCCTGCGCGGGCTGAAGGAAAAATATGAACTGCACCACGGGGTGCGGATCACCGATGGCGCGATTGTCGCTGCCGCGACCCTGTCCAACCGCTATATTTCCGACCGCTTCCTGCCCGACAAGGCGATCGACCTGATGGACGAGGCGGCGTCGCGCATCCGCATGGAGGTCGAATCCAAGCCGGAAGAGATCGAGACGCTCGACCGGCGGATCATCCAGCTCAAGATCGAGCGCGAAGCCTTGTCCAAGGAAAGCGACGACGCCTCCAAGGGGCGGCTGGAAACACTCAAGAAGGAACTGGCCGAACTCGAACAGCAGAGCGCCGAACTGACCACGCGCTGGCAGGGCGAGAAGGACAAGATCAACGCCGAGGCGCAGCTCAAGGAAAAGCTGGACCATGCGCGGCTGGAGCTGGAGCAGGCGGAACGGGCCGGCGACCTCGCCAAGGCCGGCGAGCTGAGCTATGGCACCATCCCCAATCTGGTCCGGGCGCTGGAGGAAGCCGCGGGAGCGAGCGAAGGCGCGATGCTGCGCGAAGAGGTGATGTCCGAGGATATTGCCGCCGTCGTCTCCAAATGGACCGGCATCCCGATCGACAAGATGCTGGAAGGCGAGCGCGAGAAGCTGCTGGCGATGGAAGAGCTGATCGGCAAGCGGGTGATCGGGCAGAAGGACGCCGTTGCCGCGGTATCCGCCGCTGTCCGCCGGAGCCGCGCCGGCCTGCAGGATCCCAACCGGCCGCTGGGCAGCTTCCTGTTCCTCGGCCCCACCGGCGTCGGCAAGACCGAGCTGACCAAGGCGCTCGCCGGATTCCTGTTCGACGATGACCAGGCGATGGTCCGCATCGACATGTCCGAATTCATGGAGAAGCACAGCGTCTCCCGCCTGATCGGTGCCCCTCCAGGCTATGTCGGCTATGACGAGGGCGGCGTACTGACCGAGGCGGTACGGCGGCGGCCCTATCAGGTGATCCTGTTCGACGAGGTCGAGAAGGCGCATGGCGACGTGTTCAACGTGCTGTTGCAGGTGCTCGACGACGGCCGGCTGACCGATGGCCATGGCCGGGTCGTGGATTTTTCCAACACGCTGATCATCCTGACCTCGAACCTCGGCAGCCAGTATATGGCGAACATGAAGGAGGACGAGACGGTCAAGGACGTCGAACCGCAGGTGATGGAAGTCGTTCGCGCACATTTCCGCCCGGAATTCATCAACCGGCTGGACGAGATCATCCTGTTCCACCGGCTTGGCGAGGAGCATATGGCGCCGATTGTCGACCTGCAGGTGCTAAGGGTGCAGAAGCTGCTCAAGGACCGGAAGATCGAGCTCGACCTGACCGATGCCGCACGCCGCTGGCTGGGACGGGTCGGCTATGATCCGGTCTATGGTGCCCGGCCGCTGAAACGCGCGATCCAGAAATATCTGCAGGACCCGCTGGCGGATTTGATCCTGCGCGGCGAGGTGCCGGATGGCAGCACGGTCAAGATTGACGAAGGGGACGGGGCGCTGGTGATGGAGCCGGTGGCGTAGTGATGTTGGTCAGCGCCGGCGAGGGGCTGACCGATTTCAACATGCCCGCTGCCGGCCTTCAATTTCCGCGAGTATGGCCCTGATTGGCCTGATCCACGATATCATTGGCCTGCTTGTTGCCATTTCGTCCAATATCAGCCCATTGCGCCAAGGTCCGGCAGACTTTCTGGCGCTTAACAAGCGAACCGGTCACGGCCAGCCTCCGGCATTTTATTTTCTGCATGGGATCGTCCGCATTGCCCGTTTCCGCGGTTTCGGCGGTATTTTCCGACTGCGCGGATAAGGGAGCTGCAAGGACCAATGCTGGAACCAGTAAAAAATAGCGTTTCATATATCCATTTCCCTCGTTTGCCGTCGGCCATCGAATCTGGCATGACCGAAATATTGTCAGCGCGCTTTAAACGCGTCGGCCCAAAAACTTATTATAACGAGTGTCGAACGGAAAACAACGGTGACCAATCAACAGATTGCAGAAATTATCGGCGAGCCAGAGTATCTCCTTCATCGCTACGACGAAGCCGGCGATCAATTTCAGTTCCTGCACGTTCCGCGAGAAACGCATCGATCCTCAACATTCCTAACTTCGGACTATCTCCCGCCGGATCTCCGCGCCGTCTATTTGAATCGTCAGTCTGTATTGGCAACTGATCCAAAACCTGGACCGATCCACTTCATTTTTCATTCCGCCTATTGCTGCTCCACGATGCTCGCCAGAGCATTTGACATAGAGGGCGTTTCGATGGGTCTTAAGGAGCCGGTCGTGCTGAATGACATGATCGGGTGGCGTCGGCGCGGAGGCCATCCGGCCAAGATTGGTGAGGTTCTCCATCAGTCACTGGATTTGCTGGCCCGGCCTTTTCGTCCGGGCGAGGTGATGGTCGTCAAGCCATCAAATATTGTAAATTCGCTCGCCGATGCCATGCTGGCCATGAGACCGGGCGCATCGGCCCTCCTTCTGTACGCACCGCTACGTTCCTATCTGATCTCGATCGTGAAAAAGGGCTTGTGGGGGCGGCTATGGGTCCGGGAACTTCTAGTGGGTCTTCTCAAGGACGGCGCTCTGCATATGCAGCTTTCCACCGAAGAGTTGCTCGGCCTTACGGACATCCAGATTGCCGCAGTCGGCTGGCTGTCACAGCACCGCGCGTTTGCGGACCTTCTCACAAAATACGGTAATGCCCGGATCAAGACGTTAAACAGTGAAGTACTGCTGACCCGCTCCGCCGATTGCATCGCGGCATTGGCAGCGCATTATCGTCTTGAGCTGGCCGATGAGCAGATACAAGCCGTCATCGATGGGCCTGCCTTTGGCAGGCACTCGAAATTTGATGGCAATTTCGATGCCGAATCGCGCGCGCAAGAGCAGGAAGAAGCGGCACGATTGCACCATGATGAAATCGAGAAAGTGACCATATGGGCAGAGGCACTCGCCAGTTCCCAAGGCATTTCAATGATGATCGAAGGTGCGCTCCTTTCCTAGCCCATCGCACCGGTCCGTCGGGACCGCCGTTGCTTCAGACCAAAAAAAAGGCGGGCACCAAGGCCCGCCTTCTTTTTTATATCAGCCTCTTTTTAGAAGGTGATTTTCGCCGACACACCATAACGACGTCCGAGGGAGTCGTAGGTGGAAGGATAGGTGTTACCGCTGTTGAACGACGTCGAACCGATATCGTTACCAACAACAGGTGGCGTCTTGTCGAACAGATTCTGCACGTTGAAGGTCAACTGCAGGTGGTCCATCACATCCCAGCGAGCCGTCAGGTCGAAGTAATGTGCGGCCTTGATCGAACGGAACGCTGGTTCAACCAAACATCCGCCGGCATCAACGCCCTGTGGATCTGGGCAATCCGGATCACCGAGAGCGGCAGCGAGGTCATCAGCGAACTGCTGTGGCTCATACTGAACACCATCGATATATTTCCAGAGAAGGGAAATATCCACCGTTTCAAAGCTCAGCGTAGTGCGCTGCGTGAATGCGAACTCAGGCTGAATGGATGCACAGTTCGGGCTGTAGTAGCCAACACATTCGCGGTCCAGCGAACCAGGTGCTGCCTGGAAGGTAGACGAATTCGTCCAGTTTCCGTTCAGACCCAGGCTCAACTCTGCGAAACCGAGATCGGTCTTGTAGTTGACGCTGACGTCAATACCGTCGGTAGCGATCGTGCCCAAGTTCGACAGCGCCAGGAACAGTCCAGGAGTGGTTGCCGGATCACCGCTCAGGCTACCATCTGCCGGGTTACGGCCGATTGCAGTACAAGCAGGGTCGGTTGCACTTGCGGCGGTAATGTTACCGAAGCAGGCAGCAATCGCATCACCAGGGGTCGGGGTCGTAATGGCACCCTTGACCTTGATGTTGTAATAGTCTGCCGAGAACACCAGACCTGGCACGAATTCAGGCTGCCAGACCATGCCAACCGTATAGGTATCAGCCGTTTCCGGTCCGACGTTGGGGTTACCACCGCCAGTCGCGTTGGCCTGACCCGCAACCGGGTTGGTGATCGCACCGATCGTGAACGAAGGAGCACCCTGAGCAATACAAACAGCGGTCAGCGCAGCATTGCCAACCGGCGCAGCACCGGCACAAGGATCAACACCGAGGTTCGTCAGGCCGGTCGACACTGGCGAGAACAGTTCGCCAATATTCGGTGCACGCACCGCCCGGTTGAAACCACCACGGAACTTCAGTCCGGCGACTGGGGTCCAGTTACCAGCGACCTTCCAGGTCGTGGTGTTGTAGCCTGGGCTGCCAGCCGTATCGACGGTATATTTCGAGTAGCGGATACCGGCTTCCAGCGTCAGGTCTTCGAAAAATGGCTTGTCCTGAATGAGCGGAACAACCAATTCGCCAAAGCCTTCGTAGACATCATAGCCACCAGCGATGTTCGGAGCAGCACCGCCGGCGCCACCGAGTTCACCAGGCTGCTGCGCCAGAGCATCAGCGGCCTGTGTAGCGGAGTATCTACGATACTCGCCGCCGACTGCGAAGCCGATCGGATCCACGCCACCGAGAGGAGATACCAGTCCGATATCGCCATTCAGTGTTGCACGAGCCTGGGCCAGCGAAGCGCGGCGAGCTGTGGTCGAGGTACCGCGAACAAAGGCGGCCATGTCTGGAGTGATGCTGCCTTCAGGACCGAAAAGATTGATCGGCACACAACCGGCAGGCGAACCTGGGCGGCAGGTCGTGGCATCATCGGCCAGAATTGCTGGAGCTAGGCGCGAGTTCAGAACGTAGTTGTCCTGAGTCAGCAACCGGTCGCTTTCGCCATAGGAACCATAGACATCCCAGTCGATGCTGTCGGTCAGACGTCCGCGGAAGCCCACCTTATAGTCGAACATCTGCGTGGTGTAGTCACCAAGGCGCGGTCCAACTTCCGTTGTACGACGACGAACGTTGGTTGTGAACGTCCGATAGTTGGGGTCCGATGGGCCCGTAGCAGCTGCTGCTGCATCGCACTGCGCCTGGGTCAGCGTCTGGATACCCGCCGTTGCAGGATCAAAGTCGTTGTTGGCACAGAACTGGTTACGCAGACCGGTAGGCAGGAACGGATTGTTCACGTTGATCGTCTGGCTGGCACCGAACGAACCGGATGGTGCAATAATCGTCGACACGAAGTTCTTCGAGAAGAGGCCGCGCGAGTAGACTTCGATTGCATCGGTGATTTCGTAACGACCAGCAGCGTAAATATTGAAACGCTCAAACGGGGTCTGCAGGATGTTGAACGGGTTGAAGTTGAAGAGGCCGAAATTGTTAAGATCAGCTGCGCCGGCCACTGGATCGACCTGCTTGTTACCCGAGAAGTTAACGCCATTCTGTGGGCAAGGGTTCAAGCCTGCGCAGGAGAATGAAAATGCCGAAGGAACAGTCGTCGTGGAACCGCCAACCAGTCCGTCAAACGAACCAATCGAGGAATTCGAGAATGCTCTTGCACCCTGATACACGGGGTCACGCTCTTGATATCCGAGAGCGAGAACAACGTTACCGCGACCGTCATCGAAATTCGCACCGATCGTGACGTCAGCGCGGAAAATGTTTCCGTCGCCTTCTTCGGTCAGCTGCTCGGAAAGCTCTGCTTCAAAACCGGCAAAATCCTGCTTGGTGATGAAGTTGACCACGCCGGAGATTGCGTCGGCACCATAAGTTGTCGAAGCACCACCGGTCAGAACGTCAACGCGCTCGACAAGCGAGAGAGGGATGTTGTTCAAGTCGAAACGACCGGCAAGGTCGGTTGGAACAATGCGGTTGCCGTCAAGCAATGTCAGGTTGCGGTTCGATCCGATACCACGAAGGTTCAGGAACGAAGCGCCGCCGTTGCCGTTGTTTACGTTGGAACCGATGCTCGGGACCAGACCTGGAACTTCGCGGATGAGTTCTTCCGCGCTGCTCGAAAGCTTCAGCTCGATTTCATCTTCGCTGGTCACGTTAACCGGCGACGAACGCTCAAGGTTCGGGTTCGAAATCAAAGAACCCGTAACAACGATGACATTTTCATCCGCTGTCGTCTCATCCTGCGCAAATGCCGGCGTAGAAACCATGGCAAGTCCGAGCACCATTGGTGCAACAGATGCCTTCAGGTTTGAATATTTTTTCATGTAATCCAGTCCCTTATTCTGGAGAGGTTGACCGTTGTAGCCAATCCCCGGTTGTTGACCGATGGCCATCTGCACGCCCCAAACGCACGGATTCGACCATCGAGTTGAGGGTCAATTGCAACAGGACCGTTGGCCTGTAAAGCTTCTGTTCAGGAAAACCCGCTGATTTTGTAGACGTTGTAACTATTTTGTCACAGTTAAACCCGCGCTGGTCAGGCCGGATTTGCACCGCTGTCTGATTCGGTTGGAATGGCCGAGGCAATGATACGACCCGAGGCAAACTATGAATTGCCTCCACTCACGAGTCTGCTTATGTTCGGGCCAGACACAGCAATCAGATAATGGGAAAAGCAGAATGGCTCGTTCCGAATGGATATTTCCTGCCTTGTTGGCGACAGCATTTGCCGCGACATTTGCAGCTCCGGCAATTGCCCAGGAGACAGAACCCAGCAGGGCCTTGACGGCCCCTCCGGCGATTTACACGGAGCTGGTTGCTTGCAAGGATATTGCGGACGCCATGGCCAGGCTGGCCTGTTATGACGAAAGGATCACGGCGCTACAGACGGCCCAATCGACCAACCAGGTGGTGATTGCCGACCGCGAACAGGTTCGCGAAGCCCGACGCGGTCTTTTCGGTCTAACCCTCCCCCGGATCAAGCTATTTGGCGACGACACCGATGAGAGCGATGGGGTGAGCGAGTTGTCATCCACCGTTCAAAGCGCTCAGAGAATGGGCAACAGCAAGTGGTTCTTCGTTCTGGAAGACGGCGCGAAATGGGTGCAAACCGACAACACCAAAATATACCCCTATCCGAAATCGGGCAGCGGCATTGTCATCAAACGGGCCGCGCTCGGCAGCTATACCGCGCAGGTCGGCGGCGGCGGCCGCAATTTTAAACTCAAGCGGGTTATGGAATGACAGCCCAGCAAACCGGACTTTAGCGCCGATTTCCCCCTAGTCCATCGGCCCGGTCAGCAGGATCGGGTCGATCCGGGCGTCGTTCCATTTCATCGACCAGTGCAGATGCGGGCCGGTGGCGCTGCCGGTGGCGCCGATGCGGCCGATCGGGTCGCCGCGCTTTACCTGCTGGCCTTCCCTGACCAATATTTCCGAGCTGTGCAGAAAGGCGCTGTTCAGGCCCATGCCGTGGTCGATCATCAGCAGATTGCCCTCCAGCGTGAACGGGCTGGATGCGGCCAGCGTCACCACGCCGTCGGCGGGCGCGACATAATAGGTGCCGGTCGGGGCGGCGATGTCGACGCCGCTGTGATAGCTGCCGGGATCGCCGTTATAGATGCGCTGCGATCCGAACATCCCGGAAATCCGGCCCTTTGCCGGCCAGATGAACGACTGGCGCCAGCCGTTGCTGCCGCTGTGTATCGAGCGGGCCGCGCCGATCTGTTCCAGTTCGGGGCCGCGCAGCGCCAGGAAGGCGGCGCTCCGCGTGGTCGCGCGGCGGTTGATCGCGACATGCTCGATCTTCCAGTTGCGCGGGGCGATGTTGATGAACTTGCGGACCGTCTGGCCATTGTCGAGCGTAGCGACCAGATTGGCCGCCTGCCCCGCGTCGCGGTTGAAGGCGATGATGAACTTGCCGTCCTCGTCGACCGGGACGGGAACGCCCTCGAAGGTCAGGCTGCGGGTACCGGCGGGGGCGTCGCCAATCATCACGCCGCCCTGGATCGCTTCGCCGCTGAAGCCGAATTTTACCGCTTCGCGAAAGGCCGATTTTTCGGCGTCATCGGTCTCCGCAGAGACGATAGTAGCGGGCACAGAGGTGGCCGTGATCGCCAGCAGGGAAAGAGCGAATTTGAACCTGTTGCTCACTGTTCGCCTTCGGGTAGATGGGCGTGCGCGGAAATCTGTGCGGTGGCATAGGGTTCCTGCTTCTCGACGCTCCAGTAGCGCAGCTCGTCGAGCGGGATCGCCTCGCCGGTCACCGCGCACAACACATGGTCGCCGGCGGTCAGCGGCCGGAAGCCGTTCGGCATATAGTGCAGCTTGGCCACCTTGTTGCGATGAGACATTAACATGGGACGCTTTTACTCCTTCAAGCCTTTACCTGCGATTTACCGGGCGGTGGAATGTCGGCCCGGAGCAATATATCGCGGATCGCCCTAGAATAAATCCTGCTGCCTGTCATCCGCCGGTTTTTTGTTGCGGCTCGACGGGCTTTTGGGCGCGGCCTTGGCGACCGTCCGCGACTCGGTGACCTGCGCGCCGATCGTGCCGTCGGTGAAATGCAGGTTGAGGCTGCCGGCCGCGGCGGCGGCCTTGCGGCTGCCGACCAGCGCACCGTCGGCGGTGGAGACGCGGGCATAGCCGCGCTTCAGCGGGCCGTCGGGAGAGACCTGCTGCGCCAGTCGCCACAACGCATCCAGCCGCTGCTGCGCCTCGGTCAGCGGGCGGCGGACCAGCGAGACCGGCAGTTCGAGCCGCCGGAACCGTTCCTGCGACCGCGCCAGCCGCTGGCTCAGGATCGACGGGCGGAGCGCGCCGGCGCTGCTGGCGAAGCGGCTGCGGGCGTGGCCGATATTCTGGCTCATGCCATATTTCATCCGCTCGGAGATCTCATCGACTCGTTGCTGGTGCGGGCGCAGCAGGTCGGCGAGCGCGGGCATTACCCGGCGCTGCGTCTCCAGCCGTTCCTGCGCCGTCAGCAGGCCGCGCTGCACCGCGCGGGCCATGCGCGATCTGGTCTCGCCCAGCGAAACCAGCCAGTCGGTCCGCACCGGCACCGCCATTTCCGCCGCAGCGGTCGGCGTCGGCGCGCGCAGGTCGGCGGCGAAGTCGGCGAGGCTGGTGTCGGTTTCATGGCCGACCGCCGAGATGATCGGGATCGTGCAATCGGCCACAGCCCGGACCACGATCTCCTCGTTGAAGCTCCACAGGTCCTCGATCGACCCGCCGCCGCGGGTGACGATCACCAGGTCGGGCCGCGGCACCGGGCCGCCCGGCTGGATGTCGGAGAAGCCGCGAATGGCATGCGCAATCTGTTTCGCCGCGCCCTCGCCCTGGACCAGCACCGGCCAGACGATGACATGGCTGGGGAAGCGGTCGGCGAGCCGGTGGAGGATGTCGCGGATCACCGAACCGGTCGGCGAGGTGACCACGCCGATGGTCTTCGGCAGGAAGGGAATCGGCTTCTTGCGGTCCTGGTCGAACAGGCCCTCGGCGAGCAGCTTGGCCTTGAGCTTCTCGAACAGCGCCATCAGCGCGCCTTCGCCGGCCAGTTCCATGCTGTCGATCACGACCTGATATTTCGAGCGGCCGGGATAGGTGGTGAGCTTGCCCGAGACCACGACCTCGATGCCGTCCTCCGGCCGGAACGGCAGCCGCCCGGCATTGCCCTTCCACATCACCCCGTCGATCACCGCCTTGTCGTCCTTCAGCGCCAGATAGACATGGCCCGAGGCGGCGCGCTTGAAGCCCGATATTTCGCCGCGGATCCGGACATAGCCGAAGCGGTCCTCGACCACCCGCTTGAGCGCGCCGGAAATTTCCGAAACCGACAAAGGCGGGGCGTTGTCACCCTGCCCGCTCTCGGCTAGGAGCTTCGCGTCCAGTGAAAGGGAATCGTCCATGAATATCCTGTTGATCGGTTCGGGTGGCCGCGAACATGCCTTGGCGTGGAAGCTGGCGCAATCCCCTTCGCTCGAGAAACTCTATGCGACGCCGGGCAATCCCGGCATCGCCCAGCATGCCGAACTGGTCGAACTGGATATCACCGACCATGGCGAAGTGATCCTGTTCTGCGGTGACAAGGACATCGACCTGGTCGTTGTCGGGCCGGAAGCGCCCCTGGTCGACGGGCTGGCGGAAAGCCTGCGCACCGCCGAGATTTTCGTGTTCGGTCCGGACAAGGCCGCGGCGCAGCTCGAGGGCTCGAAAGGCTTTACCAAGGACCTGTGCGCCCGCGCCGATATCCCGACCGCCGGCTATGTCCGTGCCACCAGCGCGGCGGACGCGCTGGCCGCGCTCGATGATTTTTCCATTCCGGTGGTGATCAAGGCCGATGGCCTGGCCGCCGGCAAGGGCGTGATCATCGCCGAAACCCGGGCGGAAGCCGAGGCCGCGATCGCCGACATGTTCGACGGCGGCTTTGGCGAGGCCGGGGCCGAAGTGGTGATCGAGGAGTTTCTGACCGGCGAGGAAGCGAGCTTCTTCGCGATCACCGACGGCGAGAATGTCGTTCCGTTCGGCACCGCGCAGGACCACAAGCGCGTCGGCGACGGCGATGTCGGGCCGAATACCGGCGGCATGGGCGCCTATAGCCCTGCCCCCGTCCTGACCGCCGAATTGCAGCAGCGGGTGATGGACGAGATCATCAAGCCGACCGTCGCCGCGATGGCCGCCGACGGCATGCCCTATAGCGGCGTATTGTTTGCCGGGCTGATGCTGACCGAGAGCGGACCGCAGCTGATCGAGTATAACGCCCGTTTCGGCGATCCGGAATGCCAGGTGCTGATGATGCGGCTGGAGGATGATCTCGCCAAGCTGATGATGCGCACCGCGCGCGGCGACCTCGCCCAGACCAGCGCCCCGGCCTTTTCCGCCGAGACCGCGCTGACCGTGGTGATGGCGGCGAAGGGCTATCCGGCGACCCCCGAGAAAGGCGGCAAGATCCGGAATCTGGCGCGCGCCGAGCGCGAGGGCGCCAAGATTTTCCACGCCGGCACCGCCGAGGTCGAGGACGCGCTGGTCGCCAGCGGCGGCCGGGTGCTGAATGTCACCGCGCTGGGTGCCAATGCCACCGAGGCGCAGGCCCGGGCTTACGCGGCGGTCGACCAGATCGAATTCGAGAGCGGCTTTTGCCGGCGCGATATCGGCTGGCGCGAGGTGGCGCGGGAGGCGGGGGAGTAGGCGCGCCCCGGCTTTTCAAAATTTGTTGAAGTTGGGACCCAGCAGCGGTTTTTGGCGCGTCCGGTTGCGGGAGCAAAATATTGGACTCGCGCGAAGCCGCGAAGGCGCGAAGCGGAAGACGCGAAGATAATTTATGCAGTCTTCCGGCCCCGGTCGCTTTCCGTCTTTGTGCGAGTGAGAACTTTACAAAAACGCGCGGTCTTATTTTCTGTGACCTTTGCCCCAGAGCCTCAGATTTCCAGCCTCTGTTGGACAGCAGCCGGGCGTCGAGTGTGACCTTCGGGCGGCGCGCGCCCGGTCCGGTAATATTATGCGAACAGCTTATTCAGATTGTCAAAGAGCCTGCCCCGCGCCGATCGCGGGAGCGGTGGAGATTATAGGCTATTGGGGTGGCTGTAGGACAGCGGTTTTTGGGATGAATTAGGGGACTCTTGCATCCGTCAACGGAATCGTTGGCTAAAGCGATGGATTGTATAAATTGCAAACAGACCTAGTCGGTGGGCGGTTTCCGGGAAAACCATTTCGGCGGATGCAGATGGAGCGAGAGCATAGCGGCCGGTATACCAAGGATTGTGAACACGAAGAATAGAAGCACTCCCCAACCACCTTCTGCGTAGCCCGGCCGCAGCAGCGTGACCAACACGCAAACTAAGGCACCAACTGCCAGCGCCCAGCGGATTAACTCGAGTTTGCGCCGCGACACCCTGCGCTATTCCGGCTTCTCAAGCTTCGGTTCCGTCTTCACGACCTTTTTCAGTCGCTCTTTGAAGCGTTCCTCGTCGTCGTCGCATTCAACTTCGCGGGCTACGCGTCTGAATTTCTCTGATTGGGTTTCTTGGTCCATATCGCCTCCTTATCATAGGGCGGGGAGCCATGCGACCCCCAGCCGACCTTTTTGGAAGGTCGGCTATGGTTTATAGCCCTCCTTGATCAGGAATCACGGTGGCAGTGCACTCAATTATTCCACCACATCCACCCCAGCCTCAAAACCCCTGAAACAGAAAATCCAACGCCTCGACAATCACCGCTCGATATTGCTCCTCCACATTCACCACCGGCTTTCCCAATGAAGCCCGACGCAACGGGCCGATGTCGGTTGTCATCAGGCAATGGGCTTGCCCCTTGATGATGATTTCGGGCTTCAGCTTGCGCATCGATTCGGTCATGACGTTGTCCGCCGGGCCCTTCTGCACGGTTCAACGCATCGATATCAAATCGCTATTATCGTCGGCCCAGTCGGGGACCAGCAGCGGTCCGAACTCGGCGACACGTTGATTATGTGCAGCGGTTGCCGCCTGATTGTCGGCCACCAAATTGTCTTCCCGCATCTGCGTGATCGCTGTGCTGTCCACCCTCACGACAGCCGCCTCGTATGGCGGAACAGGGCATAGCGGTTGAGCAGGTCGTTGATCAGCTGGTCGCAGGTGAAGCCGGTGATGTCGTGCGGATGGTCGCCTTCGGACGTATGGGCCATCGCCCGGAAATGCCGCGGTTCCGATTCCAGGGCCTTGCGGCTTTCCGCCCAGACGAAGCTGGGCAGCCGAAACGGGCGGCTGCGGATCGTATACTGGAAGCTGCCGCGCTCGCCATGGGGAACGGTGAGACGGAGGCCTTGGCTATCCTCGGCCAGTTCGGGCGCGAAGCCGCTGCCGCGCATCTCCTCGGAAAAGGCCTCCAGCGCCGGGCGCGCGGTTGCGGTGATGAAATTTTCGATATCGGACCGGCCAAAATGATGCACGATTGATGTCAGCCGCTGCTGCCAGCTGCGCTCCGGCTCGGGCGGCGGGGCTTCGGCCATCGACAGGTCGGTTGCAAGACCCCGCCGCTCCATCTGCAGCGCCCGGAACAGGCCGTAGCAGATGAAGATCAGGATCACCGTGAACGGCAGCGCGCTGGTGATGACGGCGGCCTGCAACGCTTCCAGTCCGCCGGCGACCAGCAGCACGGCGGCGATGCCGCCGGCGCATACCGCCCAGAAAATCCGCTGCCATACCGGCGGATTTTCCGCTGCGCCGGAGGTGATCATGTCGATCACCAGCGCGCCGGAATCGGCCGAGGTGATGAAGAAGGTGATGACCAGCAGCGTCGCGATGAGCGAGGTGATGGTGCCGAAGGGAAGCGCCGCCAGCGTCTCGAACAGCGCGACGGGCAGGTTGTTCGCCACGGTCTGCGCGATCGGGGCAACGCCGGTCATGTCGAGATCGATGGCGGTGTTGCCGAAGACGGTCATCCACAGGAAGGTGAACAGCACCGGCACCAGCAGCACGCCGCCGACAAATTCGCGAATGGTCCGCCCGCGCGAGATGCGGGCGATGAACATGCCGACGAACGGCGACCAGGCGACCCACCAGCCCCAGTAGAACAGGGTCCAGTCGGCCAGCCACGGATTGGGTTCATAGGCATACATGCGGAAGGTGCGGCTGACGACCGAGCCGAGATAGGTGCCGACATTCTGGACGAACGCCTGCAGCAGGAAGACGGTGGAGCCGGCAAACAGCACGAAGCCGAGCAGCAGGATGGCCAATATGATATTGAGCTCGGAGAGCCGCTTCACCCCCCGGTCGAGCCCGAGAAACACCGACAGGGTTGCCAGCAGGGTGATCGACGCGATCAGCATCAGCTGCACCGCCGTGTTGACCGGCGCGCCGAACAGATAGCTGAACCCGGCATTCACCTGCAGCACGCCCAGGCCGAGCGAGGTGGCGACACCGAACATCGTGCCGAGCACCGCGAAAATGTCGATCGCATGGCCGATCGGACCGTAGATGCGCTTGCCGATCAGCGGATAGAGCGCCGAACGGATGGTCAGCGGCAGGCCGCGGCGGAAGGAAAAATAGGCCAGCGACAGGCCGACGACGATGTAGATCGCCCAGGCGTGCAGGCCCCAGTGGAAGAAGGTCAGCGTCATCGCGCGGCGCGCCGCGTCGGCCGTGCCGCCCGCACCGACCGGCGGGCTGGCATAATGCTGGATCGGTTCGGCGACGCCGAAGAAGACCAGTCCGATGCCCATGCCGGCGCTGAACAGCATCGCGAACCAGGAGATATAGCTGTAGTCCGGCTCGCTGTCGTCCGGCCCCAGCTTGATGTCGCCGTGCCGGCTGAGCATCAGATAGAGGACGAACAGCAGAAAGCCGGCCACCGCGGCGACATAGAGCCAGCCGAAATCCCGGACCACAACGGCCTGGATCTGGCCGAAGACCTGCCCTGCCTGCTGCGGGAGCAGCGCCCCGAACAGGGCGAAGGCAAGGATCAGCCCGGCTGACACGAAAAACACCGGCGGATTGACCTTGATGCGCGCGCTGTCCTCGGCCGCGGCGGCCTCCGTCAGGACGGGATCGGACAATGGAGACTCCTGTTTTTTTTGCGTACCGGCTGCATAACAGCATCGCGGAGCGGGGGGCAACCGGTTGCAAGAAGCGGGACCGGCGGCGGGAGGCGCGATCCGCTGGCTTTTCAGCCCGAGCCTGGCCGGGATGCATAGCCGGCCACCATTTCCAGATCCCGCACGAATTTCGCATATTCCACCTGCCGGCCCTGCTCGTCCGGGATCCGCAGCAGGTAGGACGGATGCACGGTGATCAGCAGCGCGCGGGTGTCGGCGAAGGGCAGGATCGTGCCGCGGCGGCGGGCGATGGTGACCGGCTTTCCGGTCAGGCTGCGGGCGGCGGTGGCGCCGAGGGCGATGATGATCCGCGGGTCGACCAGCCGGATTTCCTGTTCAACCCACCAGCGGTAATAGGCGATCTCCCCGGCATTCGGGGTTTCGTGGATGCGGCGCTTGCCGCTCTGCCTGAACTTGAAACGCTTGACGGCGTTGGTCAGGAACAGCTGCCGGCGGTCGAGCCCGGCCCCGGCGAGCGCGCGGTCGAGCAGCTGGCCGGCGGGGCCGACGAACGGCCTGCCCTGCCGGTCCTCCTGGTCGCCCGGCTGTTCGCCGATGATCATGATCCGGGCGTCCGGCGGGCCCGAGCCGCGCACCAGCCGGTCGGAGAAATTCTCGCGCGGCGCGTCCCTCGCCTGCTCGAGCCGGTCGTAGAGCTGGTCGAGCGAGGCCGGCGGTTCGGCTGCGGACCGGGTTTCGGGACCGGCCAGCGGCAGGGCTTCCTGCTGCCGGGCGACCATGGCATCGACTCGCCCGGACGCGCGTTCGAGCATGGCCGGGATAAGATCGGCTTCGGGCAGGTTCTTCCAGTATTTCACCGGCATTTCCGACTTCATCGCGGCGACCTTGACCCGCGCGGGGTTGAAGATATGGGCGTAATAGCTGCGCCATTCCGCCTCGACGCCGTCTTGCTGCGGCAGGTCGTGCTTGTTGCCGCCGGGGCCGAACGAGAGCCGCTCGCCATCCCAGGCGATGCTCGCCTCCGGCGTCAGGATCAGCCAGTCCATGCCGGTGAAGCGCTTGCGGAAGAAAGGCGCTACCGCTTCGGTGATATGATGGTCGGGCTCGAACCAGGCGACAAATTGCTCGCGCCCCGCGCGCTCGCCGGTTTTGCGGAAGCGGACGAAGGCGTGCATCTTGTGGATGTCGCGGCGGATCGCCTTGGCATGGTGGCTCAGCTTCAGCACGTCCGGATCGGCGGGGTTGCGGTGGAGATCCCGGACCGTCTGCGCGCGGTATACCGTCCGGTAGGCCAGATCGAAGCGGTCGGGATTGCGGTGGAGCAGCGCGCTGTCGATCAGCGCCAGCAGCGGCGCGGCGATGCGGATCGCCGGAGCGGGAGGGGCGCTGGCTTCGGGCAGTGCGACCGGGGCGGACAGGGACAGTTCCGCGTCGCGGGTACGGCCGTCGACCGTCCAGCTCAGCCGATCGGGCGCAACGCCGCGCTGCAGCAGCGCCCGTGCCTGGTCGCGCCAGCCCGCCCGGTCGGTCTCGCTGGCGAGCGTGATCCGGTGGTGGCCGACGGCAGCGGTGCGGGCGGGAGTGAGCACGAGGCTAGGCGGGAAACAGGCTGAGCTGTTCCGGCGGCGGCTTCAGCCGGTCGTAGAGGCTGAGCGAGTCCAGCTGCCTGCCCGGATGCCAGTCGACGGCGGTGATGAAGGGCAGCAGCTTGCGCAGCGACTGGCAGATGCGCTCGAGATCGGCGAGGCGCAATCCGGAGAAGCGGCGCGCCTGCAGGATCTTGGCGACGCCCTTGCCGCCGAGGCCGGGGATGCGCAGCAGGCTCTCCTTGTCGGCGCGGTTGATGTCGATCGGGAAGCGGGCGCGGTTCTGCAACGCCCAGGCGAGTTTCGGGTCGATGGTCAGGTCGAGCTGGCCGCCGGTGCCGCCCTGCATGATCTCGCTGACCGAGAAGCCGTAGAAGCGCAGCAGCCAGTCGGCCTGGTAGAGGCGGTGCTCGCGGAGCAGCGGCGGTGCCTGTGCGGGGAGCGTGCTGCTGGCGTCCGGGATCGGGCTGAAGGCGGAATAATAGACGCGCTTGAGGCCATAGCTGCCGTAGAGGCCATTGCTGGTGGTCAGGATTTTCGTGTCGTCAGAGGCGTCGGCGCCGATGATCATCTGGGTGCTGTGGCCGGCGGGCGAGAACAAGGGCGCCTTGCGCGAGCTCTTGCGCTCCGCCTTCGCCTCGCGCACCTGCTTGCCGAGATTGTCCATGGTCTTGCGGATCAGCTTGCCGTCCTTTTCCGGAGCCAGGCGGGTGATCGAGGCGTCGTCGGGCAGCTCGATGTTGATCGACAGCCGGTCGGCGTAGAGCCCGGCGCGCTTCAGCAGCTCGGGATCGGCCTCGGGAATGGTCTTCAGGTGGATATAGCCGCCGAAGCGGTGCACGACCCGCAGCCGGCGCGCGACCTCGACCAGCTGCTCCATGGTATAGTCGGGGCTGCGGATGATCCCGGAGGAGAGGAACAGGCCCTCGATATAGTTGCGCTTGTAGAAATCCAGCGTCAGGTCGACGATTTCCTGCACGGTGAAGGCGGCGCGGCGGACGTTGCTCGACGAGCGGTTGATGCAATAGAGGCAGTCGAACATGCAATAGTTGGTCATCAGGATCTTGAGCAGCGAGATGCAGCGGCCGTCCGGCGCGTAGCTGTGGCAGATGCCCATGCCGCCGGTCGAGCCGATACCGCCGGATTTCAGCGAATTGCGCTTCACCGACCCGCTCGACGCGCAGGAGGCGTCATATTTGGCGGCGTCGGCCAGAATCGCCAGTTTTTCGGATCGGTCGAGCTTGGACATCGGTCATGCCTAAGCGATGTTCCCGATTTGTTCAATAACCTAGGTTAGGAATCGAACGATCGGGAGCGACGCCCGTCGCAAAGCTGTCACACGCCGGTCATGGCGGCGTCACCGCCGCCGCCTAGGTCGGGCGGAATCATTGGAGTGATCGGGAGGTTTCATGGGCGTGCACGCGGGTTCGGTTAAACAGTCGGTTATCCTGAACGATGCCATATTGCAAAATCGGTCCAGCAAGGCGGGGCTGCTCGAACGGGCCTTCGCGCTGGCCTTTCGCGGGCTGGTCTATCCGCAGATCTGGGAAGATCCGGTCGCCGACATGGAGGCGCTGGATATCGGTCCGGGCCATCATATCGTCACCATCGCCAGCGGCGGCTGCAATGCGCTGTCCTATCTCAGCGCCAATCCGGCAAAGATCACCGCGGTCGATCTCAACGCGGCGCACATCGCTCTCAACCGGCTGAAGTCGGTGGCGGCGCAACAGCTGGACAGCCACGAGCAATTCTTCCGCTTTTTCGGCGAGGCCAAGAGCACGGAAAATCCGGCGGTCTACCGCGACCGGCTGCGGCCGCATCTCGACGCGGCCAGCCGCAAATATTGGGACGGCCGCGACCATTTCGGGCGGCGGCGGATCAACGGCTTTGCCAAGGGTTTCTATCGCAAGGGCCTGCTCGGCAATTTCATCGGCCTGATGCACGTCATCGGCCGGATCGGTGGGGTGAAGCTGTCGCGGCTGGCGGCAGCGGAAACGCAGGACGAGCAGATGGCCCTGTTCGAGCGGCATATCGGTCCGTTGTTCCAGCGAAAGAGCATGCGCTTCCTGTGTTCCAACCCGATGGCGCTGTTCGGGCTCGGCATCCCGCCGGCGCAATATCGCGCGCTCGCCGGCAACCGCCATATGGCCGACGTGCTGTGCGAACGCACCCGCAAGCTGGCCTGCGACTTTCCGATCAGCGAGAATTATTTCGCGCAGCAGGCGTTCGGCCGGGCGTACCGCAGCGCGGACGCGGGATCGGTGCCGCCCTATCTGGAGGAACCGAGCTTCGCCTGGCTGGGCGAACGCAGCAAGAGGCTGGAGATACGACACCAAAATTTCATCGAGTTCCTGGCCAGCCAGGATGCCGGATCGGTGGATCGCTATGTGCTGCTCGACGCCCAGGACTGGATGACCGACCAGCAGCTCAACCGGCTGTGGAGCGAGATCGGCAGGACCGCGGCGCCCGGCGCGCGGGTGCTGTTCCGCACCGCGGCCGAAGAGACGCTGCTGCCCGGGCGGGTCGCCGACGAACTGCTCGCCGCCTGGGACTATGACAGCGAGCTGTCGCAGGCGCTGACCCGCAAGGACCGCTCGGCGATCTACGGGGCGATGCATCTCTACCGGCTGAGATGAGCCTGATGGACGATATTTTGCGCAAGCGCGCCAGCGATCGCCACGCCGACCTGATGGACCGCGTCTATCGCAGCCAGAGCGGCATTTATGACCTGACCCGCAAATATTATCTGCTCGGCCGGGACGAGCTGATCGCGGCGCTGCGGCCACCACCGGGCGGGCGGGTGCTGGAAATCGGCTGCGGCACCGCACGCAATCTGGTGCAGGCGGCAAAGGCATGGCCGGAGGCGGAGTTTTACGGGTTCGACATCAGCTCGGAGATGCTGAAGGCGGCGCGCCGGAACCTGGCGCGCAGCGGGATGGCCGGGCGGATCACCCTGTTCCACGGCGACGCCGAAAATCCGGCGCTGGCGATGCCGCTGGCGGTGCAGAGCTATGACCGGATATTCCTGTCCTTCTGCCTGTCGATGATCCCCGACTGGCAGGGCGCGGTCCGGCAGGCGCTGAGCCTGCTGGCGCCGGGCGGGGAGCTGCACATCGTCGATTTCGGCCAGAGCGAGGGATTGCCGTCGCCGTTCCGCGCGCTGCTGAAGCGGTGGCTGGCGCTGTTCCATGTCGAGCCGCGCCGGCACCTCAGGACCTTCGTCAAGGAACTGGACGCCGAGCTGGGCACTCGCACCGAATTTGTGCCGCTCTATCGCGGCTACAGCTGGCGCTTCGTGGTCCGGCCGCGCGCCTGACCGGCGACCCGATCCCTCCTATTCGGCCAGATCCTTCAGGATCCAGTACCAGTGGTCGAGCCCGCCGTAGAAGGAATCGACCGGGAGCCGCTCGTTGAGGCCGTGGGCGAACATGTCGGACGCCTTGAGCGCCGCCCCGGACAGTGCCACCGTGTCATAGCCAAGCGTGCGATAGTGCATGCCGTCGGTGCCGCCCGATTCCATATAGGGCAATATGGTGAGGCCGGGATAGCGCTTGTCGAGACTGTTGCGCAGGGCGGCCTTCACATCGTCGCGCAACCGGGATGCCGGACTTTCCGTGACGTCGGTGACCAGCTTGAACGATATCGTGTCATTGCCGAGAGCCTCTTTCAGCTTTGCCTCGGTGGCAGCCGCGCCCTCGCCGGGGAAAATCCGGCAATTGACGGTCGCGGTTGCCGACTGCGGCAAGGCATTTTCGGCGTGGCCGGCGCTGAGCATCGTCGCGACGCAGGTGGTGCCCAGCGTGCCGACGGTCTCCGGATCGGCTTGCAACGTGGCTATCGCTTCGGCATCCGAAGGGTCTTCCGCGAAGCGCAGCATGGCCTGCCCCAGATCACCCGGGGTCAGCTTGCCGGCGGTGGCGAAATAGCTTCTGGTCAGGTCGGTGGCGCGCACCGGGAACTGGTAGGCAGCAATCTTGCCCAGGGCTTCCGCCAGTTCATAGATGGCATTGTCGGAGCGCGGTCGCGAACTGTGGCCACCGGGATTGGTCACGGTCATCTCGTAGGTGGCAAAGGTTTTTTCCGCCGACTGGACCCGGAACGCCACCGGCGTGCCGTCTTCAGCCAGCGCGATGCCGCCAGCATCGCTGTTGAGGACGAAAGCGGGGTCGATATTTTCCGCCACATATCGGGCCTGCGCGACGGTTGAGACCATGCCGGTTTCCTCGTCGCCCGAGAAGACCAGAACAAGGTCGCGCGAAGGCTGCCAGCCCTCTGCCTTGAGCCGCAGGAAGGTAGCGGTCAGGTTGGTGATGCCGTATTTGTTGTCGTCGGTGCCGCGGCCGAAAAAATAGCCGTCTTCCTCGGTCAGCGTGAACGGCGGGCGAACCCAGTCCTTGGCCAGCGCATCGACCACGTCCATGTGGCCGAGCAGAACGATCGGCTTGTCCGTGCTGCCAGGTTTTGCGCGATAGGTGACCATCAGCCCTTGGGTTTTCTCCCCTTCGCTGTCATAGTCGGTGACCTGGATATCTTCGTCGCTGAATCCGGCCTTTTTGAACCGGTCGACGAGATAGGCGACCATCGCTGGGACCTGCTGCTGGCCGCGAGCGGTGCGGAAGGCGATGACATCGCGGTAGATGTCGCGGGCCAATTGCTGGTGCGGGGTCAGTGCAGCACTCGGCTGCGCGAGCACCGGCTGCGCCACGAAGGCCCCTGCCAGCAGGGCAAGAACGAGCCTGCCCGACCCTCTGCGTCCTGCACCCGGAATTACCTTCAGGACCATCACCAGTCTCCCCCCAAAAAGCCAAGTCTATCCGAGAGATAGATAAAGTAAATCCCTTTGTCCGCCGGGCCAGTTGCAGCGGAGCGCCAATCGTCAGGCGGGCCCCGGAACATGGTCAAATAATTAACCAATTTTGCTTACCAATTGTTTCAATTAAGGACAGTTCCTGTCCAAAACCGGTTGATCGGGCGATCAGCCAACTGGACTCGCATGCATTAATCCGCCATTTTAGACTGTCGTTTTGCCAACAGGCCGCCGGCCGAACAAGGGACTGAGGATACCGGATGGAAATCGGAAGCAAGCTACTAACCGGCGCAGCGGCCACGGTGATCCTGGCACTGGTCGGCCATGCCGCGTCGGGCGAGAAATTCATTTCCGGCCTGGAGCAGAAGGCACAGACCGAACTGGCCGCGCGCGGCCTGGGTGCAGCAACGGTGCGGTTTGATCGCGACCCCCTGTCGCGCGACGCTGTGCTTGAGGGCGATCTCACCGAGAGCCAGAAACAGGAAGCACTGAGCGTGGCCGTCGGCATTGCCGGCGTGTCGAGCGCCAGCTGGAAGGGCGATGCGGCAACTAAAGCTGCGGAAGCCCCTGCTGCAGCGGTGGCGAGCGGCGCCGGACAAGGCAAGGCCGGCAAATGCCAGAGCGACGTTGACGCGATTGTCGCAGCGAAGAATATCAGCTTCCGCTCCGGCAGCGCCTATGTCTCGCCGGAGTCAAACCGGATACTCGACGCGCTGGCCGACGCGCTCAAGGGCTGTGACGGCCTGTCCATCGCGGTCGAAGGCCACACCGACGACAATGGCGACAGCGAGGTCAACCGCGTGATGTCGCAGGAGCGGGCCGATCGCATCAAGGCCGGCCTCGTCGAACGGGGAATAACCGAGAGCCTGATCAGCGCCAAGGGTTTCGGCTCTGCAAGGCCGCGGGCAAAGGGTTCGGATGCCGCTGCCGATGCAAAAAACCGGCGGATCGAATTCCGCATCGGCACCGAAAACGGTTCGCCGCAAAATGATGCCAAAGCGCAACAGGAGAAATGATCCATGCCGCTATTGCTTGAAAATCTGTTGCTCCTGCTGGCGACTTTTGCAATTGGGCTCGCTATTGGCTGGCTCATCTGGGGCCGCACCACGCACGATCATTAGCCGAAAACGGCGGTGACCAAGATTCAGAACGGGGTTTTGAAACAATGATAACGCTGATTTCGGCCAACTGGCTACTGTATCTGATAGCGCTGCTGATCGGTGTGGTCACGGCATTCTGGATCTGGGCCGCCACCGGCCGCGAAGGATCCGCTGCGGACCATTTCTCCGCCGACGACGGCCTGCTGGAAAAGGCCGGTGAGCCGGTCCGTCCGGCGGACCCGGCGCCGGTCCCGGCCGCGCCAGCCGCGGTGTCGCCACCGCCTCCCCCGCCGGTCAAGAAAGTCGTCACCCCATCGCCTGCCCCTGCTCCCGCCGAGCCGGTCGCCGAGGCGAAGCCGGTTCCCGCTCCTGTCGCACCCGTGGCCGCCGGCAAGCCGAATATTCCTGCGGCGGTTGGCGAGCCCGACAATCTGCGGCTGATCAAGGGCGTTGGCCCCAAGCTCAACACGCTGCTCAACAGTCTCGGCGTGACCCGCTTTGACCAGATTGCAGAGTGGAAAGAGGCTGAAATAGTCGAGGTCGATCAGTATCTGGAAACGTTCAGCGGACGGATCACCCGGGATGCGTGGATCGATCAGGCCAAGTTTCTGGCCAAGGATGATATCGCCGGATTTGAAAAGAAATACGGCAAGCTCTGATCGCGGTCAGTCGATTTCCGGATTGCTGGCGCGGACGATTAGCTTGTCGATCTTGCGTCCATCCATGTCGACAATCTCGAATATCCAGTCCTGATCCTCGAAGCTCTCGCCCTCCTCGGGCAGATGCCGCAATTGCGCCAGCGCGTGGCCGGCAACGGTCGCATAGTCCCGGTCTTCCGACAGCCGCATGCCGAGCTTTTCCGCCAGCGCGTCGATCGCCATCGCGCCGGAGACGAGATAGCTGCCATCGGCGCGCTCGATCAGGCTGCGCTGGGTCTTCTCGTCCTGGTCGGAGACAAATTCGCCGGCGATTGAACTGAGCAGGTCATTGGGCGTCACGATCCCTTCGAAATGGCCATATTCGTCGTGGACAAGGATCATCGGAACTTCGGTTTCGCGCAGGATTTCCAGCACATCGAGCGCGTCGAGCTGGTCCGGGACCTTTTCCAGCGGCCGCATCAGCTTGCGCAGGTCCAGTTCCTCGCCGCCCAACTGCGCGGCGACGATATCACGGGCCTGGACGACACCGCGGATCTCGTCGACGGAATGCTCCGCCACCGGGAAGCGGCTGTGCTGCGATTCCATCAACAGCTTGTGGATATCCTCGCGCTTCGCGTCGATATCGAGCCAGTCGATCTCGGTCCGGGGCGTCATCACCTCGCGAATCGGGCGGTCGGCAAGACGCACGACCCCGGCCATCACGGCCCGTTCATGCTCCTCGATCACGCCGGACCGCGTCGCGTCGGCAAACACCATCTGCAATTCTTCGGCGGTGACATGGTTGATCTGTTCCCGCTTGATCCGCATCAGCCGGAAAATCAGGGCGCTGCTGTTGTCGAGCAGCCAGACCAGCGGTGCCGAAATGCGCGCCAGCATCTCCATGGGCTGGGCCATGACCAGCGCGATCCGCTCGGCCGAGCGCAGGGCGATCTGCTTGGGCACCAGTTCGCCCACCACCAATGATGCATAGGTGGTCAGGCCGATCACCAGCACGAAGCCGGTCGTTCCCGCCAGTTCCCGGCCCATCCCGAGCGCCTGCAGGCGCTCTGCCATCGGCCCGCCCAGGCTGGCGCCGGAAAAGGCACCGGCAAGGATGCCGATCAGGGTGATGCCGATTTGCACGGTCGAGAGAAACTTGCCCGGGTCCGCAGCGAGGCGGAGCGCGGCCTTGGCGGGCCGGCTGCCCTGGTCCGCCAGACCGTGCAGCTGTGCCTTGCGGGCAGAGACGATTGCCAGTTCCGACATGGCGAAGACGCCATTGATCAGTATCAGCACGATTATTATTGCGACATCAAACCAGGGAAAGGGTGTCATATTGTCCATTGAAAGGGCGAAATGCCATCAGGCCCTTTAGCAGCAAGTTTTACAAAATCTCAAGTTTGCTGTCAGTTAACATTCATTTATCTTGCGATAAACGGAACCTTCTGAACGATAGGGGGTTACCCTGATCGAAGAAGAATACCGAAAAGGGAAATCAACATGCGGATGAATAAATCAATGATGGCAGCAGCTTCGCTGAGTGCCGTTGCACTGACCAGTGGTTGCGTTACCAATCCGGAAACCGGAAACCGGACCATTTCCAAGGCAGCGATCGGCGGCATCGGCGGCGTTGTCGGCGGCTATCTGCTTGGCGACGTCCTGGGCGGACGCAATGACCGCACCGCCAAGATTGTCGGCGCTGGCCTCGGCGGACTCGCCGGCGCGGGCATCGGCTATTACATGGACGAGCAGGAAAAGAAGCTGCGCCAGCAAACCGCGGGCACCGGCATCGATGTCACCCGCGAAGGCGACAATCTGATCCTCAACATGCCGTCGAACGTCACCTTCGGCGTCGACAGCAGCGCGATCCAGCCAGCCTTTCAGACCACGCTCGGCAACGTCGCCAACACGCTTTCGCAATATGAAAAGAGCTATGTCGACGTGCTCGGCCATACCGACAGCACCGGCAGCGAAGCCTATAACCAAAGCCTGTCCGAGCGGCGGGCCGAGGCCGTTGCCAATTTCCTGGCCAACAGCGGCGTCCAGCGTGCGCGTCTGGCTACCCGCGGCTATGGTGAAAGCCAGCCGATCGCGACGAACACCACCGAAGAGGGCCGCGCGGCCAACCGCCGGGTCGAAATCAAGATCGTTCCGATCTCGCAAGATGATCTGAACTAATTTAGCGCTTGCGCCAATCCAGACATTCCGGGCATCCCCTGCAAAAATAGCAGAGGATGCCCGAATTATGACAACCCCCAATTTTTCCATCGACCTGACAGGCCATACGGCTCTTGTAACCGGTGCGTCTGCCGGACTGGGCCACCGTTTTGCCAAGGTCCTCGCCGCGTGCGGCGCCAAGGTTGCCTGCACCGCAAGGCGCAAGGACAAGCTCGACGACCTGGTCGCCGCCATCCGCGCCGAGGGTGGCACGGCTGAGGCCTTTGCGCTGGATGTGCGTGACGCCAGCCAGCTGAAGGCGATCGTCCCCGCGATCGCCGATCGGCTGGGCCAGCCCGACATATTGGTCAACAACGCCGGGATCGTCGATGCCGAACATGCCACGCGGATGTCGATCGAGCTGATCGACGATGTGCTGGATACCAATCTGCGCAGCGTGTTCGTCCTGTCGAACGAATTTGCCCGCCCGCTGATCGCCGAGAAAAAGCCTGGCCGGATCGTCAATGTCGCGTCGATCGCGGCGACCAGCTACAGCGGTGGCGGGGCAGCGCTCTATTCGACGACCAAGGCCGGCGTCGTCCGCATCACCGAAACGCTGGCGGTGGAATGGTCAAAATTTCATATCAACGTGAACGGCATAGCGCCGGGCCTGTTCGCCACCGACATGGCCGACGGCATGATCGAACGCGCCGGCGACTTTTCGGTCCATTTCCCGCGCAAGCGGCTGGGCCAGCCGGAACAGATGGACAGCACCCTGCTCTACCTGGTGTCGCCCTCGTCCGACGCGGTGACCGGAACCGTGATCAAGATCGACGACGGCCAGGGGTCGCGCTAGACCCTAGACCAGTTCGCCGCGCAGCAGTTTCGGCAGATCGCCGGTCTCGCCCTTGGCTTCGGCCATGAAGCGCGCCTTGAGCGGCGGAATCCGCTGGACCAGGCCGATGCCCATGCGCCGGATCGCCGACGACGTCTCTCCGGGCAGGCCGAACAGGCGGGTCAGGATATCGGTTGCCGCCGACACCGTCATATTGTCGAGGCTGCGCCAGCGGTCGTAGCGGGCGAGTATCTGGGCATCGCCCAGATCGAGCCCGGTGCGCGCGCCCTCGACCAGACATTCGGTCAGTGCCGCGACATCGCGCAGGCCGAGGTTGAGCCCCTGCCCGGCGATCGGATGGATGCCGTGACCGGCGTCACCGATCAGCACCAGCCGATCGGCGGTCAGATGCGAGCTGTGGTGGAAGCCGAGCGGATAGGTCGGGCGGTCGGTGAGCAGTTCGATCGCGCCGAGAAAGCCGCCGGTCTTCTTCATCATTTCCGCAACGAAGGCGCGCTGGTTGATCCTGGCAAAGGCGGGCCCGTCCTTGCGCGATACCGTCCAGACCACGGCCGAGCGGTGCCGGCCGTCGGCATCATCGAGCATCGGCAGGATCGCGAACGGACCGGAGGGAAAGAAGAGTTCATAGGCGGCGTTGCCGTGCGGTTTTTCATGCGCGATCTTGCAGACGATCGCGCTGTGGTCATATTGCCAGTGCGCCATGATGATCCCCGCGTCCTCGCGCATCCGGCTGCCGCGCCCGTCGGCAGCAACCAGCAGCGGAGCGGACAGCTCTTCGCCATTGTCGAGCACGACCTCGACCCGATGCTCGCCGCGCTCGTAGGACTCAACCTGGGCGGGCATGTGCAGCGTGATATGGTCATGGTCGCGGACCGCCTCGAACAGCAGCTGCCGCAGAACGGCATTTTCGACCATGATGCCCATCGGCCCCTCCGCCTCGCCGGGGACGAAATCCAGCGTGCCGGGCTTGAGCCCGTCATTGACTAGGATTTTCTCGATATCGCAGCCGTGCGGCCGCAGCTTGTCGGCGAGACCGATGGCATCGAACATCTTCCAGCTGGCGCTGTTGATCGCCGACACCCGGGCATCACCCAAGGGGTTGAGCAGATCCGCAGGTTCGGCGCGATCAATGATCGCCACCTGCAGGCCATGCGCGGCCAGCGCCAGCGCCTGGGTGAGCCCGATCATGCCCGCGCCCAGGATGATGATGTCGCTATTCCGAGAATCCAACCCCATGAAGACCGCCTTTCCGAGCCCTGATATCATCCTCTAACTAGGCATCGTCGGCGGCGAAAGAAAGGCAATTCCGGTAAAATATCGCCAAGAAACTTGACGGCGAGTCCCCGATTCGCGCAAAGGAGAGCGCAGAAAACGCGCGTCTTCGGCTGGGGCGTCGCCCGGGAGTATATTATGGCGGAAAAAGCCAATGAAGCGAACTGGCGCGAGATCATGCGTCTCAGCCTGATGCGCAGCGGTGCCCTGATCGGGGCGATCACGATTTTTCTGGCAACGCTTTTCCTGCTGCTGGCGCTTGCCAGCTATTCTCCCAGCGACCCGTCGTTCAATACCTCTGCGGGCGGCGTCGAATATAACTGGATGGGGATTTTCGGTTCCTATCTGGCCGACCTGCTGCTGGTGCTGATCGGACTGCCCGTCATCCTGTTCCTGCCGCTGATGCTGCTGCTCGCCAACCGGCTGTGGCACGATATCCCGCAGCCCGGCTGGAAGCGGCAACTGTTGTGGTGCCTGCTTGCCGCGCTGCTGCTGGGAATCGGGCTGGCGCTTTGGTTTCCGGAGCCGGAGATGGAATTGCCGTCCGGCCTCGGCGGGCTGGCTGGCATGCTTCTGGCCAACGGCATCACCGCCGGCCTCAATGCGCTGTCCGCCAGCTGGAGCGGGCTGGTGTCGGGCGTGCTGATCGCGCTGACCCTGACCAGCGGGCTGGTGCTGGGCTATCGCAGCCTGCAACTGGACCGCCCGCTGTTTTCGGGTGCCTCGCTGAAGATCCCGGCGATGAAAATGCCCCTGCGCCGCAAGGATGATGACCTGGTGATCGAACCGGAACGATCCGCTGCCGTTCCGGCTGCGAAGGAGCCGGCGCCGCGCAAGTCCGTCCAGCCCGACACGCGCCCGCCGCCGGAGATCAGCGACCGCGCGCTGCCGCCGAAAAAGGCCGGGGCGAACAAGGCCAAGCAAGGCGATTTCTTCGGGCCCTATGTGCTGCCCTCGGTGGACCTGCTGACCCCCGCGCCGGAGCAGAACAACAACGTGATCGACAAGGCCGGGCTGGAACGCAACGCGCGACTGCTGGAATCGGTACTCGACGATTTCCACGTCAAGGGCACGATCAACGCGGTCCGCCCCGGGCCGGTGGTCACGATGTACGAGCTGGAGCCGGCACCGGGCATCAAGGCAAGCCGCGTCATCCAGCTGGCCGAGGATATTGCCCGCAACATGTCGGCGCTGTCGGCCCGCGTCGCCGCCATTCCGGGACGCACGGTGATGGGAATCGAGCTTCCCAACGCCAACCGCGAGATGGTGGTGCTGCACGAAATGGTCGGCAGCGACAGCTTCGCCGAGCAGACCGGCAAGCTGCCGATCATCCTCGGCAAGAATATTTCCGGCGATCCGGTGATTGCCGATCTGGCGCCGATGCCGCACCTGCTGGTCGCCGGTACCACCGGTTCCGGCAAGTCCGTCGGCCTCAACTGCATGATCCTCTCCTTGCTCTATCGGCTGACGCCGGACGAGTGCAAGATGATCATGATCGATCCGAAGATGCTGGAGCTCAGCACCTATGACGATATTCCGCATCTGCTGTCGCCGGTGGTCACCGAGCCGGCCAAGGCGATCCGGGCGCTGAAATGGGCGGTCGAGCAGATGGAGGAACGCTACCGGATGATGTCGTCGATCTCGGTCCGCAACCTCGCCAACTATAACGAGAAGGTGAAAGCCGCCAAGGCCAAGGGCCAGCCGCTCGGCCGCCGGGTGCAGACCGGCTATGACCCGGAAACATCGCGCCCGATCTACGAGGAAGAGCAGCTCGACTTCGAAGTGCTGCCGCAGATCGTGATCATCGTCGACGAGCTGGCCGACCTGATGATGACCGCCGGCAAGGAGGTCGAGTTCCTGATCCAGCGGCTGGCGCAGAAGGCACGCGCCGCGGGCATCCACCTGATCATGGCGACGCAGCGGCCCTCGGTCGACGTCATCACCGGCGTGATCAAGGCCAACCTGCCAACGCGGATCAGTTTCCATGTCACCTCGAAGATCGATTCCCGGACCATCCTCGGAGAGCAGGGCGCCGAGCAATTGCTCGGCAAGGGCGACATGCTGTACATGCCGGGCGGCAAGCAGCTGACCCGCGTGCACGGCCCGTTCGTATCCGATGACGAGGTGCGCCGGGTCGCCGACCACTGGCGTTCGCAGGGCGCGCCGGACTATATCCAGGCGGTGACCGAAGAACCGGAAGACGGCAGCTTCGCCCTCGACGGCGCGGACCTGAGCGACAACAAGGAAGACCGGCAATATACCCAGGCCTGCCAGATCGTGTTCGAGAGCCAGAAGGTCTCGACCAGCTGGCTGCAGCGGCAGCTCCGGATCGGCTACAACACCGCCGCCCGGATCATCGACCGGATGGAAGAGGACGGCTTCATCACGCCGCCCAACCATATCGGACGCCGCGAGGTGCTGCGCGACCAGCATGGCGAGCCGCTTTAGCGCCAGAAGCGCGCCGCTTTCCTGACAGACTGATTAAGCCATCGTTCAATCGCCACAGGCTAGGCCTGCATCTTGATAATCTGGAGTTTTATATGTTGAAATATGGTTTCGCCCTGATCGCCGCGCCGCTGGCCCTGACCGCCAGTCTGCCCGCGACCGCGCAGCAAAGTCCGACCGACAGCCTGTCGAAAATTTCGACGCACTTGCGTTCGATGTCGACGATGACCGCAAATTTCAGCCAGACCGACCGCGGCGGCCAGATGCTGACCGGGAAGCTGACGCTGAAACAGCCCGGGAAGATCCGTTTCCAGTATCAGAAGGACGCGAACCTGCTGATCGTCGGCGACGGCAAGGCGCTGACCATGATCGACTATGAGGTCAACCAGGTCCAGCGCTGGCCGATCAGCAACAGCCCGCTGGGCGCGCTGCTGAACCCGGACCGTGACCTGTCCAAATATGGCAAGATCGTTCCGACTCGCAATCCCAACGTGCTGAGCGTGGAAGTCCGCGATCCGAAACGGCCGGAATATGGCGTTATCACGATGGTCTTCACCAAGAAGGCCGGCGCCCCGGGCGGACTGAGCCTGGATGGCTGGGTATCACTCGATTCCAAGAACAACCGGACCTCGATCCGCCTTTCGAACCAGAAATTCGGCGTTCCGGTGTCCAACAGCACGTTTAACTGGGACGATCCGCGCAGAAAAGTTCGCGGCAAGCGGTGAACCGAGGCGGGCTGCCGATCAGCAGAAAAGGATCGATAATCCGTTCATATTCCCGACAGAAACACGGGCGTATAACCAAATACAGGATGAAGAGAGACAGTCAGGTTTTCCCCCTGTTACCTGACACCAAAGAGCTCATTTCATCTTTTGCGTGACGAACGCGAGTTAGCCCCCACCTCCTTAATGCCCCCGGAGGTGGGGGTTTTTCTTTCCCGGCCCCTCAAATTACCACATCGCGCCCTTCCCTTTGCGCTTGGGTTTCCGGGCGAGCGTGGCTATCAGACTCGGCATGAGTGATACCCTGAAAATCGTCAGCTGGAATATTAACAGCATCCGCGCCCGACTCGACATCGTCGAGCGTTTCCTGACCGAGGAAGCGCCGGATATCCTGTGCCTGCAGGAAACCAAGGTGCGCGACGACCAATTCCCCGAAGGCATGTTCCGCCGGCTCGGCTACAACCACCAGATCCTGCACGGCCAGCCGATGCACCATGGGGTCGCGATCATCAGCCGCGTGCCGCTGCACAAGGACGAACGGTTCAACTGGCAGGACAATGGCGAAGCCCGCCATGTCGGCGCGGTGCTGCAAAACGGCGTCCGCATCGAGAATGTCTATATCCCGGCCGGCGGCGAAATTCCCGATCGCGAACTCAATCCCAAGTTCGGCCAGAAGCTCGACTTCTTCGGGCGGATGACCGAATGGTCGACCAATCTCAAGGAACCGACGATCCTGATGGGCGACTTCAACGTCGCGCCGCTCGAATCGGACGTCTGGAGCCACAAGGCGCTGGTCAACGTCGTCAGCCACACGCAGATCGAGATCGACCATCTCTACGCGATGCGCGATGCGCACGGCTGGGTCGATATCGGCCGCAAGCTGATCCCGGATCCCGAGCGGCTCTACACCTGGTGGAGCTATCGCGCCAAGGACTGGCGCCTGTCCGACAAGGGGCGGCGGCTCGACCATGTCTGGGTCAGCCCGGAGCTGGAAGACAAGGCGAAGAGCCATGTCGTGCTGGAGGACGCGCGCAGCTGGGGCAAGCCGTCGGATCACGCGCCGCTGATCACGGAATTCGAATTTTGAGTGCAGCGCCTCTTGACGGGGGCCAGAAGTCTGCAGCCCGCCGCGCAGCGCGCGCCATTGATGCGCTGCGCCGCGGCTGGCCGATTGGCGTCGAGGCGGAGGGCCAGCGGCTCGAGCTGCTGCCGGTCGAGACCGGTGCGCTGGACGCGATATTGCCGCAATCGGGAAGCGTGTCGCTGATCATTTCGGCGACGCGCGCCGACACCCTGAAACTGCTCAACCAGCTGTCCGCGGCCGACCCCAGCCTGCCGATCCAGATTCGCCTGCCCGCGCCGGTGACCGCAGCCGAGATACTCGCCATTGTCGATCCGGTTCTGGACATGCGCTATCCGATGAAGGGGCCGTTTCAGAGCGAGCCGCTGGCCAACCCCGCAGCCGCCAAGGCGGCGATGGAACTGGCGCGCCATGCGGCGCTGCTGCCCGCCTTTCTGATCGTCGAGGAGGCCGAGGACAGCGTCGAGGCGGAGGATGTCGCGGCCTATGCCGATGCCAGCGCCCTGACGATCAGCGCGCACGCGCGGCTGCCGGTCGCGGCCAATGCCGAGGCGCATATCTACGGCTTCCGCAGCGACGCCGATGCCACCGACCATATCGCGCTGGTGGTCGGCAAGCGCGACGAGAGCATACCGGTGGTGCGGCTGCACAGCGAATGCCTGACCGGAGATGTCCTTGGCAGCCTGAAATGCGACTGCGGCCCGCAGCTGCACGCGGCGCTGGAGCAGATCAGCGCGGCGACTTGGGGGGTGCTGCTCTATCTGCGGCAAGAGGGCCGCGGCATCGGCCTGATCAACAAGCTGCGCGCCTATGCGCTGCAGGACCAGGGGTTCGACACGGTCGACGCCAACCAGCGGCTGGGCTTCGCCATCGATGCCCGGGACTTTTCGACGGCGGCGCGGATGCTGGAATTGCTCAACGTGCCGAAGGTCCGATTGATGACCAACAATCCCGAGAAAGTGGAAGGATTGGAAGCTTGCGGCGTGACCGTCGAAGAGCGGTTGCCGGTCAGGATTGCTGCCAATCCGCACAATGAATTTTATCTGGATACGAAGCGAGACCGCACGGGGCATCAGCTGTAGGACCATGGCCACGAAACCATATATCCAGCTCGCAGACCATCGGGTGCTGATCGAAGCGCCGATAACAAGCGTTTTCGACTTTCTGGCCAACCACGAAAATTATGCCCTTTGGTACCCGAATGTGATTTCCATCATATCCGCCAATCCGTTGCCGCACGGACATGTCGGCAAAATCTATCAGGAAGATATTCGCTTGCCGACCCGGCGCGTGCAGCAGATCAACATCACGGTGGTCGAAAGCCGGTCCCCGAACCTGTTCGTGACCGAAGGCGATTTCGTGCCGCTGCATCCGCGGATGGAGGTTCATCTGTCCGAGCAGGCCAGCGGGGAGACAATGCTGCACTGGCGATTCTACAGTCGCAGCCAATCCACCATCGGGCGATGGCTGATCCCGCTACTGCTCGGCAAAACCCTGCAACGCGATAGCGGTATCGGCCTCGCGCGCATGAAGGCGATCGTTGAGTCGGAGGCCGAATAGCCGGGCCATTGGCAAACGAAAAACCGGCTACAGCCCGCGAAGGATGTGCCGGTTTTCCAAAACTCAGATGCCTTGAAAAATCCTAGAACGGAACGTCGTCGTCCAGATCGCTGTCAAAGGCACCGCCGCCCTGGCCGCCGCCGGTCTGGCCCCAGCCGTCGTTGGAGCCGCCGCCGGAAGACCCGCCGCTCTGGCCGCCGCCCCAGCCGTCGTTGCTGCCGCCGCCCTGGCCGCCGCCGCCGGGCTTGCCGTCGAGCATTTCCATTTTCGCGTCAAAACCCTGCAGGACGACATCGGTGCTGTAGCGGTCGTTGCCGGACTGGTCTTGCCACTTGCGGGTCTGCAGCTTGCCCTCGAGATAGACCTTGCTGCCCTTGCGCAGATATTTTTCGGCGACGCCGGCGAGGCCCTCGTTATAGATCGAGATATTGTGCCACTCGGTCTTTTCCTTGCGCTCGCCGGTCTGCTTGTCCTTCCAGCTTTCCGAGGTGGCGACGCTGAAATTGCAGACCTTGCCGCCGTTGGCGAAGGAGCGGACTTCCGGATCCTTGCCCAGATTGCCTACGATGATGACTTTGTTGATGCCGCCGGCCATTTCAAATTCCCTATAAAATATCGCGATTGTCGATTCTTGGGGACTCTATAGACCGAGCGCGACGGCACTCCAATATGTAATACCGGCTGCCACGTAAGCGAGCGCAAATAGATAGACGACCATGAACGTCGGCCAGCGCCAGCCGTTGGTTTCGCGGCGGGTGACGGCGATCGTCGAGATGCATTGCGGGGCGAAGACGAACCAGGCGAGGAAGGCGAGCGCGGTCGGCAGCGACCAGCGGCTCTGCAACCGCTCGGTCAGCGACTTGGCTTCCGCTTCCTCGTCCGGCGCATCGATGGCATAGGTGGTGGCGAGCGCCGCCACCGCGACTTCGCGCGCGGCCATTGCCGGGATCAGCGCGAGCGCGATGTCGCGGTCGAAGCCGACCGGCTTGACGATCGGCGCGATGACATTGGCGATGCGTCCGGCGGCGCTGTAGTCGACCTGGCTCATCGCGCTGTCTTCCGGCACTTTCGGGAAGGTCAGCAGCAGCCACAGGACGACGGTGGCGGCGAAGATGATCGTGCCGGCGCGGCGCAGGAATATCCAGGCGCGCTGCCACAGGCCGATCAGGATGTCCTTCATCAGCGGCAGCTGATATTTCGGCATTTCCATCAGGAAGCCGCTGTTCGGTCCCTTGGTCACCGTGCTGCGCAACACCAGCGCGACGATCATCGCGCCGATGATGCCGAATACATAGAGCCCGAACAGCACCAGCCCCTGGAGTCCGATGCCGGGACCAACCTGGGTCGGCGGAATGAAGGCGCCGATGATGATCGCATAGACCGGCAGCCGCGCCGAGCAGGTCATCAGCGGTGCGACCAGAATCGTGGTCAGCCGGTCCCGCGGATCGGAAATGCTGCGCGTCGCCATGATGCCGGGAATGGCGCAGGCGAAGGAGGACAGCAGCGGGATGAAGCTGCGGCCGGAGAGGCCGACGCTGGCCATCATCCGGTCCATGATATAGGCGGCGCGGGTCATGTAGCCGCTCGCCTCGAGCAGCAGGATGAACAGGAACAGGATCAGGATCTGCGGCAGGAAGACGACGACCGAGCCGACGCCGCCGATCGCCCCCTCGATGATGAAGTCGCGGATGAAGCCGGCTGGCAGGTTGGTTTCGACTGCTGCCGCGACCCATTCGCTGGCGCCCTCGATCCAGCCGATCGGCGCCTCCGACCAGGCAAAGACCGCCTGGAACATCACGAACAGCACGCCGAACAGGATCAGCGGTCCGACAAAGGGATGCAGGAACACCGCGTCGGCGCGTTCCGACCAGCGCCGGCCGGCGGTTTCGGAGACAATCGCCAGTTTGGCAATCCGCTTTGCCTGCTTGCCGAGACCGTGATCGCGATCCTTGGCGACCACCGGTTCGATATTGTCCGGCTTGTGCTGGAGACGGCTTTCGACCGCGGCGGACAAGTCCTGCAGGCCGCGGCGGCGGACCGCGACCGTGGGCACGACCGGAACGCCGAGCGCCTGTTCCAGCTTGGCCGGATCGAGTGTCAGGCCGTCGCGTTCGGCCAGATCCATCATGTTGAGCGCCACCACCACCGGACTGCCGAGGGCAATGACTTCCAGCGCGAAGCGCAGGTGATTGTCGAGATTGGCGGCATCGAGCACGAGGATGATCGCATCGGGACGGCGTTCGCCCTTCTGCAGGCCCATGATGACACCGCGGGTCACTTCCTCGTCGGGGCTGGTCGGATCGAGGCTGTAGCTGCCCGGCAGGTCGACCAGCTCGGCCGGCCGGCCGTCGGCGAAACTGAAATGACCGGATTTGCGCTCCACGGTCACGCCGGGATAGTTGGCGATTTTCTGGCGTGCGCCGGTGAGCGCGTTGAACAGGGCGCTCTTGCCGGAATTGGGGTTGCCCGCGAGGACAATCAGAGGTGCGATTTCAGACATCAATCAGGCGGGTATCGTTTCCGCCACCGGGGAAACCGATATCGCCCGGGCATGAGACTTGCGGACCGCAATCATCATCCGGCCCACCTTCAGAGCGATCGGATCATTCATCCCGAACATGCCCTTGTAGAGCTTTTCCACCGGCGCGCCGACATCAATGCCGAGCGCGCGCAGGCGCCGGCCCTCGTTGTCGGAAATCGCCGTCCAGTCGATTGCCACGACTTCGGCGCTTTGCCGAATGGACAGCAGGTCCAGGGTGGTGGATGATGGCATGATGTCGGAACCTGATTTTTTCTAGTTGCGAGTGATTATCAATATTGATTGGCTTTGGCGAGTCTTTTGTGAGATTTCGCTGCGCCGGCAAGGCGGAAGCAAATGCGATGGCGTGATGTCGGGTCAGGCACCCCGATAGCGCAACCGGCCAATGAAGCGCGCCATGCTGAACCGGTCGCCGCTGCCGCGCGTCACCCTGGCCTTCACCTTCTCGAACTGCATGACATTCCCGATCCGACGATCAAGAAAGGCGCGGGTGTCGGTAAAATCTTCGCTCTCGTCGTCGAGAAACACGCTGATCGTGCTGCCATAGACACCCAACAGCAGCGTTCTCTTGGTATAGTGATTATAGTCGGTGGCGGTGTCGCCGGCCAGCCGCCACATCTTGTCGGCCGCGCGCCAGCCCATATTCGCGGCGCGGCGGAGATGCGGCGGAGCCGCGAGGATCGCCAGCGCCCGCCGCAGGCCTTCGCGATCCGCTGCCAGCGCCTCCAGCCGCGCCTCGACCAGCGCCTTGATCCGGTCGCGGATCTTCATCGCTGCCAGTTCGTCCGCATCATATTTCGCGGCCATCCGCGCATCGATCGCCTGGAACCAGGCGTCGATCAGGTCTATCGGCCCGCCGCCGAACGCCAGCCTGGCAAGGTCGGGATCGATACCGGCCAGCTCGGCCGCGGCCAGCACCGCCTTCTCGTTCCAGCCATCAAAGGCGGCCTGCGCTGCCAGTTGCGGAGCAAGGAAGGCGCGCACCTCGTCGAGGGTTGGATCTGCGGGAAGCGGTGCCGGCATGGGAGTTCCTTTGAAATCAGAGCTATTGATATAGACAGAAATTGCTTGGTTTCAAACCATTGCATTTAACCCTTCGGCGTCTTAGCTGTCTGATTAACAATCCACGCCTTTTCATCCAGGGAATTCCATCTTGACCACATTGTTTGATCCGATCACCGTTGGCGCCATCGAGGCATCGAACCGCATGTTCATGGCGCCCCTTACCCGCTGCCGGTCGACGATGGACCATGTGCCTACGCCGATCATGGGCGCATATTATGCGCAGCGCGCCGGGGCCGGCCTGATCATTTCGGAAGCGACCGGAATCAGCCAGCAGGGCCTTGGCACCCCGTTTGCGCCGGGCATCTGGAACGAGGCGCAGACCGAAGCCTGGAAGCCGGTGATCGAACAGGTCCACCAGGCCGGCGGCCGGATCATCTGCCAGCTGTGGCACATGGGCCGGATCGTCCATCCCGATTTCCTCGACGGCGAAAAGCCGGTCTCGGCATCGGCGACCACGGCGCCGGGCAGCGTCCGCACCTATGCCGGCAAGCGCGACTATGTCGAAGCTCGCCCCCTGGAAATCAGCGAGATTCCCGGACTGCTCGACGATTACCAGAATGCCGCGGAAAATGCCAAGAAGGCCGGCTTTGACGGCGTGCAACTGCACGCCGCCAACGGCTATCTGATCGACCAGTTCATCCGTTCGGGCACCAATTTGCGGACCGACGAATATGGCGGATCGGCAGAGAATCGCGTGCGGCTGCTGGGCGAAGTGACTCGCCGGCTGGTCGAGGTCTGGGGCAGCGACCGCGTCTCCGTGCGGCTGTCGCCCAATGGCGATTCCCATGGTGCGAATGACGCGACCCCGGTCGAGACCTTCACCACCGCCGCGAAGCTGCTCGACGATATCGGCATCGCCTTTCTCGAACTGCGCGAGCCCCCTGCCCACGGCACCTACGGCAATACCGATGTGCCCCCCGTCAGCCCGGACATCCGCCCGGTGTTCAAGGGCCCGCTGGTCCTCAACAGCGACTATTTCTATGACAATGCGACTGAAGCGCTGGCGCAAAACAAGGCCGACGCGATCAGTTTCGGCCGAACCTTCATGACCAACCCCGACCTGCCGGAACGTTTCCGGAGCGGGGCGGAACTCAACCCGATCGACTTCACGCCCACCTGGTACAGCCAGGGCGCCGAAGGCTATACCGATTATCCGTTTCTGGAGGAAAGCGCAGAGGTCAGCGCCTGATCCCCAGGGGGATCAGAACGCACCCTGCAGCCGGCGGAACATGTCCTGGACCGCTGACTCGGCCTGCATTTCCCGTTCCATGAGCGACGCAAGGCGCTGCAGACGTTCAAACAGCTCGTCGCTGGCCATGATGATCTGCCGCGCCTCTGCCGGGAACCGATCAACCGTGGGTTGATCGGTGGCCGCGGCGCAGCCGAGACTGCGGTCGTGGTTCCACGCTTCCCCCTCGGACAGGTCGCCGCTGTGCAAGGCTTTCTGGTTCAGCAGCCAGGCAATGCAGTGCATCAGCCGGGTCGTCACCTTGAGCGATTCACAGGAAAAGGATACGGCCAGAAGATCCGCCGGATCGGACTCTTCGCTGAACCGCCCGGATTCGAAATAGGATCGCGCCTCGTCGGCCAATACCATCGCTTCGGTATAAAGTGCGTCGAGCAATTTAATCGTTAAAAGGGATTCACGAACTGCCATTTTTCCGTTCTAGCAATATTTCAGACGGCGTTGACAGGGAATTTTCGGGCCGGAATCACCGCCGATGACGGCTGTTTCAAACTGACACGCCGGGCCGGTCGAAGTTAACTGGTGGACCGAAAGGGTTAACACGGAGCAAAGCCGCAGAAGCGCTAGCCTCAGGCAATGATGTCGGGAATGAGCTGATTCTCGAGCACGACAATCCGGTCGCGAAGCTGCAGCTTTCTTTTCTTGAGTCGCGCCGCGCGCAATTGATCCGGATTGCCTGCCTCGACCAGCGCGGCAATCGCCTCGTCGAGATCGCGATGTTCGATTCTCAGCAGTTCGAGCCGCGTTTGCAACTCTTCATCGCTCATCCCCATTCTGGATCAATCTCTCCCTTGCGTCGGTGCAACATTTTTGTAATCTTAACCCTATTCATGGTTCATGTCGAAACCAAGACAATTTAATCATGAAACTTGGAACTGCGCCCTGTTGGCCAGCACATCAGAGAAGGAAGCCTTGACCCTCTTTCATTTTCAAAACAGCATTTTTGAGGAGACTTTAATGATTCAGAATCACCTGTCAGCTCTGCGCGAAAAGCACGAAGCACTCGAACGCAAGATCAACGAAGAAGAGACCCGCCCCCTCCCCGACACGATTCGAATCCACAGTCTGAAGAAAGAGAAGCTCCGGCTCAAAGAAGAATTGATGAATTAGCCCGGGTTCGGGGGTAGCACCCCCGGCCGGCCGGGCGGCGATGACGTCCGTTTTAGCCGACGTGCGGTTTTCAATATCGCGCTATCATAGCCTTTCTGCTAAGCGGACATCATGCCAACAACAGAACCTTCGAGTACCAGCACCGCGCGCAACATCCTGACCGGTCTGCGATCGATCATGGCGTCGCGCGGCAACGCCCAGACGAAGCTGAACAAGGTTGTCGACACGATCGCCGATGCGGTCAGCAGCGAGGTCTGTTCCATATATCTGCGCCGCGAGGGCGTGCTCGAACTGTTCGCCACCCGCGGCCTCAATGCCGAAGCGGTGCACGTCACCAAGCTGGCCATGGGCGAAGGGCTGACCGGCTATATCGCCAAGAATGTCGAGACGCTCAATCTCGACGAAGCGGCCAGCCATCCTGATTTCCAGTACCGACCGGAAACCGGCGAGGAGAAATTTCACAGCTTTGCCGGGGTGCCGATCATTCGCAACCAGCAGGCGATCGGGGTGCTGTGCGCCCAGCATGTCGAACCGCGTCGCTATTCCGAAGTGGAAATCGAGGCGTTTCAAACCGCGGCGATGGTGCTCTCCGAACTGATCAGCAGCGCCGAATTCGTGGACGACAATGTCGCGGAAGAGGCGGCATCCCTCGACAATGGCGCCAACCGCCTGAGCGGACTGCAACTGGTCAAGGGCAAGGCCAGCGGTCACGCCGTCTTCCATCAGCCCCGGGTCAAGATCGAGCATACCGTGGCCGAGGACACCGAGGCCGAGCGGCACCGCGTCTATTCGGCCTTCGACAAGATGCGGGCGCAGATCGACCAGATGACCAGCCAGGCGGAATTCGGGGTCGGCGGCGAGCATGAGGAAGTCCTGCAGACCTACAAGATGTTCGCTTATGACGAAGGCTGGAGCCGCCGCATCAACGAAGCGATCGACAGCGGCCTGACCGCGGAAGCGGCGATCGAGAGGGTCCAGCAGCATACAAGGATGCGGATGCGGCAGATTGACGATCCGCTGCTGGCCGAACGGATGCACGATCTGGAGGATCTCGCCAACCGCCTGCTGCGCATCGTGTCCGGGCAGATGGGGACGGCGGCAAAAATGGGTCTGCGCCAGGACACGATCCTGATTGCCCGCAATCTCGGCCCGGCCGAGCTGCTCGAATATGACCGGCGCAGACTGAAGGGCGTTGTTCTCGAAGAGGGATCGCTGACCGCGCATGTGACGATCATCGCGCGGGCGATGGGCATTCCGATCCTCGGACAGGTCAAGAATATCCGGCAGGTGGTGCGGGAAGACGACCATCTGCTGCTCAACGTCGACGACAATGTCGTGTTTGTGCGGCCGGGCCCCTCGGTCGAGGAAGCCTTCGACGCGCAGCTGGAGCTCAGCCAGAAAAAGCGCGCTGCCTATTCCGAATTGCGGGACAAGGAGGCGATCACCAAGGATGGCGTGCGGATCACCGTCAATATCAATGCCGGCCTGCGGGACGACCTCGCCCTGCTCAACCTCACCGGTGCGGACGGCATCGGGCTGTTCCGCACAGAATTTCAGTTCCTGGTCGCGGCGACCATGCCGGGCCGGGCGGGGCAGACCCGCTTCTATCGCGACGTGCTGGATGCGGCCGGCGACAAGCCGGTGATCTTCCGCACGATCGATATCGGCGGCGACAAGCCGCTGCCCTATTTCCAGACGAGCGATGCGAAGGAAGACAATCCGGCGATGGGCTGGCGAGCGATCCGCATTGGCCTGGAGCGCGATGCGCTGATGAAGGTTCAGGCCCGGGCGCTGATCGAGGCAGCGGCGGGCCGAAAACTCAACGTCATGTTCCCGATGGTCGCGGAGCCCTGGGAGTTCGATCAGGCGCGAGCGGTGTTCGAAGGCCAGCGCGCCTATCTGGCGACCCAGAAGAAGCGCTTGCCGTCGCAGATCCGCTATGGGGCGATGCTCGAGGTTCCGGCGCTGGCCGAATGTCTGGACCTGATGGCCGACCGGCTCGATTTTCTGTCGATCGGCACCAATGACCTGACCCAGTTCCTGTTTGCCGCAGACCGCAGCAACCCGAAACTGGCCGAGCGTTTCGACTGGATGAGCCCCGCCATCCTGCGATTTTTGCGACGGGCCGCCGACAATGCCGCGCGGTTCGAGATTCCCCTGGGGGTTTGCGGGGAAATGGGCGGCCGGCCCCTTGATGCGCTGGCGCTGCTCGGGCTGGGCATTCGCAGCCTGTCGATCACTCCCGCTTCCGTCGGACCGATCAAGGCAATGGTCCGGTCGCTTGACCTGGGGCAGGCCCAGCTCGAAATCGATACCATTTTGAGAGAAGCACCGGCTGAACCGCGCGCGCGTCTCGAGCAATGGGCCCAGCAGCAGGCTATCGATCTCGACTGATCGGGTGCCTGCTGATCCACCGCCGGAATTTTCGCCGAATGGACGAAAAACGAAAAATCGGGTAACAGAGCCATGATAGGCATTGACTTTTGCCGCCCAAACTGGCTTTTTTCCTAGCAATATCCGGGGAGTGCGAAAAGGGTCGCAAACTGATCCGGCCAAGGGAGTATTGAGTGGCCGAAGATACCAATGACGACGAGAACGTAGAGCCAAATCTACGCAGTACCGGTGAATTGTTGCGCCGCGCGCGTGAGCAGAAGAACCTTTCGCTGGAAGATATTGCCAAAAAAACCCGAATTCCGCACCGTCATCTGGCTTCGATCGAAAGCGGCGATTTCGATGCCCTGCCCGGCCGGACCTATGCGATCGGCTTCGCCAAATCCTATGCCCGCAGCGTCGGCCTGGTCGATGCGTCGATCGGCACGCAGCTGCGCGCGGAGATGGATGAACAGGGTCACGGCGCCTATGAACCGGAATCGAGCGGATATGCACCCGCCAGCCGATCCAGCGTCCCGCCTTCCTATCTCGCCTGGACAGCGGCCGGCATTGGCGTGCTGGTATTGGTCGGATATCTGATATGGCGAACGCTGATCCTCAATCCGAGCGACATTGCGCCAATGGCTGATGGTGAAACCGCGGCTGCGGTCGAACCGGCAGGCGGAACCCCCGAAAGCCAGAATCCGGTGGCCGGCACCGCTGCCCCATCGAGCGAAGGCACCGTGGTGCTGACAGCGACCGAGCCGGTGTGGATGAAAATCTACGACGCGGAGGGCGAACGGCTGTTCGAGAATGAAATGGCCCCGGGGGACACGTTCACGGTGCCCGCGGATGCGAATGATCCGCAGATCCTGACCGGACGCCCCGACGCGCTGACCGTGACCATCGATGGCCAGGTCGTGCCGCAACTGGGGACCGCCGAGCGGACCATCAAGGATGTCGGGGTTAGCGCGAAAGCGCTGCTCGCCCGGGAAAGCGAGAGCAATCCGGCGGCGGATTTGTCATCTGAATAAGGCATTTCCCGGTCTGAAACCGATGCTGCAGGGCAGCGGGTTTTGGCCTATTCGCTGATATAATTGTCTTTACCTTTCAGACCGGTATATGGTTAACATACGAGAAATCAGCGGAGGCCTTGATGAACATATTGGGTAAGACAGTCCTGCTCACCGGCTTGCTTTTCAGCATGCCGGTTTCGGCCCAGAGCGGAAATGTGGACCAGCGGGTGGATCGGCTCGAACAGGAACTGCGCGCGGTTCAGCGCAAGGTGTTCCCTGGTGGTTCGTCGCGTTATTTCGAGCCAGAGATAAGCGCGCCGACCGGTCCCGCATCGCCGGCGACATCCATCACCACCTCGGCTGTCAGCGACCTGATTTCCCGCGTCGATGCGCTGGAGGCCAGCCTGGCGAACCTCACCGGCCAGGTCGAGGAAAATGGTTTTCGCCTGAGAAAGCTGGAAGACCGGCTGGCCGCCGCTGAAGCGGCCACCGCAGGTGGTGCCGTTGCGGGCGCCGGTCCAGTGGCGACGACCACGCCGAAACCGGCGCAACCGGCCCCGTCGGCCGCCGCGCCAGACCCCGAGCGGGTCGCCGCGGTCGCGGCGATCGTCATGCCGGAAACCGGCGATGCCGCGGAAGATTCCTATATTTACGGATATCGGCTCTGGGACGCCAAATTCTATCCCGAGGCGCAGGCACAGCTCAAGAAAATGGTCGCCGATCACCCGGGCCATCCGCGCGCCAGCTTTGCGCAGAATCTGCTGGGCCGCGCCTATATCGACGATGGCAAGCCGGCGCTGGCCTCGGTCGCCCTCTATGAAAATTACCAGAAAAGGCCGCGCGGCGATCGCGCGCCGGACAGCCTCTATTTTCTGAGTACGGCGCTGGTGCAGCTCGGCAAGAAGGATGACGCTTGCCGCGTGCTTGCCGAGATGCAGGACGTCTATCCGGATGTCGCCAGTGGCCGCCTTGCCGACCGCGTTACATCGGCGAAGGCTGCCGCCAACTGCAAATAGATCATGGAAGACCAGGCCGCCTCGCTCGATAGCAGATTTGCGGAGGCGCTTGATCGGCTGGTTCCCGACCTGCAATCGAAGGACCAGACACTGGGCCTGGCCGTTTCCGGCGGTCCGGACAGCCTTGCCCTGCTCCTCCTCGCCATCAACGCCTGCCCCGGGCGGATCGCCGCTGCAACGGTTGACCACGGCTTGCGCCCGGCCGCCCGGCAAGAAGCGGAATTTGTCGCTGCGCTGTGCCGCGAGCACGGCGTTCCCCACCAGATCCTGCGCCCCGGGGTTCCGATCCGCGGCAGCATCCAGAGCGCGGCAAGACGCGCCCGCTATGCCTTGCTGGCGGGCTGGATGAAGGAGAATGACATTCGGTGGCTGGCAACCGCGCACCACGCCGACGACCAGCTGGAAACGATGATCATGCGCATCCTGCGGGGCAGCGGTATCGACGGGATGTCGGGCATTCGGGAAAGACGGACGAATATCGTGCGGCCGCTGCTGCATTTCCGCAAGAGCGAACTGGAAACCTTCGTCGCGCGGCGCGGCCTGGATGCGGTGGACGATCCGTCCAACCGCGATCAGGGCTTTGACCGGGTCCGGGTGCGCAACGCGCTGGAGGATCTGGAAGGGTTCGACACGAGGCTCGCCAGCCAGAGTGCCGCTGCGCTGGGTGCGGCGCGCGAGGCGATCGAATGGATGGTCGAGCGGCTGGCCGCGGACCATATCGCGGTGTCCGAGACCGGCTGCACGCTTCTGCGAAGCGAATTTCCCGCCGAGATCCAGCGGCGCTTGCTGCTCAAATGCCTGCATGTCTGCGAGCCCGCCCTTTCGCCGCGCGGCAACCAGATCGACCAGACGATCATCGCGCTGGAACGGGGCGAGACCGTCACCCTGGGCGACATATTGTGCCGAGGCGGCGAAACCTGGCGCTTTCAAATGGCCCCGAAGCGGCGGCACAGCTGAATTTTGCCGGCCCGGGCCCGGGGTAGCCGCCGATAACTGTGATCGGGAAAAACATCGGCCTGTATATTGTCATCCGCGGCAAAAGGACTATCTTGAGAGGACTGATAAAATCGCAGCGAGATGCCGGTCATCCGCAGCGACCATGATGACAGGACAGACGCGCGATGAATGACGAACAGGATCCCAAAGAAAATCCCTGGATGAAGAGCATGTTCATCTGGGCCGGCATCATCGTCGCCCTGCTGCTGACCGTGTCGATGTTCGGTGCCGGCGCCGCTTCCGATGCCGGAACCGGGATCAGCTACTCCTCGTTCCGCAACAAGGTCGAAGAAGGCAGCGTGAAAAGCGTGGCCATCGCCCCCGACAAGATCACCGGCGAGCTGACCAACGGCGACATGTTCACCACCACCCCGGTCGGCAGCGATCCGTCGCTGGTCACCCTGCTCGATGAAAAGGGCGTAGAATATAGCGGCAAGGCACAGGAACAGGCGAGCATCTGGCAGATCATCCTGGTCCAGTCGCTTCCCTTCCTGCTCATCCTCGGCATCGCCTTTTTCGTGCTGCGCCAGATGCAGAAGGGCAGCGGCTCCGGCGCCATGGGATTTGGCAAGTCGAAGGCCAAGCTGCTCACCGAAAAGCAGGGCAAGGTCACCTTTCAGGATGTCGCCGGCATCGACGAAGCCCGCGAAGAGCTGGAAGAGATTGTCGAATTCCTCAAAAACCCCGGTCGCTTTGCCAAGCTGGGCGGCCAGATACCGAAGGGCGCGCTGCTGGTCGGCTCGCCTGGTACCGGCAAGACGCTGCTCGCCCGCGCGATTGCGGGTGAAGCGGGCGTGCCGTTTTTCTCCATCTCCGGTTCCGACTTTGTCGAAATGTTTGTCGGCGTCGGCGCCAGCCGCGTCCGCGACATGTTCGAACAGGCGAAGAAGAACGCGCCGTGCATCGTCTTCATCGACGAAATCGATGCGGTCGGTCGCCATCGCGGTGCCGGTCTCGGCAACGGCAATGACGAGCGCGAGCAGACGCTGAACCAGTTGCTGGTCGAGATGGACGGTTTCGAGGCCAATGAAGGCATCATCATCATCGCCGCGACCAACCGTCCCGACGTGCTCGACCCTGCCCTGCTGCGTCCGGGCCGGTTTGACCGCCAGGTCGTTGTTCCCCGCCCCGATATCGAGGGCCGCGAGAAGATCCTGGCCGTGCACATGAAGAAGGTGCCGCTGGCCCCCGATGTCGACGCGCGCACGATTGCCCGCGGCACGCCCGGCTTTTCCGGCGCCGATCTTGCCAACCTGGTCAACGAGGCCGCGCTGATGGCGGCTCGCCGCGGCAAGCGGATGGTCGCGATGAGCGAGTTCGAGGATGCCAAGGACAAGGTCATGATGGGCACCGAGCGCAAGTCGATGGTGATGACCGACGACGAGAAGAAGATGACCGCCTATCACGAGGCTGGCCACGCGATCGTTTCGGTCCACGAAGAGGCATCCGATCCGATCCACAAGGCAACGATCATTCCGCGCGGCCGCGCTCTCGGCATGGTCATGCGCCTGCCCGAGCGGGACAATTACAGCTATCACCGCGACAAGATGCACGCCAATCTGGCGGTCTCGATGGGCGGCCGCGTCGCCGAGGAAATCATCTTCGGCTATGACAAGGTCTCCTCAGGTGCGTCCAGCGACATCCAGTACGCGACCAAGCTGGCCCGCGACATGGTCACCCAGTGGGGCATGTCGGACGAGATGGGGCCGCTGCAATATGAAGAGGAACAGGGCGAGACCTTCCTCGGCTATTCGCAGTCCCAGCGGGTCCACATGTCCGACGAGACCGCGAAGAAGATCGACGTCGAAATCCGCAAGCTGATCGACGACAGCTATGCCCGCGCGAAGCACTTGCTGACCAAGCATAATGACCAGCTGCACGCCCTGGCCAATGCGCTGCTAGAATATGAGACGCTGTCGGGTGAGGAAATCGACGAACTGGTCAAGAACGGCAAGTTCCACCGGCCGGACGGCGGCGTCGTCAAGCCGGCGGCGGTGCCGACGATCGGCGCGTCCATTCCGAAGGCGGGCCGTAAGAAGAAGGGCCCGTTCACCGATCCCAAGCCGCAGGGCGCCTGAGTCAGAGGCGATTGCCCCAAGGAAGTAAAAGAAAAGGCCGCTCGGGATTGATCCCGGCGGCCTTTTTCTTTTGTCTCGGTAGAGAGTGGTGCCTGCCGTCTAGCGGCGGCCGTAGTCCCCGGCGACACCGGCGCTGCGCGGCGGTGCGGCTGCGGTGAGGCGAAGCGCCTCTGCCGACTGGCTGATCGAACCGATTTCATCCGGCGTGTCATCGTCATCGATGAGGACCTTCTGCAGCGACTGCACCAGGCTTTCTTCCAGGTCATTCGGCTTGACTGTTTCTTCCGCGATCTCGCGAAGCGCGACGACCGGGTTTTTATCGCGGTCGCGATCAACGGTCAGCTCTGCGCCACCGGAAATTTCGCGGGCACGCTGCGCGGCAAACAACACCAGATCAAACCGGTTTGTGACTTTATCGACGCAATCTTCAACCGTAACGCGAGCCATAAGGCGCTCCTGATTCTGCAAACTTTGGGAAAGAGCCTGTCATTTAGGACGGCAGGCAGGATTTGTCAACAAAACCGCGCGCGCTGCCGCCGGGCCACCAATCTAAGGGTTTGTCGGTTTGCCGATGATAATCTATGCCCCGAACCATGAAAAGCACCAATGCGCGCGCACCGCGATCACGACCCGATGTTCCGCAATGGATTGCAGTTGGCGACAACCGGTTGCGGCTCGTCCGCGAGCCGGCAGACCGCCGTTCAGCCCTGGTGGACACCCTGGAAGGGGCGACGACAAGCCTCAAGCTGTTCTTCTACATGTTCGAGGATGACCGCATCGGCCGGATGATTCTCGACAAGCTGGTCGCAGCCTGCGAGCGCGGGGTTGCGGTGGAAATGATGGTCGACAGCTTCGGGTCCAACGGTGCGCCCCGCAAGTTCTTTGATCCGCTCGTCGACGCGGGCGGGAAGTTCAAGATATTCAGCCCCCGCTTTTCGACCAGCTATTTTGTCCGCAATCACCAGAAAATGGTGATCGCCGACGACCAGTGCGCCCTGATTGGCGGCTTTAACATCGCCGACGCCTATTTCGACATGCAGTCACAGGACGAGGATGATCCGCTGGCCGACGACAGCTGGGAGGATCTCGGTCTGGTGATGGAAGGTCCGGAGGTCGCAAATCTGGCGCGCTACTATCAGCGTCTGTCCGACTGGGTGTATCGCAACAACGGCAACATGCGCTCGCTGCGCAAGCTGGTGCGTGAGTGGGATGCGGGTAATGGTCCGTTTCAGTGGCTGCTCGGGGGGCCGAGCAACCGCATGAGCCGCTGGGCATCGGCGATCAAGAAGGATCTGGAAAGCGGCAGCCGGCTGGACCTGGTCACCGCCTATTTTTCGCCCGGCCAGGGGCTGTTGCGGCGCATGGGGGGTCTGTCCAAGCGCGGTGGCGACAGCCGGCTGATACTGGCTGGAAAGACCGACAATGTCGCGACGATCGGCGCCAGCAGGCTGTTGTACGGATATCTGCTGAAGCGAAACGCCAGGATATTCGAGTTCCAGCCCCGTCGGCTCCACACCAAATTGGTGATCGTCGATGACGCCGTCTATATCGGATCGGCCAATTTTGATCTGCGCAGCCTGTTCATCAACGTCGAAATGATGGTGCGGATCGACGACGCCGCATTTGCCGATCATGCGCGCGGACTGGTCGACCTATTGCAACAGAAAACGGAAGCCATCACGCCCGAATTGCACAAGTCCCGCCGGTCGATACTCAGCCGGCTGCGCTGGGCGCTGTCCTATTTTCTGGTCAATACGCTCGACTATCGGCTCACCCGCCGGTTCAATTTCGTTGCCGGCAACCAGGATTCCGTCAGCCGCCTCGATCAATAGCCGGGCCAGGGCCAAGCATTTGGTCGCAGATGGAGAATCGTTCGTCGCAATCGGCGGTTCTGCCCCTGTTCACAAAGAAACGCTCAGTTACAAGGATCCATGAACATGAGAGAAACAGGTGGGCGACCAGGCATGAAATATTTTCAGCATATCGGCGTGGTGATGCTTTCCGTCGCCCTGACCGCGTGCGTATCCGCGTCCAGACCCCCGCCCAGCCAGCCACCGGGCTTGCCGCCCCTAGTATATCAGAACCCCGCACCGTCGACTCCCACCCGTCCGGCCGTTACAAGGGAGCAGCCCAATCCCGCACTAGTCCGCGAGATCGAAGATTTGTGGCGCACATTTCCGGGAAAGACCGGAATTGCGATCAAGCGCATCGATGGCAAATGGGAATTTGGCCACCGCGAGGACGAATATTTCCCGCAGCAAAGCGTCTCCAAGCTGTGGGTCGCGATGACCATGCTCGACGAGATCGACCGCGGACGCGCATCGCTTTCGGATTCGATCCGGATCACCAGGGACGATCTGACCGTATTTTACCAGCCGATGGCCGAGGAAGTGGAACGCGAGGGCGCGGTGGTCAAAAGCGTCTATACCCTGCTGGAAAAGGCGCTGGCCAGCAGCGACAATACCGCCAATGACGCCCTGCTTCGTCATGCCGGCGGCCCCGACGCGGTGCGCCGGTTCATCGCGAAAAATGACCTCGGAAAGATCCGCTTCGGTCCCGGCGAGCGGCTGCTGCAGAGCGGCATCGCGGGGATGGAATGGCGCCAGAATCTCTCCTATCGGCGCACATTTTATGCCGAACGGGCAAAAATCCCCGTGGAGCAGCGACGGCAATCACTGGAGGCCTATCTGGCCGATCCGGTCGACGGAGCCAGCCCGCTTGCGATTGTCCGCGCGCTCGACAAGCTGGCCCGCGGAGAGCTGCTTTCGGAAAATTCGACCCAGTTGCTCCAGTCGATACTGAAGCGCACCCGCAGCGGCCCGAACCGGCTGAAGGCGGGCGTACCGGCGGGTTGGGAATTCCTGCACAAGACCGGGACCGGACAGGTCCTTGGCGCCACCGCAACGGGCTATAACGATATCGGAATCATGACCGCGCCAGACGGCACCCGCTATGCCGTGGTCGTCATGCTGGGCGACACCACCGCCTCCATTCCCGAAAGAATGCGGCTGATGCAGTCGGTGACACGCGCGGTCGGCCGCTATCACCCCGGCTAGAATTCAGTCGGTGGTGGGCGCGCCAGCGCCGCTCTTTTCGACCTGTTCCGGAGCGGTGTTGCGCTCGTCCAGCATTTCTGCGGCTTCATCCAGCGCCTTGGCCTCGCCAACGGTGACGCCGCCGGGGCCGGGATCATTCTGTGCCGGCCCGCAAGCGGCTATACCGCTGCACAGCAGGAGGGTGACAAGCTTTTTCATACCCTTTCCATAACCCTTGTTGGGTCCGTGCCCAATAAAAAAGGCCGTCCGAAGACAGCCTTTTCCGGTTAAAGATGAAAAAGCCTAGTTGGCTTCGTTCTCGGCAGCGTCCATCTTTTCTTCGGCGGTCGCCGCAGCGTCGTCAACCGCAGCCGCAGCATCTTCGGTGGCCTCGACGGTTGCGTCGCCCATCGCATCGGCCTTGCCTTCAGCAGCATCCATGGCGTTGTCCGCAGCTTCCTCCGCGGTCATTTCGTTGCCTGCGGCGGTTTCTTCCGTGCTCGATGCCGTTTCCTCGACGCCGGAACAGGCAACCAGGCCAAATGCGGCGGCCATGATGATCGAAGTGGTAATTTTCTTCATTGGGCTAACCCTCTTTCATTATCCTCAGAAATCAGACAGGATGCAGGGTCTTCAACAGCCCTCCATCTGCCGCGGGCAACCTAACGATATGCCGGAATGAACGCAATGCCGAACGACTTTCGGCGGTTTTCCGGGCCGGAGCGCCGAGCGGGAGGGTTCCGGATCGGCCGATCAGGAGAAAAATCCGTTCCCGAAATCATGCCGATTGACCAGATATAAAGATTCCTTTATATATACTTCCGAAATGGACCAGATCTTGAACATCTTCAGGGCGCTTGCTGACCCTACGCGGCTGCGAATCATCTTGCTGCTGCAGAAAATGGAGCTGGCTGTCGGCGAGCTTGCCCAGATTCTGGACCAGAGCCAGCCCCGCATTTCCCGGCATATCCGGATACTCGATGAAGCCGGGCTGGCGGAACGGCGCAAGGAGGGCAGCTGGGTCTTTCTGAAACCGGGCCCGGCTTCCGAACTCGAGATATTGGGTCGCATCTTTCGCTCCGACAAGGTCGCCAAATCCGAACAGGCGCTGCACGATCAGGCGCAGCTGTCGCTGGTTCGCAATGCCCGGGCGGAAATGGCGGAACGCTATTTTGCGGCTCATGCAGCGGAATGGGATGCAATCCGGTCGCTGCATCTTCCCGAAGCCGAAGTTGAGCGAGCGATGCTCGACCTGTTGCAGGATGTCCCGCTGGGCAACATGCTGGACATTGGCACCGGTACGGGCCGCATGGTCGAACTGTTCGGGGAATCGGCAAATTCCATCATCGCGATCGACAACAGTCCGGAGATGCTGCGGCTGGCGCGCGCGAAACTGCTGGAGAGCGAAACCGCGAGCGGGTCCGACCTGGTCGGGAAGACCAATTTGAAGCAGGGCGACTTCAACAGCCTGCCGCTGGACAGCGGCGCGGTCGACAGCGTGATCCTGCACCAGGTGCTGCATTTCGCGCAGCACCCGGAAGCCGTGTTGCTGGAAGTGTCGCGGGTATTGAAATCGGGCGGCATCGTGCTGATCGCCGACTTTGCGGCGCATGACCGGGAAGATTTGCGAACCGAACACGCCCATGCACGCCTCGGGTTCAGCGACGACAGCATGGAGCACTGGCTCGCGGCGTCTCGACTGGAGCTGCTGGAGACCCGGACCCTTGATGGTGGCGAACTGACGGTAAAAATCTGGGTCGCCCGGAAATCTGGCATTTCTGCGCTCCACACCGATTCCGGCGCAATCACATCCCGCACCCGAAACTTGAAGAGAGCATCAGCATGAACAATCCCACCCGTCCAATGGGGCTCGTCGAACTGGAAGAGGCCAAGCGGGCGCTCGATCTGCCGCTGTTCGCCGGGCTGAGCGGCGATGCCGACGTTTCGTTCGAATTCTTTCCGCCGAAGTCCGAAAAGATGGAAAAAACCCTCTGGGACAGCGTCGTGACGCTGGAACCGCTGAACCCCCGCTTTGTTTCGGTCACTTATGGCGCCGGCGGAACGACGCGCGAGCGCACCCATGCCACGGTCGCCCGGATTGCGAGGGAAACCGATATCCCCGCCGCCGCCCATCTGACCTGCGTCGGCGCCAGCAAGGCGGAGATCGCGGAGGTGGCCCGATCCTACTGGGAAGCGGGCGTTCGCCATATTGTCGCTCTGCGCGGCGACCCGCCGACGGAAGGCCAGGCCTTTGAACCCCATCCGCAAGGCTATGCCAGCGCCGCGGAACTGGTGAAGGGGCTGACCGATATCGCGCCGTTCGAGATTTCGGTCGCCGCCTACCCCGAAACCCATCCCGAAGCCGACTGTCCGCAGACCGATCTCGACAATCTGAAGCGCAAGCTGGACGCCGGAGCCACACGGGCGATCACGCAGTTTTTCTTTACCGCCGAAGCCTTTTTCCGGTTCCGCGATGCGGCAACCGCTGCCGGTATTGATGCGGAACTGGTGCCGGGCGTCCTGCCGGTGTCGAATGTCGCCCAGACGCGCAAGTTCGCGGGCATGTGCGGCGCCGAAATCCCTGCGTGGATGAACGATCTGTTCGAAGGCCTGGATGACCATCCCTCGGCCCGGCAACTGATCGCAGCGACGGTGGCGGCGGAACTGTGCCGCAAGCTTTATGCCGGCGGTGTGCGCCAGTTTCATTTCTACACCCTCAACCGGGCCGAGCTCAGCTACGCCATCTGCCACTTGCTCGGCAAGCGGCCCGCCGGCCAACGTCAGGAGAAAGCGGCATGACCAGTCCGCGCGAAAAATTGCAGGAAATCGCCGGCGAACGCATAATGGTGTTCGATGGCGGCTATGGCACGGCGATCCAGAATTACCGGCTGGGCGAAGATGATTATCGCGGCAGCCTGGACCTGACCGATGACCAGAAGGGCAACAACGACCTGCTCAGCCTGACCCGGCCGGATATCATCGAAGCCATTCATATGTCCTATCTCGAGGCAGGGGCCGATATCATCGAGACCAACACCTTCAGCTCCACGGTGATCAGCCAGGCCGATTATGGCTGCGAGCACCTGGTCCGCGACCTCAACGTCAAGTCGGCGGAGCTCGCGCGGGCAGCCTGTGACAAGGCGGAAGCCAAGGATGGCCGACCGCGCTTTGTCGCCGGGTCGATCGGCCCGACGAACAAGACGCTGTCGCTGTCGCCCGATGTCAACGATCCGGGATTTCGCGAGATTGACTATGATTATCTGAAAGGCGTCTATCGCGAGCAGTGCGACGCGCTGATCGACGGCGGCGTCGACTTTCTGCTGATCGAGACGATTTTCGACACGCTCAATGCCAAATGTGCAGGCATGGCGGCGATGGAAGCCGCCGAGGCGAGCGGCCGCGACGTACCCCTGATGATCTCGATGACACTGACCGACCTGTCGGGCCGGAACCTGTCCGGCCATACGGTCGAGGCCTTCTGGCACGCCGTTCGCCATCTCAAGCCGCTGACCATCGGTCTCAATTGCTCGTTCGGCGCCGACCAGCTGCGCCCGCATCTGGCGATGCTGGCGAAGGAAGCGGACTGCCTGATCATGGCCTATCCCAACGCCGGCCTGCCCAATGATCTCGGCGAATATGACGAGATGCCTCAGGAGACAGCGGAGCTGATCGGCGACTGGCTGAAAGCGGGACTGGTCAATATTGTCGGCGGCTGCTGCGGTACCACGCCGGATCATATCCGCGCGATCGCCGATGCCGTGGCCGACCAGGATCCGCGCAAGATACCGGCCGTCGCGGTCCGAACCCGGCTTTCAGGTCTCGAGCCGTTCACGATGGCAGCATGAAAATAAAAACGGGCTACGAAACAATCTATTTGAAAATTGCGGCAGCAAGAAAAGCCCTCGCAACTTCGGATGAACAGCAATGGACGGAGAGTCGGCGTGGAGACTGGGCCGATTGTCTCGATGAAATAGAGCGGTTTCTCGAAGGCACTCCAAATTCTCGCGGCTTTAGTATCGTGAGATCGCTCGATGCAACGGCAGGCACAGGAGGGCCGACCAGTCTGACCCTCCTTGAGGTAGCCGAGGAACTATACTCGAGCGGCATTGACCGCTTTCGATGAACCAAGAACGGATCTTATGACCACATCTTCCTCCACCAATTTCGTCAATATCGGCGAGCGCACCAATGTTACCGGCTCGGCGCGCTTCAAGAAGCTGATCCTCAACGATGATTATGAAGCCGCGGTCGAGGTCGCCCGCCAGCAGGTCGAGAACGGCGCGCAGGTGATCGATGTCAACATGGACGAGGGCCTGCTCGATGCCCATCATGCGATGACCACCTTCCTCAAGCTGATCTCCGCCGAACCCGATATCGCGCGCGTGCCGGTGATGATCGACAGTTCCAAATGGTCGGTGATCGAGGCGGGACTGAAATGCGTGTCGGGGAAGCCGATCGTCAATTCGATCTCGATGAAGGAAGGCGAGGAGCAGTTTCTCGAGCAGGCGCGCAAGTGCATGGCTTATGGCGCCGCGGTCGTGGTCATGGCCTTTGACGAGACCGGCCAGGCCGACACCATGGACCGCAAGGTCGAGATTTGCGAGCGGGCCTACAAGCTGCTGACCGGTATCGGCTTCCCGCCGGAGGACATTATCTTCGATCCAAATGTGTTCGCGATCGCCACCGGCATCGACGAGCATCGCCGCTACGGGATCGACTTCATCGAGGCGACGCGCGAGATCCGCAAGCGCTGCCCGCATGTCCATATCTCGGGCGGGCTGTCGAACCTGTCGTTCAGCTTCCGCGGCAACGAGCCGGTGCGCAAGGCGATGCACAGCGTCTTTCTCTACCACGCGATTCCCGCGGGCATGGACATGGCGATCGTCAACGCCGGCCAGCTCGACATTTACGACGACATCGAGGCCGAACTGCGCGAACTGTGCGAAGATGTGATATTCGACCGCCGCGAGGATGCCACCGACCGGCTGATCACGCTGGCGGAGAAATTCCGCGGCACCGACGAGGTCGCCGAAAAGGCGGCGGCGGAATGGCGCGGTTATGAAGTGCACAAGCGGCTGGAACATGCGCTGGTCAAGGGGATTGATGCGCATATCGTTGACGATACCGAGGAAATGCGCGTTGCGGTCAAGGATCGCGGCGGCCGGCCGATCGAGGTCATCGAAGGCCCGCTGATGGATGGCATGAACATCGTCGGAGACCTGTTCGGCTCGGGCAAGATGTTCCTGCCGCAGGTGGTGAAGTCGGCGCGCGTGATGAAGAAGGCGGTTGCGCATCTCTTCCCCTATATCGAGGCGGAAAAGGACGAGAAGGCAAAGGGCAAGGGCAAGATCATCATGGCCACGGTCAAGGGCGACGTGCACGATATCGGCAAGAATATCGTCGGCGTCGTGCTGCAGTGCAACGGCTTCGAGGTGATCGATCTCGGGGTGATGGTGTCGTGGACCGACATCCTGAAGGCCGCCAATGAAAATGAGGCGGACATCATCGGTCTGTCCGGGCTGATCACGCCGTCGCTGGATGAAATGGTCACCGTCGCCGAAGAAATGGAGCGGGCGAAGATGCAGATGCCGCTGCTGATCGGCGGCGCCACCACCTCGAAGACGCACACCGCGCTGCGGATCGAGCCTGCCTATACCGGCCCGACCATCCATGTGCTGGATGCGAGCCGAGCGGTCGGCGTGGCTTCGCAGCTGGTCAGCGCGACCCAAGCCGACGGCTTCATCGCCAGGACCCGCGACGACTATGAACAGGTGCGCATCGCCCGCGCCGGGAAGACCGGCAAGAAACTTTCGACGCTGGCAGAAGCGCGCGCCAATGCCGCGAAAATCGATAAGGCGCTGAAAGCGCCCGCGCCTGCCAAACCGGGGCTGCACATTTATGAAGACTGGGATCTGGCAGACCTGCGCGACTATATCGACTGGACGCCCTTCTTCCGCGCCTGGGAGCTGGCCGGCAATTATCCGGCGATCCTGACCGACAAGATCGTCGGCGAAAGCGCCAGCGACCTGTTCCGCGACGCGCAGGCGATGCTCAACCAGATCATCGAGGAGAAATGGCTGACCGCCAAGGGCGTGGCCGGTATCTGGCGGGCGCGGCGCGACGGCGACGACATTCTGGTTTCGCCGGAAAACGAGGAAATTTCCCTGCCGATGCTCCGGCAGCAGGTGGTCAAGCGCGGCGGCAAGCCGAACCATTGCCTTGCCGATTTCATCGACAGCGAGGATGACTGGGTCGGCGGCTTCGCCGTGACCGCCGGCCATGGTATCGAGGAACATGTCCAGCGCTTCGAAATGGACAAGGACGACTATAACAGCATCCTGCTGAAGGCGCTGGCCGACCGGCTGGCCGAAGCCTTTGCCGAGCGCATGCACGCGCATGTCCGCCAGGACCTGTGGGGCTATGCCGCCGACGAGAAGCTCAACAACCAGGACCTGATCCGGGAAAAATATCAGGGCATCCGCCCTGCCCCCGGCTATCCGGCCTGCCCCGACCACAGCCTGAAACCGATCCTGTTCGATATGCTCGATGCCACGGCCAATACCGGCATCGAGCTGACCAGCGGTTTCGCGATGACGCCGACCGCCGCGGTTTCGGGCTTCTATCTTGCCCATCCGCAGGCCGAATATTTCGGCGTGGCGCGGATCGGCGAGGACCAGGTCGAGGAATATGCGGACCGGCGCGGGGTCTCCATGGACCAGGCGCGCCAGTGGCTGCGACCCAATCTGAACGAATAATCCTGTCGGATTAACCGTTTAACTTCTGTCACTCAGCCTGAATTCATCTGGGACAGCTATAGCTTTTGGATTGTTTGCCATCGCCGTGCGCGATAAGGAAACTGCCCTATTCTCCCGAGTCAGGATGACCGAAATGATCTTCAAGTCCCCGCTGATAGCTGCGCTCCTCTTGACAACCGTCGGCGGGACCGCAGCCCAGGCCCAGCGCGCCGCACCGTTCACGGTCAGCGAAACCGGGTCCACTTATGCACGGTTGGCAGACGCAGTGAAGGCGGTCGGCGGCAACAATGCGACGATCGTCATCGCCCCCGGGTCCTACGGCGATTGTGCGGTGCAGACCGCAGGCCGGATCACCTACAAGGCCGCTATCCCGGGCAAGACAATCTTCGACGGCGGCGTCTGCGAGCAGAAGGCGACGCTGGTGCTGCGCGGCAAGGCGGCGACGATCGACGGCATCATCTTCCAGAACCAGCGCGTGCCGGACGGCAATGGTGCCGGCATCCGGATCGAGCGCGGCGATCTATACGTCTACAATGCGATGTTTCGCAATGCCGAGGAAGGTATCTTGAGCGCCGATGACCCGAGCGCGGAAATCGTCATCGACCGGTCGACCTTCCAGCGGCTGGGCCGCTGCGATCGCGGCCTGTCCTGCGCGCACAGCATCTATATCGGCGATTTCGGATCGCTGAAGGTGACCAACAGCCGGTTCGAGAAAGGAAGCGGCGGCCATTATGTCAAGAGCCGCGCGCCCAGAGCAACGATCACCAACAACAGCTTCGACGATACCCAGGGCCGCACCACCAATTACATGATCGACCTGCCCGCCGGCGCGACCGGAGTGATCAGCGGCAATGTCTTCGTCCAGGGCCAGAACAAGGAAAACTGGAGTGCCTTCATCGCCATCGCGGCGGAAGACAAGGTGCACAGTTCCAATGGCCTCAACATCCATTCCAACAGCGCGTCGCTGGCCAAGGGCGTGCAGCGCAACACCTGGTTCGTCGCCGACTGGAGCGGCGACCAGCTCAGGATCGCCAACAACAGCCTCGGCCAGGGCCTGACCCGCTTCCAGCGACGCTAGGCGCGCTCGGATCTAATCGCAGCTGTTCGCAGGACCGCCGTCGATATCAAGGCATTTTCCGTCGGTTTCCTCCGCCGCAATGTCGACGCCGATCAGCGCGCCGAGGGTTGGTGCGATATCGACCGTCATCACCGGCAGCGGCTGCTCGAAATGCTGCAGGCCGTCCCGCCAGAAGAGGATCGGCACGCGGCGGTCATAATCCCAAGGGCTGCCATGCGTCGCGACATAGCCGCGTCCGGTGGTGGCAATCGGGGTAACCGCTTTCTTGAGCAGGACGATGAAATCGCCCGACCGGTCGGGGTGAAAGGACGCCCGCGCCCGCTCAAGCAAGGTCCATTCTTCCGGCGAGCCGCTGGGCACCGATGCCGAGAGGATATCCTCGCGGTCAAGCACCGCTTCGACCTGGTTATGCGCGGCGATCGGCGCCATGGCCCCGTCCTTGACGCGCTTCCGCTGCTCTTCCGAAAGGTCCCGGCTGACATAATAGTCGCCAAACGGGCCATCGGCGTAGAGCACGGGCTTGTCGTCGGAAATACCAAGATCCCTGGCAAGCGCCTTGCCGATCGTCTTGGCATTGAGCGCGGGATCGACCCGCTGCGCTGCCGGCACCCCCTGGAGGCTCATCCGCTCTGGCAGGTCGAGGCCGCCGTGATCGGCCGTCAGCATCACGACATAGTCGATTGCCTCGCGGTCCAATATCTCAAAAAACTGCCCGAGTGACCGATCAAGCTGCTCCATCTGGATGCACATTTCGAGGCCTTCGGTGCCGAATGCATGGCCGATATAGTCGGTCGCCGACAGACCGACGGAAATCACGTCCGTGGCCGCGCCCTTGCCGAGCTGCATCTCCTTGATCACGGCGGTTGCCGCCGCGATCACCGATCCGTCGAAATCCGGCGAACCGCGATATATGCTCGCGCCACCCTCCGGGCGCTGAAACGCATAATCGCCAACCGACTGGCCGTCCCCGTGCATGATCTTCGCGCTATGGGCGATGCATTGCGCGGGTACCGGATAGGCCGGACGGGCCTTGTCGATCGTGCTGCCGATGCTCTCGTTCAGCGCGGCCATGGCCGGCGACACCTTCCGCCCCTGCAGCGTGGTGAAGCCCTTGTCCTTCCACCAGTAAATGGCGTCCGGTTGCTGGCCGCCCATCATCAGCGCGGCGCGGTCCTTGCCGGCGACGGCGACATTGCGGGACTCCGGTGATATTTTCTTGAGCCGCTCGCCGAGCGTGGGGACCAGCAGATGCCAGGCCGAGGCGATATAATCGCCCTGGGTCGCCGCGGTGATGTCGCCAAAGCTCGTTCCTGCGATCCGTTCGTCTTCAGCGCAATAGACGGTCTTGTCTTCGCGGTCGATCGACAGGTCGATCCAGTTGTTGGCGATAATCCCCGCACGACCGGAATGCACACCGGTCATGATGGTCGAATGGCCGGGGCAGGTCTCGGTCGCTGCATGCGACTGGTAGCCGGACGGGAAGACCACGCCATTCGCAAGGCGCTTGAGGCCGCCGGTAAAGCTGCTGCGATATTCAGCAAAGAGGTTGGCCGAAAACTGGTCGACCGAAATGGCGACGACCAGTTTCGGCTGCGCTTTGTCTTCACCGACATCATCCTGGGCATTTGCTGCGCCCGAAAACAGGATGGATGCCGCCAGGGCTGTAACTAGGTTCAATTTCTGCACGAATGGTCCTCGCTGATAAACACGGCTATAGAAAGCGCTCTGCCAATAGCTTAATGCGACTAAACAGGAAATGGTGAGTTTTTATGACATTTGATTTTCGCATTTTTTTGACCCTGCTGGCATTCGTTGCCCTGGCTTTTTCGCCGGCGGCCGATGCCCAGAATCGGCTGGGTGCGACAGAATTGAATGTCCCCGCCACGCTGCTGGCGGAATCGCGCGAGGTTCGTCCGGGACAGAATGTCACCCTCGCCTTCCTCATGGAGCCAAAGCCCACCTGGCATGGCTATTGGGAAAATCCCGGGGATGCGGGAATCGGCATGAGTTTCGACTGGAAGCTGCCGTCCGGGGTCACCGCCGGGCAGGCGCAGTTTCCGGTCCCCGACAGGCTGCTGATCGCGGGGATCATGAACTATGTCTACAAGGGCGATTACGCGGTTCTGGTGAACCTCAGCCTGCCGAAAAACCTCCGTCCGGGGCCGTTGCCGATATCCGTCAAGTCGGAATGGCTGTCCTGCACCGACGAGATTTGTGTCCCCGAACAGGATGAAATGGCGATCACCCTGCAGGTGGTCGCAAGCGACAGCGCGATTCAGCGCGACAAGCGATTCGACGATTTCCGCCAGGCGCTCCCTCGCCCGCTGGGCAGCGAAGCGCGCTTCTCCGTCAACCAGAATCTTTTCCGCCTGTCCGTGCCGCTCCCGGCTGATGTCGCGATGGACGATCCCTATTTCTTCATCAAGGAAGACGGCATCGTCGATTATGCCGCGCCGCAACGGTTTAACCGGGACGGCGACCGGCTGATACTCGAGACCGCGGCGCGAGGCGACGATCTCGACACGATCACCGGCATATTGAAAATCGGCGATCATGACGGATTTCTGCTGACGGCAACAAAGGGCGAGGTTGCCATGACCGGGGTGCCGCTGGCGACCGAAAGTGGCACGTCGGACGGCAACGGGACGCTGCTTTTCCTTGCTCTGGGCGGCGCCTTGCTCGGCGGTTTGCTGCTCAACCTGATGCCCTGCGTCTTTCCGATCCTCAGCCTCAAGGCGATCAGTCTCGCGAAGGCCGGTGGCAACGAAGCGGAGGTGCGGCGCGACGCGCTGGCCTATACCGCGGGCGTCGTGCTGGTCGCGACGGCGCTTGGCGCAATCCTGCTGGGCCTGCGGGCCAGCGGTGCGGCGGTGGGCTGGGCGTTTCAGCTGCAGGACCCGCGCATCATCTTTGTCCTCCTTGCCCTGGTAACCGCTATCGGCCTGAATCTGGCCGGCCTGTTCGAATTAGCAAATGTTAATTTTGGCGACAAGCTGACCCGCAAGGGCGGCGCCGCGGGATCCTTTTGGACCGGCGCGCTGGCCGCCTTTGTCGCAACCCCCTGCACCGGTCCGTTCATGGCCGCCGCCCTTGGCGCGACGATCGTGCTGCCACCGGTGGCTGCCCTGGTGATTTTCGCCGGTCTCGGCGTCGGCCTTGCCCTGCCCTTTCTGCTGATCGCCTTCGTCCCCGCAATCCGCAGCCGTCTGCCCAAACCCGGCCCGTGGCTCGACGGCTTTCGCAAGGCCATGGCCATTCCGATGTTTCTTACCAGCATCGGCCTGATCTGGCTGCTCGGTCGCCAGATCGGCACCGACGCGCTTGGCCTGGCGCTGGTTTTCCTGCTCGGCGTGGCACTGCTGCTGTGGTGGTTCGGCGGCGGACAGGTCAAGGGGCGGTCGCGCGGCGCGCTGGCCAGCGCCGCGATCGTGGCCGCGATCGCTGGCGGCATATTGATGCTGCCCGGCGAGGAAGCGATGGAAAATCGCCAGCTGGCCAATACAGCGACAGCGACATTGCCAAGCGAGCCATTCAGCGAAACGCGCCTCTCAGAACTGCGGGCGTCGGGCCAGCCGGTATTTGCCTATTTTACGGCTGACTGGTGCATCACCTGCAAGGCCAATGAAGCGGCCGCCATCCAGCGCACCGAAACCGCGGACGCCTTTGCCGCGGCCAACGTCTCCGTCCTGATGGGCGACTGGACACGGCCCGATCCCGATATCAGCCGATTCCTGGAAAAGCACGGGCGCGCCGGCGTCCCGCTTTATCTCTATTATGCCCCGGGCAAGGACCCGGTGGTTCTGCCGCAGGTTCTGACCGTGGCCACACTGACCGATCTCGTGACCGGACCGGTTCAGAGCGCCCGACTTGCAACAACCCCCCAGTGAAAGGAACGAATGACATGCGACACCTTCCTTCTTTGGCCCTTGTTGCCATTGCGGCGATCGCGCTCGCGGCGCCACTCGCCGCGGCACAAAGCAACGGCGCGATTGCCCAGGATTTCAAACTGACCGACGTGGACGGAAAAACCGTGCAACTGTCGCAATTTCGCGGCAAGCCGGTCGTGCTCGAATGGCACAACCCGGGTTGCCCGTTCGTCGCCAAACATTATGACAGCGGCAATATGCAGGCGACCCAGAAAAGCGCACGGCAGCAGGGCGCCGTCTGGCTGACCATCAACAGCGGCGCCAAGGGGAAGCAGGGCCACATGACCGGGCCGGAAGCAAAGGCGCTGATCGCCAGGCAGAAGGGTCAGGCGAGCAACTATCTGCTCGATACAAAGGGACTGGTCGGCAAAGCCTATGGCGCAAAGACCACACCCCATATGTACGTCATCGATAGCGCGGGAACCTTGGTCTATCAGGGCGGCATCGATGACAAGCCGACAGCGAACCAGGCCGATATCAAGGGCGCCCGCAATCACGTCCTGGCCGCGCTCAAGGATATCAAATCGGGAAACAAGGTCCGTGTCGCGCAGTCGCGGCCCTATGGCTGTTCCGTCAAATATGCGTCCTGACCGGAAGCGGCAGGACTGGCTTGCGAAACCTGCGCACGTCAAACCTGTCTGACTGGCACCGAGAAATAATGGCGGGATGGGAGCCTTCAGGCACTGGTGCGGCTGGCCAAGGGGCAGATCCGATACACAACCCGGATCTGCCCCCGCTTTGTTCCGACAGCGTGCGACCCTGATTAAAGGCGCCGCCGGTCAAACTCGTGTCATCCGGTAGGCGAACACCGCAACCGGATGAATGCCTCTATTCTATAGCTTGCTGAAAACAGCGCCGCGGATCGGCGCCTTTATTGGAACAATTCTTCATGTCGGGATGAACTATCGCGCGCCTCTAGCTAACTGGACCTGAACGGTCACGTAAACTTATGCAAAATGCGATAAGTCGTTGCATTAATAGTGTATTTTTACTGAGATTCGCTGCCTGGCGAGTCCGGTCCGATCCAGATTTTATCCACACCATCCCAATGGCGCAGCAAATGCGCGCTATTTCAGATAGTTACGACTGATACCGATTCGCTGCGCAAATCCGGTGCTGAAACGGGAAGGCCCGCTATGCCGGTTTGCGAAACCGCATCACGAAACGGCTTGTTTTGCCCCGGACAGCCGGCTCAAAGACATTCGTTTCCAGGTCGTCCTCGGGATTGAGGAACATGTCGCTTTCCCCGTCGAGCACAAATCCGGCGTCGAGAAAGTCTGAACGAACTGTGGCGGGATCGATGCGATGGGTCTTCTCGACCACTGCCCTCGTGTCGCCCGCGGCCCCGACGTGATCGATGACCGCGACCACACCGCCCGGCTTCATGCCTTGAAACAAGTTGGCCAGCACCACGGCGGGATCCATTTTCTCGAACTTATACTGTTCACTTTCCCAGTAAAAATCATGGTAGATCAGGTGCAGCATGGCAAAATCGATGCTGGCGGCAGCGGGGGCATATTCCGGCAGCTGCGACGGGACCATCGTGACATTGGGCTGCCGCGCGGTGATGCCCGCCCATTTTTCCCTGGACTGATCGCTGGTCGTAAACTGTGGCGGATTGATCGCAACGACCGATCCATCGGGACCGACGGCCCGCCCCAGGATTTCGCTATAATAGCCGCCGCCGGCAAATATATCGAGCACGCTGTCGCCCGCTTCCAGCCCCATGAAGGCCAGAACCTCGGCCGGCTTGCGGCTCTCGTCCAGCTTGGTATCGGCTTCCGCGCGACCGGGAGCGGACACTGCGGCCTTGAGGTCCGGTGCCATTGCGCCCGCATCGGATCGATCGTGGGAAGGCGCGGCGCTGACCGAAGCAGGGGACGAGAGGGCCATGGCGGAGGCGGCCAAGGCGAAAAAAGCGGATGCACGCATGATATGTTCTCCCCGATAGATTGAGAGAGAATGAACCCATGGCGGGCCTTGTACAAGCGGCCCGCAGGTCGTTGGTCTATGCCGGTCCGCTGTTTGTCGAAACTACCGCCCGCCTACATCTTCCGCTGAACCTTGCCATAACCCATTTTCCGTGTCCCCGGTCGCCCTTCGGTCGACCTGCCCTTCGGCTGGGCAAGCTGCAGATCTGCGGGCAAGCCCAGTTCTTCCGCTTCCAGCTTGCGGATTTCGTCGCGCAGGCGGCCTGCGGTTTCGAACTCGAGATCAGCGGCGGCGTCCCGCATCTGCTTTTCGAGGCTTTCGATATGGGCGCGCAGATTATGGCCAGCCATGGGAGTGCCCCCTTCATCAACCGCGCCGGTGACCATGTCCTTGGCGGTGGCATGAGCAACGATATCGCCGATATTCTTCTTGATCGATTGCGGCGTGATATTGTGCTCGAGATTATATTCGACCTGTTTCTCGCGGCGGCGATCGGTCTCGCTGATCGCGCGCTCCATCGATCCAGTCATCCGGTCGGCGTAGAGAATGACCCGGCCGTCGACGTTGCGCGCGGCGCGGCCAATGGTCTGGATCAGCGAGGTTTCGCTGCGCAGGAAGCCTTCCTTGTCGGCGTCGAGGATCGCGACCAGCCCGCATTCCGGAATGTCCAGACCTTCGCGGAGCAGGTTGATCCCGACCAGCACGTCATAAACGCCGAGCCGAAGGTCGCGGATCAGCTCGATCCGTTCCAGCGTCTCGACGTCACTGTGCATGTAGCGGACCTTGATGCCGGCCTCGTGCATGAACTCGGTCAAATCCTCCGCCATCCGCTTGGTCAGCGTCGTGATCAGCGTCCGATAGCCCTGCGCCGCGACCTTGCGGCATTCGTTGATCACGTCGTCGACCTGGTCCTCGACCGGCTTGATCTCGACCGGCGGATCGATCAGCCCGGTGGGACGAATGACCTGCTCGCTGAACACGCCGCCGGTCTGTTCCATCTCCCAGGAGCCGGGGGTTGCCGAGACGCTGACCGTCTGCGGCCGCATCGCGTCCCATTCGTTGAAGCGCAGCGGCCGGTTGTCGATGCAACTCGGCAACCGGAAGCCATATTCGGCCAGCGTGATCTTGCGGCGGTGATCGCCCTTGGACATGGCACCGATCTGCGGAATGGTCTGGTGGCTTTCATCGACGAACAACAAGGCATTGTCCGGCAGATATTCGAACAGGGTCGGGGGCGGTTCGCCCGGCAACCGTCCGGTCAGGAAGCGGGAATAATTCTCGATGCCGGCGCAGCTGCCGGTGGCGGCGATCATCTCGAGGTCGAAATTGGTGCGCTGTTCCAGCCGCTGATGCTCGATCAGCTTGCCTTCGGCTTCGAGTTCTTTGAGCCGCTCCGCCAGTTCGAAGCGGATCGCCTCGGTCGCCTGTTTCATCGTCGGCCCCGGCGTCACATAGTGCGAATTGGCAAAGACCCGCACGCGGTCAAGGTGCACGCCCTTCTTGCCGGTCAGCGGGTCGAATTCGACGATATCCTCGATCTCGTCGCCAAAAAAGCTGATCCGCCAGGCCATGTCCTCATAGTGCGACGGGAAAATCTCGAGATTGTCGCCGCGCACGCGGAAATTGCCGCGTGCGAAAGCCTGGTCGTTGCGCTTGTACTGCAACGCGACCAGCTTGCGGATGATGTCGCGCTGGTCGACCGACTGTTCCTTCTTGAGATCGAAGATCATCGCCGAATAGGTCTCGACCGAACCGATACCGTAGAGGCAGGACACCGACGCCACGATGATAACATCATCGCGCTCGAGCAGCGATCGGGTAGCGCTGTGGCGCATCCGGTCGATCGCCTCGTTCACCGAGCTTTCCTTCTCGATATAGGTGTCGGACCGCGCGACATAGGCTTCGGGCTGGTAATAGTCGTAATAGGACACGAAATATTCAACGGCATTGTCCGGAAAAAAACTCTTGAACTCGCCATAGAGCTGCGCCGCCAGGATCTTGTTCGGCGCCAGGATGAGGGCCGGCCTTTGCAGTTCGTCAATTATCTTGGCCATGGTGAAGGTCTTGCCCGATCCGGTGACGCCGAGCAGCACCTGGTCCCGTTCCTCCTCGCGCATCCCGGCGACCAGTTCGCGGATCGCATCCGGCTGATCGCCCGCGGGCTCGAAATCGCTGACCAGCTTGAAGCGTTTTCCACCTTCCGACTTGTCGGGGCGGTTGGGCTTGTGGGGGACGAAATCCTTGCCGGTTTCGGGTTCGGCCAGGCCTCTTCTGATTACCAGTTCTGTCATAGCCGTGATATGGAACAAAAAGGGTCCAATGTCATCCCCGGATTAGCGATTGACGATCCTTGCTTCATAGTAATTTTACTTCGATCGATGATCGGTTTAAGGTTCGCGCAGGGAGTATCAAAAGTGAGGAATTGTTGACGTGAGAAAATTACTAGTTTCAGTGGCCGTGGTCACGCTGATTGCCGGCTGCTCGGACAAGGGTGCGGATCACGACGGTGACGGCAAGATTACCGCGGAAGAAGTGGCCGAGGAAATGAATCGGGTGACACTGGAACCCGGTGAATGGGAAAATACCGTAACCATCGTCGATGTGGACATCGAAGGCCTTCCGGAAGGCGCACCGGCCGGAATCATGGACAGCATGAAGGGCAAAGTGACAACGTCGAAATCCTGCATCACCAAGGAACAGGCCGAGAATCCCGGCGCAGAATTTTTTGCAGCCCAGGAAGAGACCAATTGCGAGGTCAAGAAATTCAACATGAGTGGCGGTGCGGTCTCGTCCGAAATGTCATGCAGCAACATGGGCGGCGCGCCTGGCAGCATGACCATGGCGATGGACGGCCAATATGGGCCCAGCAGCTATGACATGACCATGAAGATGGATGGCGGTGCTGGAGGAATGAAGATGAATATTTCTGCGAAGAGCAGCGGCAAGCGGATCGGCGACTGCCCTGCAGGATGAGTGCAGCACCATCATGAAGACGATAAAAAGGCAGGATTGTAGTTCCTGCCTTTTTTTTGGCCCCATCCGCTTCGGTCCAAATTCCGAAACTGACGCCGCAGGTCATTGCATCTATTATTGCGGCTGATAGCGTTCATCGCGCAACCGAGTCGCACCAGAAAAATCAGGAGAGAAACATGATCGCGTACACCATGCTGGGCACCAACGACAAAGACCGGGCCTTTGCCTTTTACGATGCCCTGTTCGCGGACAGCGGCATCCGGCGCCTGTTCAAGACACCGGCAGGCGGCCAGTTCTATGGCAAGACGCCGGGAGAACCGATGCTGTGCATAACCGCCCCCTATGACCAGGGCGAGGCCTGTCACGGCAATGGCACGATGGTGGCGCTGCAATGCGACTCGACCGAAGAGGTCGACCGATTCCATGCCCGCGCCCTTGCCCAGGGTGCGGCCAATGAGGGTGATCCCGGCTGGCGCGCGCCGGACATGTTCTACGGCGCCTATTTCCGCGACCAGGACCAGAACAAGATTTGCGTGTGCAAAACCAATTTCGCCGCAATCCCTGTAAAGGATCAAGGAGCGTCCTCATGATCGGATATGTCACACTCGGAACCAACGATCTCGACAAGGCGCGCGCCTATTATGACGCTCTTCTGGGAGAACTGGGCGCAAAGCGGCTGATGGAACTGGAAGAAAATGGCTTCACCCTTTACGGCGTCGACCTGACCACCCCCTCGATCGCGATAACCCGACCCTTTAACGGTGAGGCCGCGCAGCCGGGCAACGGCAACATGATCGCGCTGCAGATGCAGGAACGCGAGCAGGTCGACCGTTTTTACCAAAAGGGGCTGGCGCTGGGCGGAACCGACGAGGGCGAGCCGGGCGTTCGCGGCGACGACGGACCAATTGCATTCTATGCAGCCTATTTTCGCGATCCGGAAGGCAACAAGCTTTGCGCTTTTCGTCTTGGTCCTGCATAGTTCGGAAAAATAAAGGGGAAATCATGAAACATCTATTGGCGCTTGCTGCCTCAACCGCGCTGCTGTGGACCGCACCCGTATTGGCCCAGAACAGCTCGACCTCACCAGACCTGGCGGCTGCAATTGCGGCGGATTATGACAAAGAGCTGAAAGCCCTGTTTCTCGATTTCCATCAGAATCCCGAACTGTCCTACAAGGAAACCCGCACCGCTGCGATCATGGCCAAGAAATGGCGCGAAGCGGGGTTCACGGTAACCGAGAAAGTCGGTGGCACCGGTGTCGTCGCGGTGATGAAGAATGGCGAGGGCCCGACGCTGATGCTGCGCGCCGACATGGACGGTCTGCCGCTGGTCGAGGACAGCGGGCTCGACTATATGTCGACCGCAAGGCAGGTCAGCGTCGACGGCGAGGAAAAGCCGGTCATGCATGCCTGCGGCCATGATGTTCACATCACCTCGCTCATCGGCACGGCGAACCAGATGGCGGCGCGCAAGGACCAGTGGGCCGGCACCCTGGTGCTGATCGCGCAACCGGCCGAGGAGCGCATCGGCGGCGCCAAGCTGATGATGGACGATGGTCTCTATACACGCTTTCCCAAGCCCGATTTTGCGATGGCCTTCCATGTTTCTGCCGACACGCCGACGGGTCAGCTTTCGCTTGGTGAAGGCATTGCCAGCAGTTCGTCGGACAGCGTCGACATCATCGTCCACGGTGTCGGCGCGCACGGCGCGTCACCGCACCGCGGCAAGGATCCGATCGTGATGGGCGCCGAAATAATCATGGCGCTGCAAACCATTGTCAGCCGGGAAATCGCGCCGCTCAAGCCGGCGGTGGTGACGGTCGGCTCCTTCCACAGCGGGCTCAAGCACAATATCATCTCCGACCGGGCGGTAATGCAGCTGACAGTCCGCTCGGACGACAATGAAACGAGGGCAAAGCTGCTCGAAGGGATCAAGCGCATCGCCACCAATGTCGGGCGAATGAATGGTCTGCCGGAGGACAAGCTGCCCGAAGTCCGGGTGTCGCAGGAATCGACGCCGGCCAATTATAATGACGCGGCGCTGACCAAGCGGGTCAAGGCCGTGTTTGCCGAGCGGTTCGGCGATGGCATTTTTCACGACAAGCCGCGCGAAGGCATGGGGGCCGAAGATTTCGCCTATTTCGTCGAACCCAACACCGACGTGCCCGGCGTCTATTTTTCGGTTGGCGGCACGCCCCAGGCGGATTTTGACCGCGAAAAGGCGGGAGGGCCACCGGTACCTTCCCATCACTCACCCTTCTTCAAGATCGCGCCGCGCGAGTCGGTGACGCTCGGAACCGAAGCTATGACCGCGGCGGCTCTGGAATTGTTGGCAGCCGATGAATAGTCCCGCAACCCGCCAGCGCGCGCTGCGGACCGCGCTGCTCTCGACGGCCCTGATTCTGGCCACATCCTGCACCACGCTATCGGACGCCGACGCCGGTCCAGTGGCCGCGGCGCAAGGCTATGACATCCTGATCGACAACGGCATGATCGTCGATGGCAGCGGCGCTGCCCCCTATGTCGGTGATGTCGCGATCCGCGATGACCGGATCGTTGCGGTGGCACCGGAAATATCCGGCGCGGCCAAGCGGGTGATCGACGCGCGCGGACTGGCTGTTGCCCCCGGCTTCATCAATATGCTGAGCTGGGCCCCGGACACCCTGATCGCCGATGGCGCAGGCGAGAGCGATATCCGTCAGGGCGTGACGCTGGAAGTGTTCGGCGAGGGCACATCCGAAGGCCCGCTGACCGACAAGATGGCGAAGGAAGACGAGGGCCGCCAGGGCGATATCCGCTTCCCAATCAGCTGGCGCACGATTGACGACTATTTCAACTTCATCGAAAAGCGCGGCATTGCGCCGAACGTTGCTACATTTGTCGGCGCGGCGACCGTGCGGATCAACGAACTCGACTATGCCGATGTCGATCCGGACCCTGCCCAGCTCGACAGGACGCGCGCGCTGGTCCGCGAGGCGATGGATGATGGCGCGATGGGCGTCGGCAGCTCGCTGATCTACGCCCCGGCCAGCTATGCGGAAACGCCGGAACTGATCGCGCTGGCGACCGAATCGGCGCGCTGCGGCGGCATGTATATCAGCCATATGCGCAACGAGAGCGACACGGTGCTCGAAGCGATCGACGAACTGATCGAGATCGCGGAAAAATCCGGCGGGCCCGCCGAAATCTACCATCTGAAGCAGGCCGGCAAGGACAATTGGGGCAAACTGGACGCGATCATCGCCAAGGTCGAGGCGGCGCGCGCGCGTGGCCTGCGGATCACCGCCGACATGTACACCTATACAGCCGGCTCCACCGGCCTCGATGCGGCCATGCCGACCTGGGTGCAGGAAGGCGGCTATGACGAGTGGAAGAAGCGGCTGCAGGATCCCGAAATCCGCAAGCGGGTTCTGGCCGAGATGCGCGGCCGGCCCAAGGGATGGGAAAGCCTGTACTATCATGCCGGCCCGGAAAAGATGATGCTGGTCGGCTTCAAGAACGACGAGCTGAAGCCGCTGACCGGAAAGACGCTTGCGGAAGTGGCCGCCATGCGCGGCACCAGTCCGGAGGACACCGCGATCGATCTGGTGATCGAGGATGGCAGCCGGGTGCAGGTGGTCTATTTCCTGATGGACGAGGAAAATGTCGCCCGGCAGACCGCTCTCCCCTGGATGGCCTTCGGCTCCGACGCAGCGGCCCTCGCGCCGCGCGGCGTGTTCCTGAAATCCTCCACCCATCCCCGTGCCTATGGCAATTTTGCCCGGCTGCTCGGCAAATATGTGCGCGAGGAACAGCGCACCAGCCTGGCCGACGCGGTGCGGCGGCTGACCAGCTTCCCGGCCGGCAATCTCGGCCTGAAGGATCGCGGCAGCCTGGCGGCCGGCCATTTCGCGGACGTGGTGATCTTCGATCCGGCGACCATTGCCGACAAGGCGACCTATGCCGACCCGCAGCAATTTGCCGTCGGCATGCATCATGTACTGGTCAATGGCGAACCGGTGCTGAGCAACGGCAAGATGACCGGCGCCCGTCCGGGCCGCGCGGTGCGAGGCCCCGGCTGGAAAAACTGCCCTCCCGGCTGACGGGATGGTCGCAGCCGGTCGCGCGCAGCAAGTTCGCCCGCTCACCAGCGCGGCTTGCGCTTCGCGGCAATAGCCGCCCGCATTGCGCTTGTCGCCACCGGCAAACGGACTCATAATTGCGTCCAGATGCGCATCGATTCCACATTCCCTCTTCCACCGGCGAATCCAACCGCCTACTGTCCCGAAATGGCTGTTCCCTCCCCCGTTCCTGCCGATATCAAACCGCACGACGGCCGGTTTGTCGACGGCCGGCATTATTTCGCCTGCCGGGTCTATTTCGAGGACACCGACTTTTCCGGCATCGTCTATCACGCCAATTATCTGCGCTATATGGAACGGGCGCGTTCGGACATGCTGCGCCAACTCGATATGAACCAGCATGACGCCTATGCAAGCGGCGAAGGCGTCTATGCGGTGGTCGACCTGACGATGAAATATCTGCGCCCGGCGAAACTGGACGACGATCTGCTGGTTATCAGCACGGTGACGGCGCTGCGCGCGGCCAGCGTGGTGATCGACCAGTCCATCGTCCGCGGTACGGACCGGATTACGTCAGCCTCTGTTCACGCGGCCTTTCTTACCCCCGCGGGACGGCCGCGCCGGCAACCGAAAGCGTGGACAAAGGCATTTGCCGGCGTCATGGAACAGACGGACAAGAAATGAAGGACATCAGAACTTGCTAGACCAACTTTCTGCAGGCGCCACCAGCGGCACTTTTTCCCCATTCATGCTGTTCATGGAGGCTGATATTGTCGTCAAGGCGGTGATGATCGGCCTGTTGCTCGCCAGCATCTGGACATGGGCAATCATCGTCAGTTTTGGCATGACCATCGGTCAGACGACGCGCAAGTCGGAGAAATTTGAAAAGGCATTTGCCAAGACCGAAAACATGGACCGCTTCTATGACGAATATGGCAAGTCCAGCCTGCCGAGCGCGAAGGTCATGGCCGCAGGGGTCAAGGAATGGCGGCGGTCGACGGCCAAGGGGCCGGTGGACCGGGAAGGCACGCGGCAGCGGCTGGCAACGGCGATGAACATCGTCATCGCGGATGAAGTCGACCGTATCGCCGACCGGCTTAATTTTCTCGCCACGGTCGGCAGCGTCGCGCCTTTCGTCGGTCTGTTCGGAACGGTCTGGGGCATCATGCGCAGCTTTTCCGCAATTGCCGCCGAACAGAACAGTTCCCTGGCAGTGGTTGCACCGGGCATTGCCGAAGCCCTGTTCGCCACGGCAATCGGCTTGTTTGCGGCGATACCGGCCGTCATCGCCTATAACCGCTTTTCCCATCGCCTCAACAAGCTCGAGGCCCGCATGGGCCGCTTTGCCGACGGGTTCCACGCGACGCTCAGCCGCGAGCTGGAATTCGGAGACTGAGCATGGGCATGAATATGGGCTCGGGTATCGGCAGACGACGCGGCGGCCGCGGCCGCGCGCCGATGGCAGAGATCAATGTCACCCCCTTCGTCGACGTGATGCTGGTGCTGCTGATCATTTTCATGGTGACGGCCCCGTTACTGGTCACCGGAGTACCCGTCGACCTGCCGGAAAGCCGGGCCAACGCCCTGGAGCAGGAGCAGGAGCCGGTACAGATCTCGATCGACACCGAAGGCCGCGTCTTTGTCGGCGAGGAGGAGCTGAGCCGCGACGCGCTCGCCACCCGGCTGCGCGAGATTGCCGCCGACCAGGACCCGGCCGACCCGCGCCAGATCATGCTGCGCGGCGACAAGGCGCTCGACTATGGGCTGATCATGGGTGTCATGGGCGAACTCAACCGGGCCGGACTGAACCGGGTGTCGCTGGTCACTACAGGTTCATCAGAGACGCCATAAGAGTGGACAGCTGATATGGAGAAAGCTGAAAAAATTGGCTTGGGAATAGCGGCTGTGGGTCATGTGGCCCTGTTCGGCGCGCTCTCCTTCAGCATTCTCAGCGATACCAGCGATGCCTTCCGCAACAAGCCGATCGAGGTGATGATCGCCGACGAGGTCGGTCTGGAAAGCGCCGCCCCCAATCCCGCGATGGTCACCCCGGCGACTAGCGTTGCCCCGGAACTGGGCGCACCGGAAGAAAGCAGCTTTGTCGAACCGGAGCCGTTGCCGGAACCACCGAAAGCGGAGGCCAAGCCGAAACCGGCGGCGGCACCGGCGCCAGTGTCGCGCGAACCGCGACGCCGCCCCGACAAGCCGGCCAGCGCTGCACCGAAGGCCTCACCCAAACCAAAGCCGAAGCCGCGAGGATCGCGCCTGGGCGACGATTTCCTGAAAGGCGTGACCGATGCGCCCTCGGTCAGCAAGAATCAGAATATTGCGGCCGAAAAAGCGTCGGCCGCGACCGTCGCGTCTCTGGAGCGTGAACTGTACCGGCTGGTGAAACAGAAATGGCGTCCGCCGACCGGCGCCGATGCCGAGCTGTTGCGGACCACCGTCACGGCGCGGCTCGACACCGACGGTCGAATCGTCGGCAGACCGACCGCGACAACCACCGGAATCACGCCGAGCAACCGTTCTCAGGTCGAAATCCATCAGGAGCGGGCGATTGCCGCGGTTCAGCTTGCCGCGCCCTTTACCACATTTCCGGAAAAATATTATGATGAGTGGAAGGTAATAGAACCTGTCCTCTATCTTGGTGTCTAGGAGACCAGCCATGCAACCCAACATCCCGCACATACGCACGCTCATTCTTGCCTTGGTCGCCTGCTTCGGGCTGACCGCGACCGCTCAAGCCCAGCTCACCGTCGACGTCGACAATAGCGCGGGTGAAGAACTGGTCATCGCGGTTCCCGGCCTGCCGACGCCGCAAAGCGTCGATACGCCGGCCGGCAACACCGCCGACCTTGGCGGCAAGATCAGCGACGTCATCGTCAGCGACCTGCGCTCCAGTGGCCTGTTCAAGCCGATCGGGCGCAACCAGGTGCGCGGCATCAGCTATACCGAGGTCACCGCCCCGCAATTTCCCTATTGGAGCGGCACCAATGCCTCGGCGCTGATCCAGGGCTTCATCCGCACCAATCCGGACGGCAAGCTGACGGTGGGTTGCTATCTCTATGACGTGGCTCTGGAAACCGAACTGACCCGGCAGGGCTTCGTGGTCGAGCCGCGCGACTGGCGCCGCGCCGCGCACAAGTGCGCCGACTCCATCTATTCCCGGCTGAGCGGGGAATCGCCCTTTTTCGACAGCCGCATCGCCTATATTGCCGAGACCGGCCCCAAGGGGAACCGGGTCAAGCGGCTGGCGATCATGGACAGCGACGGTGCCAACCACCGGTTCATCACCAACGGCCAGGCGACTGCCCTCACTCCGCGCTTTTCGCCCGACTACAAGAGCATCGTCTATCTGAGTTTTCTCGACGGCAACCCGCGCATCTATATCTATGATATTGGCACCGGGAGGCAGCGGCTGATCACCCAGAGCACCAACCCGACCTTTGCCCCGCGCTGGTCACCCGACGGCAAGTGGATTCTCTATTCCATGGCCATTGCCGGCAACACCGACATTTACAAGATTTCGGCGACAGGCGGCAGCAAGCCGCAACAGCTGACTTTCTCACCCGGCATCGATATCGGCGGCAGCTTCTCTCCCGACGGCAGCCGGATCGTCTTCGAAAGCGACCGGTCGGGCAGCCAGCAGCTCTATGTCATGAGCGCCGACGGCGGCAACGAGCGGCGAATCAGCTTTGGCGGCGGCCGCTATGCCACGCCGGAATGGAGCCCGCGCGGCGATCTGATTGCCTTCACCAAGATCGTCGGCAATTTCCGCATCGGCGTGATGACGCCCAGCGGCGGCGGCGAACGCCTGCTGACCGACAGCTGGCAGGACGAGGCGCCGACCTGGGCACCCAATGGCCGTGTGATCCAGTTTTTCCGCACCACTCGGGGCAGCGGCGGTACCGGAATCTGGCAGGTGGACCTCACCGGCCGCAACGAGCGACAGCTGCCGACGCCGGTCAACGGCTCGGATCCCGCATGGGGCCCGTTGCTGCCCTGAATAGAAAGCGCGACAAGTCCCTGAAAAAACGCTATATCTGGCGGAAGGGCTAAAATTAAATAGGAGCAGAATGATGATCAAATATGCGACCCCCCTCCTGATAACCGCGAGCCTGGTTGTGGCTGGCTGTTCGAAAAAAGCGCCGGAAGAATTGCCGCCGGCTCCCGTTGGCACCGCGCCGACACCGGCACCGACCCCACCATCTGGCCCGGGCTATGCGCCGGGTTCGCAAGGTGATTTCGTGGCCAATACGATGTCCGACCGGATTTTGTTCGACACCGATCGTTTCAATGTCGATTCGCAGGATCAGCTGATCCTTCAGAGCCAGGCGCAGTGGCTGGCGCAAAATGCCAATGCGCGGATCACCATCGAAGGCCATGCCGACGAACGCGGCACCCGCGACTATAACCTGGCGCTCGGCGAACGCCGTGCCAATGCGGCGAAAAACTATCTCGCCTCGCTCGGCGTCAGCCCGGCGCGGATGACCACGGTCAGCTACGGCAAGGAACGGCCGGAAGCGCTTGGGTCCAATGAAAGCGCCTGGGCGCAGAACCGCCGCGCGGTGAGCGTCGTGGTTCGCTAGACCAGACGGACAACAGACAAAAAAAGGGCCGCTGCCTCACCGGGTAGCGGCCCTTTTTCGTCTCTCGGTAAGCGCTTACTTCTTGGTGCCGGTCATCGCCATTTCACCAAAGGCACCCGCCTTAACCGAACCGGCCAGCTGGCCATCGGTGATCGTCGCGTCGCCTTCGAGCTTCATCGGCATGGGAACGGTCATGTTCATTTCCCAAGTAATGTGATTGCCATCGACCTTGCCATTTTCAACATCCATCGAGCCCATCGCACCGGCGTTGGTGCCGGTGAACGTGTCACCGTCGGTGACAATCGTGAATTCCGAAGTCTGGTCGCCCATCGGCGATTTCGTTACACAAGCGTAGGTTCCATCAATAGACATTCCATTCTCCTTTTATGTCAAAGCCCTGACTCGGCCGGATGTGGCAATCACTCGCCATTGTCCGCCGAATCGTCCGAACTGCCCTCACTATTAACAGCAGTGTCACTAGCTTCATAGCCGCGATATTCTACGGGCATGCCCAGCGCGTCGAGCTGGCTTTTGATCTTGTCGACATCGCCGACGATCACCCATGTGAATTTCTCGGGATCGACGGCGTCCGCCATTGCCGCGTTCACGTCGGCGACGGTCAGTGCCTGGTAGCGATCCGCCACGGTTTCGGCATAGTCGGAGGGTCGGCCAAACATCACGTCACCCTGCATCTGGCCCAATATGCTGGGGGTGCGTTCGAATTGCCCAGGCAATTGCCGGACATTGCCGTTGACCGTGCGCTCCAGCTCGGCGGGGGTGACGCCGCTTTCACCAAGAAAATCGCGGACCTGAGCATCAATGGCCGCCACCGCCGGACCGGTCTGGTTGGTCTGCACCGGTGCCCGCATCGTATACAGAACCCGGTCCTCTCCGCGCAGCACGGTATTGCGCGTGCCATAGCTCCAGCCCTTGGTTTCGCGCAGATCCATGTTGATCCGAGAGAGGAAGTTTCCGCCCAATATCTCGTTGGCGGCGTTCAGCGTCAGCAGATCGTCCGACCCCTTGTAGGGCAGAACCTGACCCGCCAGGATCATCGACTGCGGCGAGTTCGGCCGGTGCACGACAATGATCCGGCCTTCCGCTTCCGGAATGGCCGCATCGAAATTCTTCGCCGGTGCAGCCTTGCCGCTGCCTTTCCAGCGACCGAACCGCAACTCCAGCTTGTCGACCAGCTCCTGCTGGCTGATATCGCCCGCCGCAAAGATCGTGGCCTTTGCCGGATGCATCCATTGCTGATGGAAGGCCGAGAGATCAGACCGGGTGATGGTCGACACCGTTTCCTTGGTGCCATTGCCCGACAGGCCGCGTCCGTAAGGATGGGCCGTTCCGAAAACCAGCGGCGGCAACAGGTTGCTGGCGATGCTCAGCGGATCGCTTTCCTCGCGATCGATCGCAGTCAGTTGCTGGACGCGGATGCGTTCGATGTCATCGGCGTTGAATGCCGGATTTTTGACGATGTCCGCCATCAGGTCGAGTGCCGCATCAAGATTGGGATTGACCGTGCTGAGATCGACATCGGTGCGGTCGCGCCCGCCGCCGATGCTGATATTGGCGCCCAGACGTTCCTGCTGCTCGGCAATCTCGACCGAGCTCAGGCTGGTCGTGCCCTCCGGCAGAACGCCGGTCACGAAGTTCTGCAAGCCCAGCTTCTCTGCGGAATCCGCGCTAGTGCCAGCGTTGAAGGACAGCGTTACCCATGTCATCGGAACCGCATCCCGGTGCGCGAAATAGACCTTGATGCCATTGGACAGGGTCGCGGTTTCGACATCGGGAAAATCAACATTGGGGATTTCGCCGACTGGAGGCAGCGCCGACCGGTCGGCGGCCGTCACGGTGCCGGCCTGGCCATCCTGCGTGTAGAAAGCCGGCGCGGTCAGCACGCCGGTGCGGGCACCCTGGCCAGCACCGACTTCCTGATATGCTTCACGCTCGCCTGGCACCACGCGGATACCGACGACAGGCCGGGTCAGCCATTTCTGCATCGCCGCGGTTACCGATTCCGGCGTGGTTGATGCCAGGCGCTGCAGCTCCTTCTTGTAGAATTCGGGGTCGTCGGAATAGAGCTTGCCCTCGGCAAGCGCCACGGCCTTGCCGCTGAAGCCGCCCACCTGTTCCAGACCCGCAATCCGCGCCGCCGCGTCGCGGGTCGCGACCCGCTGCACCTCGTCGGCCGTCGGACCATTGGCGATGAAGTCGGCAACAATCTCGTCGAGCCGCTTGGCGACGGCGTCGGCATCCTCACTGGGTTTCACGTCGACCTGAATATTGACCAGGCTGCCATGGACAAAGGGGATGACAAAGGCGGATACCGCGACCGCGTTTTTCTCTTCGCGGACCATGATATTGTCGAGCCGCGAACTGGCCAGGCCGCCGAGCACGGTCATCCCGACATCAAGCGGGGTATATTCGGGATCGTTCAGCCCGGGCACCACCCAGTTTCGGTAGATGCGGGTGGTCGCGACCTTGTCCTTCATCACCTCGTAAACTGGAGCCTCGAGCGTCGGCAACGCGGGATCAAGCTTTTCGATCGCCTTGCCGCTCGGGATCGCGCCGAACCATTTGTTGACCTTCGCCCTGGCCGTCGCCACGTCGATATCGCCGGCCAGCACGAGGATCGAATTGTTCGGGCCGTAATGGTCGGTGAACCACTGTCTCATGTCGTCGAGCGAGGCCGCTTCCAGATCGGCCAGCGACCCGATGGTGTCGTGTCCGTAGGGATGTGCTTCGGGAAACAGCAATTCGGTCTGGCGATAGCCGACCAGGCCGTAAGGCTGGTTGTCGCCCTGCCGCTTTTCGTTCGATACGACGCCAATCTGGTTGTCGAGCTTCTCCTGCGTCACCGCGCCGAGCAAATGGCCCATGCGGTCGCTTTCGAGGAACAGCGCGACGTCGAGAGCCGAGGTTGGCACCGTCTGGAAATAGTTGGTCCGGTCGAGCCAGGTCGTGCCGTTCAGGTCGGTCGCGCCGATCTGGCGGAGCGGATCGAAATAGTCACCTGGCGCATTCTCGGATCCGTTGAACATGATATGTTCAAACAGGTGGGCATAGCCGGTCTTGCCTTCCGGCTCGTGGGCAGAGCCAACCCCGTACCAGATCGAGACCGCAACGATCGGGGCCTTGCGATCGGTATGGACCAGAACCTTCAGGCCGTTGTCGAGCGTGAACTCCTCATAGGGGATATCGACCGCGGCAACCAGTTCACTGACCGGGGCCGGCTTGGCGGCTGGCTGCTTGGCCAGCGCGGGGGCGGTGACGGTCAGGGCCGTGGTGGTCAGGGCCAGCAACAGCGAACGAGACAAACGGTTCATCGGGATATTCCTCTCAGACAAATCTAATCAATATTGTTGAACATGGCGGATGACAGCGCTTGACCCACGGTCGGGTTCGACCAACAGCCAATGATCATCGACCAACGTCTATTTTGACTTCCAGCCCCAGAACAGATGACAGGGCAGGATATTCCAGAAGGAATAGCCGCTGTCGATGCGCTCGAAATGCGGTGTCATGTAGTCGCGTGCCTTCTTGACGAACTGGTAAACCAGAAAAGCGCCGCCGGGCCGGATAACGTCATAGGTTTCTTTCGCGATTTTCGGGCCGAGCTGGTTTGGCAGCGTGGAAAATGGCAGGCCGGACAGGATATAGTCCGCCTTCTCGTGGCCCAGTTCGCGGATGATCTTCTGCACATCGGCGGCAGAACCGTGGATCGGATAAAAGCGGCTGTCGCGGATCGACTTGCCGAGATAGTCGATAAAATCCTCGTTCAGGTCAATCACGATCAGGGTCGCGCCCGGCTTCATCCGTTCGAGCACCGGGCGGCAGAATGTGCCGACGCCGGGGCCATATTCGACGAACAGGTCGCACTCCTCCCATTTCACCGGCTCGAGCATCTTTCGGATGGTCACATCGGACGACGGCATGATCGAACCGACCATCACGGGATGCTTCAGAAAGCCCTTGAAAAAAACGCCCCACGGACCAAGGCGTCGTTCCACACCTGTCCTGATGCGGTCCATCATTTTGGTTTTGGCAATAATATTCGGCAACGCATATCTCCGGTACTAACTCACGCTGTTTTACTAGGGCATTACAGCGGCAGTTACAATGAGATTACGGGTTGCCAGTTGCAACCCAACCGCTAGAACCATGCCATGCTGCTCCACCCCAAAGCCTCGATTGCGGTCATTTTTTGCGCCCGCCGCACCGACGAGGATGAAGCCGGCTACCAGGCTGCCGCGACAGCCATGGGTGAACTGGCCGCCAGCCAACCCGGCTATCTCGGACAGGATCATGCCCGCTCCGCGGACGGGCTGGGGATCACCGTCAGCTACTGGCAGGATGACGCGAGCGCGAAGGCCTGGCGTGATCATCCGGACCATGCGCGGATCCGCGACGAGGGCCGGGACCACTGGTACAGCGAATATAGCCTGCATGTCGCGCGCGTCGAACGGGCCTATGACTGGCGCAAATAGAGTGGCATAGAACGGCCATGGCCGATTCTCCCGATTTCGAACCGCTGGACGGGAAAGTCTCGTCCTTTCCTGACGCCAAGCCGATCGACAGCACCCGGATGGCCGTGCTGTTTTCGGTCATGCTGGTGACCGCATCCGGCAACACCGCCATGCAATCGATCCTGCCCACGATCGGCACGCAGCTGGATATTCCCGATTTCTGGGTAAGCGCGGCGTTCAGCTGGTCGGCCCTGCTCTGGGTATATACCGCACCGAAATGGGCGCGCCAGTCCGACCATCGCGGCCGCAAGGCGCTGATGCGCCTGGGCATGATCGGCTTCACCACATCCTTCGCGCTGGCCGGCCTTGCGCTGTTTCTGGGCCTGCTGGGCTGGTATAGCGCACTGTGGACATTCATTCTCTTTGCCCTGTTCCGCAGCCTGTACGGCGGCCTGGGCTCTGCCGCCCCGCCCGCTGTCCAGGCCTACGTCGCCTCGCGCACGGCGCGCGCCAACCGGACCAAGGCGCTGTCGCTGATTTCCTCCTCCTTCGGTCTCGGGACGATCGTCGGACCCGCCATCGCGCCGTTGCTGATCCTGCCGTTCCTGGGCCTGTCGAGTCCGATGTTCGCCTTTGCCGCGATCGGCCTGCTGGTGATGGTCGCGCTGGCGCTGAAACTGCCCAACGACAATCCCGGCTATCAGGCGCGCGGAGTGGTCACGTCCGAACCCTATAGTTCGGCGCCCTCGTCCAACAGCCTCAAGGAACGCGACGAGGAGGATGACGACGAAGCCATCCTGCCACCGCAATTGCGCTGGGGCGACGAGCGGATCAAACCCTGGCTAATCACCGGGATATTGGGCGGCAACGCCCATGCGCTGATCCTCGGGGTTGTCGGCTTCCTGGTGCTCGACCGGCTTGGACTGCGCAGCGACCCGGAAATGGGCATCCAGATGACCGGCATCGTGCTTATGGCGGGAGCGGCGGCGACGCTGCTGGCGCAATGGGGGCTGATTCCGCTGCTGCAAATGGGTCCGCGATCGTCGATATTATGGGGCATGGTCCTCGGCGCATCCGGCTGCCTGCTGATCGGTTTTTCGCACGACCTGCACGGGATCATCATCGGCTTTGCCGTCGCCTCCCTTGGGTTCGGCCTGTTTCGCCCGGGCTTCACCGCCGGGGCATCGCTCGCGGTGAAACGGTCGGAACAGAATGGCGTTGCCGGCATCGTCGCATCGGTCAACGGCATGGCCTTCATCATCTCGCCAGCCTTCGGTGTCCTGCTCTACACCTATGCCGGTCCCTTGCCCTTCTGGCTCGCGACCGGCATCTGCGTTTTCCTGTTCGGCTGGGGGTTCAAGACCCTCACCCTGGATGACGGAATGGACGGCGGATCCTAGACGGGGTCTAGTGCTTGCTGCCGTTCACCGGCGTCAGCATGCCTGGAGCGACAAAGCCGATCGGCTCGACGCGCATCGCATTCTGCTTCAGCTGCGATTCCATCTTGGCATATTCCTCCTCCATCTCCGGCGTCACCGAAGCCCGACTGTCCTCCAGCGCCTTCTCGAAATGCTTCATCTGGACGGTTTCGACCAGCCCGCCATATTCACGCAGCGCATGCAGGCCGGCCCGGCGCACCAGATCCTCGAGATCGGCCCCCGAATAGCGATCGGTGCGTTCCGCCATGTCGTCGAGATCGACATCCTTGGCGAGCGGCATTTTCGACGTGTGGATCGCGAGAATTCGGCGACGGCCGGCCTTGCCCGGAACCGGCACATAGATCAGCTCGTCGAACCGGCCGGGGCGCAGCAATGCAGGATCGACCAGACCGGGGCGGTTGGTCGCGCCGATCAGGATCACCGACTGCATTTCCTCCAGCCCGTCCATCTCCGCGAGAATCGTGTTGACCACCCGCTCGGTCACCTGCGGCTCGCCCATGCCGCCGCCACGGGCGGGGACCAGGCTGTCAATCTCGTCGATGAAGATGATGGTCGGCGCCACTTGCCGGGCCCGCGCAAACAGGCGCGCAATCTGCTGTTCGCTCTCGCCATACCATTTGGAGAGCAGGTCGCTGGACTTGGTGGCAATGAAATTGGCCTCGGCTTCGCGCGCAACCGCCTTGGCCAGCAGCGTCTTGCCGGTTCCTGGCGGTCCGTACAGCAGGAACCCCTTGGCCGGACGGATGCCGAGCCGTGTAAAGGCCTCCGGGTTCTTCATCGGCAGCTCGATGCCCTCTTTCAGGCGCAACTGCGCGTCGTCGAGACCGCCAATATCCTCCCAGCGCACGTCCGGTGCCTGGACCATGACCTCGCGCATCGCCGACGGCTGCACGCGTTTCAGCGCCTCGACAAAGTCATGCCGCTGGACGACCAGTTCCTCCAGCACCTCGGGCGGCACTGTTTCCGATTCGAGATCGAGCTTCGGCATGATCCGGCGCACGGCTTCAATCGCCGCCTCCCGGGTCAGCGCCGCCAGGTCGGCTCCGACAAAGCCATAGGTGGTTCGCGCAAGCTCCATCAGGTCGACGGCCTTGTCGAGCGGCATGCCGCGGGTATGGATGCCCAGTATTTCGCGGCGACCGGCCACATCGGGCACGCCGACGACGATTTCCCGGTCAAAGCGGCCGGGACGACGCAGCGCCTCGTCGATCGCTTCGGGGCGGTTGGTTGCGGCAATCACCACCAGGTTGACCCGCGATTCGAGCCCGTCCATCAGCGTCAGCAACTGGGCTACCAGCCGTTTCTCGGCTTCGCCCTGTACCTGCCCGCGCTTCGGAGCGATCGAATCGATCTCGTCGATGAACAGGATCGAGGGAGCCGCCTGGGTCGCCGCTTCAAATATCTCGCGCAGCTTCTTCTCGGATTCGCCATAGGCCGAACCCATGATTTCGGGGCCGTTGATCAGGAAGAATTCGGCTTCGCTTTCATTGGCCACCGCGCGGGCGAGTCGGGTCTTGCCGGTGCCCGGAGGGCCGTGCAACAGCACCCCGCGTGGCGGATCGACGCCGAGTCGGGTAAACAGCTGCGGATAGCGCAGCGGCAATTCGACCATCTCGCGGAGCTGGTCGATCGTTTCCTGCAGGCCGCCGATATCGTCATAGGTCACGTCCGCGCGGCGATGCTCGGTGGATTCCTCATATTCCGGCCGCAGCTCGACCTCGGTTTCCTCGTCGATATGGACAATACCCTTGGGCAGCGTCGAAACGACGTTCAGCCTGATCTGGGTCAGCGAAAAGGCCGGAGCGGCCAGCATCTGCCGCAGCTGCGGCGGCATGTCGCCGCGATCGACCTGCTGCTGGCCATGGGTTGCAACAAAATCACCCGCCTTGAGCGGCCGCCCCATGAAACTGCGCTTCAGACCGCCGCCATTGCCCTGCAACCGCAGGTCCTTCTGGGCCGGGGCGAACACCACCTTCTTGGCCGGCCTTGATTCGACCTTGCGAATTTCCACGAAGTCGCCAGCACCCGCACCGGAATTGGCCCGCTGCAGGCCATCGAGTCGGACAAAGTCGAGGCCTTCGTCCTCGGGATAGGGCAGCACCGCCCGCGCCGGGGTCGCCTGCTTGCCCAGAATTTCGACGACATCACCCTCGATCAGTCCAAGCTTGCCGAGATTTTCCCGCGACAGCCGCGCCAGCCCGCGGCCGCTGTCTTCCGGTCGGGCATTGGCCACCTGCAGTTTCAGGCGCTTGCTATCGTCTTCGGGCTTGTCGTTGGCGGACGCTGGATCGGACACGGGGGAGTATCTCCTCTAAATCGTTTCGGTTGTTTCCAACAAGATAGGGATCAGAATGGCGATATACGACTCCGATTTTGCAATTGCAGCGGCACCCGAGCAATTTGGCCAAAAAAAAAGGCCAGTTCCGAAGAACTGGCCTGAAAAGTTTTTAGGAGAGGATGCCTGAAAGGCCCATCCTGAATGCATCGAAACCACTTATTGTGCAAGTGCGAAAAGAACATTAAAGGTTGCACATATTGCAACTTATCTATATTAGTAGTGCCTGTTTTCCGGCACTTTCTCGATTAGAGCCTTATTTTGCGTTGCACAAAGCTGATTCAAATATGAAATTGATAACATTATGCGCCGTCTCCCTCCCCTTCGCGCCCTAGAGGCTTTCATTCGCGTAGCCCGTCTGGGCTCCTCCAAAGCGGCGGCCGCGGAACTGGCACTGTCGGCCCCGGCCCTGAGTCGCAGAATCAAGTCGCTGGAAGACCATATCGGCAAGCCGCTGTTCGAACGGCGCAACCAGTCCATGATCCTTAACGGAGACGGGCACGCGTTGCTGAAAGCGGTTGCGCCGGCCATGGAAACCATCGGCGAGGCCGTGGACCAGATGACGGTGACCGGCGGCGACATGCGCCTGCGCCTGGGCGTCCTTCCCCTCTTCGGCGCCACGCGCCTGCTGCCGCGCCTGCCGGAACTGAAGAAGCTCTACCCCAAGCTGCATATTGACGTTGATACGTCTGCCCATGCTGAAAATATGCTGGGGGACGCCGTCGATGCCGCGATCATCATCAGCGACGACGTCGATCCCAATCTCTATGCGGTCAAGCTCGACAGCAACAAGGTCTATGCGATTGCATCGGCAGAGCTGGTCAAGGGTCCAAACTCCGTCAAGCATCCGGAAGACCTCAAGAATCACAATATTCTGATTCACAGCAACATGAATCGGGCATTCGACCAGTGGAAGGAAGTTGTCGGCCTGCCCGACCTCCAGCCGGCCGGTATCGACCATCTCGACAGCGGTCCGCTGATGCTGGAAGCTGCAGCTCAGGGTCTCGGCATCGCGATCATGCACGGCGGCCATTTTTCGGATGCCAACGACTCACGGCTGGTGCGCCTGTTCGATCATGAGGTCGACAGTCCGTACAGCTACTGGTTCGTGTCGCGCAAACGGGACATGAAGAACCGCGCCGTTCGCATTTTCCATGACTGGGTTGTGCAAGCGGGCCTTTAGCCGCGCAGATCCGGGTCCAGTTTCAGATCGTCGTCGAGCTGCACGCCGAAACTGTTCAGCATCATCGACACCTGGCTATACTGGCCCACCGTCATCACCAGATCCATGCGCTGCTTTTCGGTCAGGTCGGCCAGCGCCGTCCAGGTTGCATCCGCGACATGACCGTCTCCGGTCAACTCGTCGGTTGCCTTCAGCATCGCGCGTTCCAGCGGCGTCCAGCCCGGCGCGTCCGGCCCGGCCTTGATCCGCTCGATTTCCTGATCGGTCAGACCGCAGTCCTTGCCGATCCGGACGTGCTGCGCCCATTCATAGCCCGACTTCCAGTTGAAGCCGGTGCGCAGGATGATGATCTCGCGTTCGCGCGCGGGCAGGTCATTATGGTCGGACAGGATATAGCCGCCCCACCACATGAACGCCTTATAGGCCTTGGGCGCCTTGATCAGCGTCCGGAAGATATTGAGAATCTTGCCGGACTTGAAACGCTCGCCCAGCATCGCCCGGCTCTTCTCGTCGAGTTCGGACTCGGCGAGCGGGGCGATCCTGGGTTTGTCGAGACGCATATTGGTCAATCAGCCGAGGGTGACGGACTTGATCGCGCCCGGCTTCGCTGGCGGTTCGCCCTTGGGCAGCGCGTGCACCGCTTCCATGCCGGAGGTTACTTCGCCCCAGACCGTATACTGGCCATCGAGGAAGCCGGCGTCATCGAGGCAGATGAAGAACTGGCTGTTGGCGCTGTTCGGGTCCATCGTCCGGGCCATCGAGCAGGTGCCCTCGACATGCGGTTCCTTGGAAAATTCCTGGGCGATATCGGGCTTGTCGCTGCCGGACATGCCGGTGCCGGTCGGATCGCCGCCCTGCGCCATGAAACCGTTGATGACACGATGAAAAACGACGCCGTCATAAAAGCCTTCGGCCGCCAGCTCGGTGATCCGGGCGACGTGATTGGGCGCCAGATCGGGCCGCAGCTTGATCTCGACGTCGCCGGTGTCGAGGTGGAAAGTCATTTTTTCGTGGGCCATCAGGCATATTCCTTTTCGTTCATTGAATCATTCTTGGGGCGCATATAGGCAAGCCGCTCGGAAAAATCACCCTGCCTTGCGATAATTGTCACAAAAGATTGCAATTGCCGGGTCGCAATGACTAGTAAGCAGCCCAACGCACGCAGAAAGGGAGCATCGCGATGACCGAGATCAACGACGCTCCGGACGCCGTCATCGAACGCGAAGACGTGCTCGACGAAGACAACCGGTTGACCGACGAATTCGTCCGCTCGGTATCCGAGGCGGTCGAGGATAATGATAGCGCGCTGGCCCAGGAACTGGTCAACCCGCTTCACAACGCCGACATCGCCGATCTGTTCGAGCTGATCGGCGCCGACGAGCGCGCGCCGCTGGCCGATGCGCTCGGCGACCTGGTCAGCGCCGACGTGCTCGCCGAAATGAACGAGCACGTCCGTGAAGACGTGATCGAGGCGCTCGACGCCGGCCAGATCGCCGGCCTGACCGAGCAGCTCGACACCGATGACGCGGTCGCGATCATCGAGGATCTCGAAAAGGGCGAGCAGCAGGCGGTTCTCGCCGAACTGGACGCCGAGGACCGCGCCGCGATCGAGAGCGCCCTCACCTACGAGGAGGAAACCGCCGGCCGCATCATGCAGCGCGAATTTGTCGCGGTGCCCGAACATATGATGGTCGGCGACCTGATCGACTATCTGCGCAAGAATGACGACCTGACCACCGAATTCTGGGAAATCTATGTCGTCGACCCGGCCTTCCGCCCGATCGGCACCTGCCAGCTCAGCTGGATCCTGCGCACCCCGCGCGACATCGCCATTGCCGACGTGATGAAGCGCGAGCAGTCGCTGATCCCGGTCACCATGGACCAGGAAGAGGTCGCGCTGCGCTTCCAGAAATATAATCTGATCTCCGCCGCGGTGATCAACGACGACGGCCGGCTGATCGGCATGATCACCGTCGATGACATTCTGCACATCGTCGAGGACGAGGCCAGCGAAGACGTGCTGCTGCTCTCCGGTGCCGGCGACGGCGACATCAACGAGCCGATCCGCGACAGCTACAAGGCGCGCGTCCGCTGGCTGATCGCCAATCTGGCGACGGCGCTGGTCGCCAGCTTTGTCATCTCGATTTTCGGTGCCGCGATCGAGCAGATGGTGGCCCTCGCCATTCTCATGCCGATTGTTGCCTCGATCGGCGGCAATGCCGGCACCCAGACGATGGCGGTCTCGGTCCGCGCCCTGGCGATGAACGAGCTGACCCGCTCCAACACGCGGCGGATCATCGGCCGCGAGTTCCGGATAGCGCTGCTTAACGGCGGCACCATTGCCGTGCTTGTTGGCATCGGCGTCAGCTTGGTGTTCGCCAATCCCGTGCTCGGTGGGGTTATCGCGCTGGCGATGCTGATCAATATCGTGATCGCCGGTTTCGCCGGGATATTCGTGCCGGTCATGCTCGACCGGATGGATCAGGATCCGGCGCTGGCCTCGTCGGTGTTCGTGACCATGATAACCGACACCATGGGCTTCCTCGCCTTCCTCAGCCTCGCGGTCGGCAGCGGCCTCGTGAGCCTCTAGGTCACGCCCGTGATCGAAACGCCCCGGCTGTTGCTGCGCCCGCATGTCGCCGAGGATTTCGAGGCGTGCCGCGCGATGTGGCAGGACCCGGACGTGGTCCGACATATCAGTGGCACACCCTCGACCGAGACCGAGGCATGGTCCCGCTTTCTCGGCTATTTCGGACACTGGCAGGTCAAGGGTTACGGCATGTTTTCGCTTGTCGACAAAAGCTCCGGACAATTTCTTGGCAACGTCGGATATAGTGATTTCCGGCGCGGACTTGGTGCAGATTTCGATCCCTTCCATGAAGCCGCATGGGTTCTCGCCGCGGCCGGCCATGGCAAAGGCTATGCGCTGGAGGCCATGACGGCCGTGCAACAATGGCTTGATGACAGCTTCCGTCCTGAAAAAACCGTATGCATCATCAGCCCCGACAATAGCCCCTCTCTCCGGCTGGCCGAGAAGCTTGGCTTCCGGGCAATGCGGCAAGCCGAATATAACCAGAAAGAGGTCACGGTATTTGAGCGGTCGCTTCCGCTGTAGGCCGCACCGGCCGATGTCCGGTCCGGCCGGTCACCTCGCCCGTCACCGCTGCCAGGATGATCAGCCCGCGCCATCCCTATAGGCTGCCACAAAATTCCGCAGGTCGATGAAAATCCGTTCGCGTTCGCTGTCGCCGATCATCTCGCAGCTGAGCAGGTCGAAGGCGGGCCGGTTGCCGCCGGCAGCGAGCCGGATCGCTGCAGCCAGCCATATTTCGTCCGGGGTGGTCCGCGAGCAGCAGGGGCGACCGATCTGGAAGGCCTCGGGCCAGGCAAAGCCGATCGTCTCCGCCAGTATCAGCATCCGGGTCGCGGCCAGCTTGCCGCCCAGCCGGTCGGACAATTGCTCGCGGCAGTCATAGTCGTTTTTCAGCGCCACCACCGCCAGCCGAAAGGCGATGATCAATCTTGCCTCGACCGCTGGCATCGTCCGGATATCCGGCAACGGCAGCAACAGTTTCTCCAGAATCTCGCCCAATCTCTCTCTCCTCGTTCTTCGAATCCGGAGCCATAGTATGATATTGATAATCATTTGCAATAAATATCTTCGGATAATCCGGGTGCGTCGATGCGCGGCGCGATTTCTGCCCAAATGCGCTTGACTAAAGCGGTCTCCCCCCACAGATCATGTCCATGCCCCTCAACATGACCAAAATTGCCTATCGCAGCGAAAGCCCCGCGACGCTGCGCCAGTGGCTCGAATCGCATCGGGACCACCCGGCCACCGGCGGCGAGGCCCGGCTGACCACCCGCTACCTGCCCAAGCGACACGAGGAGATGGTCGGCGGCTCGCTCTACTGGATCCACGCCAAGAAGATCGTCGGCCGCTCGCCGATCATCGGCTTCATGGACAATGGCCAGGGCCGGCAATGGATCCGGCTGGAACCGCGGCTGATCGCGGTCCAACCGATTCCCAAGCGCGCCCATCAGGGCTGGCGCTATCTCGAGGAGAAGGACGCCCCCGCCGATCTGGCAGAGGGTGCGGAAGGCGCGGAAGAAATGCCCGCCGAGATGCTGGGCGAACTGGCCAGTCTGGGGCTGGTCTAGGGGCCGGGCCCGGAGCAATTTTTGCGTATTTTATTTTTATCGCAATACCAACCGCTTAGCCATTTTGATCGACAAAAGCCTTGTCGATATAATCCAAGCATATTCATCCGCTTAGATGATAAATAGGATATAAACGACAGTTTTCTGCGGGATACGTGTCCATTTTGTCCAATCACGATCGAGCGATCCGGCCATATTCTGGAACCGGAAGCGACGACCCTCTCCCCCGAGAATGAGGGCATCGTTCCGGTCGCATTTTCTTGAAACGAAGGAGATGTTAAAATGAAACTGCCCCATAATGTACCCTGTCCCAACGGCACCGAACGTGCGCGCAAGGCCAAGGAGCTTCGCAACAAGGCTACCGAAATATCCCGAACCCGTCCCCATGCCGCTTCCCGCAACAATGGCGAGGAACTCGACTATGCCGGCGCAAAATTCCCCTCGAACTTCACCAAGGGCCTGCATCATGACGAGTTTGGCATCCTGAGCTTTGGCGACGACTACCGCACCTTTGTCGAGGCGATAAACAGCAGCGATTCCAGCCTGTTCGAAAATCATGTCAAGGACGCGACGGACCGTGCGACCGAAGCCGGCTCACCCACCTATCAATGCACCATCAATGGCAATGTGCCGCAATGGCGGGGATGGGAAAGCCCGCGGGCCGGTCATGTCTATGAACTGCAGGGGCCGGATGCGGACAGCGTCGGCATGGCCCCGGCACCGCGTGTGGGATCGTCCGAAAAAACGGCAGAGGTTGCGGAAGTCTACGCGCTGGCGATTTTGCGCGATGTCCCGTTTACGGCAATTTGCGCCGGCAACAGCGCGAAACAGCTGTGCGATGGCAACGGAAACGCAAAGCTCAACGGACAGCAAGTTGTCGATGCCCTCAACTCCATGCCCTTCTTCAGCGGCAGCGGCGCCACATCCTCGACCCCGCCCTACGTCGATTCAACCGGTCTCAACGGCTTCGAGCGCAATCGCCGCTATGCCCGTACCCAGGACCCCAGCGACCCTTTTGCTGCGCCTTTGACGACTGAGACCATATTCAGGGGTTCAACCAAGGGCGCCTTGAACGGGCCCTATCTTTCCCAGTTCATGCTTGTCGGCAACACCGCGCTGGCTGGACCCGGCGGCGGCGCGGCAAGCTATCCCGGCAAGGCCGCGGAATATGATCTGCAGGACGGATTCGTCCGCTATGGCAGCCTGTCGATCGACCAGCGGTCGACGGTGCACAAAACCTGTCTCGACCACATGACCGACTGGCCAAGCTGGCTCGACGTTCAGAACGGCGCCAATTTCAGAGGCGCCGACCTGTTCGAGGACAAGCGCCGATTCATCACAACGCCCCGCGATCTGGCCACCTACGTCCATTACGACGCCTTGTACGAAGCCTATCTCAACGCCGTACTGATCATCGACGCCATGGGCGTTCCGGCGTCCAAGGGCTTTCCGGAACCCGGCTTCCGCGAAGGCGGCCTCGGATCGCCCCGGCGGACGGCCTTCGCCACCTTCGGAGGGCCCCACATACTTTCGCTGGTCACCGAGGTGGCCACGCGCTGCCTGAAGGCCGTGCGCCGCGAAAAGTTCAACTATCACCGCCGGGCGCGCCCGGAATTGATGGGCGGACGCATGGCCCTTGTCGAATGCGGCGAAGCGGGCAAGCTGGGGGATGCACGCGATGCGTTTGAAGCAATGCATGCCGAAATTCCCACGGCGATCAAGAAGGCGATTATCGCGCACAACAAGGACCAGAACAAGACAGCGATGGTCAATATGCGAAAGGTCGACTGCACCGGCGGCAGCACCCCGTTCGGCAATTTCAAGGACTGCAATCTGCTGCTGCCGATGGCCTTTCCGGAAGGATCGCCGATGCACCCTGCTTATGGTGCCGGCCACGCCACGGTCGCCGGCGGCTGCGTGACCATGATCAAGGCTTTCTTCGAAATGTTTGAACGCAATGACGGCGGTGTCGAGCGCCCGCTGTTCGATCCTGGCCAGGCCTATGTGCCCAATGCCGATGGCAGCCGGCTTGTACAGGATAGCAAATTTTCCGGCCGGCTGACGATCCAGGGCGAACTGGACAAGCTGGCCGCGAACATTTCGATTGGCCGCAACATGGCCGGGGTGCACTATTACTCCGACTATTTTGACAGCATCCGCATGGGCGAACGGGTTGCGGTGGGGATATTGCTCGAACAGGCCCCGACCTATGGCGATCCCGTCGAAACGACCTTCACCAGCTTTGACGGCGATTTCATATCGATCAGCGGCCAGGCCGACGCCGCGCCGACGCTGACGGTGATTGACCGGGACGGGAAGCCATCATCCAATGCGCAATGGTGGTTGCGGCACGTGCCGGGTGAACAGATGATCCTCGGAATATAGGATCATCGCCGTGAAACAGGGCAGGCCGGAGCGATCCGGCCTGCTTTTGTCTATTCTTCCTTGCCGTCCAGCCAGTGCCGGAGCAGATCATGGGCAATGGCAAAGGGTGGCGGGGCGATGAACGGAGCATCCGGATCCCCCGCCATCGCCGCCCTGACCTCGTCGAGCGAGAACCAGGCCGCTTCCTCGATTTCCTCCTCGTCGAGGGTCAGCGTCGGATCGTCGGTGATGCTGGTGCAGGCAATCATCAGCGACGACGGAAACGGCCACGGCTGGCTGGCAACATAGCGCACGTCGCGGACCTTGATCCCGGCTTCCTCGAACAATTCCCGTTTCACGCAGCCTTCGATGCTTTCACCTGGCTCCAGGAAACCGGCGAGCGCCGAAAAGCGCTTGGGCGGGAAGCGCGGTTGCCGTCCGAGCAGGACCTTGCCCTCGCATTCCGACAGCATGATTGCCACCGGATCGGTGCGCGGGAAATGTTCCGCTCCGCAACCGCCGCTGTCCCGATCACACAGCCGCGCCCAGCCGCCCTTGCGCGACTGCGTCGGCTGACCGCATTGCGCGCAGAACTGGTGCCGCGCGTGCCAGTCGACGAGGCTGCGCGCGGTCGCGTAGATCGCGGCCTGGTCGGCAGGCAATGAGCCCAGCGACTGCCACAGGGCTGGATTTGCCACCGGGACCGAATCCCCTGCCCCGTTCAGCTCTGCGAAGAAAGACGTGTCGTTGTCGATGCCGAGCAACAGCAGATCATTTTCCGGCGAGGCCTCATAGGCGGCGCCCCAGGCGAGATCGCCGTAATCGTCGAACACCGGGTTGAGGCCGTCGAGCTTGAGCAGCCTGGCCCGTGGGTTCATCATCGCCGCGCGCAGCTTGTCCGGGTTGACCCGCACCTGATCGGCGCGGTCCAGGGTCCCGCCGGAAAAGGTCGGAACGATCGTTTTTCGGTCTGTCAGCATATTCTCTCCGGCGCGGGTCTATTGCTCTGCTCTGCTCTTCCGGCAGACGATATCATTCGGCTCAGGGGCTGGTCTTGCCGACGCCCGCCTGATCCGCGCCGATCAGGTCGGCATAGACATATTTCGGGAAATCCGACTGGAAGGGATAGCTGTTCGATGGGATATATTGCGTATAGCCGCCGGCCCGCAACCCGCGGACGGTATCGACGAAGGCCGATGTCCCGGCGGCGCCGCCCCAGCCGAACGAACCAGCGGGGCTGACCTCGGTGCCGAGGCCGGCGCGGCCGCCGGCGCCAAAACCGTGGTTGGCCACCCAGGTGCCCTTGGTGCTGGCGGTTTCCGGCAGCAGGTTGGAGATCGCCAGTTTTACCGTCTCGGGCTTCATCACCTGCACCTTGCCGACCGTGCCGAAGCCCAGCAGCATCTGCAGGAACTTGTCATAATCGCCCGCGGTCCCGACAAGTCCGGTGCTGCCGAAGGCAAAAGGAGGCTTGTCGAGAAAGACGCTGGTCGCGCCCGGATCGATCGGGATCAGAGTGCCGGCGAACGGCGCATAATTGTCGGCAAGGTCGACGGCGCGCTCGGCCGGGACCTTGTAAAAGATATCGGTCATGCCAAGCGGTCCGAACATCCGTTCCTGCAGGAACTGGTCGAGCGGCTTGCCGGACACTTTCTCGATCACCGCGCTCAGCACGTCGTGGCTCAGCGAATAGCTCCACTGGGTGCCGGGCTGGTAGACCAGCGGCAATTCCGAAAGCCGCTTCATGAAGGTCATGATATCCGGTGTCGGCGCGCCTGCCTCGACGCCGGGAAGCGGGTTGCGGCTGATCCGGCCGGGGGTCAGTCCTGCTGCCAGATAGGCCTTCTGGATCGGGCCTTTCGAGATGATCGTATAGCCCAGGCCAGCGGTATGGGTCTGCAGCTGGCGGATGGTGATCGGCATCTTGGCCGGTTCGACCTGGTCGAGCGCGCCTTCCGGATCGACCAGCACCTGCATGTCGGCAAATTCGGGGAAGATGTCGGAGAGCGGCTGGTCCAGCGAAAGCAGGCCATCCTCGATCAGCATCATCGTCGCCATGCCGGTGACCGGCTTGGTCTGCGAATACATCCGCCACAAGGTATTGCTGTCGACCGGCTTTGCACCGCCGAGGCTGAGCGAACCGGCGGCAATCACCTGTGGCGGGGCCTGTCCGAAGCCGATCATCGCCAGCATACCAGCGACCTTCTTCTCGGCAACATATTCGTTGATGATCCGGGTCAGTCCCGGAAACGGCGTTGCCATGTCCTTTGCCAGGGCAAGACCGGGCATGCCGGCAAGAACCGCGCCGGTGCCGATCCCGCCAAGCACCGAACGCCTGGAAAAAGAGGGTCCGGCCAATGATGTAGCAATTTTTTCAGCGATCATATTTCTTCCTTCAGTTTCCACTCCACCACCTTGGTATAAAGGGTCGGCAAGCCCGCGTCCGCGATATCGGCCAGTGGCCACCACAGATCGGAAGTCATATCAGTAACGATTTTTCTGTCCTGATAAACTGCCAAATCGACCTCGAGCGAAAAATGGGTGAAGCTGTGCTGGACGATATTGTCATGGACCTGCCACGCGCCCGGAAAGGGCGGCCGGGCATGGCCATCATTGCCCGCCGCCCAGCCATCATCGGGCAGCGCCCGCATGCCGCCAAGCATGCCGCTGGGGGGCCGCGTCGCCAGCAGGATCCGGTCCTGCCGCTCAATCCAGAAGAAGCGGGCCCGGCGAACCGGCTTCGCCTTTTTTGGTTGCTTCACCGGATAGGATTCCATCGCGCCGCTGGCATAGGCTGCGCATTGGTTCTGCACCGGACAGATATCGCATTTGGGATTTTTCGACGTGCAGATGGTCGCGCCCATATCCATGCAGGCCTGGGCAAAGTCCCCGGCACCCCGTGAAGGCGTGATCGCGTCCATCGCTGCGCGGATTTCTGCCTTTCCCCCGGGCAGCGGCGTGCCAATCGCAAACAGCCGTGCCACCAGCCGCTCGATATTGGCATCCACGACCACCGCCCGTTCGCCAAAGGCGATGGCGGCGATGGCGGCTGCGGTATAGGCGCCGACGCCGGGCAGCTTCAGCAGTTCAGACTCATTGCGAGGAAAATTTCCCCCCAGTCTTTCAGTGACATGGACGGCACATTTATGAAGATTGCGCGCGCGGGCATAATAGCCCAGCCCGGCCCAGGCCGCCAGCACGTCCGCTTCCTTCGCGCGCGCCAGACTTTCCACCGTGGGCCAGCGCCGCGTGAACAGCTCGAAATAGCTTTTGACCGCACCGACCGTGGTTTGCTGCAGCATGATTTCCGACAGCCAGACGTGATAGGGGTCGGGCAAATCACCGCCAGGGGGTGCCCGCCACGGCAATTTTCTGGCGTTATCCACATAATGTGCACCAATATTGGCGGAAATTTTGCCTGCTCTGGCGGAGAAACTATCGACGGCCATGGCCGCGCCATGCCATAAACAGTCGCTATGGCGAAGAAAATTGGCACAAGTGGCGATACAACGCCCAAAACCATCCCCGAGGGCACGCCTGCGCCCAGAAAATCGCCGGCAAAGTCGCAGGTCCGCAAATATCAGAAATACCAGCGCCCGCGCGGCGGCCCGGCAAAAAATATATCCGACCTGGTGCCGGAAATCGGTCGCGCTGCCTTTCGGCGCTATGGTTTCATCCAGTCCTCCGTCGTCAGCCGCTGGCCGGAAATCGTCGGCGAACGCTATGCCGCGGTGTCGCTGCCCGAATCGATTCGCTTTCCACGGGGCGAAAAAGAAGGCGGGACGCTGCATCTGGTGGTGAGCGGCGCCTTTGCCACCATGATGCAGCATATATCCCCGGACATCATCGAGCGGGTGAACCGCTTTTTCGGCTATGGCGCGGTCAGTCAGATTCGATTCAGACAGGGTGTCGTAACGCCGCGGAAAGACAGGGAAAAAAGGGTACCCCTGCCCGCTTCGCTGAAGCCCGCCCCGATCCAGTTGGGCGAAAATTTGCGGGATATCGGCGACGCGGAGCTGAACCGGGTGCTCGAATCGCTGGCATCGGCGGTTGCAAAGGCGGAAGCGGCCCCTAAGAACGATGCAAAGTTGAGCATAAGGGTCGTCGGCAAGATCGGTAGCGGCGACAAGAAGAAGGACCAGACATGAAATTGAGAAGCGCGTATCTTGCTTCGGCAATATTGACAGCAGCGGCGATGTCTGCACCGGCTTCGGCGCAGCAGACCGACTGGACCAAGCGGGTGACAATGTCGCCCATGGGCGGCCATGTCCTGGGCAACCCGCTGGCGAAAAATCGGCTGGTGGAATATGTCAGCTACACCTGCAACCATTGCGCGGCCTTCGAAGTCGCCTCCAAGACCCCGCTGAAATCCGGATTTATTGCCAAGGGCCACGTCAGCACCGAGGTGCGCAACTATGTTCGCGATGCGGTCGATTTCACCGCGGCAACGCTCGCTCGATGCGGCGGTCCGACAAAGTTTTTTGGCAATCACAATGCGCTGATGGCCTCGCAGGGAAAATGGCTGAACACCGTCATGGCAGCGTCGCCGGAAGTGCAGAAGACCTGGTATGAAGGCGAACCCAACACGCGGCTGAAAAAAATTGCTGCCGACGTGGGCTTTTACGGCATCATGGCCAAGCGCGGGTTCAGCAAGGCACAGACCAATGCCTGCCTCGTCGACAAGAAGGCTCAGGACCAGATTCTGGCGATGACCAAATATGGCACGGAAACCGTCAAGATCACGGGAACGCCAAGCTTCACCATCAACGATAAGCTGATCGCCAAGGTGCACAGCTGGCCAGCCCTGCAGCCGGTTCTCGCCGCGCTCCCGAAACAATAGACATCATTTGGAACAGGAACCCTATCATGCGTAATTCCCTTGTACTTCTTCCGATTTCCCTTGCTCTGGCCCTGACCGCGTGCGGCGACGCAACCGAAGGCGAAAGCGGAGCCAGCGCGTCCGGTACCGTTGAAGCGGTCGAGGCCCCTGCTGGACAGAAATGGTCGGAAACCGTGTCGAAGACCGACGCCGGCGGCATTGTCATGGGCAACCCCGATGCACCGATCAAGCTGGTCGAATATATGTCCATCACCTGCTCGCACTGCAAGGATTTCGGCGAGCAGGCCTTTGCGCCGCTGCGCGACACCTATGTCGAAAGCGGCAAGGTCAGCTTCGAGATCCGCAATTTCGTCCGCGATCCGCTCGACCTGTCTGCCGCCATCCTGTCGCGCTGCGGTGGTGCGAGCCCCTATTTCCCACTGACCGAACAGGCGCTGGGCTATCAGGGCACGATGTTCGAAAAGGCCCAGGCCATGGGTGAGGCAACCTATAGCGACATTTTGAAGGCAGCACCCGACTCGCGCTTTGTCCGGCTCGCCGAGCAACTGGGCCTGATCAGCTTCTTCCAGCAGCGCGGCATTTCCGAGGACCAGGCCAAGGCCTGCCTCTCCGATCCGGCAGCCGCCGACGCCCTGATGGAGGGCACCCAGAAAGCCGCCGAGGAATATAATATCGAGGGCACGCCGACATTCCTGATCAATGGCCAGAAGGTCGAAGGCACCAACTGGGCGATGATCGAAACCAAGCTGAAGGAGGCTGGCGCCCGTTAGGCGCCGGTCCAATCGCCAGGGGGGGCGCGATTTGATCCGGGGGACTGACAGAGACAGCACGGGACATAGTCCGTGCAGATAAAGAAGCTCAGACTCTCGGGCTTCAAAAGCTTTGTCGACCCGACCGAGCTGCGCATCGAAAAAGGACTGACCGGCGTGGTCGGGCCCAATGGCTGCGGCAAGTCCAACCTGCTCGAGGCGATCCGCTGGGTGATGGGCGAAAACAGCGCCAAGTCGATGCGCGGCGGCGGCATGGAAGACGTGATCTTCGCCGGCACCGAGGATCGGCCGGAGCGGCAGTTTGCCGAAGTCACGCTGACCGCGGAACGGGAAACCGACGACGTCACCTCGCTGCACGTCGGCGACAATGACAGTGAACTGGAAATCGTCCGCCGGATCGAGCGCGGCGCCGGCTCGGCCTATCGCGCCAATGGCACCGACGTCCGGGCCAAGGATATCGCGCTGATCTTCGCCGACGCCGCCACCGGCGCGCACAGCCCGGCGCTGGTCAGCCAGGGCAAGATTTCCAACATCATCTCGTCCAAGCCCGAGGCGCGGCGGGAAATGCTGGAGGAAGCCGCAGGCATCTCTGGCCTGCACGTCCGCCGCCGCGATGCCGAACAGAAACTGCGCGCGGCGGAAAAGAACCTGTCCCGGCTCGACGACATATTGGGCGACATGGAGCAGCGCGCCGCCAACCTCCGGCGGCAGGCCAAGCAGGCCGAGCGCTACCGCAAGCTCAGCGCGGAAATCACCACCGTCGAGGGCCGGCTGATCTATGCCCGCTGGCGCGAGGCCGCCGCTGCCGCCGATCTTGCCCGGGCCGAGGCGGAAGCCGCGGAAGCCAGCGTCAGCGCAGCCCAGGCCGAACAGCAGGCAGCGGTCACCGCCCAGAATGAAAGCGCCAGGGCGCTCGGCATCCTGCGCGCCGAGGTCCAGCGCACGCGCGAGCAGGCCAGCGAGTCCAGCCACCGGCTGCTGACCCTGACCAACGAGCGCGACAATCTCAAATCCCGCCTGCTCGACCTGCAGGCGCAGGCCCAGCGCATCCATGACGACAACGCCCGCGAGGACCAGCTGACCCGCGACGCGATGGAGGCGCTCGACCGCCTCGAACAAGACGAGAAACGGCTGGCGACCGAATTGTCCGAGCTCAACAAGGAGCGCCCCGATCTGGAGCGCGGCGCGGAACGCGCCGAGCGCGCCGCCAGCGAAGCGGAGGTCGAGCTGGCCAAGGCGGTCGCCGAGGAAGCGCGGATCCAGGCCGAGATCAAGGTCGCCAACGCCGCCGTCGACGCGGCGCAGGTCCGCCACGACCGGCTCGCCGTCGAGCTGGACCGGCTGAAGGCGGAACGCGCCGAAATGGGCGACGAAGGCGAACTTGAAACGGCCCTTGCCGAAGCGGTTGCCGCGCGCGAGGCCGCCCAGAAAACCGCCGATGGCAGCGGCGGCAGGATTGCATCTCTGGAAGAACAGCGGATAGAGGCCACGGCGGCCCGCGATGCCGCGCAGTCCGGCCTCGCCGGGCTGAAGGCGGAACTGGCGGGACTGAAATCCGAACATGACGCGCTCGACCGGGAATTGTCGAAGGCCGAAAGCACCAGCAAGGCGATCGACCGGGTCAAGCCGGCGGCGGGCTTCGAACGGGCGCTGGCTGCGGCGCTGGGCGACGACCTGCTCGCCTCCGTCGGCGAAGCGGGCGACCGCTTCTGGGGCGGCGGCCAGCCCGTTGCCACCGGCGAAGCACCGGCAGGAACCGAAAGCCTGCTGGGCCAAGTCGAGGCCCCGGCCGAACTGCACGCACGCCTTTCGCAGATATTTGTCGCCGACAGCGACGAGGACCAGGCCCTCACCGTTGGCCAGCGGCTGGTGACGAAAGCGGGATCGCTGCGCCGCTGGGACGGCTTTGTTGCCCGCGACGACGGCAATGCCAGCGCCGAACGGCTGGTCCGCGCCAATCGCCTGCGCCAGCTGCAGGAGCTGCTGGTGCCCGCCGGGGCGAAGGTTGCCGAGGCGGAGACAGCGCTGGAAACGCAGCGCGAGGCGATCGCCACCATTGAAACGCAGCTGGCTGAAGCTCGGACGGCCCGGCGCGAAGCGGAGGAAGCCCTGCGCCGCACGCTGCGCGAAGCCGACCAGGCGGAAGAGGCGCTGGCCTGGCTGCGCAAGCGCACCGCCAGCCTCGCCGAACGGGATGCCGCGCTGCAGGCGGAAAGCGCGACCGCGCGCGCCGAGCTGGAAGCGGCGCAAAAGGAACGGGCCAGCCAGCCCGATGGCGCCGCGCAGGAACAGGCCCGATCCGCACTCCAGGACCAGCGCGATGCCGCCCGCGGCCGGGTGATGGCGGCGCAGGCGGCGCTCTCCGCGATCGACCAGAAGCTGGCGCAGGTGAAGGAACAGAAGGCCGTCGCCAGCGCACAGATCCGCTCCTGGCAGGACCGTTCCGGCGAGGCCGAGGCGCGGATGAAGGAAATGGCCCGGCGCGGCGCGCTGATCGAGGCCGAGGTCGAAGGTCTCGCCGACCGCCCCCGGGTGATCGAGGTCGAAGTGACGAAACTGGCGGAGCAGCAGGATGCGCTGAACGACAAGGTCGCGGAAAAGGACGCAGCGCTGCAGGCCGCCGAACTGGCCCAGCGTGACCATGAGGACCGGCTCGCCCAGGCTAGCGAAGCGCTCAGCCAGGCCCGTGAAACCCGAGCCGGTGCCAAGGCGCGGGCGGAGAACCAGGACCTGCGCCGGATGGAGATGGGCCGGATTTCGGCGGAGAAATTCGAATGCCCGGCGCCGGTGCTGCCGAAGAAGCTGGAATTTGACGAAAATACGGTCGGGGACGCCGCGCAGGAATCGGCGGAACTGGAACGGCTGTCGCTCAGCCGCGAGCGGATCGGCCCGGTCAATCTGGTCGCCGCCGACGAACTCGCCGAACTGGAAACCGAGTGGGAAAAATCCACCAAGGAAAGCGAGGAGCTGAACGAGGCGATCCACCAGCTCCGCGGCTCGATCGGTAGCCTCAACCGCGAAGGCCGCCAGCGCCTGCTCGCAGCCTTCGAGGAAGTCGACCGCCATTTCCAGCGGCTGTTCGCTACCCTGTTCGACGGCGGCAAGGCGCATCTCGAGATGATCAACAGCGACGATCCGCTGGAGGCCGGCCTCGAGATCATGGCCCAGCCGCCGGGCAAGAAACTGACCTCGCTGACCCTGCTGTCGGGCGGCGAACAGGCGCTGACCGCCGTCGCCCTGATCTTCGGCCTGTTCCTCACCAACCCCGCCCCGATCTGCGTCCTCGACGAGGTCGACGCGCCGCTCGACGACGCCAATATCGAGCGCTTCTGCGACCTGCTCGACAAGATGGTCGCCGAAACCAGCACCCGCTACCTGATCGTCACTCACAATGCCGTTACCATGAGCCGCATGCACCGCCTGTTCGGCGTGACCATGATAGAACGCGGCATTTCGCAGCTGGTGTCGGTGGACCTCAACGCCGCGGAAGAATTGCTGGCGGCGGAGTGAGGACGGTGGCTAGCCGACAGGCGCCCTTCGACAAGCTCAGGGCTAACGGTATTATTCGGATTCTGCCTTACTGCCGTTAGGGGTGAGCCTGTCGAACCCCGCCTATCGTCGATCACCAGAGTTCCGGGCCAGCTCGGACAGCAACGTCCAGTCCCCCGCAATCAGCGCCTGCTTTTTGGCCCTGGTCCAGCCCTTGATCCGCTTTTCTGCCTCCAGCGCTTCATAACGGGTCGCGAAATACTCGGACCAGGCCAGTTCGACAGGGCGCCGCTTGAAAGTATAGCCGGTGATATAGCCGCTCTGATGCTGCGCAAAACGCTGGTCGAGATTATCAGTGTGGCCGGTGTAGAAACTGCCATCGGAACATTCCAGGATATAGGTATAGAACGCCATAGCCTGTTCTTGACCGAGAGGCGTCCTTCGACAAGCTCAGGACTAACGGAAAGTCGCAATTGACCGCTTCTGTCAATTCCCAAACTCCACATCTGTTAGCAGTGAGCCTAGCGAAACCCGCCTCTTGTCTGCAAGCCTGGTCCGCTCCCAAAACAGAACCGCCCTTCGACCGACTCAGGGCTAACGGGATTATTATCCGTCCCTTCTTTTCCGTTAGGGGTGAGCCTGTCGAACCCCGACCCGCGTCGAAAGGTGCGGCCCGCTTTTGACCGCCAAGCGCCCTTCGACAAGCTCAGGGCTAACGGTATTTATAGTCTCCCCTCTTTTACCCGTGAGGGAAATCTTGCCCACTCGCATTGACTCTCGCTATAAACGTAACTACATTAATTGCAGCTTTTGTCTGTTTCGGTCAGAGCCACAAAATGGGACGACAAGCTCACGTCGGCTCGGCAAAATATGCTGAATGAGGATATCCTTCGATCCGGCGAAGCGGCAACAAACCCTGGAAGCCCGGGGACTGGACTTCGCGGATGCGGAAGAGATTTTTCGTTCGCGGCATATTTCGCAATTGGACGACCGACAGGAATATGGAGAAAAACGGTTCATAACTTACGGATATATCGGCGGCCGTACCGTCGTCCTGGTCTGGACCGAACGTGGAGCCACCCGAAGAATCATTTCACTGCGGAAAGCCAATGAACGAGAGCAACGAAAAGTCGAAGAAGCCCTGGGTCGATCCTGATGATGCGCCGGAATGGACAGACGATCAGTTTGAGCGCGCGGCCATCTGGCACGGAAGCAAACTGATCCGCCCCGCCGACGGCACCCTCACCAAACCCGGCCGCCCGAAACTGAAAAACCCCAAGCAGCAGGTCACCCTGCGGCTGGACCAGGCGGTGGTGGAAAGGTTCAGGGCCACCGGTGCCGGCTGGCAAACCCGCATCAACGATGCGCTCCGCAAGTCGCTCGGGCTGTAGCCGCCGGAAACCGCCGGCTCCTACTCCCGCTCCTGCCCACCGGCCAGCACCCCGGTTTCCGGCGTCGAATGGCGCGCCGGCGGGATATTCTGGAAGCTGCCCTTGTCCGCGCTGTCCAGCTTCTCGCGCCGCTGGATCCGCCAGATCGAGAACAGCAGGATCAGGACATGGGCCGCCATCATCGTCCAGAACAGCGCCAGCGGCCCCGACAGGGTGATCGCCAAGCCGCCGATGAACGGTCCGATGATCGAACCGATCCCGAACACCAGCAGCAGCCCGCCGCTGGTGCTGATATAGTCGCCCGGTCCGGCATGGTCATTGGCATGCGCAACGATGATCGGATACATGGCATAGATCATCGCGCCCAGCGCTCCGCCAAGCAGAAGATTGGCATGGGCCGTCTCCGGCTGCATGAACAGGAAGCCGCTGCTCGCCGCAATCGCGATCAGCGCCGTCAGCACCAGCACCTTGCGCCGGTCGAACCGGTCCGAGGCCCTGCCCACCGGAATCTGCGCGGCAGCACCCGCCAGGATCGGCAGGCTGCTGAACAGGACGATGGTGGTCAGGTCGAGGCCGATGCGCTCGGCATAGACCGGCGCCAGCGCGCCAAAGCCGCCGTTGGAAATCCCGATCATCAGCACCGCAAACACCGCCACCGGCGAGTTCTGCCAGAGCTGCAACAGCTTGAGCTTGACCTCGAACAGCGGCGCCGGCGCGCGCCGCGTGCTGATCGCCGTCGGGATCAGCGCCAGGCAATAGAAGATCGCGCCCAGCATGAAATACCAGGCGGTCGAGACATCCGCACCGATCAGCAGCAGCTGACCGCCGGTGGACCCTGCCAGGTTGATCATCGTATAGGTGCCGAAGACCTGGCCCCGGATCGACGAGTCGACCTCCTCGTTGAGCCAGCTTTCGACGATCATCGCCGCTCCGGCAAAGCAGAAGCCGGAAATGCCGCGCAGCGGTATCCAGACCCACGGACTCGGGAACATCGCCGACAACAGGATCACGATCGCCGCCGTCGCCGCCAGTACGCTGAACACCCGGATGTGCCCTGCACCCGCAACCAGCACCGGCGTATAGATGCAGCCCAGCACATAGCCCGCGGCCCAGCCGGTGCCGAGCAGACCCAGAGAAAAGGCGCTGAAACCCTCGCTCATACCGCGGATCGGCAGAATCAAGCCGTTGATTCCGCCCGCGATCAGCAGGAACAGGGAACCGAGCAGCAGCGCGCTGAGAGGAAAAAGTCTGCGGGTCATGTACGGCCCCGCTATAGCCGTGACGACGGCTCCTGTCGAACCCAGCCTGCCCTCTTCGGGCTCGGTCCACATCAGATAAGCGCCGCCTCAGCCAGCCGGGGACAGATCGACAGGCGCAAGCGACCGACGATCGGACAAGGTCCGGATCAAGTCTGCTCCGCTCCGCTCGGCAGCACCCGGTAGTCAATAGGCTTGAACGTCCCGCCGTTGGAGGCATAGGCCGAGCAGGCGGTAAGCCCGATCACCAGATCCATCTCCGCCCGCAGCCGCAGCCGGTCGCCGGCCTTGCTGGTCGGCGGCAGTACTTCCAGCCGGCCTGTTGCCTGATCGACCGGGACATTCATGAACACATTGAACGCGCACGGGATGGCGTCCCGTTCAATGCCGAAGGTGGCCAGCACCTCGGCGAGATTGCCGAAGCATCCGCGGTGGACGGGCTTGTCGGGATAGAAATGCCGGAACGTGTCCTCGCTGCACGGCGTCAGCAGAAAGTCGTGCGACCCGACCGTATCCTCGACAATCGTCAGCATCGCGTTGGAGCGATTGGACCACAGCCGGTTTCCCGCGCTTAGCCGGATCGTTTCCTCGTAATCAAAGGTCCGGCCATTGGACAATGCTTCTCTGACATCGCTGGCATTATAGGCCAGCAGATCGGACACCTGGCCGCCGTCCGGATCGATCACCTCGAGATATTCGCCGCGCCTGAGCCGGAATGCCGCGCCCGAGCGCGGCGGAATACGCCATTTGCTCATCGGCTGCGCCGGTCCTGGAACGGGCATTGCCAGTCGTCGCCGACCTTGCGGCCACTATATTGCCGGGCTTCGCTGGACTCGCCATATTTCGAAAGCATCGGGTTGATGTCGCCGGCCAGCTTCTCGTCGCGCGTCAGGATGGTTTCCCGCATCTTCTCGTAGGTGCCATGTTCGCGCAGCCGCTCGAACTGGTCGTGCAGGTTGAACACCAGCATTGGGTAGGCAAAGCGGCGCGCCGGGCGCGAGGCGTTGGGATGCAGACCGATAACAAAAAAGGCCTCTCCGCCAAAGCTGAGCGAGAAATGCGGATCCTTGGGGTCCGCGCTGACCCGGGGATCATAATCCTGGCCCAGCCAGGCATCCTTGTCCGCCAGCGACTGGATCCGCGTCCACAACAGCTTTTCAAATTCGGCTTCGGACAGATCCAGCGGCCCGTCAAAAATCACCGCCAGACTACGCAGGCCTTCGCTGGACCCGCGATATTCCTTGGCCCAGGCGAGCAGCTCGCGATGGATTTCCAGGTCGTCCCAGCTGCTGTCGAGACTATAGCCGGCTATCACCCGCAGATTGTCCCGGGCCAGCGCGGATTTGGCGCCGACGCACGGAAATTCCGGTTGCGATACCATCGCCTTCAGGGCGGTAGCGAAATCTTCGCGATGTTTGATTTTGATGCCGCGATCGAGCAATTTTGATTTTTCCATGGCTGTAACTACGCGTAAATTGAACATGCGTTCCCGCCTTTCAGTCGATCGGCTCGCTTTCCGAAATCAGCGCGGCTGGCCGGCCCATGGCATATCGCGATGAAAGCGTCGACCGGTTCAATCATTCAGCACGAGCTGCGGCCCCGGACCCTTGAGACCGGCCCGATCGTCCGGATTGTAAAGCGCGCATTTCTGCAGGCTGAGGCAGCCGCAGCCGATACAGCCGTCGAGCCGGTTGCGGGTCCGCTCCAGCTCGGCGATCCGGGCATCGATCACGCCGCGCATCGCCTTGCTGATCCGCGTCCAGTCGGACTGGGTCGGGGTACGGCCATGCGGCAGCTTGGCCAGCTGGCGCCCGATCTCGCCGATGCTCAGCCCCAGCTGCTGGGCGATCAGGACGAAGCTCAGCCGCCGGATATCCGACCGCAGGAAGCGCCGCTGACCGCCGCTGGAACGAAACGGCTCGACCAGCCCCTTGTCCTCGTAGAATCGTATGGCCGAGACCGACAGGCCGGTGCGAGCGGCCAGGGCGCCGATGGTCAGGGATTTGCTTTCGGGCATGGTTGGTTCCTTCACTATGTGCTCCGCACTTGCTGCGGAGCCCCGGAGGCAGGAGACACCGTTTGGGGCACAGGCCATCGCCGCAAGTGACGAGCAGGCCTGCCTTGTTCGTCATTGCGAGCGCAGCGAAGCAATCCAGGGCGTCACCCGCGGCTCTGGATTGCTTCGCTATGCTCGCAATGACGGCGCACCAAATAATCTCTTGACCTCAACTTAGCTTGAGGTTGTACGAATCGCAAGCACGGAGATTGGGGAACGGGAGATCCGAATTTTTTAGCGGCTTCCAAGCCTCCAAAGCTTCCATTGCACCAAAGGAGAAAGGAAATGAGAAATGACCAACGCCACATTGGAACACGTCAACATCACGGTCAGCGACCCGCAACGGAGCGCCGCCCTGCTGCGCGATCTGTTTGGCTGGCATATCCGGTGGGAGGGGCCGTCAATGTTGGGTGGCCACACGATCCATATCGGCACGGATGACAGCTACATCGCGCTCTACACCAATGCTGGGGTGGAGGCCGCTGATCCCGCATTCAACAAGGGCGAACCGATGAATCATATCGGCGTCACCGTCAATGATCTCGACGCGGTCGAGGCCGGGGTGGTCGCGGCAGGGCTGGAGCCCTTCGCCCACAGCGATTACGAGCCAGGACGCCGCTTCTACTTCTTCGACTGGAACAGGATCGAGTGGGAGGTGGTGAGCTACGCCTGAGCCCCCTTCTCCCTTGAGGGAGAAGGATACGAAGGCATACCAGCGCTGCTGGTTAGCCGCAGTTGGATGAGGGTGCTCGAGTGGTGACTGAGTGGACCAACCCACCGGCAGTACACCCTCACCCCGCTCCGACAAAATTCGCTTCGCTCATCAAGTCTGTGCATCCCTCTCCCTCACGGGAGAGGGAAAGTCAGCCTCAACGAACAGCCTTCGTCATCCCGAACTCGTTTCAGCACCCAGAGCGGTAATCGTACCACTGACGCATTGCCGCTCTGGGTAACGGATCATGTCCGGAGGGAAGGTTCTGACCCCGTTCTTCTAAAGGCTCGGATTGACCAGCACCTTCTCACCCGTGGCCTTCTTCTCATAACCCTTGGCAATCGCCGGATCGATCATGTCCATCAGGCTGATTTCGCTGGAATATTCGCTGTTGAAGATGCCGTTGCGCTCCTCGACCGTGTACATGCGCATTTCCATCATCCGTTCGCCGCCGACCTTTTCGAGATGCGGGGTGAGCAGCCAGCCGCCGACGCCCCAGTAGAGGCCAAGACCGCCGCCGAGGATGGTTTCGCCGGTGTCGAGCCGGCCATAGATATAGACCTGCTTGTTGGTGGTCGAACCGTAGACGCTGAATTCCGCCCCGCGCACTGCCGCTGCCTTTTCCATGGCAGTCAGGATATAGCTCGCCATCTTGCCGCCGCCGATCGCGTCGAAGCCGAGCGTTGCACCGGTTTCGGCCAGCGCCGCGATCAGCTTGTCCATGAAATCGTCCTTGCTGCTGTCGATGACATGGGTCAGGCCGATATCGGTCAGGATCTTCTTCTGCGCGTCCGACCGCACGATGGCGACCAGGTCGACGCCTTCCTTGAGGCACAGCTTCGCCAGCATCTGCCCGAGGTTGGACGCGGCAGCGGTATGGACCAGCGCTTCGTGGCCCTCGGCCCGCATCGTGTTGAGAAAGCCCTGCACGGTCATCGGATTGACGAACAGGGACGCGCCCTCCTTGGCCGGCGCGCCGTCCGGCAGCGGCACGCACATCATCGCCGGCATCACCCGGTGGGTGCGGTACATCTCGCCGCCCACTATCGTCACGACCTTGCCGATCATTGCCTGCGCCGCATCCGATGATCCGGCGGCGACCACGGTCCCGGCGCCTTCGTTGCCGGCCGCCAGTTTCTTGCCGGCGCGGCCCTTGAAGAAGGGTTGCATGGCAGGCTCCACGTCGGCGACCAGAGCGGGATGCCCGTCGACGGTTTCGCTGCGCACCGTCTCCATATTGGCAGCCGCGGTCAGCAGGCCGAGATCGGACGGGTTGATCGGCACCGCTTCCATCCGCACGACGACTTCATGCTCCTTCGGTTCGGGCACGTCATAGGGCTCGATCGACAGGATCGACCTGCCGTCCTCGGTGACGGTGGTAAACAATTGCTTGGCTTCGGGAAACTGGCTCATCGGAAATTCCTCTCTTGTGGTTTTCTAGAAACTCTGGGCCGCGCTCAGCGCGCCCAGTCTTGCGGTGATCTCGAAAAATTCGGTCACCGTCTCGTCGATAATCTGTCTGGCAGTTTTTACCTCGTCAATCAAACCGGAAGACTGCCCGGCGAGGCCGACCGACGCCTCCATATCGCCACCGAAATAGACGTCCATGATGCCCTTGAACGTATCCGGCGGCATCAGGCCGTCCTCGTAAATCTTGGCGGTCCGTTCGGTCTTCAGCGCGCGGATGCAGGGCGAGGCCTTCTTGTTCAGCACATAGGTGCCGGTCTCCTTGGCATCGATGATCGCCTGCTTGTAATTGTGGTGCACCGGGCTTTCGGCGCTCGAGACAAAGCGCGTGCCCATCTGGATGGCTTCCGCGCCCAGCGCAAAGGCCGCCGCCATGCCCTTGCCGTCGGCAATGCCGCCGGCCGCAACCATCGGGATATCGGTCTGCTTGCGAATCGCCTGCAGCAGCACCAGCGTCGACACTTCCTCGGGATTCTTGAAGCCGCCGCCTTCGGCACCCTCGACGATCAGGCCATCGACCCCCGCCTCGACGCAGCCCATCGCCGCGGCGACAGTGGGCACCGCGTGATAGACGATGATCCCGGCCTCCTGCAGCGGTCCGACAAATTTGCGCGGGCTGCCGGCCGAGGTGGTGACAAATTTAACGCCCGATCCGCAGATATGGTCCAGGATCGCCGGATTCTTCAGGAACATGATCGGCAGGTTCACCCCAAATGGGGCGTCGGTCAGTTTCTTCATCTTCTCGATCTCGGCCATGCAGGCTTCGGTTTCGCCTGAGCTGGTCTCGATGATTCCCAAGCCTCCGGCGTTGCACACGGCCGACGCCAGCTGCGACCGGGCGATCCAGCCCATCGGCGCCTGCACGATCGGATATTTCGCACCGGTATGTTCCAGAAAGCGGTTCATGATCTGTCCTTCTCCTTGGCGCTCAGCCCATCGGATACATGATTTCCCGGCTGATCTTGTAGATCCGCTTCATGATCTCGTCGCTCAGCACCAGATCGGCGGCGGCAAAAATATCCGGCAGCTGGTCGGTATGGGTTGCACCGACAATGGTCGAGGCGACAAAATCATGCTGCTTCGACCAGGCGGTCGCCAGCGTCACCGGCGCCACGCCCAGTTCATCGGCGATCGCCATGAAGCGCTTGGTTGATTCCTCCGACTTGGGATTGACGAACCGCTCGGCCATTTTCGCCTGCCGTCCACCCATTTTCAGATAGGAAGAGAAACGCGCACCCTCCGGCTGCGCTCCGTCATTATATTTGCCCGACAAGGCCCCGCCAGCAAGCGGAGAATAGGGAATCAGGCTGACCCCTTCCTGGTTGCAAACCTGCGCCAGCTCATCCTCGAACCGGCGATTGTTCATGCTGAAATTATTCTGGATCGTGCAATAGCGGGTGACACCAAGCCGTTCGGAGGCCTCGAGCGACTTCATCAGTCCCCAGCTGGTTTCGTTCGAACAACCGATCGCACGGATTTTCCCGGCCCTGATTTGCTCGTCGAGCACTTCCATGGTCTCGTCATAGGCGGTGCCATGGTCGGGCCAGTGGGTCTGGTAGAGATCGATATAGTCGGTCTGCAGCCGCTTCAGACTGGCATCCAGCGCGCGCACGATATTGTGCCGGTCCAGTGCCGTCATCCCCGCGCGCTGCGATGATGCGAGCCAGCCATGGCTGGGCCCGGAGACTTTGGTGGCGATGATCAGGCTGTCGCGATCCTTGCCCTTCAGCCAGCGCCCGACGATATTCTCGGTCTCGCCTGCCCATTCGCGCTTTGGTGGCACCGGGTAATTTTCCGCGGTGTCGAAGAAATTGATCCCCGCCTCCACCGATTCATCCATGATCCGGTGCGCCATTGCCTCGTCGGCACCGCTGCCGAAGGTCATCGTCCCCATGCAGATTTCGGAAACATAGATCGGGCTGCGGCCCAGGCGGCGTGTTTTCATGCAAAGGTCTCCGGGAATTGGCGTTGGCTTAACTATTCGGTTAAGCAGCATAACCCGCATGGGTTGCGAAACGCAATCCAATTGTCCGGCGGCTAGCCCGCCTGCCCGATCACCAGACAGGCGAGGAACATCAGCAGGCCGGCAAATCGGTTGGACCGAAACTTGGCGAGCGCGTCATCGCCATCGGCGCTATTCAGGGTCATCACCTGCCACAGGAGATGCAGTCCCACTGGCACGAGCGCGACCAGCGCCAGCCATTGCGGCCGCAGCATCCAGAAGGCAGCTGCCCAGCTTGCCAGTGCTGTCAGGTAAAAGGCCAGCACGCCGAAACGGACATTGTCGCCGAGGCGCAGCGCGCTGGACCGGATGCCGACCAAAGCGTCATCCTCGCGGTCCTGCAGCGCGTAGATCGTGTCATAGCCGATCACCCAGAAGATCGAACCGGTGTACAGAAGGACCGTCGGCCAGCGAAACCCGGGATCAATCGCCACCCAACCGACCAGCGCGCCCCAGCTGAACACCAGCCCGAGCCAAGCCTGCGGCCACCAGGTGATGCGCTTCATGAACGGATAGGCGGCAACCAGCGCCAGGCTGCCCAGCGCTACCAGCTTGGCCGTGCCGTTGATCTGCAGCCAGACGGTCAGCCCGATCAGGCAGAGCAGCCCCAGCCAGAGCCACGCGGCCCGGAGCGACACGGCGCCGCTGGCAAGCGGCCGCGAACGGGTCCGTGCCACCTGGCGGTCGAGATCGCGGTCGACGATATCATTATAGACGCAGCCTGCCCCCCGCATCGCGATCGCACCGAGCAGCAGCCAGAGCAGCAGCTCCCAGCGCTGAACCGCGCCGCCCGCAAGCGCCACGCCCCAGGCACATGGCCAGAACAGCAGCCACCAGCCGATCGGGCGATCAAATCGGGCAAGCAAGGCATAGGGCCGGGCCGCGGAAGGCAGCAGGCCGACAATGCCTCTATGCTCGGAATCGGGAACGATCTGATCGGAGTGGTTCGTCATGATAGCCGCTTATCGCCATTTCGTGAATTCGTCATCCTGAACTTGTTTCAGGACCTCCATCGGCGACAGGCAATCTGCCGAGCGAGATGCTGAAGTAAATTCAGCATGACGAGAACCCAACCCCGCGCTACACCACGCACATGCCCGCTACCCCTGCCTATCCTCCGCACAGCGCCCCGCGCCTGTTCGTCGATGCCGAACTGGCCGACGGCGCCGAAATCCGGCTTGAAGGCAGCCATGCCCATTATCTACTCAAGGTGATGCGGATCAAACAGGGCGATCCGGTCAAGCTGTTCGATGACCGCAGCGGAGAATATCTGGCCCACGTGAGCGCCCTGGGCAAGCGCGAAATGATGCTTGCGATCGACGGCAAGACCCGCGGCCGGGAAAATGTCCCCGACCTGTGGCTGTGCACCGCACCGATCAAGAAGGACCGTTTCAACTGGATCGTCGAAAAGGCCACCGAGCTGGGCGTCGACCGTATCCTGCCGGTGCAGACCGAGCGCACCCAGGGTCCCGGCATAAGGCCGGAAAAATTGCACGCCCACATCGTCGAGGCGGCGGAACAGTGCGAAAGGACCGCGCTTCCGTCGCTCGATCCGCTGACGAAACTGGCGACGATGCTCGAGCAATGGCCAGCGGACCGGCATCTGTTCTTTGCCGACGAGCGCATCCATGCGTCCGGAGAGGGCAGTTTCCGCAAGGCCCTGGTCGCCCATGCCGGTCCGGCCGCGATCCTGATCGGCCCGGAAGGCGGTTTCTCCGACGGCGAAAATGACTTGATCCGCGCCCTGCCCCAGTCCGTCCCCGTATCACTCGGCCCCCGAATATTGCGCGCCGACACCGCGGCGATCGCCGCGATCAGCCTGTGGATGGCAGGCCGCGGCGACTGGAATCCGGTCGAGCCGCCTGCGGCATAGTTCGATATTGCCAATTTCGAAGGCATGAACATATTGAAATAGTTGTAAAATGATACCCGTGCTTGGCGGTTATTAACCATTAATTAGCCAAACTTGCATAGACATGGCGGATGATTTTGGGGAAATCTTTCGGGGGCCAGATCCGACGGACGTTTCACACATTCCTTGCGGGATGGCTGTGTCTATGCATCGCCGCGCTGTTGCCGATTGAAACGGCGGACGCCCAAACCGTCACCACCTATTCCAACAGCAGCACCATCGCGATTCCCGACAATGCCTGCCCTGCCACGGTAAACCGCACCTTCAGCGTCGGAACAAGCTATCTGGTGGGGGATGTCGATATCGGCATATTGCTCGACCACACCTATCGCCGCGACCTCAGGATCACGCTAACCTCGCCAACCGGAACCGTCGTCACGCTGATGGATTTCCTAGGGGGCGCCGCAGACAATCTGAATGTCCGGTTTGACGACGAAGCCAGTGGCGGAACCATTGCATCGCACACGTCGAACGATCCGCTGACTCCCGTCTACAACAGCACCAAAATTCCGCAGGCCAGCCTGTCGGCCTTTGACGGGGAAAATGCGCAAGGCACCTGGACCTTGCGGATCTGCGACCAGCAAGGCGTCGATGTCGGGTCATTCCGGCGCGCAGATTTATATGTGACCCAGCTGCCGCCCTTTGCCGACCTTTCCTTGAGCAAGAGCTTCGGCGCAACCTCTTCGAATACCGGAAAATACACCTTGTCGGTTACCAATGCCGCCGCATCAACATTGACGGCCACCGGCGTCACGGTCAGCGACACGCTGCCTGCCGGCGTGACGCTTACCAGCACTTCGGGTACCGGCACGTTCAGCGGCGGAATCTGGACACTCGGAACCGCGATTGCGCCCGGTCAGACGGTTACGATCGAATTGAATGTCACGATCACCGCGACGTCCGGTACAATCACCAACAATGCCCAAATTCGAAGTTCTTCCGCATATGACTTTGATTCCACCCCGAACAACGGGGTCACCGGCGAAGATGACTATGCCACCGTCAGCTTTACCGCAGGCGGTCGACTGCCAGGTTACGTGCCGCCGCTGACCACGGTCTGTTCCATTACCAATCAGATCAATTTTAGCTGGGCCGCGCCGACGACATGGTCACCGGCCGCGGCGCTTGGCAACAGCTACTCCGTGCCCGGCCTCGGCAATATCGTCTTTGCGGTCACGCCGCCGCCGAGCGGATTTACCAACGGCACGCCTTCGATCACGACCGACAACAGCGGCGGCGGTCCTGCCGGCACCCAGGCGCTCTATTTCTACATGAACAACGGCAACGAGACCCATGTCTCCAGCACGACGCTGACCTTGCCGACCGCCGTTCCCGGTCTCCAGTTCAAGATTTTCGATATCGACTTTGCCGCCAGCCAGTTCACCGACAAGGTAACCGTAACCGGCACCTACAACGGAGCGACGGTGCTGCCGACGCTGTCGAACAACACCGCCAATTATGTCAGCGGCAACAGCGTGATCGGGGACGGCGCGTCGGGCGCTACGGACCCGTTTGGCAATGTCGTCGTGACCTTCACCTCGCCGGTGGATTCGGTAACCGTCATATATGGCAACCATTTGCCCACGACACCCACGGCCTCGGGCAACCAGGCGATGTCGATCCACGACTTCACATTCTGCCGTCCGTCGACAACCCTGAGCGTTACCAAGATCAGCTCGATCCTGAGCGATCCCGTGAATGGCACCACCAATCCCAAGCGCATCCCCGGGGCCGTCGTGCAATATTGCATCCTGATCAACAACAGCGGGTCGGCCACCGCCAATGCCGTTGCGGCTACCGACAATCTTGCCGGTCCCTTCACCTATGTTCCCGGCTCGATGAGAAGCGGCAGCAATTGCGGTTCTGCGGCATCGGTAGAGGACGACAATGCCTCGGGGGCAGACGAGAGTGATCCTTATGGTGCATCTCTTGCCGGATCGATCATCACCGCAACCGCTGCGGCCCTGGCACCGGTCAGCAGCTTTGCGCTGACCTTTCAGGTAACGATAAACTAGCCAGCGCGTTTCAGCCGCACCAGGATTTCATCTAGGGAAGACAGGAAACGGGAACGGTCGCTCTTGGAAAAGGGCGGCGGCCCGCCGATATTCTCGGTTCCCATGCCAGCGCGCAAGTCGGCCATGATCGCTCGCGTTGCAACAGCCGCACCGATCGAGTCCGGGGTAAACGGCTTTCCGTTGGGGGCAACCACCGCCGCACCGGCCTTCACGCACCGATCCGCCAGCAATATATCCGAAGTGACGACGACCGTGTCGCGCCCGGTCCGCTCGGCGATATGGTCATCGGCGGCGTCGAACGCGTCGCTGACTACCACCCGGCTGAAAAGCGGGTGATCGGGAACCCGGATCGGACTGTTGCTGACGATCACCACGGCCACCTCGTGGCGTTCCGCCACCCGGTAGATCTCGTCCTTCACCGGGCAGGCGTCGGCATCAACAAGAATGGTGATGGCGCTGGTCATCACTGGTCTCAGTCGGCTTTTGGGCCACCCGGCCTTGACCCTTCAAAAGGACGCTTGCCGCGATGTGGCTTCTTGTTGCCACCGGCAAAATTGCCTTTGCCACCCGGCTTGCGATCGCCCTTGAAGTCCGATTTCTTCTTGAAGCCGTCACCAAACTCCCGCTTTGGAGCGCCCGCGCCCGATCCGCCCTCGCCGTCCGGCTTGCGCTTCTGATAGGGCTTGTCGCCACCCGGCTTGTCACCGAATTTCTTCTCGCCGAATTTGTTCTTGCCAAATTTCTTGCCGCCGAATTTCTTGCTGGCGTTGCTATAGTCGCGCTTGCCTGCCGCATTGTCGCCGCGGCCGCTCTTGCGGTTGCGCTTGGCTTCGTCGCGCGGCTTGCCTTCAAACTGGGTGATCGTGATGTCGTCGGTATCGTCTCCCCCCGCTTCCCGCTTTTCCGCGATCGCGGCAGTGAACTTGTCGACCACCCGGCGCGGTATTTCGAACAGCGTATCGTCGCCGTTGATCCGGATCGCGCCAATTTCATTCTTGGTAATATGGCCGCGGCGGCACAATACCGGCAACAGCCAGCGGGCATCGGCACGCTGGTTGTGGCCGACGTTCATCTTGAACCAGACCGTATCTTCAAAGCCCGGGCGCGGACCACCGGGCGCGGCCTGCGACTGCGCACCCCGATCCAGCATCTGTTCCGGAGCCGGCATTTTCGCACGGTGCGACTGCACCAGCATCGCGGCGATTTCTTCCGGCGTCTTTTCCGCCATCAGGCGTTTCGCCAGCGCCATGTCATCCTCGTCGATCTCGACCGGTTGCAGCAGCGTCTCGATCAGCCGCTCGGCATCATTCTTGCGAATGTCGGCGCGCGTCGGCGCATCCTTCCATTCGGCATTGATATTCGCGCCGCGCAGCATCGATTCGACCCGCTTGCGCCGCTGGTAGGGAACGATGATGACCGCCGTACCCTTCTTGCCAGCGCGGCCGGTCCGTCCGGACCGGTGCTGCAGGGTTTCGGCATCACGCGGCATGTCGACATGCACGACGAGGCTAAGGGTCGGCAGGTCGAGACCGCGGGCCGCGACATCGGTCGCGACACAGACGCGTGCGCGCTTGCTGCGCAGGGCCTGCATCGCCTGATTGCGCTCGCTCTGCGTATGTTCGCCGGACAGCGCCACTGCGCTGAAGCCGCGATCAACCAGGCTGGTGTGCAGGCGGCGCACCGCTTCACGGGTGCCGCAGAACAGCATCGCCGATTCGGCTTCGTGGAAGCGCAACAGATTGACCACCGCATTTTCGGTGTCGGCAGGCGCTACGGTGATTGCCTGATAGGCGATATCGCCATGACCGCGATCTTCGCCAACCGTGGAAATGCGCAGCGCATCATTCTGGTAGCGCTTTGCCAGATTGATGATCGGTTTCGGGATGGTCGCCGAAAACATCAGGGTCCGGCGCTGTTCGCCGGTGGCGTCGAGAATTTCTTCCAGATCTTCGCGGAATCCCATGTCGAGCATTTCATCCGCTTCATCCAGCACCGCCGCGCGAAGGTTTTTCAGGTCAAGCGCGCCGCGCTCGAGATGGTCGCGAAGCCGGCCAGGTGTGCCGACGATGACATGTGCGCCATGCCGGAGAGCGCGTCGCTCTTTCGATGCATCCATACCGCCGACGCAAGTCGCGATCTGGGCACCGGCAGGCTGATAGAGCCAGGTCAGTTCCCGGCTCACCTGCAGGGCGAGTTCGCGAGTCGGCGCGATAACCAGCGCCAGCGGCTCAACCAGAAACGGGAAGCGCCCATTGTCATCGAGCAATTGCGGAGCCATTGCCAGACCGAAAGCGACGGTCTTGCCGGAACCGGTCTGCGCCGAAACGATCAGGTCGCGGCCTTCCGCTTCCGGTTCCAGAACGGCGGCCTGAACGGGGGTCGGCTTGTCATATTCGCGCGCGGTGAGCGCCTCGGCGAGAAGCGGTGAAATTTTCGAGAAAGGCATAATGTCTGATTCCGTGGCAAAAGTGAAAGCCGCGCGGAAATGCCAGTCGCCTGCGGTTTATGAAGATGATGTTGTTTTTATTAAGGGGCCTGCGCTGGGGATCATATTGCCTTACCGGCAGCATGGCCACTCGCCCAAGCCCATTGAAAATTATAGCCACCGAGCCAGCCGGTGACATCAACAGCCTCGCCAATAGCATAGAAATCGGGCACTTGCCTAGCTTCCATATTTTTGGAGGATAATTCGGCCGTGCTGACCCCGCCGGCGGTGACTTCCGCCTTGGCAAACCCTTCGGTACCATTGGGCATGAAGCACCAGCGCGACAGGCGCCGCGCGACGTCATCCAGCTTCTTGTCGGTCAGATTGCCCAGTTCGCCTTCCAGCGCGATGCGTTCGAGCAGCGTCTCGGCCAGACGGGCAGGCAAATGGGCGTTGATGGCTTTTTTCAGCGACAGCTTGGGCAATTGTCGCTTTGCCTGCGAAAGCCACGCGTCTGGCAGATCGGGGAGGAAATCGATTTCAACCGTTTGGCCATGCTGCCAGTAGGAGGATATCTGCAGGATCGCGGGTCCCGACAAGCCCTTGTGGGTGAACAGCGCGGCTTCCCGAAAAGCGGTTTTTCCACACCGCGCGACCACCGGTGCGGCAACGCCGGACAGCGACCGGAACAGGGTTTCCTCCCCGCCCAGGGTCAGCGGGACCAGAGCCGGCCTCGGCTCGACAATCTTCAATCCGAACTGACGGGCCAGATCATAGGCAAATCCTGTGGCGCCCATTTTCGGGATGGACGGCCCGCCCGTGGCCACCACCAGCGAAGGGGCGAAAGCGGTCTCGCCGCCATATTCCACCCGGTAGCGACCATCTGCGTGGCTGACAGCGGTAATCGCCTTGCCGAGCGACAGACTCACCGAATCGGCGGGACATTCTGCCATCAGCATCGCGACAATCTGCCGGGCGGATCCGTCGCAGAACAGCTGGCCCAGCGTTTTTTCGTGCCAGGCGATGCCATGGCGGTCGACCAGCGCGATGAAATCCGCGGCGGCGTAGCGACTCAGGGCCGATTTCGCGAAATGCCGATTCTGCGACAGATAGCGGTCCGGCACCGTGCCGATATTGGTGAAGTTGCAGCGGCCGCCGCCGGAGATCAGGATTTTCTTGCCTGGCTCGTCTGCATGATCGATCAACAGGACCTTGCGCCCCCGCTGCCCGGCAACGGCGGCACACATCAGCCCGGCGCCGCCTGCGCCGAGAATTATTGCGTCATGCTGGGAAGGGGGTTTGGGCATGGACAAGAGCTGGCTCACAAATTTGTTGAAAACAGATTGCGAGTTCCGCCCGCTTCGGGCCCGTCGCTTGCGCTCGGGAATTTCTCGGTCGCCCGTCCCCCGGACGGGCTATCTTCCGAAAAATTGGTGGAGCCTAGCGGGATCGAACCGCTGACCTCTTCGCTGCCAGCGAAGCGCTCTCCCAGCTGAGCTAAGGCCCCAATTGAAGAGCGCCTTTAGTCCAGACGCCCTCCATTAAGCAAATCAAAAATCAGGTATCTGCCGGATCGTCATCGCCTTTGCCCTTGGAGACACCCAGATCATCATCTCCGCCCAGATCAACTTCGTTGTCCGGGGACGGTTCGTCATCGTCGATGTTGATGTCCAGATCATCATCATCCACCGAGTCCGCATCCTTCTTGGCGTCCTTCTTCGGCGCGGATTCAAACGGCATGGGCTGCTTGGACTTCAGCACGGCTTCCGGCACAAAGCTTTCCCCGCATTCAACGCAGGTTGCCGGATCTTCCCGGCCGAGATCGTAAAAGCGCGTTCCACATTTCGGGCATGTGCGTTTTGTGCCCCATTCCGGTTTAACCATGGCTGGTATCCAAATCCTGTCTAAATCAGTTCGTTGATAGGTAAGTCCGCTCGGCGGCGATTCAAGACTTTCTCAAATCAGCCGCGAAATCCGGCGCGCCTTGCCATAGCTTTGCGGCGCTGTCAAAAGCCGTTTGAATTTCCTGCACGAATCATTCGTGCCTACCACAATCAAAGTTTTGTCATGATCAGCACCTCACCTAAGCCCGCAATGTTCAAACCGTGCGGCCCGCTTGCCGGGCAGATTTCGGTTCCCGGAGACAAGTCGATTTCCCACCGGGCATTGATCTTCTCTGCTCTGGCCGTTGGCAGGAGCCGCATTACCGGCCTGCTCGAGGGCGAAGATGTGCTCGCCACCGCTGATGCGCTGCGCGCCATGGGCGCGAGGATTGAGAAGAACGACGATGTCTGGACCGTTCACGGGGTTGGCGTTGGCGGCCTCATGCAACCGGATCAGGCCCTGGACATGGGCAACAGCGGCACATCGACCCGATTGCTGATGGGGCTGATCGCATCGCACGCCATCAGCGCCACCTTTGTTGGCGATGCCAGCCTGACCAAACGCCCCATGGGCCGGGTGATCGAGCCGCTGTCCGCGATGGGTGCCGATATTCAGGCCCGGGAGACCGCCGACCACAAATCCTGTCTGCCGCTGACGGTGCGCGGCATTTGTCCGGCCATTCCTCTTGAATATCGGCTGCCGGTCGCTTCTGCCCAGGTCAAGTCAGCGATTCTGCTGGCGGGGCTCAACACGCCGGGCATCACCCGCATTATCGAACCGGTGCTGACGCGCGATCACTCCGAGACCATGCTGCGGGGATTCGGCGCCCGGATCATGGTCGAAACCGATGCCGAGGGCAGCCGGGTGATATCCCTGACCGGCGAAGCGGAACTCCAGCCGCAACGGATCAAGGTGCCGGGCGACCCATCGTCCGCGGCCTTCCTTGTGGTCGCGGCGCTGATCGTGCCCGGATCGGATATCATCATCGAGAATATCGGCATCAATCCCACCCGATCCGGACTGTTTGGAATATTGCAGGAGATGGGCGGCGATATCAGTTTTCTGAAGCGGCGCACGGTCGGCGGGGAACCGGTGGCGGACATACAGGTTCGGCACAGCGCCCTCGTGGGCGTCGACGTGCCGGCCGATATCGCGCCCAGCATGATCGACGAATTTCCGATATTGTTCGTCGCCGCCGCTCTCGCCAGCGGGCAGACAACGACGTCGGGCCTGCACGAGCTGCGAGTCAAGGAATCCGACCGGCTGTCGCAGATGGCGAAGGGCCTGAGCCTGCTCGGCGTCGTGCTGACCGAGAAGGACGACGGACTGGTGATCGAGGGCAGCGGCGGCGCAGCGCTCTCGGGCGGGCGCGGCAAAGCGGTGATCGAGACCGCGCTGGACCACCGGATCGCGATGAGTTTCGCCGTTGCCGGGCTGGCGACCCGGTCGGGGCTGTCGATCGATGACATCAAGCCGGTCGAAACCAGCTTTCCCGGCTTTGACAATCTTCTCGCGAGCCTCGCGTCACGATGATCGACGGTTTTTCAGCCAATGTCATTGGCATCGCGGGCAGCATCCTGATCGTCTCCGCCTATGCCTATAATGTCTACGGCCGGACGGTGAATGCGTTTGTCTATAACGGAACCAACCTGCTTGGCGCGCTGCTTCTCACCCTTTCGCTGCTGGTCCATTTCAATCTGGCATCGCTGCTGCTAGAGATCGTCTGGATCATCATCGCCGTGGGCGGTCTGATCAAGGCGTGGCGCAACCGGGCGGACCAAATATCATGATCATCGCCGTCGACGGACCCACTGCCTCGGGCAAGGGAACGATTTCCAAGCAACTGGCGCGGCATTTCGCCCTGCCCTTCCTCGATACCGGCCTGCTCTACCGCGCGGTCGGATGGACGCTGGGTGAACAGGGCGGCGACGCCGACAACCCGGCGGATGCGCTCGCCGCCTGCGATTTTCCCGGAGCCCTGCTCGACAATCCGGGCCTGCGCAGCGAAGTGGTCGGCGGCCTGGCCAGCCGGGTATCGGTCCACCCGGCCGTCCGGCGCGCGCTGGACAAGCGGCAGAAGGATTTTGCCTATCAGCCGGCCGGTGCGGTCCTCGATGGCCGCGACATCGGTACCGTCATCGCACCGGATGCCGATGTGAAGCTGTTCGTGACGGCCTCGGCGGATGCCCGCGCGGTCCGGCGATACGAGGAAATGAAGCGGCGCGGCGAACAGGTCCGCTTCGACGATATCCTGGCCGACATATTGCGACGCGACGAGCGCGACCAGAGCCGGGCCACCGCACCGCTCAGGCCGGCAGAAGATGCCTACTTGCTTGACACCACCAATTTGACTATAGACGCCGCCATTCAGCAGGCAATTGCCCTGGTGGATGCGAAGATAAGCGGCCGGCGCGACAAAGATCCGGCATAGCAGACAAATGATGCGCTAGACGGGCTGGTCAGAAACCGGCTCGGCTTTGGCGCAGCTTTTGCTGTTCGTGCTCAGCCTTGCATCCACTCGATATTGGCGGTTTTCTGAAGGATGCGGCGGTCGCATGAGGTGGCCGCGGCAATTTTGGTCCAAGACCGGCGGAACCAACCGCCTGGCCAGAAAAATTGACTATCAAGGATTGAACCATATGGCCTCAACGGCATTTCCAACCCGCGACGATTTCGCGGCAATGTTAAACGAATCACTCGGTGGCGAAGACCAGGGCTTTGAAGGCCGCGTCGTCAAGGGCACCGTAACCGGCATCGAAAATGACATGGCTGTCATCGATGTGGGATTGAAATCCGAAGGCCGTGTAGCGCTGCGCGAATTCGCCGCTCCCGGTCAGAAAGCCGATATTTCCGTAGGCGACGAAGTTGAAGTCTTTGTTGACCGCATCGAAAATGTGAATGGCGAAGCCATGCTGTCCCGCGATCGCGCCCGCCGCGAAGCGAGTTGGGACAAGCTTGAGAAGGAATATGACGAAGGCAATCGCGTCGAAGGCGTGATCTTCGGCCGCGTTAAGGGTGGCTTCACCGTTGACCTCGACGGCGCCGTCGCCTTCCTGCCCGGCAGCCAGGTCGACGTCCGTCCGGTTCGCGATGTCGCTCCGCTGATGGATATCGCGCAGCCTTTCCAGATCCTCAAGATGGATCGCAAGCGCGGCAATATCGTGGTCTCGCGTCGCGCGATCCTCGAAGAAACCCGCGCCGAACAGCGTTCGGGCCTCATCGAGAGCCTGGCCGAAGGTCAGGTTACCGAAGGCGTGGTCAAGAACATCACCGATTATGGTGCGTTCGTTGACCTTGGCGGCATCGACGGCCTGCTGCACGTTACCGATCTTTCCTACAAGCGGGTCAATCACCCGAACGAAATGATCAACATCGGCGACACGCTGAAGGTCCAGATCATCAAGATCAACAAGGACACCCAGCGTATCTCGCTCGGCATGAAGCAGCTCGAGAGCGATCCATGGGACAGCGCAACCGAAAAATACGGCGTTGGCACCAAGCTTACCGGTTCGGTCACCAACATCACCGAATATGGCGCATTTGTCGAACTGGAACCAGGCATCGAAGGCCTTGTCCATGTTTCGGAAATGAGCTGGACCAAGAAGAACGTCCACCCTGGCAAGATCGTCTCCACCTCGCAGGAAGTGGAAGTCATCGTTCTCGAGGTCGACACCGAAAAGCGTCGCATCTCGCTGGGCCTCAAGCAGGCTCAGTCCAACCCGTGGACCGACTTTGCCGATACCCACCCAGTTGGCAGCACGGTTGAAGGCGAAGTCAAGAATGCGACCGAATTCGGTCTGTTCATCGGCCTTGAAGGCGACGTTGACGGCATGGTTCACATGTCCGACATCGCATGGGGCATTTCCGGCGAAGACGCGCTCAACCTCCACCACAAGGGTGAGCAGGTCAAGGCGATCGTTCTCGACATCGACGTCGAGAAGGAACGCATCTCGCTTGGCATGAAGCAGCTCGAAAAAGGCGCGCCCGCCATGGGCGGTGCCGATACCGGCGGCCTCAAGAAGGGTTCGGTTGCGACCGTCACCGTTCTCGAAGTCCGCGATGGCGGCCTCGAAGTCCAGATGGGCGACGATGGCGCAACCGGCTTCATCAAGCGCAACGATCTCGGCCGCGACCGCGACGAGCAGCGTCCGGACCGTTTCCAGGTCGGCCAGAAGCTCGATGCCATGATCACCGGCTTCGACCGTTCGAAGAAGCCGAATTTCTCGATCAAGGCGCATCAGCTGGCGGAAGAGAAGCAGGCTGTGGAACAGTTCGGTTCGACCGATTCCGGTGCCAGCCTGGGTGATATCCTCGGCGCTGCCCTGAAGAAGAAAGAAGAATAGTTCTTCTCACAGGATTGAATTGCAGAAAAGCCCGTCCCTTCTTCGGGGGCGGGCTTTTTCTTGACCATGTCCCATTTCACATCAGTTTTCTACAAAACTGCCAAGACCATTGAAAATAGACGCAATTTCTGGCATCTAACAAAGTCTGAAAGATTTCAGACCATTAGGTTCCCGGATGGACTGTCAGGGGAATTCACCGGTTTAGCTGGAAATCGGAAAGGCGCATCAATGATACGTTCTGAACTAATAGAAAAGCTCGCTGGAGAGAATCCGGAACTCAAACCGGACGAAATCGAGAAAATCGTTGACCTGTTTTTTAACCAGATCAGCCAGAAACTGGCGGAAGGCGGACGGGTGGAACTGCGCGGTTTCGGAGCTTTTTCGACCCGGCAACGAAAACCGCGCGTCGGCCGCAATCCGCGAACAGGGGAATCGGTTGAAGTGCCCGCCAAGCGGGTGCCCTATTTCAAGCCCGGCAAGGAAATCCGAGAGCGCCTGAACAAGGACTAGCCTCCGAAATATTCTGATCTTTCGCGACTGCGCACTTGACCGCACCCGCGCAATAATGCTTGTCGCTAGGATCCGACCCTTGGTCGGAACTGCCGGTGCGGACGTGGCGAAATGGTAGACGCAGCAGACTTAAAATCTGCTATCCGAAATGGGTGTGCGGGTTCGAGTCCCGCCGTCCGCACCAATATTTTTCTTATCATCATGAAAAAATAGGATGTTTTCCGTATCCATATTTCTGGACCACCATTTGGCCCACCATATCAAAGCTGCTGTTGTGGGCTAGTATGTTCAACAATGATTCTGACATTTTCATAACTCTACCTTCCTGCTAGTCTACATTCGCCTCGGGGTATTGTCGTAACCTTGAGCATCATGATGCTCTCTATCTTGGAGACATCGTGATGAGGATACTTAGCAAGCGTCAGCTTAAGGAGATGGTTCTATATTCACCACAACACATTGCCAGACTGGAAAAGGCCAACAAGTTCCCCAAGCGGGTACAACTTGGTCCTAACAGGGTGGGATGGGTCGAGGCTGAAATATTGGACTGGCTTCAGTTAAAGCTGGCAAACCGCGAATGACCTGACCGACACTCCAGTAATGGAGTGGGTGGCTGGATGTGCATAATTCAGTCACCCTTTTTTGCTTTCAACGGCAATAGCCCGTGGCTTCTGAGCTCCATTCGATGGGGATACACTGGAGTGTTCCTCTATCCCCATGTTCCGGTTTTCTGTGTCCCCATTCATAGCAATCCATCGCAGCGCATAGCTGTATAATATCGACAAACAAGCTGACGTGACTTCAGAATAATAGTCCGCATTATTCTGAATCCCAACCCACCCAGCACCATTCTTCCCAACCCAAAGTAAGCTCCTTCATTTCGTCCCCCTCTTGACGAGCGATTGTTTTTGCATTCAATGTAAAAGAAAAAATACGGGTCGTTTTCTAAACAGGGGGAAAACGAATGAAATTGCTACTGAAGAGAGAACAATCTCAAAAGAGCATTGGTCGAATCGCTTTCAAGCTCTGGTGCCAAATCGAACCGGAGGAAGAAGAGCAAAAGCTCATTGATAAATACCAATTCCACAATGCCGTTTTGACCGGTGAATTTCAGGAAGGCCTCTTCAAACAAACCGCAATAATGAGCGCAGGCATTTGGCTGGTGGTTACGCTGGCAGTTTCCATAATGGCGAACATGCAAGTCGGTGTATTTATTGGCCTGATTGCCGCTGGCGGTTTCGGCTATTGGTGGATCAACGAAAAGCGCGATGTGATCATGGTCAAAGATTTGCTCCATGGCCGGAACTTCAAGTGTGACGGCGTCATCGATTTGGCAAAACAGGAAGCCGAACTTGAAGGCATGACCGGATTGCTCAGACAAGTATTGGAAAGCTGCAAACATTGGGACGGCATGGAAACCATCGATATTGAGCCCTTGCCCAAAGAACAAGCCAAACAGTTAATCCAGAGCCTTTAAGTGCCTTTGCATCTCGGACCACGGCTGCATGCCTTCACCCATGGCTTGTTCAAATCAAGCGATGCGGTGGAGGCGCGCGAGCTGTTTGATGAAGTTGGGGCCATGCTTGCGGCGCGAGGCTTGCTCCTACCCTTTGGACGGCAATGGGCCGCCTATGCATTGTTGATAGACCTGACTGGCGTTTTTGAACTGCCCAATGTCGGTGACCGGCATTTGGCGATGTATAAAACCATCATGCGCATCATGGACTTTGAAGACTTGTTTCTGCTGCCAGATGTGGATTGGTCAGAGCGGCGCTCGATATCCCAATATTGGGAGATTCGCGATTATCTGGCGCGGCAAAAAAAGTTTATGAAGAATTTTGACCGGACTTATGAAATGTTGCGCGAAGCGCTGTTTCAATGGCTAAGCCCGATCTACGACAATTTTGAAGATGCTCCAATAGCAGAAGAACCGGACGGCATTACCGTTGCGTCACATCTTTTGCACAGTAACCCCAATATCGGTGAAACCGTCGAGCATCTGCTAGCTGTGCTCAATGACGAAGATTTGATGGAAATCGATATGTTTCCCCGACATGCCCGCAACCTCAATCGCAATATCATACGTGCATCCGGCGGCAATCCCGATGATCCAAAAAGCTATAGCCGGATGCCAAAGCTGCCCAGCCAATATGATGCTAAAGACCCGGCGCAATTGGTGACCGCCTATTTGGACGGAACGCCGCTGTTCGATATGTTCGACCAGACCATCGATTTCACCATTCCTACAAAATCGCGTTTCGAGCATCATCATCTGGTTGCCGGTACCGGTCACGGCAAAACACAGACGCTGCAATATTTGATCGCTCAAGATTTACAGGCCGTGATGGAAGGCAACCGCACGGTCATTGTCATCGATAGCCAGGGCGATTTGATCAAGAATATTTCCAATCTGGAAATATTTGGACCGGAAGGGCCATTGCACGACAAAATCACCATCATCGATCCGACCGATGTTGAATATCCTGTATCGCTCAACATGTTTGATGTCGGCGTCGAGCGTTTGAAAGATTACGACCCGTTGGAGCGCGAACGGCTGACCAACAGCATTTTGGAACTTTATGATTTTGTCCTGGGCACATTGCTTGATGCGGGGATGACCCAGAAACAAAATGTCATCTTTCGTTATGTGACCCGGCTCATGCTCCATATTCCCGATGCCACCATTCACACCTTGCGCGAATTGATGGAGCCGGGAGCAGAGAAGAAATTTGCGAGCGACATTGCCAAGCTTACCGGATCAGCGCGCCGGTTCTTTGATACCGAGTTTGCAGGCAAAGAATTTGTCCAAACCAAGCAGCAAGTGCTCAGGCGTTTGTGGGGCATCTTGGAAAACCAGACCTTTGAACGCATGTTCTCGCATCCCCGATCAAAGATTGATCTCTATTCTGAGATGAATGCAGGCCGGGTGATACTGATCAACACCGCCAAGGATTTATTGAAAGAACAGGGTACGCAAATTTTTGGGCGTTTCTTTATCGCGCTGATCGCGCAGTCCGCGCAGGAGCGGGCGACTTTGCCCGAACATAAGCGCATGCCAACCATGGTCTATGTCGATGAGGCGCAGGATTATTTTGACCGAAATATTGGGATTATCTTGGCGCAGGCGCGCAAATTTAACGTCGGCATGGTTCTGGCCCATCAATTCCTCGGCCAGCTTGATCCCAAATTGCAGGAAGCATTTGCTGCAAACACCAGCATTAAATTCGCAGGGGGCGTATCAGCGAAGGACGCGCGCAGTATGGCACCCATGCTCTATTGTGATGCCGGTCTGATAGAACGCCAGCCCAAGGGCAGTTTTGCGGCTCATATCAGGGGCGTGACCAAGGGCGCAGTGCCACTCCAATTTCCTTTTGGTGTGGTCGAAGGCTTGCCGCAGATGACCAAGGAGCAACGAATGGCGCTGCAAACGAAAATGCGGACTGACTATGCTGTGCATCATAGCGAGCTGGGTCAAGTTTTGCGGTCAGGTGAGGATAAGCCTGCGACGGAAGCCGCCGCTGATCAGGCAAAAACGGAAAATCCTGAACCCAGAAAGCCACCACCCGGCCAAGTGGACATTGAACCGAGCGATAAATGGTGACAATAGCGGCGAAATATTTTTGGCATTTCCATACCCGAACATTGTTTTCCACTTCGCTCCGCCACTGAACATACCGCACCGTTACAAACCCGTCCAGCTAGCATAAATGGTTCGTCCTCACATCGAACGACAAAGGATGGACCAAAAATTTGACGCGATTGGACGCCGTAATCGGTTGAAGCCAACATCAACCGGCAAGCGTGTATCGCCGACGGCACGTGAGCTGCTCTGAATAAAAACCTTAACTGTGATCATATCTACTGGAACCCTTGGCGATCCCAATTGTCGCTATGGGTATTCGAGTAAGTCTTTCAGACGACGATATTCGGGCATATCCTTGACGCGCGAATCGAGCTCGGCAAGCGCGTCGAGCGCACCCCCCAATTCGTAGGGCATGTCCCCAAGCATGCAGGTGGCATGTTCCGGCAGCGCGGGATATGTGAGCTTTGCACCGCTATGATCGCTCATCTGGCCTTCGCTTAAACACAGGACCAGCGGCCTGCCTACCCCGTCACACACGGCATGGAGTTTGCTGTTCAGGCCGCCCTTGGTACGTCCGATATATCTGGAAATAGTCCCTTTTTTAAAAGGCTGGCAGCGGTACGATGCGCTTTGAGATGTGTGGCATCGATCATCAGCACGTCATCGGCATCGCTAGTAGCAGCCAGAGCAGAGAATATTTTGTTGAACACACCCGGATAAAGCGATTATAGATCGTTTTGTGCGGACCATAAGCAGCGGGGGCATCGCGCCAGCGCAGACCACCCTGGATGACAAAGATGATCCCGCTTAGTATCCACCGGTCATCAACTCTGGGAACCCCGTGCGATAACGGAAAATACGGCTCTATCCGGCGCATCTGCGCTTTGGTCAGCAAAAATGGAACATCCATGACAGCACCTCCTTTGATGCCGACATTGCATCACAAAAATACCGCGCTGGGAATCCCTTTAATAGGTCCTGACCCTAAATAGACTTCGTTGTATGACACTGTCTTCTCTTTAGGGAACAATGTAGTTCCTTGCGCGTCGAATGGCCTTGTCACTTACGTGCGCACCAGCAAAAAGGCGCCAGCCAGCGGACCACCCGCTGTGGAAAGTGCCGCGACTCTGGGCTGGTCGGGGACTTGTCGAGCCTCTCCTCGTCCCCACAGCTGCACGCAAGCCTCATGCACCTGGCCATATGCATGCATCCGTCCGGCGGAGAGCGCCCCGCCATTTGTGTTGAGCGGAAGTTCGCCTTCAAGTGCGATACGCTTGCCGTCGCCGATAAACTCGCCGGCCTCGTTGCGCTTGCAAAAGCCAAAGCTTTCCAGCCAATTGATAGTGTGGAAGCTGAAGCCGTCGTAGAGCTCGGCGACGTCAACATCTTTGGGCTTGAGGTCAGTGCGGTTCCACATCATTTCTGCGACTCGCGGTTGCGCCTGCGTGGCGAGCGCATGATCATCGAGCTGAACCCAGCTGTTTCGATACCTCATCGATGTCCCGACCGCGTCGATCTGCAACACTGGATTGGGCATGTCCCGCGCAAAATCGAGACGTGAAATCACGATGGCTGTGGCACCGTCGATCGGCACGTCGCAATCGTACAACCGCAGCGGCGATGAAATGATCGGCGAACCGAGGTAATCATCGAGTGTGATCGGCTGACGATAGACTGCGGCCGGATTGAGCGAAGCATTGCGGCGCTGATTGATCGCGATCTGCGCAATCTGCTCTTCTCGGATGCCCGATTCATGCACATATCGGGCGAAGTAGAGCGCCTGCTGCACGGCCGCAGTGTAGGCATGGTAGGGAGAATACCATGCGGTATAGCCCTCGACCTTTTCTCCCGGTTGGAAGCTAGCGTTGGTCAACCCGGCCTTGCGCGCAGTGGCTTGGTACATGATCCGCCAGATCAGCACGTGACGGCAATAGCCAGCCGAGATCGCGCCGATCGCGTTGAAAATCGCGCCAAATTGACCTGCGGTCTCACTGCAATTGGAATACCAATCGACGTGGATACGCATTGCATCCTGGAGTTGCGGGATGCCGACAGGACCCATCCCGCCGTTGTCGCCCCGGTCTCCCGGCCAGCATGCCATGCCGTCGATATCGGCGCGCGTCAGGCCAGCATCCGTGATCGCATTTACCACAGCGTCGATGGTCAGGGACAGCGCGGAACTTGTTTGCGGTCCACGGCTGATCCGGGATTGGCCGATCCCGGTTATGGCGACGTTTTTCTCGGGATAGTCCCTACTCACGATTCAGATGGTCGGAACAGCGGAACCCACACGTCGGCGGTCTGCTCGAAGAACACCTCCACCTCCTGACCGATGAACACGTTTTCAACTGGCACGCCCTGAATGTTTGCAATAAGACGTATGTCATGCTGTTCCTCGATTGCCACTAGCGCAACCACGTATGGGACCTTCAGACCTGGCAGCCACTGCTTGTGGTTGACGGTCATACTGACAATCGTCCCGCGGCCGGATACTGCCTCGGAAAAAAACCGAACGACTTTCACATGCCGGGCAGAACGTTGTCGGCGGGTGAACCCGATAGCCGCAAGCTTGGCAGCGGTGAATCATCAGTCGACCGTTGCCACCGCCCATCCAGAATGGTGTGTTATCGATATCGAGCACCGGTGTCGACCGAGGCAAGTCTTGCGAATCGAGATTGGCGGTCACCTAGCAGGATTCCTTGTAATGTTACGGAAGTCGAACCGTATGATAGCCGCTTGCGCATCCGAAACTTAGGGGTACGGCTCCTTGAGCCGGCCAGGAAAGGCATAGACCTACGCTGCCCCGGGGTTCCGGGAGTATTAAAAAGTCGCCCTCGTCAAGCAGATATCCATCAGAAGCCCGCACAGTGCTGCGGACTTGGCCAGCAAATCGGCGATCGTTTGCGCATTGCATTAACACCAAAAACACTAGCGGCTGATAAATCCACTTCCTGCATTCCGGGTTCAATGGCAACTGATCCAGTAAAATGTGCAAAAGCGCCTTATTGAAATCAGCTCCGTCTAGCTAGCCTAAGCGCTGTAGATGCGACATGTTAGGGTGATAGAGAGCGCAGGATCGTACTTCGACCAGCTCAGCACCAGTGGAGACGAACCTTGCATCAGAATATAAAAAGGCTGCCCCGCAGCACGAGATTTTCACGTTTACGTGAACGTAAGCTAAGACGCTTGAGAAATTAGAAGAAGGAAACAGCAATGAAAATCCTGGTGCCCGTCAAGCGGGTGATAGATTATAACGTGAAACCGCGGGTCAAGTTCGACGGCAGTGGCGTCGATCTCGCCAATGTCAAAATGTCGATGAACCCCTTTGACGAGATTTCCGTCGAGGAAGCGATTCGCCTGAAAGAGGCGGGCAAGGCGGAAGAAATCATCGCCGTATCCGTTGGCCCGCAGAAGGCCCAGGAAACGCTGCGCACCGCGCTCGCCATGGGCGCCGACCGCGCGATCCTGGTGGTCACCGACGAGGAAGTCGAGCCGCTCGCGGTCGCCAAGATCCTCGCCAAGATCGTCGAGGAAGAACAGCCCAAGCTGGTGATCACCGGCAAGCAGGCGATCGATGACGATTCCAACCAGACCGGCCAGATGCTCGCCGCCTTGCTCGGCTGGGGCCAGGGCACGTTCGCCAATACCGTCGAGCTCGATAGCGACTCGATCACCGTCAAGCGCGAGATCGACGGCGGCCTGCAGACGGTCAAGCTGAACCTGCCCGCCGTGGTCACCACGGACCTCCGCCTCAACGAACCGCGCTACGCCTCGCTGCCGAACATCATGAAGGCGAAGAAAAAGCCGATGGATGAGAAGACGCCGGCCGATTACGGTGTCGACATCACCAAGCGCCTGACCACCACCAATGTCTCCGAACCGCCGGTTCGCCAGGCCGGTGAAAAGGTCGAGGATGTCGATGCGCTGGTCGCGAAACTCAAAGCCGTGGGAGCCATCTAAGGCCCTGCCGTTCGTGTCGAGCGCAGTCGAGACACATTTCTCGACGACGCTCGAAGCGGACGGATTGAACGAATTTTAAGGAGTTAAACCATGAAAACTCTAGTTTTGGTAGAACATGACAACAAGTCCATGAAGGACGCCACCCTGGCGGTGGTCACCGCTGCCTCGCAGCTCGGTGAAGTCCACGCGCTGGTGATCGGCTCCGGCTGCGCCAGCGTCGGCGAACAGGTGTCCAAGGTCGCCGGCGTCGCCACCGTCCATGTCGCCGACGACCCCGCCCTGGCCAACCAGCTGGCGGAAAATGCTGCGCCCTTGATCGCCAGCCTGATGGAAACGCACGACGCCTTCCTCGCGCCCGCCACCACCACCGGCAAGAATATCGCCCCGCGCGTCGCCGCCCTGCTCGACGTCATGCAGATCAGCGACATTCTCTCGGTCGAAAGCGAAGACACGTTCACCCGGCCGATCTACGCCGGCAACGCGATTGCCACGGTCACGACGAGCGACGCCAAGAAGGTCATCACCGTCCGCGGCACCGCCTTTGACAAGGCCGAAACCGAAGGCGGCTCGGCCAGCATCGAAGCCGTCAGCGGCGCAAGCGAATCCGGCCTGTCCAGCTTCGTCAGCGAGGAAATCGCCAAGTCCGAACGGCCCGAACTGACCAGCGCCAAGATCATCGTCTCCGGCGGCCGCGCTCTGGGCTCATCCGAGAAGTTCGAGGAAGTCATCACGCCGCTCGCCGACAAGCTCGGCGCCGGCATCGGCGCCAGCCGTGCTGCGGTCGATGCGGGCTATGTCCCCAACGACTATCAGGTCGGCCAGACCGGCAAGATCGTCGCGCCGGAAGTCTATATCGCGATCGGCATCTCCGGCGCGATCCAGCATCTCGCCGGCATGAAGGACAGCAAGATCATCGTCGCGATCAACAAGGACGAAGACGCGCCGATCTTCCAGGTTGCGGATATCGGGCTCGTGGCTGATCTGTTTGATGCGGTGCCGGAACTGACCGGCAAGATTTAGGCACTTTCCTCCACTCGTGCGGTGGAAGTCTTCTAAGTACACACTCATCGCTAAAGTGCCTCGTCAATGGCTGAAGATTGGGTTCCGCGGACAAAGGATAGCAACTTTAATTGAGTTTCGCACCGAGACCATGAATTGGTTATCAGTTGAGTATAGGGGCTCAATCCGACTATTTGTTGACCTAAATGTAGGGTAGTGCCGATACAAATAACCGATCCAGGATTGATCGCTTATACCAACCTGCAATGATCATGACCCACGGGCCCATTTGCGGTGCCCGATGGTCATAATGCGCCAAGGCTGATCGACGAGCTTGTTCCACGCCTCGCAGCAGTGGTCAACGATATTGTCGTGGGAGGTAAACACCCGATTGGATAGCCAGTTGTCGCGCATGAACTGCCAGATATTCTCGACCGGGTTGAGTTCAGGGCATTTGGCCGGGAGCGCAATGATGCTGATATTGCTGGGCACATCCAGCTTGCCGGTCATATGCCAACCGGCCTGATCCATCAGTACGACAGCGTGAGCGCCGGGGGCGATGGCGAGCGCTATCTCGGCCAGATGGAGCGTCATGGTTTGGGTATTGCAGAAGGGCAGCACCAGCCCCGCGCCCTTGCCGTGCTCGGGGCAGATCGCGCCGAAGATATAGGCCGATTTCGTCCGCTGGTCTTTGGGTGCCGA
>NZ_JBALTN010000008.1:0-208078 GCF_036964565.1 Parasphingorhabdus sp. | reverse complement strand
GTGAACGGCGGCCGTAACTATAACGGTCCTAAGGTAGCGAAATTCCTTGTCGGGTAAGTTCCGACCTGCACGAATGGCGTAACGACTTCCCCACTGTCTCCAACATAGACTCAGCGAAATTGAATTCCCCGTGAAGATGCGGGGTACCCGCGGTCAGACGGAAAGACCCCGTGAACCTTTACTACAGCTTCACAGTGGCATTAAAGAATATATGTGTAGGATAGGTGGGAGGCTTTGAAGCATGGTCGCTAGATCGTGTGGAGCCAACCTTGAAATACCACCCTTGTCTTCTTTGATGTCTAACCGCGCCCCTGGATGGGGCCGGGACCCTGTGTGGCGGGTAGTTTGACTGGGGCGGTCGCCTCCCAAAGTGTAACGGAGGCGCGCAATGGTAGGCTCAGAGCGGTCGGACATCGCTCGTTGAGTGCAATGGCATAAGCCTGCCTGACTGTGAGATCGACGGATCGAGCAGAGTCGAAAGACGGTCATAGTGATCCGGTGGTCCCGAGTGGAAGGGCCATCGCTCAACGGATAAAAGGTACTCCGGGGATAACAGGCTGATGATGCCCAAGAGTCCATATCGACGGCATCGTTTGGCACCTCGATGTCGGCTCATCACATCCTGGGGCTGGAGCAGGTCCCAAGGGTTCGGCTGTTCGCCGATTAAAGTGGTACGTGAGCTGGGTTCAGAACGTCGCGAGACAGTTTGGTCCCTATCTGCCGTGGGCGTCGATAATTGAGAGGAGTTGACCCTAGTACGAGAGGACCGGGTTGAACATACCTCTGGTGTACCTGTCATGCCGCCAGGCGTGCAGCAGGGTAGCTATGTATGGACGGGATAACCGCTGAAAGCATCTAAGCGGGAAGCCTCCCTCGAGATAAGTTATCATAGAGTCGTGGAAGACCACCACGTTGATAGGCTGGGTGTGGAAGTGCGGTAACGCATGAAGCTAACCAGTCCTAATTACTCAATTCGCGCTTGTAGAATCCCGCCATCAACAACAATGTTGGAAAGCATGTTTGTTGAAGAACGGACAATTAAGCTCGGCCCATGGTCAACATGCACGGATACAACCCGCTTGGGATAAATCCGGGCATGATCTTACCAACATCGATTAAAAGACCCGTGATTACAGCTTATGCGCCTGCTTCATTGCTTGGTGGCCATAGCGCCTGTGCCCCACCCGATCCCATCTCGAACTCGGCCGTGAAACCAGGTTGCGCCGATGGTACTTTGTCTCAAGGCATGGAAGAGTAGGACGTCGCCAGGCATTGCAGCAGGCGCATGAAGATGTAGTCACGAGGAAATAACCCATTCACCTTTTCAAAAGCGGCCTGTCCCTCAAAGGGCCGGCCGCTTTTTTGATTTTCGGATCTGCCCTATCGGCGGTCCGGATCGTTGGCGCGGGATGGAGCAGTCCGGTAGCTCGTCAGGCTCATAACCTGAAGGTCGTAGGTTCAAATCCTACTCCCGCAACCAACAAACCCAATATATTCAAAGCCTTACAAGCCTCGCTGCTACCAGCGGGGCTTTTTTGCGTTTGGGCTGTAAGCACATAGTAAGCAAGCTGGGACGCAGAGAAGCGTATTAAGGAGTAATATCAAGGGTTTGTTGGTCTTGAGCTCTGAGCACCGAAATCTGCGCCGTCCGTCGCTTCCTTCTTGGAAGGCTGCAGTCATGTCAATTCTGCACTGAGAAGCCCATTCGCGGAAAATGGACGACGACGCCGCCAATGATCGCAACAGCAACCTCAAAACGGCGCGGTCCGGGCGCGAAGCCGACATTATGTTCGGTCCTGGGCAAATAAGAGCTACTGGCCGCTTGCAAACTGTCTGCATTTAATCTGCGATACCGACAAAGCAGACGTTGTGGTTCGCATTTCAGGAACTTCCGCTTGCGACCCAGAAGCAGACATTTCGAAGGATTCTCAGATGATCGCGGCCAACGGGCTTCGCTGCACGTACTTTTTCCGGGCCTGCGTGCCTGTCACGAACGCAAACTTGTTATCAGTCGTTGAGCGCGCAGTAAGCGCAGCTTAGTTTAGTGAGCAACAAACTCCAGCACGCCCGCCTTAAGCATGAAATCCACTGATAAGCATGAAATCCATTGAAGCGACACGACACAATAGCCGGCGCACTAAACTGTCAACAGCTCGTTTCGTCAGAGCTTGCGGCGCCTCCAGCCCAGTGCAATCCCCATCAAAAGAATGGAAAATGATCCCGCTCCTGCCCATAGGAGCCAGGTCGAAAGGCCCATTGCGAAAGCCAGACTGTCCACCCTATCGGTCTTCCAGAACACCCACTCGCTTGCGAGGCGGGTGGCGAGCAGATCGCTTCCGGTTTCCAGTATGACAATCCCGTCGCCGGTGACAGGATCGAGCCGCGCAGCCGCGTTGATCGCCGGTTCGTTATGCCCGTCGTGACCGATGATGAAGTCTCCCGCATTATTCGGTGCATAGAGCATTGTTCCCAAGCCCCAGATATCGGCGCCCATCTGGGACGCGTGCGGCTGGCGCATCAACCGCATGCTGGCTTCAGACAGGACGCTTTGCCCTGATCCCGGCCCCTGTGCTGCCAGGAAAAGAGCCATGTCCCGGCTGCTGGTAAAAAGGGAAGTGGAAGCCAATGAACTATAATATTTCAGCGATTCGACATTCCCCTCGAGATCGAAATTTTCTGCGAGACCCAGTCCGGCGGCTTTCTTGTGGTCAAAACCGCTTTGCGACATGTTCAGCGGCTCGAATACCCGTTCAGCCATATAATCGGTAAATGGCTGGCCCGAGACTTCTTCGATCAGCAGCTGTAGAAGCGTGTAGCCGCCGCCGGAATAGTTCCAGCCGGCGCCGGGTTCGCTGCCGACCTTAACGACGCCGCTTTTCCCCGGTGATGCGTCCAGCGCTCGGTCGAGGGAGCTTTCGAGAGACTGCACCGCGCTGTCGGAATCGAAGCCGGCATAGCCAAGACCGTCGTCCAACCTTGCTGTATGGCTGAGCAGCCGCCGGGTGGTTACACCATCATTGTCGAATGGGCCGGTGGGCAGTTGCCAGCGGGTGAGATAGCGCGATACCGGCTCATCCAGGTCTATGACACCATCCTCGACAAGAGTCATGACGCCCCATGCGGCGAGCCATTTGCTCAACGAAGCGACCTGAAATACCGAATTTTCGTCAACCGGCTTACCCGTGGAAGAATGATGGCTTGCAGCAACCTTGCCGCCTTCGACCAAAAGCATGCTCAGATTGCCGCGGTGGTCCTGCTCGACGATTTCGGCCGCCGCCGCCACAAACGATTGCGCCGAGGCATCGGCTGCGATGGGACGTTTCAGCCATCCTTCGCTGCCGATGACAAAGATCGAGCCGGACCAGATGACGATAGCCGTTAATGTTAAGGCTGCGATGCCGATTATTTTCTTCATGACTTTCTCCATTCACTTGCAGGAACTGCTGCGTTCACCATTTTTTTGGCAAGGTTTTCTGGGGTTTTGAGATCAGTTGCGGACTGTTCTGTCCGCAGTTTATCTTTTAGCGCAATATTCACCATGCTTCCGAAAAAGACCATGGATCAGGCGCCCGGCCCGCAATCAATACATCGCAGTGGAGGATTGGGGCCAAATCCAAGAGCATGGTTCAGATTTCTGAAGGCTGTGCGCACGCCCTCTTCCAGCACCGGGTGGTAAAACGGCATTTGCAGGATTTGCTCTACGGTCATGTTGGCCTGAATGGACCACGCCAGAAGATGCGCGATATGTTCAGCTGAAGGGCCGATCATTTCGGCTCCGAGAAACCGTGCGCTGCCGTGTTCGGCATAAAGCCTGAGGATACCCTTGTTGAGACCCATCACCCGGGCACGGCCCTGGTCCTCAAATGAAACTTCTCCGGTCGCGAAGTGGCATCCCTGTCTAGCCAAGAGCGAGGCATGGCTGGCCCCGACCATCGCAATTTGCGGATCGGAGAAAACGATGCCGATCGGGGTGCGGCGAGATCGTTTGTATGAATGCGGAAAGCGCGCTGCATTCTCTCCGGCCAAGCGGCCTTCATCTGCCGCTTCGTGCAGCAGCGGCAGGTCAAGCGCAGCATCGCCGGCAATGAATATATGGGTGTCGCCAACGCGGCCGGACAAGGGGTCATATTGAGGCACGCCCGTCTTTCCGAGCGGCAGGCCGGTATTCTCGAGACCGATTTTATCAATATTGGGCCTGCGACCGGTGGCTGCGACCAGATAGTCGAAGCTGGCTTCCTGATCCGCCGTTTCGCCCCAGCGCACCGCGACTGTCTCCCCTTTGCGCGAAATCCGGGTGTCAGCGTTCCAGATGGCCGTGAACTCGCCAGAAAAAATGTCGGTCGCATATCGGCGCACCACTGGATCGGTTAGTGGCCCGGCCTGACCGCCCCTTCCGAAAAGACGCACGCGCACTCCCAGCCGGTGCAGGGCCTGGCCCAATTCCAGCCCGATGACACCAGCCCCAAATACCGCGACCGAACCGGGCAGATCGGCCCAGTCAAGTATATCATCATTGACGATCAGCTTTTCGCCGGCGGCGAATAATGCTTGGGGAATGGCGGGCCGCGAACCGGTGGCGATGACGATCGTGCGGGCAGAAATCTTGCGTCCGCTGCTCAACCGAAGCGTGTGATCGTCTTCGAAGCGGGCATATTCCCTTATTATCTCGCCCTTGTCGAATCCATGGACAGCCTCTGTGACAAAACCGACAAAGCGGTCACGCTCGCTACGTACCCGTTTCATCACGGCTATGCCGTCGATCGCCGGATCGTCATATCGGACCCCGAACATGGGAGTCCTGGACCCCGCATGCGCTGCCTCGGCTGCTGCGATCAGGAGTTTGGAAGGCATGCAGCCCACGCGCGCGCATGTTGTGCCTAGTGGCCCGCCATCGATCAGTGCAACGCGATCGCTATATTGCGAAGCTTCACGATAGGCCGCCATTCCGGCTGTGCCAGCGCCGATGATGGCGACATCGAAATCGAATTCACCGGCGCCAGATATCGGCCTGTAGCTGTTGGTGATTACCGTTTGATTGGTCATGGAAAAAGATCCTGATGATTTTAGAGAGAGCGAGACGGGGTAAGTGAAAACCCACGCACTGGGCTTTGCCGATCATTGCGCCAAGAGCATGCTGTGGCCGCGCCTATCTGCCTCGCGTGTCGCAGGTGCATGTAGCGATCATGCCGCCGACTTTCTGCGGTCTGAGTTCAGGGGGAGCGTCGTGACCAGTGTTTCGACCAAGGGATCGAGCGCTGCAAAAGCTGCTTTATGCGAGGCTTCAAAGCGTTCGTCGCCAAACTCCTGATACTCGATCCCGACTTGGTGTATTGTCTCCACGCCAAGATAGCGCGATGCCGTGCGGACATGCGGAGTCAGGCTGTCGCGCCCTTCATTGGGCCCTCCAGCAGCGAAGCCGAATTCCCCCCATGAAGTGAGCAGGATGAGGGTCTTGCCCGCAAATATCGGCTCAAGCGGGGCATCGCCGCGAGTGAGGTCGAAGGTAAAAGTCTTGTCGATTCTCACAACCTGGTCAAACCACGCTTTGAGCGCGGCGGGCATGCCGTAGTTGTACATCGGCGTTGCCATGACGATGATGTCGGCACCGGCCACTTCGGCAATCAGTTCGTCTGATAGCGCAAGAAGCTGTTGCTGATCGGTCGACCGGTCCTTTGCAAAAGCCGCTGCAATCCAGTCTTCACTGATGATCGGAGGCGGATTGGCGCCGACGTCGCGCAGGACAATCTCATCCTGCGGACGCCGCTCACGCCAGCTTTGCGTGAATCTGTCGGCCAGTTCCCTGGTAAGCGAACGCGTGATCCGCGCGCTGGCATCAATGCGTAATAGTCTAGTCATTTTTCAGGTCTCCTGCAGTGGCGGCAAGCTCTGGTCAGCGGGTAATCTCGCGGTCGAAGTGGACGCGGTTAGCCTTCCCGAGGGATATCGGCTGTGTGCGTGACAGAATGGACCAGATTTGCCTTGTATCAGCCCATGTCGACAAGGTCGGTCGTCCAGGCGTTCGGTTCAAATGCAGCGTCCAGTTCGGTGGCCGCGATATGGTTGGTATAGTTCGACATGACCTTGAGGGCCGTGCCGAGAACAACTTCCAGAATATTCTGCCGGGTGTAGCCCACTTCAAGAAATGCCTCGATATCTGAAGTTTCGAGCCAGCCGCGCGTTTTGTTGATCACGGCGGCGAAAGTACGAAGCGCCTCGAGCTTCGGATCATTGATCGGCGTATCGGTGCGCAGGGCCTCGATTATATCCTGCGGGACACCGGCGCCTTGCGAGATCGAAGTGTGGGCAGCCATGCAATAATGACAGGCGTTCAACCGGTTATTCGTCATCAGAATGATTTGGCGCTCGGCCTCTGACAGATCGGTTTTGTCGAAAATTCCGGCCAGCGTCATATAGCCTTCGAGCAGGGCCGGGGCCTCAGCCATCGTTCCGGGCAGGTTGGGAATAAAGCCGTATGCGCTTGTGGCGGCATTCAGCAGTGGCTGTGCGTCTTCGGGTGCGGTTTCGAAGTCGTGGGTGGTGAAAGATATCATTTCAATCGGTCCTTTGAATGGGGTCGTGCCTGACGAGAGACACGAACGGGAGAAGGTGTTTTCCCGGCATGGACGGCTGGCCTTGCGGGATAGCCAGCCGTCCTGCGGGGATCAGAGATCTTCGACTTTGCTGTGCTTGATGGTCGGCCATTTCTCTTTGGCGGTGCCCAGCGTGTTTTCCTTGTCTGCGAGGTAGCTCTGGAAAACAGCGGCGTTGACGAAGAGATAGAGCTTGCCTTCCACGATGTCCGCATACCGTGGATCGCCATCGAGTTTCTTGCCGAGGGCAACCGCATAGGCACAGAAACCACCATATTGCGGCAGATAACGCTCTGGATCGGATTGGAACCGTTCCGCCGTCAGTCCGGACGCGAAATAATAGGTCACGCCATCGTGAACGACCGCATGGCTTGCTTCGCCAGGCGCAACAGCGTTCATCGTGCTGAGTACAACCGTGTCGACGCCATGGACGCCCAATCCGGCGCCATCCAGAGTATAGCCGTTGGTAACATTATATTCGTCAGCCGCATGAGCGGGTGCCGAAAAGCCTGCGGAAAGCGCGATGGCGAGGGCAAGGCTGGTTGGCAAAATACGCATAATTTATCTCCTTTGAGTTTTCAAAAAGGGGGACGGTGACCGATGAAGCCGGGATCGGGGGGCAATGGGCATTCCCGGTCACCGTCCGTTCGGCTGGAGCAGGGGGAGAGGGGTCAGTGGCTCCAGCCAAAGATCAAGAGGGTTGGGCTATTTGCTGCGATAGGCAGCCCTGATCGCCTTGACGGTGTTGTCGGTGTTGTCGACAGCACTGGCAATCATGCGGAAGTTCACAAGCGAAGCATCGTAGCCGTTATAATGTGCGGTGATGGCACCGGCGGTGGCATCGGTGACAACCATGACTTCAAAGCCTGCCTCGATCAGCGAGCGCATGTGCGATTCCGTGCAAAGGTTCGAGGACATACCGCCCAGGATTACCTTGGAAATCCCTGCCTTGCGCAGCTGCAGGGCCAGGTCGTTGCTGTCAGGCCCGTAAACCTTGTGCGGGCTGGTCACGACTGTGCGACCGTTGTTGATGTAAGGCTTGTAATGGTCGAGCCAGTCAGCACCTGAACCTTCAAAAGCTTCGAGGGTTAGGGCATGCGGGCGGTCAAACATGCCGATGGAGTGCATCAGCGTTTCAAGCGTGCCTTCGAACTGCCAGCGATGGTCGTGTTTGAAATAATAGTGGGGAGAGACGAACACCGGCATGCCGGTTTGATCGGCAACCTTGAAAAGTGCTCCCAGATTTTCAACGGTGCGGTTCTTGGTGATGCTTTCACCCACGACGCCCCAGGTCACACCGTTGGGCGACAGAAAGTCGTTTTGCGGGTCAGTAATGACGATCGCGGTTGTTGCAGGATCGATCTCGAATCCGGGCATCGGCAATCCGTCGTTGACCGGTGGTTGGGTTGCGGTTGCGGCGCGGGATTCTTCCTGTGCAGCTGCGCCGCCGGTAGCCATGCCAATTGTTGCGATAGACGCGAGCAGGGCAAAGGCCAGCTTGCGCGCAGGCTTGGGGGGGTGGTTCATCATTTATTCCTCAGCAAGTGTTTCAACCTGCCAACTCGCCTTGGGTCATATATCCGGACCTACAGGTCAAATATTGCTGTTCGCCGGATTTCGCCTTGGAGTTGACGATGACTGGATTACGCCGACCGAGCGCGGTATTTCTTGACCGTGGCTGCCAAAAATTTGATCTGGCATGCCAAATTCGGAGAAATGCGTTATATGAAGCATTGAATTGGCAACGACGGGGTAGGCAGAACGCACGGTGGTAGAAGTTTCGAGCCTTTTTGCCCGCAAGGCGATTGCTCAGGCGGAGCAGGCGGTCGCCAATCGTGCGTTGGCGCGCGTCGGCATCGCGCGAGAAGTGCTCGTCGATCCCGCGAACCACATACCTGTGCAACAGCACCACCTGCTGTTTGAAACATTGGCCCGGGAAGAACGCCCGCAAATCAGCTTTCACATGCGGACGTCGGCTTCGATGCGCTGTGAGGAGTTCGGCCCGCTCGGGCTGACGATCAAATCCGCGCCAACACTGCGACGATCGTTCGAGCGGCTTGATCGCTATGCTAGGCTCTATAATCACTATTCCGTCTTCGCCTTGGCGGACAAAGGTTCGGAATGCTGGTGGATGAACCGTAAGCCGGTCCCGGAAAATGATGGCGCCAAGCTGTCGAACGAAGCGGCGCTGGGAACCTTTGTCTCGCTTTGGCGCGATGCGAATGGCGACGAGTTCAATCCCAAGCGTGTCCAGTTCACTCACCTGCCGGTGGGCGATGTGCGGCCGCTTGAAGAACATTTCAAATGCCCGGTGACCCACGGCGCTGAAGTCGACGCGATTATCATGCATCAACAGGACGTTGATCGACCAAACCGCGTCGGAGACCAGCATATCTGGAAATTTCTCCGTGAGCATATGGAGGAAATCCTTCGCACTACCGAACCGGATCGGATTGACCGCGAGGTGGTTATCCAGATTGCCAACAGCCTCAGCGATGGGGTGCCCCGCCTCGAGGATGTGGCATGCCATCTGGGCATGGGGAGCCGTACCTTGCAGCGCCGCTTGTCGGATCTGGGGCACAGCTATCAATCTCTGGTCGATGAGGCACGACGGGAGGTGGCTCTCAAGCTCGTCGGCGAAACCAGCCATTCGCTGGTGGAGGTTGCCTTCCTGACCGGCTTTTCGGAACAAAGCTCCTTCACCCGTGCGTTCAAGCGATGGTCGGGAAAAACGCCGCGGACCTATCGCGGTGAAGGGCCGAGAGTGGCGGTTGTCCAATATTAGAGGTTCAAAGTCTTTCTTCATTGGTCGGGAACGGCACCTGCTGCCTCACGTGCGCAAGAGTGCCTGCAGATATCGGCAGTCCGCTAAAGCCCAAGCTGGGACAGACCCGGATGATCGTCAGGACGCCGCCCGAGGGGCCAGCGGAAAAGACGTTCAGCTTCTGTGATCGGCCGTTCATTGATGCTGGCATGGCGGTTTTGCATCAGACCGTCTTCGGCAAATTCCCAATTCTCGTTGCCATAGGCGCGAAACCAGTTTCCGCTGTCATCATGATATTCGTAAGCATAGCGAACCGCGATGCGATTGCCGCTATATGCCCAAAGTTCCTTGATTAGCCGGTAGTCGAGCTCTTTCGCCCACTTCCGCTCCAGAAATTTCCTGGCTTCTTCGCGGCCCCGGGGAAATTCGGCGCGATTGCGCCATCTGGTATCTTCAGTATAGGCCAGAGCAACCTTGGCTGGATCGCGACTGTTCCAGCCATCTTCGGCCAGTCTCACTTTCTCGCGAGCGGACGTTTCGTCAAACGGGGGCAATGGGGGACGTGACATGGTTCAATCCTTTATCTGGTGGGGGGAGAGAGGAGGCTGAATGCAATCCTCACAGGGGAATTCTGCCAGCGTCCCCGCCTCTGCCGCGCCTGATTGCGCATCGGCGGAGCGGGCACCCGATGGAAACTGGAATATGAGCAGCAACATCAGCAGATAGAGACCCGCGATATTGCGAAAGGTAACGAAATCGCCATGCTCGCGGCTGGCGCCATCCGGTGGACAATAATCCATAGCCAGCTCCTCAGCGGCAGGCATAGCTATCAGGCTGATAGTCATGGTTCGATCTTCCCGGGCGCGCTTCCGGCCGCCCGTGCGGCGGCGGAAAGCGGGGCTCTGCCATCGGAGTGAGCAGCGCGGCCCGCGCCAAGCTCGGTCGCAACCTCTGCCCAAGAGCCGGTCCTCAGCGATTTCGGCGAGAAGGCATTCTCACGCATCGTCCACCGCAAGGTCGAGCCTCCCCGGCGAAGGACCATCTTGGTCGGGCTGAACCTCCAGATCCGTTCTGCGCCCCTGAAAGATGCGATTTCCGGAGAATCAGCGATAACCCGCGCGGTCCCGGTGATTTGCAGGATGTCGCCTGTTTCAAAATCGACGAACAGCAAGCCGGCGCGCGGATTGACGAGGAAATTGCCAAGCGTGTTGAAATGGAAATTGCCTGAGAAATCCGGGATCGTCAGTCGGCCATCTTCGTCGATTCTGACAAATCCGGCTTTGCCGCCTCTGTGCGAAGCATCGATCTGCCTGATGTCACCGCGGTCGACATAGGATGCGACGAAAAAGGTGTCGGCGGTCGCAATGATGGCACGGGCCTCCTCGGTCAGTTCGCCGGATTCCGCGACCGACGCCGACTTGGTCAGGTCCGTTTCACGCGAAAAGCTGTAATCACGCAGCTGGATATATTGCGGGCAGTTGCCAAAGGCCTGTCCGACCGTAACTTCCAGGGAACCGTTTCCGGCGCTCTTGATGTCTCCGTTCATCCGGTTGCGACGCCGGGTGTGCAGTTCGATGCCGAGCATGCCGATGGCCCCGCCGGTCTGTGCGCCGGCGGAGGCGGGATCGGCAGCATCAAGCGTTCCGCGGATGGTAAGAGACCGGGGTGACGGGGAACTGATGAAGCCTGGAGCGCCAGTCAGCATTGTGGACCATATATCGCCAGAATGATCGACCGTCGCCACAATGATGAACGGCAATCGCGCATAGAAGTCGCGGTGCTGCTCGGGCATGAAATCCCGCACTATTTTTGCGCCGATATGCTCCATCCGTTCAGCCATGCCGACCGAGTGCTGCAGTGCGATTTCGCCTGCGTGGAAGAGCCCGTCTGCGGGTTCGCCAGTCAATCTGTTCATGGCCAAGGTTCCTGTTGCAAGGGGGGCGGGGCAGCGGCGCTGCAGGAAGTAGAACAATGCGCACCGCTGCCTCGCGAATGGTGTCAGGCCGCTGCGGCGAGCCCGATCGGGGTCTGGGGGAAGGCGACGAATCCGGGCAGCGCTTCGATGCGGGAAAGCCAGGCGTTCACTTCGAGATAGCCAGAGAGATCGACATTCCCTTCCGGCGCCCGCGCGATATAACTGTAGAGCGCAACGTCTGCGACCGATGGTTTTGGCCCACCAGCGATCCAGTCGCGGCCTGCCAGTTCTGCTTCGATAACAGTCAGGACATCGTGCGCGCGGCCAATCACTTCATCCGGGCTGAAGGCGGCGCCGAACACTGTGATCAATCGCGCTGCGGCCGGTCCGAAAGCAACCTGCCCTGCGGCAACCGACAGCCAGCGCTGAACCGCTGCTGCTTCTGCCGGCGTCTCCGGCAACCAGTCTGTGCGGCCAAATTTCTTTGCGGCATAGACCAGTATTGCGTTGGAATCGGCGATGACCTTATCACCGTCGACCAGAACCGGAACCTGGCCAAAACGGTTCATTTTCAGATAGTCGGGCTGCTTATGCTCGCCTGCGCCCAGATCGACATCGATGACTTCAACCTCCGCATCGATCAGTGAGAGGAATAGCCGCGCCCGATGGGCATGACCGGAAAGTGGGAAGTGGTAAAGTTTCATGGGATCACTCCTGATTATATGGGGCCGATATGTTCAGCAGGTTCTATGTGGAGCAATCCAGTTCCCGTAAGAACCGGGATTATTTTGAATTCAGTATTTCGCAAATTGAAACAATATGACTTGTTTCTCTCTGCTGTCCCGCTAATCTGCGCTCTTCCATTGCTGCCGGAGGAAGAAAATGGACCGGATCCAAGCCATGCGCGTGCTGGTGCGCATCGCCGATAGCGGAAGTTTCGCGGAGACGGCCCGCCAGCTCAACATGAGTCCGCCTGCGGTAAGCCGCGCCGTCGCGGGACTGGAGGACATAGTCGGCGCCCGTCTGCTCACGCGCACTACGCGATCGGTTAAACTGACCGAGATTGGCGCGCGTTATGTCGAAGACTGCCGGCAGATCCTCGCCGCGGTTGAAGAGGCGGAGGCCGCCGCATCCGGATCCTTTGCAAAGCCGACCGGAAGTTTAACCATCACGGCTTCGGTGATGTTCGGACAATTATATATTCTGCCGATCGTTACCGAGTTTCTCGACATCTATCCCGAGGTGACAGGCCGTCTGGTGTTTCTGGATCGAGTGACCAACCTGATTGACGAAGGTCTGGATGTCGCCATCCGGATCGGCCATCTTCCCGACTCCAGCTATAGCGCGATCAAGGTAGGATCCGTCCGGCGTGTTGTCTGCGGCGCTCCGGAATATTTCGATCGGGAGGGTGTCCCGGCACGACCTGCCAATCTGGCGACGCACCGCATAATTGCGGCAACCAGCGCCTGGACCTCGCTGGACTGGAGATTTGGTCGAGAAGAAAAGGAGACTGTCCGGGTCTCGTCGGGTCTGTTCTGCAATTCCAATCCTGCGGCAATCGAGGCGGCGCGATCCGGTTGGGGACTCACCAGGGTTCTATCCTATCAGGTCGGGCCGGATCTGGTATCGGGAGAGCTTCAGACGGTTCTCGAGGAATATGAGGAAGAACCCTTGCCCGTTCATATCGTCCATCCGGAAGGCAGGAATGCATCTGCTAAGGTAAGGACATTCGTCGATTTTGCTGCTGAACGACTGCGGGCAAACCGCTTCATCAATTGATTCAGTGTTTCATTTATTGGAATAATATCTTTCGCTGAAGATCGATTATCGCGAAAGTCGGACGACCCTATCTGCATATCCGACCCCGCTTCAGGGGCAAGATATGGAGTTAGAAATGAAATCGAAAATAATCTTAACGGCCCTCGCAGGCATTGCAGGCTTAATCGCAGCGCCGGCGCAGGCCAATAATTTTGACGGCCCCTATATTGGTGTTCAGGCAGGCTGGACCAGGGCTGAAGTGGCTGATCGCACCATCGATGCTCAGCCAGTTGATGCCGAAGTGTCGCGCGATGCCGTCGTGCTCGGCGGCTATGCCGGATATAATCACAAGGCCAGTGACCGCTTCGTGATCGGTGCAGAGGCTGGATTCAGCGGCGCATTTGATGATGAAGTCCGCGCCCAGACGTCTGGCGATTCGGTCACAATAGATCCTCGCTACAGCTTCGATCTGACGGCGCGTGCAGGGTATCTCGTGGATGACAAGACTCTCGCCTATGTGCGGGGCGGTTATGCCAATGTCCGGGTTCGCACGACAACGGTTTCTGATGATGCGACGTCGCGTACATCCGACAATCTGGACGGCTGGCTTGTGGGCGGAGGCGTCGAACGCATGCTGACCGACAAAATCAGTGCGCGTCTCGAATATCGCTACACCGACTTCGGCAACGATGGCGGTCAGTATGACCAGCGTCAGGCCCTGGTCGGTATCAGTTACAACTTTTGACCCGCTTGGTGGTGCCGCTGTCCTGAAAATACAGCGGCACCAATGCGGGCATGGAATTCATCATGAGATGGACTTATTCGAAATTTGTCGAACCCGATCTGGGGTTCTCCTTGTTCAAGCTGCAGTCGATCGTGAATGCAGCCTTCGGCAGCGGTCCCCTGACCGCGGCTCTTTTGAACCTGACTGCAGTGGCATTGGTTGCGGTGGTTAAGCGCTACCAGCCTGACCTTCTGCGCCTACGCTCTGAACACCCCTGCAATGGCTGATCCTGGATACGAACGGATATTAAGCCAGCTCAAACTGGCCTTGCTTAACGATTGCGGCTGTGAGGATACCCTTTTCAGGGCCGAGGAGGAGGCACGCGATGCAGGACTCTCCGGTGTCGACATAGACGCCGCATTGGGCGAACGCAGTTTCGATGTCCGAGCCATGGCAGTCCTAGCCTTCGGCTGTGCGCTCAAGAATGGTGATGCCGCCGCCCTATATTCAGCTAGGGCAAGGGCGCTGGCCGTAGGTTTGACAGCCGAAGAGCTGGATTTCTTTACCGGCTTTGTTTCGGAATTTTGGGGGCTGGCACAGAAACGTTAGCACGGCCAAGCCCCTTATTGTCGATTGTCTGATCGTCCTGTTCAGCGATCGTTGGTTTTGAAAAATGGAGATCGCCGATGACGGATCACGAGAACAGCAAAATCAGGGAAATATTCATGGCGGGGTGGAAAGGCCATTGTCCGCGTTGTCGCCAAGGGCGCATGTTCCGCACCTGGCTGAAGATTCAGGACAGGTGCAAATGCTGTGACTTGGATTATCGTTTTGCGGCTCCGGATGACGGCCCGGCATTCTTCTCTCTGTGCTTTGTTGCATTCCCGCTATTGTTCTTCGTGGTCTGGCTGCAGGTCGCTCTCGAGTTGCCGGTGCCTCTTGTGTTTGCGATCGCGATCCCGCTGATGGGAATTGGCTGTCTACTCCCACTACGTCCGATCAAGGGATGGCTGATCGCCTCCCAATACTTCAACCAGGCGATCGAAGCTGGAACGGAAAAGCTCTGGTGGGAAATGCATGCAAGAGAGGATGAGGCAAAACGCGACACGCCAGACTCTTGACGATCTCCAGACTCTCGATGATCCACTTCTGCTTGCCGCCCATGAACAGCCCTAGCGCAGCCTTTAGGCCGCCGCGGAAAGCGGACGCAATCGCCGCGCCACCTACGACCGCTTTCGAGCTACGCCATACCCGATCCCTGCGACTTAGATTGGGGCGCGTTTCGGACCGACTGCAATTGAGCCGATTTGCGATTGCGGGCTTATGGGGATTTCAGGCAGAAAAAGCAGCCGGTTCATTGGGGGGGTATGGTCGTTCGGGCCAACTGTGGACGTTTCAAGGTCAAATTTGATCACCGCAAAACCGTAAATGACAGAACGATGCTCGTTTCGGTAGTGACGCTGCATATGAAGATCTTCAATCGCTCGCCACTACCTTACGGCTTCGCCAATCAGCATCAGGGCGGGGCCTGCTCTCAGGGCTGATTTCGCTGAAAGCGCTAACAGAGTAAGGCATGTGCTGAAATGCCGTTCTTCAGGCAGGCGGGCCTTTTTCATCAGAAGCACGGGTGTGCTGTGGGCAAGCCGGTGTCGATAAGTTGACGAGAAATGGTCGGCACTGATGCTATTCCATATAGATTGCGAGCGTTACGCTGGAATCCGCGAGCGCCTGCCAGTAGAGATCGAGCTCTTCAACCGTTTTTGTGTGGGCGGTTACAAATTTCAGCTTACGGGCAAGGCCGCGCAAGATGAGCGATATGCCAGCATCGGAGCAGATGCGTTAGGCAATGCTATGTGTGGTCAGCGCATCCATTCTCCCCGCCTATAAGGTGGGGTTATATGTTTCATACTGCATATGATATTACCGCTTGAGCTCAATCGCCTACCAAGGGTCGAACTCTAACAACGGTCGGCGCTATGATACAAACTCCTTATTTACTATATCTCGGATCCACTTCGGATCCTTTGTCGATCAAGACTTCCCGCGGGATCGCGATGTTTCGCGCTGACGATTGCGTCGGCGAATTCGTTCATGAGGGCAGTACTCTCACCCTTGGTTTACCGCAAATGGGCTTCGTACAAGCAGTGCAAGCCGGGGCCAAGACGCTCATCCTGGGAGTCGCAAGTGCAGGCGGCCTGCTTACGGACGAACTTATAGCAGATGCAGAAGCCGCGCTGAACGCTGGGCTGGACATTGCGTCCGGACTACACAACCGATTGCGCGATATTCCCAAACTTGCCGAACTGGCCGCGCAGAAGGGACGCACGATGATCGACGTGCGCGATCCCGCCGCGAATTTGAAGGTCGGAAACGGATTGCCGCGCGAGGGGCGGCGTCTCCTTACCGTCGGCACCGATTGCTCGGTGGGGAAGATGGTGGCGACGCTTTGTATCGAACAAGCAATGCAGGCGCGCGGCTCCCTTGCAGACTTCCGGGCCACCGGGCAGACCGGCATAATGATCGCCGGATCCGGCGTGCCGGTCGACGCGGTTATCGCCGATTTTATTTCCGGCGCGATAGAGCAGCTCGCGCCAGCAAGAACCGACGGGGGGTGGGATCTGATCGAAGGGCAGGGGTCGCTTTTTCACCCCTCTTTCGCCGGCGTATCCACGGGGCTCCTGCACGGCGCCCAGCCGAGCGCGATCGTTATCTGCCACGAACCAACGCGGCAGCATATGCGCGGGCTTCCCCACTGTCCCATGCCTTCCCTTGAGCGGACCATCGCTGCCAATCTGGAGCAGGCGCGGCTTACCAGCCCGGACGTGGTAGCGGTGGGTGTGGCAGTCAACACCTCGATGCTGGCGGAAAAGGACGCTCGCGCTATGTGTGACCAAATTGCAGAAACAACCGGACTGCCTTGCGTTGACCCCTATGCACAAGGCGCTGACCTCATAATAGACAGGATTGAGCAATGCTTCGCCATCTCTCGGCCACCCACGTCCCTTTCCGCCTGAAACGGCCTTTTCGGATTTCGCGCGGGACCAAGACGGTCGCCGACACGACCTTCGTGGAAGTGCGCGACGGCGAGAATGTCGGGCGAGGTGAAAGCGTGCCATATGCCCGTTATAATGAAACGATCGAGAGCGTGCTGGCTCAGATCGAAGCTGCTCGCGCGGATATCGAAGCGGGTGCCGATCGACAGCGGCTGATCGAGATCATGTCACCGGGCGCTGCGCGGAACGCCATTGATTGTGCGCTCTGGGATCTGGAAGCGAAGCAGACGGGCGTATCGGTGGTCGACCGGATCGGCTGGGAAAAACTCAGGCCGGTCGATACGGCCATCACGGTCAGTCTCGACACACCCGAGAATATGGCGGCGGCTGCGCGGCAATTGCGCGACGTGCCTTTGCTGAAAGTGAAGGTCGATGCTTCCGACCCTATCGCTGCCTTGCGCGCTGTGCGGAAAGTTGCGCCCAATCCCCGGATGATCGTCGATCCAAACGAAAGCTGGTCAATAGAACAGCTCGGATCATGGCAGCAGCAGCTCGTCGATCTTCGCGTTGATCTGCTCGAACAGCCGTTGCCGGCCGAAAACGATGCGGACCTGGAGGGGTTCAAGTCGCTTATTCCACTCGCCGCTGACGAATCTGGCCATGTCACCGACAATCTTGCCCAGCTGGCGCGTCGCTACGATTATGTGAATATCAAGCTCGACAAGACTGGTGGCCTATCGACCGCACTTGAAATGCTTGAGGCGGCTGAGCGCGAGGGACTGGGGTTGATGATGGGATGCATGGTTTCCAGTTCACTATCCATAGCACCCGCCCTGATCATCGCGCAGCGTTGTGCCTTTGTCGATCTCGATGGACCGACGCTGCTGAGCGAAGACCGGGACAATGGCATGGTGGAAACTTGCGGGACCATGGCTCCGCCAAAGCCCGGCTTCTGGGGCTAGGTATATACGTGGGTTATACTGCGCTGCACAAAAATCATTGGCTTAAACATAGGCATCGTTCAAACTCCATGTAATTAAACAACCATTCGGGGCCATTATGAAAAATAAGATTCCAGAAACTGCACGTCTCATCGCCAGTTCGTTCGCGATAGGGTTGTTTTTGAGCAGCCCGGCGGCGCAGGCGGCAGAGGCTGACGCCGCTGTTGATTTTCTTATATCCGGCGGCACGATTTATCCCGGCGGCGCGGAACCCTTTGTCGGAGACATCGGCATTTCAGGCGACCGGATTGTCTTTGTCGGGCCGAAATATTCTGGCACGGCGTTGCAGACGATTGCGGCCAAAGGCAAGATTGTTACGCCGGGTTTCATCGACACGCACACCCATGTTGGCGATGCGCTAAGTTCCGAGCTGCCCGCGGCGAGATTGGTGATGCCCTTTCTAACCCAAGGCGTGACCACCGCGTTCATCGGCGTTGATGGGGGAGGTGCAACTGACATGTCAGCGGTTTTCGCTGAAGGTTCCGGCCTTGACTACGGGATCAATTTCGCGAGCTACATCGGTCTTGGCGCATTGCGGAACGAAGTGATCGGCAGCGAAGATCGTGCGCCGACGGAGGCGGAAATGACCGAGATGGTGACATTGGTCGACAGCGCCATGTGTCAGGGAGCGCTCGGGCTTTCGACCGGCTTGTTCTACGCGCCGCAGAGCTATGCCAAGGAAGGTGAGGTTGTCACACTGGCCAAGGTCGCGGCAAAGCACGGGGGCATTTATGACAGCCACATCCGGGACGAATCCAGTTACACAATAGGCCTGGAAGGGGCGGTATCCGAGGCGCTGGAAATCGGACAGCAAGCCGGAATTCCCGTGCATATTGCACACATCAAGGCCCTGGGCGTCGATGTGCATGGCAAGGCATCCACGATTATTGCAGCGGTTGAGAAGGCCCGGGCGGCAGGGCAGGTCGTGCATGCCGATCAATATCCCTGGTCGGCTTCGGGCACCGGGCTCGACGCGTCGCTGCTGCCACGATGGGCTCAGGATGGCGGCCGTCAATCTACTCTCGAACGATTTGACGACCCCGAGCAGATGGCCAGGATCAAAACGGAGATGGCGGATAACCTGCGGCGGCGCGGTGGTCCGGATTCGCTGCTAATTACCAGCGGTACGGATGACGTCAAGGGCAAGACCCTGGCGGAGATCGCGACAGAAACGGGCGTTGACCCCGTGCAGGCGGCAATCGATGTGTTGCGCCGGTTTGACGTTAGGGTGGCCTCGTTCAATCAAGATGAGGCCGACATCGCTGCGTTCATGAACCGGCCATGGGTCATGACCAGTTCGGACGCCTCTATGGGACATCCTCGTTATTACGCCAGCTACGCCCGAAAGTATGACACCTATGTGAAGGACCTTAAGGTCATCAACCTCAGGCAGTTCGTCGATCAGAGCACTTCGGTGCCGGCAAAATTATTTTCGCTCGAAGGCCGGGGAACATTGTCAAAAGGCGCATTTGCCGACGTGGTCGTCTTTGATCCAGAAGCATACGCGCCGCGAGCAACGTTCATCGAGCCGACGCTTTTCTCGACCGGTGTGCAAACGGTGTTGGTCAACGGAGTCCTGGCAATCGACAAGGGGGTTCCCACCGGCACGGCCGCTGGTCGGCCATTGCCGCGAAAACCGAGCATAGATGGCTGCTAGGTATATCTCGCACCGGCAACCAACGCAGATAGATAATACATGAATCGTACGCACTTAGCCCAATAATGGGTGGGTGAAGCTAACGTCCAAGCCACAACAGGGAGCTTAACAATGTCGGGAAAACTGGTCACGTCGCATATCGCGCTGGCAGCAAGTCTGCTATTTACATCCAACGCCATGGCACAGGTCCAGCAGGACGACATGTCAGAAGACATGAAGGAAGCGCCAGAAGCGGCGGTTTCGCCAATCGTGGTGACCGGAACCCGGATCCAGCGCGATGGCTATAGCGCGCCCACACCGCTGACGGTGTTGAGTATCCAGGATATCGATGCAAGCGCGCCAGCGAATGTGGCGGACTTCGTCAACCAGATTCCTTCGGTCGTTGGCAGTTCCACTCCGGCCAACTCCAATCTCAACATGAGTTCGGGCACCTCCGGTCTCAACACGATCAACCTTCGCGGCCTGGGAACAAGCCGGACGCTTGTGCTTCTGAACGGGCAACGGTCGGTCGGATCGGCACTGGGTGGGCAGGTCGATGTCAATACATTCCCGCAGGCGCTCATTTCCGCAGTTGAAGTGGTTACGGGCGGTGCGTCTGCCGCCTATGGCTCGGATGCGGTCTCCGGGGTGGTCAACTTCATTCTCAATGAAGATTATACAGGTTTGAAGGCCAGTGCCGACATGGGTATTTCGACATATGGCGACGCCGCAAATCGCAAGTTTGATGTCACCTTTGGTACACCGTTTGCCGATGGACGGGGGCACATTCTCCTGAACGGCGAACTGGCGGTACGCGATGGCTTGGACGGTGTCCCGAGAGACTGGAACAATCAGGGTTGGTACCAGATCAATAATCCCGACTATGTACCAGGAAATGGTGCGCCGGAACGACTGATCATCGACAAGGCTGGCCTCAGTCTGGCGACGCCGGGCGGTCTTATCACCACTGGCCCGCTGCGCGGCACCTATTTCGGTCAAGGCGGGGCGATCGGGCAACTGGATTTCGGGGTCGTGAATGATCCGTGGTTCATAGGCGGTGACTGGCGCCTGACTCAAGTGAATGATACTCAATCCCTCGATCCGGCAGAGAACCGTAAAAATATTTTTGGCCGGATCAGTTTTGAGGTCGCACCCTGGCTCAACGTCTTTGCTCAGGCCAGTTACTCTCGATCCGTCAACCGAGGACAGTTGGGCATCCATCGCAATCAGGGCAATGTCACGATCCAGGCGGACAATGCTTTTCTGCCCGACAGCATCCGCAATCAGCTTGTCGCCGCCAACCAGACCTCGTTCCGGTTCGGCACGACAAATGCAGACCTTGGCATTCGAACGAACGAGACCAAGCGTGGCGTTCAGCGCTATGTCGTCGGTGCAGATGGAGAGTTTGACCTGTTCGGCAATGTTGCTCGCTGGGATGCCTACATCCAGAAGGGCATCGCGAAAACACGGGAGTCGGCACTGGGTATCGCGAACAATACGCGCCTGACCCAGGCAACCGATGCTGTGTTCGCGCCGGCGGGCAACAGTTTGGGTGTTGCTGCAGGCACGATTGTCTGTCGCTCGTCGCTGACTGCTCCAACTAACGGCTGTATTCCGCTCAACCGCTTCGGAACAAATGTTGCCGACCCGGACGCGGTCGACTGGATTCTGGGCGATCTCTATCGTCTGCAGCGGTTTGAGCAGAATGTTTATGCGGCCAATCTGTCCTTCGACACCGTGCAATTGCCCGCGGGTGCCGTGGCGGTCGCAATCGGTGGGGAGCACCGTACCGAAGAGGTCTCCGGCTATGTCGAAGACCAGTATCAGTCCGGTTGGTTTACCGGCAACTACCTGCCGAGCTTTGGCGACTATTCGGTAACCGAAGGATATCTGGAACTTTTGGTACCGGTTCTCGACAGTCTTGACTTGAACGGAGCTATCCGCGCCACTGATTATTCTACCTCGGGTTTTGTGACCACTTGGAAGGTCGGCGCCAGCTTTGAACCGTTTGACGGCCTTCGATTCCGCGCCACCCGCTCGCGTGATATCCGGGCACCCAATTTGGCTGAACTGTACACGGCCGGTTCCACACGATCGAATACTGTCCTCGACCCCTTTAACAACAATCAGTCGGCACCGTTTGCCGGAACCGCCACGGGCAATCCCAATCTGGATCCCGAAAAGGCGGATCAATGGGGCGTAGGCGTTATTTTCCAGCCGTCTTTTGTACCGGGCTTTTCTGTGTCGGTCGATTATTACGACATCAAGATCAAGGATGCCATCGACTCGCTTGATGCTCAAACGATCATCGATCGATGCTTCGATGGTGTAACTGAATATTGCAGTGCGATCGTCCGTGGACCGAACGAATTCGGAACCAACCTGCAGATTTTTGAGAGTCCGTTCAACTTTGCGTCTCAGCGCGCGCGGGGTCTCGATTTTGAGACTTCCTATCGTACCGCGATCGGCTCCGGTTCGCTCACCTTGCGGGGAATCGCGACACTTTATCTGGAAAACACAATCGACAATGGGTTAGATCCAGCCATCGATATCGTGGGAGAAAATAGCAGCGGTGGCAATCCGGAGTTTCTGTACAGATTGACTGCTTCTTATGCCAACGGGCCTCTGCGTCTGAACCTAATTGGGCGCGGCATTAGCTCAGGTACTTATGATAATAGTTTTGTGGAGTGCACCTCGGCCTGCCCGATATCGACTTCAACTGCACGAACCATAAACACCAATCATATCGATGGCGCCTTTTATCTTGATGCTTCGGCCTATCACGATTTCAGTTACGGATCGACTGACCTCACCTTGTTTGTCTCGGTCTCAAACCTTCTGGACAAGGACCCTCCGGTAGTGGGTTCGGGTCCGGCGGGAAGCGCCTATGCGACGCCGGCAACCAACCAGTCGCTCTACGACCTGCTTGGGCGGACATTTCGGGTTGGCGCGAAAATCAATTTCTAGTCTTTAGAATGAATGCACTAAATTGCAGGGGTGGCTTTTTGCCACTCCTGCAAATTCATGCCTCATCGATGCAGGTGCGGAATATGCTGAGAAACTCCTGCGCCACGTGCGAAAACGGTCTGCTCTCCAATGTTATGGCAAAGACGTCGAAAGCCAGCGTTGGTTGCAACGGACTGAATACCAGATCGTCATCCACTGTCGCCTGAGCGGTGAAGTTGTCAAGAACCGCCACCCCGATGCCTTTTCGAACGAGTGCGGAGCCGATATAAAATGTGCGGGCAGACAGAATTTCGTTGAGCTCAATACCGCTTCTGCCCAATTCGCGCCGGAGTAAATCACCGATCGGGCCGCTTTCCGCGAGGCTGATGAACCTCTCGTTGCAGACGTCCTGCAGGAAAACTCTCTCTGGCAAATCGGGTAGATCTTGTCGCCGATACAATAGACCGAGTTCGCCTTCGCCGAGCCAGCTGGAAATGACCGGCAATCCTGGCGGGGCCTGATAGGCGATGACGATATCAGCCTCCCGTTCGTATAGCGAACGGGCGATTTCCTCATGATGCAATGTCTGGAGATCGAAATAAACATCGGGGTATTTTTTCGAAAACAGGCTGACTGCCCGCGGCAGAATGTCGAGTGCCAGCGAGGGCAGAACAGAAACGCGGAGAGATCCGCTGCCATTGCGAAGATTTCGGGTTACCTGGCGGAGAGATGAGACTCGTTGCTGGACATCAGCCACTTCGATAAAAAGCGTGTGGGCGTCATCGGTGGGAACCAACCGACCGGCTTGTCTGTCGAACAAAGGAAATCCCAACAGCTGCTCAGCATGCTTGAGCGTTTTTGTGACAGCTGGCTGGGACACATTGAGCGCGCGGGCAGCGGCGCTGACGGTGCCGTGCAGATAAACGGCGTGAAATATCTCGATATGACGCAGACGCATGTTTTTACCTATGACGGTGAAGGGGAGATGAAAAAGTCCTGAAGCGAATGGGAAGGGATTGGCAACGGCTGGTGGCCATGATTGGTCTCATAATTCGGTTATCCTCACCTATTGCTAGGCGATGCCTGTGGATGTGTATACGGCTATCTGCGCACCGGCTTTTCTGCCAAACTCCGCCGATATCAATTCTTCTCGTTTCAATATAGCTTTTGGTTATAGCGGGCCATGGAAAAGGCTCTGGTCTCAAATTTGACTACTGCTACGCTGGGCCAACTTTACGGAGACCAAAGTTCGATATGATAAAATATTGGTTCACCACCGCTCTGTGGAAGCGCGTCGTTTTGGCTTTGGTTCTGGGTGTTTTCGCAGGTGTTTTGCTGGGCGATAATGCCCAGTCGATCAAGTGGATCGGGGATCTTTTTATCCGGTCAATCAGGATGCTGGTCGTTCCTCTGATTTTTTTCTCGCTTGTATCGGGTATCGCCGCGATCGGCGACATCGGCAAGCTCGGGTCGGTGGGCGGAAAAGCGATCGGACTGTTCCTTTGCACCGCCGCCATCTCCGTGACGCTCGGTATGACCCTTGCGCAGCTGGTCCAGCCCGGTGCAGGCTTGATCATCAGCTTGCCTGAGGGCAGCGAAATTCCCGTTCCGCCTGATCAGTCGGTCATCGATATGATCGTCAATCTCGTGCCCGACAATCCGGTCATGGCAATGGCGCAAGGCAGTATCCTTCCGGTCATTGTCTTTGCGGTGCTGTTTGGTATTTCCATCCTTGCGGCCGGCAGCGAGGGCGCTCCTCTCGCAAGGGCGATGGATGCCGGTTCTGCGGTCATGCAGAAAATGACGATGATCGTGATGGAACTGACGCCGTTCGGTGTCTTTGCGCTGATCGCCTGGGTTGCCGGCACATTTGGCTTTGAAGCGCTACTGCCACTCGGCAAGCTGGTGATGCTAAATTATCTCGGCTGCGGCATCATTCTCGTAATCGTTTATCCGCTAATCATCCGTTTCATTGCGCGGCTTCCCGTGGTTGATTTCTATCGGGGCATTATTGATGCTCAGGCAATAGCCTTTTCCACCGCTTCATCCAATGCGGCGTTACCGGTTACGCTGCGATGCGTAGAACGGAACCTTGGGGTGTCAAACTCCATAGCCAGTTTTACCGTGGCCTTGGGGGCTACCATCAACATGAATGGGACCGCAATGTACCTGGGCGTGATCGCGCTGTTCGGAGCGCAAGCTTACGGCATCGAGCTCAGTTGGATTTCCTATGTATTGATCGCGCTCACATCCACTCTTGGCGCGATCGGCGCGGCAGGTGTACCGGGATCAGGGCTGGTGATGATGAGCCTTGTTCTTTCGTCCATAGGCGTGCCGCTAGAGACAATTGCTTTCGTTGCAGGGATCAATCATCTGCTGGATATGATGCGGACAATGACGAACGTTACCGGCGACGCTACCGTGGCCGTCGCCGTCGGACGTATGGCCGGAGAGATTGATGTGGAAGAATATCGATCGGCTGATGACATATAGACGGTTTTTGTGGTTCGATCATGAGTTTCACCTACATCACTCAGCAGTGGCGGCCCGACTTCACCTCGTCACTTCTAAACAACCATACAAGGACGGGCATCGGTCTCTCAGTGACTTCACGGTCTTGGCGCGGATTGGGGAAGTCAGCAGGGCCAACCGCAAGTTCAGTGTCTGCGGCAGGGATCGTTTGATAATTTCAAATATCTAATGTCACTGGTCACCCCGATAAAAGCAGAGTTCTCGCTTCCGATCCACGAGCGGCCGTCATTTTCGGTGGGGGTGGGGCTTTTTTGCGTTCCGGTGCTGTCCGTCCCGCTAGCGGCCGCCAGTCTCTCAATCTGCTGAAATCGCCCGGAAGCCACGACCGCAGTCGCGTCAATATTGGACGGAAAAACCGATGCGGGGGAAGTGGACCACGACCTGGCCCGCCCGGGCATCGTCGCGGCTGATCGAGACATGATGTTCGGAGGATCCGACGAGCACGCCTGCGACCGGGTCTCGTCCATAATCGTCCGCGGCAACCGTTACTGGTTTCCCTTCGAATGCGGCGTCCTGTGGCGCCACGGTGCCAGCCTCCGGCCTTGCGGTCCGCGCAATCTCGAGGGCCTCCTCCCGGCTGACGGTTGACCGATCGCCATGACCGATCGCCTTGACCCTCTCCAGCCAGTCGGGCACGTGCGGCACGCTGTCGAACAGGCTTGCCGCGGGTGGAAAGGCGGAGCCTATGAACCACAAGTTGTAATAGCCATTTGCATCCACCAGCCCGGCCCGGTCACCGGTAAGGAAGTTGCGCCCGTCGGCCAGCTGATCGGAGAGCATCGCGATATGCGCCCGCATCTGCGCCTTCATGTGGGGAACGGCAGCCTGCATGGCTGCGGGATCGAACGGACGCCCGGAAAGGGCCTCGCGGTCGCTTATAAAATCCGCAGGAACTTGGTCGCCAAGCCCTCCGAAAATGATCGCGACCGCGGCCTGGAACAGCGCGCGATCCGACCACATGGCATTGGCGTAGGCCAGGCCGCGATCGCCCTGTGGAAACAGGGTCGGCTCGGGGAAGCGGCGTTCAAGTTCCCGCACGATGAGCTGGCTGTCGCAATAGATGTCGGCCCCGATCTGCATCACCGGAATGCGGCGATATCCGCCGGTCAGCGCCACGAGTTCAGGCTTGGGCATGATGACCGGTTGATCGACCGCAGCCCAGGCCAGCTGTTTGATGCCCAGGCAGACGCGAATCTTCTCCGAAAACGGGGAACTCTCATATTGATGAAAAAGGATGTCAGGCATCTTCAACCTTTCCGGCGTCACCGCCCGTCGCTACGCAAAACGGCCTATCGCGGCAGCAGGCTCCGCCCCATCAGCTGCAGGTCCACCGCGCGGGCGCATTGCCGGCCTTCGCGGATCGCCCAGACGACCAGGCTCTGGCCGCGGCGCATGTCGCCGCAGGCAAAGACGCCCGGCTTGCTGGTGCTATAGTCGACGACATTGGCCGCGACATTGCCGCGCGCGTCAAGCTCGACCTCCGACTGGTCGACCAGCCCCATCCGGCGCGGGCCGACAAAGCCCATTGCCAGCAGGATCAGGTCGGCTTTCAGGGTGAATTCGCTGCCGGCAATTTCCTGCATCTGGCCATCCGCCCATTCGATCCGCACGCATTCCAGCCCTTCGACATTGCCGTTGGTGCCGACGACGCGCTTGGTCAGGATCGCCCAGTCGCGCTCGCAGCCTTCCTGATGACTCGACGAGGTGCGCAATTTCAGGGGCCAGTCTGGCCAGGAGAAGGTCTTGTCTTCCTTCTCCGGCGGCTTGGGCATGATCTCGATCTGGGTGACCGATGCGGCGCCCTGGCGGTTGGAGGTGCCGACGCAGTCCGATCCGGTGTCGCCGCCGCCGATGACGATGACATGCTTGCCGGTGGCGCTGATCGTCCCGCGGGGGGCAGCGCGCATCTCGTCGTCGCCGGCGTTGCGCTTGTTCTGCTGGGTCAGGAATTCCATCGCCAGCCGCACGCCCGACATTTCATAGCCCGGGATATCCAGCGTCCGCGGCTTTTCCGCGCCGCCCGACATGACCACGGCATCATAATTGGCCTGCAGCGATTCCATCGACACGCTGACTCCGACCTCGGTGCTGGTGCGGAATTCGACACCTTCCGCCTCCATCTGAACCTGGCGGCGGTTGATCAGATGTTTTTCCATCTTGAAATCGGGGATGCCGTAGCGGAGCAGGCCGCCGACCCGGTCGTTTTTCTCGAACAGGGTGACATTGTGGCCGGCCCGCGCCAGCTGCTGCGCGCAGGCCATGCCCGCGGGGCCGGATCCGACCACCGCTACCGATTTTCCGGTTTTCTCCTGCGCTGGCTGCGGCGCGATCCAGCCTTCGTCCCAGCCGCGATCGACGATCGCGCGTTCGATCGACTTGATGTTGACCGGGGCGTCGTCGATGTTCAGCGTGCAGGCGGCCTCGCACGGGGCGGGGCAGATGCGACCGGTGAACTCGGGAAAATTGTTGGTCGAGTGCAGCGTCTCGAGCGCATTCTTCCAGTCCCCTTCATAGACCAGGTTGTTCCAGTCCGGGATGATATTGTTCACCGGGCAGCCGTTGTGGCAATAGGGAATGCCGCAATCCATGCAGCGCGCTGCCTGGGCCTTGAGGTCCTGTTCCGGCAACGGGATGGTGAACTCGCGATAGTGCTTCAGCCGCTCCTGCGGATCGGCATAGGTCGCTTCTTTGCGGTCAATCTCGAGAAAGCCTGTTACTTTACCCACGGTCTGCTCCAATTATTTCGTTCATTCTGCCGCGACAATCGTGTCGAGACGCTCGGCTTCGAGCTGTTTCAGCGCCGCGGCATAGTCGCGCGGCATCACCTTGACGAAACGGCCCAGCGCCTCGTCCCAATTGTCGAGAATTTCGCTCGCCCGCTTGCTGCCCGTGTGCAGCTTGTGCCGCTCCAGCAGGATCCGCAGCCGGGCCGCGTCATGATAGAGCATGTCGCCCATGCCATAGTCATGCACGTTCACCGGCAGCTGCTGTGGCGGCACGCTGTCTTCGCCTTCAGCCGCGTCCCGCTCGATCGTCCCGACGTCGACCATCGCCATGTTGCAGCGCTGCCGGAACAGGCCATCCTCGTCATAGACATAGGCGACCCCGCCCGACATGCCGGCGGCGAAATTGCGTCCGGTCTTGCCGAGCACAACGACCACGCCGCCGGTCATATATTCGCAGCCATGATCGCCGGTGCCCTCGACCACCGCGACCGCGCCGCTGTTGCGCACGGCAAAGCGCTCGCCCGCGACGCCGTTGAAATAGGCTTCGCCGGCGACCGCACCGTAAAGCACGGTGTTGCCGACGATGATATTCTCGGTCGGATTGCGGTCGACATGGGCCGGCTGCTTGACCACAACCCGGCCGCCCGACAGGCCCTTGCCGACATAGTCATTGGCATCGCCGACCAGCTCGGCCGAAATGCCATGCGCCAGAAAGGCGCCGAAGCTCTGCCCGGCAACGCCTTCAAAGGCCAGCTGGATGGTGTTCGCCGGCAGGCCTTCATGGCCGTATTTCTTGGCAACCTCGCCGGACAGCATTGCGCCGACGGTGCGGTTGACATTCTTCACCTTGCGCTCGATCTTGACCGTCTGGCCATGGTCCAGCGCCGGCGCTGCCGCCGCGATCAGGTCCTTGTCGAGCGCCGCATCCAGACCGTGATCCTGGTTCATCGTCTGGAACAGGGTCTCGCCTTCCGGCAGCACCACATTGTGCAGCAGCCGGGACAGGTCGATCCCTTCCGCCTTCCAGTGGCGCAGCGCCTTGTTCATGTTGATCCGATCGACCCTGCCGACCATCTCCTCGACCGTGCGGAAGCCCATCTCGGCCATGATCTGGCGCAGCTCCTCGGCGACGAAGAAGAAATAGTTGATCACATATTCCGGCTGCCCGGTAAATTTCTTGCGCAGCTCCGGATTTTGCGTCGCGACCCCTACCGGGCAGGTGTTGAGATGGCATTTGCGCATCATGATGCAGCCGGCGGCGATCAGTGGCGCCGTCGCAAAGCCGAATTCGTCCGCCCCGAGCAGCGCGCCAATCGCGACGTCGCGGCCCGTGCGCAGCCCGCCGTCGACCTGCACCGATATTCTCGACCGCAGCCCGTTGAGCAGCAAGGTCTGCTGCGTCTCGGCCAGCCCGATCTCCCACGGCGACCCGGCATGGGTCAGCGAGGTGAGGGGGGAAGCCCCGGTGCCGCCATCATAGCCGGAAATGGTCAGATGGTCGGCGCGCGCCTTGGAGACGCCGGCCGCAACCGTGCCGACGCCGACTTCCGACACCAGCTTCACCGAAATCCGCGCGCTGGTGTTCACGTTCTTCAGATCGTGGATCAGCTGCGCCAGATCCTCGATCGAATAGATGTCATGATGCGGTGGCGGCGAAATCAGCCCGACGCCGGGGGTCGAGTGACGCACCTTGCCGATATTCTTGTCGACCTTGCTGCCGGGCAGCTGGCCGCCTTCACCTGGCTTGGCGCCCTGTGCCATCTTGATCTGGATATCGTCGGCATTGACCAGATATTCGGCGGTCACGCCAAAGCGGCCGCTGGCCACCTGCTTGATCGCGGAGCGCATGGAATCGCCGTTGGCCATCGGCACGAAGCGGTCCGGTTCCTCGCCGCCTTCGCCGGTGTTGGACTTGCCGCCGATCCGGTTCATCGCGATCGCCAGCGTGGTGTGTGCTTCCCGGCTGATCGAACCAAAGCTCATCGCGCCGGTGGCAAAGCGTTTCACGATCTCGCTCGCCGGTTCGACCTCGCTGATATCCAGCGGCTCGTGCGCCTTGGTCAGCTCCATCAGTCCCCGGATGGTCAGCAGCCGTTCGCTCTGCGCGTTGATCGATTCGGCGAACTCCGCGTAATTTTTCGGATCATTGCCGCGCACCGCATGCTGCAGGTTGGCGACATTGGCCGGCGTCCAGGCATGTTCCTCGCCGCGCAGCCGGTAGCCATAGATGCCGCCGGCATCGAGCATGTTGCGGTAGATCGGGTTGTTGCCATAGGCCTCGCTGTGCCGGTCGACGGTTTCCTTGGCAATCTCGTCCAGGCCCGCGCCCTCGATCATCGTCGCGGTGCCGGTGAAAAATTGCTCGATGAAGTCCGTGGAAAGCCCGACCGCGTCAAAAATCTGCGCGCCGCAATAGCTCTGGTAGGTCGAGATGCCCATTTTCGACATGACCTTCAATATGCCCTTGCCGATCGCCTTGATATAATTTTGCTCGACCTGCTGCGTCGTCAGCGGCAGCTCGCGGCGCACGCGGATTTCCTCCAGCGTTTCGAACGCCAGATAGGGATTGACCGCTTCCGCCCCATAACCGGCCAGCACGCAGAAATGATGCACTTCGCGCGCTTCGCCGGTCTCCACGACCAGCCCGGTCTGCATGCGCAGGCCCTGCCGGACGAGATGATGATGGACGGCCGCCGTCGCCAGCAGCGACGGCATGGCGATCCGGTCCGGCCCCTTGGCGCGGTCGGAGAGGATCAGGATGTTGCGATCGGCCAGCACCGCCTCGGTCGCAGCCCAGCACATTTCCTTCAGCGCCATTTTCAGGCCTTCGGCGCCCGATTCGGCGGTCCAGGTAATGTCGATGGTCTCGGTGCGGAACGCGCCGTCCAGCGCCTCCTCGACCGAGCGGATCTTGAGCAGGTCGGCGTTGGTCAGGACCGGCTGATCCACCTCCAGCCGCTTGTGCGTGCCGGCGTCATGGCCAAGCAGATTTGGCCGCGGCCCGATCATCGAAACCAGCGACATCACCAGTTCCTCGCGGATCGGATCGATCGGCGGATTGGTGACCTGGGCGAAATTCTGCTTGAAATAGTCGTAGAGCAGCCGCGGCCGACCGGACAGGACGGCGATCGGCGTGTCGGTGCCCATCGATCCGATCGGATCCTGGCCATCGGTGGCCATCGGCTCGAGAAACTTGTCGACATCCTCCTGGGTAAAGCCGAACGCCTGCTGTCGGTCGAGCAGTGACGCCGGGCTTTCCCCGTCGTTGTCATTTGGCGCGGGGACATCGTCGAGATCCGCGAGATCCAGATCCTTGAGATTATACTGGGTCGATTCCAGCCATTTCGCATAGGGCTTCGCCTTGGCGAGATCGGCCTTGATCTCCTCGTCCTCGATGATCCGGCCCTGCTCCATGTCGATCAGCAGCATCTTGCCGGGCTGCAGCCGCCATTTGCGGACAATATTGTCTTCCTTGACGGGCAGCACGCCGGATTCCGATGCCATGATCACATGGCCATCGTCGGTCACGCAGAAGCGCGCCGGACGCAGGCCGTTGCGATCGAGCGTCGCGCCGACCTGGCGGCCATCGGTGAATGCAACCGCGGCAGGGCCGTCCCACGGCTCCATCAGCGCCGCATGATATTCGTAAAAGGCTCGGCGGTCGGCATCCATCAGCGGATCGCCGGCCCAGGCCTCGGGGATCAGCATCATCACCGCATGGGGCAGGGAATAGCCGCCCGCGATCAGCAGCTCGAGCGCGTTGTCGAGGCAGGCGGTGTCCGACTGGCCGTGCGGGATCAGCGGCCACATCTTGTCGAGATCGGCACCGAGCAGGTCGGATTCCATCGTCCGCCGACGGGCATTCATCCAGTTGACGTTGCCGCGCACGGTGTTGATCTCGCCGTTATGGGCGATGAACCGGTACGGGTGCGCCAGCTTCCAGGACGGGAAGGTGTTGGTCGAGAAGCGCTGGTGAACCAGCGCCACGGCGGAGGTGGTGAGCGGGTTGCTGAGGTCCCTGTAGAAGGAGCCGACCTGGTCGGCGAGCAGCAGGCCCTTGTAGACAATCGTGCGCGTCGAGAAGGACGGCATGTAGAATTCGGTCAGGCCGGGCATGTTCTTCTTTTCGGCAATGCCGTCGAGCGGATTGTGGACCTGCTTGCGGATCGCGAGGATCTTGCGTTCGAACGCATCCTGGTCGGCGAGATTTTCGCCCTTGCCGATGATCGCCTGGCGAATCAGCGGCATCTGCGCGAGCACCGCCTTGCCGATGCCTGTGGTGTCGACCGGCACGTCGCGCCAGCCGATCATGTCCTGGCCTTCCTTGGCGATGAAGCGCTCGAAATGGGCGGTGGCAAATTCCGCCTCCGCCGGGTCCGCCGGCAGGAAGCACATCGCCACTGCATAGTCGCCCGCGGGGGGCAGGGTCAGCTGCTGGGAATCCGCCCAGTCGCGCAGCAAAGCGTCGGGAATCTGCAACAATATGCCGGCGCCGTCACCCAGCAGCGGGTCGGCACCGACCGCACCGCGATGGTCGATATTGAGCAGGATTTCGAGCCCGCGCTTGACCGTCAGATGCGATTTCTCGCCCTCGATATTGGCAACAAAGCCGACGCCGCATGCGTCATGTTCGTTGCGTGAATCGTACAGGCCTTGCCGTGGCGGGAAACTCATATTCCGTCCTTAATTTGCGATAGGATTTTTGTAATTAAAATGCTCCTAGAGGGATTTTTGCGTATTTTGAAGATAAGAATTATTCATACCGGCAAAGAAACGTTGCGCATCCCTGCAGTGCCGCATGTCCCGAAAGGATCATCTCCGTGACAGCGGCGCTGTTTGGACAGCCTGTAGACGACCGCAGCACCGCTCCGGCACTCCCAATCTTGCCAAGGCCGCCGATGACGATTGCCCGCATGGCGGGTTTGCGGCATGGAACGATTTAACAGATACACGGCGACAAGCTGCGGGAAAAGCGCGTTTGAACAATATTCTACCCATCTTCCGGTTTCTCCATGTCAAGGCAAGGGCAAATGTGGCAACCGCTCTGGTCACCTTGGTCGCGGTGACCGGTGCATCGACGCGCAACCCCGGGGCGCACATGGCCGTCGCCGAGGACGGCACCTCCGTCGGCTCCTTTTCCGGCGGCTGCGTCGAGGCTGCAGTGATCGCCGAGGCGCTGGACGTGATCGGCAGCGGCCGGCCGCGGGAAACGCGCTACGGTGCCGGTTCGCCCTATCTCGACATCAGGCTGCCCTGCGGCGGCGGCATCGACCTGCTCTTTTCGCCGGTTACGGATGCAGCGGTCGTCTCGGATATTTTCGACCGGGTCGCGAGACGCGAACCGCTGACCCTGACGATCGACAGTGAGGATAGCTCTATCCATTGCGACCGGCTGACCGTTCCGGTCAGCGCCGTCGAGCAATCCGGTTCCCGGTTTCAGGTCCATCATATTCCCGCCGCCAGGCTGGACATATTGGGTCACGGCCCGTCGGTCGAAAGCCTGGCCCGACTGGCGACCAGCTACGGGATCGAGTGCGCCGTGCTGTCGCCGGATCCCGCGGTGTTTGCTGCCGTCGCGGATCTGGCGATCCGTTCCGACCGTCTCAAGACCCCGCAGCCCACCCCGCTGCTCGACCCAGATCCCTGGACGGCCTGCATCTTCTATTTTCATGACCATGACTGGGAGGCCGCGCTGATGCAGCAGGCGCTGGCCTCCCCGGCGTTCTACGTCGGAGCCATGGGCAGCCGCAAGACTCACGCCGAGCGGGAAAAACGCCTTGCCGATATCGGTACGCCGGCATCGGACGTGGCCCGCATGGTCGCACCCATCGGCCTGATCCCCTCGACCCGCGATCCGGCGACGCTGGCGCTGTCCACTCTGGCGCAGGTGGTCGAAAGCTATCACGGCCATTTCGGCTTCCGGGCCTGAGCGGGGCGCAATCTTCGCTGTTCCTTCCGAACCGAAACTCGAATAGACAGGCGCTATCAGTCAGTTACGATTCCGGGGATTATCATGAAATATAGCGTCGTTACCGTTCTTGCCAGCCTGCTTTTTTCGGGTGCGGCCTTCGCCCAGGACGAGGCGGAAGAAAAGAAATGGGACGTGAACGCACCCACTGGTGCGACGATCAAGCAGGTTCCGATCAACGTTGAGGAGGGCAGCTGGATTGATGTCGATGTCAGCCCCGATGGCCAGAGCATCGCCTTTGCGCTGCTCGGCGATATTTACACGATGCCGATCTCGGGCGGCACCCCGACCCGCATCGCCGAGGGCCTGGCCTGGGAAGTCCAGCCGCGCTTTTCGCCCGACGGCCAGCGCCTCGCCTTCACCTCCGATCGCGGCGGCGGCGACAATATCTGGATCATGAATCGCGACGGCAGCGACAAGAAGCAGGTCACGAAGGAAGAATTCCGCCTGCTCAACCAGCCAAGCTGGAGCCCCGATGGACGTTATGTCGTTGCGAAGAAGCATTTCACCACCCAGCGTTCGCTCGGCACCGGTGAAATCTGGGTCTATCACGTGTCCGGCGGCGGCGGGGTGCAGCTGGTCAAGAAGCCGAGCGAAACGCACCAGAAGGAACTGGGCGAGCCGGTCTACGCGCCGGATGGCAAGTCGGTCTATTACACCAAGAACATCACCCCGGGCGCGACCTTCATCTATGCCCAGGACAGCAACAGCGACCTGTTCAACATCGAACAATATGACCTGGAAACCGGCGAGATCAGCACCGCGGTATCCGGCCTCGGCGGTTCGGTGCGCCCGAACCCGTCACCCGATGGCAAGAAGATCGCCTTTGTCCGGCGCGAGATGACCCGGTCCAAGCTCTATGTGAAGGACCTGGAATCCGGCGTTGAACGCAAGGTCTACGACGACCTCGATCAGGACGTGCAGGAAACCTGGGCGGTGACCGGCGTCTATCCGAACATGGACTGGACCCCCGACAGCCGCGAGATCGTCTTCTGGGCCGGTGGCAAGATCCGCCGGGTCGCCGCCGATGGCAGCGGATCCTCGGTGATCCCGTTCCGGGTCAACGACACCCGCGGAGTCGCCAACGCGCCGCATCCGACCATCCCCGTCGCCCCCGACAGCTTCACCACAAAAATGCCGCGCTTTGCCGCCGTCTCGCCCGACGGCCGGACCGTGGTGTTCGAAAGTCTCGGCAAGCTCTACAGCAAGCCGATGGCGGGTGGCTCGGCCAGGCGGCTGACCAGCGGCAGCGAGCTTGAACTTTTTCCGTCCTGGTCGCGCGATGGTCGCTCGATCGTCTATGTCGGCTGGACCGACGCCGGGCTCGGCCAGATCAAGACCATGTCCGCCAGCGGCGCCGCGCCGCGCACTGTGACCAGCCGGCCCGGACATTATGCCCGTCCGCAATTTTCGCCCGATGGCCGCACCATCGTCTTCGAGATGACCGAAGGCGGCTATCTGACCGCGCCAAAATGGTCGGCAGATGCCGGTGTCTACCGCGTCCCGGCCAGCGGCGGCGCTCCGGAACGGGTGATGAAGGGCGCGGCAGGGCCGCAGTTCGGCGCATCCAACGACCGCGTCTTCATGCTCGACCGCGAGGAGGACCAGCGCGTCCTGGTCAGCGCCGACCTGAATGGCGAGGCCAAGCGCACCCATGCCAAGGGCGAGCTGACCAACGACTATGTCGTCTCTCCCGATGGCCATAATGTCGCCTTCCGGCAAAGCTACGAAGCCTATGTCATGCCGCTGATGCCCGGCACCCAGGCGGTGGAGGTCAGTCCAACCAGCAAGTCGCTGCCGGTAACCCGGGTCAGCGCCAGCGGCGCCGACTATATCCACTGGTCAAACGGCGGCGAGGCGCTGCACTGGAGCCTCGGCCCCACCGTCTATACCGCCTCGACCGCAGCGCTCTTCCCCAGCGCGCCCGCGGCAAAGGATGCACCCAAATATCAGCCGCCGGCCAGCGGCGTTTCGCTCGAGCGGACCGTGGCCGCGGCAAAGCCCTCGGGCACTGTGGTCCTGACCGGTGCGCGGATCGTCACTATGGCGGGTGAACAGGGCGGCATTATCGACGATGGCGTGATCGTGATCAGCGGCAACCGCATCAGCGCGGTCGGCCCGCGCAGCACTGTTGCCATTCCCGCCGGCGCGGCCACCGTCGACGTCACCGGCAAGACCATCATCCCGGGCCTGATCGACGCCCATGCCCATGGCCCGGCCGGCACCGACGAGCTGGTGCCGCAGCAGAACTGGTCGCTGATCCAGAATCTGGCGCTCGGCACGACCACGATCCACGATCCCTCCAGCCGCGCCAGCGAGATTTTCGTCGCCGGCGAAATGCAGCGCGCCGGGATGATCCTCGGCCCGCGCATCTTCTCCACCGGGGAGATCGTCTATGGTGCGAAATCGGCCGGCGTCTATGCCGAGATCAACAATCTCGACGACGCGCTCGCCCATGTCCGCCGGCTCAAGGCGCAGGGCGGCCACAGCGTCAAGAACTACAACCAGCCGCGCCGCGAACAGCGCCAGCAGGTGGCCGAGGCCGCGCGCCAGGAAAATATGCTGGTGGTGGCAGAGGGCGGCTCGCTGTTCGGCATGGACATGGCGCTGGTCGCCGACGGCAATTCGACGCTGGAGCATAATATCCCGCTGGAAATCTTCTACGAAGACGTCGTGCAGATGTTTGGCCAGTCGGATACCAATTATACGCCGACCCTGGTGGTCAGCTATGGCGGGCTGGCGGGTGACCCCTACTGGCGGCAGGCGACCAATGTCTGGGAAAATCCGCTGATGATCCACACGCCGCCATCCATCCTGGCGGCCGATACGATGCGCCGGACGACCGCACCGGAAAGCAATTTCGTCGATGACGACAATGCGCGCGAAGCCAAGAAGCTGGCCGATGCCGGCGTCAAGGTCTCGATCGGCGCACACGGCCAGCAGGCCGGGATTGGCAGCCACTGGGAACTCTGGTCCTTCGTTCGCGGCGGCATGACGCCGCTCGAGGCGCTGGCGGCCGGGACCATCACCTCCGCCCGCTCGCTCGGCATGGATGCGGAAATCGGTTCGCTCGAACCCGGCAAGCTCGCCGATCTGCTCGTGCTCGACGCAGATCCCACCGCCGACATCCGGAACAGCGACCGGATCAGCCGGGTGATGCTCAACGGCCGGCTCTACGATCCGCTGACGATGAACGAAGTCGTGACCGGCGACGCCAAGCGCGCGGCCTATTGGTGGGAGTGACGGGCAGGGGGCCGGCAACCGTTTCCGCCTGGCCCCCGGCTCACCGACTGCGAAGCTGACGGCGCGCCGCCCCTGTAACGCGATATCATCGGCCTCCAGCCCGGCTGCTCGGCCCCGGTCGGCCTGCATCGCGGAATGCGCCGCGGCTGGCCAGAATCTGCGCTCAGCAGCCCATTCGTATGCCGCAACGAAGATCGACCCGGATCAGATGAACGCCCGTTTAACGGCACCCGGATTTCTCTGAACGCCCGGTGAATGGGCCGTTCAGGAACTCGGTTCGTCCCGCATTTTGCCTCCTGTCACCCCGTGTTTTGGCCACGGGGTGCGCCCAATTTCGCGTCGGCGGGTTGGTTGTTCACATATCAGGAGAAATGAGATGACAAATAACAACAATCCCATCAAAAATGGCTCGTCGGCAAAAGCCGCTGGCCGCCTGTCCATGATCAGCGTGCTGGCCATTTCCGCCGGACTTGCTGCCGCACCGGCCCAGGCGCAGAGCGTGATCGCCCCTTCCGACATGCCGATGCAGTCTCCGGTCGCCGTCCCCCAGACCGCACCCGCCCCTGCACCGACCGTGCAGTCCGCCCCGGTAATCCGTCCGTCAACGCCGACGACGGCCGCACCGACGGTGCAGACGACAACACCCTCCCGCGCCGACGCGCTCGCTGAAAAGGGCGGCTTTGATGCCACCACCGTAGCTCCCGAGGCGCTTGCCCAGATCGAAAGCGAGCAGCAGGCCCGCAAGGCAGCAGCGGCTGAAGCGGCCGCAGCAAAGGCTGCGGCAGCCAAGGCTGCTGCCCGCAACAGCGTCTCGGCGAGAACGCCTGCCGATAGCGGTGCCGACGCTGTCGTCGCACCAATGGCCGCACCCGTGGCTTCTGCGACAGACGCGCCGATTGCCGGCTTCGACAATGCGCCGCCGGTGGCTCAGTCTGCTCCCGCCGCGATCGAACCCGCCGCTGCACCCGCCGATCCGGCCGGCACGACCGACTGGACGCTGCTCGCAGCGCTCGCCGGCCTGCTTGGCATCGGTGGCGCCGGCGCCTATGCGGTGAGCCGTCGTCGCAAGAGCAAGGCCGAACCCGAAGGAGCCTTTTACCGGATCCCGCCGGTCACCCCGGCAGTGACCGCAGCGACCATGCCCGAGTTGCGCACGGATACAGATGCGGCCGATGCAGCGCCTGAACCGGCCGCGCCGGAAATCCAGCGCGAACGGGCCGAGGCAAAGGCACATCTTACCGACTTTGTTGCAGGGCTGCCGGAGCATGATGCAGCGCGCAGCCGCGCCGACCGCAGCGTGACCATCGGTCAGCGCCGCGTGGCCGCCGCACCGCGACCTTATCTGGCTGAGGCCGATCTCGATCGGCGCAACGGCTATTTCACGGAACATGTGAACGCCATCCCGACGCCGCAAAATCCGTTCCTTACCCGGCAGAAGCGCATCAAGCGCGCTCGCTATCTCGACGGTCAGCTGGCCGAGATGAAGGCACGCCGCGCCCTCAATCCAGCGCGGGTCAGCGTGAAGATGCACGATACCCGGCCTCTGGAACCCGCCTACAGCTGAGGCGCGAAATAAATCTGCGATAACAGGGCGGCCCCGCGCTTCGGGGCCGCCCTTTCTTTTGACAGGTTTACTGCGATAATTCGAACTAAAAGATGCTGCATTATTCAGCAGTACGGATTTTGGTACTGAAGTAACGACATCGTCTTGCTAAAAATATTCTGCATTTGCAGCTTACTTGTAAAAATATGAGCTATTGTACTAGTCCGTCATCAGCAACAGGCTGTCGAATTTTAGCTGAAGTCAACGCGATTTCATGATTGAACCGCTAGGAACCGTTCATATAACATCAGGAGAAGCGAACGATGAAAAGCAGGCATATCTTCATGATCGGCGCAGTGGCGCTGTTTGGCGTGAGCGCCGCGTCGGCCCAGTCCGCACCTAAGGCACCTCCGGCCGCCGAAGCCCCATCTGCGGCACCCGCAGCACCGGATGAGCAAAAAGTGACGATCACCCCTCAGGATATCGACAATTTTGCCAAGGCGGTGATCGCGGTCAACGAGATCCAGAAGGATTCCTCCCTGAACAAGGAGCAGAAAGAGACCGCAATGACGGCGGCGGTCGAGAGCAGGGATCTTGATACGTTCAAGTTCAACACCATTGTCCAGGCGTCCCAAACCAACGCCGAGCTCAAGAAGCGGGTGCAGCTGGCGATCAACCAGAACCAGCAGCAACGGCAGCAATAGCGACCTGTCAGGGCGAACGCCCCGCCATCAAGCAAAAGAAAAGGGTGGCCCCGTTCTAGGGGGCCACCCTTTTTTTGCGGAAACTGACGTTTCAGTTGAACGTTCCGTCAAGGCAATGCGCCTCAACCGACGCTGGTGGTCCGCAGATAGGGACGATGTTCCGTCCATCCTTGCGGGAACAGGCCCTTTGCCTCTTCGTTGCTGATCGATGGCGGAATGATCACGTCCTTGCCGACCTGCCAGTCAGCCGGCGTGGCGATGCGCTTGCGGTCGCTCAGTTGCAGGGCGTCAATCACCCTCAGGATCTCGTCGAAATTCCGGCCGACGCTCATCGGATAGGTCATGGTCAGGCGGATTTTCTTGTTCGGATCGATGATGAACACCGACCGGACAGCCGCAGTCTCGCTTTGGTCCGGATGGATCATGTCGTACATTTTTGCAATTGCCAGATCCGCATCGGCAACGATCGGAAATGTCAGGTTGGTGTTTTGCGTGTCATTGACATCGGCAATCCATTTGCGATGCTCCTCCGCTGTATCGGTAGACAGGCCGAGCGGCTTGGTATTGCGTTCGGCGAACGCGTCGGCCAGCTGTGCGGTGCGACCCATTTCGGTCGTGCAGACGGGCGTGAAATCCGCGGGGTGACTGAAAAAGAATATCCAGCTGTCGCCGGCCCATTCGTGCAGGCTGATTTCCCCGTTCTGGGTATCGACGGTAAAGTCGGGGGCGGTATCTCCGATATGCAGGCTCATGATTGTTCCTTTCTGATTGTCCGGTTGCCCTAGCATATCGATTTGCCTCTGCCCAATTCAATTACGTAATTACACTAAGTGTTAAATTGAATGAGCGCATGGCTCTGTGTTGGGGGCTCGCAGGCGTGACGAATTGCCCTTTCCTACACTCACCCGAATCGCTTATCCTGTTGAACCCCTGCGGCAGCGGGCAGGGCCGGCTCTTTGACATTCGGGATATGGCGGCAACCACCACCGGGCCTTGCCACCCGGCCTCGTCCGAAAGGTCACACTCGGTGCCACTCCGGAGTCCAACAAAGCCCGAAAATCTGCAGGTTTGCGGCTAAAGTCACGGAAATTAAAACCGCGCGTTGCTGTAAAGCACGGCCCGCGCTGCGGTGCCGGTCCGCGCCGCGCCGATATTTTGCCGAGCCGCTTCGTGCCTTCACGTTTCGCGCGGGCACGAAAACTGCGCCGCTCCCGGACAGGCATGATCCTGCGCTCCCGCGCGACAACAGGCTTTCCTACAGCCGGCACCCTGGCATAGACTGCCGCTATGCCAGCGAGTCTTGCCCGTCTATTTGCGGTAATCCAGCGGCGGATCGCGGTCGCCGAGCAGCGACTTATATTTGTAGTCCGGACCCCGCGCCTTGTCGAACTCCGCCTTGGCCTCGGCCCGCAGCTCCGGATTGGTGTACAGCTCGATCGCCGCCAGGGTCAGCGTCTTGGCTGCGACCTGGACGCCCTTGAAGCCGATCGACATGCCGCTGGCCGCCGACGACTGCCAGCTGTGCGCCGATGTGCCGGGTACCCAGGTCGCCGTGCGCAGGCCGACCGTCGGCGTGGCGTAGGACACATCGCCGACGTCGGTCGAGCCATAGCCCAGCGTCACGTCATAGGGCTGCACCTCTTCCTGGCTGCCCAGCTTGTTGGCGGGCTTGTCGAAGCTGGCATAAATGCCCTCGGCAAATTTCTGCTCCTCGGGCGTATAGCTGATGCCGCCGACCTGCCGCAGCTTGGCGTCCATCATCTTCGCCAGCGGCTCGTTGACCAGCAGCGGGTTGTTGCCGTGGATCACTTCCCAGTCGACCTTGGTGCCGGTGCCCAGCGCCGCGCCGCGCGCCGCATCCTCCAGCCGGGCCCAGATCGCGTCGACCTCGGCCGGGTCCGGGTGGCGGACATAATAGAAGACCTCGGCAAAGTCGGGCACGACATTGGGCGCGGTCCCGCCCTCGGTGATCACATAGTGGATCCGCGACTGCTGCGGCACATGCTCGCGCATCATGTTGATCATCATGTTGAACGATTCGACGCCGTCGAGCGCGGAGCGGGCCTTTTCCGGGGCGCCGGCGGCGTGGGCGGAAACACCGCGGAAGCGGAACTTGGCCGAACGGTTGGCCAGCGTGGTGCGGGCGGCGGCGGAATTCTCGTCGTCGGCGTGCCAGTGCAGGGCGATGTCGACATCATCGAACAGCCCGGTGCGGACCATGTAGACCTTGCCGCTGCCGCCTTCTTCCGCCGGCGTGCCATAGAGACGCACCCGTCCGGGAGTACCGGTCTGCTTGAGCCACTTGCTGACCGCAATCGCCGCCTCGACCGAACCGGCACCGAACAGGTTGTGGCCACAGGCATGGGCGGCGGTCTTACCGGCGACCGGCGAGCGGGTCGGCATCGCATCCTGGTTGATCCCGGGCAGCGCATCATATTCCGCAAGGATCGCGATCACCGGGCCACCCTTGCCATATTCGGCCATGAAGGCGGTCGGGATTTCGGCTACTCCCGGCGTTATCGTAAAACCGTTGGCCTTGAGTTCGCTTTGCAGCAGGCCGCTCGATTTTTGCTCCTGGTAGCCGACTTCCGCCCATTCCCACATCTGGCGGGCATTTTTGGCTGCCTTGTCCGACCGGGCGTCGATCAGCGCCGATATTTCGGCCATCGTGCCTTCTTGCTGATTCTGCTGGGCATGGGCGGATGCAGGGAGGGCCGCGAGGGCCAGGGCAAGGGAAAAACGGATCATGGACACCTCTTTGGACTAGCACATTCGCTATATCGTCGCACAGCCGGTGCGCGAGGGCAACCGCCTTGTGCCCCCGCTTTTTGCGCCACATTTCCGGTCAATTGCAAAAAAGCAACTCGCAGGTGCAGCATTTCATATTGCAACCTAATCTCGGCGGCGCATATTCGGGACACAATTCCCCAACCGAATGGAACATATCATGCGAAAACTTTCCTCCCTGATCCTCGCAGCCACCGCGCTGTCCCTCACCGCTCCGGCTGCCAACGCTGCCGACGCCGAACGCAACGAACGGCTCTACGACGCCACCGGTTCGAGCATCGCAAAAGTGAACCGCGTTACCGAAGCTGGCGATGTGCTTGTCATCTACAAGGGCAAGGTCCGGCGGATCGAAGCATCGACCCTGACCGAAAGCGAAGGCAAGCTGATGACCAGCCTGACCAAGTCGGAAATCCGTCGCCTCGACTAGGCCTCAGGCCGCATAACAAGGCAGCGACCAGTCGCTGCGACCAGAACCGGTGCCTGCTGTCAGGCGCCGGTTTTTTTGTGGCTGGCGGCCCGCTCCAGGTCTTCCGGCTGGTTGATGTTGAGGAACAGCGCCGGGTCCTGCCAGCGCACCACCTCCGCTCCGCAGCGCTCGGCCAGCCAGTGCAGCGACGGCGCTCGCTCTCCGGGCTGGTGCGCTTCGCGAATGCCATTGACGGTGTCGCAGAGCCAGTGGCCGAACGTGGGGTGGATGCGCTGCTGGTCTCCGGCGACGGCGCATTGGCCGGTTTCCGTCAGCCGCGCAATCAGTTCGACGGGGGCATGGGGCGCGTCGACCGGCACGGTGACGAAGCCGGTGATGCCGATCTCCTGCAACCGCGCCGCGACCGAGAATATGCCGCCCACCGGCCCGCCCGGCGCCAGCGGGTCATCGGGGATGATCTCCAGCCCGGTATCATAGTCGTCGCGGGCGGAGAGCATGATCTGCTCCGCCGCGCTGGCAAACCGCCCGATCACGATGTCGATCAGTCTCTGCCCGTCGAGCCGGATAGCCGCCTTGTCCGTCCCCATGCGGACCGACTGGCCGCCCGCCAGGATGACCAGGCAGATAGGGGATGAAGTGATCATGCGATGGCTATCCTTTGCAGCATGGCTGCAATCTGGACTCAGCTGCCCACTCTGTCCAGCAATTCCCCGATCAGGTCGGTCGGACCCGCGTCTGCCGGGCGTTCCTCTGAGGCATATTGTGCCAGTTCCGCTTGCAGCCGCCGGTCAAAAAGCGAGCGATTGGGCGGCTTGCGCTCGGGCAGCGGCTTTGCCGATGCCCATTGCCGGCCATCGTTCCGGCCGGAGGGCGCTGGATAGATGAAGCCGTTGACCGGAAAGGCCGTGGTGCCAAGCTCGCCGATCGGGGCGTACCAGATGCGGACGCGGCTCCAGTCATTGCGCTCCGAGACGTCCCGTGCTTCGACCCGGCGCTCGATCTGGCCGCGGCGGCCATTGATCGGCGACCAGTTTGCATGGCTGATCAGGATCGTCCGGCTGTCGATAATATCGCTAACCACGGCAACATGGCCAAGCTGCATCGCACCATGGCTGGGCAGAGACAGCACCGCCCCCTCGACCGGGGTTGAACCGCGTTGATAGACCCCCGCTGCCTGGTCCCACCAGCTGTGGGCATCGCCATAAATGCGGACGCCGCTCAGTTCGCGGGCAAAGGGCACGCACTGCAGATAGTCTTCCGCTTTGACCGGTGCCGGCATGAGGATCGCCTGCAGCACCAGCAGCAGCGGCACGATCGCGTTGCGCAGGGATGTTGCAAGACTGGGAAGCGTGGCTGGATGCATGCCATGGCCGTAGCCTTAGGACCGAAAGGCAAAGCTAATGCACAGGGTTAACGGGCCGGTAACCACGATTCGTGCGGCGCGCTATCGGGCGGTTACCGTGCCTTCGGCAACATGGAAATGCAGCGCATCATTCGGTGTGTCCCGGAACAGCTCCGGTTCGGTGCCGGTCAGCCAGACCTGTCCACCGCGTTCCGCCAGCTTGCCGAACAGCGCGGTCCGTCGCTGCGGATCGAGATGCGCGGCCACTTCGTCGAGCAGCAATATCGGGCGTCGGTCGTGTCGCTCCGCGATCAGGTCCGCATGCGCCAGGATGATCGAGAATAGCAGCGCCTTTTGCTCACCGGTCGAGCATTTGTCGGCGGCCTGCTGCTTGGCGAAATGGAAAACCCTGAGATCGGCGCGATGCGGTCCGCGTGTCGTCCGCCCCGCTGCCCGGTCTCTGGCCCTGGATTGCTGGAGCAGCGCGAATAGCTGCTCTTCCGACTGCACGCGATCGTCGGCCAGCTGCACCACCGGCCGCGCGAAAATCTCGCCGTCGGACTGCTCCAGTCTCTGGTTCAGCGCGGAAATCATTCGGTCCCGGGCACCCGCAACCAGTGCGCCAAAACGCGCCAGTTGCTTGTCGAGCCCGTCCAGCCAGTCCCGTTCTGGAGGTTGCTCCTGGGCGAGCAGGCGGTTGCGTTCACGGCGGACGGCTTCGTATCGCGCGCAGTTTCTGGCATGTGCGGGTTCCAGCGCAGTCACCAGCCGGTCCAGGAAATTGCGCCTGCCTGCGGCGCTTTCCGTGAACAGGCGGTCCATCGCCGGCGTCAGCCACAATATGGATAGCCACTCGGCCAGTTCATTGGTTGGCACCGTGGTTCCGTTAATGCGTGTCTTGCGACGATCGGGCACGTCCACGCTCGTGCCGCTTCCCAGTTGAACCTCCTGCAACTGCGCCGCAACCGCGAAATCCCCGGGGCCGTGCTGGTAGGCGATATCGCCCAGCGGCGCGCGGCGGAGCCCGCGGCCTGGTGCCAGCAGGGATACCGCTTCCAGAATATTCGTCTTGCCCGCACCATTGGCGCCGCTGAATACCATGAAGCCGGGCGCGGCATCGAGGCGCAGCGCGGGATAATTGCGGAAATTGTGCAAGGTGAGTTGGGACAGCGTCATGATCTCGCCGATCCCTAGCTTTCACCATCTGTGAAGAGAAGCGAATTCGCAGTCATCACCCGTTCGACGGCCGCATCACGGAATTCAAAGCCAAGGATTGGTAAATTTCACTACTTTGTAGCTCGCAGGAGGATCGTGAAAATCGGTGATGCTGATTAAGTGTCTGAAAAGAATAGAAATATAAATTTGGCACGGGCTGTGCAATGTAGTGTTCATCTTCGCAATAAAGCGAAAAAATGCTCTCTATCGAAAGGAAATCATCATGTTCTCGAATGTTTCTCACAATCTCTCCGCCATCGCAGCCGCAATTTTCTCCGCCGCGATCTTCGTCGGTGCCAGTGTTGGACCGGCAATCAACGGCGCCGCTTCGGCAGTAGCCTGAACACCCCCAGCCAGTCAGAAAGGAAAAACCATGTCCCGCGCATTTCACCATTCATTCTCCGCCGCTTTTGCAGCGGTTGTTTCTGCCGCCCTGTTTGTCGGCGCCAGCGTCATGCCCGCGATCAGCAACGCATCCTCGATGGTGATCTGATGGCAAACAAGACCAAAACCACTGAATCCGTTTCGGGCAACTGGCCGGAACCACTCTCATCCAACAAAGGAAGCATCCGACCGATGAAAAACAAGCTGAAACTCGACAAAGCGAACGGCAAGCTGATGGGCGTCTGCTCGGGGCTGGCAAACTGGAGCGGTATGGATGCCAATCTGTTGCGGATAATATTCGTTCTCGCGACCATATTCGGCTTCGGTTCCGCGATCATCATTTATCTGGCGATTGGCTTGATCGTCGACTGATCCTGCCATCCCGTGAGTCATTGATGATATAACATACGGAAAATATTACACAAATATATGGACCGCCTGGGCCAATGCGTGTAATTGCTGCACCGAGCAGTCGCATTATAATCGTCGGAGCGCAGATGTCCGCAGGTCATCATCACAGCCACGGTCATTCTGGCCACGGAGGCCATGGCCACCACCACGCGCACAGCCATACGCCCCAAAATTTCAGCCGGGCCTTCGCGATCGGTATTGCACTCAATATCATATATATCATCGTCGAGGTCATTTACGGTCTGCTCGCCGGATCGATGGCGCTGCTGGCCGATGCCGGGCATAATCTGTCCGATGTTCTGGGACTGGCCGTCGCCTGGGTCGGTGCCGAGCTGGCCAAGCGCCCGCCCAGCAAGCGGTTCACATACGGACTGGGAGGCTCCTCGATCCTTGCCGCGCTGCTGAACGGCCTGTTTCTTCTGGTCGCCTGCGGCGCCATTGCATGGGAAGCGATCGGACGTTTCCAGGAGGCGAGCCCCATTGCCACAACCACCGTCATCATCGTCGCCTCGATAGGGATCGTCATCAATTTCGCAACGGCGATGCTTTTTGCGAAAGGCCAGAAGGACGACATCAACATCCGTGGAGCGTTTCTGCACATGATGGCCGATGCCGGTGTTTCGGCGGGCGTCGTCCTGGGTGGAATAGCGATCTATTTCACCGGGTTGAACTGGATTGACCCGCTTCTCAGCCTGATAATCGTGGCCCTGATTTTCTGGAGTACATGGGGATTGCTATCCGAGGCTGTGCGCATGTCGATGGCCGGCGTGCCTCGCAATATCAGCGTCGAAGATGTGGAAGCCTATCTTGTCTCATTGCCTGGTGTGGAGGCGGTCCACGATCTTCATATATGGCCGATGAGCACCAGTGAAACCGCGATGACCGCCCATCTGTTCTTGCCGGATGGCAATCAGGAGGAGGGTTTTCTTGGTGCCATTCAAAAGGAGATGGGCAAGCGCTTCAGCATCAATCATGTCACCGTGCAGATCGAAGTCGCCGGCGATGAGGTCGTCTCGTGCAAAACCAATTGCCGCCCGTAAAATTCCGTTTCAGGCCAAGCGTTTGGCAAGCTTCTGCAACCCTCCAATTATTCCAATCCTGTTAACGTTTGCACAATCATCTTTGGTTAATCTTCGGGAATAGGCGGAGAGTGCACCTGACCTCGTGTGGAGACATCGGACAGGACTGAAGCGCGAATGTCATGCAGACAGGTGATCGAGATTTTTTGAACAACAACCGGATTCTTGTACAATGAACAAAATGTTCAAGTCGGGCGATCCACGTTTATCGTCCCGCGCCGATGTAGAAATTGCTGCCATTGTCCGGGAACCCGGATTGGGCAGCGTGGGAATCATGATCTGTGACCTGTCGATCACCGGTTTCAGAATGCGAAGCCTGACACGGCTGACCGGTGAAAAGCCAATTTTCCTCAAACTCCCTTCATTTGCTGCGTTGGAAAGCAAGATTTGCTGGCAGGAAGGCGACTATTTCGGGTGCGAGTTTCTGAAATCGCTGCACCCCGCCGTATACAGTCATATCATCGCCAAATATCCCAGCCTTGAGAAAATTGATCGCTAGCGAATAGGGCCCTTGGGTTTCTTGCTGACGACATCTCTCGTTGCAAGGTCCGAAAATTGACTTATGCTAAGCAGTTAACGCGGTACCCGACCCCGCGAGTGGGAGGACGCGTGCACGACGAGATTAGACCGAACTGGTTGTCGGAAATTGTCCGTCGATTTTCCTTGTTCATATTCCGGGTCAACGGGTGGACAGCGGTTCAGGAAAACCCGCCGCCGAGCAAGGCAGTGATCATCGCTGCCCCCCACACCAGCAACTGGGATTTCCTGTATTTTTTCGGCCTGACCAACAAACTCAAGATCAATTCCTACTGGATTGGCAAGAACACCCTGTTCAAATGGCCGTGGGGAGACATGATGCGCCGCTTGGGGGGTATCCCCGTCGATCGTTCCAAGTCGCAAAATATGGTGGATGCGATGGTCAGGGAGTTTGGCCGGCGAAGTGAATTTCTTCTGACCATCCCGCCCGAAGGAACCCGGGGTAGCGTGAAGGAGTGGCGCACAGGTTTCTACCATATTGCGCTTCAAGCCAAGGTTCCGCTGATCATCGGACTGATGGACTATTCGAAGCGTACGGGAGGATTGGGGCCTTCTTTCATGCCGTCGGGGGACTATAAGGCTGACATGCAAAAGCTCAGCGCCTTCTATCACAGCGTCACTCCGAAATATCCGGAAAAGGCGATGCGGGATATTGTCTCGACGGAGCCCCGAACGAGCAACACAAGACGAGAAGAAGGAGACTCAGTTTGAACCTGCTGGGAGCGCTCGGGCTGAACTTCGGAATATTGGTCGCGATCATGATCATCCTCTGGTTGCTTTCCATACGGATCAAGGATGTCTCGTTCATCGATGCCTTCTGGGCGTACGGGATGGCGATCATGGCAAGCGTATCTTTGCTTCAGAACGAAGACCCCGGCCCGCTGGCCTATACCATCTGGGGGCTCACCGCGCTGTGGGGGATCCGGCTGGGCACGCATCTGTTACTGCGCTGGCGCAAGGATGGCATGGATCCTCGGTACAAAAAGATTCTCGGCCACGCGATCGAGACGCAGGGGATGAGCTTCGCCCGCGCTGCGCTCGTCAGGGCATGGGCGCTGCAGATTCCGTTGTTGTTCATGGTTTGCCTGCCCGCCCAGCTTGGCATATTGCTCGCGGATACGGGGCCATTGCCGGCAATTTCCTTGGTCGGGCTGGTGATCGCCCTCATCGGCATCGGGTTTGAAACCATTGGCGACATGCAGCTCAAGTCTTTCAAGGAAAATCCCGCAAACAAGGGCAAGGTGCTGGACAGCGGCTTGTGGAAATATACACGGCATCCGAACTATTTTGGCGATTTCTGCACGTGGTGGGGAATCTGGCTGGCGGCAACACCAGCCGGCTGGCCGGTTTGGGCGGCCGCCATCGGACCTCTTTTCTTGAGCTTCACCCTGATGAAATGGAGCGGTGCTCCGTTGCTGGAGAAAAGCCTCAAGAAAAATCGACCGGACTATGTGGACTATATCCAGCGGACCTCCGGTTTTTTCCCGATGCCGCCAAAAAGAAGCAGCAATACATGATCAAGGGCGTCCATCACGTTGCGATAGGTGTGCCTGATATCGAAGCGGGCTTGGCTTTTTATCGTGACGTCCTGGGATTTGCGGAGGACTGGCGGACCGAAGTGTCTGCCGACAATGCAAAGGCGGGTGAAGCGGTCGGAGTTCCCGGTTTCGAAGCGAAGATGGCGATGCTGAAGGGCACCAATATCTGCATCGAACTTTGGCAATATGTCAAACCGCTACCAAGGGACCGTCGCAGCGATCCGGCCGACCTGGGCTATCCGCACATCGCGCTGGCGGTCGAAGATATTGAGGCAGAATATGATCGTCTTTCGTTGGCGGGAATGACATTTGTCGGTCCACCCGTCGATTTCGGAACACAAAAGGCGATCTACGGCCGGGATCCTTTCGGCAATATCATTGAATTGCTGGAAGAAGCATAATCGCTAGGCGGCTTTCTTGAGCAGCTTGTTTTCGATTATATTGGCAAAAACTTCGGTTTCCTGAGCGCCGGGAACCATGAACTTCTTGTTGAAAATGAAGGCAGGCACACCGGTGATGAACCGATCCTGCCATTCGGCTTCCTCGGCCCGGACCTCGGCGGCGTACATGTCGCCGGCCAAGAGGTCGCGTGCGCGTTTTTCATCCAAACCCACAGACACCGCAATATCTGTCAGAACCTGATGGTCACTGACATTCCTGCCATCGGTGAAATGGGCCTTGAACAAGGCCAGCTTCAGCGCGGTCTGGTTCCCTGTTTCCCCGGCCCAATGCAAAAGACGGTGGGCATCGAACGTGTTCACCATGCGCATGCCCTCGTGATAGCCGAACTCGAAATCCAGGTCCTTGCCGGCATTGCGGAGACGCTCGCGGTTCACCCGGCTCTGCTCCGGCGTCGCCCCGTATTTTTGAGCCATATGGTCATCGATCGACTGACCCTCCGGGGGCATGGAGGGGTTTAGTTCGAAGGCATGCCAGGCCAGTTCAAACCGTGCCTGGCCGTCAAACCGGGCCATCGCTTTTTCCAGCTTCTTATATCCGATGATACACCACGGGCAGACCACGTCCGAGACGATGTCTACGGTAATCACGGGCATCTCGGACATATCAAATCCCTTGATTTGGATCAGGCCTTTTCAAGCGTGCATTGGAGGGGATGTTCGTTCTTTCGGGCAAAATCCATCACCTGAGTGACCTTCGTCTCCGCGACTTCGTAGCTGAATGTCCCGCAGACGCCGACGCCTTTCTGATGCACATGCAGCATCACGCGCGTGGCCTCGTCAATGTCCATGTTGAAAAATCGTTTCAGCACCAGAACGACAAATTCCATCGGCGTATAATCGTCGTTGAGAATCAGCACTTTATAAGGACTGGGTTTCTTCGTCTTGGCGCGGGTTTTGGTCGCGATACCCAGATTGCTATTGTCATCGTCGTCCGATCCCTTGTCGGCATCATTGTCCATGACCGGCCTCTGCCCGACGGGAATCAGCCGGTTCAGGGAGGGTATGCGGGGAAGAATCTGCTGGATCATCATCAGGCACAAGATATGGTATTTATACCCCGAAGGGCAAGGGTCGGTTTTGCTCTTTCCTCAGCTTTTGGTTTGGCCGGGGGAATTCGGGCACAAACAAAAAGGGCCGCTCCAACGGAACGGCCCTTTTTCAATTCCCTTAAAAAGCGGCTTAAGCGGCTTTTTTGAGTTCCTTGCGGATTTCGCTGACGCGATCAGCAATCGGCTGATAGGCTTTGCCTGCCAGCTTGACGACGGCGTCGGCATTGTTCGAAGTCTGGTCCATAACCCGGTCCAGTCCGCTGCGTACGTAATCAGCCTGCTTTTCGAACATGTCCTTCGGCGTGGCAACGCTGAACAGACCCTGCAGAGCGCGGCTGGCTTCGACGAGATTTTCGCGGGTATATTTCAGGTTGGTCTGGCCAATTTCCTGAGCGCCCTTGGCCGTGATCTTGCCGCTTTCAATCAGGGTTTCGACATTTTCGCGGTTAAATTCAACGGCGCTCTTCGACATCGCGACAGCACGATCCGCAGCAGCCTTCGCACGGGCTTGCGCATCGGCGGTCAGCTTTTCGAAACGCGAACCGAGCTTGTCAGCGGTTTTCTTGGCGGTATTGGCTGCCTTGGTGTTGGCGGCTTTGGTGTTTTTCACAACACGCTTGGTGGTGGTCTTTGCGGTGGTCATTTTGGTCGTTCCTTTTGTGTTTTTCTTCAATGCGGTTTTGGCAACGGGTTTCGCAGCGACTTTGCGTTTTGCTGCGGCCTTCTTGGTTGCCGGCTTGGATGCTGCGGATTTCTTGACAGCTGGCTTTGCCGCTGTTGCCGGTTTAGCAGCTGGAGCCACCGGCTTTGGGGTTTCGGTCTTTGCCGCCGCAGGTGCAGCTTCGGCTTTCTCGACAGCCGTGGCTGGAACAGCCGGCTTGTCGGAAACACTAATCGCGGAAGATGCTGCAGAATAAGCGGCTTCTGCGGAAAGCGAGCCGGTTTCTTTTGCTGCTGGAGCGGCAGGAGTTTCGTTTTTCGTGTCAGCCATCGGTTGTCTCACTTTTATGTTGCAGTGCACAAATAGGGGCTGGAGACACGCTTGTCAAGAAAAATGGTGCAGTGCACAATAATCCATCAGCTGTTGTCCATCAATCAGCAGCAGCCAAGCCGGAGATACAGCATTTCGGGCAATGCTACAAATTCCAGTGGTTCGATCGGACTTCTGCTGTAACAGTGTCCTTTCCATTCTCGAAAGTGATCCATGCCCGCCCTGCTGTCCGTTGCCACTGCCATTCCCGATCACCGGATCACGCAAGCGGAGGTTCTGTCAGTGATGGCGCAAGCGCGCGGCGCGGCGCTCCCCGGTCGGCTCGAGCAGATCCTGGGCAATAGCGGAATCGATCAGCGTTATCTGGCCTGCGAGGCGGGCTATTATCTGGAACCGCGCAGCTGGACGAGCAGGGCCGCGATGTACGAGCAGGTCGGCACCAGGCTTGCGCAGCGGGCGGCAACCGAGGCACTGGACAAGGCTGCGCTGGCTGCGGCCGATATTGCCGCAATTGTCATGATCTCGACAACCGGAACAATGACGCCGTCGATCCCCAGTCGGATGATCGAGGCGATGGGTTTTGATCAAGCGACCCAGACAATACCGGTCTTCGGCCATGGTTGCGCCGGTGGCGTGCTCGGCCTGCGCCTGGCCAATGATCTCGCGGCGGCCAATGGCGGCCAGAATGTCCTGATGATTGCCCTCGAGCTGTGCAGCCTGTCTTATGACTTCAGCCAGTTCGACAAGAAGAACATGATCGCTACCGCCCTGTTTGCCGACGGCTGCGCTGCAACGGTCGTCAGCGGTGCGGCGGGGCAGGCGGCGGCGCCCCGTTTTCGGGCCTTTGAGCAAAAGACCTGGCCGGGCACCCGCGACATGATGGGCTGGGAAATAGGCGCGACCGGCTTTGATCTTGTGCTGGCGCGCGACATCCCCACTTTTGTCACGCAGGACTTTGCGCCGTTTTGCGACGCGTTTCTGGCGAAGCAGGGGCTGGCAATGGCAAATCTGTCGGAACCCGCCTGCCATCCGGGCGGCGGCCGGGTGGTGGAAGCATTGGAAGCCCATTTCGCACCCGCCATTGCCGGCATTCCGGCAACCCGCGAGATATTGAGGCAGCATGGCAACATGTCCTCGCCGACCGTATTGTTCGTGCTGGAGCGCCTGCTTCGGGAAAAGCCGGATAAACCCATCTTGCTGACGGCGCTTGGCCCAGGTTTCACCGCGGCGCTGGCTATTCTTGATCCGCGGGGCGCGGCATGACGGATCCGCTCGGCAGCCTGTTCACCGCCAGCCCGACGCTGGTGACCTGGATCATGGTCTATATCGTGGTGCAGCGGCTGGCGGAGCTGGTGCATGCCAACCGCAACACCAAAAGGCTGTTGCGCGAGGGCGGCAAGGAACATGGCGCGGACCATTATCATTATTTCATCTTCCTCCACAGCGCCTGGATCGCGGTGATCGCGCTGCTGGTCGATCCGCAGCATTCCGTCCAACCGCTCTTGCTGGCGCTGTTCGTCTCGACCCAGATGTTGCGCCTCTGGACGCTGGCGAGCATTGGCCGGTGGTGGACCACCCGGATCATTTCCGCGCCGCATTTTGACCGGGTCCGGCGTGGCCCCTACCGGTTTTTCAGCCACCCCAATTATCTGGTCGTCGTGCTCGAGATCGCGATCGTGCCGCTGATGCTGGGTCTGCCGTGGGTGGCGCTGCTGTTCTCGGTTCTCAACGCGATCCTGCTGCGCCACCGGATTGCGGTGGAAAACCGCGTGCTGGGCGAACGCGGCTAGCCTGCAATCCGCCGGGGTCCAGGCGGGTCCGGCGGTGATCGGACTGCTGCTGATTGGCTTGTCGGCCAGGGCGCGCCCGGCATAAGGCCTGTCTGCCCTCAGGCGATCTGGCGCAGCGTCGGTATATCCGGTTTCCGGCCCGCCTTGCCGGCGCGCTTCATCGCATAGAGGGCCCGGTCGGCGGCCTTGAGCAGTTGCTCGGTGCCATGGCCATCGATCGTCTGGACGGCAACGCCGAGGCTGGCCGAGGGTGTCAGGACATGGCCCTTGATCTGCGCCGGTCTGGCGAAGGCAGCCAGATAGGCGGTCGCCCGCGCCATCGCCTGTTCAGGGCCGGCAACTCCTGGCATGAAGATCAGGAATTCATCGCCCCCGAGACGTCCGACAATCTCGTCGGTGCCGCTGCTCTGGCTCAGCCGACGGGCGACTTCGGCCAGCAGCAGATCGCCGATGTCATGGCCAAGACTGTCATTCACCTGCTTGAAGACGTTCAGGTCGACTAGGGCGACGGCGAACATGCGGCCGTCACGGGCGAAAGCCTGTTCGGCCAGATGCAGGTGGTTCATCATCGCCCGGCGGTTGGCGAGCCCTGTCAGCGGATCACTGTGGGCCTGTTTCCAGATCATCTGGCGCAGGATCAGGCCGGAGATGATCTGGTTGTAGCTGTCGATGATGAAGCGGATCATCAGCAGGGCAATCGTGAGCATGCTCCATCCCATGATCATGTCGTCAAAATCGCCCAGCACGATCATCGCGATGGCGGAGGGCACGACCCCGACGAGCAACACGGTCACGGCGGTTTTTTTCAGGCAGGCCAGGCAGTGGGCGATGCAGGTCGATCCGAACACCAGCGACATCGGAATGAATATCTGGTTGGCGAACATGTCGGTGGCAATGACCAGGACCGACCAGATGCTGAGAAAGCTGATAATGCCGATCGCCAGCACGGAGAGGTTGCGGAATGTCTTGGCCGAGGGAAGATGCGACCGGGCGGCCTTGCCTCTCCGAATCCACATCATCATCCGCACGCAGCAGGCGACCGCGAATACGCCCATCCAGGCATAATATACGGGTTCAACGCCCTCGTGCGCAGACAGGACCATCACTGCCACCAGATTGAAGATCGCGACCAGGTAGATCATCGGCACATGGGTGAGCACCCGGCGCAGCTGCATGTCCTCTACCGACGGCCGGATGTCCTCGGAAATTTCGGGAGACCGCCAGGGGTTCTGCCAGAATGCGCCCCGGTTCTGGGCTGATGGCGGCGTTGAATCCATGATGTTCGGCGACCCCATTGTGGCTGAGCGGAAGTTCCGCCTTCCGGACTAGGCTCGCCTTGTAAAAATAGGGTTAACAAAATATTTTTGAGGGGCCCCCGCCTCGGCTCCACCGGGTGGAACGAGGCGAGGGGTGATGAACGATAGCGCCTAGAATTTGGCGCTGGCCTGGATGCCGTAGAAGCGCGGTTCGGCCGGAATGAAGGTTGGATAGCCGAAGCCGCCACCGGTGTTGCCGGCGTCGAGCAGATAGTCCTTGTTGGTCAGGTTGCGGGCAAACACCGCCAGCTCGAACTGGTCTTCGGCGAAGCTGACACCGCCCTTGGCATTGACCAGGGTCACCGGACCCTGCGCGATATTAGGACGGTTGGTGGTTTCGAAGAAGATTCGGCTGCGATAGGTGACGCTCGGTGTCAGGAACAGACGCATGCCGTTGCCCAGCGGGGCATCGATCGTGAAGCCGGCCGCGGCCTGCCATTCGGGCTGCAGGCGGAAGCGGTTGCCGGCAAAGACGCCGTTTTCCGGCTTGTCGTCAATGCCGCCGTCGATCCAGCCGACGTTGCCGAACAAAGTCAACCAGTCGGTCGGGCGCATCTGCAGCTCGGCCTCGACACCGAGGTTGCTCGCCGAACCGGCGCTTTCGGTCAGGGTCGATCCGACCGGCAGGCCGGAGGGATCATTGGGGTCGGAAATCACGCGGGAGACCTGGAAGTCGTTATATTTCTGATAATAGACGCCGAGCGAGCCGGAGAAGATGCCGGCCGAGCCCTTGATGCCGCCTTCATAGTTCCAGACGATTTCTTCCGGAATCAGGCTGGTCGAGGTCGCCGTCTGGTTGACGGTGGGCGAGCGCCGGCCCTTGGAAACGGTGGCATAGACGTTGACCTCGTCGGACAGGCGATAGAGCGCATTGAAGCGCGGCAGAACCGCGGAAAAGCTGTCTTCGGACCACAAGGTGCCGTTGGTCGTCCTCTGGCCGGGGATCAGCGATCCGCCCGTGAGCACGCTTCCCGGCGCGATCGAATTATAGCCCGACTTGCGCTTCTCGATCAGCCCGCGAACGCCGACGGTCAGCTCGAGCCTTGGCGTCACCGTCCAGCGCACGTCACCGAACACCGAATAGCTGTCGTTGACACCGAGGTTGGTGAACTCGGAGCTGTAGGGGAGCACGGTGGCGAGACCGCCGGTCAGCAGCCCGGTTGCCTGGGCCGCAGTGACGGTTCCGTCGGCTGCGATGCACGGAATGCCGAGCTGGGCACGGAGGGCTGCCGACGAGCAGGCGAGGAACGTCCCTTCCTCGCTCGAGAAAGGCACGCGCTGGAAATTGTCCTCGTGGAAATAGTTCCAGCCGAACGAGGCGCGGACATTGTCGTCCTGATAGGCGAAGCGCGATTCATGGCTGACCTGCCAGCCCTGCGAATCCTCGGTGAATTCCAGATACCAGGCGGCCGAACCGTCGGCGTCGAACACTTCCTGGCTGTCGAACTTGCGATAGCCGTTGACCGTGGTGAAGTTCCAGCCGTCGGCAAAGTCATAGCTGGCGGTCAGATTGCCATCATAGACCTCGCGGCGCAGACCGAGCTCGTCGCTGCCGAGGACCGCTGCGGAAATGCCGGCCGGAGCGCCGGAAAGATTGGCCGGTCCAAATCGGTTGGCCGGGCCCGCCGAGGTGGGGAAATTGCCGGAGATGAACGGCGTGCCGCTGTTGCGCTGCTGGTCATAAGTGCCGATCAGGTCGATGGTCAGCGCGTCGCTGGGCGTGAAGCGCAAAGAACCGCGCAACCCTAGCTGGTCCTGCGCATAGAGATCGCCCTGACGGTCCGACAGATTTTCGATATAGCCGTCGCGCTTCTTCCACTCGCCCGCCACGCGCGCCGCGATCACGTCGTTGCCGACGTTGATATGGCCGCCGACGATGCGCGAATCATAATTGCCGATACCCGCGGTCAGTTTGCCGGAGAAACCGGGCTCCGGCTTGGCGGATATGATGCTGATCGCGCCGACGGCGGAGGCGGTGCCGAACAGGGTGGCCTGCGGTCCCTTGACCACTTCGATCCGGTCGACGTCGTAGATCGCCTGGTAGGAACCCCGCGAACGGGAGATGTCGATGCCGTTATAATAGAGCGTCACCCGCGCCGCCTGCTGCGACGAGCCGCTGTCGGAGGTGATGCCGCGGATGACGATGCCGGGATTGTTGGCGCTCTGTTCCTGGATATTCAGGCCCGGAACATAGTTGGACAGTTCGTCGAGATCGGACACGCCGAGCCGCTCCATCTGCTGGTTCGAGATAGCCGAAATGGTGATCGGCACATCGGTCGATTTCTGCTCGAATTTCTGCGCGGTGACGATGATGACATTGTCATCGCTCTCTTCGGCTGCATTGTCGGTACCCGTCTGGGCAGCGGCCGGGGCGGTCGCGGCACCGAACAGGGCGCAGGCGAGGGCGATGCATGAAGTGCGGGAAAGCGCGTGGGGAGCATATTTTGTCATGGTAGGGTTTGAACCTTTTATCTGCGACACTGGAAAGACATGGTGCAGTGCAGCAAAGCTGTGACAGGCTGACGGGGATTGGGTGACATTTTGCATAATGTTACATGTCATTCCTGTGACGGCGGCGGCAAGGGGAGGGCGAGGGGAGGGGGGACTTTGACTCTATCGCCATCCTGAACTTGTTTCAGGACCTCATCCCTCAGTTCGAACTCTCAACGGATGCTGAAACAAGCCACCTTGCGGTGGCCTTCGGCTCAGGATGACGAAAACCGGATTGGCCTCTTGACCCCCGCAACAGGCAACCTTTCGCACCGCCGGGCGTTGCCCGATTGAACCGATTACAGGAGATATACATGGGTACGCTGAACTTTCCGGAAGAAACATTTGTTGTTGTCGCAACGGGCCGGGAGGCGAAGACCTTTTATATCCGGAGCGGCTCGCTGGAGCATGACGGCGACTGGACGCCCGGCGACCTCGCCGATCAGGGCCCTGCCGGCAAGTCGCCGTCCGAACAGTCGCCGCGCGAAAGCATGGAGGCGACCTTCTCGAAGATCATCGCCGAGAAGCTTTATGATCTTGCGCACAAGGGCAAGTATGAACGGCTGATCCTAGTCGCCGACCCCGACACGCTCGGCGAAATGCGGCCATTGCTGCACCAGGAAGTGACCGACAAGATCGTGCTGGAGCAGGCGAAGACGCTGACCAACAGCCCGGTCGAGGATATCGAGAAGTCGCTGGCGGCTTAACCACCGCCTGTCATGCCGAGCCGAGAGAGCCGGAAGCCAATATCTGAGATGGGGAGCTCTCGCCCCAACTCTTGACCTGCCGGCGAATCCCCGCTAAGGGCCGCGCTTCCGCTCCATCGGGCTCCGCTCGACGCCGCAGAAAACTTACATAGGCAAAACACTTGCCGCCATATTGGGCGGTGAGAGTAACCCCTGCATTTTGCAGGACTAATCTACTATAAGGTGAAGACTTTATGCCAACGATCAACCAGCTCGTCCGTAAAGGGCGGGTGCCCCAGAAGACGAAGTCCAAGGTGCCAGCCATGGAAGCCAACCCGCAGAAGCGCGGCGTGTGCACCCGTGTCTATACAACGACTCCAAAGAAACCAAACTCCGCACTGCGCAAGGTTGCCAAGGTTCGCCTGACCAACCAGCGCGAGGTCATCAGCTATATTCCCGGTGAAGGCCACAACCTTCAGGAGCATAGCGTTGTGCTGATCCGCGGCGGCCGTGTGCGCGACCTTCCCGGTGTGCGCTACCACGTCCTGCGCGGCGTTCTCGATACCCAGGGTGTCAAGGACCGCAAGCAGAGCCGCTCGAAATATGGCGCCAAGCGTCCTAAATAATTCAGTTTCGGAGTTATAAGATATGTCACGTCGTCGTCGTCCCGAAAAGCGGGTCATCCTGCCCGATCCGAAATTCAAGGATCTGGTGCTTTCGAAATTCATGAACAACCTGATGATGGATGGTAAGAAGTCCACCGCAGAGCGCATCGTCTACGGTGCCTTTGACAGCGTTGAAGCCAAGGCGAAGAAGGATCCGTTGCAGCTGTTCCATGATGCGCTCAACAATATCAAGCCGGGCATCGAAGTGCGCAGCCGCCGTGTCGGTGGTGCGACCTATCAGGTTCCTGTCGAGGTGCGTCCCGAACGCGCGCAGGCCCTGGCGATCCGCTGGATGATCTCTGCCGCTCGCGGCCGCAGCGAAACCACGATGGCAGCGCGGCTGTCGGGTGAAATTCTCGACGCTTCCAACAATCGCGGCAATGCGGTGAAGAAGCGGGAAGATGCGCACAAGATGGCGGAAGCCAACCGCGCGTTCGCCCACTACCGCTGGTAGTTACAGTATAGACCGTTCGTCCCGAGCCTGTCGAAGGACAATCCGCCCCCAGCCAGGCGCTTCGACAGACTCGGTCCGAGCGGACTTTTTGATCAAGATTTCGATCCAATCGGGGCTGGCATTGTTCAGCCCATTTCACTATAGGGCAGCCAGAATTTGGTTCCCCACATATCGGAGTACAGACTATGGCACGCAGCCATCCGCTCAAATATTATCGCAATATCGGCATCATGGCCCATATTGATGCCGGTAAGACCACGACCACGGAACGTATCCTCTATTACACCGGCAAGTCCTACAAGATCGGCGAAGTGCATGACGGCGCGGCGACGATGGACTGGATGGAGCAGGAGCAAGAGCGCGGGATCACGATCACCTCGGCGGCGACGACCTGTTTCTGGAATGCCGACGACCGCCAGGGTCCCGAGCACCGGATCAACATCATCGACACCCCGGGCCACGTTGACTTCACCATCGAAGTCGAACGTTCGCTGCGCGTACTCGATGGCGCGGTTGCCTGTTTCGATGGCGTTGCCGGCGTAGAGCCGCAGTCCGAAACCGTGTGGCGCCAGGCTGACAAGTATAAAGTGCCGCGGATGTGCTTCATCAACAAGCTCGACCGCACCGGCGCGGATTTCAAATTTTGCGTGCAGTCGATCATCGAGCGTCTGGGCGCTACGCCTGCCGTTCTGTATCTGCCGATCGGTATCGAAGCGAGCCTGTCGGGCCTAGTCGATCTGGTCAACCAGCGTTCGATCACCTGGAAGAACGAAGACCTGGGTGCCGAATATACCTATGGCGAGATTCCTGCGGACATGGTCGACGAAGCGGCCGAGTATCGCGAGAAGCTGATCGAGCTTGCCGTCGAGCAGGACGATGACGTCATGGAACAATATCTGGAAGGCAACGAGCCGGATGCCGCGACGCTGAAGGCGCTGATCCGCAAGGGCACGCTGAACCAGAGCTTCGTTCCCGTGCTGTGCGGTTCCGCGTTCAAGAACAAGGGCGTCCAGCCTCTGCTCGACGCGGTTGTCGACTATATGCCGAGCCCGCTCGACGTTCCTGCCATCAAGGGCGTCAAGCTCGACGGCGAAACCGAAGACAGCCGGCCATCGTCCGATGACGAGCCATTCTCGGCGCTCGCCTTCAAGGTCATGAACGATCCGTTCGTGGGCACCTTGACCTTCTGCCGGATCTATTCCGGCAAGCTGGAAAAGGGCACCTTGCTGAACTCGGTCAAGGACAAGAAGGAAAAAGTCGGCCGTATCCTGGAAATGCACTCCAATGACCGTAAGGACATTGACGAGGCATTCGCTGGCGACATCGTCGCGCTGGCGGGCATGAAGACCACCACCACCGGTGACACGCTTTGCGATCCCGACAAGCCGATCATCCTCGAGCGGATGGAATTCCCCGAGCCGGTTATCGAGCTGAGCGTGGAACCGAAGACCAAGGCCGACCAGGAAAAGATGGGCGTTGCCCTGCATCGCCTGGCCGCCGAAGATCCTTCGTTCCGGGTTTCGACCGACCACGAATCGGGCCAGACGATCATCAAGGGCATGGGCGAGCTTCACCTCGACATTCTCGTTGACCGCATGAAGCGCGAATTCAAGGTGGAAGCCAATGTCGGTGCGCCGCAGGTGGCCTATCGTGAATCGCTCGGCAAGGCCGTCGATATCGATTACACGCATAAGAAGCAGTCCGGCGGTTCCGGTCAGTTTGCGCGGATCAAGTTTGAAGTCACCCCGGGCGAGCGTGGCGCGGGCATCACCTTTGAAGACGAAGTCAAGGGCGGCAATATTCCGAAGGAATATATCCCGTCGGTGGAAAAGGGCATGCGCGAAACCGCAGAGACCGGTTCGCTGATCGGCTTCCCGATCATCGACTTCAACATCCGTGTCTATGACGGCGCCTATCATGACGTCGACTCGTCGGCGCTGGCCTTTGAAATCGCCGGTCGTGCCGCAATGCGCGAAGCGGCCCAGAAATCCGGCATCAAGCTGCTTGAACCAATCATGAAAGTTGAAGTGGTGACACCGGAAGACTATCTTGGGGATGTGATCGGCGATCTTAACTCTCGCCGTGGTCAAATCCAGGGTACCGATACACGTGGCAACGCCCAGGCGGTCAACGCAATGGTGCCGCTGGCCAACATGTTCGGTTACGTGAACGAACTGCGTTCCTTCAGTCAGGGACGTGCACAATATTCGATGCAATTTTCGCATTATGAAGAAGTGCCAAGCAACGTGGCCGAAGAGATCAAGGAGAAAATGGCCTAACCGCCACTCCTTTCCGAGGTAATGCGCTTTCCTTTTGCGCGGGTCTGGTGGGAAATCCCCCAGACCGGCAAAAGGGTGTTGACAGAATTAGAGAGTCTCGCCAAAGCGCGGCGCAGACTATCAATTTGATAGAAAATCAGAGGTAAAATAAAATGGCTAAAGAGAAGTTTGAGCGCAATAAGCCGCACTGCAACATCGGAACCATCGGTCATGTTGACCACGGCAAAACGACGTTGACTGCGGCGATCACCAAAGTGCTTGCTGAAACCACTGGCGGCAAGGCCGTGGACTTTGCAAATATCGACAAGGCGCCTGAAGAGCGCGAGCGCGGCATCACCATTTCGACGGCCCACGTTGAATATGAAACCGAAGCACGCCACTATGCGCACGTCGATTGCCCAGGCCATGCTGACTATGTGAAGAACATGATCACTGGTGCTGCTCAGATGGATGGTGCCATTCTCGTGGTTAACGCTGCTGACGGCCCAATGCCACAGACCCGCGAGCACATCCTGCTTGCCCGTCAGGTTGGTGTTCCTGCTCTGGTTGTCTTCATGAACAAGGTTGACCAGGTCGACGACGAAGAACTGCTTGAGCTGGTTGAAATGGAAATCCGCGAGCTGCTGTCTTCCTATGATTTTGACGGCGACAATATTCCAATCGTATCCGGTTCTGCCCTGGCTGCGCTCGAAGGCCGCGACGACAACATCGGCAAGGAAAAGATCCTTGAACTGATGAAAGCTGTCGACGAAGCCATTCCTCAGCCAGAACGCCCAGTCGATCTGCCATTCCTGATGCCAATCGAAGACGTGTTCTCGATTTCGGGTCGCGGTACGGTTGTTACCGGTCGTGTTGAAAGCGGCATCGTCAATGTTGGCGACGAGTGCGAAATCGTCGGTATCAAGGATACCACGAAGACCACCGTTACCGGCGTCGAAATGTTCCGCAAGCTACTCGACTCCGGTCAGGCTGGCGACAACATCGGCGCGCTGATCCGCGGCGTTGACCGGGATTCGGTTGAACGTGGCCAGGTTCTCTGCAAGCCAGGTTCGATCACCCCGCACACCGAGTTCTCGGCTGAAGTTTACGTGCTGTCGAAAGACGAAGGTGGCCGTCATACGCCTTTCTTCGCCAACTATCGTCCGCAGTTCTACTTCCGCACAACCGACGTGACCGGCGAAGTGATCCTTCCAGAAGGCACGGAAATGGTTATGCCAGGTGACAACGTTACGATCGGCGTCAAGCTGATTGCGCCAATCGCCATGGATCCGGGTCTCCGCTTCGCTATTCGCGAAGGTGGACGTACCGTTGGATCAGGGGTTGTCAGCAACGTAACAAAGTAATATAGGAACGCCTCGCTGCCCGGATCGGTGATTCGGGCAGCCAGTTTTTTCGCCGCTCCGGCCTTTTCGACAGAAAATCGGGGCGGTTTATTTTTGGCTCTTTGACATTGGTAACAGGTACATGGAAACGCAGAATATTCGCATCCGCTTGAAGGCATTCGACCATCGGGTTCTGGATCAGGCAACCGGCGATATCGCTGACACTGCACGCCGCACTGGCGCGCTCATCCGTGGACCGATACCTTTGCCAACGCACATAGAAAAATTCACCGTGAACCGTGGACCGCACGTGGACAAGAAGTCCCGCGAGCAGTTCGAGGTCCGGACCTACAAAAGGCTGCTCGATATCGTGCAGCCAACGCCGCAGACGGTCGATGCTTTGATGAAGCTTGACCTTGCTGCCGGTGTGAATGTCGAGATCAAGCTGGCCTGAGCCGATTGATCCACGATGCCCGCCCAGGCGGGGATTAGACAAGCGACAGGATACCGCCGGTTTTAACCGGGCAGCGTCCTCCGTCTCGTTCCGTAATTTTCGGAACAATACAGCCCGGACGGGGTGATGCATGACAATTTGGGTTGGCAAGCCGGACGAAATGGTTCGTTCGGCCTCTGTGAAGGAGATTGATCGTGCGTACAGGCGTGATCGCGAAGAAAATGGGGATGACCCGCTTGTTTCAGGAAGACGGACGGCATGTGCCGGTTACCGTTCTTTCCCTGGAAGAATGTCAGGTTGTCGGCGCGCGTAACCAAGAGCGTGATGGCTATTTTGCCGTCCAGCTCGGCGCTGGTCCCCGCAAAGCGAAAAATGTAAACAAGCCGCAGCGCGAAGCTTTTGCCAAGGCAGAAGTCGAGCCGAAGGCGCGGGTTGCCGAATTCCGGGTTGATAGCGAAGATGCTTTGCTCCCCATCGGTGCCACCGTTACTGCTGATCATTTCATTGCCGGCCAGATGGTCGATATCCAGGGCGTAACCCAGGGTAAGGGCTTTGCCGGTGCGATGAAGCGCTGGGGTTTCGGCGGCATGCGCGCAACCCATGGTGTATCCATCTCTCACCGTGCACACGGCTCGACTGGTCAGAACCAGGATCCGGGCAAGGTGTTCAAGGGCAAGAAGATGGCCGGACACATGGGCGCGAAAAACCGCACCCAGCAGAATCTGGAAATCGTCCGTACCGACGCCGCTCGTGGCCTGATCTTCGTGCGCGGCAGCGTTCCGGGATCGAAGGGTGGCTGGCTTCTGGTAAAGGATGCCGTAAAGGTTGCGCTTCCCGAAGGCGTTCCATTCCCGGGCGCTCTGCGCCGCAATGCGGATGAAACGGCAAGCGAAGATGCACCGGCTGGCATGATCGAAGCGGATGCAGTGATCGAAGCGCCCGTCGGTCCGACCGATGCAGAAATAGCGGCGGCAGCCGAGGCTCCTGCAGCAGCGCCGGCAGAAGAGAAATCCGATGCGGCAGATGATGCAGGGAAGGAGGGCTAAGCCATGAAATTGAAAGTGATAACCCTCGACGCAAAAGCCAAGGGCGACATCGAATTGAACGATGACGTTTTCGGAATCGAAGCGCGTGCAGATATTCTTCACCGTGTCGTCAACTGGCAGCGTGAAAAAGCCCGCGGAACGGCCCGCCCGACCCGCGAGCGTGCAGACGTCGCCCGTACCGGCAAGAAGTTCGGCAACCAGAAGGGCGGCGGTACCGCTCGTCATGGCGATCGCCGCGCTCCTATCTTCATCGGTGGTGGTAAGGCTCATGGTGCTCGCAAGCGCGACTTCAATCCTTCGCTGAACAAGAAGGTCCGCGCTCTCGGTCTGAAAATGGCGCTGAGCGACAAGGTCAAGAACGACAAGCTGATCGTGCTTGAAAATATCGATATCAAGGAAGCCAAGACACAGGCTCTCCTGGCACAGATCGGAAAGCTCGGCTTCGGCAGAACGGCCCTGATCATGGACGGCGATGTTATCAACGATGCTTTCTCGAAGGCGTCGAACAACATTCCGCTCGTAAACGTGATGCCAGCTGCTGGTGCCAATGTTTACGACATTCTGAACCATGAAACCCTGGTGCTGACGCGCGCAGCGGTTGAAAAGCTGGAGGCGCGCTTCAATGGCTAAAAAAGAAGCTGTCGATATCCGTCATTATGACGTGATTGTCGGTCCGCACATCACCGAAAAGTCGACCTTGCTCAGCGAGCATAATGCTGTCGTGTTCAAAGTAGCGAACACTGCAACCAAGCCGCAGATCAAGGCCGCCATCGAGGCGTTGTTTGATGTCAAAGTCAAGAACGTCAACACGCTGGTGCAAAAGGGCAAGACCAAGAAGTGGAAGGGTCGCCCCTACACCCGCAATGACATCAAGAAGGCTGTTGTCACTTTGGCCGAAGGCCAGACCATTGACATCACCACGGGAGTTTAAGGGCACATGGCATTAAAATCCTATAAACCGACAAGCCCCGCCCGGCGTGGTCTTATCCTGGTCGACAAGAGCGGCCTGTGGAAAGGCAAGCCCGTCAAGAAGCTTGTCGAAGGCAAGAACAAGACCGGTGGACGGAACAACAAGGGTCATGTGACTTCGCGCGGCATCGCCGGCGGTCACAAGCAGAAATATCGTCTCGTCGATTTCAAGCGGCGCAAATGGGACATGACTGCGACGGTTGAGCGGCTCGAATATGACCCGAACCGCACCGCCTTTATCGCCCTGATCAAATATGAAGACGGCGAACTGGCCTATATCATTGCGCCGCAGCGTCTCGACGTTGGCGACAGCGTGGTTGCCGGTCACAAGACCGACGTGAAGCCTGGCAACGCGATGCTCCTGTCGCAGATGCCGGTCGGCACGATTGTTCACAATGTCGAAATGAAGCCAGGCAAGGGCGGCCAGATCGCTCGCTCCGCCGGTGCCTATGTCCAGATCGTTGGTCGTGACCGCGGCATGGTGATTGTTCGCCTGAAGAGCGGCGAGCAGCGTTACCTGCGTTCCGACTGCATGGCGACCGTTGGCGCGGTTTCCAACCCGGACAATTCGAACCAGAATTTCGGCAAGGCTGGCCGTACCCGCTGGAAGGGACGTCGTCCTCTCACCCGCGGTGTTGCAAAGAACCCGGTCGATCACCCGCATGGTGGTGGTGAAGGCCGGACCTCCGGTGGTCGTCATCCTGTGACGCCATGGGGCAAGCCAACCAAGGGTGCCCGTACCCGTAGCAACAAATCGACTGACAAGATGATCATCCGGTCGCGTCACGCGAAGAAGAAGAGGTAAGCATGGCTCGTTCCATCAAAAAAGGTCCTTTTGTTGACCTCCACCTGCTGAAAAAAGCGCAGACCGCGCAGGAAAACAGTGCGCGTGCACCGATCAAGACCTGGTCGCGGCGTTCTACCGTATTGCCTGATTTCGTCGGCTTGACCTTCAGCGTATATAACGGTCAGAAATTCATTCCGGTTTCCGTGAATGAGGACATGGTCGGTCACAAGCTTGGCGAGTTCGCGCCCACGCGCAACTATTATGGCCACGGCGCTGACAAAAAAGGCAAGAAATAATGGGTAAGGCATCATCACCCCGCCGTGTGGGCGACAATGAAGCTTTGGCTGTCGGCAACTCCATTCGTGGATCTGCCCAGAAGCTGAACCTGGTTGCGCAGCTCATTCGCGGCAAGAAGGCGGAAGACGCGCTGAACATCCTGTCGTTTTCGAAGAAATCGATGGCAAAGGATGTCAGCAAGGTGCTTGCTTCGGCAATCGCCAATGCGGAAAATAATCACAATCTGGATGTCGACGCGCTGATCGTTCACGAAGCGAGCGTCGGCAAGTCGATCACGATGAAGCGCTGGAAGGCGCGTGCTCGTGGCCGTTCAGCCAAGATTATCAAGCCATTTAGCCGCGTTCGCATCGTTGTGCGCGAGCATGAAGAGGAAGAGGCGTAACCATGGGTCAAAAGAGCAATCCTATCGGGCTTCGCCTGCAGATCAACCGGACCTGGGACTCTCGCTGGTATGCGGAAGGTTCCAACTACGGCGACCTCTTGATGGAAGACATCAAGATGCGCAAGTTCATCATCAAGACGCTGCCTCAGGCCGCGATCTCGAAGGTTGTGATCGAGCGTCCGGCCAAGACCTGCCGCGTGTCCATCTATGCTGCACGCCCCGGCGTCATCATCGGCAAGAAGGGCGCGGACATTGAAAAGCTGCGCCGCCAGCTGAGCGACATGTCCTCCGGTGACGTTTCGCTGAACATCGTCGAAATCCGCAAGCCGGAAGTCGATGCACAGCTCGTGGCACAGGGCATTGGCGACCAGCTGATCCGCCGCGTTGCCTTCCGTCGTGCCATGAAGCGCGCCGTGCAGTCGGCACTGCGGCTTGGCGCCGAGGGCATCAAGATTGTCTGCGGTGGCCGTTTGGGTGGCGCGGAAATCGCGCGCGTTGAATGGTATCGCGAAGGCCGCGTGCCGCTTCATACGCTGCGCGCCAATATCGACTATGCCGAATATGAAGCGCTGACCGCTTACGGCATCATCGGTATCAAGGTCTGGATTTTCAAAGGCGAGATATTGGGTCACGACCCGATGGCTCAGGATCGGTTGATGGTGGAAGCACAGACTTCCGGCGTCCGTCCGCAGCATCAACGTTGATTTTTGAGGAATAGGTAGAGCATCATGCTGCAACCCAAGAAACATAAATTCCGCAAGGCTTTCAAAGGCCGGATCAAGGGCAAGGCCCCTGGTGGCGCCACGCTGAACTTCGGCAGCTACGGCCTGAAAGCCATGGAACCGGACCGGATTACCGCGCGTCAGATCGAGGCGGCTCGCCGTGCGATCACGCGTCACATCAAGCGTCAGGGCCGGTTGTGGATCCGGATTTTCCCGGATGTGCCTGTGTCCAAGAAGCCTGCCGAAGTGCGTCAGGGTAAGGGCAAGGGCTCGGTTGAATATTGGGCTGCCCGGGTAAAGCCAGGCCGGATCCTGTTCGAACTGGACGGCGTTCCCGGACCGATTGCAGCGGTTGCGTTCGAGCGGGCAGCGATGAAGCTCCCGATCAAGACAAAGGTTGTGGCCCGCCTCGGCGATACGTCACATCTGGAAGGTTAAGCGAGATGAGCATCAAGACAGAAGATATGCGGACCAAGACCGACGATCAGCTCGACACGGAACTGGGCGAACTGAAGCGCGAGGCATTTAACCTGCGCTTCCAGTCTGCGACCAACCAGCTCGAAAAGCCAAGTCGGATACGCGAAGTGCGCCGTACGATAGCAAAAATCAAAACCCTGCAGAACGAGCGTGCGAAAGCCGCCGTTGCAGAAAAGGCGTAAGGAACCGATATGCCAAAACGTATTCTCACCGGCACGGTCGTGTCAGACAAGGGCGACAAGACCGTTGTCGTCAATGTCGAACGCAAGGTGAAGCATCCGCTTTACGGAAAGATCATCCGGCGCTCGAAAAAATATCATGCGCATGACGAAAACAACGAGATCAGTCTCGGCGAAACCGTCCGCATCGAAGAAACCCGTCCGATTTCCAAGTTGAAGACCTGGAAGGTTCTGGAGCGGGTTGGCGCAGCAGCCGGTGTTGCGACACCGACCGTCAGCGAGATTACGGCAGGCGATCCGAAGGACGAAAAGGTCAAGGCGCCCGAGAAGCCGGCAGCCGAAGCGGCGCCAGCAGGCGAATAAGATTGGACTGCCCCGGTTTTTCGGGGTGACGAGATAGGAAACGCCCGGTTCGCCGGGTTTATGAAGAAGGAATTGGATCCATGATCCAGATGCAATCGAACCTGGATGTCGCTGACAATAGCGGCGCCAAACGCGTGCAGTGCATCAAGGTGCTGGGCGGCTCGAAGCGTCGCTTTGCCGGCGTCGGCGACATCATTGTCGTGTCGATCAAGGAAGCAGCACCGCGCGGCAAGGTCAAGAAGGGCGACGTTCACCGGGCGGTGATCGTGCGCACCAAGAAGGACATCCGCCGCAAGGACGGATCGGTCATCCGGTTCGACAGCAACGCTGCGGTTCTGGTCAACAACAACCAGGAGCCTATTGGCACCCGTATCTTTGGCCCCGTCGTTCGCGAACTGCGTGCCAAGAAGCATATGAAAATCATCAGCCTTGCGCCGGAGGTAATCTAATCATGGCCAACGCAAAGATCAAAAAAGGCGACACCGTCGTGATCCTGTCCGGCAAGGACAAGGGCAAGTCGGGCGAAGTCAGCAAAGTGATGCCGAAAGAAGGCAAGTGCATCGTTTCCGGTGTCAATATTGCCATTCGCCATCGCAAGCCGACCCAGGCAAACCCGCAGGGTGGCCTGGAACGTCGGGAAGCGGCGCTGCACATCAGCAAGGTGGCTCTGGCAGATCCGAAAGACGGCAAGCCTACGCGCGTCCGTTTCGAAAAGACAGAAGACGGAAAGATGCAGCGTATCGCTGTAAAATCCGGGGAGAAAGTCGATGGCTGACAAAAAATATATCCCGCGCATGCGCACCAAGTATGACGAGGAAATCGTCAAGGCGATGCAGGAGAAGTTCAACTATTCCAACCATATGGAAGTGCCACGTATTACGATGGTCACGATCAACATGGGTGTGGGCGAAGGCAGCCAGGACAAGAAGAAGGTCACGACTGCCGCGGCTGAAATGGAATTGATTGCCGGTCAGAAGCCAGTCATCACCAAGGCGAAGAACTCGATCGCGACGTTCAAGCTGCGGGAAGGCATGCCGATTGGCTGCAAGGTGAACCTGCGCCGCGAACGGATGTACGAATTCATCGATCGTCTGGTGACGGTCGCGATGCCCCGTATCCGGGATTTCAGGGGTCTGAACCCGAAAAGCTTTGACGGCCGTGGCAATTTCGCCATGGGCTTGAAAGAGCAGATCATTTTCCCCGAAATCGCGTATGACAACATCGACGTGGTACGCGGCATGGACGTGATCGTGACGACAACAGCAAAAACAGACGAAGAAGCCCGCGCGCTTCTGGCCCTGTTCGGTTTCCCGTTCCCCAAAGAGGAACAATCGGAAGAAAAAGAAGCCGCGTAAGCGCGCTTCATTATACGGAAGGACGAGAACTTAAGTCATGGCGAAACTGAGTTCCATTAACAGAAACGAAAAACGCAAGCGGATGGTGAAGAAATACGCCGGCCGCTATGCGAAACTGAAGGCAATGGCATCGGATCAGTCTCTCGACGAGACCGAACGTCTGATGGCGCGCCTGAAGATGGCGGAAATTCCGCGCAACGCAAATCCAACCCGCGTGCGCAACCGCTGTGAAACCACAGGACGTCCGCGCGGCTATTACCGCAAGTTCCGCCTGTGCCGCATCGAGCTGAGAGACATGGCCAACAAAGGCCTGATTCCCGGCGTCACGAAATCAAGCTGGTAAGGGAGAGATAATATGGCTTTTACCGATCCCTTGGGTGACATGCTCACCCGTATCCGCAACGGACAACAGGCACGCAAAGACAGCGTCGTAACGCCTGCGTCCAAACTGCGTGGTGCCGTCCTCGAAGTGTTGCAGCGCGAAGGTTATATTCGCGGCTTTTCCGAAGAAGAGGTCAACAAGCACCCCGGTCTGCGGATTGAACTGAAATATTTTGAAGGTCAGCCGGCAATTCGCCACGTGGCCCGTGTTTCGAAGCCTGGTCGCCGTGTCTACAGCGGATCGGAAGATCTGCCGCGGGTGCGCAATGGCCTGGGCATTACAATCGTATCTACGCCACAAGGTGTTCTGTCTGACGCGGAAGCGCGTCAGGCGAAGGTCGGCGGCGAAGTACTGGCTGAGGTATTCTAATCATGTCCCGTATTGGTAAAAAATCAGTGGCTATTCCGGACGGCGTCACCGCCGTGATGGAAGATGGCCTGGTCAAGGTCAAAGGCCCGAAGGGCGAGCTTTCGACCCCGATGGTCGATGATCTGACCTACGAGTTGAACGACGGCGGATTGCTGGTAAAGCCGGCAAACAAGTCGAAGACCGCGCGCGCGTTCTGGGGTATGCAGCGGACTCTGGTACAGAACCTGGTTGACGGTGTAACTACCGGCTTTACCAAGGTACTGGAGATCAACGGCGTTGGTTATCGTGCGGCAGCGCAGGGCAAGAACCTCAACCTGCAACTCGGTTACAGCCACGACGTGAACTTTGCGGTTCCGGACGGCATCGAAATCAAGACCCCCGACCAGACAACGATCGAAATCACCGGCATGGACAAACAGCAGGTGGGTCAGGTCGCTGCCGAAATCCGGCGCTGGCGCAAGCCCGAACCGTACAAGGGCAAGGGTATCAAATATCGCGGCGAATATATTTTCCGCAAAGAAGGGAAGAAGAAATAAGCCATGGCGAATATTTCTCAGTTCAAACGGCGCCAGCAACGCGTACGCAGCAAATTGCGCAAGCGCGGGCTCTCAAAGCCTCGTTTGTCCGTGCATCGCACGAGCCGGCATATCTATGCCCAGGTTATCGACGATGCCGAGGGCAAAACGCTGGCTTCCGCTTCGACCATCGACAAGGCGTCCACCGTCAAGACCGGTGCTGACAGCAAGGCTGCTGCCGACGTCGGCAAGCGCGTTGCCGAAGCGGCCAAGAAGGCTGGCGTTAAGGAAGTAATTTTTGACCGTGGCGGGTTCCTGTTTCACGGACGTGTGAAGGCCCTGGCCGACGCTGCACGTGAAGGCGGATTGGAGTTTTAATATGGCTGATGAGAACACAACACCAGAAGGCGCGGCGCAGCCGGGTACCACTGGCGAAGGCAATCAGCCGGAAGCAGCGGTAGCACCCGAAGCGAAAACCGGCGGTCCAGAGCGTCAGTCGCGCGGTGGAAACCGTGGCGGTGCCGGTGGTCGTGACAACCGCGGTGGCGGCGGTGGCGGTCGTGACAATCGTGGCGGAGGCCGTGATAATCGCGGTGGCGGTCGTGGCGGTCGTGGCAACAATGACGGCGGCGAAGAGCTGATCGAGAAACTGGTTCACATCAATCGCGTTTCCAAGACCGTCAAGGGCGGCAAGCGCTTCGGTTTTGCTGCACTGGTTGTGGTAGGCGACGGCAAGGGCCGCGCCGGTTTCGGCAAGGGCAAGGCCCGCGAAGTTCCGGAAGCCATTACCAAGGCAACTGCGGCTGCTAAGAAATCAATGGTTCGCGTGCCTCTGCGCGATGGCCGGACCCTGCACCATGATGGCACTGGCCAGTTTGGCGCCGGCAACGTGACCGTCCGTTCGGCACCGGCCGGTACCGGCATCATCGCCGGCGGCCCGATGCGCGCCGTGTTTGAAAGCCTTGGCGTTTCCGACGTTGTGACCAAATCCAACGGCACCGCCAATCCTTACAACATGATCCGCGCAACCTTTGCCGCACTGGCAGATCAGTCGAGCCCGAAAGCTGTTTCGCAGCGGCGCGGCAAGAAAGTGACCGACCTGCTTGCGCGTGCTGGCGGTTCGGCTGCTGAAGTGGCAGCAGACGCCGCAGCAGTTACGGAGTAATTTTGATGGCCAAAGTGAAAATCAAGCAGATCGGTTCGCCGATCCGGCGTCCGGAAGTTCAGCGCAAGACGCTGATCGGTCTCGGTCTCAACAAGATGCACCGTGTTTCCGAACTGGAAGACACTGCAGAAGTCCGCGGCATGATCCGTAAAGTCCATCATCTGGTGGAGGTTGTCGAAGGGTAACACCCGACACCTCCGTGCGAATAAAAGCGAAAGCGAGTACACGACATGAAACTCAACGAACTTAGAGACAATGAAGGCGCGCGCAAGTCGCGCATGCGCGTTGGCCGGGGCATTGGCTCGGGCAAGGGCAAGACCGGCGGACGTGGCCAGAAGGGCCAGAAATCCCGTTCCGGTGTCTCGATCAACGGTTTTGAAGGCGGCCAGATGCCGCTCCACATGCGTCTCCCGAAGCGCGGGTTCAACAACCCGTTCGGCACCGACTATGCAGAAGTGAACCTGGGCATGATCCAGAAGTTCATCGACAGCAAGAGCCTCGACGCCAAGGGCACGATCGACCATGCCACGCTGAAAGCCGCTGGCCTGGCCCGTGGCGGCAAGGATGGCGTACGGTTGCTCGCCAAAGGCGAACTGACCGCGAAAATCACGATCGCCGTTGCCGGAGCGTCCAAGGCTGCCGTTGCTGCGGTCGAGAAAGCTGGCGGCAAGGTCGAAATCCTTCCTGCGGGTGGCGAACGCCGTCCCAAGGGTGAGAAAAAGGCAGTGCCTTCCAAGCCCGCGCGCGAGAAAAAAGCCGCTAACAAGGCGAAAAACAAAGATTGATCTTCAAGGGGCGCTAGTTTTAGCGCCTCTTTTTCTGGCCCCTTGTTTTTGATGCGCTAACATCCGATATGGGGCGGGTTGCATACCCGCAAACGCGGGTATTCATCTCCGGAGATTGCAACAGATAGCAATAGTTGGAGATGGGCCTCTGCCTCCGCAGGGGCGCGTTGCAAACTAACAGTGGGCAGGAAAGTCAACCATGGCATCAAGAGCCGATCAGGTCGCAGCGAATCTAAGCCTGGCAAAATTTGGCGAAGCGACCGAACTGCGCAAGCGGATCTGGTTTACGTTGGGCGCCCTAATCATTTTCCGCATGCTCAGCTTTGTGCCGCTGCCCGGAGTCGATCCGGTCGTGCTGGCAGATCTCTATGACCAGACCCGCGGCGGCGTCCTCGATATTTTCAATACATTCTCCGGCGGTTCGCTCGAGCGGATGAGCCTGATCGCACTGGGCGTGATGCCCTATATTACGGCATCGATCGTCGTCCAGTTGGCCGCGGCGCTGTCTCCAACCCTGGCCGCCGTCAAGAAAGAGGGCGAAGCCGGGCGCAAGAAGCTCAATCAATATACCCGCTACGGCACGGTCGGCCTGACCGCCGTCCAAGGCTATTTCATCGCCGTCGGTCTCGAAAGCTTTGCTTCGCAATCGGGTCTGCAGGCGGTCGTTGAACCCGGCTATATGTTCCGCGTTGGCGCGGTTATCAGCCTGGTTGGCGGCACCCTGTTCCTGATGTGGCTGGGCGAGCAGATCACCAGCCGCGGCATCGGCAATGGTATTTCGCTGATCATCATGGCCGGCATTGTCGCCCAGATGCCGACCTTTGTCGGCAACCTGATGGAAGGCAGCCGCACCGGTTCGATCAACGCGCTGACGATTGTCGGTCTGATTGCCATGGTTGCAGGCCTGATCCTGTTCATCAGCTTCATGGAACGCGCCCAGCGACGGGTGCTGATCCAGTATCCCAAGCGCGCCACGCAGCACGGCGTGATGCAGGCCGACCGCAGCCATCTGCCGCTCAAGGTCAATACCGCAGGCGTTATCCCGCCGATTTTTGCCTCTTCGCTGCTGCTGATGCCGCTGACGGTCAGCCAGTTTGCCGGCAACGCGACCGCGGGCGAAACCGCTTTTGGTGATTTTGTCATCACCCTCAACCAGTATCTTGCCCACGGCCAGCCGCTCTATATGGCTTTGTACGCCGCGGGCATCATCTTCTTCTGTTTCTTCTACACGGCCGTTGTCTTCAATCCGGAGGAAACTGCCGAGAATCTGAAGAAGAACGGTGGCTTCGTCCCGGGCATCCGCCCCGGCAAGAACACCGCCGACTATCTTGACTATGTGCTGACCCGGATCACCGTGGTTGGCGCGGCCTATCTCGCCTTTGTCTGCGTTCTTCCGGAATATGTCATGGCCCAGACAAGTCTGCCGATCTTCTTCCTGGGTGGCACCAGCCTGCTGATTGTCGTCAACGTGACGGTCGACACGGTGACCCAGATCCAGAGCCACCTGCTCGCCCTGCAATATGGGGACCTGCTGAAGAAGGCGAAGCTCAAGGGCGGACGGCGCAAGCGCTGAGTGCCGGCACCGCGCAATTAACTCACTGTCTTTCCATCATCACGGGGGTAATCGTATGGACATCATCTTGTTGGGACCACCGGGTGCCGGGAAGGGAACCCAGGCGAGCCGTCTGGAAGATGAGCATGGCATGGTCCAGCTGTCGACCGGCGACATGCTCCGCGCCGCGGTCAAGGCCGGGACGGAAGTCGGCCTGAAGGCGAAGGCCCTGATGGACGCGGGCGAACTGGTCCCGGATGAGGTGGTGTCCGGGATTATTGGCGACAGGCTTGACGAACTCGGACCGGAGCAGGGCGTGATCTTCGACGGCTATCCCCGCACTTCGGCGCAAGCCGAGTCGCTCGACGCCATTCTCGCCGACCGCGGTCGCAGCCTTGACCATGTGATCGAACTGGTCGTGGACGAAGATGCCCTGGTGGAACGGATTGTCGGTCGCTTCACCTGCGGCAATTGCGGAGCCGGCTATCACGACACGTTCAAGCAGCCCGCCGTCGAAGGTGTCTGCGACGTCTGCGGCTCGACCGAGTTCAAGCGCCGGCCCGACGACAACGAGGAAACCGTGCGGACCCGGATGCAGGAATATCGCGCCAAGACAGCTCCGATCTTGCCAATCTACGAAGCGCGCGGCATTGTGCGGAAGGTTGACGGCATGGGCAGCATGGCGGAAGTCAACGCGGCGATAGAGGAAGTTCTGTCGCTCTGAACCCATTGGGCAGGAGACGGGGCATGGGCAAACTGATATTGCGGGCAGCATGCGCAGCCGCCGTGCTTTGCCCCATCACCGCCGCCAGGGCAGAAGTCACCAACAGCACCGACAATGGCTTTACCGTCCAGCACCAGCTGGTGGTTGCGGCGGATGCAGAATCCGTCTGGAAAGCCATGATTGCCCCTTCGCGCTACTGGAATGGCGACCACAGCTGGTCGGGCGACGCGCAGAATTTCTATCTCGTGCCCCAGGCCGGCGGCTGTTTCTGCGAGCTCATTCGATCCGGGTCCGACGACAATATAAAGACATCCGAAGGCAGCGTGCAGCATATGCGCGTGATCTATGCCCACACCAACAAGATGCTCCGCATGTCGGGCGCCCTGGGCCCGTTGCAGGGCGAGGCGGTGACGGGAACTCTGAGCATGCAGTTGCAGCCGCAGGGCGACAGCACCGCGGTGCGCTTTACCTATAAGGTCGGCGGCTACATGGAATTTCCGGTCGACCAGATCGCCCCTGCGGTCGATGCTGTCATCGGCGAGCAGCTGGCCCGTCTGGGGGCCCTGTTTGGCGAAACGCAGCAGCCGGATGACGATGCCGTGGACTCGGAATCCGGGGCGAATGGCAGCGACGACAATGCGTCTGCCGGCGACGGTGATCCCGGTTGATCGGCACCCGATGGCAGCGCTTTACCAAGACCGCAGAAAAGTTCTATGAAGGAAGATACCCGCTGCCGACTCGAGGAGGTCGACAGCGATAATCGGGTCGCGCTGATATACAATGGGGGTATAGGATGGCCGTTTCCGATCACGTGGATTTTCCGACATTCATGGAAGGCGTCAAGAAGCGCAATCCGGGGCAGCCTGAATTCGTTCAGGCGGTCCAGGAAGTCGCAATGGATATTTTCGATTTCATCCAGGACAAGGAAGCCTATCACAGCGCGCAGATCCTGCGGCGCATCGCCGAGCCGGACCGGGTGATTTCCTTCCGGGTGTGCTGGGAAGACGACAACCACAATGTCCGCGTCCAGCGCGGCTATCGCATCCAGAACAACAACGCGATCGGCCCGTACAAGGGCGGCATTCGCTTCCACCCCAGCGTCACCGAAAGCGTGCTGAAATTCCTGGCGTTCGAACAGACGTTCAAAAATGCCCTGACCGGCCTGCCGATGGGCGGCGGCAAGGGCGGTGCGAATTTCAATCCCAAGGGCAAGTCCGATGCCGAAGTCATGCGCTTCTGCCAGTCGTTCATGACCGAACTCTATCGCCATATCGGCCCGGACACCGATGTTCCCGCGGGTGACATTGGCGTCGGCGGCCGCGAAATCGGCTATATGTTCGGCCAGTACAAGCGCATTACCAACCGCTGGGAAGGCGTGCTGACCGGCAAGGGACTGGAATATGGCGGCTCCCAGATGCGGCCAGAGGCAACCGGCTATGGCGCCGTCTATTTCATGCAAAACATGCTCAAGCACCGCGGCGACACGATCGACGGCAAGACGGCGGTGATTTCCGGATCCGGCAATGTCGCCACCCATGCGGCAGAGCAGATCGTCAAGCAGGGCGGCAAGGTGCTGACGCTGTCCGACAGCGGCGGCTTCATCCATGATCCCGACGGCATCGATCAGGAGAAAATCAACTGGGTCAAGCATCACAAGACGCACACAAGGGGACGGATCAGCGACTATACCGATCAATACACCAACGCCTCCTATCATGACGGCAAGCGGCCATGGGGCGTGCCTTGCGATCTGGCCTTGCCCTGCGCCACGCAGAACGAACTCAACGAGGAAGAGGCGAGGGAACTGGTCGCCAACGGGGTAATCGCGGTTTCGGAGGGCGCCAACATGCCGACCACGCTCGAAGGCGTCCATGTCTTCCACGATGCGAAGATCATGTACGGGCCGGGCAAGGCGGCCAACGCCGGCGGGGTTGCGGTTTCCGGCCTGGAAATGAGCCAGAATTCGGAGCGGATCAGTTGGAACCACGAGCGGCTCGGCGAGATGCTGACCGACCTGATGCAGGGCATCCACGGCAAGTGCGTCGAATATGGGGACCAGGGCGACGGCTATGTCGACTATGTGAAAGGGGCCAATATTGCCGGCTTCAAGAAGGTCGCCGATGCCATGCTCGCCTACGGCGTCGTGTAGCTTATAATTATCTTGCGCAAGAATGCGCCATCGGCCAGATAACCGGCCGATGGCGCAAGCAGATATCTCGAAGGCGAAAGAGGACCGGCAGAAGCTCCGGGAGCCCTGCGAAATAGGCTGGTGCGAACTGATTGACCTGCCGGAATTCGGCGTGAAGAACCTGCACGCCAAGGTCGACACCGGCGCCGCCACGTCATCCCTGCACGCAACCCGGATCAAACCGTTCGAAAAGGACGGAGAGACTTATGTCCAGTTCACGATTCCGATGGGCAGCGGGGTGGCTGATCATCATTGCGAAGCGCGGGTCTATGGCCAGCGGCGGATCAAAAGTAGCAATGGTGTCATGCAAAATCGATATGTGATAGAAACGGCGATGAAACTCGGGCCGCTTGAATGGGTAGGTCACATGACGCTGGCCAACAGGCAGTCCATGATATTTCCGGTCCTGATAGGTCGCCGGGCGCTGAAACGGGGCTTTCTCGTCAACAGCGCCAGACGATGGATGCTTGGTCGGCACCAAGAAAGATAATGTATGAAAATCGCCATGCTTGCCCGGAATCCGAATCTCTATTCGCACAAGCGCCTGGTCGAGGCGGCGGAGGCGCGCGGGCATGTGCTCGACATATTGAACACGACCCGCTGTACGGTGAATATCGCCAGCCACCGGCCGACGATCACCTATAATGGTGACCGGCTGGAAGGCTATGAAGCGGTCATCCCGCGCATTGGCGCATCGATCACCAATTACGGCACCGCGGTGCTGCGACAGTTTGAAATGGCGGGCGTCTGGCCGCTCAACGAGAGCGTGGCCATTGGCCGCAGCCGGGACAAGCTGCGGTCGATGCAGATATTCGCCAAATATGGTCTGGGCCTGCCGCTTACCGCCTATGCCAATGACCCGAAGCAGGCGGAAGAGATCATCCGGGCGGTCAATGGTCCGCCGGTGGTCATCAAGCTGCTCGAGGGCACCCAGGGCATCGGCGTGGTTCTCGCCGAGACCATGTCCAGCGCCAAGTCGGTGATCGAGGCGTTCCGCGGCGCCAACGTCAACATTCTGGTGCAGGAATTCATCAAGGAAGCCGGCGGCACGGATATCCGCGCGCTGGTCGTCGGCGGCAAGGTGATCGCCGCGATGAAGCGCACCGGCGCGGCGGACGACTTCCGCTCCAACCTGCATCGCGGCGGCAGCGCCCAGATCGTCAAGATCACGCCCGAGGAGCGGCTCACCGCCCTGCGCGCGGCCAAGCATATGGGGCTGAACGTGTGCGGCGTCGACATGCTGCGGTCCAACCACGGCCCGGTGATCATGGAAGTGAACAGCTCGCCCGGTCTCGAAGGCATCGAAAATGCCACGGGCAAGGACGTCGCGGGCCAGATCATCGAATTTATCGAGAAAAATGCCAAGCCCGGAAAGACGAAGACGCGCGGCAAGGGGTGACGCTTCGGCGCAGAACTCCGCGCCCGGTCGTCAAATAACCTCGTCCTCGTCGAGCAGCTGGTTGCTGGTGATCGCCGTTTCAATCAGCCCCAGCCGTTCGCTCACCGTATCGAAAATCCGCACTTCGGCGATATGCAGCAGCGCATCGCCCTGGTTGACCACGGGCAGGTTGCTGTGGCCGATGACGATGCCGTCGACCGGAGAGAGGATCGCTTCCTCGCCGTCGCCGAATATGTCGCTGATGCAGGCGACGGTATCGCCCTTGTGCACCTTGGTTCCGGAAGGCGCGACCAGCCGGCAAATGCCGCCCTTGGTCGAGCGCAGCCAGACCGTGCGCGTTGCCTGGGCCGGCGGTGCGCCGCGCTTGCTCAGCCGCTTGGTGTCGATCATGCCCAGCTTCTTGAGCACCCTGAGGATCCCGTTGACGCCGGTGAGCACGGAAAATTCGTCGAAGCGGAGCGCTTCCCCCGCTTCCATCAGCAGCATGTCGACACCGGCTTCTCGCGCCAGCGCGCGCAGCGACCCTGGGCGCAATTCCGCTTCGATGATGACCGGTGGCCCGAAATCGATCGCCAGCTCCTTGAGCTCGGGATTGCCGGAAGCGATGCGGATCTGCGGCAGATTGTAGCGATGCTGGGCGGCGCTGTGGATATCGATGCCGAGCGAACAATGGTCGATGATCTCGGTGGAGAAGATATGGGCCAGTTGCGACGCCAGCGAGCCCTTCTCCGTGCCCGGAAAGGAGCGATTGAGGTCGCGGCGGTCGGGCAGGTAGCGGCTGTGCGTGATGAAGCCGAACATGTTGACCACCGGGACGAAAATGACCGTACCGGCCATGCGGGCAGGGTGGAGCTTCTTCATCAGCCGGCGGATGATCTCGGTGCCGATGATCTCGTCGCCATGGATCGCGGCGCTGACAAAGATGGTCGGTCCGGTCCGCTTTCCGTGAAACACGCGGACCACCATGTTGGCCTGCATGCCCGCGGAAAGGTCGCTGATTGGAATGGCAATATCACCGATGTTGCCCGGAGCCACGATTTGCCCGCCAATTTCGAACAGATCATGCTTGTTTCTGTTGGTCATGTTTCCCCCCGAACGCCGGGGTATATGGCGCAGGAGTTTTGCAAATCGCAAGTCAAATCATGCGGAGCCTGCAATGCTGCCTGTCTTCATGCACAAATATGATGTCTGCCCAACGAACCTAGATGCCCCATGAACTCCTGTCTTCACTCCTCGAAAAACGGCGATCCAGCAGCATGCTGTCCAGCCAGAAAGCCAAACACCATGCCGGGAGCGATAGTCCCGCCCGGTCCACCGTAGGTCATGCCCATGGCCGACGCCATTACATTGCCGGCGGCATAGAGACCGTGAATGACATCGCCATCGACATTGAGAACCTGAGCATTGCGATTGGTTTGCGGCCCGCCCTTGGTGCCCAGCGAGCCGCTCTTGATCTCAACCGCGAAAAACGGTCCCTGGCTGATCGGTCCAAGCGTCGCCCGTGGACTGTTTCGGTGGGCGGGATCACCCCACCAGATGTCATGGGCCGCTTCGCCTCGGGCAAAGTCCGCGTCACGACCCTTTTCGACCATCGCGTTCCAGTCGCTGACCGTTTTTTCCAGCGCTCCATCGGGAAGTCCCAAATTCTTCGCCAGTCCTGCCAGGCTGCCCGCACGCATCACCCACTGCGGCGGCATTTCCCCAGCGCTTCCGCCCTTCATGCCGAAGCCGTAAGCATCGACATAGCCTTTGTCGAAAATCAGCCAGCAAGGCAGGTTGGCATAGTCGAAGCTTGACACATCCTGCTCGTGGAACGCCGCGCCAAAGGCATTATAATTGGCGGCCTCGTTGACGAAACGCTTGCCCTTGTCGTTGACCATGATCGACCGTGGAAGCGAACGCTGTCCGGCTACCAGTGTGACCCCTGTAGAGACAACTTCGCGGGGCACTTCATGGACCGGCATCCACCAGGCTTCGCGCATATTGCCAAGTTTGGCGCCAATACGCATGGCCATTTTGAGGCCGTCGCCGGTGTTGGTCTCGATCGACACCGGATGGGTCATCGGGCCGCGCAGAAAGGCGCGTTTCAGCTGCTCGTCCCACTCGAATCCGCCGGTTGCCAGGATGACGGCGTCGGCCAGTTCATCCTGCTTCTTGCCATCCTTCTCCACCCGCACGCCGGTCACCCGCCCGTCGCGGTGGATGAGTTCGACCGCCCGGGCTCCCGTGACGGGCTCAATCCCGCGTTCCAGGCAGGCCTTCAGCAGACGTCCGATCAGGGCTTGGCCGCTGCCGCGTTCGTCGCAACTGGCTCGCCGCTCCAGTTCTTCGTCGCTTAGGGGTTGGGGCTTTGCCTGACCGAGCGGAGAATCAATGATCGAATAGCGCGGATCGGGATAATAAGGTGACCGGGTGACCCGCTCGGCCCATTCCCCCAGTTTATCAAACGCATAAGGCGGGCAGTCGAGCGATCGACCGCCATTGATCATGCCGCCCGGATGCTCCGCATGATAGTCGGGAAATTCCGGTATCGACCGGAAAGCTACCGGACCGTTTTCCTCCAGATGCCTGATCATTGCCGGCCCCGCATCCAGAAACGCTTCGGCGAGATCTGCCGGGATCATGTCGTGCGACAGGGACATCAGATATTTCAGCGCATTATCGCGGCTGTCAACAACGTCCAGTTCATCTTCATGGTGATTGTTCGGAATCCACACCATGCCTCCCGACCAGGCGGTCGTACCGCCGATCTGGTCATGTTTTTCGAACACCCAAACGTCGGCTCCCGCATCATGTGCGGCGATCGCAGCGGTCAATCCGGAGCCGCCGCTTCCCAATATTATTACCTGAGCCGTCATTTTTCCCTTTTCCCAATCTTGCTATGCTAGGCTCTGTTCGACGTCGCAATCCTCACGAACCACTATCATTTGTAAGAAATCGCCGGGCTTTTGGCTCGTCCGGGATGAGCAACATGCTATTTGGGTTCGGCATATCGCCGGCCCACGGAAAGACGGGCCCGGCCTGCAAAATGGCGCTCTTCCGCCCTTGACAATGTCTCATGTGCGGCCTAATTAACAGCCATTCGAAACCGTTTTGAACCGGCAGTACCTTTTTGGGTGCGCGCTGGTTTTGTGCGTTTTGAGTAATGTTTTTAACGACTTGGCTATGAGATAGGCGCCGGCGAATCGGTCCCTGTGGAGCATGGAGAAAAATATTGGCACGTATTGCTGGGGTAAACATCCCAACTAACAAGCGCGTAATCATTGCGCTTACCTATATTCACGGTATCGGACGCACCAGAGCGGCTGAAATTGTCGAAAAATTGAAGATTGATCCGGCCCGCCGGGTTCAGGACCTGTCGGATCAGGAAATTTTGCACATTCGCGAAACGATCGATGCCGAGCACACGGTTGAAGGTGATCTGCGGCGTGAAGTTGCAATGAACATCAAGCGTCTGATGGATCTGGCCTGCTATCGCGGCCTGCGTCACCGTAAGGGCCTGCCGGTTCGCGGACAGCGCACGCATACCAATGCGCGCACCCGCAAAGGCAAGCCCAAGGCGATTGCTGGCAAAAAGAAATAAGACTTGTCTCTGGACAGGTATCTTCAAGATATTAGGTAGGAATTGATCACATGGCACGCGAACCGCAGCGCTTAAAGAAAAGTGCGCGCAAGAATATTTCGGCAGGCGTAGCGCACGTCAACGCCACTTTCAACAACACGATGGTCACCATCACCGATGCTCAGGGCAATGCGATAAGCTGGTCCTCGGCAGGCATGATGGGCTTCAAGGGCTCGCGCAAATCGACGCCTTATGCAGCCCAGGTTGCAGCGGAAGACGCAGGCAAGAAAGCCGCCGATCACGGCGTGCGGACGCTTGAGGTCGAAGTGAAGGGTCCCGGTTCCGGCCGTGAATCCGCTCTTCGTGCACTTCAGGCCGTGGGCTTCACGATCACCTCGATCCGTGACGTCACCCCAATCCCGCACAATGGTGTTCGGCCGTCCAAGCGGCGCCGCGTCTAAAACCGCTCGAGTTTCTGGGACGGTCGGCTGGCCGGTTCCAAATTTTTACAATTCAGAGCGGTCCCGACGTCCACACCCGCTCTTTGAACCACTAGGGGAAGTCCATGACTGTCAATATGAAGAACTGGCAAGAACTGAAGAAGCCCAACGTCCTCGACATCAAGCCTGGCGGTGATCCGAAGCGCAAGGCGACCTTTATCGCTGAACCTCTCGAGCGCGGTTTTGGCCTGACCATGGGCAACGCGCTGCGTCGCGTACTCCTGTCCTCGCTCCAGGGCGCTGCGGTCACCTCGATCAAGATTGAAAATGCGCTCCACGAATTTTCGTCGCTTCCCGGCGTTCGTGAAGACGTGACAGACATCGTCCTGAACATCAAGCAGATCGCGCTGAAAATGGAAAGCGAAGACGCCAAGCGTCTGCAGCTCTCCGCAACCGGTCCTGCTGAAGTCAAGGCGGGCGACATCGCGGTTTCCGGCGATATCGAAATCATGAACCCTGATCTGGTGATCTGCCATCTCGACGAAGGCGCGTCGCTGAACATGGAGCTGACCGTCAATGTCGGCAAGGGCTACGTACCGGCTGTTGCCAACCGTCCGGCCGACGCGCCGATCGGCCTGATCCCGGTTGACTCGCTTTATTCGCCGGTTCGCCAGGTTTCCTACAAGGTGGACAATGCCCGCGTTGGCCAGGAACTGGACTTTGACAAGCTCAACCTGACCATCGAAACCGACGGTACCGTCACCCCGGAAGATGCAATTGCCTATGCCGCGCGCATCCTGCAGGACCAGCTGCAGCTGTTCGTCCATTTCGAAGAAGCACTGGAACAGGTATCCTCGCCGATCGGCATGGCCGCTCAGCAGAGCCAGGCGGAAAGCGATGCCAACCAGCTCAACCGCTATCTGCTCAAGAAGGTCGACGAACTGGAACTCAGCGTCCGCTCGGCCAACTGCCTCAAGAACGACAATATCATCTATATTGGCGATCTCGTGCAGAAGACCGAAGCCGAAATGCTGCGCACCCCGAACTTTGGCCGCAAGTCCTTGAACGAAATCAAGGAAGTGCTGTCGAGCATGGGTCTGCGTCTCGGCATGGACATTCCCGGCTGGCCGCCTGAAAATATCGAGGAAATGGCCAAGAAGCTCGAGCAAGAGCTGCTGGGGTAAGCGATCTACCGTCCGTTCCGGGATAGCCCGGACGGGCATCAGGGGTTCACTGGTGATGCCCCGTTAAAATCACCTGCTGCGGGGTACCTCATACGGCCCCTTAACGAACAAAGGAAATACCATGCGTCATAGAATGAAGGGCCGCCGGATGCAGCGGACCGGTGCTCACCGTCAGGCTCTGCTGAAGAACCTCGCCGCGGCACTGATCAAGCACGAACAGATCATGACCACTGTGCCAAAGGCGAAAGAATTGCGCCCGGTTGTCGAAAAGCTGATCACGCTCGGCAAGCGCGGTGGCCTGTCCAATCGCCGGATCGCGCATTCGCGCCTGATGGACGAGACCCAGGAAAAGAAGCTGTTCGAAGTGCTGGCTGACCGTTATGCGGAACGCAGCGGCGGCTATACCCGCATCATCCGCGCCGGCTTCCGTGCTTCGGATGCGGCTCCGATGGCGATCATCGAACTGGTCGACCGGGATGTGGACGCCAAGGGCCAGGACAGCGGACCGGACCAGAATGCTCAGGACGAGTACGAAGACGCCTGAACCGCTTTCCAAACGTCATAGTTTCAATTGATAATGGAGGTCGCGAGCGATAAGCTTGCGGCCTCTTTTCTTTGCCGAGGTGTATATGCGTAACTTGACCCTCCTGACCTTTGCCGCCGGACTGGCACTCGGTTCACCGGTGCTTGCAGCCGATCATGACAATAAGGATATCCTGCTGACCTATCCCGAAACACGAACCGTCGATGTCGTCGAGGAACAGTTTGGCGAATATATTTCCGATCCCTATCGCTGGCTCGAAAAGGACGTCCGGGAAGATGCCGACGTGGCACAATGGGTCAAGGCGCAGAATGCCGTGACCGATGCCTATCTCGATGCGCTGCCCGGGCGCGAGGCGCTGGCTAAATCGATGACGCAGCTGTTCGATTATGATGATCTGGGCATGCCCGAAGAGGCAGGGGGCAAATATTTTTACGAGCGCAAGAGCGGTGGCCAGAATCAGGCCGTGCTCTACGTGCGCGACGGCGCCGATGGCGAAGAGCGGGTGCTGCTCGACCCGGCGACCTGGTCGAAGGACGGGGCGACGGCACTGTCGGGCTGGAAGGCCTCGGGCGATGGCAGCTTGCTGGTCTATGCGATTCAGGACGGCGGATCGGACTGGCGCACGCTCAAGCTTCTCGACGTGCAGAGCGGCGAGGTCAGATCCGACAATATCGATTGGGCCAAGTTCACCGATCTGGCCTGGATGCCGAACAATGTCGGCTTTCTCTATTCGCGCTTTCCCAAGCCGGAAGAGGGCGCTGCGTTCCAGTCGCTCAACGCCGACCATGCCGTGTATCTGCACCTGATCGGCAATGATCAGGCCAAGGACCTCAAAGTCTACGCAACGCCGGATCGGCCGGAACTCAATCATTCTGCGGAATTGACTTCGGACAAGGAATGGGTGGTGATCACCTCCTCATCCGGGACCGACGACCGCTATGAAATCACCCTGGTCAAGGTCGATGCGCCAAAGCTGCAAACGCGCAAGCTGGTCAGTGGCTTCGACCATTCTTGGCAATTGATCGATGGCGTCGGCGACACGCTCTACTTCCTCACCAACAAGGACGCGCCGCGTTTGCGCGTGGTGAAGACCGACCTGAGCGCCGAACAGCCCGAATTTACCGAGCTGGTCGCTCAAAGCGAGGCCGTGATCGACGGCGCGATGATTGTCGGCGACCGTCTGGTGATCAGCTATCTGGTCGATGCCAAGAGCCAGCTTTCGACTTTCGATCTCGACGGCGAGGCGCTTGGTACGCTCGACCTTCCCGGCGTCGGGCAGGTCGGCGGCCTCAGCGGCTCGATGAAGAGCGATGAAGGCTTCTTCACCTTCCAGAGCTTCAACCGGCCGACCACGGTGTTCCGCTATGAACCTGCGACCGAGCCAACAATCTGGGCGGCGCCTTCGCTGCCGTTCGATCCCGATACGGTCGCGGTGACCCAGCGCTTTTACGAAAGCAAGGATGGCACCAGGATCCCGATGTTCCTGGTCCACAGAAAGGACCAGGATCTCTCGCAAGGCGCGCCGACCATGCTGTACGGCTATGGCGGGTTCAATATCTCGGTGCTGCCGCAATATAAGCCGGCATGGATGGCGTGGATCAAGGCAGGCGGCGTGTTCGCCTCGGCCAATCTGCGCGGCGGCGGGGAATATGGCAAGGAATGGCACAACGCCGGCCGGCTGCAGAACAAGCAGAATGTCTTCGACGACTTCATCGCCGCTGGCGAATATCTGGTCGGCGAAGGCATCACGCCGAAAGACGGTCTGGCGATCGAGGGTCGGTCCAACGGCGGCCTGCTGATCGGTGCGGTGATGAACCAGCGGCCCGATCTGTTCACCGCCGGCCATGCCGCGGTCGGGGTGATGGACATGCTGCGTTTCGACCGCTTTACCGCGGGACGCTACTGGGTCGATGATTATGGCTATCCGGACAAGGCGCAGGATTTTGAAACCTTGCTCGCCTATTCGCCCTATCATAATCTCGAGGGCGGCGTGGACTATCCGGCGCTGATGGTATCGACCGCCGATACCGACGACCGGGTGGTGCCCGGCCATAGCTTCAAATATATCGCCCGGCTGCAGGCGCTTGATACCGGGGATGCGCCGCACCTGATCCGCATCGAGACCCGGGCCGGCCATGGCAGCGGCAAGCCAACCGACAAGATGATCGAGGAATATTCCGACATCTACGCGTTTCTCGCGCACGCAACGGGGCTCGATCTGACCGAATGATCGGTCTGCCGGGGACGGGCGTGGCTTTGCTGTCGCGTCCGCCCCGGACAGACGTTCATAAAAAGTGCTGATTACATGAACGAGCGCTGTCGACTCAGTTCAGTCTCCACTCAACCCGAATCATCTACAAGGGCTTTGCAAGCTCGGGAAAAGGTTTCGGGCAGTGTGAAAGGAAAGTGGACATGAACAAGTTGAACAAAGCTCTTGTCGGAACCGCTGCTGCTGCTGCAATGGCTGTTTCCGCTACCCCAGCTATGGCCCGGGACAATCACAATGGCGGACCGAGCGCCGGCGAAGTGATCGCCGGTGTCGCCATCATCGGTGCGATCGCCGCCATCGCCAGCTCGGGCAACAAGGATCGCGACTATCGCGGCGGCAATTATCGCGGCGACCGCTACGGCAATGACCGCTACGGGGAAACCCGCTTCGGCAACGGCTATCGCCAGATCGGCCAGCGCCAGGCCGTCAACCGCTGCGTGCGCGCTGCGGAACGAGGCGCAACCAACTATGGCCGGGCCAATGTCACGGATATCCGCGATATCGACCGGACGCGCTATGGATATCGGGTCAAGGGTCGGCTTCTCGTCGAACAGGGTCGCGACCGCTATCGCCGGGGTGGCTCGGACAAGGGCAACTTCACCTGCTATATCGAAGGCAACCGGGTAAGCGATGTCCAGTATAGCGGCCTCAACTACAGCCGCCGCTAGAGGCAGAGCTCCAACGGAATGAAAGAAAATGGTTCAGCCTGGTGACAGGCTGGACCAATTATGTTTGAAAACACGGCGCTTCCGGGCTTCGGAATCCGCATGACACAGGGGTGTTTCCATATGACCAAATTGACCAGATTTTCTGCTCTTGCAGCCTCCATAGCCTTGCTCTGCACCGGGCTTTCGCCGGCCATGGCCGCGCCGATTCACGCCAGCGCCCCGATGGCCACCCCGATTGAAGCGGGGACGCTGGGCTGGTCGGCGGACAGGGAAACCGCCCAGGGCTGGCGCGACTATCGTGGCTACCGGGGATATCGCGGTTATCGTCGCCATCGCGACGGCATCAGCGGCGGCGATGTTCTGGCCGGTATTCTCGTGATCGGCGGCATTGCTGCGATTGCCAGCGCCGCTTCCAAGAATGACCGCAACCGGCGCTACGAGGATCGTGACGCTCGTCCGGATGACCGGCGCTATGATGATCGTTATAATGACCGCCGGGACAGCAATTATGATCGCGGCACCGGCGACATGGAATCGGCGATCCGCGTCTGTTCCGATGCTGCCGAACGGCAGGCCGGAGGCAATGCTCGGGTATCGGAAGTCGATTCCGTGATCCGCGATGGCGCCGGCTGGCGGGTCGAAGGCGCGCTTGAAAACAGCGAACAGCGCACTTTCCTCTGTGGTGCCAGCGATGGCCGCGTCGATTTCGTGCAACTGGAAAACGGCGAACTCGCCTTCGCCAATTAGCGCCCGGCGCTAGACCGCGGTCCGGCCGAACTCTTGGCGGGTCACCGGGTGTGACCCGCTCAGCCCGCCATCGACGGCAATCGCCTGGCCGTTGACATAGGAGGAGCGGTCGGACGCAAGGAACAGCGCCACTTCCGCCATTTCCATCGGTGAGGCACCGCGGCGCAACGGGTTGAGATAGCCGAGCCGGTCTTCCTTGCCCTTTTCCCGCGCCTTGTCGTAGATGAACTGGGTCATGCCGGTTTCGGTGATCCCGGGGCAAATCGCATTGCAGCGGACATTGGATGTGGCAAATTGCTGCGATGCCACCTTGACCAGATTGATCACCCCGGCTTTCGACGCCGAATAGGCGGGGCCGCCCGCGCCGGACCTGATCCCGGCAACGCTGGCGGTGCAGATGATCGAACCGCCATGCTTGCTTTCGGCGATCACCTTGCCGGCATATTTGCAGGCGAGGAATGGCCCGATCAGGTTGACCCGCAGCACTTCCTGCCATTCGGCTACGCTGCTGTCGAAAATTCCCTCGAAACCGCCACCGATCCCGGCATTGGCAAAGAAGACGTGCAGGTCGCCAAAGCGCTGTTCCGCGGCATCAACCAGCATCTCGACATCACCCTCGGATCCGGCATCGGCGCGGATCGCGATGATATTGCCTTCGGAGCCCTTGGCGGTCTCCTCGACCGCATCGGTCACATCGCTGGCAATGACCTTGGCGCCATGTTCGGCAAAGAGCAGGGCGGCTGCCCGACCGATGCCACTGCCGGCACCGGTGATGATCGCAACCTTGTCCTTTAGATCCATATCAGGCTCCTGCGCGTTGTGCGGCCTCCCATCCGGCTTGTGCCAGCGGCGTGACCCGATCCGACATTTCGGCGGCAGCGGCGCTGTTGGCGGTGCCGTCGGCTACCCGCTTCTGTATGCCTTGCAGGATAGCAGCAATGCGGAACAAATTATAGGCCAGATACCAGTCCATCGGCGGCAGCTCTGCCATGCCGGACTTTTCGCAATAGCGGGCAATGGCTTCTTCGCGTGAAGGAATGCCGAGCGCGGCCAGGTCGACACCCTTCAGGCCGCTGCGGCCCTCCGGTTCCATCTCGTAGGCCATCAGCCAATAGGCAAAATCGGCGATCGGATCTCCCAGCGTCGACAGTTCCCAGTCGAGCACCGCGATCACCTTGGGTTCGTCATGCGCGAAGATCATGTTGTCCAGCCGGTAATCGCCATGGACAATGCCAAAACTCTTCTGCTCCGGGATGGTCTTGGTCAGCCACTCGATCAGCTTGTCCATCTCGGGGATTTCCTGCAGCTCGGACAGCCGATATTGCTGCGTCCAGCGGGATATCTGGCGCTCGCAATAATTGCCGGGCTTGCCGTGATTTTCCAGACCCAGTTCGGCCGGATCATAGCTGTGCAGCAGCGCCAGCGTGTCGATCATCTCGAAATAGATCGCGCGGCGTTCCTCGGGGTTGCTGTCCGGCAGCGTGCCGTCCCAGAATGTCCGTCCGTCGGCCATGCCCATCACGTAGAACATCGTGCCAATCACGCTGTCATCATCGCACAGGCCATAGGGCTTCGCGACCGGAAAGCCGGCCGGATAGAGACCGGCAATCACCCGGAACTCGCGGTCGACCGCATGCGCTGACGGCAGCAGCTTGCCGAACGGCTTCTTGCGCAGCACATAGGAGGTTGTCGGCGTGTCGATCTTGTAGGTCGGGTTCGACTGGCCACCCTTGAACTTGCTCAGCGTCAGCGGCCCGGCAAAGCCCTCGACATGGGCTTCCATCCATGCCTGCAGCGCTGCCTCGTCGAGCTTGTCCTTCTCCGGCACGTCCATGGTGCCGGTCATATCTTCCTGTGGATTCATGGAAGTCCCTCTTCCTCTAATTAAAGACAATCACGGAGCGGGCCGCATCACCTTTTTTCATTTTGTCAAAACCGTCGTTGATCCGTTCAAGCGGAATTGTTTCGGCGACAATACTATCCAAATCGAGCAATCCGCGCATGTAGAAATCGACCAGGCGCGGGATATCGACCGGGAAGCGGTTGGATCCCATCAGCACGCCCTGCAATTTCTTGCCCGACAGCAGGTCCATAGCGCTCAGTCCGACCTTGTGATCAAGCGGCATCATGCCGAGAATGGTGGCGGTGCCGCCGCGCTTCAGCGAGCCGACCGCCAGATCGCCGGAGGCTGGACGTCCGACGGCTTCGATCGCATGGTCGACACCGCCCTTGGTCAGTTCCAGAATCTGGGCAGCCGCATCGTCCGCCGAGGCATCGATGACATCTGTTGCACCAAGCTTGATCGCCAGATCGCGCTTTTCCTGGATCGGGTCGGCGGCAATGATCCGGCCGGCACCGGCAATCTTCGCGGCATTGATCGTCGCCAGACCGACTCCGCCGCAGCCGACAACGACAACGGTTTCGCCCGGCGTCAGCTTGCACGAATTGAAGATCGTGCCTGCACCAGTGGTCACGGCGCAGCCGATCACGGCGGCACGGTCCAGCGGCATTTCGGGATCGATCCGCACGCAGGCATGTTCGTGGATCAGCATTTGCTCGGCAAAGGCTGACAGGTTGAGCATTTGCCCCACCGTCGTCCCGTCGGGCCGGGTGATCCGCGGTGCTTCATCGGGGCCGCGCCTGGTGTCGGCACCGAGGCAAAGCGACATCCGGCCGGACACGCAGAATTCGCAATGCCCGCAATAGGCTGAAAGACAGGATACGACCGCATCGCCGACCGCTACCGTACGCACTTCGCTGCCGATCGCCTCGACAATGCCCGCCGCCTCGTGACCCGGAATGGCGGGCAGGGGATGCGGATAGGCACCGTCGATAAAATGCAGATCCGAATGGCAGAGCCCGCAGGCCGCCGTCCGGATCAGCACTTCATGCGGCCCCGGCTTGGAAATCACCACGTCCTCGATAACGAGCGGTTTGCCCGTTTCGACCAGTACTGCTGCCTTCATGTTCTGCTCCTAGCGGGTAACAGCGAGATCTCCGGACGAGAAGTCTTCGTTCATCTTGCTGCCGTCGGCGGTTTCGGCATATTTGCCATATTCCATCTTGGCGATCGTGCGATTGTGCACTTCATCCGGACCGTCGGCGAGACGCAGGGTCCGCTGGTGCGCATAGGCGCTGGCCAGGCCGAAGTCGTTGCTGACGCCGCCGCCGCCATGGGCCTGGATCGCGTCGTCGATGATCTTCAGCGCCATGTTCGGGGCCTGGACCTTGATCATGGCGATCTCCGCCTTGGCATATTTGTTGCCGACCTTGTCCATCATGTCCGCTGCTTTCAGGCAGAGCAGGCGGCTCATGTCGATGTCGATGCGGGCACGGGCAACGCGCTCGTCCCAGACGCTGTGCTCGGAAATGCGCTTGCCGAACGCGATCCGCGACTGCAGCCGATTGACCATCTTTTCCAGCGCTTCCTCGGCGACGCCGATGGTGCGCATGCAGTGGTGGATACGACCGGGTCCGAGGCGACCCTGGGCGATTTCAAAGCCGCGGCCTTCACCGAGAATGATGTTATCTGCGGGAACGCGCACATCCTTCATTTCGACTTCCATATGGCCGTGCGGCGCGTCGTCATAGCCGAATACCGGCAAGTGACGCAGGACCTTCACGCCGGGCGCGTCGGTCGGCATCAGGATCTGCGACTGCTGGGTGTAGCGGCTGCCCTCGAAGCTGGTCTTGCCCATCACGATCGCGATCTTGCAGCGCGGGTCGCCGAGACCGGAGGACCACCATTTGCGGCCGTTGATCACATATTCGTCGCCGTCGCGGACGATCGCGGTTTCGATATTGGTCGCATCGGACGAGGCAACGGCCGGTTCCGTCATCAGGAAGGCAGAGCGGATCTCGCCGTTCATCAGCGGCCGCAGATATTGTTCCTTCTGCTCCAGCGTGCCGTAGCGGTGGAACACTTCCATATTGCCGGTATCGGGCGCGGAACAGTTGAACACTTCGGAGGAAAAGCCGATGCGGCCCATTTCCTCGGCGCACAGCGCATATTCCAGATTGGTCAGGCCAGGGCCTTCAAATTCGAACGTATCATCGATATGCGGCAGGTTGGGGTTGGACGGAGGCATGAACAGATTCCAGATGCCCGCTTCCTTGGCCTTCTTCTTCTCTTCCTCGACAACCTGCAGGACCTTCCAGCGCTCGCCGGTGGATTCCTCCTTGTGGAAATCCGCGACGCGGGGGCGGAGGTGATTCTCGATATGCTCGCGTACCCGGTTGCGCCAATATTCCTGCTTTTCGGTGAGGTCGAAATCCATTCCCAAGTCCTTTTCTTAGTTCTTGTAATTTAACTATGCGGTTAAGTTATCAGAGGCTGCATCGCTTTGCCACCGCGAAAGCGATAGGCCGGACGAGTTTTTGACGCCGGTTCCTTCATTTGATCTTCGGCAGCGGCGTCGCCAGCTTGGCAATGCGCTCGCCATGATCGCGCTCGGTGAGCGGAAACAGGGTGTAGGCCCAGGTCCCGGCAAATCCGATCACGGTGACGAGCGAAACGAAAATCAGGGCGAGATTGTCGACGATCGCCGGATCGACGCTTCCCGGGATCGCCTGCGACGGCAGCTGGATGAAGGAGATGATCACGCCGGACAGCAATATGCCCATGCCGCCGACCATTTTCTGCATGAACCACATGCCCGACGAGAAAAGGCCTTCTGTACGCTTGCCGACATCAAATTCATAGGCATCCGCGACATCGGCCATCATCGACATGGTCAGGATCATCGCCGATATGCTGGCACCAATGCCGATGACCAGAAAGGAGAAGAGAATCGGGATCAGATAAGACGAGCCGGGTGCCGGGAAAAAGTCGATCATCCGCAGCCAGTATGGGGCGGTGCCGACAATGACCGCGAACAAAGTCAGCATGGCGGCGCCCTTTGGCTTGCCGGTGCGCTTGGAAATCGGCGTCACCAGCAGAAAGGCGAGCAGCACCCCGATGAACAGCACGGCCGAATAGAGCGTCAGTTCCGCCGAGCCAAATTCCCAGACATGGGTCAGCAGATAGGGAGTCATGGCAAAGGTAAGCCCCTGGTTGGTGAAGGCGAAGACGCCGGCGAACATCAGCAGCAGGAACGGCTTGAAGCGAAACGCCGCGAGCATCTGGGCAAAACCCTCCGCCGTTGCTGGCGGGGTGCCTTCGGCTTGGTAGCGCTTCACCATCCGTCCATGGGTGCTGACCGCCGATACCAGAACGGAAAATGCCATGATGCCGGCCCCGACGATGGCATAGGTCGAATAGCCGTCGGCGTTCAGCAGCCCGACCGGATAATCCTCGCTCGGGACCAGCAGCACGCCATAGGCAATGATCATGATGCCAAGCCCGCTCGCCCAGCCGAACAGGGTGCGAAAGCGCAAGGTGCTGGTGCGGTCGTGATAGTCCCGGCTGAGTTCCGGCAGCAGGGCCAGCGAGGGGACTTCATAGGCGGACAGGGTGATCCGGACCAGCATCGCCATGGCCAGCAAATAGAAAAATTGCAGCGTGGCGCTGGTCTCCGGCGGGTGCCACAGCAGCAGCCACGCGATCGCTATCGGAATGGCGGCGCCATAGAGCCAGGGATGGCGTCGTCCGATCGGCGTCCGGGTCCGGTCGGTCATCTGCCCGATCAGCGGATCGATGAACGCATCGACGAACAGCGCGATGGCGATCGCCAGGCTGACGACATCGGCGCGCATGCCGACGACCTGATTGTAATAATAGAGCAGGAAGACGGAAAAGCCGTTGTCCTTGATCCCGTAGGCAGAGGCGCCGAAGCCGTAGAGTATCTTGGTCCGGAGCGGCAGCTTGTCCGAAATATCCGTCAACGCGGCGGCTCCGGCAATATGGCGCTGGCTGCCGCTTCATCGATGGTATCGATGACAGCGGTCCTGTCTGAAATTCGCATCCTCTTGCCCGTCCTTTTCTTTTGACCCTTAAAGCGGTGAAGTTTTGGCGCGTCAATCACTTGTGCTGGCCAGCCCGGTTTCCGCTACGGAATGCAAAACACTGGCCGACCGTGGAAAATTATTGCATCCGATGATCCAAAAATTCTTGCTTTCAGGCCAAGGGAATCATTGAATCGGTCATCGCAATTATGATAGTCGAACTTTAATTAAGCAATTAAAAGGATCACCATCATGTCTGACCTGGAAACCTTCCGCGCGGAGACCGCTGCCTGGCTGGAAGCCAATTGTCCGCCGGAGATGCGGCAGCCGATGGTCGATGAAAGCGATGCCGTCTGGGGCGGGCGCAACCCGACCTTCAAGCCGGGGCAGAAGGAATGGCTGGACGTGATGGCGGCGAAGGGCTGGACGGTGCCGGACTGGCCCAAGGAATATGGCGGCGGCGGACTGTCGCGCGCCGAGGCAAAAATTCTCGGCCAGGAAATGGCGCGTCTGAAATGCCGCTCGCCGCTGTCGAGCTTCGGCATCTGGATGCTCGGGCCCGCATTGCTGCACTTTGGCACCGAGGCGCAGAAGAAGCATTTCCTCCCGCCGATCGCGCGCGGTGAAATCCGCTGGTGCCAGGGCTATTCCGAACCCGGTTCCGGCTCCGATCTCGCCTCGCTGCAGACCAGCGCCGTCGACCAGGGCGATCATTTTGTCGTCAACGGCCAGAAGATCTGGACCAGCTATGCCGACAAGGCCGACTGGATTTTCTGCCTGACGCGCACCGACAAGAATGAAAAGCACAAGGGCATCACCTTCATGCTGTTCGACATGGCCAATGAAGGCGTGTCGACCAAGCCGATCGTGCTGATCTCCGGCCAGTCGGCCTTTTGCGAGACATTTTTCGACGACGTGAAGGTGCCCAAGGAATATGCCGATGGCGTGTCCTCGGTCGTCTACGAGGTCAACAAGGGCTGGGACGTCGCCAAATATCTGCTCGGCCACGAACGCAGCATGATTTCCGGTGGCGGTTCCGAAGGCTCGACCTCGCTCGGCGCGAAATTTGCCGACCAATATGGCCGCGACGACAAGGGCCGGCTCGACGATCCGATGCTGCGCGCGCAAATGGCCGAGATGGACATCGACGTGCTCGCCTTCCGCGCCATGGCGGAGCGCTTTGGCGACACGTTCAAGGCCGGCCTCTGCCATCCGGCGCAGCCCAACATGATGAAATATGCCGGCACCGAGATCAACAAGCGCCGCCACGAGCTGATCATGGCGGCCGGTGGCAGCGAGGTGCTGGAATGGGAAAGCGAGGCCAGCAACGGTGGCCTGACCGCGCGCAGCTGGCTGCGGACCAAGGCGAACAGCATCGAGGGCGGCACCAGCGAGGTGATGCTCAACGTCGTGTCGAAGCAGATCCTGCACCTGCCGGGCGCCTGACCGGAGCCATTGCCGATACACCCATAGAGCGCACGGCTCCGCCCGCGCGATGCACCGATTGATATAAGGACCAAGACATGCCGCTTTATCTGAACGAAGACCAGCAGATGCTGCACGACAGCGCCGCCGAATTCATGAAGGGCGAGGCCCCGGTTGCGCACCTGCGCGAATTTCGCGACAAGCAGTGCAAGGATGGCTTCTCGCACGCGCTGTGGAAGCAGTTTGCCGAAATGGGCTTCACCGGCATCCTGATCGGCGAGGACGAGGGCGGTCTCGGCATGGGCCATGTCGAGGCCGGCGTTGTGCTCGAGGAAATCGGCCGCAACCTGACGCCTTCGCCGTTTCTGACCACGGCTGTGGCGGGCGTGGAAGCGCTCAACGCCGGCGGCAAGGCGCTGCGCGACAAATATTTCCCTGGCATCCTGTCCGGCGACACGGTGCTGGCGCTGGCCGTCGACGAGGGGGCCAAGCACCGCCCCGACCGGATCGCCATGGCCGCAACCCGCGAGGGCAATGGCTTCAAGCTCGACGGCAAGAAACAGTTCGTGGTCCAGGGCGGCTCTGCCGACATGCTGATCGTCGCGGCGCGGACCAGCGGCAGCGCCGGCGACGACAAGGGCCTGACCCTGTTCGCCGTCGATGCCAAGGCGCAGGGCCTGTCGAAGGACAGCGTCCGGCTGGTCGACAGCGCGATGGCGGCGCATCTCGAATTTGACGGTGTGCTGGTCGATGCCGATGCAGTGATCGGCGAGGTGGACGAGGGCGACGCTGTCCTGCGGCGGATGCTCAACGCCGGCCGCTCCGGTGCCGCGGCGGAAACGCTCGGCGTTGGTGCCGGTTCGATGGACATCACCGTCGACTATATCAAGGGCCGCAGCCAGTTCGGGACGCTGATCGGCTCCTTCCAGGCGCTGCAGCACCGGATCGCGCATCTCTACAGCGAAATGGAAATCGCCCGCGCCACCGTGCTCAAGGCTCAGCAGATGCTCGACGAAGGTTCGTCCAAGGCCGAACTGATGGTATCGGTGGCCAAGGCCAAGGCGGGCAAGGCGACCGCACTTTCAGTCCGGGAAGGCGTGCAGATGCATGGCGGCGTTGGCATGACCGACGAATATGACATCGGCCTCTACATGAAGCGCGACCGCGCGCTGCAGGAATTCATGGGCGACGTGAACTATCACACCAATCTCGTTGCCGAAATGCACGGCTATTAAAGGAATATAAGCATGGATTTTAACAAGCTTTTCTCGCTCGAGGGCCGCGTCGCCCTCGTCACCGGCGGCCAGCGCGGCATTGGCGCGATGATCACCGAAGGCTTTCTCGACCAGGGCGCAAAAGTCTATATCTCCGGCCGCAAGGCCGATCAGGGCGAAGCCGCTGCCGCCGAATTCGGCGACAAATGCATCTACATCCAGGGCGATATCTCGACCTACGAAGGCTGCAAGGCGCTCGCCGCCGAGATCGCGTCGCGCGAGGACAAGCTCGACATATTGGTCAACAACGCCGGCGTCGCATGGGGCGAGGAATATCTTTCCTTCCCGGAATCCGGCTGGGACAAGGTCATGGACACCAACGTCAAGGGCCTGTTCTTCCTCACCCAGGCGCTGCACCCGCAGCTCAAGGCCGCCGCCAGCTTCGAACGCCCCGCCAAGGTCATCAACATTGCCTCGATCGACGGGTTGAAGGTGAACCCGTGGGAAACCTACAGCTATCAGGCGTCGAAGGCGGCGGTGATCCACCTGACCCGCAAGATGGCCTCGAAGCTGGTCCAGGAAGATATCATTATGACCGGCATCGCACCCGGCGCCTTTGCCTCGTCGATGAACAAGGCCGCCCGCGACCATGAAAATGCGGTCGAGAAGGGCATCCCCGCCAAGCGCATCGGCCGGCCCGAGGACATGGCGGCTGCCGCGATATTCCTGGCCAGCCCGGCGGGCGACTATGTCGTCGGCACCACCATCCCGGTCGATGGCGGAATCGTCAACGCCGCCAATCCCGCAGCATCGATCGACGCCTGAACCGTCTTGCCGCTTGACGGCATGATCTCCTAACTGTATTAATACAGCAATACAGTTAGGAGATCATTATCATGTCCCTCAAATATACGATTCTGCTGGCGGCTCTGCCGCTCGCGCTTTCCGCCTGCAGCAAGGGTGAAGACGAATCCCGGGTATCGATCGACTTCAGCGACGACAGCAAGCCGGCATCTGAAAAGATCCGCATCGGCGGCGACGGCAAGGAAAGCAAATTCTCGGTCAAGGCCGACGGGTTTTCGATGGACATTGATCTTCCGTCGATCACGCTCGACAGCGAAGATTTCGACATGAACAATATCGATCTCTATCCCGGCAGCCAGATCACCCGCTTTGACATTGAGGACGCGAAAGGCGAGGGCGGCAAAGTCCAGATCGGCTTCAAGGCCCCGGTCGCCGTCGACACGCTCGCCGACTGGTATGAAACGCAAATGTCCGCCAAGGATTTTGCCGTGACCCGCGACGGCACCACGCTGTCCGGCAAGACCGACAAGGGCGATCCGTTCTCGCTGGCGCTGACCGAAATCTCGGGCAAACAGTCCCGCGGCGTTCTGGCGTTCACCGAAAGCAAATAGATTCGGCCATCCGGCAGTCCACCCACGGCATCCTGAACTCGTTTCAGGATCTCCATCGGCACCGCGCAATCTCACGGGGTCCTGAAACAAGTTCAGGATGACGATAATCGGGGGAGTTGGGTGGATTGCTAGCCCCAGTCCCGATTTTCCCTTCTCCCGTGAGGGAGAAGGACGCGCAGACTTGGCAGCTTGCTGCCTAGTCGCAGCTGGATGAGGGTGTACTGCGCTTCAGAGTACAGAACACCCTCATCCAACGCCGCCTAATGCCCCCGGAACAAGTCCGGGGTCATAATGCTCTGTATCCTTCTCCCTGTATCCTTCTCCCTCAAGGGAGAAGGGGTAAGCTTTGCCTGTTAGGGCGACTGTGCCCGCCGCTTTGGATTGCTGCTCCTGAATCAAACTCTCGATAACAATGGTACCTGATCCATCACGCCTTCACCCGCCAATACGGCGCTCCAGTTGCATATCATGCAACTAGTTCGGCTCCGTTTTCAATTGAAACCTTGTCGCGACACGACCATCTGCCCCTCATAAGTTACGCAGGAAAAGAGATGTTTGTCAGGCGTTAAAACAAGGGAAAAAATCCATGAAAACGCTTTTCAATATTGTCGCCGCCCTGTCCGTCAGCAGCATCATTTTGCTTTCTACGGTTCAGGTCTGACAAACCAGTTACAGTCCCGGTTGCCGCTTCCTCCTCCTCCCGATGACGGCGCCGGGATTGGTCCAACGGTCCGGTCCTTCCCATCCCCTCCCACCCGAAGGGCCGGACCAGCGGACAACTTTCCCCGATTTGGCGCTTAAGGGCGCTTTTCCGAAATTATCCACCATATCAGCAGCAGTTTTCCACCGCTAAGTGGAAGGCCTGTGGATAACTTGTGTGTTTCCGCTAGGAGCGACTCGGCATCTGGAGTCATATATCAGTCATCGGAACGGAAACGGACGAACCAGCGACCAGTCAGCGATGACCCGCAGGACAGCCCGGGACCCGGAAGATGGTCGAGACGACCGGTTTGTTTTTCGCAAGAAAAGGATACCGATCTCTGGATCGATGATCGGAGAAAGCCCGAAAAGGGAAGGCGCAAGCCCGAACGGATCAGACGGACGAAGATCATCAGGCAACCGGACCAGATGCGGGTTGGAAACCGAAGCGGACAGGCGCAAGCCGACACGCGGAAAACCACCAACCATCAACGCAACTTTCCCGGAAGCCGGACGCCGAACAAGCGACCGCCGGAATCGCAAGAGGAAGGCAGTCCCAACAGAGGCGCAGCGGGAGCTTATCTTCGGATAAGCTCCCGTTTTTCGTTGGACCTGTGCCGCGCTCGCTGTTCCTTGGCCGAACCAGCCTGTCCCATTGACCAGCTTCCCACCGGCATCAATACTGCTAGTTTGACTGCGCCGACTCATATCGCATGATCCGGCCAACAACAAACAGGACAGGATGATATGGACACCAGCAAACTCATGTTCCGCGACGGCCTGATGCAGGGCGAACGCATTCTCGTGACCGGCGGCGGCACCGGCCTTGGCAAGGAAATGGCCGAAGGCCTGCTCAAGCTGGGTGCAGAGGTCCATATCTGCGGCCGGCGCGGAGAAGTCTGCCAGGCCACCGCAGAAGAGCTGGTCGAAAGACATGGCGGCAAGGTCGTCCCGCACCCCTGCGATATCCGCAGCGCCGAGATGATCAGCGAGATGAACGACCTGATCTGGCAGCAGCACGGCCCGCTCACCGGCCTGATCAACAACGCGGCGGGCAATTTCATTTCCCGCACCGAGGACCTCTCGATCCGCGGCTTCGACGCGATCGCCAATATCGTCTTCCGCGGCACCTTCTACATGACCCATGATATCGGCAAGCGCTGGATCGAGGGCAAGACCCGCGGCAATGTCGTCTCGATCCTCACCACCTGGGTGTGGAACGGCAGCGCCTTCACCGTGCCCAGCGCAATGTCCAAGGCCGGGATCAACGTCATGACCCAGAGCCTGGCGGTCGAATGGGCCCGCTACAATATCCGCCTCAACGCGATTGCGCCGGGCCTGTTCCCGACCGAGGGCATGTCGAGCCGGCTCAACCCGACCGGCAGCGACGAGGACCGCAAGCGCAGCGGCGCACCGATCAACCGGCCCGGCGAAATGCACGAACTGGCCAATCTCGCCACCTTCCTGCTCGGTCCGGGCGCCGAATATCTGACCGGCCAGACCATCGCCATCGACGGCGGCGGCTATCTCGCCGGCGGCGGCAATTTCTCGCAGCTGCTCGCCTGGGGCGACGATGAATGGAATGCCGCCAAGGACGCGATCCAGGGCCAGAACCAGAAGGACCGCGCCAAGCGCACGGTCTGAGTCGGTCGCCACATTTCTTTTACGATCCGTGACAAACATCACAGTCCCGGCGAATTAATTGGGTTAACAAATCCCTGCGGCACCAATCAGATCAAGCATTTCACTCGATACAGATGCGGTGCCGCACCAACCCTTTCAGGGTATCCGGGAGAAGTCCGACGGTTTTTGCGACCCGGCCGTCGGGCTTCTCTTGGTTTATCTGGCGTGGATCAGGGGACTGGCCGGCACAGCGCAGAAACCCTGAACCGCCATTCCCACCCTCCCGTTAGACCAAGGCGCATCATTCGTCCTTGCGAGCGCAGCGCGGCAATCCAGCGCGGCAATCCTGGGCGATCCCGGTAAGACGCCCTGGATTGCCGCGTCGCCTGCGGCTCCTCGCAATGACCGATCCCTTTGTCATCCTGAACTCGCTTCAGGATCCCACCCGTTCGCCACCAGGTTCGAAGCGTAATCCGCATCTTCGTGCCTTCGCGTCTTCGCGCGAGAAATTTTCATCCGTCCTCCACTCTCCCGTTCGTCCTGAGCCTGTCGAAGGATGAGTGCGCGTGCTTCGACAGGCGCAGCACAAACGGAGATCAACCAACGCAGCTATTTCGTCATTGCGAGCGCAGCGCGGCAATCCAGGGCGGTGATGCGGAACGATCCCGGCAAGACGCCCTGGATTGCCATGTCGCCTGCCGATCCTCGCAAGGACACGCCATTTCCGCTTTCCTACACACCGCCCCATCGGATATTCTGCGAACCGGTCTTGCACCCGACTCAGGACAGGCTCTTTGACATTCTGGATATTATGCAAATGGATCGGAAGCCGTCCTGAAAGGTCACACTCGGCATCGATCACGCGGTCCAAAAGAGAAAGAAGCTCAATAGTTTAAGACAAAGATCACGGAAAATAAAACCGGACGTCTTTGTAAACTTCGCTAGCGCGCTTGCTGGATCGCCGCCTCGGCGGTCATCACTGCCTCGCCATTCGTGCCCAGCACCGCGAGATTTATATTCTCGCCCTTGCGCTGGCCGACCAGATGCAGCGCGCGATTGGCAAAGGCCGGCGCCTGGCCCCGGAAGGAAAAGCGGGACAGCCGGTCATGGCCCAGTTCGCTCGCGGCCAGTTGCAACAGCAGGGTCGCCATCAGCGGCCCCTGTACGACCAGGCCGGAATAGCCCTCTTCCTCGACCGCATAGGGTCGGTCATAGTGGATGCGGTGGCTGTTGAAGGTCAGCGCGGAATAGCGGAACAGCAGGGCCTCGGACGGAATGATGGTCTGCTGCCAGTCCCAGCCGCCAAGGTCGGCGGTTTCGGCTGCCGCCGGCTTGGGCGAAGCGGTGACCACGGCGGGCTCGCGGTAGACGATATTCTGTTTTTCACGGACCGCCGCCCGGCCCGCTACGCTGGTTTCATGGTCGACGCCGACGAACACCAATGTGCCGGATTTCCCCGCCTTCTCCTCGATCGAGGCGATGGTCGAAACCCGGGTGATTTCGTCTCCCATCCGCAGCGGTGCATTAAAGGAGACGCTGCTCGACGCCCACATCCGGCGGGGCAGGGGGATTGGCGGCAGGAAACCGCCCTTGGCGGGATGGCCGTCGTCACCCAGTTCGCTGGTCGGCGCATCGGGCAGGCAGAGGCACCAGTGCAGCCCCTGCGGAATTGCCTCCGTCACCGGCTGGTCCAGCGTCGCGCAAAAACGTGCCACCAGCCCCGGCGTAATGACATCGCTGCGCGTCTCGCTCCTGCCGATCCAGTCCGCCCAGCCGCCCATCAATAGCTCCGCGGCAGGCCCAGCACATGCTCCGCGACATAGGACAGGATCATGTTGGTGCTGATCGGGGCGACCTGGTAGAGCCTTGTCTCGCGAAACTTGCGCTCGACATCATATTCGGCGGCAAAGCCGAAGCCGCCGTGGGTCTGGACGCAGGCCTCTCCCGCCGCCCAGCTGGCATCGGCGGCGAGCATCTTGGCCATATTGGCTTCCTCGCCGCAATTCTCGCCCGCCTCATATTTGCGCAATCCCTCATGGACCAGCAGCTCGGCGGCGCGCATCTGGGCATAGGCGCGGGCGATCGGGAATTGCACGCCCTGGTTCTGGCCGATCGGCCGGCCGAACAACACCCGCTCCTTGGCATAAGCGGTGGCCTTCTCGATGAACCATTTGGCATCGCCGATACATTCCGCCGCGATCAGCAGCCGCTCGGCGTTCATGCCGGACAGGATATAGCGAAAGCCGTTGCCTTCCTCGCCGATCAGATTGGCCGCCGGCACCCGCATATTGTCGAAGAACAATTCGGTGGTGCTGTGGTTCATCATCGTCTCGATCGGACGGATGGTCAGGCCCTTGTCTCGGGCCGCGTTCATGTCGACGAGAAACACCGACAGCCCGTCGGTGCGCTTCGCCACCTGGTCGCGCGGTGTCGTGCGGGCGAGCAGCAGCATCAGGTCGCTGTGCTCGGCGCGGCTGGTCCACAGCTTCTGGCCGTTGACGACATAATCGTCGCCGTCCCGCTTCGCCACGGTCTTCAGCGCCAGCGTGTCGGTGCCGCTTGATGGTTCGGTCACGCCAAAGGCCTGCAGGCGCAGTTCGCCGGTGGCGATCTTCGGCAGATATTGCGCCTTCTGTTCGTCGGACCCATGGCGCAGCATCGTGCCCATGATATACATTTGCGCGTGCACCGCGCCGCCATTGCAGCCCTGCGCCTGGATCTCCTCTAGAATCGCCGCCGCGGCCGAGATCGGCAATCCGGCGCCGCCGAATTCCTCCGGGATCAGCGCCGCGAGATAGCCGGCCTCTCCCAGCGCCGCGACAAATTCGCTCGGATATTCCCGAGCCTTGTCGCGGGCCCGCCAATATTCGCCGGGAAATGTCTGGCATAGCTTGGCCACCTCCTCGCGTATGTCGCTATAATCCTGCATCTGTTGCCGTTCCCTGTTCATTTCCGCGCTGCCCGCGTCCTTCGCCCACGCTAGCATCGAGAGCCACCGCCATAAACGTCAGTCCTTGAAAACGATCGTCTTGTGACCGTTCAGGAACACGCGGTCCGCAAGATGATAGCGCACCGCCTGCGCCAGCACCCGCCGCTCGATGTCCCGGCCCTTGCTGACCAGCGCTTCCGGCGTGTCGGTGTGGCTGATCGCCTCGACGTCCTGGTGGATGATCGGGCCCTCGTCGAGATCGGCGGTCACATAATGGGCGGTCGCGCCGATCATCTTGACGCCGCGCGCATGCGCCTGGTGGTAGGGCTTGGCTCCCTTGAAGCCCGGCAGGAAGCTGTGGTGGATATTGATGCAGCGGCCGGACAGAAAACTCGCCAGATCATCCGACAGGATCTGCATGTAGCGCGCCAGCACGACCAGCTCCGCGCCGCTGTCGCTGACCAGCTGCTTGACCTGCGCTTCCTGCTGCGGCTTGCTGTCTCCGGTGACCGGCAGATGGTGGAAGGGTATGTCGCCGATGAAGGTGGTGCCGAGCAGTTCGCGCGGATGGTTGCAGATGATGCCGACGACGTCCATCGGCAGCTCGCCGATCCGCTGGCGATAGAGCAGGTCGCCCAGGCAATGGTCGAACTTCGACACCATGATCATCACCTTCGGCCGCTCGTCGCTGCGCCGCAATTTCCACTGCATCTGCCTGTCCGCGGCGAGCGGAGCAAAGGCATCGGCAAGCGTCCCGGCATCGGCGCCTTCCGTCAGATCAAACACCACGCGCATGAAGAACCGGTGCGTCTCGCTGTCATTATATTGCTGGGAATCGACAATATTGCCGCCATGATCGGCCAGTATCTTGGCCATGCCGGCGACCAGCCCCGGCTGGTCCGGGCAGGACAAGGTCAATATCTGTCGGTCTGTCGGTATCTGCATATTCCCACCCATGAACGTCCGCGCTTCATGCGATGAATGGGCGAGTCTGGCTAGACCTTTATTCGGGCCCTGATGCCGATTATTGTCCCGGTTGCAGCTATTCGCATTGGCCGACTGCAGGCCACCGCCCGACGCGCCGCGCGAGCCGGCCGGCAATTAAGCCGTTTATCTTGGCGACCGCCGTGCCTATACCGGCACAACAGGATCATCCGGTCACAAGAAGGAATCAGAAATTATGAAGACCCGCGCCGCCGTTGCATTTGAAGCCAAGAAACCGCTCGAGATTGTCGAGCTGGATCTGGAGGGCCCGAAAGCCGGCGAGGTGCTGGTCGAGATCATGGCCACCGGCATCTGCCACACCGACGCCTATACGCTCGACGGACTGGACAGCGAGGGCAAGTTCCCCAGCGTGCTCGGCCACGAGGGTGCGGGCATCGTCCGCGAAGTCGGCCCCGGCGTCACCAGCGTCAAGCCTGACGACCATGTGATCCCGCTCTACACCCCGGAATGCCGCCAGTGCAAAAGCTGCCTGTCCGGCAAGACCAACCTGTGCACCGCGATCCGCTCGACCCAGGGCCAGGGCCTGATGCCCGACGGCACCAGCCGCATGTCCTACAAGGGCGAGGCGATCTACCATTATATGGGCTGCTCCACCTTCTCCAACTTCATCGTCCTGCCGGAAATCGCGGTCGCCAAGATCCGCACCGACGCACCGTTCAACACCAGCTGCTACATCGGTTGCGGCGTCACCACCGGCGTCGGCGCGGTGGTCAACACGGCGAAGGTCGAGCCGGGCGCCAATGTCATCGTCTTCGGCCTCGGCGGTATCGGCCTCAACGTGCTGCAGGGAGCACGGATGGTCGGCGCGGACAAGATCATCGGTGTCGACATCAACGATGACCGGGAAGAATGGGGCAAGAAATTCGGCATGACCCATTTCGTCAATCCGAAAAAGATCGAGGGCGATATCGTCGAGCATCTGGTCGCACTCACCGACGGCGGCGCCGACTATACGTTTGACTGTACCGGCAATACCGACGTGATGCGCCAGGCGCTCGAAGCCTGCCACCGCGGCTGGGGCGAAAGCATCATCATCGGCGTCGCCGAAGCCGGCAAGGAAATTGCCACCCGGCCGTTCCAGCTGGTCACCGGCCGGGTCTGGAAGGGCACCGCTTTCGGCGGCGCGCGCGGCCGCACCGATGTTCCGAAAATCGTCGACTGGTATGTCAACGGCAAGATCGAGATCGATCCGATGATCACCCACACGCTGACGCTGGAAGAGATTAACAAGGGCTTCGACCTGATGCACGCCGGCGAAAGCATCCGCAGCGTCGTGGTATTCTGATGGAGACCGTTTCCAGAAACCGCAGCCACGCCGGCACCCAGTGCGTCTACTCGCACGAGTCGAGCGCAACCGGCACCGAGATGACCTTCGCGGTCTATGTGCCGGACCATGTCGAGGGCGAGAAGCTGCCGCTGCTCTGGTATCTGTCCGGCCTGACCTGCACCCACGCCAATGTCATGGAGAAGGGCGAATATCGCCGCGCCGCCAGCGAACTCGGCCTGATCATCGTCGCCCCCGATACCTCGCCGCGCGGCCAGGACGTGCCCGATGACAGCGCCTGGGACATGGGGCAGGGTGCCGGCTTCTATGTCGATGCCACCGAAGCGCCATGGGCAAAGAATTTCGGCATGCGCCGCTATGTCGAACAGGAATTGCCCGAACTGATCGCCGCAGAATTTCCGGTCGACATGGCACGCCAGGGAATCTTCGGTCACAGCATGGGCGGTCACGGCGCGCTGACGATCGCGCTGCGCAATCCGGGCCGCTATAAAAGCGTGTCCGCCTTCTCGCCGATCGTTTCGCCGATCCAGTGCCCGTGGGGGAAGAAGGCGCTGGGCCGCTATCTCGGCCTAGATAAGGCGGCGTGGCGGGACTATGATGCCTGCGCACTGATCGAGGATGGCGCGCGCGTCGCCGATATCCTCGTCGACCAGGGCACCGCCGACAATTTCCTCGCCGAGCAGCTGAAACCGCAGCTGCTGGCCGAAGCCTGCGCCAGCGCCGATATCCCGCTCACCCTCAATATGCGCGAAGGATACGACCACAGCTATTATTTCATCTCGACCTTCATGGACGACCATCTGCGCTGGCACGCCGAGCGGCTGTGACCATGCGGCCGCTGGACCTGCAGGAAGCCCTCGATCAGGCGCTGGCTGAGCAGCCGGTGGCCGGCGCCGTCGCGATGGTCGGCAACAGCAATTCCGTGCTGGCGTCCGCCGCATCCGGTCTTGCCGATCCGGCCAGCGGAACAGCGATGACGCTCGACGGCATATTCCAGATTGCCTCGATGACCAAGGCGGTAACATCGGTTGCGGCGATGCAGCTGGTCGAGCGCGGCCTGCTGTCGCTGGACGATCCGATCGGTGCGGTGCTGCCCGAACTGGCGCGCCCCGACCTGCTGAAAGGCTTCGATCCGGACGGCCAGCCGGTCGTCGAACCCGCCAGCAAGCCGATCACCCTCCGCCACCTGCTCACCCACAGCTCCGGTCTCGGCTATTCCTTCACCAGCGCCGACATGGCCAAAGCCCAGGGCAAGGTCGCCCCCGGCAGCATTGCGAGCATTTCGGCGCCGCTGATGTTCGAACCCGGCAGCGACTGGCTCTACGGCGTCAGCTCCGACTGGCTCGGCCGCGCGGTCGAATCCGTCAGCGGCCAGACACTCGGCGCCTATATGGAAGACCATATTTTTGCGCCGCTGGCGATGTCCGACACTGGCTTTTCTGTCGCGTCCGAGAATATCGAGCGCAGGGTCCCGCTGCTGTCCCGTCAGGAAGATGCTCTTATACCGTTCCCGATCGAGATTGGCGGCGGCGATGCAGCGGAATTCCACTCCGGAGGGGGCGGTCTCTATTCGACGGCGGCAGATTATATGCGGTTCATGCGGATGATCCTGAACCGCGGCACGCTCGACGGAGAGCGGATCATCAGTGCGGAGACGGTTGCCATCATGAGTAAAAACCAGATTGGCGCGATGCGCGCGGGCCGGATGGAAAGCGTCGCGCCGCTGCTCGCCGGCAACTATGATCCGTTTCCCGGCATGCGCTGTGGCTGGGGTCTCGGTTTCCTGATCAACCCGGAAACCGGTCCGGACGGGCGCGCCGCCGGCAGCCTGGCCTGGGCCGGACTGCCCAATTGCTATTTCTGGATCGACTGTGCCAGCGATCTCGCCGGCCTGGTGCTGATGCAGTTTCTGCCTTTTGCGGACGAGGCCGCGTTGCACGTCCGGGCAGCGGTGGAATCCGCCGCCTATCGGCGAGGATAGCCAGGTCATGCTATTGCGGCGCAACCCCGCGCCTGTTCACATTCCGGAGATTCAACCATGACTACCGTCTCGCGACCCCCATCGATCGGCGACGCCGAACGGAAACAGCGACTCGACAGGCTCCGCCAGGCGATGCCGGCCACAGGGATTGATGCGGTGCTGATCACGCCGGGCAGCAATATGCGCTATTTTTTCGGCGATGCCTTCTACGAAAGCGAGCGCGTTGTCGGCGTCCTGATCAGCGCCGACAGCATCATCTTCATCTGCCCGAAATTTGAGGAATCGGCAATCAGCGCCAAATTTCCCCAGATCCCCGACATGGCCTTCTGGGAGGAGCATGAAAGCCCGTTCGCGCTCATCGCGTCGCTGCTGGCCGAACAGAGTTGCCGGCGATGCGCGCTCGACCCCGAATGTTCCTACGGCCACGCCGCGCGTCTGGTCGATGCGCTCGGCCAGTGCGACCAGCCGATCGCCTGCGACTCTGCCGCCGCGATCATCGCCCCGCTGCGCGCAACAAAATCCCCGGCAGAAATCGCCCTGATGATCGCGGCGATGCAGCTCACCCTCTCCGTCCACCAGATAATCTTCGAGTGGATCAAGCCGGGCATGAAGGCCAGCGAAGTGATCGCCGAAATCGACGGCCTGCACCGCGCTGGCGGGGCCGATCGCGGCAACAGCTTCTGCGCGGTCCAGTTCGGCGAGGCGACCTCGCATCCGCACGGCGTCCCCGGCGATCCGGCGCTGCAGGACGGCGAGCTGATCCTGATCGACACCGGCTGCACGATCGACGGCTATAATTCCGACATCACCCGAACCTATGCGCTGTCAAAGCTGGACAGTGAGATCGAAAATCTCTGGCATATCGAAAAGGAAGCCCAGCAGGCCGCTTTTGATCGCGCTGCTATCGGCACGCCTTGCGAAGCGGTCGACCAGGCCGCCCGCGACGTGCTGATCAGCCACGGTCTCGGTCCCGACTACGACCTGCCGGGCCTTCCGCACCGTACCGGCCACGGCATCGGCCTCGATATCCATGAGGGCCCCTATCTGGTGAAGGGCGACCGCACGCCGCTGGCGACCGGCATGTGCTTTTCCAACGAACCGATGATCGTGGTACCGGGCAAGTTCGGCATCCGGCTGGAGGATCATTTCTACATGACGGACTCGGGGCCGGAGTGGTTCACCAGGCCGCAACAGGATCTGTATCGGCCGTTTGATTAGGGTTTATATCCCATGCTCTCGGAAGGGTGAGGAAAACCCGTCGCAGCAAAAATCTCTCCTGCATCCGGCCCGATCTCGCCCGCCGGTCCGCAACATCAACAGCAAACGAATGTTACTCGGAGGCGAGCGTGGGGAGGGCGGGCAGTATCGCAACGCCATGTTCCCGACTGATCTGCTTAAGTTGCATCGATCAAAAAATGTACAATGGGACGGGTTTCGGGACTGCTGTTTCGCCGGAATGAAGCCTATTCGAAAATATCGGGCGATGTTGGACGAACTGGCTCGACCAGACATTCCAACCCCGCCGCGATGTCCGCGGAAATATCCTTCAGTTCCCGTTCAATAGCCAGGCCCAGCCATGTTTGTCCGTCGGTCAGTGCGATCATGCAGGTTGCTGTGCGCAGCGCGCTCATCTTGAGCCGGATTTCACCGGATTTCTCCATGGCCGACAGTCGCTCTGCCAACAGCACAAGAGCCTGCTCCATCTGTGGCTTCAGCAGGTCCCGCATCGGGCCCGGGCGAAGACCACTGGCGAGCAATTCCAGGTTGGCCCTGGCGATCGTTGTCACGTCAAAGCCGCGCTGCTCCTCCAGGGTCGCCAAATCGTCCCGCAGCGGCGACCAGCGATGGGGTACCTCGGCCGGATCCATAGCGGCAAACTGCAGTGCCGCCGTGACGATTTCGTCCTTGCTTCCGAAATGTTTGTAGATCGCGCCCGTGCTGAGGTCGGCCTTGCTGCGGATCGTTGCAATCGAGGTCTTTTCCAGGCCCAACTCCCCGATGCAGCGAATCGTGGCGCGAAGAATTCGCTCTCGCTGAGCGTTCATATGTTCCGGGCTTCGCTTGGGCATGACTCGCTGCAATGTAAGGGGTGAAAAGGCTATATAAACGATCTTGACCAATCATCAATAAGAGAATAAATGTTCTCCTATTACGCTGGCGAAGGTCGAAATATTGTACGTCCGAAATCCCGCGTAGGGTTGCCTGCGGCGCGCTGTCTTTTTGTCGAGCGGGCCGGTTGAGCGGATCAGAGGCTGGAACGTTCTTACGCGGGATAGGCCACATTGGCCGGCTATGCGCGAAAGGCCAAAGAAGGATGAAATTGATGGGTAAGAAATTATTGTTCGCCTTGCTCTCGGTCACACTGGCCGCAGCGGTGCTGGCGTCGCCCCGCAATTCCGTATTCCCGCCGACCGCATCGACGGCGACTGACGCTCCTGATCCTGAAAAGCCAGCAACCAGTCCGCAAGCCCTCACGGCATCAGACGTGGACGCGTGGCTCAGCGGCTTCATGATGACCACGCTGCGGCAGGGCAAGATTGCCGGCGCTGAGGTCGTAATCGTGAAGGATGGCCAGGTACTGCTGAAACGGGGCTATGGCTATGCCGATGTGGAAGCCAAAACGCCGATGGATCCGGACCGCAACCAGCTCCGGATCGGCTCCGTTTCGAAACTGTTCGCCTGGACGGCCGTGATGCAACAGGTTGAGGCGGGCAAGATAGACTTGAACGCCGACGTGAACCGCTATCTCGATTTCAAGATTTCCCCACCGGGCGACCGCCCCGTCACCATGATCGATCTGATGAGCCATCGCGGCGGTTTCGAGGAAGGCCTGAAGGATCTCCTTGCCACCGATCCCGAGAGACTGAAAACGACCGAGCGCTATTTGAAGGAGAACGCGCGGCCCTTCCTGTTCGCACCAGGAGAAGTGCCTGCCTATTCGAACTATGGCACTGCGCTTGCCGGCTATATCGTAGAGCGGGTCTCCGGCGAGCCCTACGAGACCTATGTCGAGCGGCATATCCTCAAGCCGCTGCGCATGAGCGGCACCACGCTGCGCCAGCCGCTTCCGCCCGCATTCAACAAGACCGCTGCGAAAGGGTATCAGACCAGCGAAACTGCCCCCAGTGCATTCGAACTGGTGGGAACGGCACCGGCTGGCCAGGTTTCGGCAACCGGCGCGGATATGGGGAATTTCATGCTCGCCTATCTGCAGGACGGTCGCTTTGGCGATGCGCAAATCCTGAAGCCAGAGACGGTCCGTATGATGCGCACGCAAATGTTGGAAACGCCGGAAGGGTTCGATTCCATGGCATATGGATTTTTCCGGGGGGAACGCAACGGCCGTCTCCTTGTGGGGCATGGTGGCGATACCGTCGTGTTTCACAGCGATCTGAACATGCTTCCGGAGGAAGGCGTCGGAATTTTCGTCAGCTTTAACAGTGCGGGCGAAAACGGTGCCGTATATGGCGCACGCGATCGGCTGCTCGAGCTGTTCCTGGACCGGTATTTCCCGGCGCCAGCTGCCGTCACGCCGCCCGCCATTGCCGGGGCCGCAGAGCATGCAAAGGCGATCGCGGGCGATTACGACACGTCACGGCGGGTTGAAACAGGCTTCATCAGCATGTTCTATTTGCTGCAGCAGGACCAGGTCATCGCGAACGAAGATGGTACGATCAGCCTGTCTTCGCTGGAGGGCAAGCGCTTCCGGGAGGTTGCGCCCGACTTGTGGCGCGAGGTTGGCGGCACGCGGCAGTTGCGCGTGACCGAGGCGGGCGGCCGCCGCGCCATCCTCGACAGTCATAATCCTGTCTCGATACTGCAGGCCACACCGGCCAGCCGGAACGGTTCACTTTTCAAGCTCGTTGCAGCATTCTCCATCCTCGTGTTGCTGTGCACGGCGCTGGTCTGGCCGATCGCGGCGTGGGTGCAACGCACCCGGAAGCTGCCCCCGGTCGCTACCGGTCGGGCGGCCCTGGTTCGCCGCCTGACGCGCATCGCCGTCGTGGTCAATCTGGTTTATCTGGCCGGCTGGTGCATGCTGCTCGCGCCGATGCTGAGCAGCGAATACAGCTTTTACAATGCAGGCATCGACAGCTTCATCCGTGTTTTGCAAGTGGCCGCGATCGTGCCGCTGCTGGGAGCGATCCTTGGGATTTGGAATGTCTGGCTGAGCTTCAGGACCAAACAAGGATGGGCTGCATCCGTCCGCAATGTAATCGTGGCGCTGGCGCTGACCAGCTTTCTGTGGACCGCGTGGATGGCCGGGTTTCTCAGCTGGAATCTGAATTATTAGAGTGCGGATAGGCAAGCCTTCAGCCAGGTGGATGCCTCTCTTGTCAGCTCGGGCACCGGCAGCGCCGTTCCGCGCCATGCCTATCACGATGCGGGTTTGCTGCTCGCCGACGTGCTGGCCTATGAACAGCCAGTGACGACCTGGCTATCGCAAATATCGCTGTCCTACACGCTGCCCGATCGCTTATGCTGTCCTCCGCTCTCCGGGCAGGCTCTTTGACACTTGAATAGGTGTTGCGCGATGGCTGCGTAATGGGTTGCGGGCCGGTCTGGAAGGTCACACTGGACAGGGTGCGCGTGGCTCGCAAAGACCGGTAGTGTGCGGTTTTGCGGCAAAGGTCACAGAAAATAAATCAGGTGCTCTTTGTAAGCTTCTCTGGGGAAAACCGCCATCGGCGTTCGGCCGGTCTATCGTGATGCCGAAGCGCCCTGGCTCCGGAAAACTGGTCGGGACGAGAGGATTCCCGACTAAGGAATTTCAACTATTACCATCAACGCAAAACCGCAAAATTCCTCGGGTTTCTATTCTATCAACATGTTTGAATCAGTTCAGGTGCACAGTCAAGTGCACAATTTGTGCGCAACCTGTCATCTGCGGTTTTTTCATAAAACACTGACTTTTGATCCCAAGGGAAACTACTTTGGAATGTTCATGATCAGGGGGCAGATAATTTTTATTGGATTCCACCGGTGCAACACTGAAAAAAATAGGAGAACTGCGATCGGTCCACACTGGTTTGCTTTGCGGCATTTGCCGCCATCCAAGAAGGATTCCTGAACCAGCAGTAAGGTGGGAGGGAAGGGGCAAGCGCTCACCTGGCACGGCTGCGGCCAGCACTTCGCCGGACGTATAAGCGGATGTTCTTAAAAGGCGAGCTGCAAAGTCCACTTTGTCTGTGTTGCAGGATAAATGTGGATAGCCCGCAATCGGCCCGATTGTGTTCTCTAATACGTTCTCTAATACGTCAAGGGCAACTGCTGTTTTCCTGAACTGGTGCGATTGCCTGTGGGTGTCTGCGTTCTCTGCGTGCTCGTTGGCACTTTATGGGGTCAGCTGGTTGCGGTGTGGCGAAGTTGAAATCGCAGTCGACCGACTGGGGCCGCATGCTACAATAGGCGCCATCATCTGCTCCCTCCCTCGGGCGTTCGCTCCCGCTCGGGAACTCGTTTCGATCTCCTTTCTTAGCGGTCAGGCCGGATGGAACTCGGTGCCATCTCGGAGCATGGCATGCATGATGATGGCAAGGCGTCGCGCGAGCGCGATGCGCGCCTTGCGCATGGTCGAGCGCTGCGCAATTGCCAACGCCCAATTCTTAAGCTTCAGTTCGCCCTTGTAGCGGGTCAGCATGACGTGGGAAGCCTCATAGAGAAGCGTGCGCACCCTCCGGTCTCCACACTTTGATATGCTGCCGACATAGTCGATCTCGCCAGACTGGTATCGCCTCGGAACCAGTCCGAGATATGCACCAACATCGCGCGAGCGCCGGAACCGCGCGGGGTCGTCAATGGCAGCGGTGAAGGCCAGCGCGGTAAGCCTGCCGACACCGGGAACAGTCATCAGCAGTCGGCACGCGTGCGAAGCCTGCGACAACCGCTTGATGTCGCCATCGATGGCGGCCACGGCGGCCAGCAACTTCTTGCGCTGCGTGTTCTCCGCTTCCAGCGCACGAAGCCGCTTCGCCTCCGATACCTCAAGGCCGCCATACTTGAACTTCCGGTTGTAAAGTGTCGCTTCCGACACACCATGCTTGCGCGCCAAATCAGCCGTCTTCGCGCCTGCTTCCGCCTCGCGCAGAACTCCGATAATCTGTTCTTCCGTAAATCGTATCCGCTTCATTAGTCCGTCCTTTCTTGGGCCGGACTCTAATCAATTCTGGAGGAGTTTTAATGCGTCACGTCACCAAACATGACTGAAAAATGGTTGCCGCCAAGTAAAAGGAAAAGGGCCAACCGGTCTCCAGTTAGCCCTTCTCTAGTTTCCCAAGGGAAATCTAATTTTTGAAGCGCTAACCCTATTTACCTTCTGTTTTCATGGCTTCGCCATCTTTCATAGCATCGGCGGGTGCAGCTTCGTCTGTCGCCATCGCGTCAGCAGGTGCCATGGCATCTGTACCCATGGTATCGGAACCCATGGCATCGGAACCCATGGCATCGGAACCCATTGTATCGGCGCCCATTTCATCAGTTGTAGTCGCAGCTTCGTCAGCGGGAGCGCCGCAGGCACTAAGTGCCAAAACAGCTGCCGATGCAGCAAAAACAGTTAATTTACGCATTCTGAATCCCCAAAATTGTTCCAATTCAAGCCGCTATAGAAAGTAGCTAGAATAGTATGTATAGGATTTGAAGGCGGAAGTATCACAAAAATTTGAAAGAATTTGTCATGTGACTGCTTTGATGGCTTTTATTTCCAGAAATTTTTGCAGGTGCCTAACTGAACAATGAGCTGATTACAGAAACAGTTTAATCGGTTGAATCCGATCAAGCCCCCTCTTTCGGCATTTAGGTTCCGTTGACAAAGGGGATTTTCAAACGGCGTAGTTTATGATTCAGGGTCGCTTTTGAGGAGGCTGCCGTGATCCGGGGTTTGATGAGTGATGACGAATGGGCTTGCCTGGAGCCATTTGTAATCGAACGCGGCCCGCGCAGTGGTTGCCGCCCGAAGGACCATCGGCTTGTCCTGGATGGTATTTTCTGGATTGCAAGGACCGGCGCCGAAGGTGCTGCTCGCAGATAAAGGCTATGATGCTAACTATATTCGTGAAAATATGGAGAGGCGTGGCGGAACAGCGATGATCCTGACAAAGCGCAACCGCAAAATCCAACTGCCAATCGATCCTGCCATCTACGCGCTACGCAATATGGTCGAGCGCTGCTTCAACAAGCTCAAAAATGCCAGACGCCTTGCAACCCGATATGGCAAAACCTCTGACAGCTATCTTGGCTTCATCCAGCTCGTCGCTATCCGGTTATGGATGTGCCAATTTGTCAACAGGTCCTAAGTTCCTACCTCCGTACGCTTTTTGCCGCCAATAAGGGGAATTAATCTTTATACGCCTCCACCGGTAACGATCCAAATGCATCTTCAAGTGCGGATTAGCGCCTCCCGATTTATGCAGCAGGCTCGGGCTTCCAATCTTCTGGAAACTCTATCTGCAGGTTTTTTAGATCTTGTACGGATCATCCGCAAAGGCTGGCTGCATCCTTCCCTTGGCTGGCCAACATCTCGTTCACATTTGCTGCAATCACACCGTAACTGACATTTCCGAACAGCTTCTGGCGTCCTTCGTTGATAACATATGTTGGACTGCCCTCGATCCCGTGTAGCTGAGCAAGATCATAATCCATTGTGAGCCTTGCAATGGCTTCGCCGGTTTTGAATTTATTCAGTATATTGTCAAAATCGACATGCAAGAACCCGGCTATTTCTCGTTGCACATCCCAGTCCGAGACATCCTCCGCTCTTGTAAAAAAGGCAGAGCGCAGTTCCCGCGCGGCGAGGATGGATGGTCGTTCAGCAACAGGGGCTTTGGATATTAAGCCCTCTTGCTCGATCAATTCGACCGCCTTGATAAACAGATGTGGGCTCGCCGATGAGCGCGGCCGTGTTTTTGCCCAGGCATCGCTGTGAATCGGCAAATTCTCGAATTTCCCGGCGATGCCTTGTACATGGTTCGCATAACCATCAAAACCGCCCCGTTCTGTCCACTGAGACGCGATTTTCGTCCATGTATCCGGGAATACCGAGCAGTAATGGATGTTGATAGTAATCCGGTCACCGAATTCTGTTGTAAGCCGGTCAAAATTGCTCTGGGAAGCATAGGCCCATACGCAGAGTACATCAGAAAAATGATCAATTTGGGCGGTTGGCATTGCGATGGTCTTTCTGAAAAGCTGATAACTACCATTCGATGTTATCAATGTACAACACGCCGGATCGAACTGGAGGTGCATGAAAAAATGGATTGAATGGATCGTTCAATCGGAAGCTCCGCCACAAACTTCTCTATGGAGAGATGTTGCACAATATGCAGGAAGAAGCCGGTCTGTTGATCAGCTTGGCTTCTTCCCGCCTAATTGACCGCGGCCTTTGTCGCTATTTTTTTGGCGGCATCATCAGTTCCTGCTGCATCATCAGGCTTTCAATCATCTGATGCATCATAGCCATATGCTGCTTCATTTTCTCCATATGTGCCGGGTCCATCTTCATCATGGCCCCATCGGCCATTTTGGCCTTCATTTTTTCTTTATGTGCCGGGTCCATCGCCATCGGCTTGTCTCCCTGTGACATCATCCCGCCTTAAGCCATCTTGGCCTTCATGGAGGCCATATGTGCCTTCATCATGGCCATATTCTCTGTCATGAGCTTTTCGCGCTCTGCAGGCGTCTTGGCGTTCTGCGCTCGCTCCATCATTTGTTGATGCGCGGAATGATCGGCCATCGGCATCGCATGACTCTGCATGGCGGGCTTCGGTTCCGGGGGCGCTGCGTAGGCCGCACATCCGGTCAGCATGGCGAAAGCAGCAATGGGGACAATATAGGGGGTTCTCATATTCTAGTTTCCTTTTTTTGCAGTTGTCCTCAAGATAGACGGGATTGGCAGCGAAGCATTACACTTCAACAGCAAATATTTGGGTCAGAGGAATTATTCGCTCGAACTTCCGTTCGTCAATCAGTGTGTTAGATCCATTTTTGATCGTTCGAGTTCCGAGTAGCACCTTTCATCAATGGCGCTTCAATCCGACGCCACTAGCCAAGCAAGCGATTATAGGTGGCGGCAATCGCCCAGACGAATAGCCCGGACAAGAAACTCCACGCAACAAGCCCCACCAAAAAACCTGTCCAGTGCAATGACCAGCCTATATCGGCGAAATTCGAGTGGACCATATTACCGCTCATTTGCATCATCCCGTCGGGGACCATGATACATCCTTCAATTTCTGAATCGCCAGTGCGCACCTGGAAAATGCGATGAACTATTCTGCATCAAGAATAGAAATCCAATCTCCCGTTACAACATAGGCCGCTGCCAAAGCCATAAGAAATGTCATGGCAAAAATAGTTATGACGGGCTGGTATGATGTCTCATCTTCTGCTTTTACTTGCTTTCCTAAAAACCCGCGTAGTTCATCATGGCCGCCAACACGTTTGCCGTCGATGAAGGTTTGCGGTGTTGTCTCGACATCGTGCTCTTGCTTGAATTTATCATTTTCTCCCGGGTTTTGAGGTGATGGTCTTCAACGTCATATCCCTCACGTTTCAGCAAATCCTTTGATTAAAGGCCGTATGGACAGATATGATCCGGCATGACCATACGATAAAGTTCTGCAATTTTAACTCCCGCCATATTCAAAGATTGCCCTCAAATTCAGGAAGTGGCCGGGCCGCTGCATCTGCCTCGGTTGCGGCTTTGCCATTTTTGCGGATGTCCTCGATTAGCCACTTCATTTCCTTGATTTCACGTCGCTGTGCTTTGATGATACCATCGGCTAGCTCGCGCACGCGCACGTCTTCAATATTAGCTCGTTCACTGGTCAGGATCGCGATACTGTGATGCGGAATCATGGCCTTCTGCCACGCTTGATCGGAAATAGTATCTTGCGAGCGAACGAGGTAAACTGAGCCAGCAAAGAGGAGGGCCGCGCCCCCCAGGATCAGCGCATTTATTCGTTTGTCATCATAAGTGCTAAGCATGAACAGCATCATGATAATCGCCATTGCCCCGCCCATATAGAGGGCCATCCAGGAGCGTGTTTCGCTAAAAAACAAATGATCCATTGCATATGTGTTAAGGTACATCAGACCGAACATCACCAAAGTCGATGTCGCGATCATGATGATGAACCGTAAATATTTACCCATTTGGAAGCCTCCCTGTCGTTTTCTGGCATTTAGATTGCTCAACATATAATTCATGAACGCTTAATTGGTTCCGTTCTTTATTGTATCTCATCAATCTCGTGGGGGTATAGCTTGGCGAGGTGTCATGATTCTTGAGCAGGGGATCCAAATAGAGTTTGGCCAAGGGACGCAAGGGGTCATTCAGGGAAATCCAAAACTCATCGGTGATACCTTGGTAAATTTTTTAGAAAATAGGGTGTGCTGACGACCTAGGCTTAGCCATTAGAAGAAGAGGTTTTCGGCGAAGCCATAGATTGACTCTCTATTCTAACAGCAACGCTATGTATATTCCCTGATTTTCCGGTCACCTTGTTCCAGATACTGAAGCTAATATATATTGGTCTGGAATTCCGTTTGCCCAATTGAATTGCTGGCGGCGAGCGCTTGCAAGCGGCGCGGCGAAGACGATTACGATTACGATTAGGTTCAAGATGTACAGCTATAAGAAGAAAGCGATATTATGAATAGACGCAACCTTCTTGGCGCGGTTGCGCTTGGAGGCGGAGCATTGGCAATTGGCGGCATTGCCTCGCGCGGAATCGTCGGGGGGGAAGACCGCCCTTTGTCCTTGGGGTCTTCAGCTAACAGCCTCCGCATACCCAAACTCTATTCAGGGGAAAAAGTTGATGGTGTCCGCACATTCGACTTGAACCTCCGGCACGGCGTCTCTCGTTTTCTTGATGGTGTCGACACAAAAACGATCGGAATCAATCAACCCTATCTTGGACCGACGCTGGAAATGCATGCCGGAGAAACTGTTAGGATGAATGTCAGCAGTGACCTTTCCGAAACGGCGACCGTACACTGGCACGGATTTCATTTACCGGCAGCAGCTGACGGCGGCCCGCATCAACCAATTGCGCCGAGTAGCACATGGTCACCCAGTTTCGAGGTGAAGCAACGGGCATCAATATTCTGGTATCATTCACATGCGCACCGTAGGTCCGGTCCGCAAGTCTATCAAGGATTGGCTGGAGCGATCTACGTGCGTGACGCTGAAAGCGAGCGGCTTGACCTGCCGAATGATTACGGTGTCGATGATATCCCGCTAATCGTCCAGGATCGCGCGTTCAACCGCGATGGAAGTTTTGCCTATTCCACATCGATGCCCGATATCATGACGGGAATGACTGGCGAAACACTGCTGGTTAACGGAACCATTGATCCGGTGTTTGAAGCACAAACCGACCTTTTGCGCCTGCGCCTTCTCAACGGTTCGAACGCGCGATTTTACCGTTTTGGATTTGGCGACGGACGCAGTTTTGAACAGATCGCAAGTGATGGGGGCTTGCTCGAACAACCATATAGAACGGACAAACTGGTGCTGGCCCCTGGTGAACGTGCACAGATCATTATTGATCTAAGCGATGGTAGCCCAATCGCTCTGATGGCAGATAGCATTGGGGGTATGGGGATGATGGGGATGATGGGAACGAGGAGTGACCGCCAGCGTTTCACGGTACTCAACATTTCACCTGCGGCTCAAAGACGCCGGGCGACCCCCATGCCGAGCAGGCTCATTACCCTTCCGCGAATTGATCCTGCGGTTGCTGTTAAAACCCGCCGTTTTGTCCTGAATATGGGAATGGGTATGCGCATGATGCGCGGTGGCGGCTTTACAATTAACGGTCAATCAATGGATATGCAGCGGATCGATGAGACGGTGAAGGTTGGAACGACAGAAATCTGGCAGGTCGAAAATGCTTCGATGATGGCGCACCCTTTTCATATTCACGATGTGCAATTCCGCATAATCGACCGTGATGGGCAAATGCCGGGCAAAGGAGAGCAGGGACTAAAAGATACAGTGGTGGTTGCCCCCAGAGAAGTGGTCCGCCTGCTTTTACAATTTACCGACTATCCCGACCCGCAGCTTCCATATATGTATCATTGTCATATTCTCGAACACGAGGATGCCGGCATGATGGGCCAGTTTCTGGTGACGAGCTAATTTCGCCCAAGCTGTTACGCAGCAAGCTTAAGTCGGCATGGCTCTTTCAATAATCGACCGCGTGTCTATGGTAGCGGCGGAAGCACCAAAAAGATAACCGGATCGATCAAACCGCAACTTGCAAAAAGCTTCGGCAATGGGATTATCCGCGTTGATGAGCACTGCGGCCTGAGCGGACATTGCAAGACGTTCGACGATGTTACGGGCATTATGTTCGGCCAGTCCGCTAATTTCCAGAGTTTTCAGGTGATTATCATAGGAAGGATAGCGCCCGCTTGCAGAAAACAGAAATTCCCGCAGACTGTCGAGCGCTTGGGGTTCGCGTGCCATTGCGCGCAAGACATCCAGCGCGATCACATTTCCCGAGCCTTCCCAGATCGCGTTCAGCGGAGACTGTCGGAAAAGGCGCGGCATCGGACCAGTTTCGACATAGCCTGTTCCGCCCAGACATTCCATTGCTTCGTACACAATTGCAGGGGCACGTTTGCAAACCCAATATTTTGCGATGGGGGTCAGCAGGCGGGACAGCGGGTCGCCCATATCAAATGTTGCAGCGACCTGGAAGGCAAGCACGGTGGCCGCTTCGCTTTCTACAGCGAGATCAGCAAGCACGGACATCATTGCCGGCTGCTCAATCAACCGGCGCTGCATGACGGTGCGATGGGCCGTATGCCACAACGCTTCGGCAAGTGCGGCGCGCATCGTGGAGGCTGACCCCACTATGCAATCAAAACGGGTATGCTGCACCATCTCAATAATGGTTATTACGCCTTGACCCTCTTCGCCAAGCCGCTGCGCATATGCATGATGATATTCAATTTCCGAAGATGCGTTAGAGCGGTCACCGAGCTTATCCTTGAGCCGAATTACGCGAAACCCTGCGTTACGCTGGCCATCAGGCGTCCAGCGCGGAACAATAAAGCAGGTAAGACCTTTATCTGTGTAGGCTAGCGTCAGGAATGCATCGCACATGGGCGCAGAACAGAACCATTTATGACCGGTAAGATGATAGGCACCATCTGCGTATTCAGCGCGTGTCGTGTTCGCGCGGACGTCCGATCCCCCCTGTTTTTCGGTCATCGCCATCCCGATTGTAACGCCGTTTTTTTCCGATGCGGGACGGACAATGGGATCATAGGTTGAAGATATGATCCGCCCGATCCACTCATTTCCCACATCGGGATCGAGTTTCAAGGCGGCAACGGCAGCGTAGGTCATCGTCATGGGACAACCGGTGCCCGCATCAACTTGCCCGAGCAGGAAACTCAACGCTGCGTGGAGAACATGGCCTGCGTTGGTTCCGTCCCAACCGGCGGCGGCCACACCTCCTTCGAGGCCAAGGGCCATCAGTTGATGGTAGGATGGGTGGAATTGCACTTCATCAATCCGTCTTCCTTGCCGATCATGGGTATCAAGCACGGGGGGGTTTTTGTTGGCTGCGTCTCCCCAGCCAATGACTTCGCTGGAACCGGTGCGGATGCCAAAGCTGGTAAGTCGTTGCTTGTGAACTTCGCCGCCCGCCATTTTGACTGCATCGATCAGCGTCCGATCTGAGCCAAACCGGTCAAATGCCTCAAGCACGGGTGGCTGGTTGGTAACTTCATGGCTTTCAAGATTGTCTATGGGGCGCAGAGAGGTCATGACGGCATCATTTCTTCGGAGGTTTTTTGGTGGCCGCGCGGCGACCGGGTTTTCTTTGCACGTCATCGTTCCGGTCAATGCCGGGCGTCCATGCCGGCGGGTCGCTGGCAGGGAAGCTTTCACGCAGCGCTTCATCAACCATATCGCTCTTGTTCTGTAACGCTATTTTCCGTCGGCTATTTATCACTTTCAGCTCCTCAGAAGAGATCGTACCGATGTCAGCTGTTGTGGCCCTGGCTTTGTTGCTCGGACCATTGGGGTATAACAAGATCGCCAATTCCCAGAGATTTGTTCGTTTTGGCGATTGATATGGCAGGGTCCTGCTCTTTACCCGCAAGAGCGCGTATCGCATCAATAGTCTCCGGGATCACGATCGCCTGATTATCAACCATATAGCTGAAACATAGATCGTTTCCGTCAACTGTCAGCAAATCACGCCAAATCGCCACTTCATAGAGATTGGCGTGCCGACGTCCATTTTCAGCCATCCACTCCTTTACCACATTTATTGCCGATAGTCCCGTGCGGCTATCGATTAGGAGTATCCGCGAAGATTGGGACAGTGCGTCAAGAACTTCCGCTTTGGTCGCCGCGCGTCTCATTTCAATGTACCAGGTGTGAAGATGGGCGAGTGTTTCGGGCACCTTGACTGCTATCGTGGTAACATCGAGATTCGGATCAACCAGTCTGGCATCCGGCCCTTGGTGGCTCGGGACTTCGGGTTCGGGAACAAGCGTATTCATGATGCCGCCAAGATGGCTTTCCCAAGGATCGGTTGCGCGGCGGAGGAGTGTTCCTCGCGCTTTCTTCAGTAGGCCCGCGTTTTTGAGGGTTCCCAATGTGCGAACGATGGACGTTGTATTGCAGCTAACCACGCGCGTCGCACTGCCACCTATCGTGCTGGAATAGCTTGTTTCTGCTACAAAGGAATGGCCGGTTACATCATGCTTTTCACCGCCCTGAACGATGAACGGCCGATCAAGTTTGCGGTATAACTCTGCATTTTCGGCCCCCCGGTGTTTGGGCGTACAATCGACAATGATGTCGCTTGATTCCACAAGATCCTTCAATAGTCCGTTAGTGGGTAAGCCTGCCGCCTCCATAGCTGTGCTGGCTTTTGCTGTGGCCGCAAAAAGCGGGATGCCCTTGCTTACAATTTGGGCAATGCGCCAATCTGTCGCGACATCAGCGACGCCCGATAGTGTCATGTCGGACTGCAATCTGATTGCGGTGGCTGTGCGGCTGCCGATCACGCCATATCCGACAATTGCGACTTTGATCTTGTTATCGTCTTCCATTTCTCTGTCTCTTTTCAACCCAGTTAAAAATGTTGCCCATGCCTTTAGCTAAATGAGCAGTTCTGCAATGCCGATCCGGGACGTTTCGTGCGGCACGGCGTCTGTCGAGATGATATCTTTGGCAAGTTGGTTTAGCTGCCAATAGGTGCTGCCCGCAAACAGGGCATGCACAGTCAATATATAGGGTTTGGGGAAACCCTGAGCGATCAGGGCTTCGGCAGTTTCGATCATCGTTCGCCCTGATGAAATGATGTCGTCGACGAGTACCGGGGCCAGACCTTCATAATCGCTCAAGTCTGGCACCAATATCTCGACTTCGTGATCACCAAGGCGGTTTTTATTGAGAATGAGCTGGCGGGCTCCGGCTCGTTCTGCAACAGACTCAACCCATTGCTGGCTTTCAGAATCGGGCCCCACCACAAGAGCATTCTTAACATTGTTCCCGATCCAGTCAGCAAGAAGCGGTGCGGCGTGTTCGACTTTGGTCGGTATGGTAAATATTTCTCCCAGATCCGTTATTCGGTGCAGATGAGGATCAATGGTGATCAAACTGTCGAAAGAGTCGGAAAGCAGCTTGGCAAAATGCGTGGAGGATATAGATTCACCCTCCTGAAATCTTTTGTCCTGCCGCATATAGGCCAGATAGGGCGCAATGAGGCGCACGGTTTTTGCGCCCAATTCGCGGGCGGTTCTCGCAGCAAAAATGAGCCGCAATATCTGATCGTCAGGACGGGCCAGCGTGCAAACAAAATCCACATCTTTCCCCGACACATCGTCGGCCAAACGAACATAAGATTCCCCGTCAGGGAAGTGACGGGTTTCCAACGTACCGAGCGCGCAGCCGGACAGTCTGGCAAGGTCGGTTGCTAAAGTTTCATTGCCGGGCAGGGCGATAAAAAGGCGCATGTTCACTCCTCTATTTTCAATATATCCGGGTTGGCCGCAGCATACTCCAGTGCATAGTCCAGAGAGCCCTTTGCTTCGGCATGGACCGTGAATAGTGGCTGACCGTTCGTGACATGGTCGCCAAGGCGGACATGCATGGCAAGACCAGCTGCTTTCTGGCGCGGGGCTCCCGCCAGTTTGGCCAAACGCGACAATTTGCGATTGTCGATGGAGGATATCTTGCCGTTGCTCTGCGCTAACAGGGGGCAGGTTAATGGGGCGATCGGGGGCGTGCGCATACCGCCTTGCGCCTCGCAAATCGCCTGAAATTTGTTCCATGCCCGGCCATCAACCAAGGCTGCCTCCGCTGCAGCAAGCCCGCCACCGGTTTCCACGTGATTTGCTAGCTCCAGGGCCTGCGCTGCGATCAATATTGCCCGTTTCTTTAGATCTGGCGGTGCTTCCGGATTGTTTTGCAGGACAGATAAGACGTCATGCGCCTCAAGGGCAGGGCCAATGCCGCGTCCCACAGGTTGAGAGCCGTCTGTAAAAACACATCGTATCTCCAACCCAAAATTGGCCGCGACAGCAGAAAGATGCTCACCCAATATTTTAGCCTTGTCAAGCGAACGGACCTTTGCGGTCAGGCCAACAGGCAAGTCAAGGACGACATGGGTGGCACCGGCAGCAATTTTTTTAGATAAGACGGATGCGATCAGCTGGCCTTCGGTATCAATATCAAGAGCGCGCTCGATGCGGATTAAAATATCATCTGCCGGGCTGAGATTGACAGCGCCGCCCCAGGCAATGCAGGCCCCTTGCTCTTCAACCACGCGGCGGATTTGATCGATATCCAGATCAACCGGAGCAAGTGTCTCCATCGTGTCGGCGGTGCCCGCGGGAGAGGTTATCGCGCGCGATGACGTCTTTGGCATAGTGAAGCCCAGACTGGCGACTATTGCGACGACAATCGGCGTTGTCCGGTTGCCCGGCAATCCGCCGACACAATGCTTGTCCAAGATCATCGGAGCGTTCCAGGATAGCAGTTCTCCTGCGCCCACCATTGCCTTGGTTAAATGGCATATTTCTTCAATGTCGAGCGGGAGAGTCGAACATGTCGCGATAAACGTTGCCAGATGGATATCTGCGTAGCGTCCAGCGGCAATATCGCCAATAATGCCCTGGAAGGCCGGCTCGTCCAGACGCCCTCCGTAAATTCTGCGTCTGATATCTGCCAATGATCCTATGGTCGGCACATGGCTAACTGCAATATCCGTCCCATCTTCAATCCCAAGTTTCGCCCAGGCGGCCTCGGACAATCCAGCTTCCCCTGTTGTTAGCCAGTCATTATCGACTTGATAGAGTGTTGCTATAATTTCTCGCCCCGACACAGACGTTAGACGCACGCGTGATCGGGAGGTAAGTCCTTCTGATATACAAACCGGGCAGTCGGTGCGCATGAGCACGATCACCTCGTCCTGCGTGTAGAGGCTGAGACGCTTTGATTTCAGCAAATTATGGGTTTCAATATGGTTGGCGCTCGACGTCATATTTAACTTTCCAGAGAATAACGATCAGTCGGATCGACAACAGTGCTGTTCCAGCCCAACTCTTCTTCAATCCGCATGCGCAGGGCGTCGGAAGCTTTAGGTTCCCCGTGCACCACAAAAGTTCGGGCAGGAGCGTTCCTAAAGCCGGACAACCATTTCAGGATTTCGTCTGAATCTGCGTGGGCCGATAAAGCTGGAAGGCTTGCAATTTCTGCGCGCATCGGAAACCATTGGCCGAACATCTTGACGCTTTCGGCTCCATTCAGCAGTTTTTCTCCGCGTGTTCCTCCTGCCTGATAGCCGGAAAACAGGATTGTATTTCTGCTGTCCTGGCCAAAGGCCTTGAGATGATGGAGAACGCGTCCGCCGGTAAGCATGCCGCTAGCGGCGATCACTACCTTGGGCGTGGTATCACGCGTTATGCGTTTAGAATCATCGACTTCGCGCAGATAGGTTGCAATATCGCAAGACTGCTTGCAGACATCGGGTGGGAGGCGATGATCATCCAGATGGCGGCACAGCAAATCTGTTGCATTGATCGCCATGGGACTATCGAGGAAAATCGGAACAATTTTTATTCGTCCAGCCTGTTTCAGCTTCCACAGATAATACATGATCAATTGCGCGCGCCCGACCGCAAAGGCAGGAATAACGACTGTTCCACCCCTTCGTACGGTCTTTTCGATGATGTCACCGAGTGTATCCATCGGGTCATTTTTGGGATGCGTTCGGTCTCCATAGGTCGATTCCACAAGCACATAATCGGCTGCCGCAACGGGTTCGGGATCAAGCATGAAGGGATCACCATAGCGCCCAATGTCGCCAGAAAAGACAATCGTCTTTCCGCCCCAATGAAATTCCGCATTGGCCGCCCCTAAAATATGCCCGGCTCGGCGCAGCGTCACATGCCCGCCGCCCGGCAGTTCAATCTCTTTGTGGAACGCGATCGGCCGCAATTGTTTCAAAGCTGCTTCGGCGTCTTTGATGGTGTAAAGCGGCAAGGCAGGGGCATGTTTGGTATATTTGTGCTTGTTCGCCAGAAACGCATCTTTCTCCGCAATGAAAGCGCTGTCTTTTAAAAGTATTTCGCAAAGATCAGCGCTTGCTGATGAACAGAAGATTGGGCCTTCAAACCCCTCGCGGACTAATTTCGGAAGATAGCCGCTATGATCGAGATGCGCGTGGGTGAGAATAATGGCATCGATGCTTTTTGGAGAAACCGGAAACGGTTTCCAGTTGCGCTCGCGTAAGGGCTTATATCCCTGGAAAAGTCCGCAATCGACCATGATCCGGCGTCCGTCATTTTCGATAAGATGGCGAGATCCGGTTACCGTCCCGGCTCCGCCAAGACTATGCAATGTGAGCGTCATACGATTTTCTCCTCATTTTTTGAGCCCGATGAGTCTCGCCGCAACATCTGCGGGTCACCCTGCTCGTCGACGGCATCCAATTCTTCCTGTGATAGGAGGGAACCCCGATCGATTTTGAGCAAACCTGCAGCGGAGGCGACCGCATGCGCCCAAGTGCAACGATTGGCGAACAACATGCCAAAAACATCCAATGTGCCGCCTCTGGACAAATATCCCAACGCTTTGGTTTGGCTCGGCCCGCCATCAAGCCGCCTCAATAGACCCAACATTGGCTCCGGTCTCGTGTGCGAGATTATTATCCGCGGAAGATTTGTGGGAAACAGCACATGCAAATCTTTGTCTAAAACAGCATATTTCCATTCGATCTCGTCGCGCGCCTCCCGAAACCGCCCCGGTTCCAAAATGACCGTAATTGAGCAGTTTATCCCGCGTTGCCCGAGCCGTTCGCGCGCCTGTCTTGCTTGTTGCAATTGATAAGCGCCGATGGCGACCAGTTGTACCTGCGCGTTTGTAGCATCGCCCTCAAATTGTATTGCGCCCTTCGCCATCGCAAATTCAGCCTGTTCACCTGAAAAGAGGATTGGCACATCGCGCTTGGCGGTTACCAGGCACGCAATTTGGCCATGCGTTCGGTAGACCGAGCGCAGCGCTGCAACCGCGCTATTGGGATCAACAGGGAATATAACGCGCGATATATCTGACATTTCCCCCAGCAATGCTTCGGGCAATGTCGGGTCTTGATGCGACTGCTCATTTTTTGCGTTTTCCCAAGTGTGGGAGGTTGCAATGAGTGGAACGCTGATCCAGCCTGGTGGCTGGAGCAGTTCGTGCTGGCGGCGCGAGAAAATTATTTCCTGTCGCAATGCGCCAAGCATTTTCATCGCAAAAGCTTCGTAGCTCACAGCGATATTGATCCCGCCTTTGTTACCCAAGGCCGCACTGATAACCGCTTCTTCGTTGAGTGCCGTTATGACGGCTCCATCAACCGCCTCCGGAGTCCCAGATTCAGGCAAGTTCACGCGGTGGTGCAGAAGCTCAAGCGCGCGCGGCATGTGGTTGCTTCTTAGCTCGTCTGGATTGCCAATACGTGGTCGTAGCTTCGGGTTGGCGCGGACAATATCGACAAAATATTCATCGATCGCATCCATCGCGCAGCGTTCGCGCTGACTATTGACATCGGTCCAATTTGGCACGGGTAGGCTGGGCAGTTCGACGATCCGGCGTGCTAGTGAATTCTGACTTTCTCTTGGCCGAGACTGCTGGTCATGGACCGCCAAAGCATTAACGGCTGTTTCCAGCGTGTCAGCCGGGACAAACAGCTTTCTAGCGCCTTCGTGAAATTCAGCTCGTGCGGCTGCATTTTCGGACGGGTTTCCCGAAAGTGGCAGGTTATGGGATCTGTTGGTTCCAGCTCCCGGAAAGCCAAATCCTTTTGTGCAGCGTGCGATAATATAGGGAAGGGGAGCTGGATAGGCTTGCTTCAATCTAATAAATCGCGTGAGCCTTTCTTCCGCTTCCAATATCGCCATCGTATAGGCGAGAGGGTCATGACCGTCGATCAGTATTGGATCATATCCAGCGAGGCGAAGATGAGCTTCAAGCCATTCAGCCCCGCCTTCCTGGCCGATTTCGGTTCTCTGCTCAATCCGCCGGCCATTGAGGACCATGATCGGCACCGCCAAACCGCTATCTTCGGCTCGCCACCAGCGCGGAGACCAGTCGGACCCGCGCTGTTCTTCAAATGCGCCGTCACTCAAAAAGGCAACAAGTCGCTCTCCCGGCAACGGCATATGGACATATTGGAGTTCGGAAAAGCCCAAATAGCCGCCTTCTGAAACACCGCCGGCAGTGTTTGGGCCGACATGGCTCCCCAGCGGTACCGCGGGTCTTCCATCAGCGCTCATCGCATAGCTGTAAAAGTCTGAAACGAGACGGGAAAGCCCGGTCTCGCTGCGCTCATAACGAGCGATTTGTGCAGGGGACAAGTCCCCGGTCAGCGTGTTGATTGCCTCTATTGCAGCAACACAGTGACCCTGACCAAGCGTCCAGGCACGCGTGTGTCCAGACAGGGCGTTGGCAAGTAAATAGCCAACAAACCCGATGGCAACATTGAGGGCGCCGCCAGTATGACCTTCAGGGTTTCGTTTAAATGCGTCTGCCGGCAAATCGGTACCGCTCATATCAACCCGGGAGGCATAGGTCATATGGGCGGTGAGCCACATCGCGGCGTTGGCCAATCGGTCGGCCGCTACAATCAATGTCTCTGCTTGGGCGGAATCCGTAAATCCTTGCCAGTACTGACGTTTTGCGAAAAATTCATCTGTACGCGCAATTGTTGCAGCGCTGTGCTCGATGACGCCAAATCCTGTGCGCCAGTCGTTTGATATGTTTTTTGTCAATGAAAACCCTCCTCAAACGTCACGGTTGCCGTATGCGAACAGCCTAAATGGAACAGCATTGTGAATGTTTATCTGGAATCGAGAAGGTGCAAAAATGGCGTCGCCACCACAGTTAAAAGTGGAGCGACCGCGCTGGGTTGGAGGAAGAGCCCGGCCGCCCCTGAAGAGTCGGTTTTCGAAACTGCTAATAAACATGCTCTAAACCAACCTCCAAATTGTTTGCCGTACCCTATTCGACTGCACTATTCTGGCCTGGCATATTCGTTCGCTCACCAGCAAATGCCGCTTATGAGCGCTGAAAGTCACCCCGCACTCTTGCCTGCAGAGAGCGTGGGTTCATTGGCCGCATTCCCAGCCAGCTTTTTGCTGTCTTGATTAGCAAACCCGTTGAAAAATTTTTCAAATTCAACAGGGAATGGAAATACAATTGTGGAACTGCGTTCTCCAGCGATTTCGCCAAGCGCGCCAAGATAACGCAGTTGCATCGCTTCAGGGTGACCGGATAGCGTTTCTGCAGCTTCCAAAAGCTTTTGCGCTGCCTGCTGTTCTCCTTCAGCATTTATCACTCTTGCCCGGCGCTCACGTTCGGCTTCAGCCTGTTTCGCCATCGCGCGAACCATGGATTCATCTATATCGACATGCTTGATTTCAACATTGGCAACTTTGATGCCCCAGGAGGTTGTTTGGGTGTCGATTATCTCTTGGATATCCTTGTTGAGTTTGTCTCGCTCCGTGAGCATCTCATCAAGCTCATGTTTTCCAAGTACCGATCGCAAGGTGGTTTGTGCGAGCTGGCTGGTTGCATCGATAAATTGCTCCACCTGAATTATCGCGCGTTCAGGATCAACAACCTTAAAATATATGACAGCATTGACATGAACCGACACATTATCGCGTGAAATAAGATCTTGCGTTGGTACATCAAGGACGATGGTTCGTAAATCCACGCGGGAAAGAGTTTGAACAAAGGGAATAATAAAAATCAGACCGGGGCCTTTGACTCCTGTGAAGCGGCCTAGCGTGAAGACGACCACGCGCTCATATTCGACCACAATGCGGATAGCGCTAGCGCCAACTGCAAGCAGGATGAACAGCAAAGCGGAAAACGTAATAAGATTGTCTGTCATGGTTTTCTCCTGATCTTCTTTGGAGTAATCAGCGCCGGGTGATGATCGATATCAACCGGTTTATTGTTAAGGACGCACTGCGGCGCTTAATGTTACAGTTGATCAGAACTCGCCAGACGGTTTGAAGCCAAAAAAAGGCTACTACGACGCAGCTGGGCTTTGAGGAGTGGGGCGACCGCTGGGGAAGGCAGTGCGCGATCGCCCCTAAAGATACGGTTGTCGGAATTGTTGGCCAACATCCCGCCAACCGATCTCTATATTTGTGCCAATGCCGTTTTTATTCGCTCATCTCGCCATTTTAAGGATCTGAATATAACGGCGCTGGGCCGTTGGCAAAAGTTGTGGGAGATCCAATGAATATATTCTGACATTCTGTGCTACAGAAGAAATAAGTCCAGCCCTCATATTCTTCAGCGGCGACCGCTTTTTCCAACGTAAATTTGCGTTTGCAGACCGGGTCTTCAACGGTGATATCCATCAGCTGACCTTTTCAAGGAGTGCAGCGATATTGCGGTGTGGGAAACAAGATATCATGATAATTCTCTCCCATTTTGGTAGGCACCAACAAGTTCGGCCACGTGACGTGCAATCATTAATTCTTCATCCGCCGAACTGATCTCCACGGTAACTGAGCCATGTTTTGGAGATAGCAGTGGCTTATTGGCTTTATTTTTTTTCGGATCGATTATGGTTCCAAAGCATTCCTCCAATGGTTTGCAGATCTGGTACCGTATTTCTGGAGAATGTTCACCAATTCCGCCGGTAAAAATCAAACGATCAATGCCGCCCATGGCGGCTACCAATGCGCCGAAGTGACGGCGCACTTGATAGCAAAAAAAAGCTATAGCTTCTTCGGCAGATTTACCGGCATTGGTTGCAACAAGAATTTGGGCATCACCGCTTGTTCCTGATTGTCCAAGCAAACCCGATCTGTTGTTTAGCAGATCGGCCAGTTCATCGGACGTCCAGCCCTCTTCCTTTAAGAGATAAAGGATAAGTCCAGGGTCAATATCGCCGCTTCTGGTGGCCATTGGAAGACCTGATAACGGGCTAAAGCCCATGGATGTATCTATCGTCCGCCGGCCATGCACTGCCGCCATACTGGCGCCCGCACCAAGATGGGCGACCACAATACGGTCCTTCAGAGCTGCTGCTCCTTCTCGCCGCTCTAGTTGGTAGAGCGTAGATTCATAGGAAAGGCCATGGAAGCCGTACCGGCGAATAACACCGTCGTCCATATTTAGCGGCAGACCAGTTCGTGCTGCATTTTCCGGCATGTTGGAGTGAAAAGCAGTATCAAAGCACGCAAATTGTTCTGCGCGGGGTAGCCGTGTTCGAACCGCTGCAATAGCAGCAAGATTTGCAGGTAGATGCAGAGGAGCTAGCGGTATTAGGCGCTCCAGTTCAGCTTCGATAACTGAATCCAATGCGAGAGGCGAAACAAAATCTGGACCGCCATGTACTATTCGATGACCAACAAGCGATATTTTCCAAAGTTCTGCGTAATTTTCCAGCTGATTGAGAATATTTTCAATGGCTGAGCCATGGTTTTTGCACGAACTTTTTGCATACCAAAGGGATGTGCTGTCGGCCAATCGCGCGGATGAATGGCCCTGTGCCTTTCCAATTTCCGTGACCTTCCCGCGCAATACCGGTTCGATGTTATTACCCAAACGAAAGACTGCAAATTTGACGCTTGATGAACCACAATTGATCGTCAACAGATGCGGCAGGGGGCTAGGCCGGGTTTGTTGTTGTCCTTCCGCGTAGGGCGCTTTTTTGCGAATAGTTTTTATCATCTTTCCCTTTGCTCCTGCACGACCCGCTAATCGCAAGGTCTTCCCGGGAGATTGGCAATCTCCGGAAATTATAGGTGTGACAGGTTTGTGGCGCGCGATATCTGCCGGAAAGCGCTATACGCTTCGGACCAGAGAAGCCGGCCACGCTTGGATCACAAGACCCTTCAACCGGCGATTAGCTCTTAGAACAGCACGATTTTGAACTAACCTCGGGCTTATCTTCCATAACTTGTTCCTTACCGGAACAGCAGCACCCTTTGCTCTGGGGTTCGACCGGATCGGTAGGTTTAATAATGGGTTTGAGTATTTTTCTCGGCGCGGAGGTTTTGGGATCAGTTGTTATATTGTTCATGGCTTTTCTCCTTTGCAAGTCTTTCAAACAGTTTGATTTGTTCGATCAGCGCCAAAATAATTGGTGTCGTTAGTAATTAGGACGCACATGGAGCCATCGCGTTACACAGCCGAGGAAGAAGTCAGGCTGTTTCCATGCTCGGCTTCTTCCCCTCTAATGCGCCTCAGTTATCGTGGCTATTTTTCAGGGTCCATCATAAGTTCCTGCTGTAGCATCAGTCGCTCCATCATTTGATGCATCATGCCCATATGCTGCTTCATCTTCTGCATATGTGCCGGGTCCATAGCCATAGGTCCTTTGCCCTGCGCCATCATGCCGCCTTCGCTCATTTTAGCTTTCATGGAAGCCATATGGGCCTTCATTTGGGCCATATTCTCTGACATCAGCTTATTGCGTTCAGCCGGTGTTTTTGCCGTTGCAGCCTTGTCTTTCATCATTTGCATTTGTGCGCCATCTTTTGACATTGGCATGTCATGTTTATGTGCAGGTGCTTGCGGTGTCTGGGGCGCTGCATAGGCAGCGGAACTTGCCAGCAAGGCGAAGGCCGCGATTGAAATAATAGTGGGGGATTTCATGTCTATTTTCCTTTTTTACGTTGTGGTTAGAATGACGGGTTTGGTCGTGAAACGTTACACTTGGATAGTCAGTTGTTGGATCATGGACGCGGTGCTCATCGGCGGCTACCGCCCCGCCGCTCCATGTACCCGGGCACTCGCCCGCTCCCACGGCCAGCAGCCATCCAGCTCCACATCAATAGAGAAGCTCAGAAAGGTCCGGATAGTGACAAGGGCACCAAGAACTGCGATGTTCGTCAGCGATGGTTCGAGCACAAGAGAACGCAGGATGTCCGCAGCTACTAAAAGCTCAAGCGCAATCAATGTGCTGCGGCCAAGTTCACGGCGGAACGAAGTATAACGATCTTCCATATTGTGACGAACAACTGAGGCAATTGCCTTCACTACGCTCCAGACAAACCCGCCCGCGATCACGGCCAGCGCCGCCATCTCAAGGCCTATGATGGTCCAGGTGACCAAGTCGTCAATAGCAATCCCGATCATGTCATATCCTGTCCAATAATCAGCCTGCCGCTGATGAAAACGATCCAGCAATCGGGTGTCATTTGATTGCCTTCGTGATTTGGCGTAGGCGCAGGCATGTGGCTTCGGTGACAGCGGTGCCGAACGCTTAAAAATGGCGGGGTTGGTAACGAAGCTGTTACACAGCGCCCGTTGGTAGTTGGGTTAGCCAAAGGGCATCCCGGCACTCATTGCTGGTTTCGCTTGAAGCGCGCTCGCCTGACAAATCGTCTGCAAATCACATTCATGGACACAGCTTGCATGAGCGAGACTAATTTTACGGCCCAAGGCCTTCCGCGAGCGGTGCAATTTCACACGAAGCGTACTTGCTGACAAACCAATGTCTTTCGATATCTTCGTCCGGCCTTCTGCGCATAGATCAGCCCGTTCGATCAATTTTTTATAATTTGGATTAAGCTTGGGTAGATTTTCCTGGATGCATGGAAAGTCTGTTTCAGGTTCCTCCTCTGCCGGCCCCCAGAGCGTCAAGAATGTGGTATATTCGTTTAATTTCCTAGTCTCTTGACTCCGCTTTCTGAAATGATCTGAAAGAACGGAACGCAATATGCTGGAGAGCCATCCGCGAATTTTCTCGCAGTTTTGAAGGTCATCTGCCCGCGTCAAAACTCGGACGAAAAAATCCTGCAAAACATCCTGTGCATCTTGTTCATTCCGGATGTGTCGAAGGAGAAAATGATAGATACGATCTTTGGATTCCACCAGCGCCTCGTTCACTAATCTTCGATTTTTCGAAATGGAACTCGTGATCTGGGTAGACATGTTTATTCCTCCTCAATTGCAGTCAATTTCTTGGTGTCTGTTCGCCTTAAAATTAGTGTTTCTATTGATTTATACGCTTGGGAGATGCCGCCCCCTCAAAAAAAACGGCTGATTACGTATAATTACTGAGGGGTGAAGCGCAGTGGGCCGTATGAGTAAATGGTAGAAAGCGAAGAATATTAGCCGACGTAAACTCGTCAGGATGCAAACATCTTGATTGCGGTTTCTCGCAGCTGAAGGAGAGAATCTATGTGTTTGTCAGCAGAAGTCAGTTTTGGTGCGGCCGCCCTCCTCATCCCAGCGGGGGCGCTTTGCATCCATCGGGCTTACAGAACGGACAAAAGTTACTTGCCAATTGCGGCTTTGCCGCTGCTTTTCGGACTCCAACAATTTTCAGAAGGAATTGTTTGGGTTGCTGGCGCGCAAAATAATATTGCGCTTATTACGCAGGCATCGCTGGTCTATATGTTTTTCTCTTGGCTCGCATGGCCAGTCTGGATCCCGGTTTCGACCTATTTCCTGGAACCTGCTCGGCGCAAACCGCTTTATCTGGGCTTTGCTATATTGGGCGCAATGCTGGGCGGGCTGCAATATTTTCCATATTTTGCTCATCAAGGATGGCTGGAAACGAAGTTCCTCGATCATTTGATTGTGTATCAAGGCAAGGAGTTGCTCGATTTTGTCGCTGGCCGAGAGATTACCTATTTGATCTATGTAACAGTCGTGATTGGCCCGCTTTTATTGTCCTCTATTCGTGATGTCCGTATCTTTGGAGCACTCGCAGCCCTGGTTCTAGCAGTCACATTCATATTTTTCTCCTATGCCTATGTGTCGGTATTTTGCTTTGGTGGCGCGTTGATGTCGGCTTATCTTGTCTGGATGATATTCCGCGGCCGCGAGCGTCCCGGCTTGGCCGAGAATTTAGCGCACGGAGATTCCCAGGACAGCAATATTGTTGATAAAGTACCAATATAATCAGGAGCTGTTGATCTCTGCGATTGGCTCCAGCTCTAGCTTGCCAGATGTATGGTTTGTTTCACTTTGCGGTTCCATGAAGAATGCCTCGCGTGCGATATGTTATCGTAAAAATTGGTGTTCGATAGGAGCGTGGGTGGTGTTGACCAAAATGCTTCATCAACTCAATAGGCAGCGATTAAGAAAATAGTGTAATATCGTACCGCCGCTCGCGTCCTTGTTTTTGTCCAGCTGATGCCGTGAAATATGTAACGCGGCTGACTTGATCGAAGGGAAAGCAGAATGGTTAAAGATAAAAAAGCGTATCTTGTTGGCGGCGGGATAGGGTCTCTTGCTGCTGCTGCATTCATGATTAGGGATGGCGGCATGCCAGGCGCAAATATAACCATCTTTGAGGCAATGGCTGTTTTAGGAGGAAGCCTAGATGGCGCTGGGGATCCAGAAAAAGGGTATGTAATACGTGGCGGCAGAATGCTCACAACCGATAATTATGAATGCACATGGGAACTTTTCAAAACGATTCCCTCAATTCAAGATCCGGACGTATCGGTCTATGATGAAACTATCGCCTTCAACTTGCGGATGAAAGCGCATTCCAAGGCACGACTGGTCGATCATAATCGCTCGATTTTGGATGTCAGTTCCATGGGCTTTAGCATGTCAGACCGGATGGAGCTGCTAAAACTGACGCAAGCAAGCGAAGAAACGCTCGGGACCAGCATTATAACAGACTGGCTTTCCCCGGCGTTTTTTACGACCAATTTCTGGCAGATGTGGCAGACGACTTTTGCTTTTCAACCTTGGCATAGCGCTGTTGAATTTCGGCGGTACCTCCATAGGTTTATGAAAGAATTTTCAAGAATTGAAACGCTCGCGGGCGTGAAGCGCACCGAATATAATCAATATGACTCACTCGTCCTCCCGCTTTTAAATTGGCTTGAGGCAAAAGATGTGCGGTTTCTTCACGACACTATGGTGACAGACGTCTCGCTCAAAACTGACAAATCCATGATCACAGTTACTGATATCAAGCTAAATCAAGACGGCGCGGAGAAATCCATCGCGGTCAATGAAAATGACATCGTCATCTTCCAAAATGGCTCAATGACCGATGCCTCCAGCCTTGGCTCGATGACAAGCGCTCCCGATAAACTAACAAAAGCCGATAGTGGCGGCTGGGCCCTTTGGGAAAAACTGGCCGAAGGCCGACCGGATTTTGGCAATCCTGCGGCATTTAATTCGAGTATTCCGGAGTCCTATTGGGCTTCCTTTACCGTGACGCTGAAAGACCCATCATTTTTTGATCAGATGGAGGCTTTTTCTGGCAATAAGGCTGGCACCGGTGGTTTGGTTACGTTCAAGGACTCCAATTGGCTTATGTCAGTTGTGTTGGCCCATCAGCCACATTTCATCAATCAGCCGAATAATATTCAGGTGTTTTGGGGTTATGCATTGCACCCTGATCGGATAGGCGATTTTGTAGCGAAACCCATGTCCGAGTGTACCGGAGAAGATATACTTCGGGAACTTTGCGGTCATCTCAACTTTGATATGAATACGACTTTCCAAAACGCAAACTGTATTCCGTGCCGGATGCCCTATATTACCAGCATGTTTATGCCGCGGGCGTTGACCGATCGTCCGCTCCCAGTCCCGAAAATATCCAGCAACCTCGGATTTGTAAGCCAGTTTGTAGAAGTACCTGAAGATGTAGTTTTTACAGTTGAATATTCTATCCGAGCTGCCCAGATGGCCGTGTACCAACTCATGGATATAGAGATGGAAATCCCGCCAATCCGCCACCACGATAAATCTCTGAAGGTCAATATTGATGCCGTAATCAAGTCCTTCAAATAGGGCCGGATATCCAGGATTGCCTGGTTAAACTCTGATATGCATTGAACATTCCAAACCAGTCCTGTTTGTGGGCAGTAATTCAGTCCAAAATTGCTTGACCTATAAACTAAGATCATTGGGATGATTGCCTTTATTCAACCGCTGTAGGAATGAGCCAAATCATTGGGCATCTTAACCAGCTGGCTAGCTTCGGAAAGCCTCTAGGCCTTCAACTTCATTGGATCGGCGCAGACGGACTGTAATGAAACGCATTTCTTCGCGTCCTTCATAGTATTGTTCGAAGAATGTTTCCGCAGCCGCTGCTTCGCAGCTGCATGTCCGCAGTCTATAAGGAAATGGCTCAATATGTATCCATTAGCCCATCATGTCGTCGTTCCACTACGCTCTAGCCGACGCTCAGGTCCAAAAAGCCATTCGCGAGGCTCATCCAAGACGGCCTTCATTTGCAGTTTACCATTCCTGTTGGCAGGTTTGGTTATCAATTCTGCATCTGCCGCTGCGCAAGTGAACGTCTATGACTCCGAAGAATTATCGGTTGATGTTGCCATTGATGCCTCTTCGGTGTTGTTTGTTCAGAGCAATTCCTGGTTTGGCGAGCCCGAAGCCAATATTGGTGTTGATAGCAAAAACTGGGCGGAATTTGCGATCGAACCGCAAATATACTTCAAAGTGAAAGATATTTTTGGAGGAGAGCTGTCTGCTGCGGCTTCCGTGGTCAGCACAAAAACCTATGGGGAAAGTGCGGACGGTTTCGCCGCAGGCCTCAACGATCCGGGTAAGACAACATTGGAGAAGCTCTATGTTGGATGGAAAACTGAATTGGGCGTCGATGACTTTATCGAGGTGATCGGCGGCGATTTTGACTATCAGATTGGTACCGGATTTCTGGTCAAGGATGGGGGGCGCGACGGCGGCGATCGAGGCGGTTTTTATCTCGGCGCGCGGAGTGCTTCCAGAAACAGTGCATTGGTGCGGGTGAAATATGATAACCTGCAGGTAGAGGGTTTTTATCTCGGCAACAATCCTGGCCGTGGCGGAATTAAGGCCCATGTCGGAGGGGTTAATGCTGAATATAGCATCCCGGACCGTTTCTCGATTGGCGCGACATACATCCAGGTGGCTCACTTTGATGACCCTCTTTTAGCAAACACAGCTGAAAACCTGAAGACTTATGACGTTCGCGGTTCTGTCAATGTCAACGATCAACTCAAGCTGTCCGGTGAATATGCGAAGCAGCGCGGCGCCGCTTTTTACCGCGGCCAGGGTTGGTATCTACAGACTGATTATACGGTCGATAGTCTGCCGTTCACGCCGACAATTACATATCGCTATGCGGTTGTTAGCGGCGATGACCCCAACACCCCTCAGAACGAAGAATTTATTCCGCTGGCATATGGCTTCACCGATTATGGCCAATGGTATCAGGGCGAAATTGCCGGGAATTGGATATTCGGAAACTCAAATCAGAAAACTCACATGATAAAGGGCTCTGCGGCGTTAAGTGACAAGGTTTCGCTGACTGGATCATGGCTGAATTTCACACTGGACGAACCTGAAAAACTAGGTGTCACAGACAGCGCTTTTGGTAACGAATTTGACCTTTGGCTCGATTGGCAAGCCTCAGAACGATTGTTCCTGTCGGCTGCTGCTGCGGTGCTGGTGCCACAAGACGGGGCCAAGCAATTTACTGGCGGCAGCAAAACATGGGCTCATTTCATGCTCTATGCGAGTGTTTCATTTTAAAAAAATAGGCGGCTTCAACATGACCGACAAGACCGATAGAGCTCCGACAAAAACCAGATCTTTCAAATTCCCAACCGCATATACGATCCTCTTCGCCCTGATTGCCCTTGCCGCAGCTGCAAGTTGGGTCGTTCCAGCGGGCCAGTATGACCGAATTGAAAGCGTTGAACTGGGACAGGAGGTTCCGGTTCCCGGTTCCTACAAGCCTGTTGAGGCCAACCCCCAAGGCGTCGTTGATGTTTTTCTAGCCCCAATTGGAGGCTTTTACGATTCTGATACCGGGAAAGCCCGTGCGATTGATGTCGCCCTATTCGTGCTAATAATCGGTGGATTTCTAGGCGTCGTGAACAGCACAGGGGCAATTGAGAAAGGCATTGCACGAGCCATGCAGCGACTAAAGGGGCATGAAATTTTGATGATCCCCATATTGATGGCGCTGTTTGCTGTAGGGGGCACGACGATTGGGATGGCTGAAGAGACGCTCGCATTTTATGCGCTGCTTATCCCGGTGCTGATTGCTGCGGGCTATGACAAGGTCGTTGCGGTTGCTGTGATATTGTTGGGTGCCGGCATTGGCGTTCTGGGCTCAACCATCAACCCATTTGCCACCGTGATTGCATCCAATGCCGCTGGTATTCCGTTCACAGATGGCTTGGCCTTGCGAGCCATATTGCTTGTCCTAGGTTGGACAGCGTGTGTGGCCTATGTCATGCGCTATGCTGCCCGTGTCAAAAAGGATCCGTCAAAATCGATTCTGGCAGACTTGGCTTCGCCAGTTGATACGCCTTCAACAGACGAAGTGACGGAAACCGACAGCGACAATCTGTCGTGGTCTCAATTCGCTGTTTTGGGCATCTTCATATTAACATTCGCTGTGATGATCTGGGGTGTATCCTCCCAAGGTTGGTGGATGGACAAAATGTCTGCCCTGTTTCTGTTCGCTGCCATTGTTGTGGCTTTGGTCACCTGGATGGGTGAAGAAAAATTCACCGGATCGTTCGTCAGCGGCGCCCGCGATTTATTAGGTGTGGCGCTTATCATCGGCATCGCCCGGGGCATTGTTGTGATCATGGACGCCGGAAAGATAACTGACACGATATTATTCGCTGGCGCGGACCTTCTCAGCGGCCTTTCCCCCGTGGGCTTTGTGAATGTGTCGTTTGGGATAGAATTGGTTTTATCCTTTTTTGTTCCGTCATCCTCAGGTCTCGCGGTGCTTACAATGCCCATTATGGCTCCTCTGGCAGACTTTGCCCAAGTTGATCGCTCATTAGTGGTGACAGCGTATCAATCGGCCAATGGCCTTGTAAATCTTATCAATCCAACCTTTGCAGTTGTTATGGGCGCGCTGGCCATTGGCGGGGTCCCCTACAACCGGTGGCTTCGTTTTATGTGGCCGCTTTTGGTTCTGCTAACTGTACTCATCATGGCAGGGCTCAGCATTTCCGTGATAGCCGCTTGATGTTGGTCCATTCTGGACAAACAGATGCCGTCAGTTGGTTTTCTGAAGACTTTGAGAACGGCTTTACGAGTTTCGCGGTACTTTCTGATTCTCAAACGAATAGTTTTAGGATTGAATTTTTGCATTTTCAAAAAACGAAAAAAGGAAATTAGTCATGACCGGATTTGGTGTTCACTCAGAGATTGGTAAGCTTCGTAAGGTGATAACCTGCCAACCAGGTTTAGCGCATTCGCGGCTAACCCCGGAAAATGCTGAAAGGCTGCTGTATGATGATGTATTGTGGGTTCAAAAAGCGCGAACCGATCACGCCGATTTCAGAATGAAAATGACTGATAGAGGCGTCGAAGTCTACGAATTCAGCGAGCTTTTACGGGATATATTGAAGAAGGTTGAGGCGCGCGCGTGGGTCCTTGATCGTCGCATTACAGAGGATCAGGTGGGAATAGGTCTGATTGGCGAACTTCGGGCTTGGTTGAACGAGCTTGCCGCTGATCAGCTGGCCCAGTTTCTAATTGGAGGCATCGCTGTTCATGATGTTCCTTTTGCAGTGCACGGTATGTTCGGAAGCTATTTGGGCGTTGACGGATTCATAATACCGCCCTTGCCAAATACGCAATTTCCGCGCGACAATAGCTGCTGGATAGGAAAGGGATTGACTCTGAATCCAATGTATTGGCCAGCCCGCCGACCCGAAACCCTTTTGGTCGCAGCGGTTTATCGTTTTCATCCAGCTTTTTCAGAGGGAGACTTTAAAATATGGTGGGGAGACCCTGACACCGACCACGGTCCGGCAACTCTTGAGGGAGGTGATGTCATGCCTTGGGGTGACGGAACGGTTCTTATTGGAATGGGCGAGAGGACATCCCCACAAGCAGTCGGGCAAGTTGCGCGTTCCTTATTTCAAAATGATGTCGCTACACGCGTTGTTGCCTGCCAGATGCCGCGATCGCGCAGTTCAATGCATTTGGACACTGTTTTTACCCATTGCGACAGAGACGTCGCGACTGCCTTTGTTGAAGTCTGCGATCAGATTCAATGCTACAGTTTGAGGCCTGGCGACAAGCCGAATGAAATCGATTTCAGGACAGAAGATAAGCATCTCTTCGAAATCGCCGCCGAAGCCCTTGGCATTAAAAAGCTAAATATCGTGCAAACTGGAGGCGATGCCTATCAGCAAGAGCGAGAACAATGGGACGACGGTAACAATGTAGTGGCAATCGAGCCAGGGGTCGTCATCGCTTACGACCGAAACACTTCGACCAATACTTTGCTTCGCAAAGCAGGCGTCGAAGTTATCACGGTGAAAGGTTCTGAACTTGGCCGCGGCCGCGGCGGCGGACATTGCATGACCTGTCCGGTTTGGCGCGACCCAGTAGAATTTTGAACAGGTTGATCACTTAACTCCATTTTGAGGACACTATAAATGCCATATAATTTAGCAGGTCGCAGCTTCCTGAAGTTGCTCGATTTTGACGAAAAAGCAGTCCAGTATTTGCTGGATTTGGCACGCGATCTGAAGCGTGCGAAATATGCGGGGACTGAGCATCAACATCTCAAGGGTAAGAATGTATGCCTAATTTTCGAAAAGAGTTCGACAAGGACAATGTGCGCATTTGAAGTTGCTTTGATGGATCAGGGCGCCGGATATACCTATCTCGGGCCATCAGGTTCTCACATCGGCCATAAGGAAACAATGAAGGACACCGCCCGTGTGCTGGGCCGCATGTATGATGCGATAGAATATCGCGGCTTTGGTCAAGATACAGTAGAAGTGCTTGCCAAATTTGCCGGTGTACCAGTGTATAACGGATTGACTGATGAGTTTCATCCAACCCAGATGCTTGCCGACCTCATGACGATGCTAGAGCATGGAGGTAAGCCGTTGAATCAAATTTCCTATGCGTTTGTCGGAGACGGGCGCAGTAATGTTGGGCATTCGCTCATGATTGCAGGATGCATGATGGGCATGGATGTGCGGATTGGCGCACCGAAAGCGAATTGGCCGACCGACGAATATGTCAAACCGGCACGAGAGTTTGCCGAAAAATCGGGCGCCCGGCTGACTATTACGGAGGATCCGGTTGCGGCCGTTGCGGGTTGTGATTTTGTCAGTACTGACGTCTGGGTCTCAATGGGAGAGGCAGAGGATGTCTGGGCCGAGCGCATCAAGCTGCTCATGCCCTATCAGGTCAATAAAGCTTTGATGGACGCCACCGGCAATCCCGCCGCCAAGTTCATGCATTGCTTGCCCGCTTTTCATAATGATGAGACCGAAATCGGCAAAGACATATTCAAAAAATTCGGGATCACTGAAATGGAGGTTACAGACGAAGTTTTTGAGTCACCTGCAGGCATCCAATTTGATCAGGCTGAAAACCGGCTTCATACCATCAAGGCAATCCTTGTCTCGACGATCGGAGCATAGGTCATGCGCATAGTAGTTGCCCTAGGCGGGAATGCACTGCTCCGGCGAGGACAGGCCCTTACAGCAGAAAATCAACGTGAAAATGTCAGGATTGCCGCCAATGCGCTTGCCCCGATCGCCGCTGAACATGAGCTAGTTATAACTCATGGTAATGGGCCTCAAGTGGGCCTTCTCGCGTTGCAAGGCTCGGCTTACAAGCCTGATGAAGTTTTTCCATTGGACGTGCTTGGCGCGGAAACAGAGGGAATGATTGGCTATATGATTGAGCAGGAGCTGGCCAATCTTATGCCCAACGGCAAGCAATTTGCCACCGTTTTGACGATGATTCAGGTTAATGCGGATGATCCAGCATTTGCAGAACCAACAAAATTTGTTGGCCCTGTATATGCAAAGAGCGAAGCGGACCAGCTTGCTGCTGAGAAAGGTTGGCGGGTAAAGAAGGACGGGAACGGGTGGCGGCGAGTTGTGGCGTCCCCCCGGCCTGTCAGAATCCTCGAGATTGAACCTATTAGCTGGTTGATTGAAAAAGGTGCTATTGTGATATGTGCCGGTGGGGGAGGGATTCCTGCTGTGCAAAATACCGAGGGCAAGCTTGAAGGCGTTGAGGCCGTAATTGATAAAGATTATGCGAGCGAACTTCTGGCAAGGAAGCTCAATGCTGATCTCTATATAATGGCAACCGATGTCGAGGCCGCCTATTCAGATTGGGGCGGGCCGACACAACGCGAAATCCGTCGTGCGACGGTCGATGGAATTGGGGCTTACGATTTCCCTGCTGGCTCAATGGGACCGAAAGTCGATGCAGCTCAGATGTTTGTGAGCGCGACCGGACGAAAGGCGGCCATAGGCGCTCTCAGTAATTTAGCGGCAATTGTTGGAGGATATGCAGGGACAACTATTGCTGCCGATGGCCCTGCACTTGAATGGGGTGACACAGACAAAAAAGGGAAATACTCATGAAGATACTCATAGTTCTGACCTCACATGATACGCTGGGCGAAACGGGCAGAAAAACTGGCTTTTGGCTTGAGGAGTTTGCCGCCCTCTATTATGTTTTTAAGGATGCCGGCGCGGATATTATCCTGGCCTCGCCTAAGGGCGGACAGCCGCCGATTGATCCAGTAAGTGATGAAGAAGATGCACAAACCGCGGCGACCAAGCGATTTAAAGCCGACAAGGATGCGCAAAAAGCACTGGCTGAGACCGAGATCTTGGCTCAGGTCAGCGATACGGGTTTTGACGCCATTTTTTATCCGGGCGGACATGGCCCGTTGTGGGATTTGGTACAAGACGCCGACAGCAAACGCCTGATCGAGAGTTTCGCCGCCAGCGGCCTGCCCATCGGTGCCGTCTGCCATGCGTCCGCTATATTCAAGCACACCAAAAGCGTGGATGGTACACCGCTGGTTATGGGCAAACGTGTTACTGGTTTTAGCAACACAGAAGAGGCGGCTGTTGGCTTGACTGATATCGTACCGTTCCTCGTCGAGGATATGCTTGCTTCAAATGGTGGCCGCTATGAGAAAGGCGACGATTGGGAGTCATTTGTAGTGATCGATGAGAAACTCGTGACCGGCCAGAATCCGGCCTCTTCCGCAGACGCGGCCCATAAGTTGTTGTCGCTGCTGTAAGATAGACAAGCTTGCAAAGTTCACTGCAGCTAATATTTCGATTGTTTCAAAATGCAAAAATGTACTGGAAATCGATCTGGCTTTCCGTCTGGAACTTGCAACCGATTATACAAACGAGACAATTTTTCACAGCAAATGTGTTTGTGTCCACGGTGACTACAGCTCCGGAAAATTATCTGCCAATGTCGGGCATAAAAGTTTTCCATTCCCGTTGGCTCTCCCGGTGTAACGAAAGTTTCGCTGCGGCGTCTTTAGGGCATGAGGGTTGTAACCTCGGTTAATGCCAAAGGTTTTATATGGGTACCGTGCGTTCTATCATATTTTATATAGCATGGGCGCTATGGACCGCCCTGTTTGGATTAGCTATTCCCTTCCTCTGGCTGAGCGGCTCACCTCCCAAAATCATCCGGATGCTTTCAAGGTTCTGGGCGCGCGGTATACTTATTATGCTTTCTGGTATTGTGGGATTAAAATACGTATTATGGAACGGAAAGAGCGGTCCATCAGGGCCTAGCCTGATCATTTCAAACCATCAATCGATGTGGGAAACCCTAGCCGCGTTGGTTTTATTTCCAGATGTCGCAATTGTTGCCAAGCGCGAGCTCCTGCGTATCCCTGTTATGGGCTGGTATTTGCGGCGTTCACCGATGATACTGATCAATCGTGACGCCGCCGCCAATGCTCTACGCCAGATGGTGGATCAAAGCCGGGCAGCTGTAGCCGCGGGGCGCTCCGTGCTCATCTTTCCTGAAGGGACACGCAAGCGCGTCGGTGCGCCCATCGAGTTTAAACGCGGCGTCGAGCTGCTTTACAAGTTGCTTGACGTGCCTTCTATCCCCATGGTTGTAAATTCTGGCTCGTTCTGGGGGATTGGCGGTGGCCCGTTGCGGCCGGGCGTCATCACTGTAGCCTTTGCGGCACCCGTCGATCCCAAACTAAACTCGCGAGATTTCATGAAAACGACCACCGCTTTGATGGAGTCAGAGAAGGCCATCATCGACTATCATTTTGACATCAAATAAGAAACGAGACAGTTAAATAACCAGCAAAACCCAAATTTCCATCTAGAAAAAGCTATGCTGTAATATTGTGTAGTTCCGATACTAATAGCCTTAAGGCCTCCGTCTAGCGAACCTTTTGCAATGAGTTCCTGTGGTACTCTGGACGGCCAGTACAGCATATTTGTGCAGGAGCCTGGCCACTCGTCATGGAAAATGTCATAGTCTATGGGCCACCAAATTCACCATCAAACGAAGGAATGGAATGAAAACAGGGTCGGAGATACGCAATGGTGCTCAGCATGCAAATGCGGCCTGTTCATGCATTACGCTTGACCAAGAAATGTTGGTAAAAATACTAGATGAAAACGCCGGCTCGGAAGGTTTCGGCGTTAGCTTGGCGGCCTCGCACCCCTATCTTTTTGCGAACTCGCCGGTCTTCATGTCACTCGAAACAATGGCGGCAATGAAGGCGGTCGTCGAGGCTGTTGAAGCGGCTGTCGCGCTGCCGCCGTTTCGTGCTGCAGCACTCGAATGGGCGCCGGATATCTCTGCCGCAGACTTTGGGCCCGCTGGCGCGCTGATGGGCTATGACTTTCATCTCACCGAAGCCGGGCCCGTTCTGATTGAAGTCAATACGAATGCGGGTGGTGCGTTTCTCAACGCTATTCTCGCCAAGGCCCAACGGGTCTGTTGCTTCGAGGCGGGTTTGGGTATCGATCCATCCCGGCCAAAGCAGGATTTTGATCTCGAGATCGTCGCCATGTTTGAGAGTGAGTGGAAGCACCAGAGACGCAGCGGGCGTCCGGCGGTAATTGCCATCGTCGATGATGAGCCCGAAACGCAGCATCTCTATCCAGAATTGTTGCTGGCAAAGGCGGTGCTAGAAAAGCACGGTTTTTCAGCAATCATTGCCGACCCGAAAACGCTAGTGGGTTCTGATGACGGACTATCAGTTGACGGGGTTCATATCGATCTTGTCTATAATCGACTGGTCGATTTTACGCTCGACGAACCGGACCATAGAGCGCTCAGGAACGCTTATTTGCACGGAAAGGTTGTCGTCACACCTAACCCGCATGTGCATGCTATGTTTGCCGACAAACGCAATCTTGCGCTGCTTTCCGATGCCCCGTTACTTGCTCAAGCGGGATTGGTGGCAGGGGAGGCTAAGATTCTCAAGTCTGCCGTTCCCAAAACTGTGCTCGTCACTGGTGATAATGCGGACGCACTTTGGGCCGATCGCCGCAATTTGTTCTTCAAGCCGGCGCGCGGCTATGGCAGTAAGGCCGCCTATCGTGGAGCCAAGCTGACCCGCAAGGTTTGGTCCCAAATCATCGCTGGAAACTATATCGCTCAGACCTATGCCCCGCCGAGTTTCCGCCGTGTCGAGCGCGATGGCAAAATGCTGGAGATGAAGATCGATGTGCGGCTTTATACTTATGAGGGAAACGTGTTGTTGATTGCGGCGCGCTTGTACCAAGGGCAAACGACCAATATGCGGACGCCGGGCGGCGGGTTCGCGCCTGTACTGGAGACACCAAACTAACGACCAATTTATAACATAGGAATTTCAACCTCCCGGCAGATATTTGCAGCATACGTGATGTACAATTGACAATTACGATATACCCGGTGGTTGAATATAACCTAATCGTTGTTGATTTCCGGGATAATGACGCTGGTTCGGTCAACCCCTGCATTTCCGGTCCGCGTGTTTCGTGCTGATACGATCAGCTCATAGACGCCGCTTGTAGGCAAGGTAAAATCGCCTCCATAACGGCCCGGTGCTTCAATGAAATCAAGCTTGCCGCTGGCGATTTTGCGGCCGACTTGATAGGCCGTGACTTCAACTTCATAGTCTTTAGCATCCCAAAGGCCACCGCTGGTAATCGGACAGCCGCACATGAGCATGGTTGAACTCATAACCTCGATTGTTCGGCTACCCTTAGCGCTGTGCGTATTAGGTTGTGGTGCGATAATGTTGACGGCCAAACCGGGTAACTCGACTACCCAACCATCTCCGCTGGTAACGGGCTGTCCGGGAACAATCCAGCGTTGTGACGTGACCCGACTGCTGGCTTGCATCTGAGCCAAGGGACCAAAGACTTCCGCCGTTACGCGCGTGGGTTGCGACAGATCAAGCTGCGTGGAGAACGCTGCGGCGTCTGGCGTGGCGCGCATCGGGCTTCGCCCCGTCGATTCCATAATTTGTCTGGTATTCCCCGTGCCGCCGGCCGTTATCCAATCGGCCAGTACGTTCCCGCTTTCTGCATCGCGCAACACAATCCGGGCTCCGCCCATCTGATCACCGACAAATTTGGCGTCCTGACTTATAACCCGCACCACCACTTCCGTCGGTTCGGCAAGGGCTGGCGCTGACATACCCAAAATGCCGACTGTGATAATCTTGTATAGTTTTGCAAATTTCGTTTTTGCGCTCTCTTTCCATCCATAAAGGCACTTTGTTATTTGCCCTAACGGTCAATTGCAAATTGGCCCGGCCCTTTGTCATAAAATTAAAGCGATGCGCCCATGATAGCGATATTCTTGAATAGCGGTTGGGTTTGTGGTTCATGGCATAGCCCGTTAGGATGCGGTCCCCCGCAAGATCGAGATAGAGCCAGTGACTGAGTTGAAGCATGCCAGTTCTTCGACATTCGCAAATCCGGCCTCGGTCATCAGAGGGATGAGCGCACCATCCGCATTGGGTTGGGTGTCCAACACGCCATCAAGCTTCTGGATAGTCATCCTGAAAAGCTTGCGCATGAACCATGAACGCTGTTCACCATAATCGGCGATGAAAAGCAGTCCGCCAGCACCGAGCACGGAACGTATCTCCCGAAGCAGGCGCTTTTTTTCGCCCAACGGAACCTGGTGGAGGACAAGACACAAGGTGGCCTTTGTTGGGATCGGCCAGTCTGAAACCTCGGCTCTTGAGAAATGTGCAACTTTGAAGGTCGGATGGATGTTTTCGCGCACAGCCTTGGTTTGCGCTATGTCGATAGCTGCTTTATCGGGGTCGATACCGAAATAGCTTGTAATGGGATTGTGTTGCGCAAGAAGTATGGCGAGACTGCCTGTTCCTGCTCCAATATCGAGGACAATATCGTTATTTTGAGGGGAAAGGAATTCGATAAGCTTGTTGCGCCAGAGCGTTTCACGTGTGGTTAGTGCAACGCCTAGATCATAAAGCGGTGTAAGCAGATGATGGCCTGCAGCTGGCGTATAGTTCTGATCCGGACTTTTTTGCTGGTTGGTCATTTGGGCTCTCCCCCATCTACCTTCACGCGGGTCGGTGCGGGCGGCAGAGTGCGAAACGGTTCGGCAAGTTGCGCCAGATAGTCTGTCGGATAATCCGCGCGGCCGTCTATCCCGACCGCACCTGCCCGAATTTCGTTGCTGCTCCGAAAGCGCGCGGTGCCGAGCACGATGTCCCAAATCGTCAGGAACAATCCAAAATTGACATCGCCATGCTTTTCGGAGGCAAGATGGTGATGCCGATGCACGGGTGACACAGCCCAGAGAAACCTGAGCGGACCTACGCGCATGTCAACATTCGAATGCTGCAAGTGAAGCTGGATTGCCACGGCGAATGCGCCAACTATTGCAATGTCTCCGGGAATACCAAGCAGCAGCCACGGAAGCGCTCCCGCCGAAATCTCAATCAGCTGGTGTACTGGGTGTTTCAATAGACCATTGAAACCGTAAAGCCGTTGAACCGAATGATGGACAGCGTGAAAGCGCCAAAGAAAAGCAAGACGATGGCTCGCAAAATGCGCGAGCGAGATACCTGCATCCAACAAGAAAACCGCCAACATCAACTGCGCCCAGAACGGTAAGGCTGAGGGCCACAGCGAAGGCCATGGGACAAGACTCGCAAATAACGGCAGTATGAGCACCAGAACGATGATCGAAACCTCATTCACGACCGCATGGGCGATGTCCCGCGCGCCATCGTCATGAGCGCGATTCCAAACAGGTTCAAACGGCGCAATCCTTTCAGCCACGAGAGATGTTGCAATCGCTAAGAGTAACAGGACAATTAGCCACAGCGGAGAGTGATTCGACGTAATGACCCAGATGGCACCCCCTAGGAAACTAAGAAAATATGTGGGAGCATAGAATATTTTGAACAGGAACATGGGCAGAACTCCATCAAGTTGGAGCCTTTTTCTGGCATCAGTGAGATGCAAAGTCTTGAACGTTTCAACGGACGTATTCCGCGAATGATTGTCCTTCAGCGAACTATCGTTATGTCCAACGAACTAAGGCCTGCGGACGGTGTAACGCCGAACCATTCTACAAGGCGGCGTGTGAAATGCGCTTGATCGGCAAAATTGCCTGCGGCCGCAGCATCGGCCAGATTATTTGATGTGCTCAGTGCATCGATAGCACGCTGCAGCTGAAGCCATTGAACGAGCTTTGTAGGCGGGACGCCAAAATCGTGGACAACTATTTCTCGCAAGCGCGATGCAGAAAGCCCCAAGGCTTTTGCTAGCATGCGCGGCGAGGTGATCGCTTCATTGCCCAGAAGTGCGTTCGCCAATCTCCCGTCGATCGGACCAGCTTCATTTCGGCGGCTATATTTCATAGCCCACAGTTTAGCCTCCTCGGAGTTTTTGATTGCCACTAATTCCCGCGATTCATCGTTCAGCAGTCGCCTGATTTCGCGCCCAGCATCAAGGTCGAAAATTCCTTCCAACAGCGGGTCGAAATAAATCGTTCGGACGGCAGTTCCAACAGGTCCTATGCTGTGCCACATACTGGCAGGGATCAACATGGCCTCACCGCATGCTAGGTGAGTCACCATGCTCCCTTGGATCTCCATTTCGTCGTCAATCGCAACGCTGATTTGATGGGCAATGTGCCGGTGCGGACGATTGTCACCGATCCGGGCATCAAGCCAGGCCCATCCAACCCCAAGCGTCATCGCGCCAGACCAAGATGCAGCCACACGGTTCACCGTACGTCCATTGCTATCGATTTCGCAAATATTCGCCACGGTGGAATCCACTCACGGGCTGCAACGTCGTCGTGCCATAGAATGAGCCATCCCGTATGAACAAATTTTCTCATTTCGCGTATCACCTGAATAGCACCCTTTTCGTCAAAGCCAAGTCGGATATAATCTATATCCGTCGTCTGAACAGCCATGCGCCTGAACTAAGCGTAGTGATGGCGATCAGCGCCATGGGCCAGCTATGATCAAAAATAACTGGCAGCGGCGCATCCTTGAGAAACACAGCTTTGCAAATAACGATGAAATGACGGATGGGATTGGTTTCTGCGATCCATTGGAGAAAATCCGGCATATTTTCCACTGGTGTTGCATAGCCAGAAATTAGAACAGCAGGCACCATATAAACAAACAAGCCGACGATAGCCTGTTGCTGCGTGGCGGCGAGAGAAGAGATAAACAGGCCGATACCGATGATGGAGGCTAGATAGATGATCATCGATAGATAAAGCAGCACCAGCGAACCTCTTACCGGAACGTCAAGAACGAGCGTCCCAAGGACTAACATGGCAGTTGCGCTTGTAATAGCGATGAGCAATGCTGGCGCAGTTTTGCCAATGAGTATTTCTAGCGGCTTGAGAGGAGATACCAGCAATTGTTCAAAAGTACCCATTTCGCGTTCTCGCGCAATAGTGAGAGCTGAGATCATAAATCCGACAATGGCGGTCATAACGGCGAAAAGGGAAGGAACTGCTGACCAAATTGGTTTTAGATTTGGGTTGAACCAGGTGCGAGAGACGATCTTGGTTGGAGCGCTAAATCCGCGCTCGGCCAACCGTTCGCGATTATAGCTTTCTAATATCTGCGCGATATAACCTATGAGTATCTGTGCCGTGTTCGAACGCCTACCATCCATAATAATTTGGATATTTACGTCGTCGCCCGCCGCCAGTTTACGCGAGAAGTCTGGACCAAACTGAATAACCATCGCCGCACTTTTGGATTCTATCGTGGAGATGATTTCCGCTGAGCTTTGTAGATATTCAATCTTGCTGAAGGTGTTAGAACCATCCAGCCTGCCAATGAGTTCTCGTGATTCAACGCCCATATCTTGATTATATATGGCAATCGGCACGTTGCTGACATCTTGCGTTATGGCAAAAGCATATATGAGCAACAAAAAGGGAGGGGAGAACAGAACCACCCAGCGGGTTTTGGGATCGCGCGCGTTGGTCCACAATTCTTTGATGATTAGAGCCAAAATACGGTGCCACATCTGCTCTAATCCAACGTCGTTCGTGTGACGCGTGCCGTTATGGCAAAGATTAGCACGGCAAAAAGCCCCAGACCAATGAGATCAGGCCCAATGACGGACCAGACATCGCCTGACAGAAACAAAGTTTGCAGGCTTGAAACGAAATAACGCGCCGGTACGGCATAACTGATCATGCGCAGGGCCCAGGGCATGCTGTCAATTTCGAATACAAAGTTTGAAAAATAGAAAGCTGGAAGAAACGCGCTCAATATCGACACTTGTGCCGCTACCAGCTGATTGCGGGTTATAGTCGAAATCAAAAGCCCTTGCCCTAGCGAGCAAAGCATGAATACGGATGACGTAAGAAGCAACAGCAAGAATGACCCCCGGAAAGGAACGTCGAAAACCAAAATTGCAGTTATCACCGACAGGACCATCGAACCCAGTCCGAGTAGAAAATAGGGAATAATTTTTCCGATGATGAGTTCAGTAATGCCAATGGGCGTGGCCAATAATGCTTCCATGGTCCCCCGTTCCCATTCGCGCGCAACTACCAGCGCTGTCAACAATGCCCCTATCATCGTCAGCGTGATTGCCACCGACCCCGGGACTAGATAATTTTTGCTGGAGACTTCAGAATTATACCATATTTGCGGTTCAAGACTGGCGAGAGGAGGCCCGCGCGACTGACCGCTGCTGATAGACACCTGCTCAAGCCAGTTCGCCCAGAGGAGTTGTACATAATTATTAACAAGATAGGCGGTGTTGGGATCACTACCATCGACAATGACCTGTATCGGCGCTGTATCGGCACGATAAACAACCCGCGCAAAATCTTCTCTTAGTATAATGATTCCATTGAGACGACCGGCGACGAGATCTTGTTCGAAGAAGCGCCGATCACGGCTGGTTTCCACTTGGAAAAATCGTGAATTTTCTAGAGACGCCTTAAAACTTCCTGTTTCAGCCGTTGGTTGTTCGATCACTAAGCCAACATTAAATGATCGGGGGTCAAATGTTACGCCATATCCAAATAGAAACAACAGCAGGAGAGGTAATATGACTGCAATCATTATCGTGCTGGGATCCCGCAAAACTTGAAGAGTTTCCTTCCGGGTTAGCCCGACCATCCGTGTCATGGAGACTGGCAGAGGGAAAAAACGGCGGCTCAAGTCTGTTCTCTCTGGCGGTCGTCTTTTTCCACCAGCGCGATGAAAGCATCTTCTAGTGTCGGCTCTGGAATATCTTCTGAACGTGCACTGGCTTTCAGCTCATCGGGAGCGCCAGCAGCGATCATTCGTCCGCGATAAATTAGCGCCATGCGGTCGCAATATTCTGCTTCTTCCAAAAAATGTGTGGTTACAACGACGGTAACGCCATTTGCGACCATCGCATTAATGTGTGACCAGAATTCCCGGCGCGTCAGGGGATCAACGCCGGACGTCGGTTCATCCAGAAACAACACGTCAGGTTCGTGTAAGACGGCACATGCCAAAGCAAGTCGCTGCTTATAACCCAATGGCAACATGATTGCGTTTGTTTCCAAATAGGAATCCAGGCCAAAAGTCGAGACGAGCCTATCGATCGCCTCACGGCGCTTCTTCCCAGTCAACCCATAGATTCCAGCGAAAAAGTCCATATTTTGGCTCACACTCAGATCACCATATAAGGAAAATTTCTGCGCCATATAACCCAGGCGTGCGCGGGCTTTGCTCGGTGCCTTCTGCAAGTCCATACCGGCAACACGTGCAAGACCTTCCGAGGGACGTAAGAGACCGCATAGCATCTTGAAGGTGGTCGATTTGCCAGCTCCATTGGGTCCTATCAAACCATATATTTCCCCGCGTTTCACTTCGAAACTTATGTTGTCTGTGGCCGTAAAATCACCGAAACGGCGGGTTAGTCCCATTGCTTCAACGGCAATTTCGTTTTGGTGCACATTAGTCGATTGTAATTTCAAAAAGGGCGAGGGCTGTTTTTGGCCGCCGCCCATGAGGTCCATGAAAGCATCTTCAAAGCGAGGCGGTGTGGAAGCCATAAAAGCGGCTTCGCCTGCTGATAAATCCGATGGCAAAGGCGTTATCGCTCCCTTTGCAGTTACGATACGAATATTTCGCCCCTGAATGACGCCGTCCAAAACAGCTCTGTTTTCCAGAGCGCGGGCTAGTACTAACCTTCTGTCTCCTCCTATGTTGCTTAAGAGAAAGGCTCGTCCTTGAACTCGGTCCGTAAGTGCGTCCGGCGGACCATCATATGTAAGTTTTCCTTCATTGAGCAGCATGACTGAAGTGCAGCGTTCCGCCTCGTCCAGATAGGCTGTACTCCAGATCACACCAATTCCCTGATCGACCAATTCGTAGACCATTTGCCACAATTCCCGCCGTGACAAAGGATCGACACCAACACTTGGCTCGTCGAGCAAAAGCAGGCGAGGCGTTTTGATCAAAGCACATGCGATCCCAAGTTTCTGTTTCATTCCCCCAGATAATGCGCCTGCCAGGCGCTTTGTGAACGGCCTCAGACCAGTAAACTCCAACAGTCGCTCAAAAGTGGCAGCGCGCTGCGGCCCGGTTACTGACCTCAAATCAGCGTACAAATTGAGATTTTCAAAGACAGTAAGATCGTCATAGAGGCCAAAGCGCTGGGGCATATAGGCAACAACCTCGTGAACCGCATTGGGCTCCTTTAAAGGATCAAAGCCGCAAACTTCCAGTTTGCCTTCACTCGGCCGCAAAAGACCAGAAATGAGGCGCAGGAGAGTTGTTTTCCCGGCACCATCTGGTCCAACCAGACCCGTCACTCTTCCCGGTTTAATTTGACTCGTAAGATCCGAAATCGCGGGAATATTATCGTTCTCAAATTGCTTGGAGAGATCGCTTATCGTAACGAGTGCTGTGTCATGCTTCACTGTCTGGCCGCAGGTTTTAGAATGACCGTGACGGGCATGCCCTGTTTGAGACGTGAGCCGGGATCTTCAACCATGATTCTGACACGGTATACCAAACTCGTGCGCAGTTCTGGCGTTTCCACTGTTTTGGGCGTGAATTCAGCAACTGGGGAAATAAATCCGACTTTTCCAGTATAAATCCCGCCGGAATCCGTTTGGATTTCTGCTTTCATTCCAGGTTTGACGCGGTCCAGGTCTGGTTCCGCCAAGAAGGCGCGCACCCAGACCGGCGAAACCAATGATACAGAAACTATTGTTTCTCCGGCGCCTATTATCGATCCGGGCTCTCTCACCCTTGTCAACACGCGTCCGTCTGATGGTGCAATAAGATTGGCATCTTTTAGCCGTCGTTCAGATAGGTTGAACGCCGCCTTTTCCGCGCTAAGCGCAGCCTGGGCCCGTTCAATGTCTTCGGAGCGGGGCCCTATGCGCGCCAATTTATATGCCTTTTCCGCAACCTCTTTTGTGGCAGCGGCGCGGGCTCTTTCGGTCTGGGCTGTTTCAAGGCCTTGCGGGGAGACAAAATCACGGTCCGCCAAAAACTGCTGACGTTTCAGGGTGTTTTCGGCAAGCGAGAGGGAGGCATTTGCTTCGGCTAGAATGGCAGCGGCTTGATCAATTTCTTGAGGACGGGTTCCCGTTTGCAGTGCTGCCAATTGTGCCGCCTGACCGCGGACTCTGGCTTGCGACAAACTCACGTCGTCCTCGTAATCTTGCGGTTCAAGAATGGCTATCAGCTTTCCGGCCTTAACAGTGTCGCCTTCTTCGACATTGACTGCACGAAGCCTGCCGGGAACTTTGAATGCCAGGTTAACTTGGCGGACATCGACATTGCCATATAGAACAATATGCCCATCAGTCTGGTGATCGTCTCGGAGTATATAGTAAGCATAAGTCCCAACCGCGATTAGGATCAAAAGAGCTATTAGCGCATATATGCGGTTTCTCGTTATCATTGGTCTACCGTGTTTAACTCCAGTGAGAATTTGATCTGCGCTAAATTTTGAACATATATTTGGTTCGCGTCGAAGTCAGGCCGCAAGGCTTTTTATCCGATGCGGATTTTCGTATCGCTTAAGAAAACATAAGGCGGAATATCGAGATTTCGCGGCGCAGGGCCGCGGCGAACGCGCCCGGACAGATCGTAGAGCGACCCGTGGCAAGGACAAAACCAACCTCCATATTTCCCCCGAGCGTCCCCCTCTTTTTGACCAAGAGGGATACAGCCGAGATGGGTGCAAACACCTATCATAATCAGCCACTCGGATTTCTGAACCCGCGCGCTATCGCTCAAGGGATCGATCAAGCCTGGATTGGCGTCATCTGCTTGCGTTCGGGCAATATCGATTGCCCTGCGCCGGACGATAAATACTGGCTGATTACGCCAGCTGACCGTTACTCGCTGCCCAGGTTCGATTGACGAAAGATCAACTTCAATCGAGGAAACCGCCAATATGTCTGCCGACGGGTTCATACTGTCAACAAGAGGTATGGCCGATGCGGCAACCCCCACTGCTGCAAAAGAAACTGGCGCGATATGGATGAAGTCTCTCCGCCTGATACCGGCGGAATCGAAATCGATCTCTTTTCCGGCGATGGTCTCCATCACGGCCTCTTCGGACTATTCCCAGCATTACGATGTGCCGCTATTGCGACTTTGCCAACTCGGTTCATGATCCATCCTGACCGATGCTAACTGTCGCCGATTTACTGCCCCATCGCGGAATAAAGCGAGGGACCTTAGCTGCATAGCTGCGATAAACATCTCCCAGTTGCGCTTCTACTTCGCGTTCTTCTTTAAGTGCGAGCCGCCAGTACATGATCAGCAATACGGGAAACATTGCCAGCGTCAGCAGGGTTGGCCACTGGAATAGAAATCCAATCATGATCATCACAAAACCGACATATTGTGGATGTCTTATCCGCGCGTAGGGGCCTGTTTGTGCCAGTTCGCCGCTATGCTGCGCTTTGTAAAGAACGCGCCAAGCTACGGAGAGCAAATAGAATCCGCCGCCGATGAAGATAAAACTCAAGAGGTGAAAAGGCCCAAAATGAGGATTAGCCTCCCATCCGAAAATCATTTCGAGCAAATGTCCGCTATCATGCGCGAACCAGTCGATATTGGGATAGTTGGATTGCAACCAGCCAGCGAGGAAGTAAATGGTCAATGGAAAGCCGTACATTTCTGTAAAAAGAGCAACAATAAATGCGCTAAAGGCCCCAAAAGAGCGCCAATCTCGCTTTGTCCGAGGTTTGAAAAAACTAAACGCAAAGATGATGAAGATGGCCGAGTTGAAGACGACCAGAAACCATAGCCCGTAGGCAGACATATCCATTATCATTCCCCCACCTTGTCAGGGATAGATCCTTGATCAGGATCGCCGCGCTTGGCACCATGCCCGCCATGCCCGCCATGCCCGCCATGCCCGCCATGCCCGCCATGCCCACCATGCCCACCATGCATGAAACTATGCATGACAACGCAAACAAGCAGCAGGCCGCCAAGCAGCAGATAGTCGCCTGGGATATGGGCTTGATGCTCAAAATATAGAGCAAAGGCCGCTATTGCCAAAAACCCATAAAATACAAATTTGGCGCGGGAGTTGGATGGCTGTGACGCGGATGACTTGTGTTGGTGTTGCATGATATGATACCTCCGTTTTCATAATCGCACGGGCGCGGCATTCCTAAAAAATCCGACGCTCATAGATTGCTCATGGGAATAGACGTTAGAAAACGCGTTGCGTTACAGTCGACAACTCAAATTCGCCAACTTTGGACAGCCGTGGCGCTTGATATTTGTGCTCGTCCGTCAGAATATCTAGTCGGCGTGACCTACTCCATGCTCACACCAGACACATTGGCATGCAATATGATCACAGCTTGGATCATGAAGTGGGCGGCGAAATTGCCGCCGTGCAAGCGGGAATATGATTTTCGTAAGAAGAGAGGGTTGATACAGACGATGCAACCTTGCAGATGCATTTGAATGGCTAATGTTCCGCAGCGCCAATCGTGCCCCGCGGTCACCCGCGGCATTGTACAGGAAACGGTTGCTAATGCCGATTTTCAATAGTGGCAGGAGCTGCGCGCGCCACAAACGGGTGTAATCAGTGCCATCAATCAAGCTCTGGGCCGCCAAAATGCCCGAGCGCAAGGCATACCGCATTCCAAAGCCTGCAAGCATATCCTGAAAGCCAGCTTGTTCGCCAATCAGCGGATGGCCGCCTTGCATTGCCGTGTTGGGGATACGGAAATTTCCAAATCCACCGAACGCGCGCGGAGAGTTCATTTTCAGTCCGGTTTTTTCTTCGAAAAACTTTACAGAGCGCGCCACGTGCACCGCTTGATTTTTAAAGCCGCTGAACATGCAGCTTGCTAGCGTACCCCGGCCATTGTGGACCAGCAAATAGGCATAGCCATGCGGGGCAAGCTTGTTATCAAAAACAATATGATTGCTGTCGGCCTGATCGGTTTCGAATATATAGCCTGCTGCAATTGCATCGGCTGAGCGGGGTCCGATTGCGGAGACAGCGGGCCCTTCGATACTTGTTGCGCGCTCACCAAAACGAATGTCGACGCCGACTGAAACAGCCTGATCGAGCAATCCTTGCTCAAGGCTGTCCTTCTGACCACCGCGCTGTACGAGATAGTATAGCGGACGATCACCGATTATCGGGTAATCTTTACCGCGATAATCATAAGCTGTCCCTTGAAAGACGGGGTGGGCGCTGAAACTTGTTTGGATCCCTGCTTCGTTCAGTTCGTCCAGCACATCGCGCTTGCCGCTCCAGTTTTCAAGACCTTGGTAATCGCCGTGAAACCTGCTGCCGACCGTCTTATGCCATTCACGCACTATCACTTTGCGCCCGGCCCGCGCGAGCAGAATGGCACAAGCCAGACCTGCCGGGCCGGCACCGACAATAGCAATCGGCTCGCTTCGGGATATCAAGCCATTCGATGGAAGATCCCCAGCCATGCTATTGAGTTTCTCCTTTGTAGCCTAGCTTGGGATCCATCGACCTATGCGTGCACCGGTGCTGCATGGATACCTTCCAGACGGATCCGTTTCAGTAATAGTGCATTGATGGCAACCAAGGCCGAACTGCCTGACATGGCGAGCGCTGCAACCTCGGGACTTATGATGAAAGGATAAAGAACGCCGGCGGCCATCGGAAAAGCGATCACATTATAGGCAACGGCCCAGAATAGATTCTGATGCATTTTTCGCAATGTTGCGCGCGATAATTCGATCGCACCCAGAACATCATAAGGGTCACTTTTCATGAGTACCACATCGGCGCTTTCGATTGCGACGTCTGTACCAGCTCCAATGGCGAATCCGACGTCGGCCTGGGTAAGGGCAGGAGCGTCATTGACGCCGTCACCGACCATACCTACTCTTTTGCCCTGATCCTGCAGTTCTTTAACCTTTTCGGCCTTTTGTCCCGGCAAAACATCAGCCAGAACGGTCGTAATGCCAAGGCCGGAAGCAATACGTTCGGCCGTCGCCTGGTTATCGCCGGTTAGCATGGCGACCTCCACGCCGCGTTTGCGTAGCATTTTGACCATAGCAGCGGCCGTTGGACGCGGCGCGTCGGAAATTGCAATGAGGCCAGTAAGCTTGCCGCCTTTGGCAATGTGAACAACGGTCTGGCCCGCTCCTTGCAGTCGCGCCGCTTCGGCTTTGAGTTCGCTCATCGAAACTTCACGTTCATCCATAAGCCTTCTATTGCCAAGGAGTACTTCTTCGCCATCAAGCTCGGCGCGCGCGCCTTTACCTTCGATATTTTCAAACGCTGCCAATTTTTGCTTTGGCAGATCACCAGCGCGCTTTGTTATGGCCTGTGCCAAGGGATGATCAGAACCTTGCTCGACGGTTGCCGCCATCGCAAGCACCTCATCGATGGACACTTCAGAAGATGTAACAACCTCGACCACTTCGGGAGCACCCATTGTCAATGTTCCGGTTTTATCAAAGACGATAATATCGAGTTTTGTGGCGTCCTCGAGGGCACTGGCATTTTTGAAAAGAATACCGTTCATCGCACCGAGCCCTGTGCCAACCATAACGGCCATGGGCGTTGCGAGACCAAGAGCGTCAGGGCAGGCGATTACAAAGACAGTAATGGTCAATGTCAAAGCGAACAAAAGAGGTTGCCCGAGCCACCAAAACCAGACGGCAAAGGTTGCAAGACCGATAACAACAGCGATCAGGACCAGCCACTGGGAGGCTTTGTCGGCTAGCAGCTGGGATGGGGCCTTTGAATTTTGGGCTTCCTGAACCAGTTTGACGATTTGCGCCAGCGCGGTATCGGCGCCAACCTTGGTCGCGCGATATTGAAAGCTACCGCTTTTGTTGATCGTTGCGCCAAAGACATTGTCTCCCGGCTTCTTGTTGACGGGCATGGATTCGCCGGTCAACATTGATTCATCGACGAGCGTTTCGCCCTCCAGAATTTCTCCATCTACCGGAATTTTATTGCCTGGCCGAATGACTACCACATCATCTTTGAGCACTTCGGCAGTTGATATTTCAATTTCCTTGCCTTCACGCAATACAGTAGCTTTCGGCGGCGCGAGGTCCATAAGCGAGCGAATAGCGTTGGACGCGCCCGCGCGTGCGCGCATCTCGAGCCAGTGTCCCAGCAAAATGAATACTAAAAGCACCGCTACAGCCTCAAAAAACTGAACCCCAGGGAAAAAGAATGTTGATCCGACGCTGAAAAAATATCCGGTGCCGACAGACAAGACGACGAGCACCGCCATATTAAGCACACCGTTACGAAGCGCGCGCCAGGCGGCGATAAAGAACGGCCAGCTCGGATAAACTATCGCTGCGCTGCCAAGGAAAAATAACCAAAGATCCAGGCGCAGCCCGAGTGGAGGAGCTGGCGGTGTAAACAGTCCGCCCATTGGCGAATAAATGAAAATGGGAATAGCAAATATCAGCGCAATCCAGAAGCGATTGCGCATGTCTTTTACCATGTCGGCCATATCCATACCGCCGCCATGACCCATTTCATGAGCGGTATGATCGGTTGCGGCCTGCTTGTCATCTTCGCTCAGCTCAGCGGCTTTTTTACCATGACCGTTGTGTTTCGTATGATCAGCAGAGCCGGTCTTTGGTTGTTCTTTTTCGCATAGATGCTTTGGCAACAGTTCTCCGCCGCAGTGATAGCCGCATTCGGCAATTTTTGTTTCGATTTCTACCAGCCCTATTTCTTTTTCATCGAAAGTTACGGTGGCGCTGCCGCTGGCATAGTTTACGGATGCTTTTTCTATTCCCCTTAACTTGGAAAGCTGTTTTTCAACGCCCTGTGAACTTAACGGTGAAATCAACCCCGATACTTCAATTACAGCGGTCCGCATATGTATCCCTCTTTGATTTTTCATCTTTTTGGCGGTTCATGTCCAAATGACAGCATATTTTCACGAAAGACCATGGTTGGGCAGATAGCGCCCAACAGCGATCCTCGAACCGACAGAAAGATAGACGGACTGGGATGAGCTTCGTTACAGTCGTAAGATAGTTTAGCTCAATCCAAGGGAACGGCGTGGGTTGCGTGCGAACAATCGCAATTGAGAAATCCATGCACAGGACAGGTTTCACATGTTTCTTTCAATCGATCGCGCAGCGCTTGACGCGCGCGGTGCAGGCGTACCCGCAGATTACTTTCGCTGATGTCCAAGGCGGCGGATACACTCTCGCGCGCTTCGCCAACGATATCAACACGCCAGAGAATATCGGCATAATCGGATTTCAAGGTCGGTAGGAGCTGATATAGACAAATGCAAATCATGCGATCTAATTCATGTTCCGCTTCTTCGCTATCCATCAGCTTCTCAAAGTTTGCATATTCCTTTTCAATGACGCGTCGTTTGCCCTGAGCACGATAGTGGTCGATCAAGGTTGTATGGAGTACTTTGCGCATCCACCCTCTTAATTTTTCGCTGTTTCGTAAATCATCAATGCGATCCAGAACTCTGACATAAAAATTCTGCAGCACGTCCGCTGCTTCGTCTCTATTTCCAAGCTTATAGACCAAAAACCGAAGGAACTCCGATTGCACCTCAGCCATGACCTTATGCACAGAATAATCCTCTCCCGATTCTTTGTCTTCAGATGCCATATTCACTCCCGGCAAGCAGCGCTTGGTCGCTTCACGCCTGTATATCGTCTTGTCCACAATGCTCAGTGGACCGGATTATCTGGTCGTTGTCAAACTGTAACAAACCCGCTTCGTTGCCGTCCCTCACATTGACGCAAGAGATTTAAAACGGGCCAAAAAGCCCTGACTTGCGATTACAGACAGATAGTGAGGACAGAAAATGTGGACATATCTTCTATCAAAATTTCTTTCCGGTTTTATAAAAACCGGTGCCCTGCGTGTAATCTTTCCAAACGGAAAGGAACAGCAATATGGCCCAGACTGCAAAAATCCAATAAGTATCAAAATACATTCACGCAGTCTGCCCAGAAAGCTATTCCTCAACCCCGAGCTTGTATTGGGGGAGGCTTATATGGACGGTTCGCTGACCGTAGCAAATGACGATATTTATGGATTGCTGGAGTTGTTGATCAACAACCAAGCATTGCAACGTCCAAGCTGGTTTTCTCGCAAAATTGCTCGTTATCGGCAATCTCATCGATATTTCGCGCAACATAATCCATTGACCATCGCCCGCAACAATGTGGCCCATCATTATGATCTTTCGAAAGATTTTTATCGGCTCTTTCTGGACGATGACATGCAATATTCCTGCGCATATTTCACCGGACCCGATGACAGCCTGGAAACCGCACAGGAAAACAAGAAAAACCATATTGCTGCCAAGCTAATGCTAGAGCCGGGTCATCATGTGTTGGATATAGGGTGCGGTTGGGGCGGATTGGGCCTTCACCTGGCCAAAGAGCACGGGGCGCATGTAACCGGGGTTACGCTGTCATGTGAGCAACACAATGTTGCCCTTGAGAGGGCAGGAAAATTGCAGACAAGTGCCCGCGCAGAATTTCGTTTGCAAGATTATCGAGAAGTCACCGAAACCTTTGATCGCATAGTGTCGGTCGGTATGTTCGAGCATGTTGGCATACCCCACTATTCGGAGTTTTTTTCCAAGTTACATGGCAGTCTTGCGGAGGATGGTATCGCGCTGCTCCATTTTATTGGCCGAGCCGATGGTCCTGGTGCGACAAATCCATGGATTGCTAAATATATATTCCCTGGAGGATATTCTCCGGCTCTTTCCGAAGTAATGGCCGTCGCTGAACGCTCAGGTCTATATGTTACAGATGTCGAAGTTTTACGCCTCCATTATGCCGATACACTGAAAGCATGGCGCGACAGATTCGAACAAAAAATAGATGAAGTTCAAAAAATATATGATGAACGGTTCTGCCGGATGTGGCGTTTTTATCTGGTCGTCAGCGAGCTTGCATTCAGGCAAAACGGCCATGTGGTTTTTCAGGTTCAATTAGCTAAAAAGCAGGACGCTGTCCCGCTTACGCGCGACTATCTCGTTCATTCGCAAGGAGAGGATAGATATTCAAGGCGTGCTGCATGAGCTGAGAGTTCGGGGCAAAATTGGCACAAGTGTAACAAATCATCGTTTGTCACGTCATTATAATTGAACCCAATCGAACCGTTCCCCCAACCGTGCCCGATGTTTAGGAACGCCGGCGGTTTGAGCCATCACCATGTATGCAATCACATAGGGAAATTTTGGAGAATTTCAGATGAACGATGCCGAAAATGATAATGCAGACAAAGAGATTATCACGATGTACGCCCCAATATTCCGGCAGAAGCTTGCCAGACTGGAAGCGCATGGCCAGCAAGACACTGCCGAAGCGGATGAATTGCGCACAGTATTATCACGGATTGATCGTGCACAATCCTGCGCTGAGCGTGAACCAACGATAGTCCGTCATGAAACTATCCATCACCAAGAACATCAAGCTGCCTGAATTCGACCGCACAGAGTAACCCAAACATTACATGAGTTAGCCGGCAGTTTAACTAGCGAGCGCGGATTCCAGCAGAGCCGCTTGACCGCAAAGGAACGAAACAGTGTCAATGAACAATGAAATGGAATTGAAAGGGGTATTCAACGTTGAACAGCTGGAGCAGTTAAAAAGTCTATCTGCCATTAGGGAGCTTGCAGTTGACAAGGCAGTCTCTCGCATTTTGACAACGACATATTTTGATACGCCCGATCATGCTCTGCACAAGCACGGCTATTCATTGCGTGTTCGCAAAATCGGCAAGACTTATACCCAGTGCCTGAAACGGCAAAGCGAACCTCTGGGCGCCATCATAGGGAGAACAGAATGGGAGGCTGAATTGCCGGATCAAATTCCACAAATTGATCTTCTTGAAAATAAGAAAATCCGGACCAAGATAAATCGATTGGCCGATGACAATCTACAAGCTGTTTTCCAATCCGTTGTTAGACGGCAGTCCCGTAAACTCAAATTTGATGATGGTACGACAGTGTCGCTCGACATCGATGTCGGCGAAGTCACCGCAGGCGAAGCAGTCCAGCCAATTTGTGAATTCGAGCTCGAACTTTTAAGCGGTTCAGCCGCTCGCATATTTGAACTTGCGGCAACTATTAATCAGACAGTCCCGTTCCGGACCAGCACTGTGAGCAAAGCAGCGCGTGGCTATTCATTGTTATCCAAGGAAGGGCCACGCGCCCAAAAATGGCAGCAGTCTAAGCTGTTGAAAAGCTTCTCTGCAGAACAGGCCTTTGTCGACAATGTTCAGCAGGCAATCAGCTATCTCCAAGCCAATGAAGAGTCGGTTCTGCTGGACGATGCCGAGGGCATCCATCAAATGCGGGTTGCCTTGCGGCGTTTGCGTGCAGGCTTGGAGATTTTTCAGTCCAATATTGCGCCAGAAAAATATGATTGGATTGTGAGCGAAGCAAAATGGCTTAGGGATGAGCTATCGGCAGCGCGCAGCTGGGATGTTTTCATCGATGAATTTGTAGCACCAGTCGCCAAAATTTCCAGTCCGGCCAACGGATTTGAACTGCTTTTGTCGGCTGCCGAGAATGAAAGAGTTCTTTATCGCAAACAAGCCCGCAGCGCAATCAATTCCGCGCGCTATACGGAGTTTATTCTAGGGCTTAGTACATGGCTTTATAGCGACATTTGGCGAGATAGCGCAGCAACTTCGAAGGCAATGGACCTGTCGGAGCCAGCCAGAAAATTCTGCGCAAAGCAACTGAAGAAGCAGAATAAAATTGTGCGCGAAAACTGTCAAAAGCTTGAGAAAATGTCTGAGGAAGAACGGCATAAGCTAAGATTAGCTGTGAAGAAACTGCGTTATACCATCGATTTTTGTGCTAATATTTATCCAGATAAGCAAGTTTTGAAATTTCAGAAAACGCTTAGTCCCATTCAAAGTCGGATGGGTTATTTGAATGATGTCCTTGTTGCGGAACTGCTCGTCGAGAAATTGCTGGGCGTGAAGCCCGATCCTGCCACTCCAGCATGGCATTATTCCGCTGGTATTGTCATCGGATGGCACCGACGCGAAGCCAAATTGACCACAAAGAAACTTTTCAAGGATGTAAACCGGTTGCTGAGAACCAGAGTTTTCTGGGATAGAAAATGATTCCGATGCAGAATCGGAACGAGAGTACAGGCCGGTTCAGACGCTACCAAAAAGAAGACTGGCGATGACTGGCGTGATGGTCCTTGTCATCCTGGGTGTCTTTATTGCTCTGTTGTTTGATTATTCTAACGGAATGCAAGACGCTGCCAACATGTTGGCTACGGCAATTGCCTCGCATGCAATGACCCCAATACAGGCAATTATTCTAGTGTCCTCGTTCACTTTTCTTGGTCCGATTATTGGAGGAACTGCGGTGGCCAATACGATAGGCAGCTTTGTTGATGTTTCCGATCTGGGGAATATTATTTCACTGACTGTCATACTATCAGGTCTGGGCGGTGCGATTATCTGGAATTTTCTAACCTGGTGGTTTGGACTTCCCGTCTCCTCTTCCCAAGCTCTTGTTGGAGGTCTCGTAGGGGTGGTAATTGTCGCTGCGGGTCCAGGCCATGTCGTCTGGGGTTTTGAGCTAACTGGCGGCTTTCATCTCGAGGGTGTCGCCAAGATATTGGGAGCTTTGTTTCTTTCACCCATTCTGGGGTTTTTCCTGGGCGGCCTATTACACCACCTCATGGTCTTCTCCTTGCGGGCCGCCAAGCCATCGGCCAATAAATATCTTCGCGCCTTTCAATGGTTGACAACGGCGGCTCTGGCCTTTTCTCATGGAACAAATGATGCCCAAAAAGGCATGGGTGTAATTGCCATGATCCTGGTCCTGGGCGGCGTCAGCGGGCAGTTTTATGTGCCGGTTTGGGTTATTTTGGCGAGCGCAACAGCAATTACAATCGGCACGCTGACAGGCGGTTGGCGCATTGTGCGTACGCTGGGTTTCGGGATCTACAAAGTTCGGCCAATCCATGCGTTGGATGCACAATTGACGTCGGCTGGCGTGATTTTGGCGGCATCTGCTCTCGGAGCGCCAGTTTCCACCACTCAGGTGGTGAGTACTGCAATTATGGGCGTTGGCACATCAGAGCGGCCAAAGTCGGTTCACTGGGGCACTGCAAAGCATATCTTCGGGACATGGCTGATCACGATACCTGGTGCTGCGAGCGTTGCCATTGCCATTTACGGATTGATCCAATTGGCTGGAAAGATTTTTTGATGGAAAACCATATGTGGCATGCTCCCAAATCCGGAAAAGTAGCATTTTGCGCAATTGGCCTAATGGGCTTCTGGCAAAGCTGGCGTCTAAGACAGCACATATGTGTTTCTAAACGCGGCTTTTGGGAAATTAGTCAAAGATGATTAACGATGCCCCTCAAATTTCTCATCTGATGCTCTTTGGGCAAAGCCTGGCCCTTGGTTTTTTGGTCGGATTGGAGAGACAGCGGCATGAAAATTCTATAGCCGGGCTGCGGACTTTTACACTAATCGCGGTTGCTGGTTCGCTCGGCGGCTATATCTGGGCGCAAACTGATTCTCAGATTGGCGCCTGGACGCTTTTGATACTTGTCGCCGCCTGTCTGATGATCGCCCAAATAAAATCCCGGGCTGAAGAGCCAGATACCACGACGGTAATCGCTGCGCTAATTACCTTTATACTGGGTTATATTTTATGGATTGGCCATCCGTTGTTGCCCGCCGCGATTGCTGTGACAATGACTGCGTTGCTCTATTTCCGTAAAGAATTGCGAGAGGTACCGCAAAGGTTGACCAAACAGGAAATAATATCGTTTTTCCAATTCGCAGCGATCGCGGTTATCTTATTGCCAATATTACCGAACAACAATTACGGCCCTTACGAGGTATTTAACCCCTATCAAATCGGTTGGCTGGTGGTCCTCATTAGCGGGCTTAGCTTATTGGGTTATCTCGCACTTAAAATATTTGGGCATAAGTCGGGCATCGCAATTGCCGGGATTTTGGGAGGCATGGCTTCAACGACGGCAACGACCCTTGTCTATGCTAAATATAGCAAGGAACAGGCCGGGTTCTCCAACATTGCAGCAACCATTATATTATTGTCCCACCTGGTTCAGCTCGTTCGCATTGGAATTATCGTGGGCTTACTGGAGTTTATGCTGATGCCTCTCATGCTGCCATGGCTGATAGGGGGCGCAGTGGCTGGCAGTCTGTTCGTTTTGTGGTCGTATCGCAGGATTGAAGACTCAAAGGAGCCGCTACCGGCAGTATCAACCCGAAATCCAGCGGAAATCGTGAGCGCGGGGATCTTTGCACTTAGCTTTGCCGGGATATTATTTCTTGTCGCCTGGATGAATGATGTCTTTGCAGAAGCCGGTGTTTTCCTAGTGTCCTTCCTATCAGGATTGACCGATATTGACGCCATAACAGTTTCAAACCTGAAACTCGTGTCGGATAATATTCTTGATCCCAATATTGCCGTTTACGCAATCATATTGGCCTTCTTCGCCAACCTTATTTTCAAACTTGGGATAGTTTTTGTGTTTGCCGACAAGAAGCTACGACGCCCCATTTTAACCGGTTATCTGGCTTTGGTTTTTGGTATCTCGGCAGGAGTTCTGATCAATGTTTATATCTGAACCGAATAAGGCGTGCCGTTGGCCATATCGGGTAAAGCTGGCCGAATGCCAGCTATATACGCGACTAGGGCACGGCTTTCCGCCAACGACGAAAAAGCCACGAGACAGGGCAACTTGGCTTAGTCAAGCCAGCAACGATTGGACAGGCTATGCAATCTGCAACTGAAAGCACACAAACAAAACGGATTTCGCGTCTCTCGAAAATTATAAACTCCGTGTTTCCGCGAACGCCGGACTTCTATTCAATGCTTAATGATCAATGTGATGTCGTTGTGCAGGCAATGGAAATGCTGGCCGCCTATATGCAAACAGGCGAGCAGAAACGAGCCGATGATGTGCGGAGACTGGAGCACGAAGGGGATATTTTGAAAATAAGAAACATAGATACCCTTAACCGCTCTTTTTCAACGCCGTTTGATCGCGAGGACATTTATCGGGCGATCACCTCGATCGATGAGGGTTTAAATTATGCCAAGACGACCGTGCGGGAAATGGAGATTCTTGGGATCGAACCCGATGCCCAAATGCTCGAAATGGCGAAGCTTCTTCAATCCAGTGCGCAAAAGCTTCAAAGCGGTTTCGCCACTTTGAAAAAGGACCCTAGCTTGGCCGAACAAAGCGCTGCGGCCGTTCAAAAAGTGGAAAGACAGGTTGAAAAACTATATCGCAACGCGCTTTCTCAGTTGTTCGATGCAAAATACTATTCCGCCAAACCCCGGGCAGAACAATCCAGCAATCAAGATGAGTTTTTGCATCTATTGGATCCTTTGGAGGAGGCCGATTGCAGGGCAGTGGCTAGCGGCTTATCCTATGTGATGGAAGTTTTGAAGCGGCGGGAAATTTATCGCCATTTGTCAAATGCGTCCGACCATTTCGCCCACGCTGGCGATATTCTGCACAACATAATTGTAAAAACAGCGTGACATTTCTGCGCAAATTGAGATGATTTTTGGAAAGGTGACAAGATGAGTAAAAAGGAAAAAAAGACCAAAGGGATCGGCAAAGGAAACTATAAGGCCTCTTTGCAACGCCTCCAGTTGGAACTGGTAAAATTGCAACGACATCTGATCAAAAATGATCTCCAGATTTTGATTATTTTTGAAGGTCGGGATGCGGCAGGCAAGGACGGCGTGATCAAACGGATAACCGAGCATTTGAGTCCGCGTGAAACGCGCGTTGTGGCATTGGGCAAGCCTTCGGACAGAGAACTTCGTTCCTGGTATTTCGAGAGATATGTAGCTCATCTTCCATCGAGCCAGGAAATGGTTTTGATGAATCGAAGTTGGTACAACCGGGCCGGCGTCGAACGCGTCATGGGCTTTTGCAGCGAAACGGAATATGAGAATTTTATGAAATCAGTAGTTCCTTTTGAGCAGATGCTGATCGGGTCCGGGATGCAAATCTACAAATATTATCTAGATATCTCAAAAGACGAGCAGGAACGGCGCCTGCGTGATCGTCGGGTAGACCCTTTAAAGCAGTGGAAAATTAGCCCAATAGATGAAGTCGCCATTGAACATTGGGACGATTATAGCGAAGCGCGCGATGCGATGTTCCGCCGGACCCATACTGAGATTTCACCATGGTATGTGGTGAAAGCGGACAATAAAAAAACGGCACGATTGAATATTATTGGCCACCTGATGTCGCTCGTTGATTGTCCGGACAAGGATAAGCACGCTGAGCAACCTGACGCTGAAATAGTCTTTCCGTTTGATGAGATATATCTGCAAAATAACATTATTGCGCCGTGATATTACTCAATATTCCAGCCCGGCCCAATTTTTTCCAAAATGCGTTGCAGATTTCGCCTCGGACTCGAGTTCTATCATGACCATATCCGTTGTTTTCCAGATCATAGTAGTGATGCTTCTTTGGGCAATATGCTTTCCCTTCATAACCTGGGGTATAGAATTTGCCCCGCATCTTACATTTGCTGCCTTTCGCGCGATCCTGTCCGGTTTGGTTTTGATTATACTAGCGTTCGCTTTGCGGCAGCCATTGCCACAAAATTGGAATGACTGGAAAATCATCGCCATAGTGGGGATTGGAGCAACCAGTTTCGGCTTTTTGGGCATGTTTCACGCAGCGGAATTTGTCTCTCCGGGTATTGCGACGGTAATCTCAAATGCACAGCCTTTAATAGCTGCAATTCTCGCAGTCTTTATATTGAACGAGCGACTGACGCGTCTAGGCGTGTTGGGCATGTTATTGGGTTTTAGCGGAATTATATTCATAGCGTTGCCAGGATATCTTTCCAGCGAGAATAATAGCTATGCGATTGGCGTAGCCTATATTATTCTGGCTGCCCTGGGCATTACGATTAGCAATGTCTGGATAAAAAAACTAGCTGGGTCAGTCGATGCATTAATGGCGATGGGTCTGCAGCTTCTTATTGGCAGCATTCCCCTTGCTATCGCAGCATTGGTTTTTGAAGACCCAAAAGCTGTAAAATGGTCATCTCAATTCATATTGATACTCGGAATTCTCAGTGTTTTTGGTACTTCGTTGGTCTACTGGATGTGGTTTTCCATCCTCGAAAAGACGTCCTTAAACCGGGCCAATAGTTTCAGTTTTTTCATCCCGGTTTTTGGCTTGGCACTGGGAGTTATATTTTTCGGAGAACGCATAGCTTTTCTCCAATGGATTGGGATTGCTCTAACTATAGTAGGTGTTTCAATGATCTTCATGCTGGGATCAGCCCAGAAACGATCGATAACATAACAGACATAACTGGCCATTCATCCAGGGTGCTGGGTTGGAGCGCTGCTTTTCAGAACAATTTTTCCCGTCTGAAACCCGGTTATTGGTGACTGCTAGTATGAAAAATACCAAGACAATGACAGGGAGCGTTCAATCGCTCACATTTTCGCGGCGCGCTACTCTACTGGGCGGTGCCTCATTAGGCATAGGTGCCGTTCTCCTTGCCCGCATGGGCTATATCTCCGTTGTCGAAAATAGCCGTTACAAATTACTGTCAGAGAGCAACCGTGTAAATTTTACACTCATACCGCCGCGCAGAGGTTGGCTTTTAGATCGCAACGAAAAGCCTATCGCAAACAATAAAGCCGATTTTCGTGTCGATTTAAATCCCAGTCGCGTGAAGGACAAGGAAACGACGGTCGCAACGCTTAGCAAATTGTTGAGGCTGGATACCGAAGAGGTCAGGCGAATAAACACTCAATTGGCAAAGACAAATAATTTTCAGCCAATTCATATTGCCTCAGGTCTTGATTTGGACAGCTTCGCTGCAGTGACTGTCCGCTTGCCAGACTTACCCGGAGTTTCAGCTAGTCGCGGCTTTTCAAGAAATTATCCACCTGGAGCGGCCGTCGGGCATCTTGTCGGCTATGTTGGCACGCCATCGGCTGAAGAATATGAACAAGATCCTTCACCTATTCTGGTCACGCCGGGGTACAAAATTGGCAAGGATGGGCTAGAAAAGAAATTTGAGGCAGCGCTGCAGGGAAAACCAGGAGCTAAGCGGGTAGAAGTTACGGCAAGAGGAAAGATTGTACGCGAACTGGAAGCGCGCCCTGATATCCCAGGCAAGTCCATTCAGCTGACGTTAGATATTGATGTCCAGCGTTATGCTGCACGAAGATTGGGCGAGGAATCCGGTTCGGTTGTTGTTCTGGATAGCCAAACGGGGGAGATTTTGACGATCACGTCTATGCCCTCGTTCGATTCCAATAGCTTCTCGGATGGTATTAGTCAGAATGAATGGCAGATGTTGTCCGGCGATGATCATGTGCCTCTTCGGGACAAGTCCCTGCGCGGTCTTTATCCGCCTGGATCAACAATCAAGCCAATGGTCGCATTGGCGCTCCTAAAGGAAGGGGTGAGAGCAGATGAAACGATTTTCTGCACTGGTCGCTTGAAAGTTGGCAATAGCTTCTTCCATTGCTGGAAACGAGGCGGGCACGGGATCATCAACATGGCCAAAGCCATATATCAAAGCTGTGATGTCTATTTCTACCAAATGGCTCTTAGAGTGGGAATCGAGCCCATAGCGGCGATGGCAAAAACACTGGGGCTGGGTCTAAAATATGATCTGCCAGTCTCATCGCAAAGCTATGGCACGGTACCTGATGCACAATGGAAGGAGCGCAAATATAATCGAAAATGGCAAGCCTATGATACGGTCAATACGACGATCGGTCAGGGGTATATGCTTGCCAATCCGCTGCAACTGGCGATCATGGCCGCCAGAATTGCTTCTGGGCGCAATATCGTTCCTTCATTGTTACCCAACAAGAACAAGCGGCTACCTCAAAGTCTTGAAATTTCGCCAGAACATCTTGCTTTTGTTCGCAGCGCGATGGGAGATGTGGTTAGCGAAATAGGCACAGCGCGCCTCGCCGCGCTGCCTATCCCCGATGTGAAGATGGGCGGTAAAACGGGAACCGCACAAGTAAGGCGTATAACGATGGCAGAACGGGCAGGGGGCGTTCGGTCCAACGCTAGCATGCCTTGGAAATTCCGCGATCACGGACTTTTTGTTGCTTTCGCGCCCGTCGAAAATCCCCGATATGCAATATCTGTCGTTGTGGAACATGGCGGCGGCTCGGGATCCGCCTATCCGATTGCGCGCGATGTCATGACGTTCTTATACGAGCAAGAAATAGCAATGGATGCCCTGCTAAAACTCGAAGCCGATTGGGGCGGAGATATTGAAGAGCGGATGGCTAAAAGGCTGGCAGAATATAAAGCATCCAAAACCGTCACAGCAACGGACTGACAAGTCGCGCAATATTTTGGACTAGTTTGACTGGCACGGCGCGTTGATTCCAGACTTCCTGACTTAGTCGCTCACTCGCAGCGATATTTTTGCTTTGTTCCGCGGCCAGCATCCTCGCTAGTTTTTCATCGTAGATTATCAAACTGGCTTCGGCGTTTAACTGAAATGATCTGATGTCAATATTGGTAGAGCCAACAACACATATTAGATCGTCTACCATGATGTGTTTTGCGTGAAGCAAGCCGTCACCATATAGATAGATGGTTATGCCTGCACGCAGCATCTGATCATAATATGAGCGCTGAGCAAGGCCCACCAAGATGTTGTCCGAAGCCCTAGAGAGTATAAGATTGACTTCAACTCCTCGTAAAACTGCAGTTTCAAGTGCTTCTACCAAGGCAACGTCCGGTATGAAATAGGGGGTTGTGATAAAGACGCGCCGCCGCGCGCTATATATTAGGGCCACAACCAATCGACCTGCGCCGGTAACGGGAAAATCCGGCCCGCTAGGCAGCAGTTGAGCCATTATCGATCCTTTGCCATGACGATGCGGAAAATATGCCGCGTCGTCCAGAACCTGCCCGGTTTCAAGATACCAATCTGCTGCAAACACAGCTTGCATTTCAAGCACTACGGGGCCTGCGACATGCACAACAAGCTCGCGGTTGAACAAACCGGGTGCATATTCTGCGTCAATGATATTTTGAGAACCAATATAACCAATAGACGCATCAATAATCGCAATTTTTCTGTGATTACGCAGATCAGCACGGGCAGAACGTCGACGCAAAAAAGTCACCGGCAACGCCCGTGCTACTTGGACGCCTGCGCTCATCAGACGATTGCGAATGGCGCGCGCCCATCGGCGTGAACCCAAGGCATCAATAAGAACCCTGCATTCGACACCCCGTTTGGACGCTCTTGTCAGCGCATCAATCACTTTTGATCCTGTGCGGTCGTTTGCAAAAATATAACTGAGAAGATGAACGTGATGATTGGCTCCATTGATATCCGATATGAGTTGATCAACGGTGCGGTCATAATCTGAAAGAAGATCAATCTTATTACCGCCCAGTATTGGAAACTGTCCCAAATTCTGGACCAATTTGGCAGCGGGAGCATATGTTTCGGGTAGAATTGGATGGGAACAGAACTTAGAATGGCTGATTTCATCAGTTGCGTTTGCCAACAATTGCCGAGCTTTTTCAAAACGCTTCCGCCGCCATCGTGGGTAGGTAGGCCTGCCGATTAGTAGATAAATTATCAGTGCCGGAATAGGGATGAAAAAGGTGACAAACAGCCAACCACGTGCCGCTCCAGGGGACCGCCTTAGCGGAACGACAATCAGCATGATTATTCGGATCATCCACTCAACCAGAACGTAACCTATTGCCAAAGAATCAATAATTTCCTGACTCATTTGGCAGGTTCGATCTGTGTCGCCGTATGTCTTATCCACCTGAGCATGTTTTTGTGCCAATTTCCTTTAGATTATTAGTGCATAAAATTCTGGACCGCCTGTGCCAGCAGCATCGTTTGGTGAACGAATCAACTTCAAATCGCAAAAGACTCGATCAGTTCTTCATCGCCAGAATGATCTCGTTGAGGCACCATTGTGGATTTCGCAACAACGGGTGATGGTCACCATTTTCTAAAATCCGTAATTTCCAGCGCGAACGATTGGACAATAATTTTTGAACTCCCGAAAGTGGAGCGGTTGTGTCTGCGCTCCCATGCAAGCAATAGACGCCGCATTCAGGATCCAGTCTGTCAGCATCAGCGAACAGATCATGGCCATATACGCCGTCCCATAAAGAAGAAGTGTACGATCGCCATGTGTGGCGGGTCAGGTCCTCAACGACTTCAGGCGGCATATCACGCAGCACGTAGGGGAGAAACCAGCGCAGCACCCAACGTGTCACCATACATGCAAGCGCTGCAAAGGCGATGTTGGTCGTAACATATCGCTCCGCTAGATGGCTTTCGCTAAAATATTTGATGGCACCTTCTTTATCGCCGAAATAGGGAATACTGAACAGGATCAGACGTTTTACCAAATGAGGAAACCGGGCGCAAAAGGCGATTGCGACTATTGCCCCGAATGAATGCCCAACGATAGTGATTGCTTTTTGGCCGTGTACAATCTGATAAAGTTCTTCGACATGGCGATCCACCGTATATTTGGTCCATGGTTTTGGGGATTTTCCATAGCCGAGCAGATCAACCAACAAGAGCCGGTGATTAACCGTCAATGGGGCTATGCGCGATCTCCAGTAACGCGTTGAGCCCGCGATGCCATGCAAGAAAACCATGGTTGCGCCTTCATCACCAAGGCTTTCGCTATAGAGCATAGTATCCAAAGCCTGCCATGCTGAGCCGAGGATATTGCCTACCGGGTATCCAATTTCGCGAAATAATAACGCTGCATATCACTTTCATAAGATGTGCCTTCCAACATCTCCAAGATAGATTTAGCAACCAAAAGATCAGGCAAATTATTGATGGGACATCATCCTCGATTCAAATCAATTTCTGACTGACATTTTGGTTTTGAAGTTCCCTAATGAGACAAGAGAAGCGGTATCGCACTATTCTGTAGCATATGCCGGGTAACGCCGCCGAAGATCATTTCGCGTGTTCGCGAATGGCCATAGGCGCCCATAATTATACATGATGCTTCAATGTCGCGGGCTGCAGATTCTAGAGTCTCTTCGATCGAAGTTTTCGTATCAAGGTCTCTCAGTTCGGCGTGAATTCCATGCCGGGATAAAAATATACCTGCGTCTTCTGCGGGAAACTCGGAGGAAGCCTCATCAACCGTAACCAGATGAACTTTTGAGGCTCTGGAAATCAGCGGCAAACTATTTCGGAGCGCATTGGCAGCCTCTGCCGACCCATTCCAGGCAATCATCATTGGTCCAGTGGGATCGAGGACTGGTGCATCATTAGGAATAGTTAAGACCGGAATGGGGATATGAACGGATAGATCGGCCGCCACGTGGCTCAGCTTTCCATTATCGCCTGGTCCGCTACCAACGATGACGATATCAGCCAGTCTTGCTGCCAATATCAATTCGCCAACTAGATCGCCTGTGCGAACATACCAATCCCAGGAAGCCCCTTCTTTAGAGAGCTTTGCTTCAATTTCTGTTCGACGGTCCTTGGCTGCTCCTTCGGCATCACGCAGCATTAATCCGTAGGTCATACCAGACGCTTCACCTGCCCATAGTACGTACGGAAGCGGCAATATTTGCGCGCAGCTCAGATGAGCTTTTTGATCGAGCGCGAGGGCCAATGCCGATTGCAGGCGGCCTTCCATCCCTGAATCGCCGATAATGGGTAGAAGAATGGTTTTCATAGTGGTCCTTTCAGCAGGCCGCGATTGGGCGGCTTGACGAGAATAATGACGGTTGTGCCGTCGAAACGTTACAGTTTGCCGTTGGATCGGACGAACCCGCGAAGATTCTCTAAAGTGCGGTGTAAACACTAGCGGAAGAAAATATATCCCAAGCTTTACCGCAACGTGCGCCAGGACATTAAGATCGAACTGTTCACCGCCAGTGTAACGAAATGAGCAAACCTGCGTCTGTATTGGATACCGCCGGAAATTCACTCTTGGCAGCGCTCGCCTGTCGGGCTGGTAATTTCTTGGGGTCTGCAGACCGGACAGGGCTATTTTCTGGCGCTAATTCGGCAGCCTTCTAGACAGACTAATATACTGATTATTGGAACGGAGAATAAAATGGGTACGTTTGGATGGGGAGTGGCCGTGATTATGGTCATTGTAGTTTCTTGGATATTCTACAAATATCTTGCTCCAAAAGGTTGGCGCGAATGGGCAGGGGCAGGTTTGGTGCAAGCATTTATTATCGCGCTATATGCCGAAATGTATGGATTTCCGCTGACGGTCTACCTCGCCATCCGCTTTTTTGGCTTGGACAGAGATTATGTAAGTTACAGCTTCTGGTCAACAATGCTCAACTTCAGCGAAACTGGAATGTTTGCGGCGATGATCTTGGGCTATATCGTTGCATTTTTTGGAATAGGGCTTTTCATCAAAGGCTGGCGAGAAGTTTATCTTGCCCGTCAGGAAAGCCGGCTGGTTACGACCGGCCTATACAAGTTTGTCAGACACCCCCAATATACTGGCCTTTTCATTGCCTTGTTCGGCGAAGGGGTCATTCATTGGCCTACCATATTCTCGATCAGCCTGCTCCCGGTTATAATGATTGCTTACTATTTCCTCGCACGTAAGGAAGAGCGCGATATGCTGCGGAAGTTTGGCGATGACTACCGTGTCTATCAAGCTAAAGTACCCATGTTCTTTCCGCGTTGGGGACAGTGGAAAGAAATGAAGAAAAGTTCTCAAGGCTCATGACATAAAATCCAGCATTTGATGGTGGAGGGAATTGGCATTGGGCGGAATTTGCTGCTAATAAATATGCTGCGCATATCCGGATGATGATATGATACTGAATATTGTAATCATCGCAGCTATAATCTTAGCTAGCGTGTTACAGTTTTCTCGAAGTTTTTCGCAATCCTCTTTGTGGCGGGCAACGGTTACTCCACTGGCTTCAATCATCGGTAGCGGGTTTCTCGTTCTCGCCCCCATCTTGGTCTATGCTTACGGAAGCAAAGCCCCTCTTGTGATGGGCGCGTTGGTCCTTGGAGCCTATCTTTTTGGGAGCGCTATCCGCTTCAATATAGCCGTCCGAAACGCCCCGGTTTCCTTTCATGATTTTATCGCAGAGAAGCTGGAAATAGGCGCTTCCTGGGCGCTCGCTTTCGCCTTCATGATATCTGTTACCTATTATCTCAATCTCTTTGGTGCATTCGGGCTTAGTCTAACGCCTTTCGACAGTGCTGCGAATGCCAAGCTCCTTTCCTCCGTCATTTTTGTGATCATTTTGGCAGTTGGTTATACGCGCGGGTTTTCTGCGCTTGAGAAAATGGAATATGCTGCCGTCACAATTAAACTTGCTATCATCGCAGGTTTGTTATTGGGCCTCAGCTATTATTGCTACGCCAAAGCAGTCAGTTCAACTCTGGTCCTTCATCCACCCCAATTGACCGGCTGGGCGGCCATAACACTCGCTTTTGGCTTGATTATTACCGTCCAAGGGTTTGAGACCTCACGGTATCTAGGCGACGAATATAGCGCCGCCGTTCGGGTTAAATCGATGCAGCTTGCCCAATTGGTCGCCGCCGCAATTTACATGATCTATATCACGTTGTTCGCATTGTCATTTGAGCATGAAGAATTCCGGCTAACTGAAACGGCAATCATTGACGTGATGGGAATTGTTTCTCCAATATTGCCCTGGATATTGGTAGCCGGGGCGTTGGCTGCACAATTCAGCGCCGCCATAGCCGATACAAGCGGTTCTGGCGGTCTGATTGCAGAATTGACAAAAGGCAGGATTAGCTCGCGTAATGGCTATGTGTTGCTCGTAATCATAGGTTTGGTATTAACCTGGAGCGCGGATGTGTTTCAGATTATCAGCTATGCGTCTCGCGCCTTCGCGCTATATTACACTCTGCAGGCAGCAATCGCTGCTCGAATGGCATTTCTCCTTCCAAAGCACAGATGGCACGGCTGTCTCTTCGCACTGCTTGTGATTTTGGGTGTTCTGATTGTTGGGTTTGGCGATGCTGTCGAGGTCTGATGCTTGCAATTGCAAGTTGAGGCTTGATACGAATGAATCACTGCATTTTTTGCCACGGCGACATGGCAAGGCTTTGTTGATCGTGTTGGAGTTGATTGTTTATCCAAACACTAGCTAACATTTTTACTCCGTCGGCGTTTCAATGGCCAGCGTTTGATGAGTAGTGTCAAACCCGACATCGACATTACGACACCGCCGAATGCAAAGGCTATCAGCCACCAGCTGTTGAAGTTTTCATGATTTTTCCAGTCCATTATGTGAAGTGACCAGAAGAAGTCGTAAAATCGCCAGGTAGTACTCCTGACAGCAGAAATTTCCCCTGTAGCCAAGGGAATGAAAATCCTCACGTCATCAATTGTGCTCACTTGCCATGCGGGCAAAGCGCCCCGATACTCTATGGAATTTTGATTGATCTTGGCAACTGACGTAAAATCAGGCTGTCTGCCGATCCATGCCTTCTCCGCAATATTGAGGGCTTCCTGCTTCCCAATCGGCCCGCGTAGATTACCCGTGAGGCCATCAAAAAGATATGTCTTTTCCTCCATATCAATTGCTTCGGCAACAGGTTGGCCCGACAGCATACGGTAGCGCAAGGAGCGTATGGGGCCATTGATTTCTGCCCCTAAAGCTCTAGGAGAAACGAGCCCGCTGATATTTCTGATTGGTTCCACCTCGCGTGATACCAAATGTTCGCTCCGTACGGTTCCGATAGGTACGATGCTCATGATAGAACCGCTAACGAACCAGAGCAGCAATTGTGCGCCGATGATCAGGGCGAGCCATTTATGTAGTTTACTCGCTTTTATGTGAATCTTGGTCGACATCTATCCCCCCGATAAATCGCAGACTATAACTTGACGTCGGGTCTTATTGAGCCTTTTTGGGAGCGCGCGAAGAAGAATGGTACCGCAGAATTTTCCAGTTGTCGCCTTCACGAACTAACACCGACGTCGCGATGCCGGTGCGCTCGATTTTACGATCATCCTGCAAAACTATCACATAGCCATAAGTCTCTGTTGCAAAAGCGGTATTCTCAACCTGAGTTAATGAGACTGTCGGCTGCGTGAAAGTAAAGCTTTTCACATGACCTAATTCGGGACCCAGATGATGTTCCAGATAATGGAGAAATGTTCCTTCAGCCTTACCATTTTCGAATATTTGAGATTCTTCTGAAAACAGCGGCTTCATCTTTGAAGCATCAAGCTTTTGAATGGCGTCCCGGTAGGCGGTTAGAACATTTTCTGGAGAGGATCGCGTTGAATTTTGAGGTTCCGCTTCTATTATGGTCGTCTTGCTATCAATTTGGGTGTCGCTTGATTGCGCCGCGAGCGCACTGGCTGGTGCGAGAGCGAGCAAGATTGCATTTAAAATTTTCATAGTTTTATCCATTGGTTATTGTTCCGAGTCTTTTAACAAAGCACAGGGCCATTCCAGCAGTTTTGCCAAGTTTGCATTCCACCTCACCCCTTTCATGCATACTAAACCGCCCATATATGATTGTTAAAATTGGAAACATGGCGACTATCAGAATCGCCGGCCAGTGATTTAGAAACCCAATCATTAGAAAGCAGTTTTCCTATTCATTCTTCCTCGTTCCTATTTGATGACTGATTCCGCCCTCCACGCATAAACAGAAACATCGGAATACATGCCAGCAGCACGATGCCAAGGAGTAGATATACGCCAGGGATATGGGCCTGGTGTTGATGGGTCATCAAATAGCCGCCAATGACTACAGCGCCGAGAAAAACGACAATATAGGTGAGCGTTAACGCAAAACGGCGGGGAGCCGGCTCGTTATTTTTCATCCAACTTTCCTTCGAACGGAACCACTTGAAATCCTGCTAGAACCAGAAACGGATGCCGACAACATAGTTAGTGACCGACGGATCTTCACCCGCTGCTAATGCAAAGTCCCGGCTTCCACCGATCTTCCACTCCTGATCAATTCCAATATAGGGCGCAAATTCTCGCGCAAATTCGTAGCGCAGCCGCAGCCCCACTTCCAGCCTGTCCAGACCAGCACCGACGCCCAGTTCGGGAATGTCTTGAGCCGCAAGACTAACCTCTGCACGCGGTTGCAAAATCAGGCGCTGGGTAATTTTCTGGTCCAACTCGCCTTCGATACTTGCTGTCATATCGCCTTTGTTGGAAAGAAACAGCGCAGCATCGACTTCGAAAAGATAGGGCGCGAGACCTTGAATACCAATCACCGCGTGGGTACGTTCGGGACCTGTCAAATCCTGTTTAATACCGGCCTGTAAATCGAAAAATGGTGCAATTGCCTTGCTATATAGCGCTTGGATTTCTGCGCTCTCGATGGCTTCTCCAAAACTGCCTTCACCTTCACTTTTGAACCAAAACTTTTCGAGATCGCCGCCATAATAGCCCTGCACGTCCCACAAATAACCGTCTTTACCTTCCCGGGCTCGGTACTCTAGACGGTCACCTTGAAACCAGAATACTGGCGTACCGCTAACCTCTCTGGCAACGCCAGCACGTGAAGCGGCCATTGCCTCTGCGCCAACAAACTGATCAGCGGCATATGTGGGCCCTTCAAACGCTTCCGGGGGTGGAGGCGCATTTACGGGCAAATCTAATGGCATGTCATGACCGGCATGAGGGTCGGCCTCTTCTGACTGCTGGTTCATTTTGCCATGATCCATTTGGCTGTGATCCATTTGAGGATCACTCATGGAATCCATTTGCATATCCTGAGATGCTTCCACTTCATCGACGCCTTCATGCGGCAGCCCTTCATGATCCATTTCATCATGATTGAGGGGGACATCATCCAGCGCCGGTTTAGCCGCGTCCATGTTGTGGCCTGCATGGGGATCGGCTTCATCGGCAACCGGCTTTTCGGCAGGGTCCGCCATAGCGGGCATATTATGACCGTCATGACTTTGCGCGAACGCGACATTGGGCACTGCTGTGCTTGACAGCAGGAGAGCAATCATCATTTTCATGATTTGTCTCCATCCAGCGGGCGCACGGTGACGACCTGAAACATCCCGTTATGCATGTGATAGAGCAAGTGGCAGTGGAACGCCCAATCGCCCGGTTCATCTGCCGTGAGGTCAAATTGCGCGCTGCCGCCTGGTTGCACGATAACCGTGTGTTTCAGAGGTTGGCGATCATTTTTCGCGCCATTTACCAGTTCGAAAAAATGGCCGTGCAAATGAATTGGATGCGCCATCATTGTATCATTGACGAGCTTGACCCGGACACGTTCATTGTAAGCGAAGCGGATGGGATCATCTGTGACGGCAGAAAATTTCTTGCCGTCAAAGGACCACATATAGCGCTCCATATTTCCCGTTAGATGGATTTCTTTGAGCCGTGTAGGCGCTCGAACCTTGTTAGGGCGCGCTGCCACCAGTTGTTTGTAGTTGAGAACCCTGTGGTCAACCTTGTCGAGACCGATGCCAGGGTCTCCCATCCGGTCAACCGGGTTCATTGATACCATATCTACACCTGGTCCGACCTTGACCGAAGGCGGTAATTTGGACGTGTCTCGCATATTCATGCCGCCCGACATATCCATATCGGCCATTGCCGCGCCGGCAACGGTACCGCTAGCGCCATGTGCCGAATGATCCATTCCACCTTCACCATGCCCGGACATGCCCATATCCTCCATGGTAAGCAGCGGTGGATCACGAAGCGGGGGAACAGCAGCACGTGCGCCTGGGCGACTTGCGAGCGTAGCAAGACCCATACCTGAGCGGTCCATTGATTCAGCGACGATTGTATAGGCGTCGCTGCTTCCAGGTTCGACGATGACGTCATAGGTTTCGGCATTGCCAATCTGGAATTCGTCCACCTGGACAGGCCGCACATTCTGACCATCAGCTGAGATGACGGTCATTGGCAGGCCGGGAATACGGATATTGAAAAACGTTGCAGCAGCCCCGTTGATAAAGCGCAAACGTACACGCTCGCCCTTCTTGAAAAGATATTCGAGTCCATCTTCAGGACCATGCCCGTTGAGAAGATAGGTATAGGTTGCGGCAGATATATCTCCAATATCGGTTGGCATCATCCGCATTTTGGCCCACATTCGCCGCTCGTCTGCCGAAAGCGGATAGTCATCTGTCATCGTGCGCTGATTATAATTAAAATAGCCTTCGCCCTTTTTAAGTTTGGCCATGATCGTGTGCGGATTCATGGGCGACCAGTCAGACAGCATCACTACATAATCCCGGTCATATTCTACCGGCTCTGGTCCCTTGGGGTCGATGATGATTGGGCCATAGTGGCCCATTGGTTCCTGCAAAGTGTGGGCATGCCACCAATAGGTTCCTGCTTGGCGGATCGGGAATTCATAGCGAAATGTCTTGCCAGGTTCGAGCGCTGCCATCGTTACGCCTGGCACACCGTCCATTAAAAATGGAACGAGCAATCCGTGCCAGTGAATGGAGGTGCCTTCAGAACTATCATTGACCATGTCAACGACCAGGTTCTGACCCTCTTTGAGACGCACAAGCGGTCCTGGAACAGTGCCATTTACGGTAACGGCTGGTCCGTTGCGCTTGCCAGTTTGGAATGCCGCATCAGCTACGGTCATTTTCATGTATTCGCCGGAGAGAACATCACTGCCTTTGCGGGCTAATGTGCCTCCATTGGCAGCGCGTGCCCAGCCTGGCATCGCTGCGGATAGTCCTGCAGCCCCACCAAGCGCGAGCGATGAAGTAATTAATTTTCTGCGGTCGAGGGAAAGCATAAATTCTGTCCTGAATAGAGGTCTGTGTTCAACCTCATTACGCGCCCAGATGCTTTATCCCTCAAAACTTTTGGCTGCATCCCGCAATTTATTTCGCGCGCGGTAAATTCGCGATTCAACCGCCTTTTCCGAAATGCCTAGAAGAGCAGCCGTTTCGGCCTGACTGCGTTCGTCAAAGGTCACCAAAACGAAAGGCTCTCTTAAAGAATGGGGAAGGGTGGCAATTTTTTCTTCCATCAGAGAGAGCATCTGGCGTGATTCCAGGTCAGAAGATTGATCAGGTGTTTCGTCAGCGGTCTCTAGTTCGTGCTCCTGGCCGCTTCCAAACTCGAAAAAACGACGCACTTTGCGCCGCCTTAAATGATCACGACATTTATTAAGAGTAATTCTGGTTAGCCATGGAGCCAACTCGCGGCTCTGGTCAAATTGACCTATTTTGAACCATGCTGCGGCCATTGTCTCCTGGACAGCATCTTGCGCTTCGTCTGAATGATGCAACGTTCTAAAAGCGATGTTAAGCAAGCGCGACCCATGACGTTGCATCAAGACTCCAAACGCTCTGCGATCACCCTCTGCAGATCTGCTTGCAAGGACCTCGTCCTGTTCATCTGAAATTGGTTGATCCATTCCAGATTATTCAAAGAATTTCATTGCTGATCAGCAGTAAGTGCATCGCTCACATGACGGTCGAACGCCGCTTGCTGATTGGGCGATAATAGCGAACGCATTTCAAAAACATGCGAGATCGTTGCTTTTTGTAGCTCCCCCATACGGTCATGCACATCTTCTACCGCCAATGCGACTTTAGGGCCAAATTCGTGTTCTTCCTCCATAGCGGTAGCAAGCTTGCCATTGGCCGCGCGCAGCGATAGCTCCAAAGTTCGGCGCTTTACCGCAAATTTGTCCTCCATTTCGTCGAGGTTTTTCATTTGGGTTTCTGAAAGACGGAGCTCTTGATGAACAAAACCATGAAGGCTGGCGCTTTCACCATTTCGCGCTAACCATTTATCGGCTGCTAAAGACCCCAAAAATCCAGCAGCCAGTGCCAGAAAAATCAGGAGAGCAATGCGAAAAGGCCCCATTCTCATGGTGAAACATGTAGCAATGTGGCTGGTGAATAGTCAGGCCCATCGCTCAAATAACTGGAGCTACTGCTCGCCATAGCTTCATCTCCCCCACTCATCACGCCGACGCTAAGCGCGGTAACCAGCATGATAGCGGCCAAGCCATTACGGCCCCTAGCCAGCTGTCTGCTTTCGATTTGAGATACACGGGACCAAATTCCAGCCTCGAAATCTGGTCCGATACCAGGTAACCTTTGATGGCCCAGCTCCTCGATTATTTTACTAAATTTGTCAGTCATTCAGCTTTCCTTCCAAAACCGCGTTACTAGATACTTTACGCGTGGGGCAGATAAAACCCTCAATAAAATTTTGAGGGGAATGAAAGTTTGCTGCGTAATAGTCACATAGCAGCATCGAAACAAACTGCTAGATTTGGAGCTCAATATGCACTGGCGTTCGATCGGTTTGGTACTGCTTTTAATTCTCACGCCCGCTTCGGCATTGCAGGCGCATGAGGCGCATCGCAATAATGAGCCTGATCCCGTGGCCCAATCGACCGAACACAACGCCGCTGATGAAAGCATGGCATCGATGCAATCTGGAGATATGACAGATCCACATGCCGAACATGCCCACAAAGCAGCAACCGACAAAAGCTTCGATCTCATCGATTTTCTCGGTCGCTTACACCCTATGGCGGTTCATTTCCCAATCGCTCTTTTCCTGGTTGCCGCATTGGCCGAGCTTATCATGATTATTAATCCGACGGCAGGTGTGGGGAGTTCGGTTCGGTTCCTCGTCTGGATCGGTGCAGCCGGCGGCATTGTGGCTGCAATTTTGGGCTGGCTCGCAGGCGGCATACGCATGAGTGATCGTTCGGAGATTTTGGGACTTCACAGGTGGACAGGCACCGGCATCGCCATAACCGGCATATTGCTCGCTCTTTTGTCTAATGCTCCCGCAAACTCGGGCAAACGCACAGTGTTCCGCGTCGGGCTGGCGGCCGTAGCACTGGCGATACTATTTCAAGGCTATTGGGGTGCAGAGATGTCGCTCGGCCCCAACCATATGGGAATGTAGAGGAATACTTATGACCAAAAGCTTATCTATTAAATCTTTACGTAAAGCAGCCAGTGGTCTGACGCTCGCGTTGCTGGCAGCCTGCACAACAGCGGTAAGCGCCGCCCCAATCGTTATGTACCGGGATGCTGGCTGCGGTTGCTGTTTGAAGTGGGCGGATCATGCCGAGAAAGGCATGGACCGGACGATCACGGTTAAAGACGAAGCTAATATGCGGGCGCGTAAAACCGCTTTGGGCGTTCCGCCCATGCTGGCTTCTTGTCATACCGCTGTTATTGACGGATATGTCATCGAGGGCCACGTCCCAGCAGCTGATATCAAGCGATTGCTCGAAACCCGCCCTGCTGGCGTTAAAGGGATTGCCGTAGCAGGCATGCCGGTCGGGTCACCGGGCATGGAATATGAAAATCAAACACAAGCTTACCAGGTCATCGCCTTTGGCGCTGATGGGCAGAGTGTGTTCACAAACTATAATTGAGACGAACAACCTAGAAGGGAAATATAATGAATAAACTAGCAGTTATCGCCAGCGCAATCGCTCTGGTTTCAAGCGGTGCAGCTTTGGCGCATCAACACAAAGCCGGTACTTCTCACAAGGCTGGTGCTAATCAGTCACAGAAATGTGAAATGATGAAGGATGGCAAGAAGATGCCAGGTATGATGCAAAAAGACGCTGATGGCAAAATGTCCTGCCAGATGATGGATCATTCGAAGATGGATCATAGCAAAATGGGCCATGGTCCGGCCAAAACAGAACCGGCCAAGCCGGAATAGTTAAACCCGCATAGGGTCGCAGGATGGGTCCGGAGTTTTAGAATTTCGATTTTAAGGCTTCGGGCCGGTTCCTACTTTCCCATTTTGCCAAACAAGCTGACGAGTTCGGCAATTTTTTCCTTTTGGTCAGCTTTGTTTCCCGACGTGAGGGCTTCTTCAACGCAATGATTGATGTGAATTTCCAATATTTTCATTTTTGTGGCGCGTAACGCAGCCTCCACAGCAGAAAATTGTTGGAGAATATCGATGCAATAGCGGCCTTCCTCCATCATTTTAGCTATACCGCGAACCTGGCCTTCAATCCGGTGCATCCGGGATATTTCTCGAGTAAATTTTTCTGTCATATTTTCCTAATCCCTTATTTCAGTGGTGGCTTAATCAAAAGGTTTTTTCCAGGTTCCATTACCTCTCTTGACTATTAAACTATACTCCACTATAGTATATTGATCAACAAAAATGATTGGAGCGTAATATGCCCGGTATCTCAACTGGAAAACAAATTCTAATCCTGGGGTGGACTCTGAGTCTGTTCCTGCTTGTCAGCTATCTAATATGCATTGGTTTTGGTATTATCGCACCTGATTGGGCGCATATGCATGAAGCCTGGGCGCCATGGCTCCCCGGTTTTGAATGGCTGACATGGCCTGGCTTTCTCGCAGGTGCCATCGGTAGTTTTGCTTATGGCTGGTATATCGCGCTCTTTGTAATCCCGCTGAAACGCTTTTTCGAAAAACGAATTGGAAATTCCGCTAATGGCTGAGGTCACTCCTTCCCCCCATGGCCTTTCAGGCCATGACCACAGCCATGAAGGTTCTTCAGATCATGTCACAGACCCCGTCTGCGGTATGACTGTTGAGCCGGATAAGACCGAGCATCATGCATATCATGATGCTCGGGATTATCATTTTTGTTCTAACGGATGCAAAACCAAATTTGTTGCAGATCCAGAACATTATATTTCGGGAAAGCATCGCGAGGTACGGGATCATACGCCAGCAGGGACTATCTATACATGTCCTATGCATCCGGAAATTCGGCAAGACGGACCTGGCTCATGTCCAATTTGCGGCATGGCGCTTGAGCCGGAGGAATTTTCTTTAGAAACCGGCCCTGACCCTGAATATATCGATATGCGCAGGCGCTTTTGGGTCAGCGCGATATTTTCCATCCCCCTCTTCATATACGCAATGGGGGATCTCATCCCCGGCAAACCATTCGAGGGCCTGTTTGAACCAGGGGTAGCTCAGTTGTTGCAGTTTTTGCTGGCAACACCGGTAGTCCTCTGGGGTGCATGGCCTTTTTTCGTTCGCGGTATCCAATCAGTCAAAACCATGAACCTCAACATGTTTACCCTGATCGGGCTGGGCGTAGCTGTTGCCTATATATTCAGCGTCGTTGCAACCTTTTTGCCAAATATCTTCCCAGCCGCGTTTCGCGGGCACGATGGCGGCGTTGCTGTCTATTATGAAGCCGCGGCAGTCATTACGACTTTGGTCCTATTGGGACAAGTACTGGAACTGAAGGCACGCGGGCAGACATCAAGCGCCTTGCGGGCACTGCTGGAACTGGCACCGCCAATTGCCTTGCGCGTTGGTGCGGATGGGTCTGAAGAAGAAATATCGCTCGACCAGGTGCAGTCCGGTGACAGCCTGCGCGTCCGTCCGGGCGACAAAATACCCGTCGATGGCACTATTGCCAAGGGCTCCAGCACGATTGACCAATCGATGATCACGGGCGAGCCAATCCCGGTCGCCAAAGCCGAAGGAGACGATGTCACCGGTGGGACAGTCAATCAGACCGGCAGTTTCATTATGACAGCTGAGCGTGTGGGTAAAGACACGCTGCTCGCCAAGATTGTCCAGATGGTAGCGGAAGCACAGCGCAGCCGCGCGCCCATCCAGAAGCTCGCGGATTCGGTTGCCGGCCTTTTTGTTCCGGTAGTCATTCTCATCTCGATTATCACGTTCATCATCTGGGCGATTTGGGGCCCTCATCCCGCTCTTGCTTATGGTCTGGTCAATGCGGTCGCGGTTTTGATCATTGCGTGTCCCTGTGCGCTTGGTCTTGCAACCCCGATGTCGATCATGGTGGGCACAGGTAAGGGTGCGCAGAACGGTATCTTGATCAAAAATGCCGAGGCGCTGGAAACTTTGGAAAAGATAGACACCATCGTGGTCGACAAGACTGGCACACTGACCGAGGGCAAGCCCAAACTGGTCTCGGTAGAGCCCGCGCATGGTTTTGATGGCGATGAAATGCTGGCACTTGTTGCTGCAATTGAAATGGCGAGTGAACACCCGCTGGCCGCCGCGATTGTAACTGGCGCAAAGGATAAGGGCCTTTCGTTTGAAGCAGCAACCGATTTCCAGTCGGTTACTGGGGAAGGTGTCGAAGCAACTGCACAGAACCTGCGCGTTGGCATCGGCAATGAAAAGATGATGGAAAGGCTCGGCGCGAGCAGCGCAGATCTAATTGCAAAAGCGCAAGATGGACGATCACAGGGTCAGACTGTCATGTTTGTTGCCGTGGACGGGAAACCTGCCGGTCTCATCGGCGTAGCAGACCCCATCAAACCAACAACCGTCGATGCCATTAAGGCTCTTCACAACGCCAATATTCGTGTGGTGATGCTCACAGGAGATGCAGAAGCGACCGCGCAAGCCGTTGGGAAGCTCATTGGTATTGATGAAATTCATGCCAATGTATCACCGGAAGACAAGCACCGGGTGATCAGCGAGTTACAAGCTGCCGGTAAGAAGGTCGCAATGGCTGGTGATGGCATCAATGATGCGCCCGCTTTGGCTAAAGCCGATGTGGGTATTGCGATGGGGACGGGGACCGATGTAGCGATGGAGAGTGCTGGAATCACTCTGGTAAAGGGCGATTTGGGTGGCATTGCCAAGGCCCGTCACCTCAGCCAACTCACAATGGGCAATATCCGGCAAAACCTCTTTTTCGCCTTTATCTATAATGGACTGGGCGTACCCGTCGCAGCCGGGATCCTCTATCCTTGGTTCGGCATATTATTGAGCCCGATGATCGCGGCCGCTGCGATGAGTCTCTCCTCAGTATCGGTTATCGCAAATGCGCTGCGCTTGCGCCGCCGGACCTTGTAGCAGCTAATGGCAATCGAAACTTATACCCCGCCATTGGGCTATAAAATCCTGACGCCCCTCTATGATCTCGTCATCCGGTATTTGACGCGGGAAAGCGACTGGCGTTCGACGCTGGTAAAACAGATCAATCCGCTTCCAGGCGACAGGATTTTGGATGTGGGCTGTGGGACCGGCAGCCTGCTTGCTGTTTTGGCGGAGCAGTGCCCAGAAGCCGATTTTATCGGGCTTGACCCGGACATAGCGGCACTCGAGCGCGCATCCAAAAAAATAGACAGTGCCAATATTCGGTTGATTCCGGGGTTCTTGTCAAAAGAAGCTTTGCCCAAAGGATGGCAGCCTACAAAGATAACATCCAGTTTGATGTTTCATCAGGTGGCGCTCGAAAAAAAGAACGAGATAGCCGAAATCATGCGCAGCCTGCTTATGCCCGGCGGAGAACTCCACATTGCAGATTATGCAATGCAGAAGTCACCACTGATGCGCGCTGCCTTTCGAATGACGGTGCAGCAGCTGGATGGCGTTGAAGATACGAGGCACAATGCTGAGGGTATATTGGAAAGAATATTGGTGGCACCGGGATATTTGACGGAAAAAACACAAAGTTTCGCGACAGCAACGGGTTCCATTTCACTGTTTAAAGCAAAGTTTGTCGCTTCATGAAATTTGACAAAGCGCCCGAGGTTCATATCGCCACATTCGGATTTTTCACGTCCTTCATTTGGGAAATCCTGCAAATGCCATTCTTTGATGTGGGATCGGCAGGCTATTGGCAGAGAACGCTGGGCTGTACCCGGGCAACATTTGGCGACGTGGGAATATTGGTGCTCGCCTACACGGCAGTTTCGATAATAACGCGGAACCGGAACTGGCTGCATTCTCCAAAATACTGGATGATCAGTATTTATCTACTGACCGGACTGGGGATTACGGTAATTATTGAAGCAATGGCCACCAGCGTGCCACGTGAATGGGGATGGGGCTGGCGATATAGCGAACTCATGCCTTTGGTGCCCGGTACGAATATAGGCCTTGTTCCCGTCCTTATGTGGATATTCATCCCGTTGATCACGCTTTGGTTTGCAAGGCGTCAACCGCAGCCATAACTTCCGCACATCTCAAAGGCGAAAATAGATGCAAAAAAGTTCCTATAACAAAAATAGTTTATCGCTTGCGGGTACGGTAGCCATGGGGACCGGGGTTATGATCGGTGCGGGAATCTTTGCACTGACGGGTCAGATTGCAGAATTATCCGGGCCACTCTTCCCGCTTGCCTTCCTGATTGGCGCAGTGATTAGCGGCTTTAGCGCCTATACCTATATCAAAGTATCCAATAAATATCCGTCAGCTGGCGGAATCGCTACGATCCTCAAAAAATCCTATGGGCCGTCGACTATTACTGGCGCGGCGGCGTTGATGATGGCCTTTTCGATGATCATCAACGAAAGCCTGGTTGCCAGGACTTTCGGGACTTATACGCTTCAACTGTTCGATATAGGCCGCGATTCCGTTCTGGTTTCGATACTGGCAATAGGCCTTATCATCTTCGCATTTATCGTCAACATCGCCGGTAACAAGATTATCGGTGCGATATCTGGAATCACTGCGATTCTAAAAATCGGCGGTATATTGATTTTTTCCCTCACCATTCTTTGGGCATCCGGGTTCACGTTCGAGTTTACGCAAGCTGCGCCAAGCGAAGCAACTTCGCCAACCGGCTTTATTGCCGGGATTGCACTGGCAATATTAGCGTTCAAGGGATTTACCACAATTACGAATAGCGGCGGCGAGGTCGTTGACCCCAAGAAAAACATTGGTCGCGCTATCATGATCTCATTAGGGATATGTTTGCTAGTATACATGACCGTGGCGCTCGCTGTGGGATCGACGTTGAGCATTAGCGAAATTGCCGCCGCCAAAGACTATGCTTTGGCAGAGGCGGCGCGGCCTGCTTTTGGCGACTATGGAGTATGGTTCACGGTTGCCGTTGCCATCATCGCAACAGCATCGGGTCTCCTTGCCAGCGTCTTTGCCGTATCGCGCATGCTTGCGATGCTCACAGACATGAACCTGATCCCCCATCGCCATTTTGGAATGCCCGGTGACGTGCAAAAGCACACGCTTGTCTTCACAGTTATCGCCGCGGGTCTATTAGCTGCGTTTTTTGATCTGACTCGAATAGCGTCCCTAGGAGCTATATTTTATCTGGTCATGGACATGGTTATCCATTGGGGCGTTTATCGCCATCTCAAGGATGATGTCGGCGCAAAAGCATGGGTTTTGCTTAGCGCTATCATTTTGGATTTGATTGTCCTTGGAGCATTCCTGACCATGAAAGCAGCTAGTGATCCAATGATCATTGCTATTTCTTTCGCTGGCATTGCAGGTTTTTTCGCTTTCGAGAAATATTATTTGTCCACCCGGCGTACCGATGATGAAGCCAAACCCGGCATGGAAGGGCATTCCCATTGATCTGGACAATTTTTCTTGGTCTGTCGATGTTTGGAATAACCGGATTTATCCACTTTCAAGTTATCCACCGGACGCATCAATGGCTCAAATCAACAAGCTTGGGTAAAACCCGTAAACTGGTGATTGGGCTTTATGCCGCAGCCATTGCACATATTTCGGAGGCTGGCCTTTACGCCATTGCATTTGTAGCTGGATCCAGTGCTGGTCTTGGCAGTTTTAAGCCGGCGGATATCTCATCAATGGAAATTTTCTATTTTTCATTGGTGAATTATACATCCCTTGGCCTCGGTGATATTTATCCAACCGGTCATTTGCGGTTTCTGGCAGGTATAGAATCTTTGAACGGATTTTTGCTGATCAGCTGTTCCGCATCGCTTATTTTTATATTGATGACCGAAACGGAAACTAGTCCGGCATAATAGCTGAGGCAAAGCTCCGCGAGGAAAGGCTTTTGGATGATTGAAAGAGGCATGATGAAGTACAGACAGCAAACCCGCGGAGCCAAATCGCGACTTCCTTTGCTAGTTTTTCCTGTCTTGGCGTTGCAAACCCCCGTTTTTTCGCTTCAAGCCGAACCACTCACATTCGCAGAAGCGGTCGAATTGGCAGAGACAGCGACGCCGGCAATCGAGGCCCGGTCACTCGTTGTTGAAGCGGCGCAGAGCGCCGCGATTGCGGCCGATCAACTTCCCGATCCGAAACTCAGCGTCGACATAATGGATCGGAGAATTGCTGGCCCATTCGAGATTTCTCCGCGGCCCGGTCGTGACGGATTTCCCAGGCAAAGGATCGGTATCAGCCAGGATATTCCCAATGGCGCAAAAAGACGCGCTCGTGCGGGTCAGGCGATAGCGGACATAACCGTGGCAAGAGCCAATAAGGAAGCTTTGGTTCAGGATGTGCAGCTCTATTCTGCGCTTTCCTGGATCGATCTCTATTACGCCCAGCGGCGGCTCAAAATATTGGAAGTCTTGCAGCAGAGCCTCAATGAAGTCTCGGCAACGGTTGGCGCTCGCCTTGAATCGGGGATCACCCGGCCGGCTGAGGCATTTGAGCCGGAGCTGCTGATCGCGAAACTGGCTGACCGGCGCTCGCTGCGTGCCGCCGATATTGAAAAGGCCCGGGCAATGCTCGCGCGGTGGACCGGCGTCGAAAGCCCCGAAACCCAAGGCAATCTCCCTGAATTCACCATCGACCGGGAAGCTCTTATCAGCACGATCAAGGAGCTACCCATTCTGGATATAGAGGATGCAAAAGTAGAACGGGCGGACGCCGACGTGGAACTGGCGCGTGCAAACAAGCGACCGGACTTCAGTGTGAACGCCTCTTATGTGCATCGCCGGCCGGAATATGGCGAATATGTCTCGGTCGGTGTAACGATCGATCTGCCATTATTTGCAAATAAGCGCCAGAATCCGATCATCGACGCGCGAATTTTGGAAGCCAGTGCAGCCCGGCTGGAAGCCAATGATCTGGAAAGGCAATTGCGCGCAGAGCTCTCCAGCGATCTCGCTGCAAACCGGTCTTACCGGGAAAACTGGGAACGGTCCAAAAACACGCTTTTGCCGCTGGCCAAAAAACAGGCTGAACTGGAACGGGTTAGCTACGGCGCCGGCCGCGTTGATCTGGACACCGCGCTCAATGCAGCCGTGGCTTTTGCCGAAGCAGAAATCGATCTGCTCGACCGGGAAGCAACACTGGTTCGCGACACGGTTCGCATCAAATATACTTATGAAAGGAACCAGCCATGACGCTGACATCCATCCAAGAAAATAAATGGCGCGCGCTTGTTCTTGCTGCGGTTCTGGTCGCTGGTGGTGGCGGATATTGGCTGGGCACTGGCGGGGCGGGCGAAAGCAGCGAAACCGCGGTTACGCAGGGCGACGGGGAAATCCTCTATTATTATGATCCGATGTTTCCCCAGCAAAAATTCGACAAGCCGGGCAAGTCTCCGTTCATGGATATGCAGCTTCTTCCCAAATATGCTGACGAAGGTGGTGATGGGAATATAGGAGAGCCGGGGATCAATATTGCTCCCGGAATTGCACAAAATCTGGGTATCCGCACCGCTGAGGCACTGGTTGGCAAAATTGAATCTAAGCTCCGTGTAACGGGAACAATCGAATTTAACGAACGCGATGTTGCCATTGTTCAGGCGAGGTCGGGCGGGTTTGTCCAGCGCACCTATCGCCGCGCTCCCAGCGATATTGTGCCTGCTGGCGCTCCATTGGCAGACATACTGGTGCCCGACTGGGGCGGCGCACAGGCGGAATATCTTGCGTTGGCAAGAAGCGGCAATGACCGTTTTGCAATAGCGGCAAAGGAAAGAATGCGGCTGCTGGGCATGCCGGACGATTTGATCCGCCGGGTAGCGCGAAGCGGAAGGCAACAAAGCGTTTACACGGTCTCCGCGCCGATTGGCGGAGTGATCGAAAGTTTGAGCGTGCGTCAAGGCATGACCTTGTCCGAAGGCGCGCCGCTGGCACAGATTAACGGACTGAACACGGTATGGCTAAATGTCGCCATTCCCGAAGCAAGAGCATCGGAAATCCGCGTGGGACAGCGCGCGGTGGCTGAGTTGCAAAGTTTTCCCGATATGGAATTTGCAGGTAAAGTTATCGCCATCCTTCCGTCCGCTGAAACCGAAACCAGAACGCTTACCGGTAGGATTGAACTGGCCAACAAAGGCGGCCGGCTTCGTCCAGGCATGTTCGCTACCGTAGATATGGGTGACACGGGCAGTCCCGCTATTCTGGTCCCCACCGAAGCGATTATCGCAACCGGAACGCGCAACTTGGTAATGCTAGCGAATGGCAAGGGTCGCTATCGCCCGGCAGAGGTCAAAATAGGCCGCGAAGGCGGCGGGCAAACGGAAATATTGGCCGGCCTGTCACCAGGTGAAAAAGTGATCGTTTCTGGCCAATTCCTCGTCGATTCAGAAGCAAGCCTATCGGGGATCAAAGTGCGCCCGATTGATGGTGAGCAGAAAAGCGCGCCCACAAAAATGTCCGGCTATCAAACCTCCGGCAGAATTGAAGCGATCAAAAGCGGCGCGGTCACCTTGTCGCACGAACCGGTGCCCGCCCTTAAATGGCCGGCGATGACGATGGATTTCAAACTCGCCAAACCGGGATTGTTGCGCGGCTTTAAGAAAGGCGACCGCGTGACCTTCCGCTTCATGCAAATGAAAACCGGATCAATCATCACCAGCATTAGTCGCGCAGAGGCCGGCCAATGATCGAAAAGGTCATACGCCTCAGTGTGAAAGCGCGCATATTTGTCCTGTTGATTATGGCAGCATTGCTGGCCTCGGGTATCTGGGCCGTCAGAACCATGCCAGTCGACGCCCTGCCAGACCTTTCCGATGTCCAGGTCATCATTCGCACCTCCTATCCCGGACAAGCCCCGCAGATCGTCGAAAACCAGGTAACTTATCCACTCGCGACCACGATGCTGTCGGTTCCGGGGTCACGCGCAGTACGCGGCTATTCGTTCAATGGAGACAGCTATGTCTATGTGCTGTTTGATGACAGCACCGATCTCTATTGGGCGCGTTCGCGGGTTCTGGAATATCTCAATCAGGTTCAAGCCGATCTGCCGACCGGCGTTGTCCCGACGCTTGGACCAGACGCAACCGGTGTCGGCTGGATATATGAATATGCCCTTGTCGACCGGACTGGGCGCAACGACCTGTCCCAGCTTCGCTCGTTGCAGGACTGGTTCCTCCGCTATGAATTGCAGACCATTCCCGGCGTTGCGGAAGTCGCGTCCATCGGCGGTATGATCAAACAATATCAGGTCGTGCTTGATCCTGACCGGATGGTGTCTCTGGGGATTGATCAAGACAGCGTGATCAAGGCCATCCAGAACGCCAATATGGAAGTCGGCGGTTCGATCGTGGAAATGGCTGAACGCGAATATATCGTCAGGGCCAACGGCTATCTGGAAAATCTCGATGATTTCCGTGCCATCCCATTAAAGACCGCTCGCGGCGGTGTTCCCGTCACCTTGGGCGATGTTGCGCGCATTCAGATCGGCCCCGAAATCAGACGCGGGATAGCGGAACTGAACGGTGAAGGCGAAGTGGCTGGCGGCGTCATTATCTTGCGCTCCGGTAAAAACGCCCGCGAGACGATTGCTGGCGTGAAAGAGAAGCTCGCAACTCTAAAGCAGAGCCTGCCGCCGGGCGTAGAGATTGTGACGACCTACGATCGCTCCGAACTTATCGACAAGGCGGTCGACAATCTCACGACGAAATTGCTCGAAGAATTTATCGTTGTCGCGATTGTGTGCGCATTGTTCCTTTGGCACGCCCGCTCCGCACTCGTGGCAATTTTAACCCTGCCGCTTGGAATATTGATCGCTTTTCTGGTGATGCGCTTTCAGGGAATTAACGCCAATATTATGTCGCTTGGCGGAATTGCCATTGCCATTGGCGCGATGGTCGATGCCGCCATTGTCATGATCGAGAACGCGCACAAGCATCTTGAAAAATGGCAGAATGACAACCCGGATGCCGAGATGCTGGGCGAAAAGCGATGGCAGCTGGTCGTTGACGCGGCGGTTGAAGTTGGCCCCGCGCTATTCCTCAGCCTGCTGATCATCACCTTTTCATTCCTCCCGATTTTTACCTTGGAAGGACAAGAAGGACGATTATTCTCTCCTCTGGCATTCACAAAAACCTACGCGATGGCGGGGGCTGCCATTCTCTCGATCACCTTGATACCGGTTTTGATGGGCTATTTCATTCGCGGAAAAATACCGTCCGAAGAGAAAAATCCGATCAGCCGTTTCCTCATGAAAATCTACAGGCCAGCACTCGACTGGTCACTTAAAAGCCCGAAAAAATTACTCGTGATCGCGGTGCTCATATTTGCAACAAGCGCTTGGCCGATCAGCCAGCTTGGCGGCGAGTTCATGCCGCAAATGGACGAAGGCGATTTGCTATACATGCCCAATGCCTTGCCGGGAATATCTCCGGCCAAAGCCTCCGAACTGCTTCAGCAAACCAATCGGCTGATAAAATCGGTGCCCGAAGTGGAAACAGTGTTCGGCAAGGCTGGTCGGGCCGATACAGCGACCGATCCTGCCCCGCTCACCATGTTCGAGACGACTATCCATTTCAAGCCGAAAGAAGAATGGCGCGCGGGCATGACGTCGGACAAGCTGATCGAGGAACTGGACAAAGCCGTCAGGGTTCCCGGACTGGCCAATTTCTGGATACCGCCGATCCGTAACCGTATCGAAATGCTCTCGACCGGAATCAAAAGCCCGATCGGGATCAAGGTGTCGGGTGACAACCTTGAGGCAATTGACAAGGTCGCCCAGAAAATCGAGGGCGCGGCCAAAAAGGTCGATGGTGTCAGTTCGGCCCTGGCGGAACGATTGACCGGCGGAAGTTATATCGACATTGATATCGACCGCGCCGCTGCCGCGCGTTACGGCCTCAATATTTCCGATGTCCAGTCGATCGTATCGAGTGCCATCGGGGGCAAGAATATTGGTGAAACCGTCGAAGGACTGGCCCGCTATCCAATAAGCGTCCGCTATCCGCGCGAGATACGCTCCAGTCTGGAAAACCTGCGCAATCTTCCGGTGCTGACCCCATCCTTGCAGCAGATTACCTTGGGCACCGTTGCCAACATTGATATCAGTTCGGGTCCGCCGATGCTGCGCAGTGAAAATGGTCGGCCATCCACATGGATATATGTCGATACTAGAGGCCGTGATCTCGTATCAGTGGTCGCAGACTTGCAAGCGGCGATTGGCAAGGAGGTTGATCTGCCGCCCGGCGTTAGCGTGGCCTATACTGGGCAATTCGAATATCTGCAGCGCGCAACCAATCGGCTGATGGTGGTCGTTCCTGCCACTTTGGCGATCATCTTCTTCCTGCTTTATCTTACCTTCCGCCGCTTCGATGAAGCCCTGCTCATTATGGCAACATTGCCCTTCGCATTCACCGGCGGATTATGGCTGCTCTATGCGATGGGCCTCAACCAGTCGATTGCGACTGCGGTCGGTTTTATCGCGCTTGCCGGCGTGTCGGCCGAATTTGGCGTAGTGATGCTGATTTACCTGAAACAGGCGCTGGAAGCCCGCGGCGACAAGCCGGACGCAGAGCAGGTCAAACAGGCAGTGCGCGAAGGCGCGTTGCTGCGGATCAGGCCAAAGGCGATGACCGTAGCAGTGATTCTGGCGGGCCTCTTTCCGATCTTGATAGGCGAAGGCGCTGGGTCGGAAGTGATGCGCCGGATTGCCGCTCCGATGGTCGGCGGAATGCTGAGCGCGCCCTTGCTTTCGCTATTTGTTGTGCCCGCCGCTTATTATTTGCTTCGCAGACGCGAGGCAGAAAAGCCGAAATGATTTTGACCCAAGTTCCTACATTGCATAATTTAACGACCGCAGCGGGTTCTGTTTCGCTATTCAAAACCGGAGTTGTCGTATCATGAACTTTGACAAGCAACCTGAAGTGCACATCGCGATTTTCGGCTTTATGACTTCCTTCATCTGGGAATTTCTGCAGATGCCCTTTTTTGATGTCGGGCAGGCAACCTATTGGGAGAGGACATTGGGCTGCACGCAAGCAAGTTTCGGCGACGCCGGGATCCTGCTCGTCGCCTATTCGCTCGTCTCTTTGCTTAAACGAAATAGATACTGGATGTTCGATCCAAAGATCTGGATGTTGGGGGTCTATTTGGGAACGGGTCTGACAATCACGCTAGTCATCGAAATATTCGCGACGAAGGTGCCGCGCGACTGGGATTGGGGTTGGCGCTATAGCGACCTTATGCCGGTCATACCGTTTGTAGATGTCGGCCTGATCCCCATTGTGATGTGGATTGTGATACTGTCGATCACACTCTGGTTCGCGAGAAGGCAGCCCCAAGTAGACAGGAAAGATCCATGACTGATAAAAAAGACGCCGAGCTATATCGCGACCCTTATCGTGCGCTTTCCCGCTGGGACAATGAAGGTGGCGCACAATCCGAGCAGAAGAACCGGACATCGGAAGATCCGCACATAGGTAACGCCGAACTCGTCCAGCTTAGAGTTCGCGTTATCGCACTGGAGAATATCGTGCTGGCTCTGCTTTCGGAAAGCCCAGATAAAACCCATGAAAAAGTTCGTGCATTGGCAGAACTTATTTCACCCAGGGAGGATGCAACACAACATCCTCTGACAACGGAAGCGGCATCGCACATGAGCCGTTTTGCGGACCGGGCAGCGCGATTTAAAAATAATGGACAGAAGATCATAGAGGACGCTCCTTGAGAACTGTTGAAAAAACTACGTCCTACAAAGCTGGAAGCCTGTCATTGGCGGGGACGGTAGCAATGGGCACCGGTGTGATGATCGGTGCCGGAATATTTGCTCTGACCGGGCAGGTTGCGGAGTTATCCGGCCCATTATTCCCGCTGGCTTTCCTTATTGCCGCCGTGATCAGCGGATTTAGCGCATATACCTATATCAAGGTGTCCAATAAATATCCTTCCGCAGGCGGCACCGCCTTGATCCTGCAAAAGGCCTGTGGACCGGCGACAGTGACCGGGGCTACTGCGCTAATGATGGCTTTGGCCCAGCATTTGAGCTATTTCATAGAAGGCTAAGGTCTATATTTATCCGAAAACGAGTCAGTATTTCTAATATTTATTGCGATTCAACAGGTCCATTGCTAGTGACACCGAAATGTTCGCTCGATTATTCCTGATGTTGATAGCTATCGCTCTTGTTTTCGGGAGTGTTCATGCTGGTCCGGGATTGGTTGATCATCATGACGATCACGACAGTGCCAGTCTCGCTTTTAACCATCACCACGATAGTAATATATCCTCGGCGGAGTTGGATATAGCGATGACCAGTGATTCCAGTGAGCGAGATGATAGCCGCGATCTAAAAGGTGATACGCATCAGCATTTTTCGCCTACGGCAGTTGAGGTTGACGGTAGCAAAATTGAAGCCACCGCTTTTGATGACCGTGGTTTGGTCTTTGCGGCTGCCCCGGCTTTCATGCGGTCTGTGACGCAGAAGCCACTCATCGAGCCCCCTTTAGCCTGATCTATTAGTCGCAGCGTGCAGCTTTCTGCGCGCTGTAATTGTTATGGATCAGGAGTTTACAACAAATGTTAAGATATTCACGTGCCGCCTTTCTGGCGGGTGCGTTGCTTGTGACCGGTGCACCAAGCCTTGCGGAAACCGTTTCGCTCAATCAGGCTGTTGCAAAAGCGCTTGAGGCAGCGCCGTTATTGCGCGCCGAGGAAGCTGCGATTGCAGCGGCGCGCGCTGGAAAGGTGCAAGCTGACGTTCGTCCCAATCCATCGGTTACCGTAGAAGCAGAAAATTTTGTCGGCACCGGCCCCTATAGCATACTGCGCCAGGCGGAGGTCACTGCCACCTATAATCAATCGATTGAACGCGGCGGCAAGCGGGCGGCACGCGTTGCCCTGGCTGAACGGGAAATCGGTGTGGCCAGTGCCTCTGCCGAAGTCACCCGGCTGGAACTCGCCGCCGCTGTGCAGCGATCGTTTCTGGATATTTTGATAGCCCAGCAAATCGAGGCCATCGCAAAGCAGCAGTTATCCATTGAAGAGGGCTTGCAGAGTGAAGCCTTACGGCGGGTGCGCGGATACAAGGACCCGCTATTTGTAGAAACGCGGGCTGCGGCACGAGTGGCGCAGGCCCAGATCGCAGTGGAACAATCTCAGGCACAACTGCGCAATGCGCGCAACGCTCTGGCCTCTTTTTGGGGCGGCAATGGCGATGATCTTGATGTGGTCGGAGAATTGGTGCTTGGCGGCAATCAAAAGATCGAACTGGCAGAGGCTGATCAAGCACTCGAAGAAGCCAGGGTGGCGCGGGCAAGCGCAGCGGTTATGGTGGAACAAACCCGCAAGACCCAGGATTATACCGTCAATGGCGGCACGCGTTTTATCAAGGGAAGCAATGATATTGCGCTGGTTGCCGGGATTACCATACCGCTGGGGCGTTTTGATCGCAATCAAGGCAATATCGAACGCGCGCGCGCCGAACGCTTGCGTCTTGAACTGACGGCAGAGGCCAACCGGTTAGACCGATTACGCAGACGGGCAAGTCTCGGAGCAGAAGCAGACCGTGCGCTTAGCCGTGCGGAAGCAATCAAGTCCGAAGTTTATCCGCGCGTAGCGAAGACTTTGGCGCAGGTGCGCGAGGGTTATAATCGCGGCGGTTTCAGCTTTCGGGACATGCAAGATGCAGCCGACGCGATCATCGTGGCGCAGGACAACTGGTTAACCGCCATGATCGAATATCGCGATCTCCAAACCGAAATAGACCGGCTCACCGGGCGCTTTGACGCGTCTGTTGCTGCAATCAATGAAGGATTTACAAAGCCATGAAGACGAACTGGAAAATTGGTGCAGCGATGGCGGTATTGCTTCTTGTGCCGATGGCCGCATGTAGCACAGATGCACCGAGTGAAGCGGGCAAAGGTGAGGCAGCCGAAGAAGAAAAAGGCCCTCATCGCGGCAAGATGCTTCGTGACGGCGATTTCGCGGTCGAAATGACGGTATTTGAAGACGGTGTGCCGCCGGAATTTCGTGTCTATCCGACAAGCGATGGCAAGCCTGTAGACCCGAAGTCTGTCAAGCTTACCGTAACGCTGAAACGATTGGATGGTGAAGTTGAAAAATTCACCTTCAAGCCGGAGAAAGATTATCTGGTCGGTCAGGGCACAGTGATTGAACCCCATAGCTTTGATGTGCAGGTTGTCGCCGCTTCCGGCGGGAAACGCCATGTCTGGAAATATTCAAGTCCCGAAGGTCAGACGAAAATAAACGCATCTGCCGCAAAAGATGGCGGGATTGAAATTGAAACCGTTGGACCACAATCGATCAGCGATATTCGTGAAGTGGAGGGCGTCGTCCAACTGGACCCGGCTGCGACCTCGGAAATCAGAGCGCAATTCCCCGGCAAAGTGATGCAAGTGACAAAAGCGGTCGGCGATTACGTCAAGAAGGGCCAGTTACTGGCGCGGATTGAATCGAGTGAATCGCTGCAAATCTATCCGGTCTATTCGCCTGTCAGTGGCGTGGTTGCAGAGCGCAACGCCAATGTCGGCAATGTTGCCTATGACCAGCCTATATATGTCATCACTGATCCAGGCAGCACGAGCGTCGTCTTCAATATCTTCCCGCGTGATCTGGGCACAATCCGGCCTGGCCAGAAAATCATCATTGAGACGCTTGATGGCAAGCCGGTCGCTGATTCGGTTCTCGGAGGCTATTTGCCCGAAGGCAATTCGGCAGCAGGGACGGCGCTGGTTCGCGCGCGTCTGCCGAACCGCGATGGACGCTGGCGTCCCGGTATTGCTCTGCACGGACGTGTGGTGGTGAACGCAGTGACAGTGCCGCTGGCGGTTCGGACAGAGGCGTTGCAGCCGTTTCGGGATTTCACCGTGGTCTATGCCAATTTTGGTGAAATTTACGAAGTGCGCATGCTCGAACTTGGCCGCAAATCCTCTGAATGGACTGAGGTTCTGGGCGGCATCAAGCCTGGCACCAAATATGTCGCAAAAGGATCATTCCTCATTCGGCAGGACATTGAAAAGTCCGGCGCATCTCACGATCACTAATGGGAAACCAAACCATGCTCGCTAGAATAATAGGCTTCTCGATCGCGCAGCGCTGGCTTGTGCTCGCCGTTGTCGTGATACTGATGGCGATTGGTGTGTGGAGCGCCACGCGCCTGCCCATTGACGCTGTGCCCGATATCACCAATGTTCAGGTCCAGATAAACACCGAGGCCGAGGGTTTTTCTCCTCTTGAGGCAGAACAACGCGTTACCTATCCGATTGAAACGGCGCTCGCAGGCATTCCGAAGCTGGACTATACTCGTTCGGTTTCGCGCTACGGCCTGAGCCAGGTAACAGTCGTTTTTGAGGACGGCACCGATGTCTATTTTGCCCGGCAGCTGGTGAACGAGCGCCTTCAGGCGGCCAAGTCACAATTGCCGCCGAACATCGAACCGCAAATGGGACCTACCGCGACCGGACTTGGCGAGATTTTCATGTATTCGGTTACGCCCAAAAAGGGCGCAAGAAAATCCGATGGTTCAGAGTGGACGCCGACCGATTTACGCACCTTGCATGACTGGGTAGTGCGCCCACAGATGCGCAATGTTCGAGGGGTGGCCGAGATCAACACTGTTGGCGGCTACACCAAACAATATCATGTGACCCCTAATGCCGAGCAACTGGCGTCGCTGGGCATATCGCTGACCGATGTGGTCGATGCGCTGGAAGCGAATAATGCCAATGCCGGTGCAGGCTATGTAGAGCGGGCGGGCGAGCAAGTCCTGATCCGGATACCGGGCCGTGTCGAAGATCAGGATGATCTGTCGCAGATAATCGTCGCAAAACGCGGCGGGATACCTATTCGTATTGGCAATATTGCCGAAGTCGTAATCGGTTCCGAATTACGCAACGGCGCAGCAACGGAAAACGGCAAGGAGATCGTGCTTGGCACGGTCTATATGCTCACCGGCAGCAATCCGCGCATTGTCGCTCAGGCCGCCGCAGAAAAGCTGGAGGAGGTGAACCGATCGCTTCCCGCTGGAGTGCAGGCCGTGCCGCTCTATGATCGGACAGAATTGGTCGAGCGGACCATTGCAACGGTTGAGACAAACCTCCTCGAAGGCGCGCTGCTTGTAATTGTCATCCTGTTTCTGCTTCTCGGTAATGTTCGTGCTGCGCTGATTACCGCAGCGGTCATACCGATTTCCATGCTGATGACGCTATCCGGCATGGCGGCAGGGCGTGTGTCCGCCAACCTGATGAGCCTTGGCGCCCTAGATTTTGGTTTGATCGTCGACGGCGCCGTGATCATTGTGGAAAACTGCCTCAGACGGCTGGGGGAAGCACAGCATAAAGCTGGTCGCCTGCTTGACCGTGACGAACGTTTTCAACTGGTTGCCCGCGCCAGCAGCGAAGTCATCCGACCGTCGATATTTGGTGTTATCATCATTACCGTTGTCTATTTGCCGATCTTCGCGCTGACCGGGATTGAAGGCAAAACTTTCCACCCCATGGCAATAACCGTCATGCTTGCGCTTACTGCGGCGCTTTTGCTTTCGCTGACCTTCGTGCCAGCAGCGATTGCCATGTTCGTTACCGGCAAGGTTGAGGAGAAAGAGAACCGCGTCATGTCTTGGATGCGCAAAGGCTATGCGCCATTGCTCGACTGGTCCATGCCCAAGGGTAAAATCCTGATCGCCGGGGCGGCTTTGCTGGTTGCGGTCAGCGGATGGGGCGCAACGCGTCTGGGGTCGGAGTTTATCCCGAACCTCGATGAGGGCGACATTGCCATGCACGCGCTACGCATCCCTGGCACCAGCCTGAGCCAGGCGATCCAGATGCAACGCTCGCTGGAAAAACGGATTAGCGAGTTTCCTGAAGTCGAGCGGGTATTTGCCAAAATCGGGACCGCCGATGTGGCAACCGATCCGGTGCCGCCATCGGTTGCCGATAATTTCATCATGCTCAAAGACCGCAAGGATTGGCCCGACCCGCGGAAACCTCGCGAAAAGCTGGTCGAGGAATTGAACGCAGCGGTGCAGCAGATTCCGGGCAATAATTATGAATTTACCCAGCCTGTGCAGATGAGGCTCAACGAACTGATTGCGGGTGTCCGCGCCGATGTTGCGGTCAAACTGTTCGGAGAGGATCTGGATCAACTGCTCGAAACGGGCGCTGAAATTGAATCGATCGTGGAATCGATACCCGGCGCGCAGGATACCAAACTGGAACAGGTGACGGGGCTTCCCGTTCTGTCGGTGACGCCGCGCCGCGAACTTCTGGCCCGTTATGGCATAAATATCAGCGATGTGCAGGATGCAGTGGCGACCGCTACCGGCGGGCGCAATGCGGGTCAGGTTTTTGAGGGTGACCGGCGCTTTGACGTCGTCGTTCGCTTGCCAGAAGAAATCCGCATCGATATTGAGCGGCTTGGCCGTTTGCCAATCCCGATTACGAGTGGAGGTAGCGGTGAATTCGTGCCCTTGTCAGAAATTGCCAATATTGAACTGTCCGTTGGTCCTAACCAGATCAGTCGGGAAAATGGGAAACGCCGCGCGGTTGTTACCGCCAATGTTCGCGGACGCGATTTGGGATCGTTCATCACCGAACTGAGGTCAAAGATCGATAGCGATGTCGCACTGCCGGAAACCTATTATGTTCAATATGGCGGGACATTTGAACAGCTTCAGTCAGCAGCCACAAGATTGCAGATTGTCGTGCCTATGGCGCTCCTGCTTATCTTTGGCTTGTTGTTCATGCTGTTTCGTTCGACCCGTGACGCTGCCATCGTGTTTTCCGGAGTGCCCTTGGCGCTGACCGGAGGCGTAGCGGCGCTAGCCCTACGAGATATTCCGATGTCAATTTCAGCAGGAGTTGGTTTCATCGCCTTATCGGGCGTGGCGGTGCTCAATGGTGTCGTGATGCTATCCTTCATCCGCGATTTGCGGGAGCGCGGCATGGCGTTGGAGGAAGCTATTCGCGAAGGTGCGCTCACCCGGCTTCGTCCTGTGCTGATGACCGCGCTGGTGGCATCGCTCGGCTTTGTGCCGATGGCTCTGAACGTCGGGGCCGGATCCGAAGTGCAACGCCCGCTTGCCACTGTCGTAATCGGAGGAATTATTTCCTCGACCATCCTGACGCTGATTGTGCTGCCTGCATTATACAGGCTGATCCACGGACGCGCCGAAAGAAGAGAGAAGAATATGCAAGCAGAACCAGCAACATGAGGCAGTCTATGAAAATATCCGGATATAAATTTTCGGTCCAGGCTTTTTTAGGCATGCTATTGTGCATGGCCTTCGCGACCACTGCTGACGTGACCCCCGACTCTCATCCAGTTGCGATTGGAGTCTCGGCATCGTTGTTGCGCATGAGCGCGGGTTGAGCAATGGTCTGCGCAGCGGAGCCCGTAGGGCGTAGCGAAGCTGGCCATTGCTTATTCAGTTCAGCGGCGAATGCCGCCGGGGTGGCATATCCGAGCGAGGAGTGTGGTCGTCCGGTGTTGTAATCTTTGGCCCATGCGGTGACCTTCTCGCGGGCATGTCCCATGCTCATGAACAGTCTCTCATTGAGCAGCTCGTCACGCATCCGCCCGTTGAAGCTCTCGACGAAGGCATTCTGGGTCGGCTTGCCGGGAGCGGTGTAGTGCCATTCGACCCCGGCTTCTCTGCACCAGGCCAGCACTGCGTTCGAGGTCAGCTCGGTACCATTGTCGCTGACGATCATGCCGGGCCTGCCGCGCTCCGCAATGAGGTCGGTCAACTCGCGGACGACCCGCTTGCCCGAGATCGATGTATCAGGGACCGCACGGAGGCATTCGCGGGTTACGTCATCGACAATGTTGATGGACCCTGACTGCTTCGCAAAGCCATTCGCATCCACAGCTGATTTCTACCAAAATCCTTATCTGCGCTGGCTTCCCATTGAGACTATCGGACGGAACCCCTGAGCCCTGTTTGGATGGGCGGTCAGCAGTAGTCAAAAAACTGCTAGCATTGTTCATGATCAGGCAAAATTGAACAAATGGGTTCGAAATTGCTGCTAATATACCAACGGCGTTGCCCATGCCATTTTGCTGAGCACCCGAAGGTCATCGGGAAGGATCGGGTCATAAGGTGCGTCGTATCGAAAAGACGCTTTTTTTGTCCACTTGTTAACATGCTTGCCCCCGACGAACCGCGTCAGCGAAATGCTGCCCCACCGTGCACCAAAGGGCCCATATGCTATTCCGGGTGGCGGCCAAAAATAGGCGCCGGAATACATGGTGCCTTGTAGACCAGTAAGAGACCGAGTGACAAAGCAAACGGTCCCCCCTCAAACTTTCGAACTTCGCTTTCTTTCATAGGGAGGTAATCCGAATAGCGTCGCTTCCCAATCTCCACGCTTCATGCTGATCAGATTTGCTTCCTCGTCAGACCATTCCAGCGACAGCACTTTTCCCAATTCTGGGAGCCATAGATCGAGAAGATTATCGAGCCGTTCTTTCGCGTTTGCGCGGAGCAATGCACTGAGATAGCTCGGTGCAGCAACATCGTCTGTTATGAGTGGATTGAAGCGTGTGTTCAAGCTGGCCTCCCAATCGCTCGTCTTGATGGTCAGCCTCCTCACACCGCTTTGGTCATCCCAGCATCGCTCGGCAGATTTCGAATTTACGATTATATCCCGAATTTTCAAAGCGCGGTCTAAACGTTTCATAACAATTCCCTTTGTTCACCGTTTATTGAGGTGGGCAGCTTTCGAGTCATGAGGCTGAAAGAGCTTGGCCGAATTTTTTTTCACCACCGTCATCGACAAGGCAAATAGCCCTCAACTGTATTCCCAACCCGCATTCACAGCTCGCCCCAGGGGTCTTAATCCTCAGGCAGCTGTTCTTGCCGCGGTTCCGCTCATGCGCGGCTGCCATATCTCGGCCTCGGGGCATGCCGGAAAGATAGCGGAGTGCGGCGGTTTATGCACAACCAATCCCCAAGCCGGTGGGGTGATAGCACCTATTTGTCATGATAGCTTTGAAGTTGAGCCCTTAGAGCTTGGCGATAATTGCACTCCTTATAACGATTCGGATCATATCTCATATGGGAATAGGTACCCTCTGCACCTACCGGGGTCTGCCCGAAGGTCCGCTATCCATATAACTCGTGTGATCTGTCGAGCTCTCTGGCTGTCCAAAAACGACCTGTCCCGCGGGAGTAAAAAAAGCAAGGTTGCTCAATTTCTATTCGATGATAATCTTTGCCATCGTACATTTTCCTAATGTCCCTTATTATAATTTCGGAGGTAAGAAAGGGATGCTCAATTAGCGCGGTAATGGCTTTTCCAGGCAAGGATTCACGCAGAGTGCTGGGAATTTCCAGATCGTATATGTCAATGTAACCGTCATGCCATTTTAGGCGAGCATCAGAAGAATCGGTTGCCTCAAGATACAACCGGCCGCACTTTACCTTATAATCCGGATGCAGATCGGGCTCTCGAAGTATGGGAAGATAGTCCTCCGGCCGTGCCTTGATGCTGCCATCAAGCAATAGTGAATTCATTGCTATAAGATCGATGAAGCCGTCCGCTCCATGCCTTTCCAGACGCGCCTTTGCCTGCGTTCTTGTTTTCATTTCCGCATGCAGCTCCCTCACTGCAGCTACCGCCTCACCCGGATACCAGCCTTCGATATCCATATCCTCTCCAAGAAGATATTCATTCAAGCAGCTGATCGTTATTTGAACTGGGCCGTCGACTGAGTCCTGCCAGTATGGTTCTTTTTTTATTCGTAGGTCGACAAGATCAATGTGCGCGTCGCCATCGTTCGACCATTGCTCGAATAATTTGTTGAGCTCTGATCGGAGGTCATCAAACTTATCGGTAAGTTTTCCGAAACCAAAACGCGCACACCAGCTAACGAATAGGGAAACTAATTCTGCGGCCTCATCAGAGGCTTCTGCCAGGGTTTCTGGGATCGGCATGGGGCGCATATAAGATTGTGAATCGACTTCCAAGATCACCCCTCCTGGCAGTTCGATTTCTATTTCACATTCGAAGTGAGAATCACGATCAAAGCTATCGATAGAAAGGATTCTGGGACCGTTATCGCCGTATACGCTGAAAGCAGCCGTCACCTTTTCAAAAACAGCGGCAGATACAGGTGTGTGTTTGCTTTGGTTGTCAGTAGCATCCCACTTTTCCGACTGTATGTTTTCTCTATGCCAACCGTCCGCGGTTTGGCGCACCAATCTAATCAATTTTGTCATGATAGTCCCTTTAAGCCAGATTATTTGGTCGAACTGGCAGATTGCTGGCATCAAGCGCTGCAGGCCCATTTGTCAGGATAAACGATGTTATTTTCATCGTATAAGTAATAATATTACGGCGGCGACGAGGCCGCTCCCACAGAACGAGGCCAAAAACGCGGACGTCGTAACCCGGCCAAGCGCATTGGGGCTGAGCGTATACCGCCATGCTGCCGAGCCAGGTTCGGGATCGAGTTTCAGGATTGGCGCCGGCTTTTTCCGGGCCTCTTTTGCATATTCTCTTGCTTCCTGGAGCGCGTATAGAGTTAAATTTGCGTCACTGCGCAATTCCTTGACGTACACTTCAACAGCCTCTGCATGCATTCTCAAGCTGACCAGGCTAGCCTCCAATTCCTCCATTGCTTGTCCAAGGCTGCTGGCAATACGAAATGGGCTTGCCGGGTCTTGAAGAAGAACTTTTGTGAGCATGTGAACCAGAACCGCTGCAAGCACGATCACGGGATCTTTTTCATCAATATGTTCCGAAATGCCTGTCCCCCGTCAGCATTCAATAGACAGACTGGCTGCATGAAATAAGTGAGTGTTTTGGTTTCATTGCAGTGACTGT